>CACZBW010000001.1 GCA_902779575.1 uncultured Lachnospiraceae bacterium
CACCATCCTCGCATCCATTGCGCAGCAGGAATCAGCCTCCATCAGCCAGAACGTGCAGATCGGTGTGCGATACCATTACCAGGAAGGCAAGGTGTGCTCCGGTGTCCACAGGCTCCTTGGTTACAACCGTACACCAGAAGGTTCCCTCGTAATCGTGCCGGAGGAAGCGGAGATTGTTCAGCGGATCTTCCGGGATTACCTTGACGGCTATTCCCCGAAACACATCGCCCGGATGCTGGCGGAGGAAGGGGTGGACGGCAATAAGACCACTTCCGGCGGCACGGTATTTGAGCGCAACTGGAATGATCAGGGCATTACTTACATTCTGAAGAACGAAAAATACAGCGGAGACCTGCTCCTGCAAAAATACTACACGGTCGATTTCCTGACAAAGAAGGTAGCGCCGAACAACGGCCAGCTTCCTCAGTATTTCGTGGAAAACAGCCACGAACCTGTGATTCCGAGAGAAATCTTCCAGCAGGTGCAGGCAGAGATGGCGAGGAGAAGAAAGCACTGGCAGGAATTCAAGTATTACCACAGCAATGTGCTTTCCTCCAAAGTGGTGTGTGGAAACTGCGGCCTGCCCTACAGACAGGTGAAAACGACATGGCGCTGTGATTCCAAAATGAATAAAAGCAGGCACCCGGACGTCGAGTGCAGGAATGATTCCATCCGGGATGACAGGCTGCGCCAGATCATCGTGGATGCCTTCAATGCCCTGCCGGAACGAAGGGACGAGCTTGTCAGGCTGGAGGAGCGCCTTCGCTGGGGCGGGCTGGACAAGGCAGACGAAGTGCTGACCAGAATGGAGACGGCGATGGATTCTCTGGAAGAGGAAATCCGTGAAGCACAGGAGGCTGGCAACACAGACGCAGAAGAGAACGCGCGAAAGCAGCTGGCAGAGGTCAGAGAAAAGTGGGCAGCCGCATCTGAGCTGAGGGCGGTTTACGCCGACAAAGCCCTTCATATCCGGGGTCTGCAGGATCGTGTCAGGGCGATTGCGGAAGGAAGCGAAGAGCGCCCCTACCGAGAAAGCCCGAACGGACGGTGCGCGAAACCGGATCTTTTCTTCCGGCTCACAAGGCCAGGATACGCGGACGGCAGAGTGACGGAATGCTCCGACGACGATATTCTCCGGTTTATCGAGAAAGTCGAGATCGGTTGGCAGACGGTCACGGTGACTTTCAAAGCCGGGATCAGCGTGGAGCTGCCAAGGGAAGCATAAGCAAGAAACACGGCCCGCAGCATGGGAAAACCGGGAAAACCGGCCTGTGCTGCGGGTCTTTTTTCGTTTGGAGGTGCAATTAATCATACAGACCGTGCTCAGACATCATGAAATGTATACCGTCCTCGAAGCCCTGATAGAGCAGCACTTCTTTGCTAAAACGACGCAATAATCTGGGCGGAATCGCAAATAAACCGGGGGTTTCGTTGCCGTATGTAGGGGTTGTTCTTATGCTTAGTGAGTGGGTGGACTTTGAGTACTCCGTGAACGGCAAAATGTACCAGTTTAGCCTTCCTGGAGGTGGATTTGTAAGCTTTACAGACCTGGTAGAAGTGCTGGGTATAATTGGCGATACAAACTCTGAGGGAAATGGGGACGAAACCGAGTCTGTAATTGTAGAAAATGCTGAGGAAAACGCCGCCAACGATGTGGTAGAAGAGAATAGTGTAAACTTCGATACGAATACGGCGCTCACGTTGGGCGATGTGGAAGTCAGCGAAGCCACAAGGAAATTTGTTGCGGACGTGGCTTCTGTGGAATTCAGCACGTCGTCCCTGGTGGATGTTAGCAAGGTTGAAGCAGATACCACGGTTGGTCAGATTAAGGAAGGCCGCGGGCTGGAGTGTGAGTACAGCGCGGAACTGACGGAAGAGCAGATAGAGGAAATTAATGAGCAGACGGTTGAAGCCGGGGACTGGGCTCTGATTAGTGTGCAGCCGTTTGATACAGAGGAGACGCTAACTGTAACCTTAAAGAATGGTGAAGTATTCACAATACGGGTGACAGATGCTTCTTACAGTATAACAGCAGTTACGAATCTAAATGGTGCCAAAGGCGCTTTGATTAATCCGGTCAGAAATAATGCAGTTCAGAGTACGGCGCATTCCACGTATGGAAGGCTTCAGGCGGCGGCTGTCAGTATTAATACTGCTGCGGGAACTGTTACGACGTCTGATTCCTCTGTTCAGCTTACAGAGTGGACGTTTACCAGGGTCGGCGAGAGTGGAAATACTTATTACATCCACTCGTCTGCCGGGTATCTGAATATAGATAATCAGGGAAATGTATCTGTGTCTGATTCACCTCAAGGCTTACGGGTCGATACGAATAACAATAATCAGATACGTATTCGCAGCGGCAGCTATGCACTGAATAATTGGGGAAGCCAAACCAATAATGGATATGGTACCTGGGCTGGTGGTGGAGAATCCGGCAACCCGGATGAATGGTTTACCGTTTACAGTATCGAACAGACTTTCCCGGTCACCCTCCATTTCGTAAAGGAAGGCGGAACATCATTTACGGCTGGAGAAGTCACCTATGCTGACGGCACACCGGTAGAAATTGTGAATGGCAATTTTAAGATCAATCCGGAAAAACTGGTAATCGGAGCAGACGGAATCATTGACCTAAACCAGTTCCTTGTTAATGGATATACTCTCAGCAATACCCACAAGAGCACATGGCAGGATATTAACAACAGTACAGACAGCTACACACACTCCATTATCGGGAATGAATTGAAATGGAATAATGGTACATTGCAGTACAGATTGTTCTATACACACCATGATAAGGCCGGTTCCTGGTGGTTTGATGCCGGAAAGGAACCTACGCGTGACTTTAATCATTGGTCTTATAACAACGGTAGTGATCCCAGCGACCACACAGCCGTTGCTGATAATGATGCACATCCATACGATTATTATTTAGTATATGATCCCATCCCAATATCTTCAGGCAGTCCCTCCGGACATACGCCATCCGGAGAAACGATTGATGACATCGGGAAAGACAAGACATTGACTCCGAATGGAGACGGCACCTATACAATGGATCTGAGCGTGTCCACTCATGCAAAAGGTCATGAAGAGAGTAACGGAATCAATCTGGTTATCGTATTTGATACTTCGAGCAGTATGCGAAGAAGCGTTTATAATGCAAACACACAGTATGGCGATAACGAGTTCAAAAATCGGACAGACAGTCGTTTTATTCAAGCGAGAAATGTATTGAACGCCTTCCTGAACGATCTGTTACCCAATGATAATGCTTCAACGAATATGGTGCAGCTCGCGCTGGTCGATTTCAACTATAGCGCATCGACGCACACCTTCAATGGAGGCACAGGGACACCAGCTTATTGGACAAACAGTGCCGATACATTTATGACTACTCTTGATAGCCTGTCATGCCCCAGCGGCACGAACTGGGCGCAGGCTCTTGACACGGCGAAAACGGTTGCGGCAACAGGCGACGATGATCCGACCTATATTCTGTTGATGACAGATGGTGCGCCGTCTCAGTATTGGGACCCTTCTAGTAAGAGTAATTATTTCGTCAGCGGTGAAGGCTGCTATCTGGGAGCCAGAGATGAAGCACGGGATATCGTGAATGCTGGTTATGAACTCTATGGAGTCTTTTCCTTTGGTGATTCAACGGATGAGAATAATAAATATCTGGACAAGCTGGTAGATTATGCATATAACAAAAATGTCCACTCAGATCACAGCTATTATGCCTCAGACCCGGGGAAGCTGGAGCAGGCGTTAGCAAGCATTTTCGGAATCCTGAAAGAAAGGGTCGCCCATATTGCTGTCAACTATCAAGACGGCATTGCGATGGATACAACATCTACAGCCCTTTCTGCCAACGTCGGGGGCAATCTTGGAAGTATTACCTACAGCAAGACTGGAGGTACGACTGCGGATTATTCGGTTACCACAGATGCAAGTGGCAATGCCGTCTTCGAGATTGGAGGCTCTACCTATCCTGGCGGTACGGATACCATAACATATACCAAAATTTCGGGTTCCAGCAGTGAAGAGGGAGGCAGTGGTATTACGGTTGATGAAAATGCGACCGCGACTGTTTATAAATGCACTGTTGGCTCGGGAGACGACGCAAAGACATTCTATATGCCGATCGCGACTCTCGAAACGAATACTATTACCAAAGTAGGAGACCTGAATTGGGATTTGTCACCTCTCGGCATGCTGGAGGAAGGCGCGACTTATAAGATCAGCTTTGTCGTGTGGCCAAACCAGGAGGCATACGATTATGTAGCAAAACTGAATAACGGACTGATGACATGGGGGGCAGATTCAACGCCGACACCTGTTTATGCCTCAGATGGAACAACTCTGCTTTATTATAAAAACGGAGTTGCCAACTATCCAAACATCGTGCGCTATCCCAACGGTATCTTCGCAGTACTTACCAACACAATACAGGAAGTGACATATTACATTGCGACTGAGGATACGTTTAATACATCTGACGAAACGACATATACCGGCCAGTACACTGTGAATCCGGTAGCCCCCGATCCTATGCCTCTGACGGCATCATCTTCACAGATTGAAAAGGTGTGGAATATCAGCAGAGACCCGGATATTCTGGCGCAGCTGCTATATGGGGATCCGGAGAATCCCTATTCAATCGGTTTTGATATCCTACAGGATGAAAGTACAACACCATATACGTCCGTTGGCCTTGGCTGGGATGCGGAGCAGGGAAAGTACATCTGGAATTCCACAGATCTCATCTACGTTAAATGGGACGATGCACAGAACAAATTCGTGAGATGCTCGCAGGGAGACGAGGACGCTCGGGAGATCGGCACCCACTGGGCGGAGAGCTTTTCCATTGCGACAGGTTTGATGCTCAGCGAAGCCCGTATGGATGCTCTCGGGCTTGATAAAACAGCTTATACCTTTACAGCATATCCTGAGGAAGGAGGAACTAAATACTACCTTCTTGAAGAGGGACATGACTATACGATCAGCGAACCAGATGTAGGTTATGAATTCGACTTTGAGGCTCCGGTCTACCATCCGATGCTGGTTGACGGTGTTTTAATGAATGTTGATTTTGAGAATGTTGCTAAAGACAGTGATGGAAAAGTTACATCTTATAACATTACCGGAATGTCGTCAATTAACGTTGCATCAGACGGCCGCTCCGCATTAACAGTTGTTAACTCGCTGCGCGGGTATCTCAATTTAGAGAAACGCGTGCTGGATAACAGCGGCAATCCGGATCCGACGGATGATACCGAGTTCGAGTTCACACTTACGGTGAACAATGATGATGAACTGTTTGAAGGAGATCATATTCCGTGGTTTGCTGTCAATGACTGCTTCTACCATACTGTAGATGAGGATGGGGAGTGGCATTATTATCAGGTGGATAAGGTCAGCGGATCAAATTCTACATGGCGAGTAATTACTGAAAAAGGGTCATCCGGCCCGGTCTACACATTCACCAGTGATTCCTTTAATAAGGACAATGCGGATGAGCAGACGATTACCTGCACAAATGTCAATGATGCAAATGATACGATTACGCTCGATCTTTATGGCAATCAGACAACACCCGATCCGGCCGGAAGCAACAAAACAATCAAGGTGATCCGGTCCATCAGACAGGATCAGAAGCTGACCATCGGCAATATTCCGGCAGGGAGTACATATACGGTGGTGGAGTCCGGAACGTATGGTTATGAGTTAGCGGCCACCAGTGGGAATACTTCAGGGACAATTGTTTCCAATAGTGAAACCGATGTAATCTTCACGAACCGGAAGATCAGTACAGATGTAAACATTTTAAAGAATAAAGAAAACGGAGAAGGTCTCTCAGGCGCTGTCTTCCAGTTGAGAACGGTGAAGAAAACCGAGGGGGACAACAACGGTGTTGAGGAACTTGCATCGGTGGAGATTGGGGGTGTTGATGATTTTAACAGGGAAATCAACGGTGAACAGAAGGAGTTCAAGAGTGCTTTTGAAACAACAGATGCTGCGCACACGTTGACCAATCTGCCGGATGGTACCTACCGACTTTACGAAGTATACGTTCCGGCCGGGTACATCAACACATTGCCCTATATTGAATTTGATGTCTCCAACGGAACTGTCACATGCTCTATGGCAGATGATGAAGAAAAAGTAGGTTTCGACGGCACAGGAACCATCAGCCTGATCACAATAACCAACACCCCCGGAGTGCAGCTCCCCAACACCGGCGGTCCCGGCACTTTGCTCTTCACGATTCTGGGCAGTATGCTGATCCTTGGAGCGGTATTACTGCTGTGGAGGAGACGGAGATTGACTTTTCAACCAAATATCTATAAGCGGGTCTGATATGGAAGAAACGCAGAAGGGCAGCGTGGGTGAGATAAGTTTTGATGTTTTGACATAAAGGATTTGAAACAGAAAAAAATAAATATCTGATTGAAGAAAGCATCGGTCAACTGGACCGGTGCTTTTCATTCGGGACCTGAGACTTTAACTTTGCCATCGCTTTAGCAATTTAAAGCATAGCTGCCGGCAAATGGTCTTGAACTGCCTTGTCAAAGTGCTATAATAGCTTTGATCATTATTCTACAAAAAGGGAGGGAGATATTATGATCAGTTTTATTGTCTGTCTCTGCCTCATCGTGCTTGGTTATCTGACCTACTCCAAAGTGGTCGATAACACCTTCGCGCCTGATGACCGCGAGACGCCCGCAGTTGCTATCAACGACGGAGTCGACTTTGTCGTACTCCCCCAGTGGAAGCTCTTTCTGGTCCAGCTCCTCAACATCGCAGGCCTCGGCCCGATCTTCGGCGCCATGCAGGGTGCGCTCTGGGGACCGATTGTATTCCTCTGGATCACCTTCGGAACTGTCTTTGCAGGCGGCGTTCATGACTATTTCTCCGGCATGCTGTCCGAGAGAAACCGCGGCGCTTCCATTTCCGAAGTCACAGGTACTTATCTCGGCGGGACCATGAAGAACGTTATGCGTGTCTTCTCCGTGATTCTTCTGATCATGGTCGGTACCGTATTCGCAGTCGGACCTGCAGGCCTGATCGTGAAGCTGATCAGTGAAAAAGGCGTTACAGGGCCGTTTGCGACAACGACTGTCTGGCTTGGCATCATCCTTTGCTATTACTTCATCGCTACATTTATCTCGATTGACGCAGTCATCGGTAAGATCTATCCGATCTTCGGCTTCTGCCTGATCGCGATGGCAGTCGGCGTGTCGATCGGACTTCCGACTCACGGCTATGTTATCCCGGAGATTTTCTCCAATTTCAGAAATCTTCATCCTGCCGGAACTCCGGTCTGGAGCTTTATGTTCATCACCGTAGCCTGCGGAGCCATCTCCGGCTTCCATGCAACACAGTCTCCGCTTATGGCGCGCTGCCTGAAGAGCGAGCGCCAGGGCCGTTTCGTATTCTACGGCGCTATGGCTGCCGAAGGCTGCATCGCCCTTGTATGGGCTGCTGCCGGCTGCGCAATCTATGAGAAGACCGGCGGTCTCAGCACTGGTCTTCAGGAAGTTCTGGCACAGGGCCAGTCCGCTGCCATCTATGATGTCTGCGTAAAGACGATGGGTTCTGTCGGCGTGGTTCTCGCGATGCTCGGCGTTATCGCCTGCCCCATTACCTCCGGCGACACCGCATTCCGTTCAGCGCGTCTGACGCTGTCTGACTGGTTTAAGCTGGATCAGGAGTCTTTTGCGAACAGACTGAAGCTCTGCATCCCGGTTCTCGGCATCGGTGCGTTCCTTGGCTTCGGCAATACGCTTGGTTTCCTGAGCTATCAGGTGATCTGGAGATATTTCAGCTGGTCGAACCAGACGCTGGCGATGATCGTACTCTGGGCCGGCGCCATGTATCTTGCAAAAGAGAAGAAGAATTACTGGATCGGCGTATGCCCGGCAGTATTCATGAGCGCGGTTTCTTCGACTTACTTCATGATGGCTCCGGAGACACTGGGTCTTATCCCGTTCTTCAAAAACAATACGACAGTTGCTTATCCGGTCGGCATTATTTTCGCAATCGCGATGTTCTGCATTTTCTGGAAGAGCAGCAGAAAGTATGCCTGAGTAGAAGCTATTTTCGAAAATGGTTCAGACAGTTATGGAGGGCGGGAGCGATCCCGCCCCTCTTTATTCTTTACAGTGCAATTCCTGCGGGTTTGTAGCAGGCTCAGTCTGTATGCAGGGCTGCTGTCAGGATTGCCGCGAAATTACATTTCCGGATAAACCGTTTTTAAGTGAATCAGTCAGGAACACTGGATGTTCCTGAAAGAGGAGGATTTGTTCATGCTTTTTACACCTGTACCCCTTGGTAAGAAGACATTTCCGCGCGAAGTGCTTCGCAGTGATGTCAAAGCCTGCCTGAAGGCCGGCCCATGCGGACTCGGTGAAAAAGCTGTTTATCTCAACAGCTTTTTCGTGGACCGCCGCTTTTACGCGGCGTACAGCGATATCAGCCGTGTGTTTAAGCGGGTTGCCATGTCAAAGGGCGGATTTACCGGAAAGGGGATGTTCAGTTCGATTCCCTATCTGGTGGTCCAGCTCAGGGACGGAACGGAGAAGCAGTGTAATTTCAAATACGAGGAGCAGGTGGATGAATTCATCATCGAGTTTAGGAAGAGATGTCCCGGGATCCCGACTGTGAGCCGGGAGGGCGAGCGTCGGCTTGCGGAGGAGCGGGCGAAGGAAGAGGCGCGTTATCTGAAGACGCTTTCTCCGGAGGCGGAAGAGACACTGAAGGAGCTTCGGACGGCCAAAGCCTATCTGGAGGAGCATGCCGAAGTGCCTGCGCACCTTTCCGCATCGGCGAAGCAGAAGAGGGTGATGGATCAGATGAATCCATATTACCGGTACGCGGCGATCGCCATTTTTATGCTGGCAGCCGGCGCGCTTGCAATCGGTATCGTCTCTGTGATCCGGCATCAGGGATATGCCATGTATTTCGTCCTTTTCGGCATGGCGTTCATGTTTTATACCATGTCTTCACAGATTCTTCCTACCAGGCGCAATAATAAGCGCTATGCGGACAGAGTCTGGCAGGAGGCGGTTGCGGAGAGCCGTGAGCTGAATACGCAGTGTCCCGGCTATAAGGTTCCGGACGAGTATGCGCATCCGGCGACCTATGACCGGATGATCCGTGTAATCCGGGAGGGAAAGGCAAAGACGGCGGACGAAGCCTGGAAGGTCATGACAGAGGAACTTATGGCGATCAATTCGAGTGTGACAGTTTCTCAGACGGAGTATGATGAGATTACGGCGATAAAGCCGATGTTTCTCATTGTCAGGCAGGAATCGGGTTCCTTGATAATGGACGATTACCGCTCATAATGAGTCCAGAGACTGACGATCTTGACAGTGTTCTCTTCTTCAAGAACCTGATAGACTAACCGGTGTTGATGATTTATTCTTCTGGAGTAAAGTCCCAGAAGATCACCAACCAGCTTTTCATATGATGGTGGGGTCTGATATGGATTTTCGCGAAGAACTTCAATGAGAGCCCTGGCTTTAGTATCCGGATGAACTGCCTTTAGTTTCGGTATATCTTTTACAGCGGTTTTTGTATAGATAATTTTATACACTTACCATTCCACCTCCTCTTCGGGAATGGTATCGGACAAAGGAGTGTTAAGACCTTCAATCAGCTTTTCCCTCATACCGGGGATTGAAGTCAGATTCAAGGTCTCCATGATCCCGAGGTAATCTTCTTCGCTGATCATCACAGCATTGCCGTCTTTGGTGGTGATATTGACAGGCTCATTAAAGCGAACGGTGTTTTGAACTATAGAGAAAACGTTCTTTCTGAAATCTGTAATTGTAGTGGTAGTCATATGAAATCCTCCTTTCCTTGCGTACATTATAGTGTACGCTGCGGAAGAAATCAATAACAAGAGGTTAAAGACCGGCGCAGATTGCCGGTCTCTTTTTTATTTGGTTTCGTTTTATCTGGTGCAGTATACGAAAAATCGAACATGAAGAATATGTTTCATATGCACAATGTTACTGCCGTAAATGTTTTAAATGTAAAATAATAGTTGTAATGCATAGGTGCATATGATACCATAAAATAAGACATATGTAATAATTCAATAATTGCCGCGCTCAGAGTCCGGCCTGTATTCTGACAATAATGGGAGCGGGATGGAAACGCAGTTCTGTTCTGCGTTTCATCCGCATCCCTGTATATATAGCAACCAATCAACCCTTCATTTCAAAAAAAGCAAAGAAAGAGGTGGGCCTATGTTTAAGAAACTGACTGCAGGACTTGTGACCGGTGTATGTGTTCTTGTATCTTTTGGAACTATGGCTGTTATGGCGGATGATCTGTACTTTGTGACGGGCGGCCCCATGGGCACTTACTATGCAGTGGGAAGTGCTCTGGCTGATGTGCTGAACCCTCTGCTGCCGGAGTCAAAACTTGTGATTGAATCCAGCGGGGCGTCCAGGGCCAATCTGGAAATGATCGAGGAAGGCGACGCGCAGTTCGGCACAGTACAGAACGATGTCATGTATTATGCAAGCACCGGAACCAGCCTGTTTGACGGAGAGGATCCTTATACAAACTTCTCGGCGGTTGCCGGTCTGTATGATGAGACGATTCAGATCATCACATGTGATGATGCGATAAAAACGGTTGCGGATCTGGCAGGAAAGAAGGTTTCCGTCGGTGACGCGGGCTCCGGCGTGGAATTTAACGCGCGCGAGATTCTTGAGGCATACGGCCTGTCTTTTGATGATATTGAAGTTGTGAATGCTTCGTTCGGCGATTCTGCCAACAGCCTGAGAGAAGGAGAACTGGACGCGGCATTTATCGTAGCAGGCGCCCCGACGGCAGCTGTGGAGGAACTCGCGGAGAACGCAAGCATCGGACTGGTCCAGCTGGATGAGGAACATATTGCGGCACTGAAGGATTCTTATAATTTCTATACGGACGCGGTTGTTCCGGCTGGAACCTATGCAGGCGTTGAAAAGGATATCGTGACTGTTTCCGTACGCGCGACCCTGGTTGCTTCCAATGCTGTCAGTGAAGACCTGGTTTACGATCTTCTGAAAGCCGCCTTCGAGAATAAGGACGCTCTGATTGAAAAGCAGGCAAAGTTTGAGTCTCTGAATGCGGAAGATGCTGTAAAGGGCATGAGCGTATCCTTCCATGCAGGCGCGAAGAAGTATTATGAAGAGCAGGGAATTACCGTTGAGTAATCTTCGGATCCGGAGCAGGGCATTCATCTTTATCGCATTTATTGTGCTTATGGCATGCTTTGCTTTCACGAACACCGCCTTCGCCTGCAGAGAGTCCGGAGGGGGAAGCCTGATTCTGGAGGATCCTTCCACTCAGAAGCAGTACGCTTCCTACGAGGTGAAAGCCGGGGACGTCTTCTCCATAGAATTCATTCACTCTGTAAATAAGAGTCCCGTGATCGATTATTTTGAGATACGGGAAGACGGGATCTATGGGATAAAGACGGTCTATTATGGCTTTGGGGCCGGCGTTCCGACGGAACTGGAAGAGGGACAGGAGCTCAGTTACGGGGAGGACGGCAGTATGATCATCTCCGGATTTGAACTGAAAATGAGCAGCCTGATCTATCGGGTTGGTACGGTTTCCGACCACATTCTGTGCCTGGAAGAAGGGACGGAGATCAGTCTTCGGGACCTCTGCGGGCGGAATGCCAGAGTCGCTTTCCGATTCGAACCGGAAATGCCGTCAACTGAATAATGATTTGCCAGAAAAGCCGGTCTCAGAAATGGGACCGGCTTTTGTTATTACTTTTGAAAAAGTATACATTATATGTTATAGTCGGATTAACTTGAGAGAACAGTATGCCGCGATGTGTTTTATAAGGAGGATCTTTGATTATGCCGCCGTCAGGAAGAAGAGGGCCGGGAGGTCCGATGGGCAAATTTCTTACCGAGGAGGAGAAAAGCAGCCAGCCGAAGGTCACGCCTGCTCTGCTGAAAAGGATTTTCTCCTATCTGATGCCGTATAAGCTTCAGCTTGCTCTGGTGCTGGGCTGTATCGTGGTTTCATCCTTTTTCACCCTGCTGCCCTCGATCCTGACCGGAAAGATCCTGGATGAGGGTCTCCTGAAGGGAGACCTGAACGCTCTGGTGCGCTATATTCTTCTGTCTCTTCTGGTGACGTTCCTCGCGAATCTCATCGGGCTTGCGGAAAGTTATATCAATACCTGGATGGCGCAGCATATCACATTTGACATGCGAAATCAGATGTACCGCCATCTGCAGGAGATGTCCCAGCGGTTTTTTACAGATAATAACCAGGGGGACATTATCACGCGCATGACCAGCGACATCGATGGGGTTCAGTCTGTTATTTCCAACACCTTTTCGAGCATTCTGTCCAATGTCGTCACCCTTGTGATTGCCATGATCGCCATGTTCCAGAAGAACTGGATCCTGGCTCTGATCGGGATCGTGATCGTTCCCCTCTTTTCCATTCCGACCCGCAGAGCCGGGAAGACGAGGTGGTCGCTTACCAATGAATCCCAGGAATGCAATGATGAGATTAACGGGATCCTGAATGAGACGCTTTCCGTGAGCGGGCAGCTTCTGGTCAAGCTTTTCGGAAAGGAAGAGCAGGAATACAGCCGTTATGAGTCGGCGAACAGGCGGATGATCGGGCTGAACATCCGCGAGCGGATGGCGGGCCGCTGGTTTTTTGTGGTGCTGAGTACATTTACCAGCATCGGGCCCATGCTGATCTATTTTGTCGGCGGCCTCCTGATGATCCGCTATCATGCTTCTCTGACGGTCGGCGATATCACAGTCCTTGTAGCGCTTCTCGGGAAAATGTATATGCCGGTGAACAGTCTTTTGAATATTCAGGTCGACTGGATCCGCTCGATGGCTCTGTTTACACGTATTTTCGATTACTTTGACGTTCCGGTGGAGATTCAGAACGCCCCGGACGCGATAATACCTTCGCAGGTCGAGGGAACAATCGAGTTTTCCCATGTCGGTTTTTCCTACGAGCCGTCCAGAAAGATCCTGAAGGATGTCAGTTTTACCCTTCATGCCGGAAAGAGCATTGCCATCGTGGGACCTTCGGGATCGGGCAAGAGTACGATTATCAACCTGATCCCGCGTCTTTATGACGTGGAGGAGGGGAGCGTCATGTTTGACGGGATCGATGTGCGGAAACTGGATCTTGCCTTTCTCCGGGAACAGATCGGGATCGTTTCCCAGGAAACCTATCTTTTTAACGGGAGCATACGGGAGAATCTTCTCTATGCAAAACCGGACGCTTCTGAGGAAGAAATGATAAGTGCGCTGAAAAAAGCGAATATTTATGACTTTGTAGAGAAGCAGGAGGCGGGCCTGGATACCCTTGTCGGAAACCGGGGCCTGAAGCTTTCGGGAGGAGAGAAGCAGAGGATCTCGATCGCCAGGATTCTTTTGAAAAATCCTTCGATCTTTATTTTTGACGAGGCGACGTCAGCGCTGGATTCCATCTCGGAGCAGAAGATCCAGGAGGCCATCGATCCGATTATCCGGACCCATACCAGTATCCTGATTGCCCACCGCCTGTCCACGATTCTGGCTGCGGACGAGATCCTGGTGGTACAGGACGGCAGAATTGTGGAACGGGGAAGCCACAAGGAGCTTGTAAAGGCGGGCGGCGTCTACACGCAGCTCTATGAGACACAATTCTCGAAAGCGCTCGTCGAACCGGAGAATGAGGGACTCAGCGAGCTGGAGCAGTATATCTGGGGTCAGCAGCCCGCGGACGAGCCCGGATAAATGCGGCGGAACTTTCAGTCCGGATCATGCTTTCGGCCGGAATATGAGTTCGCGCTGCGGAAATGAATACAGTATACTTTTTGAAATGATCATGATATACAGAGAAATCAGCCGTGGATAGTCAGAGAGGTTTATCGTGAGAAATACAGAAACCGTTGAAATTGATAAGGGAATTTTTAATCAGAGATTATTTGAGCTTGCACTTCCTTTTGCCTTCCAGAGCCTGATGCTGGCGTCCGTCGCGGCGGCGGATGCCCTGATGCTTGGCAGGATCGCCCAGAATGAGATGACGGCGGTGTCGCTGGCGACACAGATTCAGTTTGTACAGAACATGTTCCTCGCGGCAGTGACAGCTGCCGGCGCGATTCTCGGCGCCCAGTATTACGGCAAGGGGGACAGAAAAACCCTGCAGAAGCTTTTTCACCTGATGCTCTTTTTTGCAGGCCTGATCTCCCTGTTATTCTTCGGGGCCTGTGAATTTATTCCAGGCCTGCTGATGCGGGTTTTCGCGCATGATCCGGAACTGGTCCGGATCGGCAGCGCCTATCTGCGCATAGCCGGCTGGTCCTATCTGCTGACCGGAATTTCCCAGTGCTATCTTACCATGATGAAGGTGACAGACCATATGAAACCCTGCGCCTGGGTCAGTTTCAGCGCAGTGATGTGCAACATTCTCCTGAATGCTTTATTCATCTTCGGACTATTCGGCCTGCCTTCCATGCAGTCGAGAGGTGCGGCTCTTGCGACGACCCTGTCCAGAGTTCTGGAACTTGTCCTGTGCCTGATCATCAGCTTCCGGAGCGGTTATATCCGCCCTGCCTGGAACAGGCTTTTCGCGCTGGACCGCCTGCTGACCATTGATTTCGAAAGGCAGTGCCTGCCGCTTCTGGGCGGCGGACTGCTCTGGGGCGTCGGATTTACTTCCTATACGGCGATCATGGGACATATGGACGCGGACGCCGCCGCGGCAAATTCGGTGTCTGCCGTAATCCGCGACCTGATCTGCTGCGCCTGCAACGGTATCGGCAGCGCCGCCGGGATTATGGTCGGAAATGAACTCGGCGCCGGAAGACTGGAGCGCGGGAAAGCTTACGGAATCCGTCTGAAGAATATTTCCTGGGTGATCGGGTTCGGATCGACAGCGCTTGTTCTGGCGCTGACCCCTCTGGTTGTGCGGATGGTGATCCTGACGGAGGAAGCGCAGAGCTATCTGACCGGCATGATGATTATCATGGGCATCTACATGATCGGAAGATGCGTGAATACCATCACAATCAACGGCGTTCTGGACGGCGGGGGAGATACGCTTTTTGACATGTACAGTCTCGCGGTCTGTATGTGGGGGATTGCGATTCCGCTGGCTTTGCTGGGCGCATTTGTCTTCCACTGGCATGTCCTGCTGGTTTACGCCTGCACATGCCTGGACGAGGTGGGCAAGATCCCGTGGGTCATGTACCGCTTCCGAAAATATAAATGGGTGCAGAACCTGACGAGGTAACCAGAGAAAAAGGACAGTATGATCGATACAGACAGATGTCGGAAAATGTAAAAGGAGGTAAATGCTATGTCGAAAATACCCTATGAAGTCGGCCGTTCCGTCCAGGTGAGCAAGACGATCGGCGAGTCGGACGTCTATCTGTTTGCCGGCATTACCGGTGATTTCTTCCGGAACCATATTGATGAGGAATATATGAAGACGACTCCCTACGGGCACAGGATCGCCCACGGCGTTCTCTCCCTTGCCCTGGCGAGTACGGCTTCCTCCAAATTTACCGAGGACTGTCCGGTTCCGGTCGTTTCCGCCGGATATGATCATGTGCGTTTTATCGCGCCTGTTTTTATCGGGGACACATTGACCGTTCACTATGTCTGCGATCAGATCGATGAAGAGAAGATGAGATCCTACGCGAAGATTGAGGTGACCAATCAGAAGCAGGAGCTGGTTATGGTCGCCATACATATCCTGAAGTATTTTGAGAAATAAAGTCCGGAACTGACTTAGAAAGGTTTTTGAAAGATGTATATGAGTATCGGGGAGATGCTGGATGAACTGGCCTTGAAAGCCAGGAAGGATCCGCAGCTGAAGGAAGATCTGAAAGCAACCAGACTGGCTCCCAATCCGCTGGCTGCTTTCTGTGAAAAGTGCCGGTCCTGCGGTTATCCGGTCTATGATATGGATCTGCTGCAGGCGGGAGAGGAGGCGTACGCTGCCATGCGCAGAAGCACAAACGGCGGCGGAGAGAATTCTCCCCTTCTGGAAGGCGAAGACGATTATTATGAGATGTTCTTTGCCGGACTGGAGGAGTGACGGCGCTGCCTGACCCCGCAGACCTGTGATCGGACCTGCGGGCGGGCAGTATGCCATTAGAACAGGGCTTCCTGTCTGAAGCACGGAATGCGAATCCTTTTTATTTTGTGCCTTGTCAAACAGAAAAGCAATTGTTATACTCTTGTCAGAGTATTTTTACTTTTATAAAAGTCGGAAGATTATGGCAGGGAAGGATGGCGCGGAAAAGGGTTTCGGATTTTTCGGGCGGTACATAAAGATCCCGGCGGAGGGTTATTCTATGGCCAGCAAGATCGAACTCAGACAGATTAATCGGAATAATATTTATCGCTGCATATACGAGAGCGGCGGTATATCCAGGCAGGAGATCGCGCTGAAGACCGGACTGAGCATTCCGACGATCATTCAGAATCTTTCGGATCTGGAGGGAAGGAATCTGATCACCGCGGACGGCGTATTTCAGTCCACGGGAGGGCGCAGGGCCAGGGTGATCCGCTGCGTTCTTGACGCTGCCTACGGAATCGGGATTGATATTACGCAGAATCATGTCACCATCGTCGTAGTGGATCTCTCCGGCGATATCGTATGCGGCGGCGTGAGGGAAAAGTTCCCCTACCAGGATACAGAGCATTATTATGATACTCTGGCGTTTAAGCTGGAACAGCTTCTGGAACGGAACGGAATTGACCGGAAGAAGGTGCTCGGAGTGGGTATTTCGATGCCCTGCATCGTTGACACAGCGAGAAATTACGTCACTTACGGAAGACTTCTCGGAGCGCCTGCGGACATTTACAAACGCTTTGCGTCCAGGCTTCCTTACCGCGTGGAAATCTTCAATGACGCCAATTCCGGAGGCTTTGCCGAGACGTGGAAGTCCGAGCAGGAGAACATGGTTTTCTATCTGATGCTCAGTAATTCCGTCGGCGGGGCGATCATTGACCGCGACGAGATTTATCTGGGAGACAATTTCCGCAGTTCGGAAATCGGACATCTGAAGATCGTGCCGGACGGAGCTCCCTGCTACTGCGGGCAGAAGGGCTGCGTCAATGCCTACTGTTCCGCGCAGCTGCTCTCAGACCGGACGGACGGCAATCTGGAGCAGTTTTTCGCGAAAGTGGACGAAGGGGATCCGGAATGCGTGCAGGCTCTGGATACTTATCTGGATTATCTGGCTGTGACTGTGATTAACCTCCGTATGATGCTTGACTGCGGGATTATTCTCGGAGGCTATGTGGGAGCCTATATGGACCGCTGCGTGGAGAAGCTGCGGGAGCGGATTACGAAGCTTAACCCTTACGAGACAGACAGTGGTTTCGTACAGCCTTGCCACTATAAGACGGAGGCTTCCGCTGTCGGAGCGGGTCTTCCTTTTATCAAGAAATTCATGATGGAGATCTGATTCGGGATTTTGCCGGACAGACTTCAGGACCCGGAAGATAAAAGACAATAGAGAAAATGTAGGCACAGCCGGTGGAAAACGATCATTCCACCGGCTGTTTTTGTGCATAATTTCCAAAGCAGTTCGCTGAATTTCTGTAGTAATGCCGAATATGAATTGGGGGATTGACTTTCAACTGCTGCTGAACTATTATTTTGTTGTACAAAGTTACATAAAGTATATTTATAAAAGTTGTTACAAGAATAACGAATTGACGTCCGGATGCCGGACCCGCGAACGCGTGCGGGCAGTTCGCTGAGCGAGGAAAAGGAGGTGAAGCGATGGATGAGATAAAGCTGAGAGTTGAGGGCATCGAGAAGTCTTTCCCCGGTGTGAAAGCGCTGAGCAATATCAGTTTCAGGGTGCGGAAAGGAACCGTTCATGCTCTCTGCGGAGAGAACGGCGCGGGAAAGTCCACGCTGATGAAGGTTCTGACCGGCCTGTACAAGGCTGACGCCGGGCAGATCTATATTGACGAAAAGCCGGTAGAGATCAGGAATCCGATTCAGGCGAGGGAGTACGGGATCTCGATGATCGCCCAGGAGCTGAACTATGTCTCCGAGCTGTCCGTGGAGGAGAATCTTTTCATGGGCCGCCTTCCTGTTAACCGCTTCGGAAAGGTTGACTGGAAAAAGGTCCGCCGGGAAGCGATCAAGTTCCTGAAAGAAGAAAACCTGTCCTATGCCCCGGACCAGAAGCTGAAGACATTGACCGTATCGGATATCCAGATGCTGGAGATCATCAAGGCGATTACCAATAACGCCCAGATCGTCCTGATGGATGAGCCTACTTCCTCCATTTCCGAAAGAGAAGTAAAGCTCCTCTTTGAGAAAATCCAGGAACTGAAGGAGAAGGGCGTCAGCATCGTATACATTTCCCACAAGATGGATGAAGTATTCCGGATCGCGGATGATATCACGGTGATCCGGGACGGCGCCGTTGTATCTTCAGACAGGGCCGAGGATCTGGACATTGATACCGTGATCGCCCGGATGGTCGGAAGAAAGATGGAAAATGTCTATCCGAAGGAGATTCTTCCTCTGGGGGATAAAGTCTTTGAAGTAAAGAACTTCTGCCAGAAGGGGATCTTCGATCAGATTAGTTTCCACGCCCGCAAGGGGGAGATCGTAGGTTTTGCGGGACTGGTCGGCGCGGGCCGGACGGAGGTCATGCGCGCGGTCTACGGGCTGGATCCGAAGGAGAGCGGAGAGATTCTGATCGACGGAAAGCCGCAGACGATCCGCAGACCGGAGGACGCGATCTCCAAGGGAGTCATCATGCTCTCGGAAGACCGGAAGGAATACGGAATCATTCCTGTCAGGAGTGTTACGGAGAACGCCTCGGTTGCTTCTTTAAAGAATTATTTCTACGGCGGGATGAGTCATAAAAAGAAAGAGAAGGAGGACGTCGGCAGGATTTTCCGGAAGATGAATGTAAAAACGCCGACTCTGGATACGCTGATTTCTTCCCTTTCCGGCGGGAATGCGCAGAAGGTGCTGCTGGCAAGGTGGATGCTCTGCGAACCCGAGATTATGATTCTGGATGAACCGACGAGAGGCATAGACGTAGGCGCCAAGTTTGAGATTTACAAACTGATGACGGATATCGTCAAGGAAGGCCGGACGATTGTGATGGTCTCGTCGGAACTGCCGGAGCTGATCGGCATGTGCGACCGGATCTATGTGATGTGCCAGGGGCTGATTACAGGATGCCTTGAGCGGAAGGATTTCTCGCAGGAAAAGATCATGATGCTGGCGACTGGTTTGCTGAACACATCTGACAGGGAGGAAGAGAGATGAAGAATTCAAAGTTAACGGCAGGTCTGCAGCGCTTTTCCATCTTTATCGTGCTGCTTGTCATGTTTGTCGCGTGCAGTCTGCTGAGTCCATACTTTCTGACGCCGAATAACCTGATGAACGTCGCCAGACAGCTCTGCGTCGGAATTCTGCTGGCCTATGCCGAGATGATCCTGATCGTCAGCGGCTTCCTGGACCTGTCCATCGGCTCCGTGCTGGCCCTGTCCGGCGTCCTGGCTGTTTCGACTTATAAGAGCACCCATGTGATGGTTCTGGCTCTGCTGGTCGCGTTCCTGGTCGGTATCGTCTGTAATATGGTCAACGCCGTATTTGTCGCGCAGTTTGACGTTCCGGCATTCATCGCGACCCTGGGCATGCAGCAGGTTGCCCGCGGAATCGCCCTGTACTATACGGGAGGCGCCAATATCCTCCAGCTGGGAAAATTCGTTCAGCTCGGACAGGGCATGGTCGGCCCCTTCCCGGTACCGGTTCTGATCGTTCTGCTGATTACGGTGATTGTCTGGTATCTCTTCAATCATACGCGCTACGGGCGCAGTCTTTACGCGATCGGCGGAAACCGCAAAGCGGCGGAAGCCAGCGGAATCAACACGAAGAAGTCGATTTTTATCTCCTATGCCATCGTCGGCGTGCTCGCCGGCCTTGCCGGTGCGATCTTCATGGCGAGAAACAATTCCGGTATCCCGAACGGAGCGGTCGGCTATGAGATGACCGGTCTTACGGCGGCCATCGTTGGCGGAACCTCCTTCTCGGGCGGCGTAGGAACCGTTATGGGAACCGTGGCAGGAGCATTTATTATCGGTTTCCTGGAAAATATCATGAACCTGATCGGCGTCAACTCCTATATTCAGAGCATTATCGAAGGCGCGATCATCGTACTGGCCGTTGCCTTTGATATCCGGAGCAAGAGCCGCAAGCAGACCAAGCAGATCATGGCGGTCAAGGATGAGGCCCCGAAGGCCTGAGTTATGGAAAGAATATTACCTGCCTCGTGCGGGAAAATATTAAAGCAGCATGGGGGATTCCCCAAAACCATCGTACAGTTTCTAAAGAAAGGATGTACAACAAATGAAGAAGTGGAAGGTTTTCTCAGCAGCAGTTCTTTCAGCGGCAATGCTTGCAGCCCCGATGACAGCTATGGCAGACGATGCTTATCGTGTATGCTTCGTCGCACGCGCAAGCGCGGACACATTTGCGGCATGGCTGACAAATGAGATGAAGAAAGCGGCGGACCAGTACGACGATATCGAGCTCACCTGCGTAAGCGGCGAGGCTGATGACGCCGAGATGGCAAAGCAGCTTGAGGACTGCATTACAAAGCAGTATGATTATGTTATCGTACAGTCCAACAACAATGCAGCACAGGCTCCCTATGTAAAGGCAATCGCTGACGCCGGTATCCCGGTAGTCACAACCAACCCGACCACCCATCAGGCAGACCTTGACGGTGAGACCGGTGATCCGGAAGTTGACAATGCGGTTATGGCCGGCACCGGCACAGTCGACGCTGACCCGGTTGCACAGGCAGCGGTAGGTGCCAAGAGAGCGGTTGAGGAAGTTCCGGAGAACGCCAATGTTGTCGTATTCCGCGGACCGTCCGGAAACTATCATGCTGAGAAGCGTCGTGAAGCATGGGATACCTATTTCTTTGACGTACGCGACGATGTCAACATCCTCTATGAAGATTACGCTAACTGGAACAACGACGAAGCCATGGCTCTGATGGAGACCTGGGTACAGGGCGGAACGCACATTGACGCGATCATCTCCATGAACGACAACATGGCTGCAGGCGCAATCGAGGCAGTCAGAAATAACACCGATTATATCGCAGAAGACGGAACCCCGAGCTTCCTGGCATATGGTGTTGACGGAACCGCACAGGGCTGCCTGCTGATCAGGGAAGGCCTTCTGACCGCTACCGCGCTTCAGGATGCAGGCGAGATCGCTGCTCTGAACATGAAGTATGCTGAGGCAGTTCTGAACGGTGAGATGGATTATACCGAAGTCAACGACTATGTTGACGCTCCGGAAATCAACGCTGAGAACGTTGATGAATTCCTGAAGATCTACATCGAGAACGGTGAAATCTCCGAGGCTGACCTTGACTGATTCTGACATAACAGCAGAATAGATCTGTTGAAACGGGTCGGGCTGTCTGTTCCGGGAAGCGGCATGCAGCTGCTTTCCCGGAACGGCAGCCGCCCTGTGTACTGAAATTGTCTGCGGGCCAGACAATAAGAAGGATACAGTTCCTGTACGATGGTACATACCCGGCGGCATTCCGTCCGGGTATGTTTTATAAGCGGAATCGCCCAAAAGCGGCTGCTGTGCCCGCATGAGCAAAGATCCATACACTGCCTGTACCGGGCAGTGTAATTAAAGAGCGAAAGAGAGGATGTACGATTATGAAGGGAACCATGAAGACTGCAGTTATGACCAGACTGAAATACTGTGAGATCCAGCAGCGCCCGATCCCGGAACCCAAGGATGATGAAGTCCTGGTGAAGGTGGAAAATGTAGGCGTGTGCGGCTCGGATCTGCACTATTATGAGTCAGGGAGAATCGGCAATTTTATCGTTGAGTATCCGTTTGTTCTGGGACATGAAGCCGGCGGTACGGTTGTCGAAGTCGGCAAAAATGTCAAGAATCTGAAGGTTGGCGACCGCGTAGCCATGGAACCCGGAAAGACCTGCGGAAAATGCGAATTCTGCAAGACAGGAAGATACAATCTCTGCCCGGACGTCATCTTCTTCGCAACTCCGCCGGTTGACGGTGTATTCCAGGAGTACGTCGCTCATGAAGCGGCCCTCTGCTTCAAGATTCCGGAGAATATGACCACTGAGGAAGCGGCTCTGATTGAGCCTCTGGCAGTCGGCATGCACGCCGCCATGCAGGGCGATGCGCATCTTGGACAGATTGCCGTCGTAACCGGCTCCGGATGCATCGGCCTTATGTCCCTGCTTTCCCTCAAGGCCCGCGGCGTTTCAAAGGTGATCGTTGTGGACGTGATGGACAAGCGTCTGGAACAGGCTAAGAAGCTCGGCGCTGATTATGTCATCAACGGCATGAAGGAAGATACTGTTGCCAGGATTATGGAACTGACCGACGGGAAGGGCTTTGACCTGGGCGTCGAGACATCAGGATCCCAGATCTGCGCGCAGCAGCAGATCAAAGCGGCCAAGAAGGGCGCCACGATCGTTCTGGTCGGTTACAGCGCATCCGGTGAGATGACTCTGCCGATCGGAATGGCTCTTGATAAAGAGCTGACCTTCAAGACTGTCTTCCGTTACAGGAATATCTATCCTCTGGCCATCGATGCCGTAGCCAGCGGAAAGATCGACGTGAAGGGCGTTGTCACGAATTACTTCCAGCTGGATGATATCCAGGAAGCTCTGACCGCCTGCGTGGAAGATAAGGCGAATATCGTCAAGGGCGTAATCAAGGTGGCGGACTGAGCATATTGAGTTTGGACGACACTATAGAAATGCCGTAAGATAAGTATACAGAGACCGGTTATGAGAGTTGGAAAAGATTCGCATAACCGGTCTTTTTGTGATCCCATACATCTGTTTTTCATACAGTTGTTCATGATTCACCGTACAGCTGTTTCTTTAAAGCCGGCTCTGATTTTTCACACAGGCGCCTTCAGACTGGCCGCATACGGCAGTTATAATTTCTTGCTTCACTGAAGACGGCAGTTTATAATGAAAAAAGGAAATGCTGATCCGGAACTTTTACAGCTGAATATCAGTTGAATCAGTGTTTCCTTATTTTTCGGCGGCAGATTATTTCAGAGAGAAGAGGAGGGTTTCCGTATGAACAGCTCAGGTGGAAAAAGAATCAGAAAAGCAGCGCAGACGGCTGGCATCCTGTTTTTTGCGGCAGCGATATCTATGCCTTTTTCAGCCGCCGCAGCGCAGAGAGATACCGGGGCCAGTCTTGATTCTCTCAGACAGACGGCGAAGGATGCAGATGACCTTCTTGCGGTTGCCTATCTGGGATTCGGTACGGATTTCGCCTCTTATATGGCCGGATCGGATACTTACGGACGTTATCTGAAGGAATATCCTTTCCTGGCGGATATCCCGAGGGAAAGATGGCTGAACGCGGGCGGTTATGAGCTGTATGCGCTTGTTCCCGCGGACAGCTCTTATACGGTCAGCGTCTGCAGTTACACTGTGGATGAGACGAATGATTATCATGGAGCTGCAGGGGATCTTCTCTGGCAGATCGGGGAAGGAGATCCGTTCCTTCTGTTATGCAATGTCAGCGAGATCATGCCGAATGTCATCGTTTTAGTTGAGGATGAAAACGGTGAGATCATTCTCGAATATTCGCCCGGCCTGTCCATGAAAGACGGAAGTCTGTGGACGAACCGGAAAAGGATCTGTGATTTTACGATTTATGGGGAGCCGGCTGCGTATGGATCTGAACCTGTAACAGGCGGATACGGGGATGGAGGCGGTTATGTCCGGGATCCGGGAACGGAAGGAACTGCCGGCAGCCTTGCCGGTGCCGGGGCTCCCGGAACGAACGGATCCGGCCGTGAGGTGTACAGCGATCTTATTGACCGTTATACAGAGGCGATGAATGCGGTATTGTCGGAGTATGACTTTGACCTGCTTACGGAACTTGGTTCAGATAATTATGAGCCGATGTACGGCGGGGAATCCGTTGGATATCTGTACAGGGATCTGGACGGGAACGGACAGGAGGAGCTGATCTTTATCCGCCAGTATGAAAGAACAGAGGACAGCTATGTGCAGGATCTCTACACTTTTGCGGGCGGGGAGGTCAGACATCTGATCAGCGGCTTTGTAAGGAACCGTTTTCTTCTGTGTTCAGGCGGCGGCCTCTTCCAGCGGGCAAGCAGCGGCGCCAGCGATTCCTTTGCCGCTGTCTGGAAGATGAATGACGCGGGGGATGAGCTGGTCCGTTCCGAGGTCGTGCAGTTTAAGAATGCCGACCTGCTTGGGAATATGACAGATGAGATACATTATTATTACCTGAATATGGCGGATGGCGTCAAACGGGAGATTACGGAGGATGATGCATACAGCCGTGTGCAGGATTTTGAAGCACGTGTTCAGATGCCCCGGGCGGATGAGCTGCAGATGATTGTCACGAAGGCACAGTAATGCTTCCGCTGCCGGGGAGGCAGATGCCGAAACAGATGAAGCATGGCGGCAGTCACGAAGGGATGAGCAGGAGGAGATCTATGAGCGGTCGATTCTATGGATGGGAGAATGCGGATCTGCCTTTCAGGGAGCCGGATTCTGATTTTCCCGGAATCCGGACAGTGGGAGAACTCTATGAGGCCCTGTCCGGAAGCTGGTGTGCCGAAACCTGCGCTCCGCGGATGCGCGCAGACTGGAATCCCGGAAACAGAACGCTCGGACAGTGTTCTGTCACGGCCTTCCTGGTACAGGACCTCTTCGGCGGCAGGGTGTTCGGCGTTCCGCTCGGGGACGGGAATTACCATTGCTATAACCAGATTCAGGATCATGTCTTTGACCTGACGTGCGAACAGTTCGAAGGCAAAGAATTCCGCTATGACTGCAGTCATGAGCAACAGCGGGAGATCCATTTTGTGAAGGAAGAGAAGAGAAAGCGCTATGAGCTTCTGCGGAAGCGGCTGATGGAGTATTGCAGCGGATTTTAATAGACGACTTTCATGAGCGTTAATCCGCTGGCGGGAGCCGTGTGGCAGGCGGCCCCTTTCGTCTGCGCTTCGAGCGCGGCCGCGGGGGCGTCTTCGGGAAATCTTCCGGCTCCGACTTCCACGAGCTCTCCGGTCAGAAGGCGGACCATATGGTTCAGAAATCCGTCTCCGTAATAGTCCAGAAAGATCGTATCCTGGTCCGGCTGTGTGATCCGGATGTCAGTGATCGTGCGGACGGCGCTTTTTTTCATTTTAAGTCCGCAGTAGCTGGTAAAGTCATGGGTTCCGATCAGCGCCCGGGAGGCGCGGTGCATTTTTTCGATGTCCAGAGGGCTGCCGTACTGCCACAGAAAACGCCGGTTCATGACATCCGAAACAGGGGATGTGCGGATTCTGTAGCGGTACCATTTGGAGGAAGCCAGATAGCGGGCGTGAAAACGTTCGGAGGCGCGCACCATCTGGGGAACGGCGATATCCTCGGGAAGATAATGATTCAGGGCTGAGAAGAGGGCCGCGTCCTCGGCGGAAGTCTTCATCGATCTGAGGGAGGTCTCTTCCTGGGCGGCAAATGCTTCCAGCTTATCTTCGGGAACCCAGAAATTAGCGGTCTGCCCCAGGGCATGTACGCCGGCGTCCGTCCGTCCGGCGCCCCATACTTCGATCGGCGTATCCAGACAGCGGCTCAGAAGGGTCTCAAGCTTACCCTGAATGGTATTCTCCGTGCCGGGCTGTTTCTGCCAGCCTTTGTAGCGGGTTCCTTCATACTGTACGGTTATTTTATAATTAATCTGGTGCATGGATTTCTCCCCGGTCGATGGTGAATGGGACTGCCTGAACCGAAACGAGGCGGCAGTCCGGATTTGTCTGATCTGTAAAATCGCCTTAACTGATACCTTATCGGATTTTTCGTGTTTTTTCAAGACGTCGGGAGCGGAGAAATGTCCGGATCTTTACAGCTTGCGCAATCCAGACTGCAGGATATGAATACGATACAGATTGAGAAACAGCGGATCCGAAGAATCATCGCTGAAAGAAAAGCAGAATATACCCGGGAAAGGCTTGCATCGATGAGCAGGGTCATCGTGGAACGGCTTCTGGCCTTACCGGACTTAAGAAAAGCGGAGACAGTTTTTGCCTATATGTCTCTGCCGGGGGAAGTTCAGCTGCAGGATTTCCTGGTCCGCTGCCGGTCGGAAGGGAAAAGGACCGCGGTTCCGAAGCTGGTAAAAGGAAGCCGGGAAATGCATTTTTATCAGGTTGATTCCGCTGACTGCCTCAGGGAGGGAGCCATGCATATCCTGGAGCCGGATCCGGAGCGCTGCCCGTGTCTGGACAGTGAGGAGGATGCATTTATGGTTCTCCCGGGACTTGCATTTGATGCCTCCGGCGGAAGAGTCGGATACGGGGGCGGATATTATGACCGGTATCTGGAGAAGCATCCGGGGCATCCGCTCGCGGCCGCTGCCTTTCATTTCCAGCTCTTTGAAAAAGTACCTGTGGAGGAGACGGATTTTCCGATCCCGGTCCTTGTGACAGACTTGTGATCCGCAGGCAGAATGAACTTCCTGACTGGTTTTTTGAATGGTTTGCTGCGCATATACAATTAGGAACAGAATGATTGCTCCGCCAAAGGTCAGAGCGCAAGTACATCATAAGATAGAATAGACTATAATGCTGCAAGTATTTATCCATGAAGGGGGAAGTAAAATGAGTGAAAAAGAAACTGCTGTAATCAAAAGTAATTTACTGACCGTTTCAAGCGTTGCGGAAGGCGCCATGCTGACAAGCATCCGCGCGGGGCAGACGGAATTTCTCTGGCAGGGGGATCCGGAATTCTGGTCCGGGCAGTCCCCGGTCTGCTTCCCGATCTGCGGAAGCCTGCGCGGTGACGCCGCGAAGTGCGGGGCAGGCGAAGTGAAGAACATCAAAAGGCACGGATTTGCAAGATTTGAAACATTTGAAATCACTGCCCAGGATGAGCAGTCTGTGACATATGTTCTGAATTCCTCCCCTGCGACAAAGGAGATCTATCCCTATGATTTCCGCTTTGCGCTTTCCTACAGGGTGGAAGAGAACAGGCTTACCTTCAGCTATAAAGTGAAGAATACGGGAGATGTTCCCATGCCCTTCTTTATCGGCGGACACCCGGCGTTCAACTGTCCGCTTTTCGGGGGAGAGTCCTATGAGGATTATGTGGTCTGCTTTGAGGAGAAGGAAAACGCGAATCTGATGTATCCGCTGGATTCTGAGCCGACCCTGCTGGACGAGGAAAGCCGGCGCGTGATTCTGGATAATGACAGGATTCTCCGGCTTGACCACAGCCTTTTCCTGCATGACGGCCTGGTCTTTGATCAGCTGAAGTCCAGAAGCCTGACTTATGTCAACCCGAAGACGGGAAGAGGACTGAAGCTTGATTTTGCTGATTTTTCAAATCTGGTGATCTGGTCGACGGCGAAACCGGCTCCCTTCGTGGCGCTGGAACCCTGGAACGGTTTCTCGACCAAGAGCAGCGAGGATGATATTCTGGAGCATAAAGTGAACGTCCAGACCGCGCAGCCCGGGGAGGAGAAAGCGTATTCCTTCACTGTGACTGTTCTGTAATAAAGAGGATTCAGGCAGACACGGCGGTGTTTCCGCAGTAAAAATATGCCCTGGCAGCTTCCTGTACCAGGGCATTTATAAAAACTGTCCGATTCATGATCTGCAGCCGTATAATCAACTGTTTCTCAGAGCTCATCGGCGATATTGCCGAGGACCGTCACGATCCGGCTGATCCGGCTGAAATTATAAGGTACATTCGACAGAACGACGACCAGATAGGGATGTTTCCCATAGATGATTCCGGCGTCGTTGGTCGCGTTGCGGTATTGTCCGCTGTAAAAGCTGGGTCCCGCGATCCATCCGGCTTTGGTCTGGGTTCTGTATTTTTTCCCGAGGACGCTGTGCAGGACAGACAGATTGGGACTGGTATAGAGGCTTCCGACAGACTTTCCGAAAGAGCTGCTGTTGAAGAAAATGTAGTTCTGCAGCCAGAGCTTCGCAAGCTCGCCGGCGCTGACGTTCGTATAGGGATGGGTCGCAAGGCTGGTGCGGACGCCTGCCTTTTTGCACCATTGCTTCATGCAGTTTTTTCCATACCGGTTGACGAGACTCATATAATCTTCGTTGCTGGACCAGCGGATCGTGGCGGTCACATTCCCGTTCGAAGCGCTGATGGCGGACGGCTGGGCGGAGGCCAGACTGGCGACAAAAGGACCTTTCATGGTACTGGCTGAATAGAATGATTGGCCGGCGTTGTAAGACAGGCCTTTTCCGCTCTTCAGGTCAAGCAGGACGATGCCGGTGCCGGATGGAGAGATGGATTTGATCGCCGACTTAAGCGATTTGAGCTTCTCCTCGCTTATTTTCGCGCCGCCAAGGGCTGTGATCTTTTTGTTATCGGGAATCTCTTTCAGCGCGGCGGATGCCTTATCGAGGGATTCCTGCTTTACCGAAGAAGCAGCCTGGACAGAGGAAAAGACAGGACCGTTCAGAATCAGAGCCATCAGACAGGCCAGAAGCAGTGTCAGTTTTTTCATTTTTTCGGAATACCTCCTGAATATAATATATCTGAAGTATTGTATCACAAATCAGGAGAAAGCAAATATGTTTTTCGGCCTGTGCGATGAGGATGCGCAGACAGCTTTTGCAGAGGTTATTATGAGAGAAGGATGGTCAGGCAGGGTATATAATGTTTTTTTCGGGCAGGAGCAGTTTCGGAGGATGGCGGCTGTTCTGGCTTTCTTATTTCTTCTCCTGTTTTTTTCCGGGAAGATAACTGGATCCGGCGCTGCTGCGGAAGGTGCCGCTGCGGAAGCGGAAGCGATAGAAGGAACAGATGCAGAAGCGGCTGCTGCAGAAGGGCTTTCTGCGGAAGAAGCTTCCGGCCGAGATGCTGACAAAGATGAGGGCGTATGCATCTACGTTATGACGGATCCGCACTATCTCTCGTCTGAACTGACGGACGGAGGAGCCAGTTTTCTGAAAACTGTACAGAACGGGGACAGCAAGCTTCCCCAGTATTCGGACCTTTATATGACGGCTTTTACGGATGCGGTTCTGGATGCGGAGCCGGATCTGGTGATTCTGAGCGGCGATCTGACTTATAACGGCGAACGGCCCAGCCATGAAGGAATCCGCGCCTACTGCAGACAGATCGAAGAAGCCGGCATTCCTGTTCTCGTGATTCCCGGCAACCATGATATCAGCAATCAGAATGCGGTGCGCTTTACCGGCAGCAGCTTTGAACGGGTGGAGAATACGGACGGTGACCAGTTCCTCGAAATCTGGCAGGAATACGGGTATAATGAGGCATCTTCACTGGATTCCGCTTCGGGAAGCTATATCTTTGAATTTTTACCTGTTTTATGGTTTCTGTGTCTGGATGTAAACAGCTATTCAAATAATTCGGTTCCGGGAAGCAGCATCTCCTGGATTCAGCAGCAGATGGCCAGGGCAGAGCGGTCCGGAGCCCGTGTGATCCTTGTGTCGCACCAGAATCTTCTGCGGCACAATTCCGTTTTCTTTTACGGTTATCAGATTTATAACGCGGACCTTCTGATTGAACTTTTCAGTGATTATAAGATCCTCTGCTGCCTGTCAGGCCATACGCATCTGGAATCGGTGCGCCGGGAGGGGGATATTCTGGAGATTGTTACCAGTGCGCTTGCAGTCGCGCCAAATCAGTATGGAATTCTGACCCTGACAGACGGGAGAATGCGCTATCACACGGAGAGACTGGATCTGCCTGAAGAAGTACGAGAGGAGGCAGCCGCTTTTGCAGAGGCAAGAAGCAGGGAAATTGCCAGAGCAAACATGGATGAGGCGTCGCTGACGGACGAAGAAATCAGCCTCATGACAGATACCTTTCTCGGCATCAATTCGGCATATGCCATGGGGGAAGCTCTGGATCTTACCGGATACCGGAAAGGAATCAGACTGTGGCAGGAGCAGCCGGTCAGCAATGTCAGTCTTTATCTGCTCAGCCTTGGGGATGATCTGAAGCAGCCGCGGAACATGGTGGATATAAAGATTGAGTGAGGATGAGATAAGGTGCAAAGATGATGAAATGGCCATGGAATCGGGGAACAGCTGCAGAAAAGAGAAGCGGCCCCAAAAAGGATAATCCGGGAAAACAGAAGCGGCTGCGGAAATGAGGAGCGGCTGTGAAAGAAAAGAGGCTGCAGAAATAAGGAGCGGGAATCTGTCAGGGTTCCCGCTCTTTCAAGTCTCATTATTCGTTTTCTTAATGATACGTTTTGATATCCTCAGTCACCGGTGGACTCCCTGTAGATCAGGTCAGTCTCTGTATAGACTGTCCGGTAATTCATGTAGGGAGAGTGGATGCGGGAATAGAGAAGATTCACCGCAACCTGTCCCATGATCTGGCTGTGAATATGGATGGAAGTCAGCCTGGGCGACATAATCCGGGATTCCGGGGAGTCATCAAAACCGCAGAGCCAGACATCTTCCGGGACGGAAAGATTCAGCTTCCGCAGAAGGTTCATGATATCAAGCGCGACAAAATCATTGGCGCAGATGAATACGTCCGGAAGGGATGACATGGCCTTCAGGGAATCTTCCACATGCTGTATATAACTGTTATCTGAAACAGCGATGGATCCATCTGTGATATTCCAGGAATTATCAAGGCCAAGCAGATCCACGCACTGGCGGATGGCGCTGTAGCGCTCGTAGAAGGACTGGCAATGGTGGATATCCCCGATATAACCGACTTTGGTCTTTCCGCGTTTTTTCATCTCCTTCAGGAAGGCGAAAAGCTGGGACTGGCTGTCCATGAGCAGCTGGTCTGCCTGAAAGGATCCTTCAAAGATGGATACAGGTCCGTCAACCAGAAGGAGGGGGATATCGAGACCGCAGAGCATCCTGCAGTAGTCCGCATGGAACAGTTCGATGCACATGATTCCGGCGATATGCTCCAGATTGCAGGACTTTGGAAGAAGCAGGGTGTCGATCTCCTCCGGCATAATCCGGTACATGCTGATGCTGTAGCCGAGTTCTGAGAGATCATGCTGGAAACGGTCGAGCATGGTCATGGCAAAATGAGAACTGCCGATAAAACCGGAGGAAAGAACCGCGATTTCTTTTTTTCCTGCGGCAGGGGCGGCAGAAATATCCTGCATAAGAGGGTTCAGATCCTGGACCGGATCTTCCCTGAACTGCAGGTAGGAAAACTGTTTATAACCCATTTCCTTTGCCTTGCGGAGAACACGGTCCCTGGTATTGTCCGCAAGAATTCCTGTGTTGTTGATCGCCTTTGATACTGTATTGCGAGAAAGCCCGAGTTCATCTGCTATATCCTGGAGAGTCACTCTGCCTGCCATAAGTCTACCTCTTCTTTCCTGACGCCACCGAAGTTCTTTCATGGATCTCGTGTACTCCTGATTATATTGAACAAAATTGAAAATGTAAAGATAATCCGGCATTTCAGTCTGTTACGGTTTTTACCCCGACAGTATGAAAACAGGCGGATCAGGGCTCCTGGACCAGATAGTTCAGATATTTTACAGCTTCCGCTTTGCGGGGGCTGTTTTCTATAATGCCGAGATAAACTGTCCCGTTCAGTTCCGCGTTCTGAATCCTTGCAGAAACAGAAGACAGGTCGATCCCGTAGACGGCCTCTGTGGTGACAGAGGAATACTCACTCTCATTTCCAAGGAGCACATCCACGGAGTTGTCTTCCTTTATTTGGATGTTTTTCCGGAAACCTGCCTGTACGGTGTCATACAGGGTGCTTATTCCGGGGCGCGTCCCTGTGCCAGTTTCAGCATCATCAGAGCTTTCAGCAAAAGAGTGATTCTTATGAGGCGTATTTTCATGCATCGAAGACATGCCCTCCGGCAGCGCTTCTTCAGACAGCAGAGCCTGCAGATCAGTCAGGTATCCGTTCTGGGAGAAGGCGTCGAAAGCTTCCCTGTCCATCAGAACCAGGTCAAGCTGCTCGGCGTCAATCGCACCGAGAATCCGCATTTTTGTCGCATATGTATAAGGATGATATTCACTGTTTTCATCGGAGGAGAGGAAGAGATTATTCTGAAGAAGAAGCGATTCCTCTCTTCCCTTATAGCCCATCTCTCTGCGGTAATTCTCCGTGAGCTCCTCTGTGAGCGCTTCGGAGGGCGCGAAATTCACAAATCCAAGGTAAAGCAGATATTCCTTCTGCGTCAGGCTCCTGATCGAAAACCAGATGACAAAATACAGGAAAAGTCCGGCCAGGAACAGGGGAAACTTGTAATAATCCAGAAGATACTGAACCTTTTTCCATCCCTTCAGCTCCCGCAGGAGGGAGGAGGAGGCGCGCCGGCTCACAGTTCCTCAGCCAGGGCCCTGTCTCTGAGCTGCCTTATGATCTGGTTCATCAGATAAGAGCAGAGAAGGGCGCAGAGGCCTTCGCCGAACATGAGGATCGGCGTGAAAAAACGGACCGCTGTCAGGATCATAAGGAAATAAACCCCTGCCTGCAGTGCCGTACAGATGAGAAAGCGCATTCCGATCATGAAAGCGTTTTTGATCATGTTCAGCGGAGTGTTCTCAAAATTGGCCATCAGGGGAAAGACATACATGAGAATAATCAGGTATGCTGCGGCAGCTACAAAATAAAGGGCTGTCACGATGGTCCAGAAGGCATTTGAAAAATGCATATGCCAGAGGACATAACCGTCGACGGAAAGAACTGCGCCGATCGCGAGCAGGATCAGCCATGTCTTCGTCGCGGAACGGAGATTGCTGCGGAAGGATTTCCTGAAGTCCCTGAAAATGCCTCCTTCTTCGTCGTTCACCATGTGAAGGGTGACGTCGAAGAGGGCAGTGGTAGCCGCACCGGCTGTGACGATCGGAAGGCTGAAGACAAACCAGAGAAGGTTCAGGAAAACAGAGTCCGCTATCTTTGTGATCAGGCGCATGACCCGGTTATCGGGATTCAGGAGATTATGCATGGGTTTGGAGATCCTCCTTTCCTGCTGCAGATTTTAATTAAGAAATCCACCGGCACTTGCTTCTCTTTGCTTCCGGAATATGATTTGTTCTTTTTCCGTACTTTTTCGTTATTTCTACTATAACTCTGTTTTACAATTGTGTCAAATGTAAAACCTAAGACGGATTTCTATATTGACAAATCCGTCAGAAGTGCTATATTTGTAAACAGAAAATGTAACAAAACGGACATTTTCCATCTGTAATCTGACGAAAAAGAAAGGAGGCTGAACAGTTAGTCAGTTTACAAAAAGTTACACATTTGCAAAAGGAGGAAAGAGGAATGACAGATTCCAATGCGGGTTCCGCAGCGGGAAAGAATTATGATTCAAAGCTGCATAAAACAGCCGTCTATATCAGACAGAACTGGCAGCTTTACGTAATTTTTATGCTGCCGGCTTTGCTGCTGACTATCATCTTCAGGTACATACCCATGGGCGGCATTCTGATCGCTTTCGAGAAGTATAGTCCGATCAAGGGCATTCTTCACTCTGAATGGGTCGGTTTTAAAAACTTCAACAGGTTCCTGTCTTCGCCGGACTTCATGAAATATCTGGTGAATACACTGAAGCTGAGTATCTATGGACTGCTCTGGGGTTTCCCCGTGCCGATTCTGCTGGCTTTCCTGCTGAACAGGATCGAGAGCAAGAACATCAAGAAGAATGTCCAGCTGGTATTGTACATGCCGAACTTTATTTCGGTCATCGTCCTCTGCGGTATGGTCCGTATTCTTCTTTCCGTCACGGGTCCTGTGAACCTGCTGCTCGGAACACAGATCAACTTTATGACCATGCCCTCCGCCTTCCGTACGATCTATATCGCGTCCGGCATCTGGCAGGGCGCGGGCTGGGCTTCCATCATGTATACGGCTTCGCTTTCCAATGCGAGCCAGGACCTGAAGGAAGCGGCGCAGATTGACGGAGCCAACATTCTCCAGCAGATCAAAGCTGTTGAATGGCCGGCGATCAAGGACATGGTTGTCATTCAGTTCATTCTGTCGGCCGGTAATATCATGAGTATCGGTTTCGAAAAAGCTTATGCTCTGCAGACTGACCTGAACCTGGCAAGTTCTGAAATTATCGCTACCTATGTTTACAAAAAAGGTCTTCTGGACGGAGATTACAGCTTTTCCACAGCCGTCGGTCTCTTTAATACGGTGATCAATGTGATCCTCCTGATTACAGTGAACAAGATCGTATCAAAGATGAACGATGGAAAGGGAATCTGAGAAAGGATGGGGAACTGTGCAGAATAATAAAAGAAAAAGCAGATTTGCCCGTTACTCCGGACAGGATAAGCTGCTCCTGATCCTGGGATATATTCTCCTGGCCCTGTTCGTGGTCGCGATTATTATCCCCATGCTTTACATCGTCGTAGCGTCTTTAATGGATCCGATAACGCTTCAGAACAAGGGCATCAGCTTTGATCTGAGCAAATGGACCGTTACCGCCTATCAGCGTGTTCTGCAGAATAAGCAGATCTGGGTCGGCTTTAAGAATGCTGTCATCTACTCGGTGGTATTCACCTTTGTATCCGTTCTGGTTACCCTGCTTGCGGCATATCCGATGTCCAGGGAGGACTTCAAGGGAAGAAAATTCATTAATGTTATCTTTGTCATCACCATGTTCTTCGGCGGCGGCCTGATTCCGACCTATTTGCTGATCAGCGGCCTGGGGCTGCTGGACAGTATGTGGGCAATCATTCTTCCGGGCGCTTTCAGTGTCTGGAATATGATCATCGCCCGCACCTATTATCAGGGTGTCCCTAAGGAACTCAGAGAGGCCGCGGATGTGGACGGAGCAAATGAGATGGTCTATTTCTTCCAGATCCTGCTTCCTGTCTGCACGCCGGTAATAGCGGTTCTGGCCATGTGGCAGTTCGTCGGCATGTGGAACAGCTATTTTGACGCGATGATTTACCTGAATTCCGCTTCCAAGCAGCCTCTGCAGCTGGTCCTTCGCGCGATCCTGATTCAGAACCAGCCGGAGTCCGGCATGATCTCTGACATGCAGAGTACCGCGCAGAGAGCGCAGCTGGCGGAACTGCTGAAGTACGCGACAATTATTATCTCCAGTCTGCCGCTTCTGGTTATGTATCCTTTCTTCCAGAAGTACTTCGACGCAGGCATTATGGCAGGTTCGGTGAAAGGCTGATCCTGAAAAAATGAGACACTGTTGCTTTCACATAACAAAAAGGAGAAAAGAATATGAAGGCAGGATCTGTAAAACGTTTCATGGCGCTTCTGCTTACGGCAGGCTTGCTTGCATCCGTGAATGTACCGGCGGCGGAAGTCGAGCTTCTTCCGGATGCTGACGGCAATACCACAGCGGGCGAATATACTTTCCCGCTGGAGGAGACACAGACTCTGACCGCGATCACTACCTTCCCGGCCAGCACCGAATCTGATCCGAACAACCGCACCATCTTCAAACGTCTGGAAGATAAGACCAACGTCCATATCGAATGGACTGCGATCCAGGCAGACCAGTGGGGCGACAAGAAAGCGCTCACTTTTGCAAACTACAAAGATCTCCCGGATTTCATCTTCCAGGCAGGCCTGAACGATACAGACCTTCTGAAGTATGCGGAGCAGGGACTGATTCTCAATGTGGAAGAGTATATCGAGAAGGATATGCCGAATCTTAACGCAATCTTCGAGAATTATCCGGAATACAGGGCTATGTGCGAAGACGCTGACGGCCATATCTGGGCGCTTCCCTGGATTGAGCAGCTCGGTTCCGAGAAGACTGCCATTCAGACCATCGGCAACATGCCTTTCATCAATACCAAGTGGATGGATTTCCTTGGTCTTGAGATGCCCGGCACGACAGACGAGTTCGAGCAGGTTCTGCTTGCGTTCAAGGAGCATGCATCCGAACTGCAGTCTGAGTTCGGTATCGAAGGCGATATCATCCCGATGTCCTGCATCATCAACGACGGCGACCAGGATCCGGCGATCCTGATCAACGGATTCGGCGAAGGCTACGGCGACGGAGACCGCGGCCGCCATATCGCGGTAACAGACGACAAGGAAGTAATCTGCTCGGCTGTCCAGGAAGGCTACAAGGAAGGTATCGCATGGCTGCATAAACTCTATGAGGAAGGCCTGATCGATCCGGAAGCTTTCACCCAGGAATGGTCCACCTATGTCGCAAAGGGCAAGTCTCACCGTTACGGCGTGCTGTTCAGCTGGGACGTAGCAAATATCGACAATCTTGCTGATTATGAGCCGCTTCCGGCACTTGAGGCTGATGTTAAGAATATCACCCCGCAGAATGGTTCCTTCACTTCCGGTTTCGACCGCGGCCGCTGCGTACTGACCGGTATGTGCAAGAATCCCGATCTTGTCTGCGCATGGCTTGACCAGATGTACGATCCGTATCAGTCCCCGCAGAACAACTGGGGAACCTACGGCGAAGATGATGAATTCGATATCTTCCAGATTGGAACGAATGCCAACGGCGATCCGATGCTGACCCACACGCCGCTCGGCGACTGGTCTCCGGTTGAGGTTCGTGAAGCAGAGTCCGTCAATGGTCCTCTTGCAATCCTGAACGAGTATTATGGCGTTTATGTTACCTGCCCGGATGACGCACAGTATCGTCTTGACTGGATCGCTGACATCTACACCAAGGATATGACCAAGAATTATGTGTATCCGAACCTGCTTATGTCTCCGGAAGACACAGAGGAACTGTCCAACCTGATGGCGGACGTTACCACCTGCATCAATACCCACAAGTCTGACTGGATCATGAACGGATTCACAGATGACGACTGGAACAGCTATCTGTCTGAACTGGATGCGTATGGTCTGTCCAGCTATCTGGAAATCTTCCAGAAGTATCTTGACAACTATTTCGCAAGCCTCGGTGAATAATTTTAAAAAATAACTGTTCAGCCAAAAGGGGCAGCCGCCGCATTTAACTAGTGCGGCGGCTGCCGCTTTAAGAAGATGGATTCATATGGAGGAAAGAACAGAATGAGCAGCCAGACACTGCGAGAAGCGCGTAGTTTTGAAGAAGTGGCGGAAAAAGCCATACCCGCAGAGGAGAAACCTGCATTCCATCTTTCCCCGCGGGTCGGATGGATGAATGACCCGAACGGTTTTTCCTGGTATCAGGGAAAGTTTCATCTCTTTTACCAGTATTACCCTTACGCAACAAAGTGGGGACCGATGCACTGGGGGCATGCGGTTACCACAGATTTTCTGCACTGGGAGCACTGCCCGGCTGCTCTGGCTCCGGATGAGCTCTATGACTGTGACGGATGCTTCTCCGGCAGCGCAGCTGTCCTTCCGGACGGAAGGCAGCTTCTCATGTATACAGGGGTTCAGTGTGAGCGATCCCTGTACGGAGAGCGCATTGAGACACAGACTCAGTGCCTGGCGGTCGGAGACGGCTGCAATTATGAGAAGTATGAAGGGAATCCGGTACTGACGGGAGCGGATCTTCCGGAGGGATCAAGTATTCATGATTTCCGGGATCCAAGGCTTCTGCAGCGTCAGGACGGAACGTATGACTGTTTTGTGGGAAGCCGCCCTGCAGACGGGAGCGGCCAGATTCTTCTCTATCACAGCGATGACGGTTTCCACTGGACTTTCCGCAATGTGGTTATAAAGAACCGGAACCGTTTCGGAAAGATGTGGGAATGTCCGGACTTTTTTGAGCTGGACGGGAAATGGGTTCTGCTGACCAGTCCGCAGGACATGCTGCCTTCGGGATTTGAGTACCATAACGGAAACGGAACTCTGTGCCTGATCGGATCCTATGACGAGGAAAAGATGGTCTTTGAGGAAGAGACAGATCATGCGGTTGATTACGGGATTGATTTCTACGCGCCGCAGACGGTTCTTACCCCGGACGGAAGAAGAGTCATGATCGGCTGGATGCAGAACTGGGATACGGTTCTCCAGCACCGGACAGTTAAGATGAGCTGGTACGGGCAGATGAGCCTGCCGAGAGAACTGCATGTCCGGGATGGCAGATTGTTTCAGTGGCCGGTGAGAGAACTTGAAAACTACCGCTGTGCAGGGACGGAATTCCATGAGGAATCGTTCTCGGGGAAGAAGAGTTTCCCGGGTGTTTCCGGCCGTATGGCGGATTTTGAGGTCGGGATCGCTCCGGCGGACGGAGCTGAAATTTACCGCAGTTTTTCCATACAGCTGGCGCAGAATGAGGAATATCACACTACGCTCAGTTTTCATCCTTCGGAAAATATCCTGAAGATTGACCGGAAATATTCGGGGTCCAGAAGGGCGATTATTCACCAGAGACGCGCGCAGATCAATGCGGATCAGGGTGTACTGAAACTGCGCATTGTTCTCGACCGCTACAGTATGGAGATATTTGTCAACGGGGGAGAGCAGGTGCTGACTGCGGCGATCTTTACAGATCTTTCGGCAGACGGAATCGTTTTCTCGGCGTCAGGAGATATTAAACTCCACGGGATGTTCTATCGGCTCGATATGGACAGACAGGCATGACCGGCATAAAACTGCCGGGCGGAGTATGAAGTCTGCCGGATACGCAGTTTGAACCGGCGTAAGAATACACAGAAAGAAGCTGTCCTCGTGAGGGCAGCTTCTTTCTTATATATAAGATTGTATTGCTGTCTTTGCAGAGCATCCCGGCTGACTTAATATGTCAGGAGCTTTACAGATCACTTCAGCAGCGGCATCGCAATCGTTGCAAGGCCCAGGAAGAAAAAGAATCCCATGCAGTCCGTCACGGTGGTGACGAAGACGCTGGAGGCGATCGCGGGATCTACCTGGAGCTTTTCCAGCAGGATAGGCACCAGGAATCCGGCAAGGGCCGCGCAGAGCATATTCAGGATCATGGCGACGGCGGCGATCAGTCCGAACCAGGGATTGAAATTGTAAAAAAGCGCGATTACCGCGACTAATGCGCCGATCACAACTCCGTTGATCAGGCCTGCGCCGAGCTCTTTGAGAAGGATCTTGATGGCGTTTTCCTTATCGATCTCATCCAGGGAGAGCGCGCGGACTACCATGGTAAGGGACTGGGTGCCGGCATTTCCGCCCATCCCCGATATGATGGTCATGACAGCGGAGAGGGCTACGATCTTCTCGATGGTTCCGTCAAAACGGGCGATGACCGAGGAGGCCAGCAGGGCCGTGATCAGGTTTACGACCAGCCAGGGAAGGCGGGATTTGACGGATTCCATGACGGTGCCGTCAATCTTCTCCTCCTTGTTGATACCGCCCATGTGGTGGATATCTTCCGTGAACTCTTCATTCAGGACTTCGATGACGTCGTCGACCGTGACGATTCCGATCATCTTTCCATTGTCATCCACGACCGGGAGAGCAGGGTAGCCGTATTTCCGGAAGGTATCGGCGACGTCTTCCTGGTCATCGGAGGCGTTGACCGAAATCACCTTTGTATTCATGATCTCTTCGATCGGCGTATCGAAAGGCTGCATGACCAGGTCTCTCAGGGAGACAACGCCCCGGAGCGTATAATCTTCCTTGTCGACTACGTACATATAATAGCTGGTTTCGGCGTCGACCTCTGTCTTCAGGTAGTTCAGGGCCCGCATGACGGTATTGGACGCGTAGATGGCGATGAACTGGGTCGTCATGATACCGCCGGCGGTATCTTCCTCATACTTCAGCAGCTTCGTGACGTCTGTTTTGGTCCGTCCGCGCAGCAGGGAGGTTATGACGGCGTCCTTGTTATCCTCTTCCAGTTCCTGGATCAGGTCGGCAATCTCGTCCACGCTCATCCGGTTCAGGACCGAACGGGTGCGGTCAGGATCCATGACCTTCAGGATCTCATATTTATCGTCGTCCTCCGCTTCGTCGATGACGTCAGCCAGGAAATCGTCCGGAAGAGCGAGCAGATAGGTATAGTTTCCATCACATTCTTCCTGGACCGCTTCCAGTACGTCCGCAGGATGCGTCTCGTCAACCAGTCTCTGGATATTGTCCGGAACGCCGCTTGTCAGCAGCCTTATAATGGATTCGTAGTCAGCCATGGGAGTTGCCCTCCGTCAGTGTTTTTCACCCGAACATTATAACACACCGGAAAAGGAAGGGCATCCCCATGGAAAAAACTTTGTCTCTGTATTATACTATCATGGTAACGCTGTTTGCCGGGTTATGAATTATGAAATCCCGGATCAGCCTTTCCCGGTTATTTTTCAGAGCGCGTATTGCAATCAGAGCCGTATGCGGCGCGGAAGGCTGTATGGAAAGCCGAGGAGTCTGCTGTATGGATTGCATCAGAGCCCAGCAGCTCATCAAGGGGTATATGGAGGGACAGCTGTCGGACCGGGATCTGGAAGCATTTCTGGATCATGTGGCGGGCTGCCGCAAATGCTATGATGAGCTGGAGATCTATTTTTCCGTCTATCATCTGATCGATGACAGGAAGGATGACGGGAATTACAATTTTATAGAAAAACTGAACCTCAGGCTTGAGAAATCCAGGGACTATCTGCGCAGGCGCCTGTATTACAAGATTTTCCGCGTAGTCCTGGTTGTCCTGGCTGAGCTTGTGCTTATGATGTCTGTCATAGGCGCCTATACATACCGTTACAGGATGGATCAGGAAGAGATCCGCAGTGAAACCGGAAAGAAGGAGAATCCGGAGGGCGAAGCATCTGTCGACAGGCAGGGCGGAGAAAACGGGTCCGGAGAGGATTCCGTTTTTATGTACGACAGCCGGGGTGAGGCGGCGGAAACAATCGCGGCCGGACCGGAAGAAACAGGTTCCGGTACGCATTCCTCCGATACGGAGAAAGAAACCGCGGAGACTGAGCCGGAGATTCCGGGAACAGAGGCAGAGACCGGGGAGACAGATTCGGAATCCGCAGCGATGGAACCGGTGCCCGCGGAGACAGAAAAAGAGACCGCGGCAGAGCCGCAGAGTCTGGAAGCCGCGGTGACGGAGGCGGATTTCTTCGATACGGAAGCCGAGGAGAAAGCGCTGGAGAAAACACGCGAAGCGCTTTACTATGTGATCGGCCGACCGGTTCCGGAGGAGGAAGACTCCTTAAGTGAGAATGCGGGACGAAGAAAAGGCCGCCCGGAAACACAGGCTGAGACCGAATCGGAAGCAGAGACGGAGACGAAGCCGGAAGCAGAGACGGAGACGGAACCGGAAGCAGAGACGGATAACGGAGTCTGAGGCAGCAGCAGAATTGGAAGCAGAGACGGATAACGGAGTCTGGGGCGGAACCGGATCCGGGATCCGGGAGAGCTGCTGCGGATCGGTATGGAAGATCCAGGGAGAAGACAGATGAGTGAGAAAATCGTATTAATTGACGGACACAGCATTCTGAACCGGGCGTTCTACGGGATCCCGCTGCTTTCGAACGGAGAGGGGCTTCATACAAATGCTGTGTACGGGTTTCTGAATATTCTCTTTAAAGTGCTGGAGGAGGAGCAGGCCCAGTATCTGGCGGTTGCTTTCGATCTGCACGCGCCGACCTTCCGCCATAAAATGTACGAAGATTACAAGGGGACGCGGCACGCCATGCCGGAAGAACTGCGCGAGCAGGTTCCGCTGATGAAAGAGATGCTGGGCGCGATGCAGGTGCCGCTGATGATGCTGGAGGGCTATGAGGCGGATGATCTGCTGGGGACCGTTTCCAGAGAGATGGAAGAGAAAGGACTTGAGGTCCGGATTATTTCCGGCGACAGGGATCTTCTGCAGCTTGCTTCGGATCGGACGATGATCCGGATTCCCAAAACGAAGAAGTCCGGAACCGAGGTCGAAGATTATCTGGCATCGGATGTAAAGGAGCGTTATCTGGTGACTCCTGAGGAGTTCATCGACGTGAAGGCCCTGATGGGGGACGCATCGGACAATATTCCGGGGATCCCGGGAGTCGGGGAGAAGACGGCGGTCAGGATTATAGAGCAGTACCATTCAATTGAAAATGCCTACGCCCATATCGATGAGATCAGGCCGGGCAAGGCTCAGAATTCTCTCCGCGAGCACTGGGATGACGCGGTTCTTTCGAAAACCCTGGCGACGATCGACCGCCATGCGAAACTGGAGGACGGAAGCCCGTTTACCATCAGCCTGGAGGATGCCCGTCTCGGTGAGGACAATGAGAAGCTGTTTACCCCGGAAGCCCTGGAGATGGCAAAGCGGCTGGAACTCCGCGCCATGATTTCAAAATTCTCTGAACGGATCGCGAAGGCTGATGAAGAGCCGCGGGAGAAGAAAGAACAGCCCTTCCGCCTTGTTGAACTGAATGGGGAGCAGGACTTTGCGCATTTTCTGAAGAAGGCCGGAAAGTGTGAAGAGATCGGCCTGCAGCTGCTGGCGGAGAATGGAAGACTGCTGGGAGCCGCGGTTTCTTTTGCGGATGAGACGGCTCTTCTGGCAGGTATTTCTCAGGGACAGCTTCAGCTTCTGGCTGCGGCGGCGAGGAAAATCGATACGGCCGGACTTAAGGAACAGCTCTTTTTCCTGGATGACGGATCGGAATTTCCTGAAGAACAGCAGGAGAAGTATTTTGACGCAGAGATCGGGGCTTATCTCCTGAATCCGCTTTCAGGAGAATATACATACGATAATATTGCAAAGGATTTTGCATCCGGCATGGTGCCTTCCAGGGCGGAACTGCTGGGGAAAAAGACTCTTTCCGAGGTATGGAGCCTGGCTTTTGGCGAATTCCCCGGGGAGAGCGGCAGGACCCGGCGGACAAAGGACAGCGGCGGGCCTTCCGATGAAGCCGGAGCCAGGGAGGCGCTTCTTTCCTATGCCTGCCTTCAGGCGGAAACAGCACTGAAAAGCCGGGAGAAGATGCGGGAGCGTCTCTTAGAAGAAGGGATGCTGGAGCTGTTTGATACGGTGGAGATGCCGCTTGTATTTGTTCTTTACCACATGGAGAAGGAAGGAATTCTGGTCCGCGGGGAGGAACTGCGCGCATACGGGGAAAAGCTGACCGGAAGAATCAGTGAGCTGGAGAAGGAAATATGGACCCTTGCCGGCCGGACTTTCAATATCAACTCCCCGAAGCAGCTGGGGACAGTGCTCTTCGAAGACCTGAAGCTGCCGGGCGGAAAAAAGACAAAGACCGGCTATTCCACCGCTGCGGATGTGCTGGAGAAGCTGGCGGAGACGGCCCCGATTGTGGATCAGATTCTGGAATACCGGCAGCTGACCAAGCTGAAATCCACATATGCGGACGGACTTTCAGCCTTTATTTCCGAAGACGGACGCATTCACGGCAAATTCAACCAGACGGTGACGGCGACCGGACGCATCTCCTCCGCCGACCCGAACCTGCAGAATATTCCGGTCCGCACGGAACTGGGAAGGGAGCTGCGCAGGGTATTCGTCCCGAAGGAAGGATCTGTCTTCATCGATGCGGACTATTCCCAGATTGAGCTTCGCGTCCTGGCTCATGTGTCCGGAGATGAAAACCTGATTGAGGCTTATCATTCCGCGGAGGATATCCATGCGATCACGGCTTCCCAGGTCTTCCGCGTACCGCTTGAGGAGGTGACGCCGCAGCTTCGGCGCAACGCGAAAGCGGTTAATTTCGGCATCGTATACGGGATCAGTTCCTTCGGCTTAAGCCAGGGGCTTTCCATCACGAGGCAGGAAGCGGCGGAATACATTGAGCAGTATTTTAAAACCTATCCGGGGATCAAGGCTTATCTGGACGGCTGCGTCCAGTCGGCAAAGACGCTCGGTTATTCCACGACCATGCTCGGCCGCAGGCGTCCGATCCCCGAACTGAAGGAATCCAATTTCATGCGCAGGTCCTTCGGGGAACGCGTGGCGATGAACGCGCCGATTCAGGGCACCGCCGCGGATATTATCAAGATCGCCATGATCGGAACAGACCGCATTCTCCGGAAGGAGGGCCTCCGCTCCAGGCTGATCCTGCAGGTCCACGATGAACTTCTGGTGGAGACCGCGAAAGGGGAAGAGGAGCGCGTGAAGCAGATTCTGAGCGAACAGATGACCGGCGCCGCGAAGATGCGGGTCAATCTCGAGATCGATATGCATGAGGGCGGAAGCTGGTACGAAGCGCATTGATACGGAGACTGCCGGCATATACAGGAACGTGAGGAGTTTTTCGGGATGGCAGAACGGGCTTTTATACTGGGCGTCACGGGCGGCGCAGGGGCAGGAAAGAGCAGAATTCTCAGATATATGAAGGAGCGGTACGGCGCTTATCTGATTGTGTGCGACGATGTCGGCGCCGCCCTTCAGAGGAAGGGGGAAGCATGCTACGCTCCGATCGTGGATCTTTTCGGCTGTGATTATCTTCTGGAGGACGGGGAGCTTAACCGGAAAAAGATTGCGATGGCAGTATTTGATGATCCCGGCCTTCTGAAAAAACTGACAGAGATCGTCCATCCGGCCGTTAAGCAGAAAGTGCGGGAAGAGATTGAGCAGCATGCCTCATATGAGCTGATTGTGGTCGAGGCGGCCCTGCTGCTGGACGACCATTATGATGAGATCTGTGATGAAATCTGGTACATCTACGCCTCCGAAAAGGTCAGGAGGCAGAGACTGAAGTCGGACAGAGGTTATTCCGATGAACGGATCGATGAGATGTTCCGCACACAGAGAAAAGAAGAGAGCTTTCGGGAACTGACGGACCTGACGATTGACAATTCTTCCGACATCATTCAGAATACCTGCGGGCAGATCGACCGGGCGCTCCGGGAGCGCGGCTTCTTCCCGAAAGACTGAAAAGACCCGGCAACGGCGCAGGCAGGATCCGTCTGAAAGGAATTCGGGAAGGAACGCGAAGAGCGCTCTGCCGGGCAGAAAAGAAGGAAGAGATACTGGGGAATCAGTGTTTCTGCAGTGAATCAGGGAAAAAGAGAGAAAGGTTTTGCAGGAATGGAATTTGGCAGCATAGCGAGCGGGAGCAGCGGGAATTGTATCTTCGCGTCTTCCGATAACAGTTCGGTCCTGATTGATACGGGAATCAGCTGCAAACGGATCGTGGAAGGGCTGAAGCTCTATAATCATAAGATGGAGGACCTGAGCGGCATTCTGATTACGCATGAGCACAGCGACCACATCGCCGGACTCGGGGTGATCTGCCGCAAATATCACATTCCTGTCTATGCGACGGCCGCGACGATCCGCCAGATCCGGCGTTATTCCCCGCTGGGCAAGGTGGACGATGCGCTCTTCCGGGTAATCGAACCTGACAGACCTTTCCATATCAATGACCTGAAGGTGGAAGCATTCCGGATCTCCCATGACGCGGCGGATCCGGTTGCCTACAGGGTTGAGAGCGGAAATAAGGCTGTGGCGGTGGCTACGGATATGGGCTGTTACAGCCAGTATCAGGTGGATCACCTTCAGGATCTGGACGCGGTTCTGGTGGAGTCGAATCATGATGAGAACATGCTGGAGGTCGGGCCGTACCCCTACCCGCTGAAGCGGAGAATTATGGGGGAGAAAGGACATCTTTCCAACTCGGCTGCGGGGATGCTGCTGTGTGACATTTTAAATGACCACATGAAGACTGCCTACCTCGGACATCTGAGCAAGCAGAATAATTACGCGGCACTGGCTTACGCGACGGTCACATCCGAGATCACACTGAATGAGGACTGCCCTTACAGGGAGGGCGATATTCCCATTCTGGTCGCGAGCCGGGATATGCCGATGGAACTGCTGGAATTATAATTTTTTCGACCTGAGTCATGAGAGGAAGCGGCAGTACTGCCGCAATATTTTTGCGGCGCGCCGGAAGGAGGAGAAATATGACGAAACTGATTATAACCGTGATCGGAAAGGATACCGTCGGAATTATCGCCAGGGTCTGCAGCTATCTGGCGGATCACAACATCAATATTCTGGATATTTCCCAGACAATCGTCGGGGGATATTTCAATATGATGATGGTTGCGGACCCGGCTCAGTCGACTGTGACGGCCGGACAGGCTGCGGATGAGCTCGACGCGCTTGGGAAAGAGATGGGACTTTCGATCCGGGTTATGAAGGAAGATATCTTCAACGCGATGCACAGAATCTGATTTATGAAAGAGGAGCATATGACGATCGCGCGAAAGAACGCGCTTGCAGCCGCTCCCGGAAGCGGAAAGGAATAAATGCGGCATGATTAGTATAATGGAAGCGAATGAGACGGTCAAAATGATCACTCAGGAGAATCTGGATGTCAGAACGATCACGATGGGCATCAGCCTGATCGACTGCATCGATTCGGATCTGGACCGGCTGAACGAGAAGATTTACAGGAAGATAACGGAGAAGGCGAGGGACCTGGTCAGCGTCGGCAGGGATATAGAAAAGGAATATGGGATCCCCATTGTCAACAAGAGGATTTCAGTCACTCCGATCGGACTGATCGGGGCCGCGGCCTGCAGGACGGAGGATGATTTTGTCGCGATCGCGAAGACCCTGGACCGGGCGGCCGGGACGGTAGGAGTGAATTTCCTGGGCGGTTATTCCGCGGTGGTTTCCAAAGGGATGACGCCGGCGGAGGAACGGCTGATCCGCTCGATCCCGAAAGCTCTTTCATCGACACAGTATATCTGCGCCAGCGTAAATGTGGGATCCACACGGACCGGGATTGATATGGACGCGATCCGCCTGCTGGGGAATATTATTCTGGAAACGGCGGAACTGACGAAGGAAAAGGATTCTCTTGGATGCGCCAAACTGGTGGTCTTCTGCAACGCGCCGGATGACAATCCCTTCATGGCGGGGGCATTTCACGGCGTGACCGAAGGCGATACGGTGATTAATGTCGGCGTCAGCGGCCCGGGGGTGGTAAAAACCGCTCTCGAGCAGATCCGCGGCGAAAGTTTCGAGGTGCTCTGCGAAACGATTAAGAAGACCGCTTTCAAGGTGACCCGCGTCGGACAGCTGGTCGCGCAGGAGGCATCGCGCAGATTGGGGGTTCCTTTCGGAATTATCGACCTGTCGCTGGCGCCGACGCCGGCGATCGGCGATTCCGTGGCGGATATTCTCTGTGAAATCGGCCTGGAAAAGGCCGGCGCTCCGGGGACAACGGCAGCGCTTGCGCTTCTCAACGACCAGGTCAAGAAGGGCGGCGTCATGGCGTCAAGCTATGTCGGAGGCCTGTCCGGCGCTTTCATTCCGGTCTCCGAAGACCAGGGAATGATCGACGCGGTGGAGGCGGGGGCCCTGCATCTGGAAAAGCTGGAGGCCATGACCTGCGTATGCTCGGTCGGCCTTGACATGATTGCCATTCCTGGAGATACAAAGGCTTCCACGATTTCCGGCATCATCGCGGATGAGATGGCGATCGGCATGGTGAATTCAAAGACGACGGCAGTGCGCCTGATTCCTGTTATCGGGAAAGGGGTCGGGGACAGCGTGGAGTTCGGAGGACTGCTGGGACATGCGCCGGTCATGCCGGTAAATGCATTTTCCTGCGACGCCTTCATCAGCAGAAGCGGGCGGATTCCGGCGCCGATCCATTCCTTTAAGAATTGAGGACAGGACCCGGAGGATCATGGAAGGATGTCGGGCAGGCTTTGAAGGACTGAAGCAGATTATTCATTTTTCAATGAATATTTAGGCAAAAATGTATATTCCGGAAAAAGTTATTGCATAAATAAGCTTTTCTGTCAAAAGTTATTTCTTGTAATCTGGGCAGATACTGCTATAATGTCAATAGCTTTGCTCAGGCAGAGCGGCAGCAGATGGAGAAGGCATGCGGGGCCGGAAGGCCTGCGCGCCGCAATGTAAAAGGGAGACAGCGCTATGGGCGCTGTACGGGAACCGGATCCGGTTCCCCGGAGGAGGTTTTCAGAATGATGAAGAGGAAATTTGTTGCACTTTTAACTGCAGGGCTTATGACAATCGGCGCAGGCTGCGCGGTTTTCGCGGAAGATGTTGATTTTTCGGCTGTTAATACCGTAATCAAAGGCCAGCTGACGGTCGGAACGGAAGCGGGATTCGCTCCCTACGAGTATATGGTCGGTGATGAAGTGGTCGGTATCGATATGGATATCGCCGCAAAGATCGCGGAGAAACTCGGCGTTGAACTTGTGGTTAAGAATGAAGCCTTTGACGGAGCGCTTCTGGAAGTGCAGCAGGGGAAGGTTGACCTTGTGGCAGCAGGCGTTTCTGTCAGTGAAGAACGCATGAAGGTGATGGACTTCTCGGACAAGTACGTTGATTCGAAGGATGTCGTCGTTGTAAAAGCGGATAAGCCGGCTGTTGAGGAAGCAACGATTGACGGACTGAAGGGTAAGGTTGTCGGCGTGCAGCAGGGGAATATCGCTGATCTCTGGGTTACCGACAGCACGGAAGCAAAGAGCGTGCAGCGCTATACGCAGTTTGTCCAGGCGGCTCAGGACCTTGCCAACGGCAAGATCGACGCGATTGTCATGGATGAGGCTCCGGCCATGGAGCTGGTTGCCGCCAATGATGCCCTTATGATCATGGAAGGGGATCCGCTCTTTGAGGATTCTTACGCGATCGCGATCAAGAAGGGCAACGATCAGATGACCGCAGCCGTAAATGCGGTAATCGCCGAGCTGAAGGAGAGCGGCGAACTGGATGAGATCATCGCGGCGCACACAGGAGCGGCGGAATCCGAGACGGAAGCTGAGGAATAATCCCCGGGCAGTCTGCTGAAGCTTCTGCATTGCAGCTTCAGCGCAGGATCATGATGACATCCGTCATTCCGGCGGTCCTGAAAATATACGGAAATTACAGAGCGGAGCCTGCGCCGTCAGCAACAGAGGTGAGGGCTCCGCGGTTTTTTTAGGAGAGACATGAGATATGGCACAATGGTTCAAGAAGATCTGTGATGCCTTCTACAATGCATGGGTTCCTGAAAAGAGGTACCTCGCATATCTGAGCGGTCTGCGTATGACCCTCCGGATTGCCCTGTTCGCGGTAATGATCGGTATCGCGATCGGAATCGTCCTGGCAGTAATCAAGGTGTCGGCAAAACACTCCAAAAGCAAAGTTCTGAAAGCCCTTGCGGTTTTCGCGAATCTCTATACGACAGTGATCCGGGGCACGCCCATGATCGTTCAGATTATGATCATCTATAATCTGATTTTCACTTCGCCCAATTCCAACCCGGTTGTCATCGGCGCCGTCTGCTGCGGCATCAATTCCGGCGCTTATGTGGCGGAGATTATCCGTGCCGGCATCGAGTCGATTCCCGTGGGACAGATGGAAGCGGGCCGTTCTCTGGGTCTGTCTTATTCCATGACCATGAGGACCATCATCCTGCCGCAGGCGGTAAAGAATATTCTTCCCGCCCTTGGAAATGAGTTTATTTCCCTGGTGAAAGAGACTTCCGTTATCTCCGTCATCGCCGTCAATGACCTGATGAAGATGGCAGGTTATGTCGGATCCAGAACCTGGGACGTCATACCGCCCTATGTGATCGCCGCGGCGATCTATCTGCTCATGACTCTGGCCCTGACCAGGCTGATGGGCGCGTTTGAGAGGAGGATGGCTAAGAGTGATCGTCACTAAGGATTTGAAAAAACACTTTGCGGGTCATGAGGTTCTGCGCGGGATCAGCCAGCATATCGTCAAAGGGGAAAAGGTTGTCATCATAGGACCTTCGGGTTCCGGCAAATCAACATTTCTCCGCTGCCTGAACCTGCTTGAGGAGCCTACGGGCGGCGAGATCATATTTGAAGGGAAAACTATTACGGACCCGAAGGTAAACATCGACCAGATCCGCCAGAAGATGGGAATGGTATTCCAGCAGTTTAATCTGTTTCCGATGAAGACCGTCCGGCAGAATATAACGCTGGCTCCGGTCCTGCTGAAGAAGATGAGTCAGGAACAGGCGGACGCGCGCGCGGAAGAACTGCTGAAAAGGATCGGCCTTCCGGATAAGGCTGACAGTTACCCGGGCATGCTGTCCGGCGGGCAGCAGCAGCGAATCGCCATCGCGAGAGCGCTGGCCATGAATCCGGACGTGATGCTCTTTGATGAGCCGACCTCGGCGCTCGACCCCGAGATGGTCGGAGAAGTTCTTGCGATCATGAAAGAGCTTGCCCAGGAGGGCATGACCATGGTCGTCGTCACGCATGAGATGGGATTTGCCCGGGAAGTGGGATCCAGGGTTCTCTTTATCGATGAGGGAATCGTAGCGGAGGAAAATACGCCCTACGAATTTTTCAACAGCCCGCAGAATCCGCGGCTGCAGGATTTTCTGTCGAAGGTTCTTTAAGATCAGACGGAGATTGCGGCGCCAAAGTATGGTATGCAATAATCGTATAAACAATTTCTTATAAATCGGGGATGGACAAACTCCTTTCAAGATGTTACAATTTTATTAACTCAGGATAATAAAATGTAATATTTTGAAAGGAGTTTTTTATGACTCGTTCGTTTCGAAATTATCTGATCGTCGGTTTTTCTTTATTGATCGGCTGCTCTTTTGCAGGATCCGGGATGACGGCGCTCCATGCGCAGCCGGCATCTTCCGCACAGGAGATTTCATTGGAGGATGAAGATGACAACGGGTATTCGTCCTCAACGGCGGAGACAGAGAGATCCTCTTCCGAAGCAGGGGCAAAAGGGCTGTCCTCCTCTGAGGCAGCGGCGTCTTCACAGGGGACGAATGCGCTTGTTTCGGATCCTGCTTCGCACAGGAGCGGCATGGTCTATACCGGGAATAAAAACATCGACTACCTGGCGGAAGTCATGGTCCAGGCTGCCGGCGTGAAAGAGAATATGGATGACGACACGAAGGTGAAGCTCATCTATCATTACATTACCGTGAATTTCCATCATATTCATTCCGGCGAACCCTTTAAAATCTACTATGATCTGGACGCGCTGAAGAAGGAGATCAAAAGTTTCCGGGCTCAGACAGCAAAGAGGGCGAACGCCGGTGAGATCAGCTATACGGACAAATATTCCGGAATGCTGAAATATATGCTGAAAAGGGGCGGAGAGTGCAACGCGCAGGCCGGCGTATTCGCTGTGCTGCTGAACCATGTGGGCGTCGAGTGCGGCGTCTGCCACGGACGTTACCTGAACCGGAACGGCACGGCGCCGAATCATTACTGGAACTACGCTGTAGTTGACGGCAGAACCTACTACTATGATGTGGACGTGGAGCTCCAGAACTACGGAAAAGGCCAGGGAGATTACTACTGGTATAAGAAGACGCGTGCCGAGGCGGAAGAGACGCACGCTTTTTAAGGAAACAGTGAGCGGAAGACATCGTTCCCTGAATTGCAGGGAAGCGATTTCTGAATCGCCGCTCTTCAGAGGTCAGATCAGGAGAAGAATCATAAAGAGAAGTAGAGTTACAAAAGATTTACGGACCCCGGGCTGCCGTGCGGGAAACGCACAGGCGGACCGGGGTTTCTGTATAGTTCCGGAGGATCCGTTTTCGACCTGTTCAGAGGATGACGAGCTGCCTGGTATATTCATTCTGTACTTTTCCGCCGGATTTCCGCGCTTCGAGAATGGCTCTGACGGATGCGGCGTAAAGATCTGTGCAGAGCATTCTGCGTCCGGCCGGGCCCAGAAGCGCTTCCGCGTCCGCCAGTCTGGTAATCAGCGGAAGGTCGCAGTTCTTTTTTATGGACGTGAGCAGGGGAGCGGAGTCCTTTCTGAAGCCGAGAACCCTGACATAGCAGGCGGTACCGGCAGTACGGTATTCTTCTATGTCTTCCCTGCGGATCCCGAGCAGAATATGCATCAGCGCCCGCTTTACACGGGACAGGGTGATCTGCCTGCTCTTCAGCAGGGAGGCATATTCTTCAAATCCCGTATAGCCGGCGAGGGTATTCGAGATCCGGTTTCCGAGCGCCGGATCCACATCCCAGAAGGATTCGAAAGAAGCTTTTCCGGGTCCGGATTTCTGAAGGAAAGAAAGGTCATTCAGCTTCATCTGCAGGATCAGGCCGAGATCATCCGGGAAGAGGAGCCTTCTTTCCGACAGGGAACGGCTCAGCAGGGCGAGAGATCTTTCGGGAAGGCAGGAAGAGAGCAGGCGGTCCGGGACCGGCGGATTCTGTCCGTGCCTTTTATCTTCGCCCGGGATGGCAATTTCAGAAAGTCCGGAACCGGCCGGGCTGCCGGTGATGCAGGAGCTGCCTGCGTTCTCTGAACGGTCTGAGATGCTACGCAGCAGACTCCGTATGGAGGAGGCGGAGGAGAAAGCTCCGGAGTAAGCCTCCTCATTGTGACCGCTTCCGATTCTTCTGACCGGGAATACTTTCATGGGACTTCCCATGCGAAGCAGCGCCTTTTCATATTCAATCGCAAGGACATTATTGGGAGAGTCCAAAATCTTCCGGATCCGTGAGATCTGATCCGGCTCCGGAACGGAAGCTTCCTGAGTCAGGCCGGATCTGATTTCTGAGAAAGCAGTGCCGGGCAGCAGTGTTCCAAAGGCCTCCGCCCGGGCCTGCGGGAAGGTCATACCTTCTTTCAGTTTCTGCCGGAGGATTTCCCGGTAGGGTTCCGGTTCGGTATCCATGGAAAAGAAAGCAGCTGCTTTCCGGAGGAGTTCCGGAAATTCCGTTTCACACCCGAAGGAAAGCAGATCGCAGATTCCCAGGTGGGACAGGAGGCTGACTCCGCCTTCCGCGAAATATTCCGCGCTTCCGACCGCGTTCCAGGCAGGGAGCTGGAGGACCAGATCGGCACCAGCTTCCAGCGCGCAGCGGGTGCGCGACCATTTATCCAGAAGGGCCGCTTCGCCCCGCTGGACAAAATCCGGGCTCATAACGACGATGATATAGTCTGCGCCGGTTCTTTTTCTTGTTTCTGCAATATGATAAGCATGTCCGTTATGGAAGGGATTGTATTCTGCGATAATGCCTGCCGTTTTCATCGATAATCTCCTTAGCCGCGAAACTGCGGAACGGATTTATTCTGCCACAGACAGAGGAGCTGTGCAAGCGCGGGCAGCTTCCTTTCCTGCAGAGTCTCCCCGGAAATGAACCGTAACACTTAAGGAAAAATTACAAAATAGCCGTTGCATGTTCATACAAGTTATACTATAATACAGACATAAGAACTGAAGAATAATGATCGTTTTTTGGTTGATTTGCCAGACGGTCATTACAGTCTGTTATGGATATGTTGATCAGACCTACAGGAGACAGAGCGTAATCTCTGCTGCAGATGTGCTGCCCGGCTTCAAGGAGCGGAAAGCCCGGAGCGGGAAGAGCATGCGTCAGTATCCATACAACTTTAGTCAGAACCCGGCCTCACGGGCACAGTATTCGCTGTGCGGAGGCCGGGTTCTTTTTCACATCTTTTTACTTGTAGAGACAACTGAATTAGTCTATAATGTGAGACAGTGCGAAAACGGCTTTTCTGCCGGTTAAGTATGGTATTGATCTGCTGTTCAGGAAAGGAGATTCATTCATTATGGCATTCATTGATGAGATTAAGGCAAAAGCAAAAGCAAACAAGAAGGTGATCGTACTTCCCGAGTCCGAAGACGAGAGAACCTACCGCGCCGCTGCGGCTGTGCTTGCGGAAGATATTGCGAATATCGTGATCATCGGCAATGTGGATGACGTAAACGGTAAAGCTGCCCAGTATGGCGTTGATATCAGCAAAGCGACCGTGATCGATCCTGCGACCAGCGACAAGCTTCCGGCATATATCGACAAGCTGGTGGAGCTCAGACAGAAGAAGGGGATGACTCCCGAGCAGGCGAAGGATATCCTCCTGAACCAGTATATCTATTACGGCGTTATGATGGTTAAGATGAAGGACGCAGACGGTCTTGTATCCGGCGCGTGCCACAGCACGGCCAACACTCTTCGTCCCTGCCTGCAGATCCTGAAGACCGCTCCGGGAACCAAGCTTGTATCCGCATTCTTCCTTATGAATGTGCCGGACTGCGTGTACGGTGAGAACGGAACCTTTGTATTCGCGGACTGCGGACTGAACCAGAACCCGACCAGCGAAGAGCTGGCGGAGATTGCCGCTTCCTCTGCTGTTTCCTTTAAGAGCCTGACCGGAAAAGAGCCCAGAGTCGCCATGCTTTCCTACAGCACCATGGGTTCCGCAAAGCATGACGACGTCAGCAAAGTACAGGAAGCAGTCAGGATCGCGAAAGAGAATCATCCGGAGATCTGCCTGGACGGCGAGATGCAGCTGGATGCAGCCATTGTCGAGTCCGTCGGATCTTCCAAGGCGCCGGGCAGCCCGGTCGCCGGCAAGGCCAACGTCCTGATTTTCCCGAATCTGGATTCCGGGAATATCGGTTACAAGCTCGTTCAGAGACTGGCCAAGGCGGAAGCTTACGGTCCGATGACACAGGGAATCGCGGCTCCGGTTAACGATCTGTCCCGCGGATGCTCCTGGGAAGATATCGTGGGCGTTGTTGCCATCACAGCGGTTCAGTGCCAGATGCAGGATTAACTGACGGCACTTTGGACTGTCAGATTTCATCATACTTATGACGACCGGATCATAACATTGCGTTAAGGAGAGAATATATTATGAAAGTACTTGTTGTTAACTGCGGAAGTTCTTCGCTGAAGTATCAGGTGATCAACTCCGAGACGGAAGAAGTCGAAGCAAAAGGGCTGTGCGAGAGAATCGGTATCGACGGACGCCTTGTCTATCAGCCGACAGGCGGCGAGAAGGAGACGACCGAGGCTCCCATGCCGACGCACAATGAAGCGATCCAGATGGTTCTGGACGCGCTGGTCAATCCGAAGACCGGTATCCTGAAGAGCCTGGATGAGATCGAGGCGATCGGACACCGCGTCCTGCACGGCGGAGCCAAGCTGACGGCTTCCTGTATCATCGACGACAGCGTAAAAGCTGTTATCCGTGAGTGCTTCGACCTCGGACCTTTGCATAATCCGGCGAACCTTATGGGTATCGAGGCCTGCCAGAAGCTTATGCCGGGCAAGCCGAATGTCGCTGTGTTCGACACTTCCTTCCATCAGACCATGCCTCCGAAGGCTTACCGCTATGCGATCCCGACGAAGTATTATGATAAGTACGCGATCCGCAAGTACGGCTTCCACGGCACCAGCCACAAGTTTGTCTCCAAAGAGACCATTAAGTACCTTGGTCTTGATCCGGACAACTCCAAAGTAATTGTGGCTCATCTGGGCAACGGCGCTTCCATCAGCGCTGTCCTGAACGGGAAATGCGCTGATACTTCCATGGGCCTTACCCCATTGGAAGGCCTGATCATGGGAACGCGTTCCGGCGATCTGGATCCGGCTGTTCTGGAATACCTCTGCAACCATGAGAAGATCGACATCACCGAGATGCTGCGCATCCTGAACAAGGAATCCGGCGTATTTGCCCTGTCTGACAATCTCGGCTCTGATTTCCGTGATCTGGAAGACGCCATGAATGAGGGGAATGAAGCTGCAGGCCTCGCGATTGACGCTTTTGCCTACAGAGTTGCCAAATATATCGGCTCCTATGTGGCGGCCATGAACGGCGTTGACGCGATCACATTTACCGGCGGAATCGGTGAGAATGCTGGCCTTGTCCGCGGAAAGGTTCTTTCCTATCTCGGATATCTGGGAATTCAGATTGATGAGGAAGCGAATAAGAAGAGAGGCGAGACTTTCGTTCTGTCCTCTGCTGATTCAAAGGTGAAGGTCATTGTTCTTCCGACCAACGAAGAGCTGGCGATCTGCCGCGATACCGTGGAACTGGTTACCGCAGCGAAATAAGAAGAAATAAAAGGAAAATCCGGCGGACTGCGGCTTCAAAGCCCGCCGGATTGTCTTGTGCCGCCGCCGCAGGAACAGCCGGTTGCACGACTCACGGTTCCACACACATCAGGCCGCACGCATATTCCACTTGGCAGCTTTGCTGCTTAGTGGAATAGCGTACAGAGTAGACGATCCCTGCTTTGCACGTATTCCGAATCTTCGATACTCTGTCTGAGGCTGTGAGTGGAGTTCCTGCTTCGCAGGGCAAAATTAGAAATCAGAACCTGATTTCAAATAGGCCATGAATAGTAACAAGCTGATTTCAAACTGGCCGTGAATAGTAACATCTGTGTCCGAAAAAACGCTTGACAAGGCAAACAGGCGTCGATATAATGATTGAGTGCGTTTGGAGGTTTCTGTCTATGAACCTGAATCTTACCGAGGTTATTCTGGAAGACGGCAGATCGATCGATACAGAGCTGCCGCTTGAACTTGAAGAACTGGGCTATGGCTTCGGAACCTATCCTATAGAGGAAAAGGAGCCGATGAAGCTTGAGGTCGTCAGGACAAAGAAGAAGGTTCTGAAGATTCACGGGAAAAGTTCCCTGACGGTCCGGATTCCGTGCGACAGATGTCTTGAGGAGGTTTCTGTCAGGATTCCCCTTGATTTCGAGGAACTTGCCTTTGTGGGAAGCCCGGAAGAGGAAGAGACGGATTCCGACCTTGAGAGCGCATTCGAAAAGGATTACTTCATAGAGGGATATAACCTGGACGTGGATAAGCTTGCTTATGGTGAGGCTCTGCTGAACTGGCCTTCCCGGGTTCTCTGTTCTGAGGACTGCAAGGGATTGTGCCCGGTGTGCGGTCAGAACTTAAACCGCTCAGAGTGCGGATGTGATCGCACGCAGCTTGATCCAAGAATGGCGAAGGTCCTGGATATTTTCAGCAATTTTAAGGAGGTGTAAACCATGTCGATCTGCCCGAAGAATAAGCATTCCAAAGCCAGAAGAGATTCCAAGAGAGCCACTGTCTTCAAGATGAGCGCTCCTGCTCTGGTAAAGTGCAGCAAGTGCGGAGCCCTTATGAGACCGCATACTGTCTGCAAGGCATGCGGAAGCTACAACAAGAGAGAGATCATCCCGGTAGAGGACTGATCTTCCGTTTGTCATCAGATAAGATGGACCGTCACAGGAAAGCTGTGGCGGTTTTTTTTCGGCTGCCTTTTCCCTGCCTGCGTGCGCAGAGCGGAAGACCGGAGCGATGAAGTATTTCAGCCGGAGGCAGCAGATCTACTGCCTGCTTGCATTTTCAGATATGATTTAGTATAGTTAGCAGGTAGAATTTCAGGAATCTGAGGCGGCGGGGGCCGTCAGAAAGATAAGGTGGAACTGCGATGATCAGGATAGCGATAGATGCTATGGGCGGCGACAACGCGCCGGGCGAGATCGTCCGGGGTGCGGTGGACGCGGCTAAGCGCATGGAACAGGTATCCCTGATTCTGGTGGGGGATCAGGAAAAAATCGAAAGGGAGCTGCAGAAACTCTCTTATCCGAAGGACAGGATCCGTATACAGCATGCTTCTGAAGTGATCGGCACGGAGGAACATCCGGTTGAGGCGGTCCGCCATAAAAAGGATTCTTCGCTGGTTGTCGGAATGAACATTGTGCGGAAAGGGGAAGCGGATGCTTTTGCCTCCGCCGGGAATTCCGGAGCTGTCGTGGTGGGCGCCCAGGGGATCGTGGGAAGGATCCGCGGCGTGCAGCGGCCTCCCTTTGCCACCATGATGCCGACCGCGAAAGGCAGGACGCTGCTTCTTGACGCCGGCGCGAATATAGATTCCAGACCGGAGCATCTGGTCCAGTGGGCGAGGCTGGGAACCATCTATATGGAGAATATTGCCGGGATCAGGAATCCTTCTGTCGGCATTGTGAACATCGGCGCGGAAGAAGAAAAGGGGAACTCCCTGGTCAGGGAAACCTTCCCGCTTCTGAAGGAGAGCGCGGAGCGCGGAGAGATCCGTTTTGTCGGAAGCTGCGAGGCCCGGGATATACCGGCAGGCGGCGTGGACGTGGTCGTCTGCGACGGGTTTTCCGGCAACCTGATCATCAAGATGTATGAAGGAACTGCCAGAGTGCTGATGGGTGAGCTGAAGTCCTGCCTGACTTCCGGTTTTCTTACAAAGATCGGGGCGGCGCTGATTCTGCCTTCCCTGAAGGGCACCCTGAAAAAGTTCGACGCGAATCAGTACGGAGCCGCACCGATTCTCGGACTTAAGGCACTGGTGCTGAAGATGCACGGATCCGCCAAAGCAGTCGAAGTCGAACGTGCTGTGGAACAGACGGTCCAGTTCTATCAGGAAGATATTGCGAGCAAGATAACAGAGGCCATGCAGGAACATAAGGCCGCGGAATAACCTGGGCTGAGGGAAACGCTGATTCATCCGCTCTGATATACAGATATTTATGAAAGCTTATGAACCGGCTTTTCCATATAATGCACCGGGTGTAAAGGCGCCCGGAGTGTACACGGCGCAGGGAGGACTATCAGAAGGAGGGAAAGAGTATGGAATTTGAAAAGCTGCAGCAGATTATCGCGGACGTACTGAGTGTGGATGTGGATGAGATCACGCCTGAAACCACTTTCCAGGAGGACCTGGGAGCGGACAGTCTGGATGTCTTCCAGATCATCATGGGAGTTGAGGAAGAATTCAACATTGAGATTCCCACGGAGGAAGCAGAAAAGATTGTAACAGTGGGAGACGCTGCGGAAGCGATCCACAATGCGGTTCGTTAATCTATTTCCAGTTGAATTATCATCCGAGGCCAGGCCCACGTTCCTGCACTGCGCAGTCTGTGACTGACGCAGGAACGCGGGCCTGACTTCAGAAAGGTCATTTATTTATGGATGCGGAAAAACTGAAGCGGCTTGAGAAGGTGACCGGATATCATTTTCAGAATATGAGCCTGCTGAACCAGGCGCTCAGCCACAGTTCCTATGCGAATGAACACCGGGCGGAGCACCTGCATGACAATGAACGTCTGGAATTCCTGGGAGACGCCGTTCTGGAACTGGTGAGTTCAGAGTTCCTTTATCTGGAGTACCCAAGGATGCCGGAGGGGGATATGACCAAGCTGCGCGCGAGCATCGTATGTGAACCTACGCTTGCTCTCTGTGCAAGGGAATTCGGCCTTCCGGAGTATCTTCAGCTCGGAAAAGGGGAGGAGCTGACCGGAGGAAGGCGGCGCAATTCGATTGTTTCGGATGCGCTGGAAGCCCTGATCGGGGCGATCTATCTTGACGGAGGGTTCGGTTCGGCAAGGGCGTTTATCCGGCGCTTTATCCTGACAGACATTGAGCATAAAAAGCTGTTTTACGACAGCAAGACCATCCTGCAGGAGATTGTCCAGCGGGATTTCAAGGATGAGGAAGTCGCCTACGAACTGATCGGGGAAGAGGGACCCGATCATGACAAACACTTTACCGTGGCGCTGCGGATCGGGGAGAAAACGGAAGGGGTCGGAAGCGGAAGCACGAAGAAAGCGGCTGAACAGGAGGCGGCGTACCGCGCCCTGCTCTCGCTCAGGAAGAGAGGGATCACGATCACGTGATGCCCGGAGTTTGAGATATGTATCTGAAAAGTCTTGAAGTACAGGGCTTCAAATCCTTTGCGAACAGGATTGTGTTCCAGTTTCACAACGGAATTACCGGCGTCGTGGGCCCGAACGGGTCCGGAAAGAGCAATGTATCTGACGCGATCCGCTGGGTTCTTGGCGAACAGAGCGCCAAATCCCTGCGCGGAGGGTCCATGCAGGACGTCATCTTTTCCGGAACGCAGGCCAGGAAGGCCATGAGTTATGCCTATGTGGCGATTACCATGGACAATTCCGATCACGCGCTTCCGGTTTCCTATGAGGAGGTTACTGTAGCCAGGCGTCTTTACCGTTCCGGTGAGAGCGAATACCTGATCAACGGGACAGCCTGCAGAATGCGCGATATTCAGGAGCTTTTCTACGATACGGGCATCGGCAAGGAGGGCTATTCCCTGATCGGCCAGGGCCAGGTCGAAAAGATCCTGAACGGCAAGCCGGAAGAGAGAAGAGAACTTTTTGATGAGGCGGCCGGTATCGTAAAATTCAAGCACCGCAAGAACGCTGCCTTGAAAAAACTGGAAAATGAACAGAATAACCTGGTCCGTGTGAGTGACATTCTTTCTGAGCTGGACCGGCAGGTTGGCCCGCTGAAGCGTCAGTCCGAGACTGCAAAAGTATATCTTGCAAAGCGGGAAGAGCTGAAAACACTGGACGTGAATCTGTTTCTGATTGATGCGGACCGTTTCGACGAGACCCTGGCCCAGACAAATCAGAAGCTTACAGATGCGCAGAGCCAGATGGAGGAGACGCAGAATCAGCTTCTGCAGGCGAAGCAGCAGTACGAAGACCTGGGTACGCAGCTGCGGGACATCGGGGAAGAAGTTACTGCCGTAAATGAAGATCTCGGCAGATGCAGGGTGGACCGCCAGCAGACTGCAGGCAGGATCGACCTGATCGATGAACAGATCCAGGCCTTGAATGCTTCGGATGAACAGCTCAAGGTCCGTTCGGGAAAGATTCAGGGGGAGACCGCCCTCAGGGAAGAGCAGCTCGGGCGCGCCAGGCAGCGCAGACAGGATCTGTCGGAGGAAGAGGAGAAACTGACCGGCGAGCAGAAGAGCAGGCAGGATTCCTTCACGGAGCTTCAGGACCGGATTGCCGGTCTGAATGAAAGCATTGAGTCAGATAAATCAGAGATCATCCGGATCCTGAACGACCGGACTGATATACAGACAGGGAGGCAGAGAGCCTCCACCATGATCGAGCAGATCGCGCTCAGGCAGTCGCAGCTTTCCAGTATGGAGCTGACCCTGAGCAGTGAGGAAAAGGAACAGTCAGCCTCCAGGCAGGAACTTGCCGGCCGGCAGACAGAAGCGGAGAATGAGGCGGAGGACCTGCAGGCACGCAGCGAGCGCCTGAATGAGGAGCTGCAGAAAGTCCATAACGCTTTTCTGGACGCCAGTCAGGATCTGGAGAAGCTGCGGGAAGAATATCAGAGAGAATCCTCCCGCCTGGATACGCTGAAAGCGATAGCGGAACGTTATGAAGGCTACGGCGGCTCAATCCGCAGGGTTATGGAACAGAAGAGCCGCGAGCCCGGAATCCTGGGCGTAGTCGCAGATCTGATCAAGACAGAGAAAAAATATGAGCTGGCTATCGAGACAGCGCTTGGCGGCAGTATCCAGAATATCGTGACGGATAATGAGAACACGGCGAAGCGCATGATCAGTTTCCTGAAGGAAAACCGCTTCGGACGGGCGACCTTCCTGCCGCTGACAGCCATGAAAAACAGCCAGCCCTTCAAAGACAGGGGCGCTCTGGAGGAAACTGGGGTCATCGGCCTTGCATCGACTCTTGTAAGCTGCGAGGACCGGTTCCGCGATCTGGCGCAGCATCTGCTGGGCAGGACAATTGTGGTGGACAATATCGACCATGCAATCGCGATCGCCCGCAGAAATCATTACTCCCTGCGCCTTGTAACCCTTGACGGAGAGCTTCTGAGTCCGGGCGGTTCCATGACCGGAGGAGCTTTCAAGTCAAACAGCAATCTTCTCGGAAGAAGGCGGGAGATTGAGGAGATGACGGGGAGACTTGAAAAGCGCGCGCAGCGCCTGAAAAGTCTGACCGGGGAAGTTGAGGAAGCCCACACTCGCAGAAACCGGCTTCGCGATGAGATCACTGCCGTATCCGGTCTTCTCCAGAAAAATGAATATGGTCAGAGTACGCTGCGGTTGCAGCTGAAGGACCTCGAGGGCAGAATGGGGGAGACCCGGGACGCCAGAAGCAGGATTAAAAAGGAAAGGGAAGAACTGCTGGCGCAGAAGGCGGCGCTGGAAAAAGAAGAATCCATGTCCGGCGAGAGCCTGGAACAGTCCGGCCAGAAGGAGCAGGAGATCAATGAGCGGATCAGCAGGACTTCGGAAAAAGCCGCGGAACTGTCGAAGCTTTTATCGCAGACTGACACGGAGCTTTCCAGAATCAGGGTAAAACTTGCCTCCTTTTCCCAGGAGAAAAAGTTTACAGACCAGAATATCGCGAGACTGGAAGAGGAACTGAAAAGCCGCCGGGAAGAAGCGGAGGAGATCTCCCTTCGTCTTGAGGAAAATGAAAAGAACAGACAGAGCCGGCGGGAGGAGATGCTCGCCCTGAGAGAACAGATCGCGAAGGGAAAAGAGGAAGAGGATCTCCTGCAGGAGAAGCTGAACGGCCTGAACGGGCGCAGGGAAGAGATTGAGAAAGAACAGAAGTCTTTCTTTGACCGCAGGGAAGAGCTGAGCGAGCGCAATACGCTTCTGGACCGCGAGATCTTCCGTCTGGAAGACCAGCTGAACAGGCTTCAGGAAAACCAGGAAAAGAGCGTCGCCTATCTCTGGGAGGAATATGAGCTGACGCCGGTAGCCTGCCGGCAGCTGCGCAGGGACGATCTCGGCTCCATGACCGCGATCCGGAAAAAACTGTCCGACGTACGGAAGGAGATCAAAGCCCTCGGAAACGTCAACGTCAACGCGATTGAAGAATACAGGGAACTGTCGGAGCGCCACGATTTTCTGAAAACACAGCATGAGGACCTGGTAAAGTCCGCTGCCGACCTGCAGAAGATCATCGCGGATCTGGACCAGGGCATGCGGGAGCAGTTCCGGCTGCAGTTTTCCAGAATCCAGCGGGAATTCGATCAGACATTCAGGGAACTGTTCGGAGGCGGAAAGGGAACGCTGGAGCTGGTGGAGGATGAGGACATTCTGGATGCCGGTATCCGTGTGATTGCACAGCCGCCGGGAAAGAAGCTGCAGAATATGCTGCAGCTGTCCGGAGGAGAGAAGTCGCTCACTGCGATCGCTCTGCTTTTCGCGATCCAGAACCTGAAGCCTTCGCCTTTCTGCCTGCTCGACGAGATCGAATCGGCGCTGGACGAGGCGAACGTGGAGCGCTACGCAAATTATCTGCATAAGCTTACAAGACATACCCAGTTTATCATCATCACGCACAGGCGCGGCTCCATGGCCGCGGCGGACCGCCTGTACGGGATTACCATGCAGGAAAAGGGCGTCTCCGCCCTGGTATCGGTCGACCTTGTGAAGGATGAACTGGATGCCTGATACAGGCCGGAAGGACAGTCAGCCGTGTATGCTGTTCCGCCGGGACGGCAAAGCTGCCGTGGGGAATATCCGGGCGGCCGGTTGTGCACAGAGCCGTGAATACTGAGAGATTTTATAAGGAGGAACAGATGGCCGAGGAAAAGAAGGGTTTTTTCAGGCGACTGGTTGCAGGGCTTACCAAAACCAGGGACAGCATTGTATCCGGATTTGATTCCATTTTCTCCGGATACTCCAGCATCGATGATGATTTTTATGATGAGATTGAAGAGATCCTGGTGATGGGAGATATCGGCATCACTGCGACCACGTCCATCATTGACAACCTGAAAGAAAAAGTGAAGGAGCAGCATATCCGCAAGCCTTCCGAGTGCAAGGAACTTCTGATCCAGAGCATTAAGGACCAGATGGATGTCGGCGATACGGACTACGAATTTGAGAACCGCAGGAGTGTGGTTCTGGTCGTGGGCGTTAACGGGGTCGGCAAGACAACCAGTATTGGAAAACTGGCGGGAATGCTCAGGGATGAAGGGAAACGCGTGATTCTGGCGGCGGCGGACACCTTCCGCGCGGCGGCAGGCGAGCAGCTGACAGAATGGGCGGACAGAGCCGGCGTCGAAATCATCGGCGGCCAGGAGGGGTCCGACCCCGCGTCCGTCGTCTATGACGCGATCAACGCGGCAAAAGCCCGCAGCGCCGATATTCTTCTGATCGATACCGCCGGCCGCCTTCATAATAAGAAGAATCTGATGAATGAGCTGGGCAAGATCAACCGGATCATTGACAGAGAATATCCGGAAGCTTACCGGGAAACCCTGGTGGTTCTCGACGGTACAACCGGTCAGAATGCGCTGGCCCAGGCAAGGGAATTTGAGGAGGTAACAAATGTAACCGGAATCATCCTGACCAAGCTGGACGGGACCGCAAAGGGCGGCATCGCGGTCGCGATCCATTCCGAACTCGGGATCCCGGTCAAGTATATCGGCGTCGGGGAGAAGATTGACGATTTGCAGAAGTTCAATGCGGATGAGTTTGTCAACGCGCTGTTTGACGTAAAAACAGAGGGAAAAGATGAGTGAGATGCTGACCATGGAAGCCTTTGAGCAGGCTTCGGAAATCGTAAAAGAGGTGACGGCGGATACTTCGCTGGTCTATAGTGAGTATTTCAGCCAGCAGACCGGAAACAGGGTTTACCTGAAGCCGGAAAATATGCAGGTGACGGGAGCCTATAAGATCCGCGGCGCCTACTATAAAATCAGTACGATGAGCCCCTCGGACAGGGAGAAAGGCCTGATCACGGCGTCGGCGGGAAATCATGCGCAGGGTGTCGCGTACGCAGCCAAAAAATACGGCTGCAGGGCGACGATCGTTATGCCGAATACAACCCCTCTGATCAAGGTGAACAGAACCCGCAGCTACGGCGCGGAAGTGCTTCTGCAGGGCGACGTTTATGACGAATCCGCCCGGTATGCCATGCAGCTGGCCGAAGAAAAGGGGATGACTTTTGTACATCCTTTCGATGACCTGGCGGTGGCGACCGGCCAGGGAACCATCGCGATGGAGATTTTCAGAGATCTTCCGCTGGTGGAATATATTCTGGTTCCTGTCGGAGGTGGCGGTCTGGCAACAGGCGTGTCGACCCTTGCCAAGTTTCTGAACCCGAGAATCAAGGTGATCGGGGTGGAGCCCGCCGGAGCGGCCTGTCTGAAAGCATCCATGGAAGAGGGCAGGGTCGTTACCCTTCCGGGAGTAAGCACCATCGCGGACGGCACGGCCGTCAAGACACCCGGAGAGCATATATTCCCCTATCTGCAGGAAAATATCGACGGGATCATAACGGTCGAAGACGATGAGCTGATCGTAGCTTTCCTGGATATGGTGGAGAACCATAAGATGATCGTTGAAAATTCCGGCCTTCTGACAGTGGCGGCGCTGAAGCATCTGAATGTCAGCGGGAGAAGGGTTGTCAGCGTCCTGTCCGGCGGAAATATGGACGTAATCACCATGTCCTCCGTCGTACAGCACGGCCTGATCCTGCGTGACCGCATCTTCACATTCTCCGTTATGCTTCCGGATAAGCCGGGCGAGCTGGTCCGGATCGCGACTGTGATTGCCGGGGCGCAGGGAAATGTCATCCGCCTGGATCACAACCAGTTTGTAACGACCAACCGCAATGCGGCCGTGAAGCTGACGATCACGCTGGAGGCTTTCGGAACGGAGCACAAGGAAAAAATCCTCTCCGCCGTCCGGGAAGCGGGCTATGAGCCGCAGGAAGAAAACGCGACACTGTAAGCAGGACATCTGTCCGGCAAAGCAACTAAATAATTACAGAAGCCTGTCAAGAAAATATACTTGACAGGCATTCTTCTTTCGTGTATCCTAGGCAAGGTGATTTCAGATGGAAAAGATTGTGGAGCGGACACTGCTGTTTGATTTTTACGGGGAACTGCTGACCGGACACCAGAGAGAAGTCTTTGAGGACGTGGTTCTCGGGGATCTGTCCTTCAGTGAAGCGGCTGCCGATTACGGCGTAAGCCGCCAGGGAATCCATGATCTGGTCCGGAGGGTGGACCGGCAGCTGATGGAATATGAAGCGAAGCTGCATCTGGTTGCCCGTTTTCTGGAAATCAGGAAGCAGGTGGAAGAGATCCGGTCCCTCACCGGGGGAGATCCTTTTACCGCGGAAGATGCAGGGAAGGTCAGAGAGATCTGTGACCGGATTTTGAAGGAGTTGTGAACGTGGCTTTTGAGAGCTTATCTGATAAACTGCAGAATATATTCAAAAACCTGCGGCGCAAAGGCAGGCTGACAGAGGCGGACGTGAAGGCTGCGCTCAGGGAAGTCAGACTTGCGCTTCTGGAGGCGGACGTCTCCTTTAAAGTCGTCAAGTCCTTCATGAAGAGCGTGCAGGAGAAGGCGATCGGAGCGGATGTCATGAACGGCCTGAATCCGGGCCAGATGGTGATCAAGATCGTCAACGACGAGCTGGTCAGCCTGATGGGTTCCGAGACGACCGAACTTGCCCTGAAACCGGCAGGCGAGATCACGGTTATCATGATGATGGGCCTCCAGGGCGCCGGCAAGACGACGACTGCCGCCAAACTGGCCGGAAAGCTGAAGAGCAAAGGACGCAGGCCTCTGCTTGCCGCCTGCGACATCTACAGACCGGCCGCGATCAGACAGCTTCAGGTGAACGGGGAGAAGCAGGGCGTCGAGGTCTTCGAGCGCGGAACTTCCGTGAAACCTCCGCAGATCGCTCAGGAAGCGGTTGCCTATGCGAAGGAGAAGGGCTATAATGTCGTACTGCTGGATACGGCCGGACGCCTTCAGATTGATGAGAACATGATGGAGGAGCTGCAGGAGATCCGCAGAGTGGTCGACGTAGACCAGGCGATTCTCGTAGTGGACGCCATGACCGGTCAGGACGCGGTGAACGTAGCCGCTGCCTTCGAGGAGAAGATCGGGATTGACGGCGTTATCCTCACCAAGCTGGACGGCGATACCAGAGGCGGCGCCGCCCTGTCCATCAAGGCAACCTGCGGCAGGCCGATTCTTTACGCCGGCATGGGTGAGAAGCTCGACGATCTGGAGCAGTTCTATCCGGACCGCATGGCCTCCAGGATCCTCGGCATGGGCGACGTGATGAGCCTGATCGAGAAGGCGCAGGCCAACCTCGATGAAAGCCGGGCGAAGGAGATGGAACAGAAGATCCGCAAGGCATCCTTCAGTTTCGACGACTACCTGGATTCCATGGAGCAGATGAAGAAGATGGGCGGGATGAGTTCCATCCTCTCCATGATGCCGGGGATGAACAATTCCCAGATCTCCCAGCTGGAAGGGCAGATCGATGAGAGCCAGACAAAACGGATCGAAGCCATCATCCTGTCCATGACCCCGCAGGAGAGAGCGAACCCGGATCTGCTGAATATGTCCAGAAAGCAGAGGATCGCAAAAGGCGCGGGCGTGGATATCGCCGAGGTCAACAAGCTGGTCAAGCAGTTTGACCAGGCAAGGAAGATGATGAAACAGCTGGGCGGTTCCCTGAAAGGAAAAAAGGGAAAGCGTTTCGGCCTGAAGCTTCCGTTCGGAGGGTTCTGAGCGGGGAGCGTGCAAGTGCAGAATGAATGACGCAGAGGCGTTTTTCAGATAGAAAAAAAGAATTCAGATGAATCCGATACAGGAGGAGGATAAACATGTCAGTTAAGATCAGACTCAGAAGAACCGGTAAGAAGAAAGTACCTTTCTACAGAATCGTAGTTGCGGATTCCAGATCCCCGCGCGACGGCAGATGCATCGCCGAGCTTGGCAGCTATGATCCGAATACCGAGCCGAGTACCTTCAAGATCAATGAGGAGGAGGCCAGAAAGTGGCTCAGCGCAGGCGCACAGCCGACAGAGGTCGTTGCTAAGCTCTTCAAAATCGCCGGCATCGAAAAATAATCGAAAGGGTTTACGATGAAAGAGTTAGTTGAAACAATTGCAAAAGCTCTTGTCGATCACCCTGATGAAGTTGAGGTCACTGAGAAAGAAAGCGGGAGATCAATCCTGGTTGAGCTAAAGGTTGCCCCGTCTGATATGGGCAAGGTTATCGGGAAACAGGGCAGGATCGCGAAGGCTATTCGTTCTGTTGTGAAAGCAGCTGCTTCCAGAGACGACAAGAAAGTTATTGTAGATATCTTGCAGTGACCGCATAAGATAAGCAGGATTCCCGACTGGCCGGATGACCGGACATGTCGGGTTTCTTTGTATGACGGAGAAGGAACAGATATGGAGCAGTATCTGAAAATCGGAACGATTCTTTCCACACATGGCCTGAAGGGAGAAGTAAAGGTATTTCCCACAACGGAGGACGTTCATCGTTTTGACTACCTTGACGAGCTGTTCGCGGATATGTCCGGGAACAGGGATTTCCGTCCCCTGAGGGCGGAACGGGCCCGCTATTTCAAAAACCTGGTGATCCTGAAATTCCGTGAAAGGAACAGGATCGAGGATGTGGAGGAGCTTGTTAAGAAGGATCTGTACGTATCGCGTGAGAACGCGATTCCTCTTGAAGAGAATGAGTATTTTGTAGGGGATCTGATCGGCCTGACCGTTTACAGCGACGAAGGGCGCTGCCTCGGCGAGCTGACGGATATCCTGGAAACCAGGGCGAATAATGTCTATGTGATTACGCCTGAGGGACATCCGGAGAAAGAGCTTCTGATTCCGGCGATTCCGGACTGTATCCTTGAGGTGGAGCCGGAGGCAGGAACCATGAAAGTGCATCTGCTGCCGGGACTTGAGTAAACAGCGAAAATCAGATGTTACTGTTCATGGCTCGTTTGAAAGCAGCTTCTGTTTCAGGCAGAGCCGTGAGAAATATTAAGATGGGTGCGGCGGATGAATTTTCATGTACTGACTTTGTTTCCGGAGATGATCGGAGCCGCTCTTGGCACCAGCATCACCGGAAGAGCGATGGAGAAAGGCCTGCTGTCCCTTGATGCCGTAAACATCCGGGATTTTGCGGAAGAGAAAAGAAAAAGCAGGATTGACGACTATCCTTACGGCGGCGGAGCCGGGATGGTGATGCAGGCGGAGCCGGTCTACAGGGCTTACCGTTCTGTCATGGACCGGATCTGCGAAACTGCCGCGGCAGAAAAGAATCCGGCAGTCGATGAAGCAGCTGACTGTCCGGAAAGCATGGCGGATTTTCCGGGAACTGCAGAGAACTGTCCGGACTGTGCAGCGGATCCGGCGGAGTCAGCAGAAGGCGGCCGGACACATGCAGCGGATCTGCCGGAGGGAAGAGAAGCGCCGCTCCGCGTGAGGGTTCTGTACATGACGCCGCAGGGAAGACGGTTCGACCAGCGGATGGCGGAGGAACTGGCGGCGGAAAAGGATCTGATTTTTCTCTGCGGCCATTACGAGGGCATCGATGAGCGTGTCCTGGAAGAGATCGTAACGGATGAGGTGTCGATCGGGGACTATGTCCTGACCGGAGGGGAACTTCCGGCACTGGTGATGATGGATGCCATCGCCCGCCTGGTTCCGGGCGTGCTGAGCAATGATGACTCTGCGGTTACGGAATCATTTCAGGGGGACGGCCTGCTGGAATATCCCCAGTATTCCAGACCTGAGGTCTGGCATGACAGGGCAGTGCCCGAGATTCTGCTGTCCGGGAACCATGGAGCGGTTGACCGCTGGAGAAGGGACAGGGCTCTGGAGCGCACGGCGATGAGGCGGCCTGATCTCTGCAGCCGGGCAGAGCTGGACAAAAAGGACCGGAAGTTTTTGAGAGAGAGCGGCCTGGATATCTATTATCCCCAGTGCTGATCTGTTATCTTGCAAATAAACGCCGGTCCGGATTTTTTGAGCGGGAACGCGGGAGAAACGGCGCTTTCCCGGATTTGAGAGAGGATTATCATGCTGAGACAGATTTCTATTTACGCGGAAAATAAAAAAGGTACCCTTGCGGATATTACAAGGATCCTCCTTGAGAAGAATATCAATATTCTGGGTTCCATGACGGATGACGGCGCCGAGTACGGCTGCAACCGTATGGTTGTATCGGACGCGGATACCGCGTGTGAAGCACTGACACAGGCCGGTTATCTGACCAGGGTAAGGAATGTAATCGGTGTAGAAGTGGAAGATAAGGTCGGAAATCTGAATCATCTGCTGAATGTGCTTCTGGCAATGAATATTAATGTAAACTATCTGTATCTTTCATTTGACCGCGCGTCGGGTCTTCCGATCATGGTTTTCAGCGCGGACGACATCTGGGAAGTCGAGGCAGCCATAAAGGAGAAAGGATTCCTTACGATCTGATGAAAGAGCGAAACTACGGAATTGACCTGCTCAGAATAGTCGCCATGTTTTTCATCTGTATCCTGCACATCTGCGGGCAGGCGGGCGCCATGCTGCGGGTGAGCGGCTATACAGGCTCCTATTATGCCTGCTGGTTTCTGGAGACGGCAGCTTACTGCGCGGTGGATATCTATGGCCTGATTTCCGGTTTTGCGGGAGTGGACGCGAAGCACAGGCCTTCGCGGCTTGCGGAACTGTGGCTGCGGGTTTTCTGGTATTCTGCCCTGGGTTCTTTTCTTGCAGTAAGGGTTTTTCATTTTGAACTGCTGGAAGCGATGCCCTGGAAAGCACTCTTTCCGGTATCCTGGAAAACCTACTGGTATTTTTCAGCCTATGCCGGCGTTTTTGTGATCGCGCCCTGGCTGAACCGTATGGTTCTGGCCCTGACAGAAAAAGAGCGGAAAAAGCTCCTTGCGGTCCTGTTTGTATTATGCACGGTCTGCACCATGATTCCGCGCGTATCCCAGACAGGTTCCGATTTTCTCGGTCTGGGCGGCGGATACAGCTTTCTCTGGCTGAGCATTCTCTATGTGATGGGGGCGTGCCTGAAGAAGATCCGTCTAAGAAGCCATCCTCCGGCCCAATATCTGTCCGTCTTTTTCTGCAGCGTTGTATTTTCATGGCTTTTCAAGATCCTGGTGGAAAATTATACCCGCGGATTATACGGAAAAGCGCTGTACGGGAGAGTATTCACCTCCTACACGGCGCCGACGATGGTGATCTGTGCGGTCTCCCTGCTTCTTCTGTTTCAGAATATGAAAGTGGGGAATGAAGGCTTCCGCTCGCTGATCCGTTTCCTCTCACCGATGGCATTCTCGGTTTACCTGGTTCAGGTACAGCCCTATGTCTGGGAATATCTGCTGAAAGACAGCTGCAGGCATTTTTACAGCCTCGGACCTGCCCTCTGTATTCTGATGGTTCTGCTCAGCGCATTTCTTTTATACTGTACCTGCACTGCTGTGGACCTGATCCGTGTACTTGTGTTCAGGCTTCTGCATGTAAGAGGGGTCTGTGACGCTGTCTTCGGATTCCTGGGACAGAGACTGGACAGACTGTTCCCTTCCGATGAGGGGGAATGATCAACGGGTCAGGCTGTACTTCGGACGAAAATAATCTGAATAATTCTGACTATACTTTACAATTATAAAATAATAAAATATTTTTCAAATAATAGCTTGACAAAGAGGGTTCCAAAGCTGTAATATGTAATCACAAAGAAGAAGCGAACAGACAAGTGATTCCAGAGAAGTAATTCAGAATTGAGGTACAGTCCAATGGGATCCTTAAAGAAACACCAGTAAGGACACCGGTTGCGTGTAAGAGCCGACCGGTGTCCTTTCTTTTCATTTCCGCAGAGTTGACAGGGTACCCTAATGTTGCTAAAATGGCTTGCAGCGCTGAAAAAACAGGATTATTTCAAAAAGACGGGGAACTTCAAGTGAGTGATCTGAGGACGGAGATTGAAAAAAGAAGAACCTTTGCGATTATTTCTCATCCGGACGCCGGCAAGACGACTCTGACTGAGAAATTTTTGCTGTACGGCGGAGCCATTAATCTTGCCGGATCTGTAAAAGGCAAGGCGACGGCCAGACACGCTGTTTCGGACTGGATGGAGATCGAGAAGCAGAGAGGTATCTCGGTGACCAGTTCCGTGCTGCAGTTCAACTATGGCGGATACTGCATCAATATTCTTGATACGCCGGGCCATCAGGATTTCTCTGAAGACACTTACCGCACTCTGATGGCTGCGGATTCGGCAGTCATGGTGATAGACGCCGGCAAAGGCGTGGAGGCGCAGACGAGGAAGCTGTTCAAGGTCTGTGTCATGCGGCATATTCCGATTTTTACCTTTATTAATAAACTCGACCGGGACGCGAAAGACAGCTTTGATCTTCTGGACGACATTGAAAAAGAACTCGGAATCGCGACCTGTCCTGTCAACTGGCCGATCGGATCCGGAAAGGGATTCCGCGGGGTTTATGACCGCAACCGGCATCACGTGGTCACCTATACGGATACCGAGAAAGGGACAAAGGAAGGAATCGCGACGGAGATCGATCTGGATGATCCGAAACTGGCGGATTTCATCGGGGAGGATGCAAAAGAGACCCTCCTCAACGAGATCGAACTTCTGGACGGCGCAAGCGCGGAGTTTGATCAGGAGCGGGTTACAAACGGAGAACTGAGCCCTGTATTTTTCGGCTCGGCGCTGACGAATTTCGGCGTGGAGATCTTCCTGAACTATTTCCTTCAGATGACTATGCCTCCTCTTGCAAGGACGGCGGATTCGGGACGGATCGATCCCGTGGAAGAACCGTTTTCCGCTTTTGTCTTCAAGATCCAGGCGAATATGAATAAGATGCACCGGGACAGGATCGCATTCATGCGGATCTGTTCAGGCAAATTCGATGCGGATAAGGAAGTATATCATGTGCAGGGGAACCGGCGGATGAGGCTTTCCCAGCCCCAGCAGATGATGGCGCAGGCAAGACATGTAGTGGATGAAGCCTATGCAGGCGATATCATCGGCGTGTTCGACCCGGGTATGTTCTCCATCGGAGACACGGTCTGCATGCCCGGAAGAAAGTTCGCCTATGAAGGAATTCCGACCTTCGCGCCCGAACATTTCTCCAGGGTAAAACCGCTGGATTCCATGAAAAGAAAGCAGTTTGTCAAGGGTATGCAGCAGATCGCCCAGGAAGGCGCGATCCAGATCTTTATGGAGCCGGGCGGCAGCATGGAGGAGACCATCGTGGGAGTGGTCGGCGTCCTCCAGTTTGATGTTCTGAAGTTCCGTCTGGAAAATGAATACAATGTGGATATCCGTATGGAAAGCCTTCCATACGAATATATCCGCTGGATTGAGAATCCCGGAGAAGTCAGCCCGGAATCGATCAGCGGAACAAGCGATATGAAACGGATCGTGGATATGAAGCGCAGACCGCTGCTTCTTTTCGTGAACAGCTGGTCGGTAGGCATGGTGGAGGAGCGCAATCCGAAGCTCAGGCTTTCAGAATTTGCCCGCTGACAGGACTGCAGGAAGCTGACTGCTTGCAATGTCGGCTTTTCTGTTATAAGATGGTGTAAGGGTCAGAAAATCCTGAGCCGGGGCAGGTCCGCCTGCCGGAGGCACAGATATTTTATAAGAATAAGAATTCAGGCGGAAATATCCGGCAGGCATATGCCGGATCATTTCCTTGAGATAAGCTACGACAGGGAGGTTTTATTATGGCCAATGAAACTGCTCATATGAATACGATCGCCATGGACGGCGGGATCGGCGAGGTCAGGATCGCTGACGATGTGGTAGCCATTATCGCCGGGCTGGCAGCGTCAGATGTCAAGGGAGTGGCTTCCCTGGCCGGAAACGCGACGAGAGACGTAATCGGAAGGGTTGGTATCAAGAGTCTTGGAAAAGGCGTTCATCTCACCGTCGAGGACGGTGAGGTTCATGTCAATATGGCGGTTAACATCCGTTACGGCTACAATGTTCCGGAGACCAGCGCCAAGGTGCAGGGACGCGTCAAGACCGCGATTGAGACCATGACAGGACTGAATGTCGCGGAGATCAACATCAAGGTCGCCAGCGTCGTCATGGACAGGTCCCAGGCAGGGGATTCCGATAAATGACGGGTGATTCGCAGCTTTTCAACTGATTTATGCAGGACAGAGCAGGGCTGTCGCATAGATGCTTTAAATCCGGCAGTGGATGTACAGGGATCTTGCGGCAGCCGTTTTTTCAATCAGACGTTCTGTTTACCGGATCAGAATGCAGGTACGGCATGCATTCCGGGAGGGAATATTTATGACAAGAAGAGAACTCAGAGAACATGTTTTCCGCATTCTGTTTGCCTATGATTTTTACGCAAAGAATCCGGAAGAGGCCAGAGAACAGATCCGGCTGTATTTTACCCACGCCGGCGGGGATGAGATGGACTACCCGCCCGAGGATGTCACCGGAGAAGAGACGGATGAGATAACCCAGCGGGTCTTAAGGATCGCTGAGGCGATTCCGGAAATCGATGAAACGATCAACCGGACATCCACCGGATGGAAGACGGAGCGCATGTCGAGGGCGGATCTTGCGATTCTGCGCCTGGCGGTTTTTGAAATGCTCCGGGATGACAATATTCCGACCGGTGTGGCAATCAATGAGGCGGTTCTTCTCGCAAGAAAATTCGGAGGGGATGATTCTTCCTCCTTCGTGAACGGAATTCTTGCCAAGATGGAACGCCTGCGCTCAAAAGCATGAGTTCGGTCTATACCGTCTCCCAGGTCAATTCCTATATCAAACAGCTGTTCAGCACGGACCTGCTGCTTCGGAAAGTCTATATCAGAGGGGAGATCTCCAACTGCAAATACCATGCTTCGGGGCACATCTATTTTTCCCTGAAAGAGGAGGGCAGCCAGATCCGCTGCGTGATGTTCGCTTCGTACCGCAGGAACTTAAGCTTCCGTATGGAAGACGGCATGCGGATCATCGCCTGCGGAAGCGTCAGCGTTTATGAGAGGGACGGCAGCTACCAGCTTTACTGCACCGCAGCCCGGCCTGACGGAATCGGCGCGCTCTATGAGCGCTATGAGGCATTGAAAAGAAAACTCTCCGAGATGGGAATGTTCGCGGAGGAATATAAACAGCCGATTCCGCGTTATATCACAAGGCTGGGCGTTGTCACGGCTCCGACCGGCGCGGCGGTGCGGGATATTATCACGGTATCGAAAAGGCGCAATCCGGGCATACAGATTATTCTTTATCCGGCCCTGGTCCAGGGAGACGGGGCGGCGGAAAGCATCGCGCTCGGGATCCGGACTCTGGACAGGATCGGTGTGGATACGATTATCGCGGGCCGCGGCGGCGGTTCCATCGAAGATCTCTGGGCTTTCAACGAGGAGATTGTGGCAAGGGCGATCTTTAACTGCCGTACGCCCCTGATTTCCGCGGTCGGGCATGAGACCGATACGACGATCGCGGATTTTGCCGCGGATCTCCGGGCCCCGACCCCTTCTGCAGCGGCGGAACTGGCAGTGGATGATATGGTCCAGGTGCAGATGAGCCTCCGGCAGAGCCGGATCCGCCTTGCCATGCTGATGAAACAGCGGGCGGATTATGAGCGGCAGAAGGCGGACCAGTTCCGCCTGAAGCTCCGCCTGAACGGTCCGGAGGGACGTCTGAGGGATGCAAGACAGCGTCTTGCGCATCTGCAGGAGCGGATCGCGATGCTGGTTTCCTCCCGCGTGAAGGAAGAACGGCACAGGGCGGACGGGCTGAGACAGCAGCTGGAACGTCTGGTCACAGATAAACGGAAAGAGAACAGGACCCGGACAGAGCAGCTGAAAGAGCGTCTCAGCAGGGATATGGCGCAGCGGATCCGGACTGAGAAGCATCGTCTGGAGCTTGCAGAAAGCAGGCTCGCCGCACTGTCTCCGGAAGCCATGCTGGACCGGGGGTATGTTTACGCGCAGGATCAGCAGGGGAAAGCGCTTCGTTCCGCCGCGCAGATTGCGGAAGGGGAGCGCATTCTGCTCTTTATGAAGGACGGGAGCGTGCGGACGGTCGCGGAAGAGATCTGCCCGAAGTCAGCCCCAGATGCCGGAGGAGGTGGAAGAGATGTCTGAAGAATTAAAGGAGATGACTCTGGAGGCGGCCTTTGCCCGCCTGGACGAGATAACGAAAGCGCTTGAGGATCCGAAAACTTCGCTTGAAGATTCTTTTTCCCTCTACCGGGAGGGAAGCGGGCTTCTGAAAATGGCGGACGGAAAAATCGACATGGTTGAGAAGCAGGTGCAGATGATCAGCGAAGACGGGAGCACAGAAGATTTCCGGTAAATGGTCTTATGCAAAGGAGAACAGGGGCAGTGGAGAAGATGGATTTTGAGCGGGAACTCAACAGGCGCAGAGATCATGTCAATGAAGTGATACGATCCTATCTGCCCGCGGAAGAGGGTTTTCAGAAGACTCTTTTTGAAGCTGTGAATTACAGTATGCTGGCAGGCGGGAAACGCCTGCGGCCTCTGATGATTGAGTGTACTTACGAGATGTTCGGCGGACAGGGCAGGCTGGCGGAACCCTTTATGGCGGGGATGGAGATGATCCACACCCACTCGCTGATCCACGATGACCTGCCTGCCATGGACAATGATGAATATCGCAGGGGAATGAAGACGACCCACATCATGTACGGGGAGGCGATCGCGATTCTTGCGGGAGACGCTCTCCTAAGCAGCGGTTATGCCGCTGCCGCTTCCGCTTTCAGCATGAGCGGCAGTCTTGAGGACACCCGGGGAGACAGGGAGAAGAGAGCTGTTTGCTGCGGCGCTGAGACGGGGCTCCGTATTGCGCGCGCACTCAGGATTCTTGCCCTGAAAAGCGGGATGGACGGCATGATCGGCGGACAGTCCTGCGATGTGGAATATGACGGCAGGGCGCTGAGCGAAGGGCAGCTGGATTTCATTTACCGTTATAAAACCGGAGCCCTGATCGAGGCGTCTCTTATGATCGGCGCCATTCTTGCCGGAGCGCCGGAAGAAGACGTGGCAAAACTGGAGGCGATCGGCACGGATGTGGGCGTCGCCTTCCAGATCCGGGACGATATCCTGGATCAGGTCAGCACGACGGGAGAGCTGGGGAAACCGGTGGGTTCGGATGAAAAGAACCACAAGACGACCTATGTGACCCTGCATGGCCTTAAGGAAGCGGAAAGACAGGTGGAGCTCCTCTCCGGACGCGCGATCGACTCATTCGATACCCTGAGCGCACAGCATCCCTTCCTGAGAGAATTGCTGAAGCAGCTGATAAAGCGGACAAAATAAGAGATTTCGCCGGAGCGCTTAACAGGGCTGACAGGAGGGAGATATGATTCTTGACAGGATCAATAAGGAAAATGATATAAAGGAGATCCCTCATGACCAGCTTCAGGAGCTTGCGGAGGAGATCCGGTCCTTCCTGATCGGCAAGCTGTCCGAAACAGGCGGTCATCTGGCGTCCAACCTCGGCGTGGTGGAACTGACGATGGCCCTGCATCTGGTTTTTACTCTGCCGGAGGACAAGCTGATCTGGGACGTCGGTCATCAGGCTTATACGCATAAGCTGCTGACCGGACGAAGGGAAGGCTTTGACGACCTGAGGAAGCTGGGAGGCATGAGCGGCTTTCCGAAACGCAGCGAAAGTGCCTGCGACGCTTTCGATACGGGACACAGTTCCACTTCCGTGTCCGCGGGACTCGGCATCGCAAGCGCAAGGGATCTTGCGGGGGAACACTATCATGTCGTCTCCATCATCGGGGACGGTTCCTTTACCGGCGGCATGGTCTATGAGGCGCTGAACAACGCTTCGCGCATGAAGACGAATTTTATCATTGTACTGAATGACAACGGCATGTCGATCGCGGAGAATGTGGGCGGTTTCGCCTCCTATCTCTCCGGTCTCAGAACCAATGACGCCTATACAGGATTGAAGAAAGCGACGGAGGACACCCTGCGCCAGATCCCGATTGCCGGTGAGTGGGCGATCGGCCGGATCCGGCATACGAAGAACAATCTCAAGACGATTCTCATGCCGGGGTCCTTCTTCGAACAGCTGGGGATCACCTATTTCGGTCCTGTGGACGGAAGCAACATTGACCAGATGGTGCAGGTCCTCCAGCATGCCCGGAAGGTGCAGGGAGCCGTGGTTGTCCATGTCCTGACGACGAAAGGGAAAGGATATCCGCCCGCGGAGCGCATGCCCGCGAGATTCCACGGCACCGGTCCCTTTGAGATCAGTACCGGCCTTCCGAAAAACAGAAAGGTGAAATCAGACTGGACGGATATCTTTTCGACGGTCATGTGCAAGATGGGGAAGCGGGTTCCCAAACTCTGCGCCATCACAGCCGCCATGCCGGACGGGACCGGGCTGAAGCGTTTCGGGGGCATGTATCCGGACCGCTTTTTCGATGTGGGAATCGCGGAGCAGCACGCGGTTACATTTGCCGCCGGCCTGGCCGTGGGAGGCATGGTTCCGGTGGTTGCCGTCTATTCTTCTTTCCTGCAGCGGGCTTTTGACCAGATTATACATGACGTATGTCTTCAGAACCTGCACGTCGTATTCGCGATCGACCGCGGAGGACTGGTCGGGGCGGACGGGGAGACCCATCAGGGAATCTTTGACCTGTCCTATCTCAGCCTGATCCCGAATATGACGATCATGGCGCCCAAAAACAAATGGGAGCTTGCCGACATGCTGAAATGGGCGATCACGCACGCCGAAGGGCCGGTCGCGATCCGTTATCCGCGCGGAACCGCTTCGGATTTTCTGGAGGATCACAGGGCTCCGGTGGAGAAAGGCAGATGGGAGATCATCTATGACGAAAGGGAGATCTGTCTGCTTGCCGCAGGTTCCATGGTCGGAACCGCCCTGAAGGTCAGGGAAAGACTCCGCGACTGCGGTTACAGCTGTTCCCTGATCAACTGCCGCTTTATCAAACCGCTCGATGAGGAGACCCTCGGCAGAGCGGCGGATGAGCACAGGCTCCTGGTATCGATGGAGGAGAATGTGGACAGCGGGGGCCTGGGAGAGCATATTCTTGCCTACCTGAATGATACGGGGAAGAACGTGAAACTGATCCGGGCCGCGATTCCGGATGAATATATCGAACACGGATCCGTCAGTGTCCTCCGGCAGGAAACGGGTATCGACGAAGAAACTGTTTTCCGGAGAATTGCGGCGGCTTATATCGGGATGTGAGGGCGGCAGATCATATAGTATTCAGAAGGATTGAATTGCGCAGTGGGCAGGATGGAATGAAAGAGAGACTGGATGTGCTCCTGGTGCAGGGCGGCTATGCCCCTTCGCGGGAGAAGGCAAAAGCGATCATTATGGCCGGCCAGGTATATGTGAACGGTCAGAAGGAAGACAAGGCGGGGATGAAATTTGACATTTATTCCCCGATTGAAGTGCGGGGCCAGACCCTGAAATATGTAAGCAGGGGCGGCCTGAAACTGGAAAAGGCGCTGCAGACATTTCCCATCAGTCTGGAGGGAAAGGTCTGCATGGATATCGGTGCCTCAACCGGGGGCTTTACGGACTGCATGCTTCAGAACGGGGCGGCCAGGGTCTATGCGATCGACGTCGGACACGGCCAGCTTCACTGGAAACTGCGCAACGACGACCGGGTCGTCTGTATGGAGCGCTTTAATGTCCGCTACCTTAAACCGGAAGATCTTCCGGAAAGACCTTCTTTTGCGTCCATCGACGTTTCATTTATTTCCCTGAAGCTGATCCTCGGACCGGTCGCTTCGGCACTGAAGGAGGACGGGCAGATCGCAGCGCTGATCAAACCGCAGTTTGAGGCCGGCAGGGAACTGGTTGGAAAGAAAGGCGTCGTGCGTGACCCTTCCGTCCATGAGGATGTGATCCGGGGCGTATGCAGCTTCGTGCCGACGCTCGGGCTGACGGTTCTCGGACTGACCTATTCCCCTGTCAGGGGTCCTGAAGGGAATATTGAATACCTGCTCTATCTGTCCTGTGAAAAAGGGGCGGCGTCTTCTTTTGACGCTGAAAACTGTATAAAGGATACAGTCGCGCAGGCGCATGCGAAACTGGACAGGGATTCTGCGGAAGAGGACCCCGAAGAAGGCGGATGACAATCCTGACAGAAAAAACGGAATGGAAGCGGTTCCGACAGAAAAAACGGTTCCGTATGGCCTGACTGCATGGGAGGCAGCGTGACAGAAGGTGGAAAAATTCTATGTAATAACGAATCCTCAGAAGGATGCAAATGCAAAAACGACAGAATTTATACAAAAGTATCTGGAAGAAAAAGGGAAAATATGTTATTGTCAAGAATGTAACATCGCTTCTTCCGGAACAGGCTATAAATATACGGATGCCGCATCGATTCCGGATGGTGTGGAGTGTGTTCTGGTCCTGGGCGGGGACGGGACGCTTCTGCAGGCGTCCAGAGATCTGCTGGACACAGGTCTCCCGCTTCTGGGGATTAATCTGGGGACGCTGGGATACCTTGCCGAGATAGACTGTCAGAATATCCAGATGGCGCTGGATAAGTTAATAGCAGGAGATTATTCGATAGAGGAACGGATGATGATCGGAGGAACGGTCAGTTACAGGGACCGGATCCTGATGACCGATATCGCACTCAACGATATTGTGATTACCCGCAGAGGGAGACTTCGGGTTGTTGACTTTCACATATTCGTTGACGATGTTTTTTTGTGTTCTTACCGTGCGGACGGGATCATCGTCTCTACGCCGACGGGTTCAACAGGCTACAGTCTTTCAGCCGGCGGCCCGATTGTGGCACCGGATGCCTCCCTGATTCTTCTGACGGCGCTTGCTCCGCATACGCTCGCTTCCAGACCGGTTATTCTTCCCGACCATGTTGCCGTTACCGTAGAGGTTGCGGAGAATTCCGTTCCGGCTGAAGACGGAGCCGCTGTGGTCTTTGACGGAGATACATCCATATCACTGGATTACGGAAGCCGCATCCGGATTATGAAAACAGAACAGAAGACCCGACTGGTAAAGATTAAACACACCAGTTTTGTTGAAATTCTGAGGGAGAAGCTCAAGTAACCTGATGATATGGGAATACGCGGCCGGGATGAATTTGGAGGGATTTTTTCGGCGGCAGAATACTGTTGTGAAAGCAAATTCTGATCCAGGATGAGTCAGAAACATTACCCGTCAAAATCCCGGAACCAGATGTAAATTCAGATCCGAAAGAGGGAAGACAAGATGAAGATTGGTAGACATGCCAAGATTATCGATCTGATTAACCGGTATGATATTGAGACACAGGAAGAACTGGCAAAGTACCTGAAGGAGGAGGGGTTTCGCGTAACGCAGGCGACGATTTCGCGGGACATCAGGGAACTGAAGCTTACAAAGATTTCCGTCAGCAGCGGCAGGCAGAAATACGCGGTCATGCAGTCCGGTCCGGCCGGAATGAATGAGAAGTATCTGAGAGTTCTGCAGGATGGTTTCCTGACGGTGGACGTTGCAGGAAATCTGCTGGTCATACGGACGGTATCCGGTATGGCCATGGCTGTGGCGGCAGCGCTTGATGCCATGAACTGGTCGGAAGTTGCCGGCTGCATCGCAGGCGATGACACGATCTTCTGTGCCGTACATAAGCTGGAGGATGCTCCGGCTGTGATGGAGAATATCCGGAGGGTGGTCTCCAAATAATGACTGGAATTATAAGAGGCGGCCGGCTTGTCACAGCCGGCTGCCTTTTTAAAGGGAAATTCAGCCGGTAAAGAGGCATTTTCCGGCGGAAGAAGAGAGTACAGGTAAAGGGTTATGCTTAGAAGTCTTCATGTAAAGAATATGGCTCTGATCGAGGAGGAAGAACTGGAACTGGAAGAAGGCCTGAATATCCTCTCCGGGGAAACCGGCGCCGGAAAATCGATCGTGATCGGGTCGATCAACGTCGCGCTGGGTCTCCAGTCTTTCCGTGATTATCTGCAGGAGGATAAAGATTACGCCCTGGTTGAACTTATCTTTGAGACAGCATCAGGGAAAGTCAGGGAGAAGCTTGAAGAGGCAGGACTGCCCTGTATGGATAAAGAGGTGATCATCAGCAGACGCTATCAGCGGGGACGCAGCATCAGCCGCGTCAACGGCGAGACGGTGCCCGTCGGAACAGTCAGGGAGATTGCGGCCCTCCTGATTGATCTGTATGGCCAGCATGAACATCAGTCCCTTCTCTATCCCCGTTATCACCTGGCTCTGGTGGATGATTACGCTGCAGACAGAATCGCGGAACCGAAAAAGCAGTGTGCGGAGGCTTATAAGACCTGGTCAGAGTCGCAGAGAGAACTGGAGCAGGCCATGTCCGATGAGAAGGAACGGCTGAAACAGATCGATTTTCTCTCCTATGAACTGAATGAGATCGATGAGGCGCAGCTCAGGGAGGGAGAAGATGAGGAACTGGAGAACCGCTTCCGGATTCTGTCCCATGCCCTGAAGATTCAGGAGAGCCTCGCGGAAGCGGAAAGCCTGACAGACGGGGACGACGGAGCGATGGCAAAGCTTTCGAGAGCTTCCAGGGCCCTTGCTACAGTCGCTTCACTGGACGGGGATCTTCAGGGGCTGTCGGATGAGATGTCCCAGATCGAAGACCTGATGAATGATTTTTCGAGGTCGCTGGCGGATTATATCGACAATTTCCTTTATGATGAGAAGGAGATGAACGAGATCAGCGCAAGGCTCGATCTGATCAACCGCCTGAAAGCCAAATACGGCAGGGAAATATCAGATATCTTTGTCTATCGCAGCCGGCAGCAGAAGGAACTGGACCGGCTCGAAAACTATGACGCCTATGTGGAAGGCCTGAAGAAGAAAAAGGAAAAAAGTCTTTCCCTGCTGAAAGAAGCCTGCTCAAAGATTTCCCGGATCCGGAAGGAATCGGCTGCGGAACTCACGGAGCGGATCACACAGTCTCTCAGGGAACTGAATTTCCTGGATGTGAAATTTGAAATCAGTCTGAAAGAACTGGATGTCCCCACGGCTAACGGAGCGGACGAAGCGATTTTTCTCATCTCCACGAATCCCGGGATGCCGGTAAGGCCGCTTCAGAATGTCGCCTCCGGCGGCGAGCTCTCCCGCATCATGCTGGCCATCAAAACAGTGATGGCTGAAAAAGACGGGATTGAAGCCCTGATTTTCGATGAGATTGATACCGGAATAAGCGGAAGGACCGCTCAGAAAGTCGCGGAAAAGATGGCCCAGCTTTCGGCGAACTGCCAGGTGATCGCGATCACGCATCTGGCCCAGATTGCCGCCATGGCGGAGCATCATTTCCTGATTGAGAAATATGTCGAGGACGGTATGACGCATACCGGCGTGCGCAGGCTGAACGGGAAGGAACAGACAGAGGAGCTGGCCCGGATCCTGTCCGGAACGTTCGTGACAGACGCGGTGCGCGGAAGCGCGGAAGAGATGAAGTTTCTCGCGGAAGAATTCAGGAAAGGCTGCAGACAATAAGAAAACAAAGAGGAAGGATCCACAGCTGTATCATTCGCCCTGGCGGAGATACTGCTGCAGAAAACGGCCTCCGGCGGAATAAAATCCGCCGGAGGCCGTTTTCCGCAGGCGGGCCATTGCCTGCCTGCATGAGCTGAAACTGTTTATCCCATCACAGCAGTTACATTGTATTCTTTCTTTCCCTTTTCGAAGGGGACGATGGTACCTTCGATCTTCTTTCCGTCTACGATCAGTTCCCGGATGCCCTTTTCCACATGGTCCGGATTTTCAACCGTGATATGGTAGACAGCGCCGCGGAAGAGGCGGTCTACGGTAAATCCGCCGAAGTCCTTCGGGACGCAGGGATTGACGCTCAGGCCGGTATATTCGGGACGGATACCCAGAATGAACTGGGAAATATTGACAAAGGTCCAGGCCGCGGTTCCGGTCAGCCAGCTGTTCTTGCCCTGTCCGAAATAGCGGGCATCTTTTCCGGCGACCATCTGGCTGTATACATAAGGTTCGGTGCAGTGGATCTCGGAGATATCCTCGATGTAGGCCGGGCAGGTCTTGCGGTAGATATCAAATGCTCTTCCGCCGTGTCCGACGACAGTTTCCGCGATTGATACCCAGGGATTGTTGTGGCAGAAGATACCGCCGTTCTCTTTGTATCCCGGCGGATAGGAGGAGATCTCGCCCAGGTTCAGGTAGTATCTGGTATAGGACGGCTGAAGGATCATGATGCCGTACTTCGTATCCAGATATTTCTCGACAGAAGCAAGCGCTTTCTGCGCCTTCCCTTCCTCAACGCCGATGCCGGCAAGGACACAGAAGCCCTGCGGCTCGATGAAGATCTTTCCTTCTTCGCAGTCTTTTGATCCGACCTTGTCCCCGTTCGCGTCATAGGCGCGGACAAACCATTCGCCGTCCCAGCCTGCGGTCAGGGCCGCGTCATACATCGCCTTAATTTCGGACTCGGCCTGGGCGGCTTTTTCTTCAAGGCCTCTCATCAGGCACATCTTCCGGTATTCTTCTCCGTAACGGACGAACATCCCTGCGATGAAGACCGACTCGGCAACGGGACCTTCGGAGGGGCCGGTTGTCTGGAAGGATTCGCCGGGCGTATCGGAGAAGCAGTTGAGGTTCAGGCAGTCGTTCCAGTCTGCGCGCCCGATCTGAGGCAGGCCGTGCGGGCCTTTGTGGCTGACGATATAGTCAAAGGACCTGGTCAGATGCTCAAAGAGGGGGACACAGGTGGATTCATCGTTGTCAAAGGGTACCGGCTCATCCAGAATGCTGAAGTCTCCGGTCTCACGGATGTAGGCGCTGGTTCCGGCGATCAGCCAGAGCGGATCGTCATTGAAGCCGGAACCGATGTCCGCGTTGCCCCTCTTGGTCAGCGGCTGGTACTGGTGATAGGCGGAACCGTCCGCGAACTGGGTGGAGGCGATGTCGATAATGCGCTCCCTGGCCTTTTCCGGGATCAGATGGACAAAGCCCAGAAGGTCCTGGCAGGAATCACGGAAGCCCATGCCTCGGCCGATTCCGGATTCATAATAGCTGGTCGAACGGGACATATTGAAGGTGACCATGCACTGATACTGGTTCCAGATATTGACCATGCGGTTGACCTTTTCGTCGCCGCTCTTAACCGTATAGCGGGACAGAAGATCCTTCCAGTAGTCATTCAGCTCGCAGAAGGCTTTCTCGACATCTTCCTCCGTACGGTATCTGTTCAGGATTGCGAGAGCGGGCTTTTTGTTGATGACGCCCGCGGACTCCCATTTCTGGTCCTTCGGGTTTTCCGCGTAGCCGAGAACAAAGACGAAAGTCTTCTCAGCGCCCGGCTCCAGGCTGACGTTCAGCTGGTGGGACGCGATCGGGTACCATCCGCTGGCTACAGAATTGGTGCAGCCGCCTTCCAGAACCGCTTTCGGTGAGGAAGCCGGATTGTAGGTTCCGATAAATGCGTCGCGGCTGGTGTCAAAAGCAGCCGGCTGTTCGTTTACGGAGAAGAAGGAATAATGATTTCTGCGCTCTCTGTACTCGGTTTTATGATAGATGGTGGAACCGATGACTTCGACTTCACCTGTGGAGAGGTTCCGCTGATAATTGGTCATATCGTCCAGGGCGTTCCAGAGACAGAATTCCACGTAGGAATACAGCTTGAAGTTCTTCACCTGGCCGGACTCGTTTTTCAGTTTCAGGCAGTTGATTTCGCAGGTGTCCGTGAGCGGAACGAAATTGAGCAGATCCGCGTGCAGTCCGTTTTTGGAGGACAGGAACCTGGTATAGCCGATTCCGTGATGGCACTCATAGGAATCAAGTTCTGTCTGTGTCGGCTGCCAGCCGGGATTCCAGACAGTGCCGGCATCACTGATATAGTAGTATTTGCCGGTGGAATCATAGGGGACGCTGTTATAGCGGTAGCGCGTAATGCGGAGCATCTTCGCGTCCTTGTAGAAGCTGTAGCCGCCGCATGTATTGGATACGATCGAAAAGAAATCATTACAGCCCAGATAGTTGATCCACGGGAGAGGGGTTCTGGGAGTGGTGATGACATATTCCCGCGCATTGTCATCATAGTAGCCGAATTTCATACTGCAGTCTCCTTTGTGAAAGAATACAGGCTGCCAGGCAGTCTGACCGTGTGAAAAGTTGGGAAAACGATTAAGTAGTGATTTGATTGCAGTATAATCCATTCAAATACTAAAATCAATACGAGATTCATTTTTCAAATATGTGCATATTAAACAAAAAATGGCATCCAATACTGTAAAAAACGTGAAAATACTTTGACTGTTACGAAAATAGCGTCAGATCAGTTGCGTGAATTTCTGAAAAGAGCTATAATAGCGAAACGAAAACGATTTCTTAAACCCGATAGGTCAAAAGCAGAATCGAAGAGGCTGATCCGGACATCACTGTGCGGTATCCGGCGGGCTGTGTTTTTTTCTGGGAGGATGCCGGTTATGGTTTCTATGAAGGATATTGCAAGAAAATGCCAGGTTTCGGTCGCGACCGTCAGCAAAGCCCTGAACGGTTACAGTGATATCGGAAAAGAGAAGCGCGAGGAGATCCTCCAGGCTGCGAAAGAGATGGGCTACTTTCCGAATTCCTCCGCCAGGGCTCTGAAAACGAACAGGACCTATAACCTGGGGATTCTCTTCTCTGATAATCTCCACAGCGGACTGACCCACGATTATTTCGCCGCAATTATTGAAAGCTTCAAGGTAACGGCGGAAGAGAAGGGCTACGATATTACCTTCACGACCATGAACAGTACGGTCGCGAACCGGAAGATGACGTATTATGAGCACTGCCGCTACCGGGGCCTGGACGGCGTGGTGATCGCGAATATTGATTTTGATACGCCGGAGGTGACGGAGCTTGTAAGGTCCAGTCTCCCTGTCGTCACGATCGACTATGTGTTTGACGGAAGAATCGCGGTCGTATCAGACAATATGAACGGCATGAAAGCGCTGGCGGAGTATGTATGCCGGATGGGACACAGGAAGATCGCCTATATCCACGGTGACAATACATCCGTCACAAGGGACAGGCTTTCTGTTTTCTACCGGACGATGGACAGTTATATGATCAAGGTGCCGGATAATTATATCCTCCCGTCAAGATACCGTGACGTCGCTCTGACAGCGCAGCGCACGCGGGAGCTTCTGAATCTGAAAGACCGGCCTGACTGCATTCTGTTTCCGGATGATTTTTCCGCGGTCGGGGGAATCAATGAAATCCGGGAAGCAGGACTAAGAATCCCGGAAGATATCTCAGTAGCCGGTTTTGACGGAATTGAGATTTCCCGTTTCCTGTCGCCGAAACTGACGACGCTCAGGCAGGACTCACAGACGATAGGGGTAAGGGCGGCCGATTCTCTGATCTCCCTGATCGAGAGTCCGAAGACAACCCTGATCGAGAAGATTGTCGTTCCGGGGGAACTGGTGGAAGGCGAATCCGTCCGGAATATGGTTCTTCACTGATTCAGCCGCCGCACGGCCGGAAGGGCGTTCCGCCGCGTAAGCTGTCTCTTTCAGGCGGGAAAGCCCGCGCGGAACAGATGGGAAGCCCGATGAGCGGAAAGCAGGGACAGCGGGCCAGGAAAGCACAATAAGTTTAAACTTTCAAAATAACAGGAACTATGATAAGATGATGGCAATTGAAAATCTGCAGCGGATTGTGCCTCCTCTTACGGAATGGTTTCGCGCATTCGCGAGGGACCTTCCCTGGAGGTCTGATCCGCTGCCTTATTATGTCTGGATTTCGGAGATTATGCTCCAGCAGACCAGAGTGGAGGCGGTAAAGCCTTATTTCAGGCGTTTTACGGAGGCGCTTCCTGACGTGAAGGCGCTCGCGGACTGCCCCGAGGAAGAGCTTTTCAAGCTCTGGGAAGGGCTCGGCTATTACAGCCGCGCACGGAATCTGAAAAAGGCGGCGCAGGAGATCGTCCGATCCTTCGGCGGCGAGATACCGGGGGATTATGAAGCCCTGCTGTCTCTGCCGGGGATCGGCTCCTATACGGCCGGCGCCGTTGCGTCCATCGCTTTCGGAGTTTCCGTGAGCGCCGTGGACGGGAATGTACTCCGGGTCGTATCAAGGCTGACCGGTTCCGGGGAGGTTATAGACGATCCGCGGGTAAAACGCTTCTGGGAAGAACAGCTTACCGGTCTGATCCGGGACAGCGGCGTGGACAGCGGCCTGTTCAACCAGGCCATGATGGAGCTCGGCGCTCTGATCTGCCTTCCGAATGGGAAGCCGGACTGCGCCTCCTGCCCGCTGAAAGCCTGCTGCAGGGCCTGCGCGGAAGGAAGCTGGGAGCGGATTCCGGCGCGCAGAGAAAAGAAGGCGCGCAGGAAGGAAGACAGGACAGTACTGCTTATACGGGACGCAGTGAGTACCCTTATCCATAAGCGGGACGACAGGGGACTTCTCGCCGGGCTCTGGGAGCTGCCGAATCTCGAAGGAAAGGCGGATGAGAAGCAGGTCCTTGATTATTGCAGGAGCCTGGGACTTAAAGTCCTGCAGATCCGTCCGCTTCCGGAAGTGAAGCATGTCTTTACCCATGTGGAGTGGCATATGCGCGGCTATCTTCTGCTGGTGGAGGATATGCAGGAAGCGCAGCAGTCCGGTCAGTTTGCGGCAGAGCGTTTCCTTGCGGCGGGGACTGATGAGATCGGGGAACGGTATTCCGTTCCTTCCGCCTTCCGGAACTATATGGATTATCTCGGCCTGCGAACCGGCTCCGACGTCTTTGCGTCCGGTCCGTCCGCGGCAGGAACGGACGGGGCAGCCGGGCTGAAATCCAGTGACCTGAACAGGCCGGCCGGATCCGGAAAGAACCGGGAGGAAAGCATTTCCGGCCGAAATAAAAATGAGAAAACAGAGGTTGACTGATATGAAAATACTGAGTGTTGCGGTACCCTGCTATAACTCTTCCGCTTACATGGAAAAGTGCATCAAATCGCTTCTTCCGGGCGGTGAAGATATTGAGATCCTGCTGGTGGACGACGGTTCCCAGAAGGATAACACGCTTGAGATCGCCCGGCGCTATGAAGCCGAATATCCGGGCGTAGTCCGCGCGATTCATCAGGAGAATAAAGGACACGGCGGCGCCGTCAATACAGGACTCAGCGAAGCGGAAGGTCTTTATTTCAAGGTCGTGGATTCAGACGACTGGGTGGAAGAGAGGGCGCTGATCAAGATTATCCGCAGGCTGAAGCTGCTGGAGGAGAGAGAGACGCCGGTGGACATGTTCCTGGCCAATTTTATCTACGACCGGGAGGGCGTTTTTCATAAGAATGTAATGCAGTTCCGCCATGCTTTTCCGCAGAACCGGATTATATCCTGGGATGATATGGGGCATATGAGGCAGACCCAGTATATCCTGATGCATAATATTATTTACCGGACAGACGTTCTGAGAAAGTGCGGGATGAAGCTGCCGGAGCATACTTTCTATGTCGACAATATCTTTGCCTTCCAGCCTCTGCCGCACTGTGAGAAGTTCTATTACATGGATGTCAACCTGTATCATTATACCATCGGCCGGGATGACCAGTCGGTCAATGAAAAGGTGATGCTCGGCAGGATCGACCAGCAGATCCGGGTGAACAGGATCATGATCGACCTGTTTGCGTCGCAGAACTGGAGCGGTCTGGACAAGAATGTGCGCAAATATATGTTCATCTACCTGAACAAGATAATGACGGTTACATCCGTGATGCTTCTGGTCGGGGGAACCGCGGAAGATTACGAGAAGAAAGGCGAGCTGTGGAGCTACGCGAAGAGAAGGGATTACAAACTCTACTACAGACTCAGGATGTCCCTGCTGGGAGTTCTGACCAATCTTCCCACCAATCTTGGAAAAAAGACCACGGTGCGCGGATATAAGCTGATCCGCCATATCATTCATTTTAACTGAGGAAAATGCGGATGCGAAGGCGTCCGGGCAAAGGAAGAACGGATTCTTTCAGACACCAGAAAATAAGGAGCACAGATTGTTATGGAAACACAGGGAAAGAATTTTATCGAACAGATTATTGACAGAGATCTCGAGGAGGGAAGGGCAGAGGAGGTTATGACCCGTTTCCCGCCGGAGCCGAACGGTTATCTGCATATCGGACACGCGAAGTCGATTCTGCTCAATTACGGCCTGGCGCAGGAATACCACGGCAAGTTCAACCTGCGTTTCGATGACACGAACCCGACCAAGGAAAAGAGTGAATTTGTCGAATCCATCAAGAATGACGTTAAATGGCTCGGCGCGGATTATGAGGACCGCCTTTTCTTCGCCTCCGATTATTTTGATGAGATGTATGAAGCGGCCGTAAAGCTGATCCGCAAAGGCAAGGCTTTTGTCTGCGACCTGACTGCCGAGCAGATCCGGGAGTACCGCGGGACTCTGACGGAAGCCGGCAAGGACAGTCCTTACCGGAACCGTTCCGTGGAGGAAAACCTGGAACTCTTTGAGAATATGAAGAACGGCCTGTACGAGGACGGCGCAAAGGTTCTGCGCGCGAAGATCGACATGGCTTCTTCCAATATGAATATGCGTGATCCGGTCATCTACCGTATCGCCCATGTGCCGCATGAGAATACCGGAGACAAATGGTGCATCTATCCCATGTACGATTTCGCGCATCCGATCGAAGACGCGATCGAGGGCGTATCCCACTCGATCTGCACGCTGGAGTTCGAGGATCACAGGCCGCTGTACGACTGGGTTGTGAAGGAGCTGGAATATCCGCATCCGCCCAGGCAGATCGAATTTGCCAAGATGTACCTGACCAACGTCGTCACGGGAAAACGTTATATCAAGAAGCTGGTCGAGGACGGCGTTGTGGACGGCTGGGATGATCCGCGCCTTGTTTCCATTTCCGGCCTGAGGCGCAGAGGCTATACCCCCGAAGCGATCCGTATGTTTGTGGAACTGTCCGGCATCTCCAAGGCGCAGTCCTCTTCGGATTACGCGATGCTGGAGTACTGCCTCCGCGAGGACCTGAAGCTGAAGAGAGCCCGCGTCATGGCGGTTCTTGATCCGCTGAAGCTGGTGATCGACAACTATCCGGAAGGGCAGACAGAGGAGCTTGAAATCGAGAACAATCTGGAAAATCCGGAGCTCGGGAGCAGAAAGGTTCCTTTCTCGAGAGAGATCTATATCAACAGGGACGATTTCATGGAGGTACCGGTCAGCAAGTACCGCCGCCTGTATCCGGGCAATGAGGTCCGCCTCATGAACGCCTACCTCGTGACCTGCACCTCCTGCGAGAAGGATGAAGAGGGCAATGTCACGCTTGTCCACTGTACCTATGATCCGGAGACACGGGGCGGAAACGCACCGGACGGACGCAAGGTCAGAGGCACGATCCACTGGGTTGCCGCCGCGACGGCTGTCCCCTGTGAGGTCCGCCTGTTTGAAAATCTGGTGGATGAGGAAAAGGGCGTCTATGACAAGGATACCGGCGCGCTGAACCTGAACCCGAATTCCCTTGTCGACCTGCCGCTGTGCTATGTGGAGCCGGCTCTTAAAGGGGCGAAGGCACCGGATTCCTTCCAGTTCGTAAGAACCGGATTCTTCTGTGTGGATTCTAAGCTCTCCACGGAGGACCACCTGGTCTTCAACCGGATCGTATCGCTCAAGTCCTCCTTCAAACTTCCGTCGGGAAACTAAACCGGCTGCACTGCCGCCGAAGGCAGGAGTTTCGCGTAACTGCATATACTGCGGCAAAGATTCCGGCCGGAAACGGATTTGGATCGTGCGTATAAATCAGGATATATGAAGGCATTTTTTGACTGTATTTCAGATTTTATATTTGTTTCTGACAACCCCGAGAAGGCGGAGGTCATCTTTGTACCGGGGGGCGATTATCCCGACAGTGCCGTCAGGGCTGCAGAGCTTTACAGGGAAGGCTTTGCCCCCTGGGTACTGCCGAGCGGGCGCTTCAGCAAACTGACCGGCCGTTTTACAAAGGACAGCCGCTATGGGACGGAATGGGAATACCTGCGGCAGATTCTTCTTGACGAAGGCGTTCCGGACAGTGCGATTCTGAAGGAGGATCAGGCGACATTTACCTGGGAAAACGCGATCTGTTCGAGGAAAGTCCTTGAGGAGCGCGGCACGCTTCCCGGGAAGGCGATTCTGGTCTGCCAGGCGTTCCACGCCAGACGCTGCCTGATGTACTATCAGCAGCAGTTTCCTGAGACGCGGCTGCTGGTCTGTCCGGTTGAGACAAAGGGAATCACGAAGGAAAACTGGTTCCTGGACGCGGATAAGATCGACGTTGTTCTCGGGGAGATGGAGCGCTGCGGAGGCCAGTTTCATGAGATCATGAAGGACAGGCTGAAGGAGAGAGTATGATACGGCTGATTGCGTCCGACCTTGACGACACCCTTCTACCCGAGGGTACCTCCTTCCTGAACCCGGAGTATTTTGACGTGATCCGGGCGCTGCATGAAAAGGGAATCCTTTTCGTCGCGGCCAGCGGCAGGCATTACAACAGCATGAAGCGGCTGCTCGCCCCGGTCCGGGATGAGCTGATTTTCCTCTGCGGCAACGGCACCTGTGTGGTCCGGCAGGGATCCCTGATGGATCTGAGGGAGCTGGAACGGGGCCTGTTCACGGAACTGCTTTCTGCGTTTCATGCGCTTGACCCGGGGATTGTGCTGGTCGACCAGCCGGACAAAAGCTGGTCGGATGAGCCGGACCGGGAGGCACTGGACCGTCTGATGAGCGGTTACGGGCTGAATGTACTGTATACGGAAAATCTTGCTTCCCTTGAAGGTCCCATTCTGAAGATTGCCCTCCATACAGGGGGAGATGCGGCGCAGGCTGCCGCTCCGGTGAGGGAACGGTTCGGCCGGAGGGCCAATGTGATGGCGGCCGGCAGCCGGTGGGTGGACGTGGTACCTGAGGGGACCGATAAGGGCAGTTCCCTGTCCGCCATCCAGAGACAGCTGGGAATCAGGCCTGAGGAGACTATGGTTTTCGGCGACAATGAAAATGATATCGGGATGCTGAGACTGGCGGCTGAAAGTTATGCCGTGGGAAATGCGCGCCAGGCCGTAAAGGAGGCCGCTGCCCATGTCATCGGGGATGTCCGGGAGGATGCTGTCCTGAAGGTTTTAAAAAGCCTGCTTTGAGATTTCCAAAGGAGCTGAGCGATGGCGGACGCAACTGTTTTAATCTACCATATGAGTGAAGAGCGCATGCGCATGCTGAAAGCACTCTGCGTCAGCATGGGCATCCGTGCGGCCGCTGTGGACAGGGGCATGGAACGGGCTCCGGTCGGTCTGCTGTCAGGGCTGGTAAATCCTGTGAAACTTACGCAGGGCGCCTCCGGCCGGATGAAGGAGATCAGAGGGCCGCAGGAAATCGATGAAGAGATGATCGTGATGGCGGGCTTTACGGAGGCGCTTTTTAACGATTTTCTGGACCGGATGAAGCGGATTCCCCTGCAGATCGACCTGAAAGCTGTCCAGACGGAGACCAATCTTTACTGGAGCGGGGAGATGCTTCAGGCAGAGCTCAAGAGAGAGCGCGAGCTGTACCGGAGCATGATGAAGGAACGCTGAATTTCTTTATCGTAAAATGCGCATTTCTTTTATCGGAGATGTGCTGCATATATCCGGGCTGATCAATTCCGTCCCGGCAAAATTGCGTCCGGCAGCAGGGCAGCTTCAGCTGCCGGAATTGATCTGTACGCCGTGCGTCTGCGCTTTGCCGCGGCAGGAAGAAGGGATGGCTTTATGTTCCGCGAGATGAGAAGAAAGAAACAGCAGGTCAGTGAAGAGGCGTGCATCCGCCTTCTCCGGACGGCGAAAAGAGGAATCCTCTCAGTGTCCGGCGACGACGGATATCCTTACGGCGTACCGATGGATTTCGTGTATGAGGACGGAAAGATCATCTTTCACTGCGCGAAAAGCGGCCATAAACTGGACGCGGTCCGCAGATCTGACAAAGTATCTTTCTGTGTGCTCAGCGAAGGGGTCCGGGAAGAAAATGACTGGTGGTACCATTTCACCAGCGTGATCCTGTTCGGAAGGATCGCGGAAGAGGAAGATCCGGAAGAGAAGAAGAGGCTTCTGCGTCTTCTCGGCATGAAATATATGCCTTCGGCAGAAATCATGGAGGAAGATCTCAGAAAAAACGGACCGAATGCCTGCGTGCTGGTTCTCAGCATAGAGCATATGTCCGGGAAAGAGGTCAGAGAGAAATAGACGGAAGGAAAACTGCCGGATCCGCATTCCCTGAAAAGAGTGCGGAATCTTTCAGAATTCAAAAAACAGAATCATTAAATAGAGCCGGAGCGTCTGTGCGGATAACAGATTCTCCGGCTTTTTTGCATGTTAATGCTCCGGCCACACGCTGTTTCCGCCAGGAACAGTCCCCGGCCTAGCGCGGCAGGAGCATGGGGATCAGATAGTGCCGGATCGTGCCGAGAATCAGCAGATGACCCGGATAGAAACAGTAGAAGAGGTATTTGAATCCCCGCCCGCGTTTTCCGTTGTAGAAGAAACAGAGGATAAATGAGAGCGGCGCCCAGGACTCCCAGGCGATGGCGGCAGCCCCGCCGGCACATTCATAGAAGCGGTGCTCATGCAGAAGATACAGAACCGCGATCAGGAATACACCTTTGTAATTATAATCTGTCATCATTGCCCTGGATAACATCAGCCCTGCGGCAAGGCACAGGTACTGCAGGCAGGGTCTCTGTCTGACAAGATCCATCATCCAGATAACCAGAAGCCCGATCAGAAGCGTAAAATAGACATTCTGTTTCTGCCAGTAGATATAGCCGGGTTTCAGGCAGTAGTCAAAAGGAAACTCGGAGAGCAGGGCGAAAAGGAACAGCCTGTACGCATAAAGCATCCTGTTTTTTGTATGGAAAAATCCCTCCACAATGAAAAAGCAGAAGATCGGAAAAGCCAGCCTGCCGATCCCGCGCATCAGGCTGTAAAGTAATTTCAGCTGTCCGTAAAGTTCACGATTCGCGGTTATGGAAAGGCGCCGCAGGATGGGATAGACGACAGCGGCGCCCGTATGGTCGAGCACCATAATGATGATTGCAAAAGTCTTCAGCATGGTTCCGCTGAAGCCGTAAGCCGAACCCACAAAGCCTCTGTACAGCTTCATATCCAGACTGTCCGCCGCCATAGAAGCATTTTTCATCTCAGTATTTTTTTTCATATTGCCTGCAGTCCTTCATATACGGAAAATGCTGTATTCTGCTGCCGCCTTCGCGGGCGGTCTTCAACGGTGATTTTAACACCGGAATTCATGAAAAGCTATACCTTTGTGGAAAATGCCTAAAAGTGCCCGGCATTCTTTGGGGAAAAGCCACAGTAGACGGGTTTCGGCGAAAATGCTAGTATATGACTTAGATAAACGTTTAACTTTTTCCTGCTTACGGCAAATTAACCAGATTAAGAGCCGGAAAAGAACTGTTCAGCCATGGAGGTGCTGCGTATGAAAGAGTTTATGGGTCAGGATTTTCTGCTTGAAACCGCGACCGCCAGTCATCTGTATCATGATTTTTCTGAAAAGATGCCGCTGATTGACTATCACTGCCATCTGAGCCCAAAGGAGATCTACGAGGACAGAAGGTTTTCGAACATCTCCGATGTCTGGTTCGGAGGCGAACAGCCGGACGGAAGCTATTACGGAGACCACTATAAATGGAGACTGATGCGTTCGAATGCGATTCCCGAGCAGGAAATTGTCGGACGCGACGACGACTTTAAACGGTTTTATGATTTTGCATGCACCCTTGAGAAGTGTATAGGCAATCCGATGTATCACTGGTGCAACCTGGAACTGCACAGATTCTTCGGGATCAAGGAAGCTCTGAACCGCAGGAACGCCCGGGAGATCTTCGACAAGTGCAACGACATGCTTGCGAATGATCCCGAATGCACTGCAAGAGGATTTATCCGCAAGTCCAACGTCTACTATGTCGGAACCACGGATGATCCGATTGACACTCTGGAATGGCATGAGAAGATTGCCGCGGATGACACGATGCCCTGCATCGTCCGCCCCAGTTACCGGCCTGACAAGGCGATCAATATCACCAAGGAAGGTTTCGCGGATTATCTGCTGAAGCTCGCAAAGAGCGTTGGAAAAGAAGCGCTTACCACGACGCAGGAGGTCTGTGACGCACTGGTTCAGAGAGCTGAATTCTTCAGGGACCATGGCTGTGTTGCTTCCGACCACGGGATTGATTACATGATGTTCCGCCCGGCTCCGATGGAGGAGGCAGACGCGGCTCTGAAGAAAGTACTTGCCGGGGAAACGATTACGACAGAAGAAGCGGAGAAATTCCAGACGCAGGTTATGCTGGCTCTTGGCAGAGCTTATCACAGACTTGGCATTGTCATGGAGATTCACTACGGCGCCCTCCGCAACGGCAATGAGCGCATGTTCCGCAAGGAAGGTCCGGATACCGGATTTGACTGCGTCGCCATCACAGACAGCGGCAAGGCCCTGGTCGCCTTCATGAGCGAACTGGACAAGAACGGTGAGCTTCCGAAGACGGTTCTCTTCTCCCTGAACGGAGGGGACAATATGATGCTTGACACCATCCTTGGCCTTTTCCAGTCGGATGAGGTTCCTGGAAAGATCCAGCACGGACCGGCCTGGTGGTTCTGCGATACCAAGAGCGGAATGGAAGACCATATGAAGTCTCTTGCCAACCTCAGCGTCCTGGGCAATTTCATCGGGATGCTGACTGACTCCAGGTCTTTCCTGAGTTATCCCAGACATGAGTATTTCCGCAGAATTACCTGCAATTTCATCGGGAACCTCGTGGAGAACGGAGAATATCCGGCTGACGACGAATCCCTGAAGGAGATCGTGGAAGGAATCAGCTTCTATAACGCTAAGAGATATTTCGGGATTTAAAAACCGTGAGCCAGTTCTGTGAATAACCGTATAAAAGTTAACAGCCGGAGCGCTGAATCCGGCTGATGGTTTTAAAAGCATGTTTACTGGACTGACAGCACCGGCACAGGAACGCCGGAGCGTTCCTGATTACGCCGGAAAAGCGCGTACGGAAGGGGACACGGAATGCCTACGATAAAGGACGTCGCAGAAGTTTCCGGATATTCTGTGTGTACGGTATCAAAAGCACTTTCCGGCAAGGGCAATATCCGGGAGGACACCCGGAGAAAGATCCTGGCTGTGGTGGAGGAGATCGGATATCATCCGAACCGTCTGGCTGTCAGTCTGAAGACCGGCCGGACCAACTCGCTGGCGCTGATTGTGCCGGATGTAACGAATATTTATTTTCCCAGACTGGAAAAATATGTGGAACAGTACGCAGGCCAGAAAGGCTATATGGTTTTTCTGTGTGACGCCGGCAACAGCTTTGAGAGAGAAAAGAATTTTATAGAAGAGCTGTCAAGGGGAAGGGTCGACGGGGTGATCGTGACTCCCAGCACGCCGGAGCATGATCACATCATGCGGCTTAAGGAGCTGGGAATCCCCTATGTTTACCTGAACCGTTATTTTCAGGACGATCCGGACAGATGCATAAGGATCGACAATGAGAGAGGCGCTTTTGAATGCGTTTCGTATCTTCTGGACAAGGGATACAGGCGGATCGGAGCGGTCCTTCAGTCTTTCCGGAATACTTCCTACCGGGAGCGCTACGAAGGAATGAAGAGGGCGTTTGCGCAGCACGGCATGCAGCTGGATGAAGATCTTATTGTTTTTGACGCGGATGACCTGGAGAATTCCCACCATGCCATCGGAGCGCTCCTGAAAAAGAAGAACAGGCCTGAAGCGGTTTTCGCCACGAACGATATGCTTGCCCTCAGTGTCTACCAGGCGGCTTACGATGAAGGGCTCCGCCTGCCGGAGGATCTGGCGGTGGTCGGATATGACGACAGTATCCTGGCGGGCAAGATTGTTCCCAGGCTGACTTCCTATTACCAGCCTGCGCGGGAATGCGCGAAAGCAGCCATCGACCGGATCATGGCGGCCATCGAAGGCGCCCCGGCTCCGGAGAATGAGATATTGTGCGGCAGGCTTGTCGTGCGGGATTCTGCTCCCGGAAAGACGGAGCGGCGGGCCGGGTGATATAAAGCGTTCAGATTAAGAGAAACTGTCCCGCAGCCCTGTAACACAGGGAGCGGGGCTGAGATAAAAGAAGCGTACCCAGGCAGGAAGGCTGCGGCGTTCCTGAAGCAGCGATGAAGCGGACGGCGGTCCGCGGAAAGGAGCACATTATGGATCAGTTAAACTATCAGGTGCTGGAGAACTCGGGATATCAGGGATATATCCTGAAGGATGCGCCGGTGAAAGTCATGCAGTTCGGAGAGGGCAATTTCCTCCGCGCGTTCGTGGATTACTGGTTTGATCTTGCCAATGAGAAGGGCGTATGGAACGGCAAGGAAGTTCTTGTCCAGCCGATCGCCCCGGGACTTGCGAAACTGATCAATCAGCAGGAAGGGCTCTACACCCTGTATCTGCGCGGCAGCGAGAACGGGGAAAAAGTCGACCGCAAGAGAGTCATCTCTTCTGTTGCAGGCTGCCTGAATCCCTACGAGAAAGAAGATTATGAAGCGCTGATGGAGCTTGCGAAGAGCGATGACCTGGAAGTGATCGTCTCCAATACGACGGAAGCAGGCATCCAGTATGATCCGTCCTGCAAGGCTGACGACTGTCCGCCGTCTTCCTTCCCCGCCAAGCTGACGCAGGTTCTGCTGACCCGCTTCAACGCAGGCAAAAAGGGAGTCGTGATTCTTGCCTGCGAGCTGATTGACAACAACGGAAAAGAACTGCTTAAGTGCGTCAACCAGTATATCGACCAGTGGGAGCTGGGAGAGGATTTCCGCAGGTATGTGAATGAGGAATGCATTTTCTGCGGATCCCTGGTAGACCGCATTGTTCCCGGCCGTATCCGCGATCCGAAGGAAGTGGCGGCTCTGGAAGAAGAGAACGGCTACACGGATCAGCTTATCGACGTGGGCGAAGTCTTCGGCGTCTGGGTTATCGAAGGTCCGGAAGGCCTTGACGACAGGCTTCCTTTCAAGAAAGCGGGAATCTCGGACAAGGTATTTGTCGTTCCGGATATGAGTCCTTACAAGAAGAGAAAAGTACGCATCCTGAACGGAGCCCATACCGGCTTTACGCTCGGCGCCTATCTGGCAGGAAGGGACATCGTCCGCGACTGCATGGAAGACGACAAGATCCGCGGCTTCATGAACAAGATGCTTTATGAGGAAGTCATCCCGACCCTGCCGCTTGACAAGGACGACCTGCTTGCTTTTGCTTCCGCAGTGCAGGACCGCTTCAACAATCCGTTTGTGGATCACCAGCTGATGAGCATTTCCCTGAACTCCTCCTCCAAGTGGAAAGCAAGGAATATGCCTTCCTTCCTGACCTATATCGAAGAGCAGAAGGAGCTTCCGGCCTGCCTGACCATGTCTCTGGCATTCTATATCGCTTTCTACAGCAATGATCTGCAGGAGCTGAATGACAGCGGCCTCGTCGCAAAGAGAGCGGACGGCAGCTGCTATACGATCAGCGACGACAGATGGATCCTGGAATTCTACTGGGAGAGAAAGGACCTGTCCGCGAAGGAGCTGGTACATGACGTACTGTCCAATGAAAACCTCTGGGACCAGGATCTGACGCAGATTCCGGGACTTGAGGACGCAGTTGCGGCCGATCTTGAGATGATTCGTGAGAAAGGGGCGGAGGAAGCCTTCGCGAGCTGCTTATGAATAGTATAAGAATTACAGAGTCGGATAATGTCGCGGTTGCCCTCCATCCCATAGCGGCGGGAGAGGCGGTCGACGCCGTTGGCGGCGCCCTGAAAGCATCCGAGGATATCCCGCAGGGACACAAGGTGGCGCTTACGCCGATCGAAGAGGGCGAGGCGGTCATCAAGTACGGTTTTCCCATCGGACACGCCACGGAAAGCATAACTGCCGGCAGATGGGTGCATACCCATAATGTGAAGACTAATCTGTCCGGAGAGGTGGAATACAGCTATCATCCCTGTATCACCTGGCCTGAGAAGGCTGAGCCTGAGAATTTCATGGGTTTCAGAAGGGACGACGGCAGGGCGGCGATCCGCAATGAGATCTGGATCATTCCGACTGTTGGCTGCGTCAACGATATCGCGAAGAAGATGGTTGCGGACAACCAGGATCTTGTGAAAGGATCTGTGGAAGGCCTGTATACTTTTACGCATCCTTTCGGCTGCAGCCAGACCGGCGCGGACCACGCGCAGACCAGAAAGCTTCTTGCCGCCCTGGTCCGCCATCCGAACGCGGGGGCGGTTCTGGTGCTGAGCCTGGGCTGCGAGAATCTGACGCATGAACAGTTTCTGAAGGAACTGGGGCCCTATGATGAGCAGCGGGTGAAGTTCCTGACCTGCCAGGAAGTGGAGGATGAATTCTCCGCCGGCAGGAAGCTGCTGGAGGAACTGGCTGCCTACGCCGGGAAGTTCAGCCGGGAACCGGTTCCGGTCTCGGAGCTGGTTGTCGGCATGAAATGCGGAGGATCGGACGGTCTGAGCGGTATCACCGCGAACCCGACCGTCGGACGTTTCTCGGATATGCTGACCGCAAGAGGCGGTTCCACGGTTCTGACCGAGGTCCCGGAGATGTTCGGCGCGGAAGGATTCCTGATGGACCGCTGTGTGAACGAGGAAGTATTCCACAAGGCGGAAAAGATGCTCAACGGCTTCAAGGATTATTTTATCCGCCACGGGGAAGTGGTCTATGACAATCCCAGCCCGGGCAACAAGCAGGGCGGCATCACCACTCTGGAGGACAAGTCCTGCGGATGCGTGCAGAAGGGCGGTACAGCCCCGATCGCTGACGTTATCGGCTATGGGGACCCGGTGGTGACAAAAGGCCTGAATATGCTCTACGGACCGGGCAATGACCTTGTTTCCGCAACGGCCATGACCGCCTCGGGAGCACATCTGATTCTCTTTACAACCGGCAGAGGCACGCCCTTCGGAGCGCCGGCGCCGACCCTCAAGATCGCCACGAATTCACAGCTTGCTCAGAAGAAGAGCGGCTGGATCGATTTCAACGCCGGCTCGATTGTGGACGGGGAAACCATCCAGGAAGCCGCGCAGCGGCTTCTCGAGCTTGTGATTGAAACCGCCGGCGGAAAGAAGACGAAGGCGGAAGAGCGGGGATTCAGGGAAATATCGATCTTTAAGGACGGCGTTGTCCTTTAAGCCGGAAATCCGCATGTTCTTCCCGTGCCGTCGACGAAATCTTCAGGGTTCAGATGTGCGGGCACGAGGAAAGCGAATCGGATTTCGGAGAGGCCGTGAACCGGAAGTACCGGTAAAAATATTTTTCCGGGAGCCTATTTCAAGCTATACATTTCGGGCTGTTTGTGGCATAATAGTTCAGGTGTTTTAAACAAGTCGGCGCAGTTTCGCGGGGCGTTCCCGGAACGCCTGTCCGGCTGAATCTATTTACCGAACCGTCAGGAACAGAAGCCGGGTCCGAGCGCTTTTGCAGGACCGGTCCGGCCAGGGTTCTTTTAACTGGTGGTTATATAATCTCAGACATGGGAACAGCTGATCCTGTTCCTGCAAAAAAAGGAGGAGAACCTTATGAAAAAGAAACTTCTTGGACTGCTGCTCAGCGCAGCAATGATCGGCTCAATGGCATTCACAGCTGTCGCTGCTGAGACAGAACTGGATCTTCCGGATGCTTCCGGTGATCCGGAGGTTACCCTGGTATTTGCCGAGGTTAATCCGCTTGATACCATCATCGGCCAGTTCGACAGCAAGTTTGCCGAGGAAGTTGAAAAACTCTCCGGCGGCTCGATCAAGATCGACATGCAGGCATCCGGTGTTCTCGGCGCTGAGGGCGACTTCCTTGAGGATATGACCAGCGGCTTCGGTTCCATCGACATGGCACGTATTTCCGTATCCACACTGACAACCTATAATACCCCGAAGGCAGCGCTTCTTGCTCTTCCGTTCGCATTCAAGGATCATACACATTTCTGGAATTTCGCAAACAGCGAAGCAGCCCAGGAGTGCCTGGCTGAGGCAGAAGAGCTTGGAATCGGCGTCCGCGGCATCTGCTACGGCGAAGAAGGTTTCCGTCATATGTTCTTCAACAAGGAAGTCACCGACCTTGCCGGCTTCCAGGATCTGAAGATCCGTGTTTCCACCGACCCGACCATGGTTGCCATGATCAACGCTTTCGGCGCAAACGCTACTGTTGTTGCATACGGCGAGCTGTATCAGTCTCTGGACAGCGGCGTTGTTGACGGTGCTGAGAATCCGCTGAACAACTACAAGCTGAACTCCTTCTATCAGGTTGCTCCGTGGCTGGTCATGACCGGACATCAGCTGGGCGTTTCCGAGCTGATCATCACCGATCCGGCATGGGATAAGCTGACCGATGCACAGCGTGAGTGCATTTTCGCGGCTGCCAAGATCGCTCAGGACTTTGACCATCAGATCGTGGAAGAAGGCGAAGCTGCTTCTCTTGAAGAGCTGAAAGAACTCGGCGTCACCATCACCGAAGTTGATGACAAGACTCCGTGGACCGACGCAGTTGCTGACCTTATTGCAGAGAAGACTGCCGACAACGCCGAGCTGTGGCAGGCAATCCAGGACTGCGCTGAGTAATCAGGCTGTTTCTGGTCTGAAGATCTAAAATAACAGACGATAGGGAAAGGTACCGGCAGCCGCAGGATGCTGCCGGTGCCTCTGAAACAGGAGCACGTTCCGAAGCCTGCTGTATGTATGTTTTCCGGATGCGTTCCTTTTTTCAATCTGTATTCTGTCGGACCTTAAGGAGAAAATGCGATGCAGGCGATGAAAAAATTCTATGACGTTGTTTACAGGATCGTCCTGGTGATCTGTAAACTTCTGCTGATTGCGGATATCCTGATTACCACAGAAGCCATTCTGGGCCGTTACGTTCCTTTCCTTCCGGATCCTTCCTGGAGTGAGGAGATGGTTCTGACGCTTATGTCCTATATGGCAGTGCTTTCCGCGGCTCTTGCGATCAGACGCAAAGCGCATATCCGCATGACCAGCTTTGATAAATACCTTCCGGCGAAACTGATCCAGTTCCTGGACCTGATCGCGGATCTTGCAGTGTTTGCTCTCGCAGTCGTCATGCTTATATACGGCTGGATCTATGTCTCCAGCGTGAAGGGGTTCTACCCCAGTATTCCGACTCTGAGCATCCGGTATAAATTTTTCCCGATTCCCCTTGCAGGTATTGTAATGATGATCTTTGAATTTGAGCAGATTGTCGACGATATCCTTGTTCTGGCAGGAAAGGAGGCAACAGCATGAATGATACAACAGCCATTCTGATCTTACTGATCGCTTTCCTCGTCATGATCGTTCTTCGTTTTCCGATTGCTTACGCAGTCGCGATCGCCTCTATTCTGTGCATGCTCTACAGAGGGGATCACCTTGCCGTTCTTCCGATGCAGATGATCAAGGGTATCTTTTCCTTCAGCCTGATGGCTGTTCCTTTCTTCATCACCATGGGTGTCCTGATGGGAACAGGCGGTATATCGGAGAAACTGATCGCGCTGGCCGAGTCCGCTGTCGGCTGGATGCGCGGCGGCATGGCCATGGTGAATATCGTGGCTTCCTACTTCTTCGGCGGCATTTCCGGTTCCGCGGCGGCAGATACCGCTTCTCTTGGAACCATTCTGATCCCCATGATGGTTGATCAGGGTTATGACGCTGATTTCTCGACGGCAGTTACGATCACTTCCTCCTGTGAGGGTCTTCTCGTACCGCCGAGCCATAACATGGTTATTTACGCGACAAGCGCAGGCGGCATTTCTGTCGGCGCTCTGTTCCTTGCCGGGTATATTCCGGGAGCGATTCTTGCCATCTCCCTGATGGTAGGATCCTATATTATTTCTGTAAAACGCAACTATCCGAAGGGTGAAAAATTCAGCATCGGACGTCTGATTAAGCAGCTGGCGGTTTCCTTCTGGGCTCTGGCGGCCGTCCTGATCGTTGTCGTCGGCGTTGTAGCCGGTATCTTTACCGCTACAGAGTCCGCGGCTATTGCGGTTATCTACAGCCTGATCGTCAGTGTATTTATTTACAGGGGAATCACCTGGAAAGGCGTATGGGACTGCCTGACCGACTGTGTGGACACGCTTTCGATCGTTCTGATCCTGATCGCCACCTCCAGTGTTTTCGGAAATCTGCTGACACTGCTTCACGTACCGGAACTTGCGGCGAACGCCATCACCAACCTGACCAGCAACAAGATCCTGATCGCGCTTCTCCTGAACGTGATTCTTCTGGTTCTCGGCTGCATCATGGATATGGCTCCGATCATCCTGATCGCTACGCCGATCCTTCTGCCGGTTGCCGTATCAATCGGCCTGAATCCGATTCAGTTCGGTATCATGATGATCCTCAACTGCGGTATCGGCCTTCTGACGCCGCCTGTCGGTGCAGTTCTGTTCATCGGTTCGGCGGTTGCCCATCTGCCCATGGAGAAGGTCGTTAAAGCAACGCTTCCCTTCTATCTGTGCATGATCATATCGCTTCTTCTGATCACCTTCATTCCGCAGATCAGTCTGTGGCTGCCGACCATGCTCGGACAGATGGTTTAAAAACCAGACATCCCAAAATGACATAAGAGAGACGAATCGGAAGATGCTCCGGTATAAGCCGGGGACGCAATACTTCCGTGACCTGGACAACACCGCGGGTGACATACAGCAATGTCTTCTGCGGTGTTTTCACCTTAATCGCGGATCGGGAGACTGAAAGATGGAAGAGCTGGAAAAAGTCCTGATTATAATACTGGCAGTGCTGGCCGGCTATCTGATTTCCAGGGCCCTGTCGGGCCAGGGGAAAGGTGCGGATATCCTGAGAAGAGTCGTAGGCAGGCTCCCCGGGGATGCCAGGCGCGAAAAAAGGGCGGCCGAGCGGCAGGAAAAGAAGGAAGCGCCCGCGGAGAAGAACAGTTCCCGCAATGATGTGCTCGACCTGGTTTCCCTGCTGCTCTCAACAGCCAGACAGATCGGCGGAACGCTCGTCTATCCCGGCGTCCTGACAGACGGAAACCATCAGACTTCCCTGATCGGGGTTATGATCACAAAAAAGATGGCGGTGGGCATCAACGTCTTCGGTTTTGGCGGAAAAGTAAAGGGAGACAGGGAGACCGGACCCTGGACCCAGACCATGAACGGCGTCACAAAGCAGATCCCGAATCCGCTGGAGCGCAGCGCCGTGCAGCTGAAACAGCTGGAGGGGGTTCTTGCATCTGCCGGCCTTTCGGATATACCGGTCCGGGTACTGCCTGTCTTCACCAGCAGGACGGTTGTCCTGACAGGTTCCATGAAGGGCCGCTGTTATAAATCCGAGGACATGAAGGCTTTGTTCATGCAGGAAGAATATTCAGGGGACGGTCCTGTTGTACCGAAAGAAACAGGGAAGAAACTGAAGGCCATGATGCCGCAGAAGGAGGGAAAAGCCAGATGATTTACGGAAATATCAACAGCCCCATGTATGAAGACCAGGCTGCAGTTCTGCCTCCCCTGCTCAGGGAAGTCCTTCGTTTTCTGAAAGAAACGGATCTGGCTGCCCATGAACCAGGGGTATTTGATCTGGAACTTCTGGGAGAGAAGCTGATTCTGCAGGTACTGGACCTGAAGACTTCCCCCAGGGAAGCCCTCCGTCCCGAGATCCATATCAGGAATGTGGACGTCCAGTTTCTGGCCTCCGGAGGTCCCGAGTGGGCAGGCTTTGACGCTCTCGGCCGGAAGGAGCGCGCTGTGAGCGAGAATCTTCTGGATACGCCCAGGGACATTCTCTTCTATGAGGATCCGGGAGATCAGACGGAAGGACGTCTTTATATGGTACCCGGCAGTTATGTAATGTATTTCCCGTGGGATGTGCATATTCCCGCGGTCGCTCAGGACGGCATTGCGCGGCCGATCCGCAAGATCGTCGTCAAGGTGCCGGTAAAGGCACTGACGGGAAACAGGTCCTGACAGACAGGAGGATAAAGTATGTTTGCTTCAAACCTCAAGATCGCAGAGAAATATGATTATCTGAACGATCGTTTCCGCAAAGCCTACCAGTGGCTGCGGGAGAACGACCCGACAAAGATGGAGTGCGGCAAATACCAGATTGAAGGGGACGATGTGTATGCCATGGTCCAGTCCTACGATACGCAGCCGCAGGAGAACCGGCGTTTCGAAACACACGAGAGGTACTTCGATATCCAGTATGTGGCGGAAGGCATCGAGAAGTTCGGCGTCCGTCCCATGGAAGGACTGAACGAAGCGGAACGGATTCCGGAGAATGACCTGATTTTCTATGAGAAGACAGATACAGCCGGCTGGCTCATCCTGGGCCCGGGCGACCTGGTGGTCGTCGCTCCGGAGGATGCCCACTGTCCGCAGTGCATGGCGGGAGATTCCCCCTGCAGAATCAGAAAGGTTGTTCTGAAGGTAAGAGTATAATCCGGAGACAGTGTTTCTTAAAAGGAAACGGACTTGGAGTCTTCAGGAGTTATATACAGCATGGAGACAGCTTCCGGAAAAAGGACCGGACTGCTGCTCCGCATGAAAAGAGAGGAGATACACTATGGGACCAGTTTATGATTTAGGGAACGGACTGAGACTGATTGACCTTTCCAAGATAATCGATCCGGCTACCGAAACGAGAAGATGCAAGCTCGACCGCTTCAATACAGGCGGACCGATTCCGGATTTCCATACCAATTTCGATATCATGAGCCATCTGGGAACACACTGTGAGTGCCCGTATCATCATGATGACAACTGGCCGGATGTTGCATCCCTTCCGCTGACTACTTTCATGGGCAGGGGCGTCTATGTAGACTTCAAAGAAACCGTAGCACCCTATACCCACATTACAAAGGCGGATCTTGACCGCGAAGCTTCCATGGTAAAGGAAGGGGATATCGTGGTCATCGATTCCTCCTACAAGCTGGCCCCCTTTACGAAGGATACCAATACAGAAAAAGACAAAAGACTTCTGGTCGGAGCGGAGAGCGCGGAGTGGTTCCGCGATCACAAGGTGCGCTGCGTAGCTTTCGGCGACGGCGTCTCCATCGAGAACTGCAATGAGGACGTGAAGCCTTTCCATGATATTCTCATGGCCGAGAATATTGTATTCCTGGAAGTCGTCAAGAACCTGGAGTATCTTGAGAAACAGATCTTCTTCATGTCCTATTCCCCGCTTCCGATCATGGGCCTGGATTCCAGCCCGGTCCGCTGCTATGCGATCGAAGGCCTGAGCGAATTCTCATAAAGAAGCCTGTCCTGTTACGGAAGAAGACATTTTCTGCCCGCGGCTGTTCTCATGCAGCTGAGACTGTAAAACAGTCATCCGCGGGCAGTGAGTCAAAGTACATAACTTCGTACTGAGAGGAGGAGAAAAAATGCGGATAGCAGTGATCGGTGCGGGAGCGATGGGTTCCATCTACGGAGGACACCTGTCCCTGCACAATGATGTCTGGCTGATCGATACAAACCCTTCTGTCATTGAGCATCTGCAGAAGGAAGGCCTGATCCTTGAAGAGCAGGGAAAGGAGAATCTCTACAGACCGGGCGCCGCAGTATCGTCAGAAGGCCTGGGTACCATGGATCTGGTGATTCTTTTTGTGAAAGCCCTGTTTTCCAAAGCAGCGCTTGAATCAAACCGCGGCATGATCGGAGAGAACACTTATGTACTGACCCTGCAGAACGGCTCCGGACATGAGGATATCCTGGGCGAATTTGTTCCGAAGAACCACATTATCATCGGTACGACGGAGGACAACGGAGCGGTTCTGGGTATGGGAAAGATCCGTCACGGCGGCGTGGGCAATACCAATATCGGTATGCTCGTGGAGGATACGGAAGGATTCCTTCCGAAGGTGAAGGAAGCATTCGACGCATGCGGATTCAACGTCCGGATTCATGAGAATATCCAGCAGCTGATCTGGAACAAACTTTTTACCAATGTTTCCCTGAGCGCGGTGACGGCGGTTCTCCAGGTAAAGATGGGCTATATCGCGGCCAATCCCTATGCCTGGAAGATGACGGGCGCCCTGCTGCATGAGGCAGTCGAGGTAGCGCACGCACTCGGACTTGAGGCGGATGAGGAGGAACTCCTTGCGGAAGTCCGTCATGTCAGCGAGATGTCGCCGGAGGGCGTGACGTCCATCTGCGCGGATCTCTCCCACGGGAGAAGAACCGAGGTGGATACCATCAGCGGATCGGTTGTGCGTGCGGCGGCAAAGGCAGGCGTTCCGGTTCCCAGCCATGAATTCATCGTGAACATGATTCACGCCATGGAACAGCGGGAACAGAAAGGCTGACGCAGGAAGAATTTGTTTACGGATGAACAGGCGGAGCAGGCCGGATCCATAAAAACAGAAAGAGGTACCGGATGACTGTGACTGATCCTCCGTCAGTAAGGCGCGGACAGATCATTCAGCCATCCGGTGCCTTTCCGTTTTTCGGCTGAAATCCGAATTTGCAGATTCGAAAGTTTATGATTGCGGCGCCGACAGCTTCCGCCCTGACTTCCGGCGGCGGGCGAATCCGTTTATCTTTCTATGGCAATCTGCCCGATTTTATTTTACAATACTTGGTGGAACGGCTGGCTGAAAGCGGATTCCTGCAGCAACTGCGGAAACGGCTTATTAATGTGCCCTGGCGAAATTGCGCCGGGGCGCGGCAGATTCAGCGGCAGATTTCAATTGTATGCTCACGGCGTCCGGCAGGACAGAAGCACAGATTTTTAAAGGAGAGAAATATGAGTATCAGAGTTCCATTTGAGAAGCTTGAAGACACCATCTATAAGGCTTTTGTGAAAGCCGGCATGCCGGAAGACAAAGCCAGAACCTGTGCGCATATTCATGCAAGTTCCAGCGCGGACGGCGTTGAGAGCCACGGCGCGAACCGGGTTCCGAGATTTGTGGATTATATTGGCAAAGGCTGGGTTGACGTGAACGCTGTACCTGAAAAAGTCGGATCAAAGGGCGCTGTCGAGAATTATGACGGCCATACAGGCCCCGGCATCACGAACGCCCTGTTCTGCGCGGACCGCGCAGTGGAGCTTGCGAAGGAACATGGGATCGGCCTTGTAACCCTGCGCAATACGACCCACTGGATGCGCGGCGGGACATATGCCTGGAAGATGGCTGAGAAAGGCTTTGTCGGAATCAGCTGGATCAATACGGAAAGCTGCATGCCCCTGTGGGGAAGCGATGAACAGAGCGTTGGCAATAATCCCTTCTGCATGGCTGTCCCGAGACAGAACGGCGAGATCGTACTGGATATGGCCATGAGCCAGTACGCATACGGGAAACTCGGCGTCTACAGGCTTGCGGGCAAACAGCTCCCCTATCCGGGCGGATTCGATAAGGAAGGCAATCTTACCAGCGATCCGGGAAGCATAGAAGAAAGCGGCCGGATTCTGCCCACCGGTTACTGGAAGGGCAGCAGCATGGCAATTGTACTGGACCTGATCGCTTCCGGTCTTGCGGGAGGATTTACCGGCTCGGATATGGATGATCAGAACAAGGGAAGCTGCACGAACTGCTGCCAGATCTTTATCGCCATTGATCCCTATCTGGCCGGAACGATGGAAGAAGTCCAGGGCAAATGGGATGCGCGTGTGAAGCGTGCGGACGAGGCGCATCCGCTCAATGAAGCTCATCCGGTTTCCTGCCCGGGCGAAGGCACGATCCGCCGCCGCAAAGACAATATGAAGAACGGCGTTCAGGTCAACGAAGAGATCTGGGCGGAAATCTGCAGACTTGCAGGTGTGGAGGAATGACCGGAAGGAGCCCACGAAATGGCCATTACGATTAACAGTGAAAAAAAGCTGTTTACCCTGAATACGAAGCGGACAAGCTATCAGATGCACGTGGACCGCTACGGTTATCTGCTGCATCTCTATTACGGGAGAAAGACAGAAGGAGACATGGATTTTCTCCTTACCTTCCAGGACCGGGGATTCTCCGGGAACCCTTATGAAGCGGAAGGCGACAGAACCTATTCCATGGACTTTCTCCCTCAGGAATTCCCTTATCTCGGAAACGGCGATTACAGGAGAGTACTGTTCAAAGTGGCAGACGGGAACGGCACGGTCGACTGCGACCTGCGCTACGCCGGCTACCTGCTGATGGACGGGAAGTATACAATCCCGGGACTTCCCAGTGTATATGCGGACGACACGAACCGTGACACAGGGAAGGACGCCCAGACCCTGATTATCACCCTCGTGGATGAGCTTCTGAAACTGAAAGTGGAGCTTTATTACGGCGTGCTGCCAAGACTTGACATCATCACAAGGGCAGTCAGGATCGAAAACTACGGGACAGTTCCGTTTACACTGGAGAAGGCACAGAGCGCCTGCCTCGATTTTGTGACGGGCGACTACGACGCCATCACCTTCTATGGCAGGCATGCCATGGAGCGCAACATGCAGCGCAGCCATGTCGGTCACGGTACGCTGACGATCGGTTCCACCAGAGGGACCTCCAGCCACCAGTACAATCCGGTGCTGCTCCTGGTCGATCATATGGCGACGGAGGATTACGGCCACTGCTACGGCATGAGTTTTGTCTATTCCGGCGGCTTCAAGGGAGAGATTGAGAAGGACCAGTATAACCAGATCCGCATGCAGCTTGGCCTGCACGATGAGCTTCTGGCCTATCCCCTCAATCCGGGAGAAGTTTTCTGGGCTCCGGAAGTTGTCATGAGCTACAGCTCAAAGGGAATGGCAAGACTGTCCCAGAATTTCCAGCGCTGCACCAGAAGGCATATCTGCAGAGGAAAATACAGGGATGCCGTAAGACCTGTGCTGATCAACAGCTGGGAGGCCTGCTATTTCAATTTCACCGGGGACAAGCTGGTGGAACTTGCCCGGGGAGCGAAGGAACTGGGCGTCGAGATGCTGGTCATGGACGACGGCTGGTTCGGCAGAAGAAATGACGACATGAGAGGTCTTGGCGACTGGAAGGTTAATGAGGAAAAAATGGGCTGCAGCCTGGGCGAACTGGTCTCCAGAATCAATGAGACGGGACTTAAGTTCGGAATCTGGATGGAGCCCGAGATGGTTAACGAGGACAGCGATCTGTACAGGGAGCATCCGGACTGGGCCATGACGATTCCGGGAAGGCATCCGGTACTGGGACGAAACCAGCTGATCCTGGATTTTTCCAGGAAAGAGGTGGTGGATGCGATCTACGACCAGGTCAGCGGGATTCTGCGTTCCGCCAATATCGAATACCTGAAATGGGATTTCAACCGCAGTATTTTCAATGTATATTCCCATGCGGGACTTACGCAGGGACAGGTTCTCTACGATTATGTCCTGGGCCTGTATGATTTTCTGGAACGGCTGAACCGGGATTTCCCGGATATGCTGATCGAAGGATGTTCGGGCGGCGGCGGACGTTTCGATATGGGCATGCTCTATTACACGCCTCAGATCTGGTGTTCGGACAATACCGACGCGATCGACCGTCTGCGGATCCAGTACGGAACTTCCTTCGTCTATCCGGTTTCTTCGGTCGGAGCCCATGTCTCGGCTGTTCCGAATGAACAGACCGGCAGAACGGTGGCACTGTCCACCAGAGGCCTAGTGGCCATGGGCGGAACCTTCGGATATGAACTGGATCCCGCAAAGCTGAGCGATGCGGAAAAAGATCAGATCCGGCAGCAGATACTGGATTTCAAAAAATATGCGCATCTGATCACGCACGGACTCTATTACAGGCTCAGCAATCCTTTCAGCGACGGGATCGCGGCATGGGAAATGTTCGCGGAGGATCAGTCCGAGGCGCTGATTTCCGTTGTCTGCCTGGAAGTCCACGGCAATATGACCGTCAACTATGTGCGTCTGCGCGGTCTGCGCAAGGACTGCTTCTACCGGGATGAGGCCACGGGAAAAGAGTATCCCGCGAACGCGCTGATGCAGATCGGCCTGCCAGTTCCGGTGGAGATGGGGGAATACAGGTCTTACCGCTGGCATTTCCGCCTGGTAAAGAAGGCAGAGCTGTCCGCGGCTGAATAAACGGTCTGGAAATCGGAACCGTCTGCCGGGCAGGCAGATGGTTCCGACTTCGGTGAAGGGAGACTGCAGCTCCCACACTGTGAGAAGACGATTTCGTCTGCGCAGTAAGGGAGCAGGGCTTTTAAGCGGTTAGAAACAGCTTCCGTCTGTGATGGAAAGAGATGCTTCTGCCTGTATACCCGGCCAGGGGACAGAATGTGACTGGAATTCAGCCAGGCAGAATATGTACAGATTTTCAGAAAGAAACAGAATGTTATGAGTATAAGAAGAGCACAGACACAGGACATCCCGGATATTCTCCGTCTTCTTGTGCAGGTTAATATGGTTCATCACAAGGCCCGCCCGGACCTCTTCAAAGGACCGGCGACAAAGTATTCCGCGGCGGAGCTTGAAGAGATCCTCAGGGATGATGAAAAACCGGTTTTTGTATATACGGAAGGAGATAAGTTCCTCGGCTATATCTTCTGCCAGACGGAAATATGCGAGGAGAGTCCGCTCCGTACCGGAATCCGGACGCTGTATATTGACGATCTGTGTGTCGATGAGACAGCCCGGGGAAAGCATATCGGGGAGAGTCTGTACCGCTATGCGCTGGACTATGCGAAGAAGATGGGATTTTACAATGTTACCCTGCATGTATGGCGCGGAAATGACGGGGCAAAAGCTTTCTATGAAAAGATGGGCCTGAAAACGCAGTACATCTGCATGGAACAGATCCTGTGATCCTGAACTGCTGTTTGTTTTGGGAGGAAAGAAAGGATGAAGATTCTGGTTACGAACGACGACGGCATACGCGCACCCGGAATTGCCTTTCTGGCGGAAGCGGCCGCAAGGCTCGGTTCTGTTCTGGTGATCGCTCCAAAAGAGCAGCAGAGCGCGATGTCGCACAGGATTACGCTTGACAGAAGCATGCGCCTGGAGCGCTGCAGTACCTTCTCTCTTAAGGGAGTGGAAGCCTACAGCCTTGACGGTACCCCAGCGGACTGTGTACGCGCAGCATTTCTGGGGGCTTTTGACGAAAAGCCGGATCTGGTCTTATCCGGCATCAATGAAGGCGCAAACTGCGGTTTTGACATCCAGTATTCGGCAACGGTCGGCGCCGCCATGGAAGCCCTTCTGTATGGCGTCCCCGCCCTGTGCTTTTCTCAGGAGAGAGGGCCGGTCGGCGAGGTGTGCAGGGAATATTTGTTCCGGATCTTAGAAGACCTGGCCGGACGAAGACTTCCGCGCAATCAGATCTGGAATGTGAATTTTCCCTGCTGTCCGCTCAGGGAATGCAGAGGAATTCTGTATGACAGGAAACCCTGCCAGACCGCTTTCTTTGACGACCGCTATGTCCGGAAAGAGCAGGCGGACGGAAGCTGGGAAATCGGCATTGACTCTGATTATGTTATGGAAGCGGAGGAGGGAACCGATATCCGCGCCATCCTGGACGGCTATATCTCCGTCGGGATTGTGACGAATACAGTTCTGTCAGCAGACAATTGAACGCCGCTTTTTCGTGACTTCGCAGTGCGGATTTACATGTCAAGCCGCGAAAGAAGATACAGACTATAAGGAATCCATGGTAATGAGTGAGTATGTCGGAAAGATCATGATACTGGGAGCAAGTTATTCCCAGATTCCCCTGATCCGCGCGGCGAAACGGCTGGGCTATGAAGCGCTCGCCGTCAGCATTCCCGGAAATTACGCCGGTTTTGCCGAGGCGGACAGGATTATTTATGCGGATATTTCGGATCCGGAGGCTGTTCTGAAAGCGGCGCGGGATGAGAAGATTGACGGCATCACTACCTGCTGCATGGACGTCGGAATCCGTGCCCAGGGATACGTCTGCGGGAAACTCGGCCTGCCAGGGCCCGGAATATTCGGGACGGAGGCTTCCTGCGATAAATCTGTGGAAAAGGAAGCCTATGTGCGGAACGGCGTCAATACGGCTGCTTATGCCCTGGTTTCCGATGAGGAGCAGCTGAAGAAGGCTCTGACGCATCTTCATTTTCCCGTAATCCTGAAGGCTGTGGATCTGATGGGAAGCAAAGGGATTTTCCGGGCGGACAGTGAAGAGGAAGCGCTTTCCTGCCTTCACAGATCCCTGAATGCCAGCCGGAAAGACTTCTGCATCGTGGAGGAATTCCTTGAGGGACAGATGTTCGGGGCGGAAGCAATGATTTCCCGGGGAAAGCTTGCCTTCTGCCTGCCGCTCGGCAATGTGATGCGGAAAGGGAATCCGACCTTTCCGATCGGCCATTATGTACCCTGGGAGAGGGCGGACGAGCTGCAGGAAGCAGTTGAAAAGCAGGTGCTTGGCGTTGCGAAGGCTCTGGGATTTGACAACTGCGGGATGGACCTGGACTGCATGTACAGGGACGGGGAGATCTATGTGATCGAGGCGACCGCGCGGGCCGGCGCGACCTGCATTACGGATACGGTCAGTATCCGCTACGGGATTGACTATTACGAAGCTCTGATAAGAGCAGCGGCCGGTGAGGATACCTGCGGCATGTTCCGGGAACAATGCGGAGACAGAACCCCGGAGCCGGCAGTCAGTGACAGCGCTGAAGATTCAAGATTCAGAGATGGCGGAAGCGGCAGAATCAGTAAGGCATTTTCCACACGGGTTTCGCACAGAGCGAGCATCACACGTCTACTCTCAGCGGAAAAGGCGGGAACCGTGACCGGAATCCGTGTGCCGGATCCCCTTCCGGAAGAAGTGTATGATCTCTCCTTCAATGTAAAACCCGGAGATCAGGTAAGACTTATGGCCAGCGGAGCGGACCGGGCGGGACAGCTGATAGTCTGCGGCGAGTCTCTTTCCGGCTGCCGGGAAGTCATGGACGAGGTCCTTTCCGGAATCCGGATAGAGACAGAAGAAATCAGAATCTGATTCTTTCATCATAGTGGGGCGCGAAATCCCCACATCAGAATATTCAGGAAAAAGAGGCGGGAAATGCGTATTTCCATAGTAGTACCCTGTTATAACTCCGAGGGCACGATCGAAAAGCTGGTCGAGGAATGCAGGAAAGAATTCGACAATAGAGACGGTTATGAACTGGAGATGGTTCTGGTAAATGATTTCTCCCGGGATCGTACCTATGAGGCGATCTGCAGGGCGGCGGAAAAGTATCCTTTCGTCCGGGGCGTAAACCTTGCCAAGAACTTCGGGCAGCACGGCGCGCTGATGTGCGCTTTCCAGTATGTCACGGGAGACATCGTGGCAGGGATCGATGACGATCTGCAGAATCATCCGTCCCAGATTAAAGAACTTCTGGCCAGGCTGGGTGATGACTGCGACGTTGTGTTCGGCAAGTACAAAAAAAGGAATTTCGGTTTTTTCAAAAATCTTGCCGGCGCGGTCAGCCAGTTTCTCCTGTTTCAGCTGATCGACCGTCCGAAGAATGTGGAAATGAGTTCTTTCTGGGTCGCCCGCAGGTATGTGATCGATGAGATCCGGCATTACCGGGGCAGCGATGTCTTCGTGCAGCTGCTTTTTGCACGGACGACTCACAGGATGGCGGATGTGGAAGTAGAGCATTACGCCAGAGAGGTCGGGACATCCAATTATAATTTCCGGAAAGGGCTGAAGCTTTTCCTGTCCTTTATGAATTTTTCCGTCATACCTCTCCAGATCGCGACGATATTCGGCATTCTTTTTTCCGGAGCGGGATTTATCGCGGCGATTGTTATCCTGATCCGGAAGCTGGTAGAGCCCGGAATTACGATCGGCTGGTCCTCCCTGATGTGCATTATCCTGATTGTGGCGGGAATCACATTCCTCATGCTGGGAATTATAGGAAGCTATGTGGGAAAACTGATCATGACCGTGAACAATACTCCGCTGTATGTGGTCAGAGAAACGGTCAATCTGGGTGATGAAAAGAGAAATCAGCTTCCATATGAAGAAAAAGCAGAGAAAAGCAGTATAAAATCTTAAACTTTTCTCTGACGGTTGATTTCTGATAGCATTTCATCAGATGAGAGATTATAATGATTTCATGAATGTTTTTTCCGGCCTCTCCGGCAGCGGAAATACCTGATCTCCGGTCAGGAAGTACGTTTCCCGGAGGACAGGAGAAGGTGGGAGACGATTTCTTTTTTGCAAGGAGGTACAGATTATGGCTTTTTTCGATAACCTTGGAGATAAGATCGGCAGAGCCGGGAAGACCGCTTTCGGACGTGCGAAGAATGCAGCAGAGACGGGGAATCTGAAGATGCAGATCGCAGGCGCGCAGAAGGAAGAAGCGAAGGCTTTTGAGGCGCTGGGCAGAAAGTTCTTCGAACTGTATCCGGATTCAGCGGATGAAGGGCTGCAGGAAGTGCTTGGCCTGATTAAAGGCGCACAGGAGAAGATTGCGGAGCTGGAGAAGGGGATCGCGGAGTCCCGCAAGCTGATGGAAGAGGCGGAAGCCCAGATGGCCGAGGAGGCAGCCAGACAGGCGGCTGAGGCAGAGGAAGCCCGCAAACAGAAGGAAGAGGCGCTGGCGTCCGGTGCGTATCAGCAGGCACAGGCAGCCAAACAGGCTGAGAAAGAGGCGGCTGACGCGTTTACTGAAGTGCAGGAAGAAGCAGCGGAAGCGGTGGATGAGGCTGCAGGTGCGTTCTGTGAAGTGAAAGAAGAAGCTGCGGAAGCGGTGGAAGAAGCGGCCGACGCATTTGCCGAAGCGAAGGAAGAAGCAGCGGAAGCGGTGGATGAGCCGGATCAGGCTGTGGATGAATTCCTGGATGAGGAAGATGATTCATGTGAAGAGCTGGCAGCTCTGGATCCTGTCGAAGAGGCTGAGGATCTGACCGGAGCATTCGCAGAGGCGGCAGAAGAGACTGTCACTGAGGCTGCTGAAGAAGTCAGTTCTTTTGCGGAAGACGCTGCTGAGACTGCGGAAGAAGCCTGCTGCTGCGCAGAAGAAGCTGCCGAGACGGCTGCAGATGCCGCAGAAGCTGTACAGGAAACGGCTGCAGAGGCAGTGCAGGAAGCCTGCTGCTGCGCGGAAGAAACAGCTGAGGCAGCTGCGGACGCTGTGGAAGAAGTTTGCGCCGGCGCAGAAGAAGCCGCTGAAGCGGCTGCAGATGCCGCAGGAGAAGCTGCTGAAACGGTAACAGATGCGGCGGAAGAAGCATGCGGCCTCGCGGAGGAAGCTGCCGGAGCTGCCGCGGATGCAGCGGGCGAAGTAAAAGACGGGATTTTCCGTATGGCGGAGGATGCGGGCGATCAGGCGGAAGACGCACTGAAGGAAGCCGGCGAGACTGCCAAAGGAGTTTTCTCAGCGGTGAAGGATCTTTTCCGCAGAGACTGATGCAGCATTCAGGCCCGGCAGCAGATCAGATTTAAAAACAGCCTGCATAGCAGGACAGATCCTACGGCTGCAGAGCAATCAGACTGTCGCAGTTATATAAATAAAGAAACAGGGATGCCGTACAGATTCATTGTGCGGCATCCTTTATTACAACAGGATGTTAGCACTCATATTTGATGAGTGCTAAATTTTTCTTGACTTTTCCATTCTGCCGTCTTAGAATCTATTTTGTATAAAGAAGAGCAGGGGTAAGCCGGGTTTCGGCTTCCCGGAATCGCTTATTCGGTCTTTCTGAACGGCTGGAGGACGCCGGATGGAAAAGGCTGCTGCCACACAGCGCCGCATCCGCCAGACGGTAAGAAGACAAATTATATAAAAGATCAGAGAGGATGATGAGTATGGAAAGCAGAACAGGCAATCTTTCAATCAACAGCGAAAATATGCTGCCGATCATTAAGAAATGGCTCTACAGTGATCATGATATTTTCGTAAGAGAATTGATCTCCAACGGATGCGACGCGATCTCCAAGCTGCACAAGCTCGAAATTATGGGGGAGTATCAGTATCCGGACGATCATAAGGACAGTATCCAGGTGATCGTGGACCCGGATGAGAAGACCGTCCAGTTTGTTGATACGGGTCTGGGCATGACAGAAGCGGAAGTAGAGGAGTACATTACACAGATCGCTTTCTCGGGCGCCAGCGCATTCTTTGAGAAATACAAGGATAAGGCGAATAAGGATGATATTATCGGTCATTTCGGACTGGGTTTCTATTCCGCCTTCATGGTTTCCGATAATGTTGAGATCGATACCCTGAGCTATCTCCCGGACGCGGAAGCGGTACACTGGGCCTGCGACGGATCCAGCGAGTATACGATCGGCCCCGGAAGTTTCGATCAGATCGGAACAAAGATTACGCTGCATCTTTCCGAGGACTGCGTGGAGTTTTCAAATGAGTACCGCATGCGTGAAGTCCTTGAACGTTACTGCAGCTTCATGCCGGTTGAGATCTTCCTGTCCAGGGCAAATGCGCCGCAGGAGTATGAGACGATCGACGAAAGCGATCTGAAGGATGACGACGTTGTCGTGGAGCATATCCATGAGGACGCGAAGACGGAAGAGCAGGATGACGGAAACGGCGGAAAGAAGACGGTAGAGATTTCTCCCGCCCGCGACAGAGTCAAGATCAATAAGCGGCCGGTTTCCATCTCAGATACGCATCCGCTGTGGGCAAAGCATCCGAATGACTGCACGGACGAGGAATATAAGGATTTCTACCGCAAGGTCTTCAATGATTACAGAGAGCCTCTGTTCTGGATCCATCTGAATATGGATTATCCTTTCAACCTGAAAGGAATTCTGTATTTCCCGAAGATCAATACCGAGTATGACTCAATCGAGGCGACGATCAAGCTTTACAACAACCAGGTATTCATCGCCGATAATATCAAGGAAGTTGTTCCGGAATATATGATGCTGCTCAAGGGCGTCATCGACTGCCCGGACTTCCCGCTGAACGTCAGCAGAAGCGCGCTGCAGAACGACGGCTTTGTGAAGAAGATTTCCGATTACATCTCCAAGAAGGTTTCGGACAAGCTGAGCGGCATGTGCAAGACGGACCGCGAAAACTATGAGAAATACTGGGATGATATCAGTCCCTTCATTAAGTACGGCTGCCTGAAGGACAGCAAGTTTAACGACAGGATGAAGGATTTCATCCTTTACAAAGATCTTGACGGGAAATTCTTTACTCTGAAGGAATATCTGGAGCACATATCGAAGAAGGCGGAAGGCACGGAAGAGACGGAAAAAGCGCCGGAAGGTGAAAAGACGGACGCTGAGACGGTTGATTTCTCCGAGAATCCGGAAGAACTGAAGGAGGAAAAGGCAGAGGCGGATTCCGAAGCGGATGCAGAGAAGGATTCAGAGACGGATGCCCCTGCGGAAGAGAAGAAAGAAGAAAAAACGGTTATCTATTATGTGACCGATGAGAACCAGCAGGGCCAGTATATCCGTATGTTCCGTGAGAACGGGATGGATGCGGTGATTCTGCGCCACACGATTGACTCGCCCTTCATCTCACACGTGGAGCAGCAGGATGAGAAGATCCGCTTTGAGAGAATCGATGCGGACGTTACCGGTTCCATGAAGGAAGAAGCGGATGAGGATCAGCTGAAAGCAGATACGGAACTCCTCTCCGGCCTCTTCAAGAAGGCTCTGAGCAAAGAGAAACTGACCGTGAAGGTTGAGAAGCTGAAAGACGCGAAGATTTCTTCCATGCTGACACTGAACGAAGAAGGCCGCCGCATGCAGGACATGATGCGCATGTACAGCTCAGGCGGAATGGATATGTCCATGTTTGCTCCGGAAGAAACGCTGACCCTGAACCAGAACAACAGCCTTGTCAAATATCTGCTTGCCCATAAGGAGGGCGAGCATACGGATCTGTTCGCGAAACAGCTCTACGACCTGGCTGCTCTGGCCAACGCGCCGCTGCAGCCGGAAGCGATGACGACATTCATCGAGCGGAGCAATGAGATTATGATGCTTCTTGCAAAATAATGTGCGGATTCTTCCTGCCGGTCAGCTGAAGCAGGCGGGAAAGAACGGGTCCGGAAGTGAAGAAAGAAGAAAGCCGGAGGCGGAAGCCCCGGCTTTTTCTGAATGGTATCCTGCGGAGATAAAACTGCTGAAGACCTGTCTGATTTACATAATGTTCCGCCTTGCAGGCAGTATCACGGCAGGAGCGCAAAGGCGCTCTGATTTCACAGAACCGTAAAGGGAATTTTCTGCTGACGCAGGAATTTCTGTACCATTTCATCCCACAGATGATTCAGCGTCTGATCCAGGGTAAAGGTGTTCATGGATGTTCCGGTGGTACAGCTGACTTCCCCGTTAGAGAAACTGATATTCAGAAAAAGCCCGGCTACTTCCTCCGGACGGAAGTTCAGGCCGCTTCCGGAGAGCAGGGATGCGACATTATATCCGGCAAGACGGAAAACAAGGCGAAAGGCACCGGGCGTCCGGCGTCCGCGGATCAGACCGAAAAATACAGGCCTGAGGAGGCCCCAGCTGAGCGCGGACGGATGTAAGCGCTCTCCGTTTTCATTCTCTTCATTTTCCGTAACCATCTCCCCGTCGCCGAAATACTCCGGATGCCAGCTTCCGTCAATCCGGATAACGGTAAAGGTCGTAACAGAAGCTTCCGATACGACAAAGCTGTCAAAAACGGTCTCTGTAAGAAGTTTTTTCATGAAATCTCTGGTATCCGGGATTCTGAGCGCAAGCACCTGGTTGACCTCCTGTATTTACGGCATTCTGCCATGCGGTTCCTCCCGGGGCTGAGATGCCGTGCCTTCCCGTTTCTTCCCGGCTTCCGGAGAATTCCGCTTCCTGTCCGGGAAAGATTATAATCTGCCCCCTTCCTCTTTTCAAGCATCTGTGACTGTGATATCATGAATGTAGTATTGAAAACTACATCGAGCGTTCAATGAGACGGAGTCTTAAGAAGCTCCGCAGAGCCGGTCCGGAAACAGATCTGAAGGAGGAGAGAGGAATGAAGAGAGGCATTATAACTCTGCTGGCAGTACTATTTCTGGCATTTCCCGCACAGGCGCGGACAAGAGAGGCAGTCTATACGGCTGAGGGAGAAGAGGAGACCGTTGTCGAAACTCTGTACCGGAGCAGTCTGGGTTTTTCTTTCTGGTATGATGCGGATCTGTTTAGAGTGGATGAGACGATGTCAGAAGACGGACTCAGTCTCATCGTTTTTCCGAAAAGCGGAGACCTTCCGGTTTATCTTGAGATCATGCTCCCGGAATCCCAGGGGGTTCTGCCCTGGAAATATCTGGAACTGAATTCGGAGCCGGGAACCGAGTATACCTTTGAGGAGCTGGAAAGCGGCGCGGATCTGCACTGGTTTTCGAAGCCGGAGGGAGACATGGTGCACTGTTTCTATGCGGTTGATACCAATGAAACCTTTGTCCTCTGTTCCCTGGCTGCCCCGCCTGAAGTGGAGGAGACTCTGATGGGATCCGGATTCCACAGCCTCATCCGGTCTCTTGCCCTCGGAAAAGACATGGAAGCGGATACGGAAGATGCGTCCGGGAACGATTCTTCTGCACAGGCGGATCCGGCTGAGGAATTTCCTCAGAAAGAAGAGATCCCGGCTCAGAAGATTCTTCTGGCCGATTATTTTGAACGTGAGATAACAGAAGATGAACCGTCATATTTTGAAGCCGTACTCTACAGCTATTCCGATACGCAGGCCCTGATGGAGATCTATACGGCAGGGGGGACGGATCATGAGAAAATGACTGCCTGCCTGGTACCGCTGGAGACAGTGGACCAGCTGATGGAAGTGATCTGCACATATGGGATGAACGGCTGGAACAGCCGGGAAGGAAGCGGAATCAGCGGAAAACTGTATGTCTGCAAATTCCGTGAGGGAGGAAGCCTGGTTCGGGTAAGTTCTGAGAATATGCCGGATGACGGACTCGAAGCATTCGACGCTGTCTGGGAAGTTATGGAGAAGGCCCGCCTGAACGCAGTGCCGCTGCCCTGAAGCGGACAGGCCGGGAATAGTTGCATTTGCCGCCAAAATCGCAAAAAAACCTTGAATTTCCGCGCCAGATGAGTATACTTGTTCTAGTGATGTTTTGAAACTTAGAACGGACGTGCGGCTTCGCCCGCGATGTCCCCGGACAGGAGTGAGTAAGATGAGTCAGGCAAAGGTTGACCAGTATAAGAAGGATAAAAGGAACCGCAAGCAGATTATGGCAAAGGAAAAGAGAGAGTGGTTCTTCACTCAGGCTGTGATCGGTTTGATCGGTGTTGCGATCGTAGCGTGGATCGGCGTCTCCGCTTATAACGTAATCACCGCCCCGAAGGATACGGGCACAACGGAGACTGTTGAGTATACAGTCGACAGCAGCGCGCTTTCAGATTATCTGAAGACTCTTTCTGAAGACTGATCTAAGAGCTGACATAAGAGATAGGATGGATAACCGGACAGGAGAGATTGAATTCCCTGTCCGGTATTTTTGCGCTGAAAAGGCTTCCGCCGGGATCTCATTCCGGCAGAAGCCTTTTAATCGGTCAGGATTCACGAGGGAACCACATCGTTATTTATTCCCTTTGCTGCTCTGCATCTCGGAAACCATGCCCTGAATCTTGGAATTGAAGCTGTTCTTCGCAGCTTCCTGCATCTTCATGGCGCGGACCTTGAGCGGCAGGCCGAAGAGGGTGATGAAGCCATCTGCGTCATGATGGTCATACAGGTCGCCGGTCGTGAAGGAGGCAAGGGATTCATTATAGAGACTGTACGGAGAAGTCGTTCCGTTCTTAATGATATTGCCCTTATAGAGCTTCAGTTTTACTTCGCCGCTGACATACTGCTGTGTGGCTTCCACAAAAGCCTGGATCGCTTCGCGCAGCGGGGTGAACCATTTCCCTTCGTAAACCGTCTGAGCCAGCTGGCTTCCCAGACGCTTCTTGTTCTCCATGGTTTCACGGTCGAGGCAGAGCTCCTCGAGCTGGTCGTGAGCGGCCATCAGGATGGTGCCGCCGGGAGTTTCATAGACGCCGCGGCTCTTCATGCCGACAACACGGTTCTCTACGATATCCACGATGCCGATGCCGTTCTCCCCGCCCAGGCGGTTGAGTTCGGTGATGATCTCCGAGACCTTCATGGCTTTGCCGTTCAGGGTCTTCGGAACACCCTTTTCAAATGTCAGGCAGATATCGGTCATCTGATCCGGGGCTTTTTCCGGCGGCGTGGTAAGGACCAGAAGGCTGTCGTAGTTGGGCGCCAGAGACGGATCCTCCAGCTCCAGGCCTTCATGGCTGATGTGCCAGAGGTTGCGGTCGCGGGAGTAGCCCTTGCCCATGGAGAATGGGAGATTGATGCCGTGCTGCCTGCAGTATTCCATCTCATCCTCACGGGACTGCATGTTCCAGAGGTCCGTCATGCGCCAGGGAGCGATGATCTTAATATCCGGGGCCAGTGCCTTGATGCCGAGTTCGAAACGGATCTGGTCATTGCCTTTTCCGGTTGCGCCGTGGCAGATCGCGACGGCTTCTTCCTTGCGGGCGATCTCAACCAGCTTTTTTGCGATCGCCGGACGGGCCATGGAGGTTCCGAGCAGATAGCTGTGCTCGTAGACCGCCCCTGCCTTCACGCAGGGCATCACGAAATCATCACAGAATTCGTCCACTATGTTCTCAATATATAATTTTGCGGCGCCGGAGGAAAGGGCTCTTTCTTCCAGACCGTCCAGTTCTTCTTCCTGTCCGACGTCAACGCAGCAGCAGACAACGTCATAATTGAAGTTCTCTTTCAGCCACGGGATCAATGCTGTGGTATCCAGTCCGCCCGAGTAGGCGAGGACTACTTTTTCTTTTGCCATGATCATGCTCCTTTGAAGATCTTTGTTAATTGGAATACAGATGATTCAGCTGCCGGAAGCAGACCGCGGATTCCGCAGACTGTGATTTTGCCGGATGCGTAAGCTCTTAAGGAAGAATCTCCGACTTCCGCTGCGGGCATCCGATCTGCCGGCGAAGTCCCCCGGCTTCCGGCTGTACAACTGGTACTATAACGCAACAGTAATAAATATGCAAGAGGAAAATAATGAATAAAGGGATGTATAATGAATAAAATAATAATATTCATCAAAAATGTATAAAAAATCGGGAGAAAAGTCTTTACATTCCTTGAAAGGTGTTGTAGGATAATCGGCAGACAACATAAATGATTTATACGGGGATACTCTGATCATACAGAGTTTTCTTAAAACAGATTTGCATACAGGGTGATTGAAATGATTAAAGCAGGTATTATAGGGTCTACCGGATATGCAGGGGCGGAGATTGTGCGCCTTCTTCTGCAGCATCCCGAAGCTGAGATTGTATGGTATGGTTCAAGAAGCTACACGGATCAGAATTACGCGGATGTCTACAGAAACATGTTTCGCCTGGTGGATGAGAAGTGCATGAACGATAATATGGAAGCGCTTGCTGAACAGGCGGATGTGATCTTCACCGCGACCCCTCAGGGGCTGTGCGCTTCCCTTGTCAGCGAGGCGATCCTTTCAAAAGCGAAGATTATAGATCTCAGTGCAGATTTCCGCCTGAAGAGAGTCGATGTCTATGAGAAATGGTACAAGCTTGAACACAAAGCTGTTCAGTACCTTGAAGAAGCAGTCTACGGATTATGCGAGATCAACCGCGACGCGATTGCCGCCGCGCGTATTGTCGCCAATCCCGGCTGCTATACCACGACGTCGATCCTGACCCTTTATCCCCTGGTTAAGGAAAAGCTGATTGATCCGGATTCCATCATCGTGGACGCAAAATCCGGGACGTCCGGAGCGGGCAGGAGCGCAAAGCTTCCGAACCTTTTCTGTGAGGTAAATGAAAGCATCAAACCCTACGGCGTTGCCACGCACCGCCATACGCCGGAGATCGAGGAACAGCTTTCCTATGCCGCCGGCATGGATTACAGAAACGGGGAGAGCGTACTGATCAATTTCACGCCCCATCTTGTTCCGATGAACAGGGGCATCCTCGCGACCTGTTATGCCAATCTGAAGGACGGTGTGAGCGAAGAAGAGATCAGAAACGCTTATGAGAAATATTATTCGGATGAATACTTCATCCGTCTTCTTGAGAAAGGAAACTTCCCGGAGACCAGATGGGTGGAGGGTTCCAATTTTGTGGATATCGGCTTCACCGTCGATGAGCGCACCGGGAGAGTGATCACGGTCGGCGCGCTGGATAATCTGGTCAAAGGTGCCGCGGGGCAGGCTGTACAGAATATGAATCTGATGTTCGGGCTCCCGGAGAATACAGGGCTGAAGCTTGTGCCGCTTTTCCCGTAAGAAAACCGGTTTATACAGATCTTCAGTGCGGCCGGCATTAATTGCCGGTCTGCGGCCGGTCATATGAGAAAGCCGCCGGAAGGCAGGCCTGCAAAATCGTTAATGCAATTTTCACCGGCCTGCCTTCCGGCGCCGCAATCATTTTATTTCGTTAATGTATTCAGGAGAGATACAGCTATGAACTTTACAGATGGCGGCGTGACAGCGCCGAAGGGTTTCAAGGCGATCGGAATCTGCGCGGGAATCAAGAAGGACCGCAAGGATATGGCACTTCTGTACAGCGAATTTCCGTGCACGCTGGCGGGAACATTTACCACAAATCTGGTAAAGGCTTCCCCGGTTGTCTGGGACAGGAATATTGTGGAAAAATATGGGTCCGCCCAGGCGGTTCTCTGCAACAGCGGAGTCGCAAACGCCTGTACCGGCGCCGAGGGCGACAGAGCATGCGAACTCACCGCGTCGGAAGCCGCGAAGGTTCTGCATCTGAAGCCGGAGCAGGTGCTGCTTGCCTCCACCGGCGTGATCGGGGCACAGTTGCCGGTCAATATCATGATCAAGGGGACGGAGGTCATGGCTGAACTTCTGTCCGATTCCCGCAGTGCGGCATCCGCCGCAGCGGAGGCGATCATGACAACAGATACAAAAAAGAAAGAAGTCTGCGTCAGCTTTGAGCTGGGCGGAAAGACCGTCAGCCTTGCGGGCATGTCCAAAGGCTCCGGCATGATTCACCCGAAGATGGGAACGATGCTGGCTTTTCTGACGACGGACGCGGCAATCAGCCATGAGATGGCCCAGAAAGCGCTCCTTGCAAGTGTCGGCGATTCCTTTAATATGATCTCCGTAGACGGTGACATGTCGACCAACGATACCTGCCTGCTCCTTGCCAACGGCTGCGCCGGGAATCCGCTGATCGATCAGGAAGGTCCGGATTACGATCAGTTTCTGGAAGCGCTTCAGTGTGTGACGAAAACGCTTGCAAGACGCATGGCGGCGGACGGAGAGGGCGCGCATGCCTTATTTGAGGTCAAGGTGCAGGGCGCTTCCACAAAAGAGCAGGCTGTCACAATCGCGAAATCCGTGATTGGTTCCAGCCTGGTCAAGACAGCGATCGCAGGCCATGACGCCAACTGGGGCAGGATCATCTGCGCGATGGGCTATTCCGGCGCTTCCTTTGATCCCATGGCGGTGAGTCTTTCTTTCATCAGCAGCGCGGGAGAGATAAAAATCGCTGAGAACGGGGTCTCCACAGGTTACAGCGAAGAGACAGCCACACAGATTCTGTCAGAAGATGAGATCACGGCGCTGATCGACCTGCATGAGGGCAGCGCGGAGGCGACGGCCTGGGGCTGTGACCTGACGCATGAGTATATCAACATCAACGCGGATTACAGATCCTGAAAATATAGTGCCAGGCGCACGGCAGCTGTTTCTGCCGGACTTTATTCGCGAATCGTACAGAGAGGATATAGAAGATGGAACTGGAACTGCATCAGGAACTGAACCAGGAAGAAATGAATCTTTATCTGGACAAGGCCGCCGTGCTGATTGAAGCACTGCCTTTTATCCAGCGTTTTCAGGGGGCCACGATTGTCGTCAAATACGGCGGGTCCGCCATGGTGGAGCACGACCTGAAAAAGAGCGTTATCAAGGACGTCGCGCTTCTGAAGCTGGTAGGCTTCCGCCCGATTATCGTACACGGCGGGGGCAAGGAGATCACAGCCTGGCTGAACCGGTTCGGCAAAAAAACAGAGTTCGTGAACGGCTTTCGCGTGACGGACGCTGAGACCATGCGTGTGGCGGAGATGGTCCTCAACCGGATCAACAAAGGGCTTGTTTCCATGATGGAGAAGACCGGGGTCAAGGCCGTCGGCATTTCCGGCAAGGACGGTACGGTTCTCAGAGTGGACCGGAAGATGCCGGGCGGGCAGGATATCGGCTTTGTGGGAGATGTGAAAGAAGTGGACACCCGTCTTCTGAATACCCTGCTGGACAATGATTTTGTGCCGGTTGTATGTCCTGTCGGCTCGGACGACGGATATTATTCCTATAATGTGAACGCGGACGACGCAGCCTGTGCGATCGCTACGGCGATGAAAGCCCAGAAGCTTGTCTTCCTGTCTGATATCAAGGGCGTATATTCTGATCCGGATGACCCCTCTACTCTGATCTCGGAAATGACCGTGAATGAGACAAAGGAATTCCTGAAGAGCGGACACGCAGGCGGCGGCATGCTGCCGAAACTGCAGAGCTGCGTCGACGCCATCGAGTCAGGCGTCAGCCGGGTGCATATTCTGGACGGCCGGATCCCGCATTCCCAGCTTCTGGAATTCTTTACGAACAGAGGGATCGGTACGGCGATCATCAGTGACCAGGAGGAGAAATATTATACAAACTGAGGCTTAACCGGCTGCGGAAGAGCAGGCGGAACTGTGCCGGCATCAGGCCGGAAACAGACAGGCTTTTTAAATTTCAGAAAGGCAGGTGCAGAATATGTCGGTATCACAGAATATCATGGACCGCACGGAACAGGTGGTTCTTCATACATATAACCGTTTTCCGGTCGTGTTCGAAAAAGGGGAAGGCGTCTGCCTGACCGACGCTGACGGGAAAGAGTATCTGGATTTTGGCGCCGGAATCGCGGTTTTTGCTCTTGGCTACGGGAACAAATCCTACAACGATGCCCTTAAAAACCAGATCGACAAGCTGATCCATACATCCAATCTTTATTATCATAAACCCCTCTGCGAGGCGGCGGAGAAGATCATCGCCCATACCGGCCTGAGCAGGGTATTCTTTACCAACTCCGGCGCGGAGGCGATCGAGGGAGCCATCAAGTGCGCGCGCAAATACGCCTACCTGAAGGACGGCGCCTCGGATCATGAGATCATCGCCATGAATCACTCCTTCCACGGAAGAACCGTCGGCGCTCTGTCCGTTACCGGAAACACGCATTACCAGGATCCTTTCAAGCCGCTGATGGGCGGCGTGAAATTCGCCGATTTCAACGATCTGGACAGTGTTCTGGCCCAGATTACGGACAAGACCTGCGCCATTATCCTCGAGACGGTTCAGGGAGAAGGCGGGATTTTCCCGGCGGATCCGGAATTCCTGCAGGGCGTCCGCAAAATCTGCACGGAGAAGGATATCCTGCTGATCCTGGATGAGATCCAGTGCGGCATGGGACGTACGGGCAGCTGGTTTGCCTGCCAGCATTACGGGGTGGAACCGGATATCATGACCTGCGCGAAGGCGCTCGGATGCGGCATCCCGGTGGGAGCATTTGTCCTGAACGAGAAGGCAGCTGCCCATTCTCTGGTTCCGGGAGACCACGGGACAACCTACGGCGGAAATCCCCTGGCCTGCGCGGCAGTCTCAGCAGTTTTTGACCTTTTCGACGAGATGGACCTGGTAGGACATGTACAGGCACTGACGCCTTATTTTGAGAAGAAGCTGGACGAGCTGGTCGGGAAATATGATTTTCTGGTAAAACGCCGCGGTATGGGCTTTATGCAGGGACTGGTGGTGGAAGGACGCCCGGTCGGAGCGATCGTAAAGAAAGCGCTGGAGAACGGCCTTGTCATTCTTTCGGCCGGCTCTGACGTGATCCGCCTGGTACCGCCGCTTGTGATTACGGAAAAGGATATCGACGAGATGATCCGGAGACTGGAAGCTTCCTTCTGATCTTCCGTTTAAAAACAGCTGTTTCACCCGGAGAATATGGTCTGCAAAACAAAAGGATGGATTGCAAAAATCGTAAAAACATTCTGACGGCTTCCGCGTGAAGAACTTCTAAGCTTATAAAGATATTATGGAAATGAGAACGCCCGGTACTGAGCAATCCCGTCTGAAGATCAGAGCATTCTGAACCTGATGGGGATCAAATCAGATACCGGGCGTTTTTTAACAGCCTGTTCTGAGCCGGTCAAGATCTTTGAAGAAATCCGGATAGGAGATGCCGACGCATTCCGCTCCGCGGATTGTTGTGACTCCCTCCGCGGCAAGCGCGGCGACAGCCAGCGACATGGCGGCCCTGTGGTCAGCATGGGCGTCGACTTCCGCTCCGTGCAGGCTTCTTCCGCCCCGGATGATCATCCCGTCTTCCGTGGGAGTGATGTCGGCTCCCATTTTGTTAAGTTCCTCCGTCATGACCGCGATGCGGTCCGATTCCTTCACGCGCAGCTCCCTGGCGTCCCGGATGACGGTCTCGCCTTCCGCAAAGCAGGCCAGAACCGCGCAGACCGGCAGTTCATCGATCAGGGTCGGAATCAGGCTTCCGCCTATAACGGTGCCGTGCAGGGAAGAGCTCCTGACCAGGATGGATGCGGTTTCTTCAAAGCCCTGCAGCTTCTCATCAGAAAGACTGATATCCGCCCCCATCGCGCGCATGACCTTAAGAATTCCGTTCCGTGTGGGATTGACGCCCACGTTGGAAATCAGAACTTCCGCTCCCGGAACGATCGCTGCGGCGGCCATAAAATAGGCGGCCGAAGAAATGTCCCCGGGTACGCAGATTTTCCGGCCTGTCAGCCGGGGCTCCGGCCGGACCGTGATTTTCCAGCCCCCTGCAGTCTCAGAAGAAAGGCCGTAGAAGATCCTGTCCTTCTTCTTTTCTTCTCCCCTTAGCGGATCCGGCAGCGGCTCTGACAGGACGCTTCCGCCAAAAGCTTTCAGCATGAGTTCCGTATGGTTGCGGGAGAGCGCCGGCTCCAGGACGGAAGTCTCTGAGTCCGCATAAAGACCGGCCAGAAGGATGCCGGATTTGACCTGGGCGCTGGCGACCGGGGATCTCCAGCAGATCCCGTGCAGGCTGCCGCCTTTAATCCGGAGAGGGACACAGCCGTTCTCTTTTTCCGAACGGACCGAAGCACCCATTGCAAGGAGGGGATCTATGATCCGTTTCATGGGACGCCTGCGGATGGAGCTGTCCCCGTCCAGCATACTTTCAAAAGACTGTCCGGCGAGAATACCGGAAATAATGCGGGTTGTGGTACCACTGTTTCCTGTATAGAGAAGCTCTGACGGCGCCCTGAGCCCATGAAGCGAGCGCCCGTGGACCGTGACGCTTCTTTCGGTTTCATTCGCTTCAACACAGATTCCCATTTTTTCAAAGCAGGAGATCGTGGAGAGACAGTCCGCGCTCATCAGAAAACCGGAAATTTCGGTAATTCCCTCACTGAGCGCGCCGAGCATAACCGCCCGGTGGGAAACCGACTTGTCTCCCGGCACTTCGATCCTGCCGCGCAGCTTCCGGCAGGGACTGATCCTGATATCCATACCATATCCTCCTTCCTGCCTGTGTCATTCGTTCGCGGTCACGCGATAGCGGTGGTGGCGCAGAATCCGGATGGAAGAATCCATCGCTTCTTTTTTGTAGAATTCAATTGCCAGGGCGCCCTGATCGTGTTCCCGGTTGTGGACGATGCGGATATTCTTGATGGAAATGCCGTGCACGGCCAGAATCGTGGCGATTGTGGCGATGGCGCCGTTTTCGTCGATTACATCGCAGTAAATCATATACATATTCTTTACGGGACCGATTGAGGCGAAGCTGAAGGAATCCCGGTATTCGCGCGAGGCGGCAAACATACGGTTGATATAGCCCCCGTCCCCGCTGCACATATGGTCCCTGGCCTGAATCAGCTGGCTGATGAAGACGTCCATGACATCGGAAATGTTTTCATGGTTGTCCACGCAGATCTGCTCCCACATCTCGGGAGAAGAAGAGGCGATGCGGGTAATATCCCGGAAACCGCCGGCGGCAATCATCTTCATATGTTCATTTTCATTGTCCAGATCGTGAACCGTATTGACCAGGGAGGACGCGATCAGATGCGGCAGGTGGCTGATGGCCGCGGTGATCCGGTCGTGCTCCTTCCAGTCCAGGATCATGGGGATGGCTTTCAGCGAAACCGCAAAGTTAAAAAGGCGCTGTGTCCATTCCTGCGGGACCAGGTCCGTGGGCGTAAGAATATAATATGCATTTTCGAACAGGTGGTTCTGGGCATTGGCAAGGCCGGACTGCTCGGAACCGGTCATGGGATGGCCTCCCACAAACTGGGATTTCAGTCCGAGGCGCTCCACCTCCCTGTGAATGGTGCCTTTTACAGAACCGACATCCGTCAGCAGGCAGTCCGGGGAGAGCACTTTCTGCAGATCCCTCAGGGCGGCGATGTTGTTCTCAACAGGCGCACAAAGAAAGATGCAGCTGCATTCGGAAAAAAGAGGATCATCCGGCCCGGAACAGATCTCATCGATCAGGCCGCTCTCCTTTGCGGTTTTCAGTGTCTCTTTTGTTCTTGTATAGGCCATGATCCGGCAGTTTTTATCCAGCCTGCGCAGATTGCCTGCAAGCGAACCGCCGATCAGGCCCAGTCCGATAAAACCATATGTATTCTTATGCATAATCATAAACCATCCTGACTGTATTCTTTATCTGTTTCATGTGTTAAAGCGGAAACTATGATAGCAGTATGCCACAGCTGGAATGAAATTTCAAGAAGCAGCATAACTCTCGCGCTTCATCCAGAATTGTAGCATACAGGATGCACATCGACGCAGTAAGACGCGTTACGGAGGCAGACCATTCATCTGAGCGGCATAAAGGGCGTTATGACAAGCAGAATAAGGTATTTACGAAGGCAGAGCGCCCATCTGAGCGGTATAAAGGGCATTTTGACAGGCAGAAAAAGATGTTTACGGAGGCAGAGCGCCCATCTGAGCGGCATTAAGGGCGTTTTGACCGGAGGTGAGATCCACTCCTTACGCAGACTTAGACCGCGCGGAAAAGCGAGACCTGCCTATGTGGAGCTTTTCCGCGGGGTCTTAGTCGGAGTTTGGAGTTAGCTCACCGCAGGGAAGCCCGCCAGCCAGATGGGTGGTCTGCCGCAGGAAAGTGTTTTGCACGGGTGGTCTGCCGCAGGAAAGCATTTGGAGGGGTGGCCTGCCGCAGAAAATGTCTCGTACGGTGACCTGCCGCAGAGAAGCTTCCTCCAAGAATCCTGCAAGACCTGCCAATGTGAAGCATTTCCTATAAACAGCAGTATCGTACAGGCCTGATTATCAAAATGCAGACATCTACATCTGTAAAGATCATGATTGCTCTGGTTGAATTGTATAAAAGTCTTGAAATTATACCTGCATTTTAGTACAATGCTTTTAATGCGGGCTGAAGCCTGAAATTCGTTATTGGAGGAAGAAACTCATGAATGTATACGCAACAGACAAAATTCGCAATGTTGTCCTCTTAGGTCACGGCGGCGCTGGAAAGACCAGTCTCCTGGAAGCGATGGCATTTCTGTCCGGTATCACCACCAGACTCGGGAATGTCGCGGACGGAACCACGCTGAGTGATTTTGATAAAGAAGAGCAGAACAGAAAGTTTTCCATCAGCACATCCATGGCACCGATCATCTGGAACGGCGTAAAGATCAACGTTCTGGATACTCCCGGCTATTTTGACTTTGTGGGAGAGGTCGAGGAAGCTGTTGCAGCTGCGGACGCGGCTATCATCGTCGTGAACGGAAAGAGCGGCGTGGAAGTCGGCGTGCAGAAAGCATGGAATCTGTGCGAGAAGTATAAGCTTCCCCGTTTCTTCTTTGTTTCCAATATGGATTTCGAACATGCTTCCTATACAGGAATCCTTGACGCGCTCACCGAACTTTACGGAAAGAAAGTCGCGCCTCTGTTCCTTCCCATGAAGGAAAATGACAAGTTCACGGGTTATGTGGATGTTGTCCGCCAGAAAGCTTTCCGCTATCAGGATAAGCAGAAGAAGGCCGAGTGCCCGGTTCCCGGTGATCTGCAGGATGAGATGGAGAATTACCGCGCATCCATGATCGAGACGGTCGCTGAGACCAGCGAAGAGATGATGGAGCGTTATTTTGAGGGAGAAGAGTTCTCGGATGACGAGATCATCTCCGCTCTGAAGGAGAATGTCTCCGCATGCGATATGGTTCCTGTTACGATGGGATCCTCCATCAATCTGCAGGGCGTCCTGATCCTTCTGGACGATATCGTAAGCTATTTCCCGAGCCCGGCCGACCGCAAGATTGCAGGCGTAAACCTGAAGAACGACGAGCCGTTCAATGCGGATTACGACGCTTCCAAGCCGAAGAGCGCATTTATCTGGAAGACCATCGTGGACCCGTTCATCGGTAAATATTCCATGATCAAGGTATGCTCCGGTTCCCTCAAGGGCGACGACATGCTCTATGATTCCGAGAAGCAGTCCGAGTTCCGCGCAGGCAAGCTCTATGTCTTCGAAGGCAGCAAGCCGCAGGAAGTCGCCGAACTGAAAGCCGGCGATATCGGCGCCATCGGCAAGCTGGATGCAGACACCAGGGACAGCATCTCCACGAAGGCGAACCCGGTCCAGTATCCGCTGTTCGACGTCTCCACTCCTTATACCTATAAGAAGTACGCAGCAAAGAACAAGGGCGACCTGGACAAGGTGGCGCAGGCTCTGGCAAAGATCGCGCAGGAAGACCTGACCATGAAGACCGTCAATGATGCCGGCAATCATCAGACTCTGCTTTACGGTATGGGTGACCAGCATCTTGATATTATCATCAGCAAGCTGCTCACGAAGTATAAGGTTGAGGCAGTCCTCGACAAGCCGGCGGTTGCTTTCCGCGAGACCATCCGCAAGACCAGCGACGTTGATTCCAAGTATAAGAAGCAGTCCGGCGGCCACGGCCAGTACGGACATGTCAAGATGAAGTTCGAGCCCTCCGGAGATCTGGAGAATGCATATGTATTCGAGCAGATCGTCGTCGGCGGCGCTGTTCCGAAGAACTTCTTCCCGGCAGTTGAGAAGGGTATCGCCGAGTCCGTCGGAGAAGGCCCGATGGCCGGTTATCCCGTTGTTGGCGTAAAGGCCGTTCTTTATGACGGATCCTATCATCCGGTAGACTCCTCCGAGCAGGCATTCAAGACCGCCTCCAGCATGGCCTTCAAGAAAGGCTTCATGGATGCGGGCCCGGTTCTTCTTGAGCCGATCGTCTCCATGAAAGTAGTCGTTCCGGATAAGTATACCGGCGACGTTATGGGCGACCTGAACAAGAGACGCGGACGCGTGCTCGGCATGAACCCGGATCACAAGGGCAACACCATTATCGACGCTGACGTTCCGCAGAGCGAACTGTACGGTTACTGCACGACCCTTCGCTCCATGACCGGCGGAAGCGGAGATTTCTCCTATGAGTTCGCACGCTACGAGCAGGCTCCGGCTGACGTTCAGGAGAAGGAGATCGAAGCACGCGCCAAGGAGAACGAATAATCTCTCAGTTTTGCCCGGAAACAGCCAAAGTTTTTCTTTTAAATCAGGAAGAGCTGTGCTATAATACTCGTTGAGTTTTCGGAAGCTGACATTCCGGGGACAACTATCTTTCTAAAACTGAAGGAGGCCGCTATATGAAGCACATCAAGACCTTGAATACCAGATCTCTGCAGGAGTCCGTGAAGAAGGGCGGATGCGGCGAGTGCCAGACATCCTGCCAGTCCGCATGCAAGACCAGCTGCACAGTTGGCAATCAGACTTGCGAGCAGAGCAAGTAAGACGCGGAAGAAGCGGATTGTGAACTTCTAAACAGGTTAACGATTGTAATTGACAGGCTGTCGCAGAATATGCACCTGCGACAGCCTGTTCTGTGGTCACATTGTCCGTCCGGCGCGTCCGGCGGCAGAGGGGGATATTGTTTGATTCATCAGTACTCGCTGAATGGTTATAACATCGTTCTGGATGTGGACAGCGGCAGCGTCCATATTGTGGACGGACTGGTTTATGAACTGATCGCTCTGATCGAAGGGAACAGGGATCTGGCGGATGAAGCCGTCATCCGCCGCTTTTCCGGCAGATATGCGGAGGAAGAGATAAAGGACGCCCTGGAGGAGATCCATGAGCTTGAGAAGTCCGGGCAGCTCTTTGCGGAAGATATCTACAAGAACGCCGTACTGGATTTCAAAGCGCGGAAAACGGTTGTAAAAGCGCTCTGCCTCCATATCGCCCATGACTGCAACCTTGCCTGCAGGTACTGCTTCGCCGAAGAGGGCGAATACCATGGCCGCAGGGCTTTAATGAGTTTTGAGGCCGGTCGGAAAGCCCTGGATTTCCTTGTTGAGAATTCCGGACACCGCCGGAACCTCGAGGTGGACTTTTTCGGCGGGGAGCCGCTCATGAACTGGGAGGTCGTCAAAGATCTGGTTGCCTACGGCCGGGAGCTTGAGAAGAGCCATGACAAGCATTTCCGTTTTACCATCACGACCAACGGCGTGCTGCTGAACGATGAGATTATGGAATTCTGCAACCGGGAGATGGACAACGTCGTCATGAGCCTGGACGGACGCAGGGAGGTCCATGATCATATGCGTCCCTTCCGCAGCGGAAAAGGCAGCTACGATCTGGTCGTGCCGAAGTTCCAGAAGTTCGCCGCACTCAGGAAAGCGCTCGGAAAACAGTATTATATCCGCGGCACTTTTACGCATTATAATCTGGATTTTGCAGCGGATGTTCTTCATTTTGCGGATCTGGGCTTTGACCAGCTTTCCATGGAGCCGGTAGTTGCGCCGGCGGATGCGGATTATGCGATCCGTCCCGAAGATCTGCCGAAGATCCGGGAACAGTATGAGATCCTGGCCAGGGAGATGCTCCGCAGAAAAGCGGAGGGAAGAGCATTTACCTTCTTCCATTTCATGATTGACCTGACCGGAGGCCCCTGTGTCTACAAGAGGCTGAGCGGGTGCGGCAGCGGGACGGAGTATCTCGCGGTTACCCCCTGGGGGGACCTGTATCCCTGCCATCAGTTTGTCGGGAACGGGAAGTTCCTGCTGGGAAATGTGGACGAAGGCATCACGCGCGGCGATATTACAGACCAGTTCAAGTGCTGCAATGTCTATGCCAGGGCCGAATGCAGAAAGTGTTTTGCCCGTTATTACTGCAGCGGGGGCTGCGCCGCGAATTCCTATAATTTCCATGGCCGTATTGATGACGTCTATGAGTTCGGCTGCGAGCTGGAACGGAAGAGAGTGGAGTGCGCGATCATGATGAAAGCCGCCGAAGCAGATATGGAAGAGAACGGCGGAGGGCAGGAGAAGCCGGCGGATCCGGAACCGGTAAAGATCTGCTGATCCTTCCGGACTTGGCAGTATGAATTCAGAAACTATCATGCATTTTCAAATGCGGGTCACGGGGTTTTTCGTGATTTCAAAGGCAAAAATGCATGTGGTGGGATAAAGAAACCAGAAAAAGAGGAGTGATACCAATGAGCAAGAAAAGAGCACAACTGACCATGGTTCTCATGGCCGCACTGCTTGCTGTGCTTCTGTTCACAGCCTTCAGGGGCTGGGACAAAGCCGGTACAGGTTCGGTGAAGAACATCAAACTCGGCCTGGATCTGTCCGGAGGCGTATCCATCACTTATCAGACTGTGGATGAGAATCCTTCCGCAGAAGATATGGCGGATACCATCTATAAGCTGCAGCAGCGTGTCGACAACTACTCGACAGAAGCATCGGTTTATCAGGAAGGAAACAACCGGATCAATATCGAGATTCCGGGTGTATCGAATGCGGACGAGATCCTTGCAGAGCTGGGCAAACCCGGTTCCCTGGTCTTCCAGCTGGCGGACGGAACAGTGGTTCTTGACGGTTCTCATGTAGTTTCAGCCGAAGCTGCTTCCCGGAGAGACCAGATGAACAATTCGGAATATGTCGTACAGCTTGAGTTCGACTCGGAAGGCGCGAAGTCTTTCGCTGACGCCACCACAGCCAACGTCGGAAGACAGATTTCGATCGTTTATGACGGTGAGGTAGTCAGCGCTCCGCGTGTCAACGAACCGATCACAGACGGAAAATGCGTCATTTCCGGTAATTTCACGATCGAGTCCGCTCAGGAACTTGCCTCTTATATCCGGATCGGTTCCCTTTCCCTTGAGCTGGAAGAGATCCGTTCGAATGTTGTCGGCGCACAGCTCGGAGAACAGGCTCTCTCCAGTGCTATGAAGGCCGGTATCGTTGGCATCATCCTTGTTATCATTATCATGATCATCGCCTATCAGGTTCCCGGCATTATCGCGGGCTTTGCCCTTCTGATCTATGCCGCCATGGATCTGGTGGCAATCAATGCCTTTGACATGACTCTGACCCTGCCGGGTATCGCCGGCGTCATCCTGTCAATCGGTATGGCTGTTGACGCGAACGTCATTATCTATGCGCGTATCCGTGAGGAGATCGCTTCCGGCAAGAGCGTAAAATCCGCGATCGACATCGGTTTCAAAAAGGCGCTTTCGGCTATCATCGACGGTAATGTGACTACCCTGATCGCCTGCTTCGTCCTGAACCTGATGGCGACCGGTTCCGTAAAAGGTTTTGCCCAGTCTCTGGCGCTCGGTGTTGCCCTGTCCATGTTTACCGCTCTGGTCATTTCCAGGCTGCTTGTAAATGCGGCATATGCCCTGGGTCTGTCCGATGAGAAGTATTTCGGCAAGGCGATCCACTTTAATATGCTTCCGATTATCGAGAAGAGAAAACTCTTCTTCGTCATCGCTCTGTGCGCGGTTCTGTCCGGACCTGTTTTCTGCATTATCAACAATTCTGCAGGAAAGGGAGCTCTGAATCTCTCCATGGAGTTCAGAGGCGGTACATCCACAGACGTCACCTTCGTTGATGAGTACAGCATCGATGATATCGACGCAAAGATCAAGCCTGTGATCCAGGGTGTCATCAATGACGCCGAGATTCAGGCGCAGAAGGTTTCCGGCGGCAATGAGATCATCTTCAAGACCCGTCAGCTGAGCGTGGAAGAGCGCCAGCAGCTGGTTGACACGCTCGATGAGAACTTCACCATCGCCACCTATACGGACAGCGACGGAAATGAAGAGAGATCCATCAACTTCGAGACGATCTCCTCGACCATCTCCAATGAGATGAGACGCGCGGCTGTCATCGCGGTTATCGTCGCGGTAATCTGCATGCTGGTTTATATCTGGTTCCGTTTCTCGGATATCCGTTTCGCGTCAGCCGCAGTGCTTGCCCTGATCCATGACGTCCTGGTCGTATTCGCGACTTACGCGATTGTCCGGATTTCAGTCGGCAATACCTTCATCGCGGCCATGCTGACCATCGTCGGTTATTCGATCAACGCCACGATCGTCATCTTTGACCGTGTGCGTGAGAATCTTCCGCGCAGAAGAGAGTTCAGCTCTCTTGCGGAACTGGTGGATTCCAGCGTGACTTCCACGATGACAAGAAGTATCTATACTTCTCTGACAACCTTCGTGACGATCGGCGCCCTCTGGGTATTCGGCGTAGCTTCCATCAAGGAATTCGCTCTTCCGCTGATGGTCGGCGTTCTTGCCGGTGCCTACTCGTCAGTCTGCCTGACCGGCGCTCTGTGGTACATCCTCAGAATCGCGAAAGACAGAAGAGATCAGGATGCGGCCAAGGCTGAGGCAGCTGCAAAGCAGGCTCAGAAAATCACTTCCAGCAAGAAGAAAAACAAACAGAGACAGTAAAAGGACTGACCTGATCCTTTAAGGAAAAGTGCCGGGCACGAAGGTGTCCGGCGTTTTTTCCGTTAAAGCAGACCAATACGGGGAATCTATGGAAAAATGGGTTGAAATCCGGAAAGGCGCGCCTTTTCAGGAAATCTCCGGAAAATTCGGAATTGATCCGGTGATTGCACGCATTATGCGCAACCGGGATATTATAGGCGACGAGGCGATACAGCTTTATCTGCACGGGGATCTGTCGGATCTTGAGGATCCTCTGGCTCTGGACGGCATCAGGGAAGCCGCCCGTATTCTGCATGAGCGGATAAGAGAAGAAAAAAGGATCCGTGTGATCGGAGATTATGATATAGACGGCGTCTGTGCCAGCTTTATTCTTGTACGTACGCTCCGTCTTGCCGGAGCTTTGGCGGATTATGCCATACCGGACCGGCTCCGGGACGGCTATGGACTGAATCTTCATCTGATCGAACAGGCACTTGAGGACGGGATTGATACGATCATCACCTGCGACAACGGAATCGCCGCGCTGGAACAGGTCCGTTACGCAAAGGAACACGGCATGACCGTGATCGTTACAGATCACCATGAGCCGCTCTATGAAGAAGAAAACGGAAAAAGAACCTATCTGCTTCCGGAAGCGGACGCTGTGATTGATCCCAGGAAACCCGGCTGCGCTTACCCGAACAAGAACCTCTGCGGGGCGGGAGTCGCCTGGAAACTGATGCATCTTTATGAATCCATATATATGCAGAAAGACGGCGGAACGGATTTTTCAACGTCCACAGAGAGCAGTACGCTGCAGGTTTTACCGCTTTCCCTGTGTCCGGCGGCAATGACTGCGCTTCCTTTCGCCGGATTCGCGACAGTAGGCGATGTGATGGACCTGACCGGCGAAAACAGGATTCTGGTGCGGTACGCTCTCAGGATGCTGCCCCTGACGCAGAACCAGGGCATGCAGGCTCTGATTTCCGCCTGTGGTCTAGGGGATGAAAAACTGTCATCCTATCACATAGGTTTTGTCCTGGGACCCTGCATCAATGCCAGCGGACGGCTGGAGACGGCTGAGCTTTCCCTGCGCCTGTTCCTCACGGAGGATCCGCAGAATGCGAAGGCGATCGCGTCGCGGCTGCGCACCCTGAACGAGGAGCGCAAGGATATGACGCAGAAGGGAACAGAACTTGCCCTGGAACAGGCTTTCAGCAGTCCGCTGAAAGATGACCGTGTCCTGATCATTTATCTTCCCGGAATCCATGAGTCGGTCGCCGGAATTGTCGCCGGAAAAGTCCGGGAGGCTTCTTCCAGACCGGCGTTTGTCCTGACAGACTCCATGGAAGAGGGGATTCTGAAGGGAAGCGGAAGGTCTATAGAAGAATATCCCATGTTTGACTCCCTGCTCGCCTGTTCGGACATCCTGATAAAATTCGGAGGGCATCCCATGGCGGCGGGCCTGACGGTCGCAAAAGAGCGGCTGGAGGAATTCAGGGAGCGTATGAACAGCGCCTGCACGCTGACGGAGGAAGACCTCTGCCTTAAGGTGAAAATTGACGCCCGCATACCGCTCGGATACATCAGTGAGCGCCTGATCGGACAGCTGGAACTTCTGGAACCCTGCGGAAAGGGCAATGAGAAAGCGCTTTTTGCAGCGGTTTCCCTGCAGCTTATCAGCGCGCAGCTGATCGGGCGGGGCAGAAATATGCTCAGACTGAAAGTTCGGGACAAAGACGGAACGGTCATGGATGCCCTGTATTTCAGGGATGCGCAGGAAATGCTGGGCAGCCTTGCCGCGCGCTACGGGGAAGATGCCTGCCGGAAACTGCTGGCGGGAAGGGGGGAAGGGATGACGATGAGCGTCACTTATTATCCTCAGATCAACGAATTCCGGGGCGTTTCAAGCCTGCAGATCGTGATACAGAATTACATCTGCTGAAATATATGCTATAATAATCTGCAATCAGATGTTACGGTTCACGGCCGGTTTGATATCAGGTTCTGATTCGTCGTGCCTGCAAGTAAGAAGCAGCAGATATATTATTCGGAGGTTATAATGACAGGAAAACAGAGATCGTATCTCAAGAGCCTTGCGGCGGGACAGGACGCGATCCTGCAGATCGGCAAGGAAGGCCTTACGCCTGAGAATACGGCATCCATGGCGGAAGCCCTGGCGGCCAGGGAACTGATCAAGGTATCCGTCCTGCAGAATTGTATGGACGATCCCATGGAGCTGGCGCAGACGGCGGCTGAACGCACCCGTTCCCAGCTCGTTCAGGTTATCGGGCGCAAGATTGTGCTTTATAAAGAGGGGAAAGGCGACAAGCGGAAGATCATTCTTCCAAAGTCGAAAAAATAAGACTGGCAGAGATGCAGCTCCGGCAGACAGGAGCAGTCGGCAGCGGGAAGAGGTCAGATGAGAAAAAAAGTAGGTATAATGGGAGGTACATTTGATCCCATCCATATCGGGCACCTGATTCTTGGTGAAAGCGCCTATGAACAGTTCGGCCTCGACAGGGTTCTGTTCATGCCTTCCGGGAATCCGCCCCACAAGACGAAGCGCCATGGCGCTTCCAACAGCGAGCGCGCTGAGATGGTCAGGCTTGCCATCGGGAATAATCCCCATTTTGAGCTTTCCCTGGAGGAGATGCATGAACAGGGTTATATCTATACGAAGGAGACCCTGCGCAGACTCAGGATGCGGAATCCGGATACGGACTACTATTTCATTATGGGGGCGGACTCTCTGGTGACTTTTCACATGTGGAACGGACCGCAGGAGATCTGTGACCAGTGCGTCCTCGTGGCGGCTGTCCGGGACCAGATGGCGGAAAAGGATCTGGATGAAGCGATCCGCAGCGTCAGAGAGCGCTTTCATGCCGATGTCCGCAAACTGTCCAGCCCGAATCTGGATATTTCTTCCCACACGATCCGGCAGTGGCGTTCCGAGGGCAGAAGTATCCGCTATTATGTAACGGATCCGGTTGTGAATTACATCTATGAGAACGGAATCTATGAAAGATTATAATATTCAGAAACTGGAACGGAAACTCAGAAAAGAACTTGACGCGGACCGCTATCAGCATACGCTTGGCGTTATGTTTACCGCCAGCGCGCTTGCCATGGACTATAAGGAAGATATCATGAGCGCCCAGGTGGCCGGACTTCTTCATGACTGTGCCAAATGCATACCGAATGACAAGAAGATCCGTATGTGCAGAGAGTACGGCCTGGAGATTTCCAAGGTGGAACTTCAGTCGCCCTACCTTCTCCATTCCAAGCTCGGGGCTTATCTGGCGAAGGAAAAGTACGGCGTGGAAGACGAGGAAATTCTGGGCGCGATCCGCTGGCACACGACAGGCCGTCCCAATATGACGATGCTCGAGAAGATCATCTTCACTGCGGACTATATTGAACCCGCCCGTTTCAAAGCCAAGAATCTTGCCCATATCCGCTGGCTGGCATTTCATGATCTCAACCAGGCTGTCTATCAGATTCTGGAGGACACGCTGCATTACCTGGACTCGGGAAAGGGCGAGATTGATGAGATGAGCCGCAGTGCTTACCGCTATTATCACAATCTCTATGACGAGACGGATGACAAGGGAGATTCCCTGACGGTCTAAGGGCTGCCGCAGGCGCCATCAGACTGCCATGAAGGCTGCAGCTAAGGAAATGAGTGACAGAAGGTCCTAACTGAGCGTATAATAAAGAAAAAGATCATTCATTGGAACAGAACCGATCGTTTCCGGAGAAATATGGTGTCTGACCGCGCCGGGAATTATCATACAGGATGGATTCCGCCGCGGCCGCAGGGGCTTCACAGAAGAAGGAGGACATATATGGGAGATACCAGAACCAAAAAGATGGCATCGCTTGCGTGGCATGCCCTGGAAGACAAGAAGGCAGAAAATATCACCGTGATCGATATCGCTGAGGTAAGCGTTCTGGCGGACTATTTCATTATCGCATCCGGCAAGAACAAAATTCAGGTCCAGGCGATGGCGGACAATGTGGAGGAGATCCTCGGCAAAGAAGGTTATGAGCTGAAGCAGGCGGAAGGGTACCAGACCGCAAATTGGATTCTCCTTGATTACGGCGATATCGTCGTCCACCTGTTTGATACGGAAAACAGGCTGTTCTATGACCTCGAGAGGATCTGGAGAGACGGCAAAGTTACGTCCATAGCGGATCTGGATCTGTAAAGGACAGAAGCAGGAGGAGATTTTTTCCTGTCGGAAGCTTTCCGGCGGGGCAGGGAGGAGTTTAAAAAGGGATGGCGATTGACAATCATTTCATGATACAGAAGTTTCTCAGCAGGCAGAAGATCATAGTGGCGTTCTGCGGGATAACCAATATGCCGCTGCTGGTCTGCGACCCGGATTCGTATAACGATCAGGTGTGGGTTTTCGAGAATGAAAATCTTCTTAAGAAATTTGCCGCGGCATACATACAGAGAAAAGTTCCGATCCGCGGCGCGATCATTCCGAAAAACGCATTTAAGAATTTTTATACGACCCTTTTTTCGATCGGCGCAAATGAGCTTGTCTACACGGCGGAAGGTTCCGTCAGCAAATTCCCGCTGGAAGAGGTAGTGAAAAGGCCGGATTATTCCAGCCTTCCGGAAGCGGCAAGACCGGTGGAGAATCCGGAACTGCAGCTGACCGGTCTCTATTTCCTGCAGGAATTCGGACGTCAGGTGCCGAATGAGGAAAAAGAAAACCTCCAGCAGCTGGATGAGGAGTTTTCCGTGAATATGGTCCGCGCCCGCTACATTGTCGGCGTGGAACTGAAGGACGGTCCGGGCACTGTCGCGGAGAAGATGGCCCGGAGGCAGTATTCCATTCCGATCCTCAAGGGAAAGAACGGGGATGTCCTGCAGCCGGTCTTCTCAGATATGTTTGAGTTCAGCAAGTTCCGTCAGAAACGGCAGCTGAATGCCATTGCTGTCCCTTTCTCCTCGCTTAAAGCGCTGCTGATCAAGGACGCAAAGGGATTTATCCTGAATCCGGGCGGATTCCACGCTATTATGCCTCCGGCGCTTCTGGACGCGCTTTCTGCCAGATTCCCCGAAGAGGCGAAAAAAGGAGCGGAAGAAGCAAAACGGATCGCACAGACTGCGGCAGGCGTGGTGAATCATGCGCCGGACAGTCAGGGCGCACCGGCGGGCGCGCAGCATTCAAAAGTGACTGTGATGCCGGGAGCCGAAGAGAAAGAGTGAAGATTTCTTCCGGGTACGGAAGAAAGTCCTGAAATAAAGATCGGAGCCTCTGAGCCGGATTGCCGGTTCAGAGGCGTATTTATATATAGAGACTGCCTGCCCGGATTTTCGTTCTTGACAGGGTGACCTTGCGTTCACTATAATGAATGAACCGAAGATCTCATACCAGGATGGAGGCTGCTATGGCGAACGACACAAAAGAAAGGATTCTTGCTGCCGCGCTGGAAATGTTTTCCCGGAAGGGATATGCCGGAACAAATATCCGGGAACTGACCGCATCTCTCGGTCTTGTCAAATCCGGAGTTTACAAGCATTTTGAGAGCAAAGAGGCGATCTGGAATGCCCTGCTTGACGAGATGATCGTCTATTACGACGAACGTTTCGGATCCCCCGGAAATCTCCCGCCCATACCGGAAACAGCGGAGGAGCTGACCGGTCTGACGATGCGGATGGTGAATATTACCGTGCATGATGAGAAGATCGTGATGACGCGCAAGCTTCTTTCTATTGAGCAGTTCAGAGACGAACGTGCCCGTGCGCTGGCAACAAAACACTTCCTGACCGGTCTCACGGAGATGTTTACTTATATATTTTCCGGTATGATGGAGAAAGGCCTGCTCCGGCAGGACGATCCGGGAATGCTGGCATTTGCATATGTTACGCCGGTCTCTGCCCTTATTCATCTGTGCGACAGAGAACCGGAAAAGACAGAGGAAGCGATGAAGCAGGCAGAAGCGTTCAGCCGTCATTTTATTCAGACTTATAAAAAATAAGACAGGGATATCTGTGCTGCCGGCAATGCCGGTGCCGCGAAGTGCAGGCAGAAAGGACCGGAAAGAAAAATGTTCAGAATCATCAGCGAAAGACTGACAGCGGAGGAATATATCGGTTTTCTGAAACGCACTGACCTGGGTTCTCAGTATCCTCTGAAACGGTTTGAAGAGAGAATCGCCCGGCTGGTTAATACTGTTTCCATCAGTCTGACGGCACGTAATGACGACGGACTCCTTATAGGCGTTCTTTTTGGACTGACTGATTTTGCCTACTGGCTGTATGTGACGGACCTCGGCGTAGACCGGCGCTATGAGCGTCAGGGAATTGGCAGGAAACTGATGCAGACAGCCCATGAGATGGCCGGAGGGGAGAAGGATATCGCCGTCTATCTGGTCGCGAACGAGAATGCCGTTCCTTTCTATGAAAAGCTCGGCATGAAAAAGGCTGATGACGTCATGAAGTATAACCATATCGAATGGACGGAGTTTACTGTGGAATAGCTTTATGATTGCGGAACCGAAAGCATAATCTCAAAAAATCGTATTCACTTTTCTCCTGCCTGACTTCCGGCGGGTGAATCGCTCTGTGATAAAACAGAAAAGTACTGAGGGCTGTCAGAATCCTGCCGATCACGGCGGGACACTGACAGCCCTCGTCTTATTCATATAATTCCTCCTGAAATGAAGAGAAACAAGGCTCAGAACAGACGGAAGACACCAAACACTTTGCCGAGAATCTCCAGCTGGTCCTCCACAATAATCGGATCCATGGAATCATTCTCCGGCTGAAGGCGGACATGGCCTTTCTCCCGGTAAAAGGTCTTGACGGTGGCGGAATCATCAAGAAGCGCAACGACGATATCGCCGTTCTCGGCATCTTTCTGCTGCTGCACAAGCACAAGGTCGCCGTCGTTAATCCCGATGTTGATCATGCTGGTTCCCTTGACCCGCAGCATGAAAGACTGTCTGTTCGGCATATACTCAGAGGGAATCGGAAAATAGTTCTCTATATTCTCCGCCGCAAGGATCGGCTGACCGGCCGCGACAGTACCGATGATCGGCACATTGACCGTCTCCCTGCGGGTGAGATTGAACTGATCGTCCACGATCTCGATCGCGCGCGGTTTTGTGGGATCTCTTCGGATGTAACCGTTCTTTTCAAGTGTTTCAAGATGAGAGTGGACGGAAGAAGTGGACTTCAGGCTGACAGCCTCACAGATCTCCCTGACGGCAGGCGGATACCCCCTGCTGATGATCTCCTGTTTGATGAAATCAAGAATCTCCTGCTGTTTCGGAGTGATCTTTCCGTATGCCATAAGTCTGCCTCCCTCTCACTGACCGGACAGGACAAAACTGTCCGCAGGTCCCGGCAACCTGCTGAGATCATTATTATCTGAAGAAATCATATCACAGTTGAAAATGGAATGCAAACAAATGTTCCAAAAATCCGTTCGATTCTGTTGACAAACATATGTTCTGAACATATAATCGATACAGAACAAATGTTTCGAATACATGTTCCGGTAAAAGGGAACTCTTTCATGTCTGCAGAAGAGGGGAGAAGGAACGCAATGACGGAGTATGGTATCAATCTGAAGGAGGATATGATTCTTGAAAACAGACGGTCGCTTGCCAGGGCACTCCGTTCCCGCCAAAGAAGGATCAGGCAGCTCAGAAGAAGAGGAAGCATTCTTGTTCTCTGCCTTCTGCTTTCTTTTCTTTTTCTGACCGGTTTCCGGCATAAAAGCCCTGTGATTCTGCCCGCGGGAGGAGAGATTTATACCCCGGTAAGGGTAGAACGGGGAGACACGCTCTGGGATCTGGCCGGAGTTTATATGCCGGAGCAGGGATATAAGTCAATCCCTGATTATATCCGCTCTGTCTGCCGGCTGAATGAGATGCATACGGCCAGGATCTATGAAGGCCAGATTCTGTTTTTCCCTGTACGGGACGGGAACTCTTTCCGATGATCCGCCCGGAATTCATAATTCCATAAGAATTCATTCAGAAAGCGGACCGTGAGATTCATTGTTATTTACGGACGGCGATGCTATAATAAGATCGGTCCGCTGGGGCGCTGCCAGACCGGCTGCAGAGAAGAACAGATCCGCACAGCCTCCAGGGAAAACGAAAGTATAAACAGGGTTGATAAGGAGGTTGTCAGCATGAAAAAGAGGTTCATCAGCAGACTGATGGCAGGAGCCGCAGCGCTGGTCCTGTTTGCCGGAATTCCTGCACTTCCGGCGAGGGCGGATTCGAGGGTGGTCGCCACGATCGGCGCAGATCTGACGGCGGAGCAGCAGACGGCGATTCTGCAGTATTTCGGCGTATATGGTAATCCTGCCGTACAGATCATGTATATCAATAACCAGAATGAGAGAGATCTGCTGGGAAGCTGGGTACCCATCGAACAGATCGGAACGCATACGATCAGCTGCGCGCTGGTGAAGCCTACCACATCCGGAGGCATCCAGGTCAGAACAGCGAACCTGAATTATATTACCAGCAACATGATCGCATCGAATCTGGCCACCGCAGGCATTACAAACTGTGAAGTGGTTGCAGCGGCCCCGTTCGAGGTTTCCGGTACAGGAGCCCTGACCGGTATTCTCATGGCTTACGAGAGGTCCACATCGACCGCTCTGGACCAGAACAAGTCCAATGTTGCCGTGCAGGAGCTCGTCACTACGACGGATCTGGCCAACAAAGTCGGCCAGCAGGAGGCGCAGCAGATTGTCAATGATATCAAACTTCAGATCATTGAGGGCAATCTGGAAGCCACCGACGTGGAGCAGGTAAACCAGATCGTCAATGATGTTATTACGAATTATACGGATGATTCCCTCATCGTTTATACGGATAACAGCTCAACCAATAATACAGTTAACAATACGACGAACAACACGGTCAATAATACGACAAACAATACTGTTAACAATAATACTGTCAACAATAATACAGTTAACAATACCACAAACAATACGACAACCAACGTATCGAATAATACAACGAACTATACGTCCGGTCTGAGCCAGGAGGATATCGTCCAGCTTCAGATCTTTGCCGCCAATCTGGCCGCCCAGTCCTATGACGAAGGAACGAAGGCTGCGCTTGCGCAGATCCAGCAGTCTCTTGAGCAGCAGACCCAGAAGACCAGCTCGGCTCAGACGCAGGATATCGTAGCTTCTGTCGAATCTGAAGCAGAAGCACGTCAGCCTGTGATGGAGCCGGAGAAGGAAGCCCTGAACAATATCCTGAACCAGGTGAATCTTGACGCGCTTGCCAATATCCCCGGCATGCAGGGTGTCGTGGAATCCTCCACCGATCAGTCCGTACTGAGTGAGAGCAGCAATAATCTGGATGTGCAGATTCAGGAGCAGTATACCGCTCCCGCACAGGAACCGGTTCCGGATTCCGCCCCGGCGCCGAATGTGGATCCGGAATGGCAGGCGCTGAATGATCAGCTGAATCAGGAAAATCTTGAAATCGCAAGTCATATTCCGGGCATGGAAGGCATCAGTACAGAGCCGCAGCCGGAAGCAGCTCCGACGGAGCAGACAGACCTTGCGACAGCTAAGACGGCTGAGACGCCGGAAGAGACACCGGCGGAAACACCGGCAGAGATTTCGCTGGATTCTCTGGAAGAGGCACCGTCCACAGCAGCGGCAGGCAGCATTTTCTTCACAGACGAGCAGAGAGGGACTGAGTTCAAGTTCAAAGTTCTCGGCACAGAAAAGACTACGGACGGAGCGGCCAGCGGTGTCAGCGCTGTTGTGGTTGAACTTCCCTATAATGATCTCGCTCCTGTATCCGGCACACTTACTGTAACGGATGAGTATGGAAGCCAGCTCGCTTACCTGGATCTGGCAGCCGCAACCGCCAGCCAGTACAGTACCGTATCGGAGAACGGAAGCATCACTGTTCCGGATGGCTGGAACGGATATACAGCGGTTCAGATGGTACCTGTCAGCACCAGTACCGGCAGCGCATTCAGCGCCGATCCGTATAACACATACACATACACGCTGACAGATGCAGTCTTTGCCGGCTCTGACGGAGCAACATCTGTAACAGTTAACAGCAGCCGTTCCGGCGGATTTGTATCCGATGCGGGTTATACGATCCCGTCACTTGACCTCAACAATATTATGAAGGGTTCCAGTGTTAGCGGAACAGTAATTTTCCCGTCCGGCGCAGCTTATGCGACTGTTGCGACTGATAATGATAAGATGTACGCGGACTGCAGTTACGCGACACCTGATCTGGCAGGAGTCAGCCTGAATTTCGACGGCCGCGGCAAATCAACCCTGACGATTGATTTCTATACAGACGAAGCTTCTCAGCAGGCTGGAGAGAGCGCCTTGTACGAAGTGGAATATGTTCTGTATATCCAGTAAGAAGCGGAAGAGAATTCCAGTGTGTTGTTTTCGGCAATCCGCTTCAAAGGTTCTACATTAGAGATTTCTGTGACAGAATCCTGAGATAAATGGATTGTTAAAGAGGAAAGAAAACCGCAGCAGATCAGAAGATTTCTGCTGCGGTTTTCCTTTTCATCTGATTTTCAAATCTGAACAGGGGGAATCCCCTGTTTTCTTTTTTCTGAGGGCAATCATAAGAAGCGTCTCCTTGATTGACAAAGAAGGTTTCAGAGGCTAAAATTATTAATTGAAATAAATGATAAATCGAATGTATCTATAATCCGGCAATTGAGACTTCCTGAGACAGATCAGTAGAGGGCATGACGAAGATGGAGAGAGAAGATCGTTTTCTTGGGTATAATCAGGAAAAGATACAGGGTATGAACAGGACCCTGGTGCTGAATCTTCTTCGGAAAGGAGGAATCTGTTCCCGAACTCAGCTTGCGAAAGAATCCGGGCTGAAGCAGGCCACCATAACGAATATTGTCAATGATTTTATAGAATGGGGCATTGTAAAGGAAACAGGTTTTCTTACCGGAGATAAGGGGCGCAGATCCATCGGTATTTCCATGGATCAGAGTACTTTCGGGATACTGGCGGTACGTCTGGCCAGAAGAGGCTTTTCCATAGGCGTTTTCGATATGTGCGGGAATCCCGTAAAGATCATACGCCGCTCTGCGGCCCAGAATCAGGATCCTGAGACGGTAATCAGCAGTATCTTTAAAGAAGCCGTGGAGCTGATGCGGGATAACTCCGAAAGACATTACCTGGCCTGCGGAATCGCTCTTCCCGGTCCATACAGCTTTAAAAGCGGCAGGATTGAGATCATGACAGGGACAAAAGGCTGGCATGAGATCGCAATCCGGGAGCGTTTTGAGGAGGCTCTCGATATGCCGGTTTTTGTTGAACAGGATGCCAACGCCGCCGCCTTTGCCCAATACTGGAAGTTTGAAGAGGAACATCCGGGGGAGATGCTTCTTTATCTTGCCGTTGGTCCCGGAATCGGAGCGGGGATCATTCAGAAGGGGCAGATTCTTCGCGGAAGGATTGGCGTGGCCGGAGAGATCGGGCACATGTCTGTTAACTACAAAGGACCGAAATGTGTCTGCGGCAACAGAGGCTGTCTGGAGAATTATTGTTCCTCGAGAGCATTTGTCGATAAAGTAAACAGAAAGAAGAAAGCGCTCCTGAGTTTTGAAGAAACTGCGATCCTGTTAAAGGAAGGCGATTCGGATACAGAAGCATGCTTTTTTGAAATCTGTGATATTCTGGCAATCGCCATCGCAAACCTGATGAACTGCTTTAACCCGTCTGTTATCATTCTTGGCGATGAAATGTCTCATATCATACCCGAAAGGATGCTTTCTTATATAAGGGGAAAAGTAAAAGATCTGGTGCTTCCTGCTTTGTATGAAGATACATTGATTTCCACAAGCCTTCTGCCCATCGATTCTTTTGTCCACGGAGCAGCGGTTGTAGCCTGGAATCAGATTTTCACGAAGCCGGAACTGTATTTCAATAAGTACTCTGAAGATGAAAAAAAACGATTGACAAGGTAGACTCTCTGCGTTATTATTTAATCGGTTTAAGCATTAAACGAATTAAATAATAGGCTTTGGATCGCGGGAGGTGATATGGAGTATGGGATTTTATGCAGGAATAGACCTCGGGACTTCAAGCACGAAGGTTCTGATCATGGACCGGGTAGGGAATGCTCTCGGGGTCGGGAATGCCTCCTATGAAGTCCGGATCCCGATGATTTCCCGGGCCGAGCAGGATCCGGAGGAGTGGTGGACAGCTGTGAAAACTGCTCTTGCCGGGGCAGCTGCGGCGGCAGGAATCCCTGCAAGCGGAATTGATGCGGTAAGCTTCTCCGGCCAGATGCACGGAGTGGTGGCGCTGGACCGGGATAAACAGCCTGTCTGCCCCGCCATTATCCATCTGGATCAGCGTTCCGGTCCTCTCCTTAAAGAGATGCGGGAGATTGCCGGATCCCTTATGAAAGAAGAACTTCTCAACCAGCCCGGGGCAGGAATGATGATCAGTACTTTGTACTGGATGAAAAAGGAAAGCCCCGTTTTGTTCGACAAGGTACGCTTTGTCCTCTCTCCGAAGGATTATATCCGCTTCCGTCTTACCGGAGAAATCGGTACGGAGGTGACTGACGCTGCCGCTTCTCTGGGATTCTCGGTAAAAAACCGCAGCTGGTGTAAGGAACTGTTTCATAGACTCGGGATACCGGAGGAAATCTTCCCGCCGGTTCATGAAAGCTGTGAGGTCGCCGGAACCGTAACATCAAAGGCATGTGAGGAGACCGGTCTGGCTCCGGAGGCAAAAGTCGTTTTCGGCGCGGGGGATTCCCTGGCGGCCATGACGGGGATCGGCGTGATCGGTCCCGGGACCATGGCCTGCAATATAGGTACGGCTTCCCAGCTTGTAGTGGTGGCGGATCATCCGGTTTTTGACCCTCAGTTCCGGGTTCAGACCTGGTGCCATACGCGCCCCGGATGCTGGGCGATCCAGAGCGGAGCCCTGAACGGAGGAAGCACACTCAGCTGGCTGAAAAAACGGATTCTGAAAAGTACGGCTCCTTTTTCTGTACTGGATCAGGAGGCCGGGGAGGTACCCGCCGGTTCGGAAGGACTTATATTTCTTCCGTATCTCTCCGGAGAGCGTACTCCATGGAATAATCCGTCTGCCAAGGGCGTTTACTTTGGCCTCGGCATGAATCATACACAGGCGCATCTCATCAGGGCCACGATGGAGGGCGTTATTTTCAATCTTAGAGAGTGTCTTGGGATCTTTGACGGAATCCATCTGGAGAGAAACAGCCTGCTTGCCTCCGGAGGAGCAGCTAGAGGAAAAACCTGGAAACAGATTCAGGCGGATATGCTCGATATGCCGGTACGGACTGCGAAGGTGGAAGAGGAAGCCTGCCAGGGTGCCGCCATACTTGCCATGGTAGGAGCGGGTGTCTTCCCGGATATCCCGGCCGCCTGCAGTCAGATTATCAGGCTCAGCGAAGAAGTTGTGGAACCGATTCCGGAAAATGTACGCAGATATAGGGAAAGACAGGCCTTGTTCCATTCTCTGTATGGTCAGGTAGAAGGACTGTTTAAATTATGAAACTATGTTTACACAGCCGTCAAACGGCAGGGAAAGGAGGAGGAAAAGCTTGGACAGCACTCAGAAAACAGGCGGATACATCCTCAGCTGTGAGAATATCTCAAAATCCTTCGGTGGAACACAGGCACTGAAAGGTGTTGAGCTCGTAGCGATCATCTGCGATAACGATGGTATGTCCGCTGCCGCACAGAAGATGTGCAACGATAACGGCAGAAACGACGTCATCTGCATCGGCGTTGACGGCGTGGAAGTTCCGCTTCAGATGGTTAAGGACGGCGCTATGAAGGCTACCATCCTGCAGGACGGCGTTGGCCAGATCAACGGCGCTATTGAGATCGTTGAAGCCATTGTCAAGGGCGAAGAGTTTGATCCGAATCCTGTGATCCCCTTCGTACTTGTAACAGAGGAGAATGTCGACGATTATCTTGAATAATGAACTGCTGACATTCAGCTGATCAGCTGATACAGACCCCTGACGCGTAACGTCAGGGGTCTTGCTTCCTGGAGGATAAGGATGTCTCAGATACTGTATGGAAGCCAGACCTACCCCTGGCAGATGCGGGTAGAAAAGTTCGCGGGACAGGTTCCGCATATGGTGGAAGTTTTAAAGAAAGCCGGATTCACCGGCATGGAAGCCGAGATTGTCATGCTGGGCGATTATTATCATGACTGGGCCAGGTTAAAAGACCTCCTGGACCGGGAGGGCATTGTCCTTGCCGCCCTGGCAGTTCACGAGAACTGGCTTTTCGAAGAAGAAACAGAAGCGGAGCGCAGGAACCTGGATGAAGCAATTGAGTTTCTGACACATTTTCCGGCGGCGAAGCTGATGCTGGCCCATGTGGCAGCTGACCCTGTCCGTGAACACAGACTGCAGGAAAAGCAGAAAAACCAGCTTTCCTGCCTGAAGAATATAGCCGAAAGGGCAAAGGAGAGAGGAGTCGTCCCGGTATTTCACCCCAATTCCGGGGAGAATTCCATTTTCAGATATGAAGAAGATTACAAGGTCATGTTTGAAGGCCTGTATAAAGGCGGCATAGGTTACGCCCCCGATGTGGGACATATGGCCAACGGCGGGATTGATCCCCTTAAGATGATCCGGGAGCACCGGGATATCGTCCAGCATGTGCATTTTAAAGACATGGATGCATCCCATGTCTGGGCAACCATGGGGAAGGGAATCATTGATTTCCCGTCGATCGTCCGTTATCTGGAAGAGACCGGTTACAGAGGCTGGATCATGACGGAAGACGAGTCTCCGGACGCGGTGGAGGATTCGGACGCAGTGGTGCTGGAAGACGGAAGATATATGAGGATGATTCGCGAAGAATAGAACTGTATACATCTGTTCAGGAGGAAGAAGAATGAGCAAACACAGAACAGCGGTCATGGGATTGGGCGTACGCGGAAAAACCCACCTGAAGGCGCTTCTTGAGAATGCTGAACATTATGAGATTGTGGGCATCTGCGATATCCGTCCGGAGGTCATGGATGCAGTGGAGGAGATGTTTTCTCTTTCCGTCCCGAAGTTTACGGATGTGGAAGAGATGCTCAGCCAGACCCGTCCTGAGGTCTTTGTTTTTGTCACCTATCCGGACCTTCGCCTTTCCATGATCGAACTGGCTGTCAAGTACGGGGTGAAAGCCGTATCCTTCGAAAAGCCTATGGCAGAGAATATGGAAGAAGCGAAGAAAATGACAGATCTCTGCATCGCAAACGGCATTAAGGCCGTGGTCTGCCATCAGCAGAAATATCTGAAACAGATGCAGGAGCTTAAGGCAAAAGTGGATCGGGGCGACCTGGGAAAGATCAAAAAAATCTTTGCGGAATGCCAGCCCTGGATGGCCCAGCTCGGAACGCATTATATGGATTACATCATTTGGGTAAACCAGGGCGCAAGAGCGAAGTCGGTAATCGGCCATGTACATGGCCCTGCCACCATGCAGGACGATCATCCGTCGCCCGATTTCCTGTTCGGAGAAATTCTCTTTGAGAACGGGACGAGAGGATATCTGGAGTGCGGTTATTTCGCGGAGCAGCATAATCCGGATATGTACCGGGATTCCGACAACAGACTGACAGTCTGGGGGGAGGAAGGCTATGCCTACGCGGAGACTGACGGATATTGGGGAGAGTGCAGCAGGAATACAGGATCCAGGCTGGTAAAAGGAAAGAAACCGGGCTGGTACCATTTCCAGGAAAAGGAGATCCAGACCCCTTATTATACCGAGTATGCGGAATGGCTGGATGATGACAAAAAGGTGCATTCCTGCAATATTGAAACGGCCCTCCACGGATATGAGATTCTGGAAGCCATCGTTCTCTCGGCTCTGGATAACAGGAGAGTGGACCTTCCGCTTACTGATTTTTCCTATGAACCGGTCATGGAACGTATGAAAAAAGAACTTCCGTGGTTCGAAGGCTGTGACAAGGCCCCCAGGGATCTCTACAAAGGCGACTGGGACCGGCCGGAGAGGGATGATGAGGATGACGAATAACTGCAAAGCAAACGGGATTACGATCAGCTATGAGGAAAGCGGACAGGGAGAGCCGCTTCTGCTTCTCATGGGCCTCGGTGCGCCGGGCCGTAAATGGAAACCCCATATGGATCTTTATGATAAGCATTTCCATGTGATCGCGCCCGATAACCGGGGAGCCGGCTTATCCGACAAACCGGTATCCTATGCCTATTCCATTAAGGATATGGCGGAAGACATGATCGGACTGATGGACGCTCTGGGGATTGAGAAAGCGAGCGTAAACGGAATTTCCATGGGCGGCGCCATCGGTCAGTATCTGGCTGTGTATTATCCGGAGAGAGTGAACAGGCTGATCCTTACAAATACCTTTCCTTACTGCTGCACCAGCAACCGCAGGGCGATTGAGCTCCTCCGGGATACCTGCGGCAGGCTGGACAGTGTGACAGCCACAAGGCTCTGCCAGTGGATGATCTTTGCGATCCCGTTTCAGAATACCAATGAAACTTATATGCTGGAATGTGAATATGCCGATCTCCAGGAACCCCATCCGATGCCGGAATATGCGTATCGTGCACAGTGCAACGCGATTCTGGATTTTGATATCCGGGAACGGCTTTCGGATATCAGCGCCCCGACGCTGGTTGTCGGAGGGGACAGGGATCTGCTGATTCCGGAATGGGTGACACGTGAGATGGCGGAAAAGATTCCCGGTGCCCGTCTCTATATGGCAAGAGACGGCGGCCATGTCCAGCACTGGGAGCAGCTGGAAGCATATAATAAACTTACCCTTGATTTCCTGTTGGAGAAATGACAGGGAAATGGTATACTGATTTTACAAAACACCTTTCATCCAGTTTTTCAAAGGAGATTTACCGTGAAAGAGAATTATTTAGAAGAGTTATTCTCACTGAAAGGCAAAGTGGCCCTGGTTACGGGGGCCGGACGCGGAATCGGACAGGTAATCGCCCGGGATCTGGCAAGGGCCGGCGCGGACATCGCCATTTTCTCCCGTTCAGGGGCAGCGGACACCGTGAAGCTGATCGAAGAAGAGGGCGGAAAAGCTCTGGATATTATCGCGGACTGCACCAAAGAAGATCAGGTGACGGAAGGATTTAAAAAGATCCTTGAGGTCTACGGAAGGATCGACGTAGTGGTCAACAACGCCGGCGTCTGCTATCACAAGGATATCTTTGAGGCAAGTGTCGAGGAGTTCCGCTGGTGCCTCGATATCAACCTTACAGGAGAGTATATTGTCGCCCGTGAGGCCGCCCGCATCATGATCGAAAAGAAGATCGCAGGCAGCATCATCAATATCGCTTCCATGTCCGGTTATATCGCCAACGTGCCGCAGAGGCAGGTAGCTTATAATGCTTCCAAGGCCGGCGTCATCCACATGACAAAGAGCCTTGCTGTAGAACTTGTGGATTATAATATCCGCGTCAATTCCATCAGCCCGGGATATGTCGCCACGCCGATGTCTGTCGATCCCGATTTTGTGGAGCCTGAGCTTCTGGCCGCCTGGGAGCCTCTGTTCCCGATGCATCGCATGGCGAAGCCCGAGGAGCTCACCGGAGCGATCATCTGGCTTGCTTCCGATGCTTCCCATTATGCCAACGGAACGGATATTCTGATCGACGGATTATATACCGCTGTATAATAAAATTCACGAAGTATAAACAATTTCAAAACTCCGGTGGACGCTGCGGGCGTACTGTAGAAATCTGACAGGAAAAGCAGCCTTGCGCCCGGGCAGATTCCGTCAGGGCGGAATGGATATAAGCAGGCTCATTGAGAGCCTGCTTATTTTTCAGGATTTCCGAACCATATTCTTTATAAGATTATGTCTGTCCGTACATTTCTTTTCTTGACAAAACAGGGGAACAGAAGTAAGATCTCCATATAGATCTATACAGAAAACACATGTTTTTCAAATAGATCAGGCAGGATTTACGGGAAAACCGGCCCTGGATTCTGTTTTTAGGGGAAACAGATTTCAGGATTCTTTCGGTAATCGGTTTACAGAGGTGTTAAGCTGATTACTGATTTATCATTCGGGGAAACAAAGAAATTAGATAAGGGGATTTTTATGGACACCAACCGCAGCTATCACGAAGAAAAAGATATTCAGAATACACTGCAGCTCCGTGCGCTGCTGACTACATTTCCGCCGTTCGCCAAGTACTATTTCCGTGCTGTGGAGCCGACGACATCCACCAGGACGCGTCTGTCCTATGCCTATGATATCCGGACCTTTTTCCGCTTTCTGCAGGAATCCAATCCGGTACTCCGCAGCCGTGATCTGATTAGCTGGGACGTATCAGTCCTTGACCAGATCCAGGCTGTCGATATCGAGGAATATCAGGAATTTCTCAAGGTCTATGACGTGAATGAAACGCTTGCCGGGGCTCCGAAGGAAGCCAGATTTACCAACGGGGAAAAAGGCCTGAAAAGAAAAATGTCGGCTCTGCGGAGCTTCTACGCCTATTATTATAAGAGACAGATGATACAGACAAACCCCACGCTTCTTGTGGATATGCCCAAGCTGCATGACAAGGCCATTGTCCGCCTTGATGAAGGGGAAACGGCTTCTCTGCTCGATTATATCGAGCACGGCGGGGATGATCTGACCGGACAGGCGAAACGATATTATGAGAAGACAAAAACCAGGGATCTGGCGATCGTGACTCTGCTTCTCGGAACCGGAATCCGTGTCAGCGAATGCGTCGGCCTTGATATCGGCGACGTAGATTTCAGAAATGACGGTATACGTATAATACGCAAAGGCGGTTCCGAATCGATCATCTACTTCGGCGAGGAAGTGGAACGCGCACTGAAGGCATGGATCGAGGAAAGAAAATCGATCCTGCCCGTCAGCGGACATGAGCAGGCTCTCTTCTATTCTACTCAGAAAAAGAGAATGGGTGTGCAGGCGGTCGAGAATATGGTGAAGAAGTATGCGAGGGAAGTAACTACGACTAAGAAGATTACCCCGCACAAGCTGAGAAGTACTTACGGAACCTCCCTCTACAGAGAGACAGGCGATATCTATCTGGTCGCGGATGTGCTAGGCCATAAAGATGTGAATACAACGAAGAAGCATTATGCGGCCATGGACGACAACCGCCGGCGCAGGGCCGCAGGCGCCGTCCGGCTCCGCGAGACACCATGACAATAGATCCACAGACTCTGTATTTATGAAAGCGGACTGCTCCGGCTTCCGGCAGGCTGCCCGGACCGGACTTCATCTGTATCGGAGAACATGTTCAGCGCCCTCAGTTTCTGCGGTTCAGCTTTCTTTTCTTTTCCCGGCAGGAAGAATGCTCTCGTCGAGCATGATCGTAAAAGGACCGTCATTTACCAGGCTGACTTTCATCTCAGCCCCGAATTCCCCGGTCTGCACGACGGGAACCGTCTCTCTGCACCGGGCAATAATATACTCGTACAGTTTTTTCGCATGCTCCGGACTTCCCGCTTCCGAGAATCCGGGGCGGTTTCCTTTTTTGCAGCTGGCATAGAGGGTAAACTGCGATACCAGAAGGAGCCCGCCGTTTACATCCTGAAGGGAAAGATTGGTTTTTCCGGCTTCATCCTCAAATATTCTAAGGCCAAGCATCTTCCGGATATACAGATCCGCCGTCTCTTCCGTGTCGGAATCGCACACGCCGATCAGGACCAGATATCCTTTTCCGATCGAACCGATCACATTATCATCGACGGTTACCTGTGCCTGAGCTGTTCTCTGAATCAGAAATCTCATTTTTCCTACCTTTTTTCTCTCTGCCGTCCTGCTGATTATTTATAAAATTTCTGCAGGCCTTACTATCTGTTCTGCGCCCTCAGTTTCCGCAGAAGATCCTCAAAATATTCCGGCAGAGGGGCTGTAAATTCCATATACGCAGCTGTGGAGGGATGCCGGAATCCGAGAATCATGGCGTGCAGGGTCTGGCCTTCCAGACGGAAGGGACATTTCTCCGGTCCATAGACTCTGTCGCCCAGCAGCGGATGACCGATCGATGCCATATGTACGCGGATCTGGTGGGTGCGGCCGGTTTCGAGACGGCATTCCACATAGGTATATGCGCCGAATCTTTCCAGTACCTGATAATGTGTGACAGCCGGTCTGCCGTTTCTCTGATTGACAGCCATCTTTTTCCTGTCGGCCGGATGACGGCCGATCGGGGCGTCCACTGTGCCGCTGTCTTCGCGGAGATTTCCCAGTACGATCGCCCTGTATCTGCGGTTGATCGAATGCTCTTTGAGCTGCTGAGACAGATCTTTGTGCGCCCTGTCATTTTTACAGACAAGCAGGGAACCTGTTGTATCCCTGTCAATTCTGTGGACGATACCGGGGCGCAGAACGCCGTTTATCCCGGAAAGCTGATCCCTGCAGTGATACATCAGGGCATTCACAAGCGTGTGGCTGTAATGTCCGGGAGCGGGATGCACGACCATGCCTTTCGGTTTGTTTACAACCAGAACGTCCGCATCCTCGTACAGAATGTCGAGCGGAATATCCTCCGCTTCAATATGGATCTCTTCCGGCTCGGGGACCGTAACAGAGAGGATTTCTCCGGATTTCATCTTTCTGCCGGCTTTCGCCAGGACAACTCCCTGCGCCGGATCTGTTTCTTCAGTCGGAAGAAGCTTTACGTTACCCGCCGTGATCTGCTTCTGGAGGAAGCTTCTTGACAGTTCCGGGATGAGTTCGGACAGGCAGGCGTCAAGCCGCTTTCCGTCCATCTCATCGGGCAGGACCAGGCTGAAACAGCCCGGCAGCTGCAGATCATCCTCATCCGGTTCAAAGCCGGCAGCTTCTGAAACATTCTCAGTTTCCGGAAGATTCCGCTTCTCTTCAGGGGGCATCTCATGACCGTTTCTGACGCAGGAATTCATAATCCTCATCCTTATAGTAAAAGAAAACCAGATACAGGATCCCGGCCATGCTGCAGCAGACGCAGATATCCGCGAAATTGAAGACCGGAAAGTCGATCAGGGAAAAATAGATGAAATCTGTCACATATCCGGAAAAAGCCCTGTCGATCAGGTTTCCCGCAGCCCCGCTGATCAGAAAGACCAGGCAGGCTCTCATGGGAAAGAAGGAGGTTTCCGGCAGAATCCGGAAATAGAAAAAGCCGGCCGCGGCGATAAAACAGGCTGCAAGAAGCAGAAAAACCCACTGGCGGTTCTGGAGAATGCCAAAGGCCGCGCCCCTGTTTTCCAGATAGTGAAGCTGCAGGACTCTGTCGATCAGGATGATATCCGGAGCGTTCTTTAAATGAGTGCGTGCCAGCTGCTTCGTCAGCTGGTCAAAGCCTGTCAGGAGCAGAATCCCGGCAGCGGCACAGGCAATCCGCCTCCCCCGATTTGTATGTCTAGTCATATATATTCCGATATCCGGCATCAGAACAGGAGTCCGATCCGGATGCGCGGACTTAATCCGCTTTGATGAATCTGAGGGCTTCCGTAATCTCCTGATCGCTGACTGTTTCATCGATATAGGCGCTGCCAAGCTTCTTCAGAAGAATAAAGCGGATATTCCCTTTATCCATTTTTTTATCATGCTTTGCGGCTGCGAGAATGTCCTCCGGTTCAAGGCTGTCAAAGGAGATGGGAAGGCCGAAGCCGACGAACATGTCCCGGATCTCATAGAAGGTATCTTCATCGATCAGTTCTCTTTTCCGGGAAATATATGCAGCGACTACGCTCCCGAGGGCAACACATTCCCCGTGGGCAAGCTCAAACTTCTTCAGTTTTTCAATCGCGTGCCCGGCCGTGTGTCCGAAATTGAGCACAGCCCGCTCTCCCTTTTCCTGTGGATCCCGCTCAACGACCCTTCTTTTGATATGAACGCTTCCGATAACCATCTCCCTGAGAACTTCCGGATCCCTTTCCCCGATCTCTCCCATATGATCCAGGCACCATTCATAGTAAGAAGCGTCCCTGATCAGTCCATGCTTCAGGACCTCCCCCATGCCGCTTGCAAACTGCCTGTCGTCGAGCGTCTTTAGCGTCCCTATATTGATATAGACGAGGGAGGGCTGGTGAAAAGCTCCGACCATATTCTTGTACTGATCAAAGTCGACGCCGGTTTTTCCTCCGATCGAGGAATCCACCTGAGAAAGCAGCGTCGTCGGGACCTGAATAAAACGGATCCCTCTGAGATATGTGGCGGCTGCAAAGCCGGTCATATCGCCGATTACGCCTCCTCCGAGAGCGACGAGCAGATCGTTCCGGTCCAGTCCCTGTTCAATCAGATGAATGTAAAGCTTCCGGATCTCATCCAGATTCTTGTGTTCTTCCCCTGCAGGGATTACATAGGAAGACAGCTGTCTGCAGGCAGGCGTGAGCTTCTCTTTCAGCTCATCCAGGTAAAGAGGCGCCACATTGCTGTCGCTGACGATGACCATCCGGCGGTCCTTTATATCCAGTTCCTCCAGACGTTCGGGGAGGGCGTCAAAAGAAAGCTCCGGGTAAATGTGATAGGCAAAACGGCGGTCTTTTTTCACTGTGATAAAATCGTTTTCCTGCTGTTTCCGGACATCCGACATAATTTCATTTCCTTCCTGATTTCGTTAAAATCTGATTGCCATGATGCTTAAGACGGCAGGGTTCAGGATACATATCTCCGGAGCCGGACGAACTGCCGGCCTTTTTTGGTGGTGCCTTCCAGTGCCCCGAGACAGAACCGTCCCTGGCCGCGTACGGATATGATATCTCCCTCTTTCAGCCTGGCGCCGTTGGAAGTGGACAGCCTGCCATTGATGAAAGTCCGTCCGCCTTCGATCAGCGGGATCACAGCGCTTCTGGACATATGAAAAGCCAGGGCGATCAGGCTGTCCAGACGGACCGATGCCACCGTTCCGCCGATCTCTTCCGTCTTTGGCGTATAGGAGATCTCTTCCGGATCGCTCACCGTACAGTCTACACTGGTATGCTTTACCCGCGTAAGCTCTGTACTCAGATACCCGGCAAGCTTCTCTTCACAGAATACGCAGGCAGAATTGTCCATCACCGCGATATCCCCGATCCTGCTCCTGTCCACGCCCAGATTCATCAGGCTGCCCAGATAATCCCGGTGTGTAAGGACATCTGCGAATTTCGCGTTCAGCGGCCGTATATTGACCGCCAGAATGGGGAATTTCCATTCATAAGAAAGAGCGTCCGGGATGAATGCAATCATCTGACGCTCCGCCGTATCATAGCCGCCGCTGGTCACTGTTTTTACGGATGAAAAATCAGCCCGGCTGCTATAAAAAATATTCAGTTCATTCAGACCGCAGAAATCGCTGAACGTGACGATATTCCTGTTCCACGCCGCTTCCTGCAGGTCTGAAAGATGCTTGAGAAATACCTGTTCTTCTTTTGTCATGACAGAGAAATCCAAATTACAGGTCGTCATCCAGATCAAATCCCGGATCGAAGGTCCCGGTCAGGATCTCCTGGAATTCACCTGAGATATCCACATCCTGAGGCGTAAGAACAAAGATATAATTGCTGATCTTGTCCAGGTTGCCGCGGATCGCGCAGCATGCTCCGGATGCGAAGTCAAAGATACGCTGGGAAACATTCAGATCAAGCCCTTCGAGATTCAGAATAACCGTGCAGTGGGCAATCAGCATCTTGGCAATCTCGAGCGCATCCTCCATATCTCGCGGTTTGATCACGCATACACTGAAATTCCCTGAAGAATCAGAATCCGCCGATTCTCTTCTCGGACGGAAAGCAGAAACTTTGGATGAGCCGAGGCGGGATCTTCTTGTACGGGAGGCGCTTACGTCCGATGCCGGTCTGCTCCGCTCATAAGCGTCCAGGCCCAGATCATCTTCTTCCTCATCCCTGCTGACGATACGGCGCTGCGGACGGTTGTCATCGATATCATCCTCGTCGGCTTCATCAAAATACTCGTCGTCGTCAAGATCGTCCTCGTTCAGTTTTATTGCACTTAAGAATTTGTCAAACACGCTCATGGAACACTGCTTCTCCTGTTTTTTTGCCCGGGCACAGTCAACCGGGCTTCCCCTGATGATCAGCCCCGACAAAAGGCAGTCCGCCGGACTGCTCTGCTCCCTGTCAGGGTCTCCCCTCTTACCGCGTCAAAGAGCCCCGTAATTCCTGGCGCCGAAGATACCTGTACCGACCCTTACCATCGTGGCACCCTCTTCAATCGCAACTTCAAAATCGCCAGTCATCCCCATACTGAGCTCATACATGTCTACATTATCAATGTTTTTCCGGGCAATGTCAACAGCCAAATTCCTCAGTTCCCTGAAGTAAACGCGGTTTTCCTCCGGGAATTCCGTCATCGGCGCAATGGTCATCAGGCCTTTGACCTTCAGGTGTTTCATGGAACTTACCCGGCGCAGAAAAGCTTCGGTTTCCTCAGGCGTCAGACCGCTTTTGGAGCTTTCCCCGGCCATATTTACCTCAGCCAGGACCGGCATGATGAGATCCTTTTTCTCTGCTTCCTTCTCGATGCTTTCCGCCAGCTCATCCGAACCCAGAGAATGAATCATGACAGCCCTGCCGACCACATATTTGACCTTATTCCGCTGCAGATTGCCGATCATATGCCATCTGAGATTCTTTGGCAGAATATCATATTTGTCCCGGAGCTCCTGCGGCTTATTTTCACCGAAGTCCAGGATCCCGGCGGCGATCGCTTCCTGAATCATCTCAGCCGGCTTGGTCTTGCTGACTGCGATCAGCCTGACGGAGGAAGGCTCTCTCCCGCAGCGCAGGCATGCTTCCTTTATCCGTCTTTCCACATCTGTGAGATTTTCTCTGATCATATTCATTCCTGTTCTCTTTCTTTCTGCAAAGCCGCCCGGTTTCATCAGCAGATAAAACCCTGTGTTCAGGCGACGATATCGTCCGCCTCCACTTTCGAGGCATCCAGCGCAATCCGGTCATGGGCGCTCAGGCCGTAGACATTATCCGGATTCACGATACAGAATTCTTCATTCTCATCGACGATCTCCACCTGGCGGAAAACCGCGTATCCCTTGTTGATGTTATAGACGCCCTGGATGGTTTCGATGGATTCTTCGTCGATCAGATACTGCTTCTCCGTGTTCGGCATGGCAATATAATCTCCGAAATGGAAAAGATCCGGATTCAGGAGATAGTATCCTTTCTCCCGGTTGTGGGAATAGACTGTGGCCGTGACATAGGAAGTATCCATAGAGCCGTCTTCATGGAAGGTCTTGCGGAGCAGGTAGACTTCGCTGCCGGAATCCTGGTTGACCGTCACGTACTCGTCCGGGACCCTGACAAAAACCTTCTCATCGATGGCGGAGATCGGGATCTTCAGGCCTTTTTTCCGGTTCAGGATCAGTTCGATCTCCAGGTAGCGGTCTCCGACGTAGCGCACCAGAGAGCTTGTCAGGGAGATCTTTCCGTAATATCCGTCAGATCCCTGTATAATCGTGAAGGGGGCGGAGAAGGTACTGCTGTCCTTCAGAAAACGGATTTTGACCTTTTCCAGGCCTTCCAGACTGATTCTCAGCTTTTCCGTCACAGGGAAATAGAGTACCCAGCTGTCGCTGGTAATCAGTTTATAGATCGGATCCCCGGCGCTCACAGAACTCTTCAGCCGGAGATTGTCCTTCCTGTAGGCGCTCCGTGCAAACAGTTCTTCGTTCAGGTCTTCCTCCGCAAGTTCCTCCATGCCGTCAAGGGAATAGAGGACAAAACCGGAAGCAGGCGCATAATAGCTGCCGATTACATAAGTACCGGCATCTTCATTGATCGAGGATTGAAGGATAGCGCCTTTCAGGTCTGATTTGAAATCATATACGTCCTGGAACATGGCCTCGTCGAAATCGACGCTGAAGGTTGTGATGTCTGATTTGGCAGCGGACAGATCGCTGTCCGACAGATTCGTGGTGACGGAACCGTGCACGCTGCTGTTTGCATCGCCGGCGGAAACGGTTCCGCCGACGGAACAGATCGTATGTCCCTTGTTTACTTTCGACCCCTCCCTGGCATAGTAGACGATATTCCCGGATTCTCCCGCTGTCTCGATCTCCTCCGTCTTCATGGCAAGGGCGCTGTAACGGTAATTGCCTGAGATCGTGCCTTCGACAACCTCATAGCTTGTAATATGCTCGGACGTCAGGTAGAGGATCAGCGTAATCAGGATATAGATCAGTATGGTTCCGAACAGAAGCGTACCGATATTCAGCCCGGAAGGAACTTCCCTGGGAATGCTGACCACCTTGTCAGACATCTTGTTTTTAAATGGATTCTTACCTGAATCAGCCATTCCTTCTTATCTTCCCTCTTCTGTCACAGGATTGCGGCGGGTGCCACACTCTCCGTGCCCGGCACCCGCCGCAATCATACATCTTCCGATTTTGTTTCAGCGGTCTTCTTCCGGATCAGAGTTCTGCGATAATCCCGTCATAGTAGGTTTCCGGAAGCTGCTCTTTTGTAACTGAGATGCTGACCACGAAGTTCACTTTAAACTGCTCGCCGATCGCATTGAGCTGATCCAGCACGCCTTTTGCTTCTTCGGGTGCCGGGATCTTGGCGATCTTGAGAAAACTGTCGAGATACACATATTCAAGGTCATGGTCCTGTGAGATGATCCCACAGATAAAGCCGATAAATTCATCACTGTCAGTAAGTGGATATCCAGTGACATCAATCAGGCGGATACGGTTGTTCAGTTCATACATATGTTGCGCACTCTTGTCAAGATAAACGATATTCCCGTTGGCTTCCTTGATCTGAGCATTTGCTTTCTCCAGCAGAACTTTTGTTTTCCCCTTACCTTTTTCGCCGATGATGAACTGTATCATAATTCGTGCCCTCCTTTAGTGACGGTCTTTAGAACCTGATTAGATTATAGACGATTCACCCCTGAAATACAACCCAAAAAGCGGAAGCGGGTTTTCCGCCGGCAGGCAGATCCCGCAAAACACAGATTCCTGATCAGATCAGGCTCAGGATCTGGTTCATTTCCACATAAAGACTCTCTTTTGTCTCTGAATGCATGATCACGGAAATATAGGGATTTCCGTAGAGATCCTTGGTCAGCAGCACCAGGCAGGCACCTGCGTCCGTCGTCGTACCGGTCTTTCCGCCGTAGATGATGACGTTGGACGGCAGCGAAGCCTCCCCGGTCAGATAATGGTCCGTACTCTCCCATGTCATGGCGTAGGCATCCCCGTCCGCATCGGTATACTCCGCATAATAATTTTCACGGTTTATGATGTCCATGAACATGTCATATTTCATGGCTTCCCGGAAAATAAGGTACATATCATAGGCGCAGGTATAGTGGTTCTCCGCGGTGAGGCCGTGCGCATTCACAAAATGCGTATGCGTCGCTCCGATTGCAGCCGCCTCCTCATTCATCATATTGACAAAATTACTGATACTGCCGCCGCCCACATATTCCGCGATCTGCATGGCCGCGTCATTGCCGGAGGCGATCAGGAGTCCGTAGAGAAGCTGTTTCAGCGTCAGCCGGTCTCCCAGATGAAGCTCACAGACACTGGAGCCCATCTCAATATCAAAAGCAGCCTGGGTCACTGTGACCCTGTCGTCGGGGTTGGCATATTTCAGTGCAACCAGAGCCGTCATGACCTTGGTAAGGGACGCCGGCGATCTGGTCTCGAAGATGTTTTTCGCATACCGGACTTCTTCAGCCTGCAGATCAAAAAGTGCGCCTTCCGTAGCGGTAATGAAGATGGAATCCGCATTGACGTCAGAACCGGTCACGCACAGTCCGTCAGCAAAAGGCGGTGCAGTTACCATCTTTCCCGTATTCTCCAGGACTCCGTATACGGCGTTGGAAGAATCAAAGGCGACGGGCAGTCCTTTGTCATGGGAACGCAGGACAAAATAATAGACCGCGTAAAGCATGCAGGCAGTGACTGCCAGAAGCAGCACCAGAATCATCATCAGCCTGGCGATGCGTCTCTGTTCCGCCCGCTCTCTTGCGACAATCCGGTTCCACTCGCGCTGGGAATAGTAATCAGGTTTCGGTACGGTTTTTCTTTTCATCTGTTCTCCGCATAACAAAAGCACTGCCGGCATGGTTTCCGGCAGGAAAATCTGACAGTCTTTTCTTCCGCCCTTTTTTCAGGCCGGAAGAAGTACTTTTTCGCTTTCCCGGGAAAGCGGTTCACGGTTCCGGTTTCAGCGGTACATCTCACGCCAGTCAAGATCACCGCGGTCAAGCGATTTCAGCAGGATCTCAGCCGAAGCGATATTGGTCGCCAGCGGAACATTGTGAATGTCGCACATGCGGATTACTTTTGTCAGATCCGCCCCGTCGTTGCGGGCAAGCGCCACCGAATCCGGGTCACGGAAAAAGAGGACCAGGTCCATCTGATTCTGTTCGATCATGGCGCTCATCTGCTGCTCCCCTCCGACATGACCTTCCAGAAATTTATGTACGCTGAGCCCTGTCGCGTCCGCGATCAGCCGCCCCGTGGTCCCGGTCGCGTAGAGGTCATGCCTGGCCAGAATCCCGCGGTATGCGATGCAGCAGTTCTGCATCAGCTTCTTCTTTGCGTCATTCGCTATAAAACCGATATTCATCCTTCTGAATCCCCCTTAATAAACTCTTTCGGATACGGTATTTGGCTTTGATCATGTTTCAGGGAAACGCTGATCAGATCAGTGTTTCCTTAGTGCCCGTTCTAGGCCGGATATCTTCTTGGCTGCAGTCCGACGTTCAGGCATATCCCGATTCCCATGCAGAAGCTGATCAGGCTCGTCACGCCGTAGCTCACAAAGGGAAGCGTGATACCGGTGTTGGGGAGCAGGCCGGTCGTAACGCCTACATTCAGAAAACTCTGGAAAAGAACCAGTGTTCCCATGCCGCAGCAGATCAGGGAACCTGCTTTCTGCTTTGCCCTGAGGCCGATCCGGATGCACATGACTGCAATCAGAATCTCAAGGAGTACGATGGCGACACAGCCGATAAAGCCGAGTTCTTCTCCCGCGACTGCGAAGATGAAGTCCGTCTGCGGCTCGGAAATAAAGTTACCGTTCTTTACGGAATAAACCGCATTGTTGTTCAGCCCTTTTCCATAGAGCTGACCGGATCCGATCGCGATGATCGAATTCTGCTGCTGGGCGGCGTTCTCCGTGAATTCGGAAGGACGCAGCCAGGCCATGATGCGGTTCCTCTGATAGTCCTTAATCAGCGTCTGATTCGGCTGGATAACGATGCTCAGGAAAATCGCCGCCGACGGAACCAGAACTGCCAGGATGGAAAAAATGATCCGGAAACTCAGCCCCGCAGCAAATATTATAACACAAAAAACCAGGGCTGTGATAATCGTAGTGGACATATCCGGTTCCCTGTAGATCAGCAGCAGGGGAATTCCCGCCAGGATCAGGGAAGTCAGGATCACGGAAACTGTATTGATGCGGTTCTCATACCGGGCAAAAAAATCGGCAAAAAACAGGATCAGGATCAGTTTCATCAGATCGGACGGCTGAAACTGGATGCCGATGCGGATCCATCTGGTCGCGCCGCCGACTTCCTCCCCGATGAGGAGGACCGCCAGAAGCAGCCCGCAGCCGACAATATACATGACCCAGTGAAACCTCAGAATCCAGGTGTAGTCGATCAGGGACAGTACCAGCATCGCGATGACGCCGATTACAAGCCCCGCCATCTGTCTGATCTGCGAAGACTGCTGCGCGCTCCCGATCACCATGATTCCGATGACGGAGATGGTGATAACGGCGGCGACAAGCAGAAAGCTGTAATTGCGTAGTTTATACTGTCGAAACATGAAATGATTACCTTATCTTCCCGGTACCTGCGCGCCTGGCAGGATACCGTATCTGCGTGGCCGGGACCTCAGCTTTTCTCCTCTTCCGTCCGCTCTGCTTTCCGGAAGAGATGCCGGAAGGCGCCGGCGGAAACAGCTTCAAATTTCAGATGGCCGTCCGACACAGAGGCAACAGTCGCTTTTTCCGGATAGTCGTCGGTGATCTCCTTTTTCCGGATGGCGGAAACTGCCCTGTGGGAAGCGATGGACAGCTCGGAAGGTTTCAGGACAAGAGCCGCTGCGAAAGCGGTATCGTCTCCTTCAGAACCGGCCCGGATGACCCCCATGGCGGTGCCCCAGATCAGGATGCTGCCCGCGCTTATGATCTCGGCGCCGGGCTGCAGGTCGCCCAGCAGGACAACCGGCCGCAGCGAGCTGTATCTCTCCCCGGCGGCAAGACTGCGGGTGACAAAGGCGGCTGTCGGTTCTTTCGCGTAACTGTTCTCCCGGACGCTGGTCATGGCCCGCACGATGGCTTCCTTCTGCTGCTCTTCTTTATCGGGATCGGATTCAATGATACAGGTGATGTCCAGCTGGCAGTTCTGCGTGATCGCGTCAACGATCTCTGTCTCCTGGACCTCTGTCAGCTCCCGCCCCCGGAACTGGACCGCCATCTGGCCGCCCCGGAAAAATCTGGCGCTGCGCCGGAATTTGGCCGCGATATCCGATACCATTTTCTGATAGGGGACCGAAGGATTCAGAATCAGGGTCAGGACATATTTATTGCTTTTCAGTTCAAAAGATTCTTCTGCCATCTTCCTGTCTCCTGTCTGACTCAGCAAGAGTCGGTTTTCCGTGTGTCCGGACAAAAGGACATCAGTCGGTCCGGATATTTCCGCTGATAACCTGGATCGCATGTCCGGGAATCAGCACAGAGGTATCCTGCTGCTTGAAATAATAATGTACCACATCTCTTGCGATGGTGGCGGTATTGGCTGATGTATATCCATAGGCAACGCGGACGGCCAGAGCGATCTCCGGCGCCTCATAGGGAGCGTAGCCTATAAACAGCGCGTGATTGGGCTTTGTCACGACGAACTGGGCGGTTCCGGTCTTTCCTGCCACCTGTACGCCCTTATAGTCCTCAAAGGCGCTGTGGTTCTTTACCACGGCCCGCATGCCGGAGTGAATCGAATCCCACAGATCCTGGGGAAGGTCGACGGTGCTGTGCAGGACCGGTTCATTGTTGGAAATCGTATTGCCGTTCGCATCGGTGATCCGGTCGATCAGCGTCAGGTCATAGCACATGCCGGAGTTTGCAACGGTATTCACATAACGGGCAAGCTGGGATACCGTATAGGCATGGTCCGACTGCCCCATGGCGGCACGGACCGGGTCCCTTGTGGCGATATGCGGGCTGGATTCCGGAACTTCGATTCCCGATTTGGAATCAAGCCCGTACATGGACGCGTATTTGGCAAGCAGCCTCGTACCGGCGTCGTCATCATAGGTTCCGCTGGTCGAGGCAAGTCTCCAGCCGATCGTGTTGAAGAAGAAGTTGCAGGAATTCTTGATGGCGTCCGACAGGACCTCCGTCCCGTGCGCGCCGGGATAAACCCAGCACTTGATATCGGGCTCGACGGAATCAAAATCACCCGTACAGTAGAGCTGTTCCGAAGTCGCCAGAACCCCTTCCATGACTCCTGCCGTAGCGGAGATCGGTTTGAAGGTGGAACCGGGCGCCAGGAGTTCCTGCGTGGCCCGGCTGTAGAAAGGACTGGACAGGTCTGTCGCGAGATTGTTGTAATAACCCGAATCCATCTCATTGACAAGCCGGTTGTTGTCGTAACCCGGGTAGGTCACGCAGGCTTTTACGGTACCGTCGTCCGGGTCCGTTATAACGATCGCGCCCGAGCAGGGGTTCAGAGCCAGCTGGGCAGGCGTGATTTCCAGATTGTAGATCTTATCGCGGATAAAATCGTAGGCGCCCAGGGATCCGTCGCTGAGGTTCTCATAATCTACGGTGCTCATCTCCAGGACGCCCTGGTCAAACAGCAGCAGACAGACCTGGCTTCCGGAGAGCGTCTTCTCCATCAGCATATAACGGAAAACACGCTTGCAGAAGTTGGTATCTTCCCCGAGATATTCCGCGATATAATCCGCCAGGCTGGAATAAATCTCCGTGGAATCCATATACACGGTATCCTCGGTGATTCCGTTGATATCGATCCAGTTTCTGGAAATGGCGTAGGTCAGAAATTCCTGAAGGCTTATGGTTTCCTCTTCCGCCCAGGCCCTGTAGGTCAGGTCGGTTTCATCGATGGCCTCCTCATTCAGGATACCGGCTCCCGGAAGCATCGTGTTGACGATATAGGACTGATAGACCTTCATCTCATCGGTGAGATCTTTGTAGGGAGTGGGATCGTCCCTGAGCAGCTGGTCTTTGATCTCGGCGAAGATGGAGGCGGCCTTCTGCCGGAAAGCGCGGTAGACCCCCCTCTCATTCTTTGAAGCATCCTGGTCGGACAGATGTTCCACGTCAAGGACGTTGTTCTCAAAGAGGGAATAATAGACGTCGTAGACCGGGATACTGACATCGTCGGCGGTCGTGATCCAGGTATAGTCGATCGATTCCGTATCCACGATATTGGACCAGAGAATACCTGCGATATACTCCTCCAGAATCTTATAACAGGCCATCTGCAGGTCGCTGTCCAGGGTAAGATAGAGGGAATTTCCCGCTTCCGGCTGAACGACCGCTTCCGTGGAGATCGTACGGCCCAGGTTATCCACGTAGATGGTCTCCGAACCCTTCTCTCCCTGCAGATCGGTCTCCATGACCTTCTCAAGGCCGACTTTTCCCACGATGTCCGTCGGGTCGTAGGAGTCGCTCTGCTGCCTCAGTTCGGCGAGCTCTTCCGCTGAGATCTGGCCGGTGTAACCGATGATGGGGGCGAAATATTCCGCATTGTTGTAAACGCGCTTATAATCCTCCGTGACATCGATGCCCTGCAGGGTGCCTGTATTCTCAAGCAGCTGGGAAACGGTCTCCTCGCTGACATCCTTGGCGATGGTGATGGAGTTATAACGCTGGTAGCTGTTCGCGGCCAGCGTTGACCGGAACTGGCAGAGTTTCAGAATCTCATTCGCGGTGAAGGTCTCCGGAAGTCCCCATGCTGCCTTTTCCTCCACGGTCGGTCTCGTGCTCGTGATTCCGTAATAGCGGTCGGAGCACATCATCTCGATCATCTCCGGCGCGGTGATATTCTTCTCCTCATCCGTCATGGAATCGATGGTGAGTCTTCCGAAGATGTCCGCTTTGAAACGGTTCAGATTAAAACCGCCCGTGTTGTAGACATAATTGCCGTCCTTGTCCATGGAAATACGGAAATTTTTCAGGACAGAATCCCCGTGGCTTTCGATAATCTTTATTGTATTGTAGATAATCCCGTTCAGCGCGAGATTCCTCGCGGTATTGCTCCGGTAGGTCCCCACGTCTTCAAGGGTCACCGAATAGGCAAGCTGGTTGTACGCCAGAAGCTTGCCGTTGCAGTCGTAGATTTCTCCCCTGGTCGCTTTCAGAACACGTTCCTTGCGGATGGACAGGGTAAAGTCGTTCAGATAGCTCTCCCCGTTCAGGACCTGCAGGTCGAAAAGACGCGCAACCAGGACAGATCCCATGGCCAGGAAGAGGATGATCAGGAAGATCATGCGCGGACGCAGCCCCACCGCCGCCGCCCTGCGCTGCTTTTTATTCTGGTTTTCTCTGAAATTATTCAATAACTGCCTCACTCAGAAAGAAATATCTTTTGAAATCATAAACAGTTCTGAAGGAATCAGGCTTCTTCAGAAATAGGTCCTTGCCGTCTTCCTGTTGATATAGAAATTCAGCTGGTAGATAAATACCGCCAGAATCACCGTATAAATCATTTCCGGGATTATGATTCTTCTGAGATAGAAGAAAAAATGAATCCGTCCCCGGATCAGGAAGGTGGTAATGTACTGGTAAAGGCCGTACAGCAGATCCGCCCCGGCAATCAGCAGAAGCGGTGTCTTGATATCATCATCATAAAAGATCCGGTAGGAAAAGCCGGTCAGATAACCGATCCAGGCGTAAGCCAGGGTATAGAAGCCGGGAGTGGAGCCGGAGACGAGGTCCAGAAAAAAACCTGCCAGGGCACCCACAGTAAGACCGGTTTTGCTGCCGCACATCAGGGCAAACGAAGTAGCCAGAATCACCTGAAGGTTCGGCCGGATCGAAGCGATCTCAATATATCCCATAAGCGTGGTCTGCAGCAGTGCCGCAGCCGCGCAGAGAAGGGCGATAATCAGTTTTCTTTTCAAATTGCACCTGTCCTTACTGGATATCCGGCGCCGGTTTTTCATACGCCGGCGCCGGATCCGCATTCCGCTTTACTGCGCGGTTCCTTCCCCGCCGTTTCCGGCATCCGCCGCGCCTTCTTCTCCGTTTCCGGCATCTCCGGCGCCGTCCGCTTCCGCACCGGCATCCGGGTTTTCATCCGTTCCCGTGCCGGCGTCGCCTTCCGTCTGGACTTCCGCACCCGCTTCCTGTCCGCGGGGCGCTGTCAGAATCGTCTGGTTTCCCGGAACAGCCGGAAGCGTCGGTGCGACTTCCCCGTCGCTGACAACATACTGCTTCAGCGTCCGGATGACCAGAACCTCCTGCAGGTGACGGAAATCGACAACCGGCGTAACCGTACCGGATTTGGTCAGGTTATTCGCGTCATTGTTCAGTTCGGAAATATAGCCAATCAGGATTCCGGGAAGATACTTCTCGGAAATATTGCTCGTCACAACCTTGTCTCCGACGTGGACGTGGTTGTTGTCGTCGGTCAGCTTGACCAGCGAAAGCGTTCCCTCGTCGATCAGGGCCAGGTTGCCCGCGATGATGCAGGTATCGCTGGTAGTGGAGATCATGGCGGAGACGTTGCTGTTGTCGTCGATGATGGCCCTGACAGTGGACCAGTTCGGACCCACGGCCGTGACAATCCCGACAAGGCCGGCCCCCGACATGACGTTGCAGTCAACCGAGATTCCGTCGCCGGTCCCCTTGTCGATGGTGAAGGTATTGAACCAGTTGCCGCTGCCTTTGGAGATCACGCGGGCGCCGACCGAATCGTATTCGGAATACTCTTCCTTAAGATCCAGAAGCTCCTGTAGACGCTCCAGTTCCTCTTTGTCAAGGACCAGTTTGCTGTTCTCCGCGGTCAGGGTGTCCACCTTCTCCCGGAGCACCTGGTTTTCTTCCCTGAGGGTGGCGGAATCGGTCATATTGGCCGAAAAGCCGGAAAGGAAGCTGCCGAGGCTGTTCATGCCCTTCTGGATCGGGCTTATGACAAAACCTGTCGCGGCGGTGAGCGGCGTCATGGCCGAGGAACTGATAAAGGAAACGGCAATCAGGGCGATGCAGATGACAGACAGGATTATCAGGCCTGTCTTCCCGTTTCCGGAATTTCTGTTATTCATGCTGTTGGTTCATCTCCTGTAAAATAGGGACAGTCATTTACCTGCGCGGCGACCGCATGAGGGGATACAGTTCTTTCTGGTTGATCATGGTGACAAGGCCGCGGATCGTGGAATTTTTCGGATCCTGGATATGATAGACCGGAAGGGAAATCTCCTTCTGGATATAAATCGGGAGATTCTGAAGCAGCGACACTCCGCCGGTCAGGAAGATTCCCTCCTTCATGATATCCCTGCGGATCATCGGAGGGGTCCGGTCCACGATCGAGCGGATCTCGTCCACGATCCGGTCAATGGTTCCCAGGACGGAAACACTCACCGCGAGAGCGGGAATCATATCGCTTTTGGGAAGTCCCGACAGGGTATGGATCCCGAACACCTTCTGCTCAAGCCTCGGACCGTTGATCATGAAGGCCAGGTTGTTCTTGAGCTGCGCGGCCGTTTTCATACCGATGCTGATATTGAACTTGCGGCGGACCATCGTCGCGATGTCCTCGTCCAGCTTCAGGCCGCCCTCTTTCATCGTACGTCCGATGATCACTTTTCCGTCGGAAAGAACCGAAATCTCCGTGGTATCCGCTCCGATATTGACAATCATATGCCCCGAGGGACTGAGTACAGGCAGGCCGATGGATACCGCGTCAGCGATCCCCTTGTCCACCAGGTGCACTCTTCCCGGGCTCAGGGTGGAATTCATGACATTGAAGAAAGCCCTCTGCTCCACCGGCGTAACCTGGGACGGAACCGCCAGGCAGATGCCGGCGCTCTTCTGGGAAAATGTCGTAAACTTCTTCAGCGCGTCGGTCAGGACCAGTTCCATATCGGTCGAATAGGCGATTACCCCGTTGACCATGGGGCGGATGACCCTGACGTCCACCGGATTTTTCTCATACATCTCATAGGCTTCATCCCCGATCGCGAGGACCTTGCTGCCCCTCATGGCGATCATATTCCGGATCTCCATGAATTTTTCCCCGCTGCGGTCGCGAAGCTTCAGAGTGTCGGTGCCGAGATCGACCCCGACCATATTTGTAAAAAGCATCCGTATACTTCCTCCAGGCCCGGCTGATTTTTCTACAGCAGCCTTTCACAGGCAAAGCTGACGGACCTTCTGTCTCCTATGATTATATGATCCACCAGCGGAATACCGATCATCTCCCCGCATTCGCGGACGCGCTTTGTCAGCTGGAGATCCGCTTCGCTGGGTTCGGGATTGCCGCTGGGATGGTTGTGCAGCAGTACGATGGTGACCGCTCTGTGAGAGAGCGCTTTCAGGAAGATATCCCTGGGACTTGCGACGGTCCTGTCCACTGTCCCGACCGAGATAATCTCGTCGGCAATCAGGTGCCCCTTTGTATCCAGCATGATCAGCAGGAGCTTTTCCTGGCTCTCATGACGGAAATCCTCCATATAGTAATCCGCGATCTGTTCCGGATTCCGGAAGATCTCCCGCCCCGCCTTTACAGCCCGGGATCTGGCTATGCGCCGGCTCAGCTCCGCTATGCATTCGAGCTGGACTGCCTTGACCTTCCCGATCCCCCTGAACTGCATCAGTTCATCCGCAGACATACCGTAGAGGCCGCACAGGCTTTCTTCCCTGAAAGAGGCCAGAACAGAGCGGCACATCTCGACTGCGCTCTGTCCTCTGGAACCTGTCCGCAGAACTACGGCCAGAAGCTCCGCGTCGCTGAGCATGCCCGGTCCGTATTCCAGGCATTTCTCGTAAGGCTTTTCCGACGGCGGAAGCTCTTTCATCGTGAAATGGGCATTATTCTGTATATGATCCATGCGCTTACCTGCGCATACTCTCTCTCATAACTCCATATTGTACCTGTTTTGCCCCGAAAGTCAACCAAAGCAGGCCCGGACGGCGTGCCGGCTGTCCGGACATTGTGCACTTAAGGCGTGACTGCCTCCGTTCTCCGGGCGATTATCCTTTCCGCCACCTTTATGCCGTCTAAAGCCGCGGACGTGATTCCGCCCGCATATCCTGCACCCTCCCCGCAGGGATAGATGCCTTCCCGGCCCACTGCCTCAAAGCTGCTGCCGCGTTCGATGCGCACCGGGGAAGAGGTCCGTGATTCAACTCCGGCAAGCAGCACGCCCGCGCCGGAGAATCCTTCAATCTGCCTCTCCCAGGCAAGAATTCCTTCTTCGATCGCGGCCGCCGCGTATTCCGGGAAAATGCCCCTCACGTCCGCGAAGGTCCATTCTCCGCAGAAGCAGGCTTTGTCAAAAGCCGGGGCTTCCGTTCCGCGTCCGGTCCGGAAATCCGCAAAAGTCTGGACTGGTATCTTCCCGTCTCCGGCCAGATAGGCCTTCCGCTCCAGCTGTCTCTGGAAAGCCAGCCCTGCGAGCGGGTCCGTGCTTCCATTCGAATAGTCCGAAGGCGATACCGTCACCACAATCGCGCTGTTGGCAGCGCCGCTTCCCCGGTCGCGGTAGCTCATGCCGTTTACGGCCAGGTGGCCTTCCTCGGATGAGGCGTTCACGACAAAGCCGCCGGGACACATGCAGAAAGAATAGACCCCTCTGCCGTCTGAGGCTCTGTGCGTCAGTTTATAGGGAGCCGGCGGCATGGAAAAGGGACATTTCTCCCCGTAGAGGGCCCTGTCGATCTGATCCTGGCTGTGCTGGATCCGCACGCCCACGGCAAAAGCCTTCGGCGTCAGAAGAAAACGGCTGTTCTTCAGCATGGAGAAGGTGTCACGGGCAGAATGGCCGATCGCAAGGACAATCTGCCCTGCACGGAGGAAAACCGTCTCGCCCTGCGCTCCGTCTCCGCTCCCGGACAGTCCCTCCCCGGCCGGTCTTTGGACGGTCAGCGTCCAGACTCCGTCTTTCTCCTGACGCAGTTCCTTCAGGCAGTGGCGGAAATGAACCTCCCCGCCGAGGGAACAGATCTCACGGCGGATGTCTTTCACCACGTCCCTGAGGACGTCTGTTCCGACATGTGGTTTATAAGAATAAAGAATCTCCGGATCCGCCCCGCCCCGGACAAAGCGTTCAAGGATAAAGCGGATGCGTCCGCCGGGATCCTTTACGCCTGTGTTCAGCTTACCGTCAGAAAAGGTTCCGGCTCCTCCCTCGCCGAACTGGACATTGGATTCCGGGTCCAGGGGCCCGCCGGACCAGAACGCGCGCACATCCTTCGTCCTGCTGTCAACGTCCTGTCCGCGCTCAAGGAGAACGGGACGAAGTCCGGCGCGTGCGAGCACGAGGCCGCAGAAAAGGCCCGCAGGTCCGCTTCCGACTATAACAGGCCTGTCGCTTTCAGAAAGCGCCTGCGTTACTGCCCGCGGGCAGCTGTAGCGTTCTTCCTCCAGGATAGAAATATCGGGATTTTTCAGCTTCCGGAGAAGCTTCTGTTCCCTTTCAGGCGGCGCAAGAGAAACGGAGACCGTATAGGTAAAAAACAGATCCGGCTTCTTCCGGGCGTCGACGGATTTGCGCAGGATCTTCCAGGACAGGGAGTCTTCCTCCTTCAGTCTGAGCTTCCTGCGGATCAGCCGCTCCAGGTCGGCCGGGCTGTGGTCCGGTTTCAGTTTCAGCTGTGAAATTCGGATCATATACGCTTGAACTCTCCTTATACTTTAAGCTTCCGGCCGCGGATCCGGTCCGTCCAGGGCGGCGTGCATGCCGGCGACATATCCGCTGGACCAGGCCCACTGCAGATTATAGCCGCCGCACAGGCCGTCGATATCCGCCATTTCCCCGGCGATATACAGTCCTTTGCTGTCCGGCAAGGTACAGGCGAGGCTTTCAGGCTCCAGCTGTTTAAGAGCGACTCCTCCCGCGCAGACCTGGCAGTTGTCAAATCCTCTCACAGAGACCGCTTCCAGGGAAAAGCCGCGGATCTGCGCCGCGATCTGCTCCGCCTGCCGGTCCGAAAGCGCGCCGCAGGCAGTGCCGGTTTTTATGGAAACAGCGTTCAGCAGCGCCGGGATCAGCTTCTGCGGAAGGAAACCTTCCAGAAGCTTCGCCGCGGAAAGACTTTCAAAGGTCCGCTTCAGCCGCTGCAGCTGAGCCGCGATCTGGTCTGTCTCCATATCCGGAAGCAGATTCAGGCTGAGCAGGACATTCTTTTTTTCCGCCAGGGCTCTTGTCACCATCCGGCTGACCTGGAAAACTACGATGCCGGATACGCCCTGGCCGGTGATCTGCAGCTGCCCGGTATCTGAGGCGATTTCCCGTCCTCCTGCCAACGCCGTAACGCAGGCGCGCACGCGGACGCCGGAAGCGGAAGCCCAGAACGGCGGTACGCGGCAGGCAATGGCCGAGAGGGACGGCAGGACCGGCGTAAGACGCAGGCCGCAGGAGGCGGCGAGCTGATATCCGTTACCGTCAGAGCCGGTCGCGGGCATGCATTTTGAACCGCAGGCCAGGATTACCCTGTCGCAGGGATAGGACCAGCTTCCGGTGCGGACCAGCCATCCTTCCTCTGACTTTTCAAGACCGGTCACCTTTTCCCGGAATTTCACCCTGACTCTGAGCCGCTCCATCTCGCGGACCAGAACATTAAGGACGCTGAGGGACTGGCCGGTGACCGGATATACATAAGTCCCGTGCTCCGCTGCCGTCATAAGTCCCATGGAGCTGAAAAAGGAGAGCGTATCGTCCACTGACATCTGCCGGAAGACGGAACTCAGGATCCGTCCGGCATTTTCCGGATCAGAAGAGGCGTAATCGCGCCGGGGATCGAAATCCAGATTCGTCAGGTTGCATCTCCCGTTTCCGGTCAGCAGGAGTTTGCTTCCGGCCTTCTGGCCTGACTCAAGGAGCGTTACCCTTGCGCCCGCCCTTGCGGCGGAAATCGCCGCCGTCATCCCGGCCGGGCCTCCGCCCACTACCACGATCTGTTTCATACTGTCTCCTTTAAGCCGGGAAGATTTCATTTCCTCTTCCGGGATTCAGACAGGCACCGGCATCCCCCGGCAGACTTTCTGAGTCCGGCCGCTCTTCCCTCACAGTTTTACATAACCATGCTCGTACAGACTCTGCAGGGAACGAAGAATTCCGTATCTGGCGTGCTCCCAGGTCAGCCCCCCCTGGAAATAGACCGCATAGGGCGGCTTGATGGGCCCGTCCGCGGAAAGTTCGATGGAAGAACCCTGGATAAAGGCGCCTGCCGCCATGATGACGTCGCTGTCGTATCCGGGCATGGCCCAGGGTTCCGGCGTGACGTAGGAATCCACCGGCGCGGCGGCCTGGATGCCTTCACAGAAACGGATCACCCCTTCCGGGAAACCGAACTCGACAGCCTGGATGATATCATTCCGCTTTTCAGCTCCGCCCGGAACCACTTTGAATCCCAGCTGTTCGTACAGATTTGCCGCGAAAACGGCCGCTTTCAGAGCTCCGGCCGTCACGGTCGGCGCCAGGAAAAAGCCCTGGTAGAGGGAACGGAGGGTATTCAGGCTTGCGCCTACTTCTCTTCCGAGTCCCGGAGAAGTCAGACGTACGGCGCAGTTTTCCACACATTCGCGGGTTCCGGCGATATAGCCCCCCATCGGAGCCAGACCGCCTCCGGGATTTTTGATCAGGGAACCGACTGTCATATCCGCGCCGCAGTCGGAAGGCTCCGTATAGTCAACGAATTCGCCGTAACAGTTGTCCACCATGACAATAATGTCCGGGCGAAGATCCTTTACGAAGCGAATTGCCTCCCCGATCTGCTCCACAGACAGGGAGGGCCTCGTCAGATAGCCCTTGGAACGCTGGATCGCAGCGATTTTTGTCTCTGGTCTCAGAGCAGCCTTAATCGCGTCGAAATCGAAGCTTCCGTCCTCTTTCAGCTCCGCCTGCCGGTAACGGATTCCGTATTCGGCAAGGGACCCCCTGGACGGCCGGATCCCGATCACTTCCTCGAGGGTGTCATAGGGCTTGCCGCTGATTGACAGCAGCTCGTCTCCGGGCCTGAGATTGGCGGAAAGCGCCAGCGCAAGGGCGTGGGTTCCGCAGGTAATCTGGGAACGGACCAGGGCGTCCTCCGTGTGAAAGGTGTCCGCATACACCTTTTCCAGAGTCTCTCTCCCGCTGTCATTGTATCCGTATCCTGTCGATCCGCTGAAATGTTCGGCGCTGACCCTGTTTTTCTGCATGGCCCGGACTACCTTCAGCTGGTTATATTCCGCGACGCCGTCGATCTCCCGGAAGCGTTCCTCAAGAGCCCTGAGGATCTGCTGTCCGAAACGGAAGACAGGACCGGATATGCCCATCTCCCGGTAAAGTTCTTCTATAATCTGATTTTCCATCCTGTTTATCCTTCTGTTATGCTGCCGTTTTCATTCCGGGGCAGCCTGTGAAGCAGATTCCCGTTAAGGGAATCCTCCGCTGAGCCGCCGGGGCTGTACAGAGTTTATAAAGCGGCTGACTGTCCGCCGGTCCGTCATGGCTGCAGCGGTATAATTTCCTTTTCTTCCAGAATACGGATCATCTCCCGCAGAATCGCGCTGTCGCCGTCGGGATAGTCCTGCCGGTTCATCCAGATGACATCCCTCTCCCGCCGGAACCAGGTCAGCTGGCGCTTGGCAAAATGCCGGGTATTGCGCTTAATCAGCCGGACTGCTTCCGCGGAATCTGTCTCCCCGTCCAGATACGCGAGCATTTCCCGGTACCCCAGTCCCTGCATGGAAACCATATCTCTCCTGAGTCCTTTTCTGTACAGACTTCGCACTTCCTCCTCAAGCCCCTCTTCCATCATGAGATCCACCCTCCGGTTGATCCGGTCATAGACCTTCTCACGATCGTCGTTGAGGACAAAATAGGCAAAATTGTAAGGAGACATCCTGGCCTTCTCCAGCGCGTTGTGGACAGAGATCTTCTGCCCGGTCTGCCGGTGAAATTCCAGGGCGCGGATCGTCCTCTTGATATTATTCTCATGGATCAGGCCTGCGGATTCCGGATCCGCTTCCTCCAGCATCCTGTGCAGAAGGGCAGGTCCGCCTTCTGTCCCGGCAATCGCCTCAAGCCCTGAACGGAAGGAACGGTCGGCGTCATTTTCCGTAAAATCAATGTCGTACAGCAGCGCCTGAATATAGAAGCCGGTTCCGCCGGTCACGATCGGAATATGTCCGGCGGCGCGGATCTTCTCTGCCGCGTCTTTCGCCATGGACTGAAAGCGCACCACGTCGAAGCTTTCGTCCGGATCGAGGACATCGATCAGGTGATGGGGGATTCCTTCCGTCTCCTCCGGCCGGATCTTGGCCGATCCGATATCCATGCTCCTGTATACCTGCATGGAATCAGCAGAGATAATCTCTCCGCCGACGGCTTTGGCGAGCCGGATGGAAAGGGCGGTTTTTCCGACCGCGGTCGGGCCGGTCAGTACCACCAGACCCGGCTTTGTCCCTGCCTGTCTGATCTGTTCTTCCTTCATCTTGTCGCTCCAATCAGAGGGGTTCTCATACAATTCTGCGGAATTTCTTTTCTATCTCGTATCGGGTCATGGAAATGACGGTCGGCCGGCCATGCGGGCAGTTATAAGGATTGTCCAGAGTCAGCAGCTCGCTGATCAGGGCGTCCGCCTCCTCAAAGGTCAGCCTCGTGTTTCCCTTGACCGCAGCCTTGCAGGCCATCGTCGCTACGCTGGCGGTAATCTGCTCGATGGACTGCCTTCCCGTATCCGCGGAAAGCCTGTCCAGCATCTCAAGGAAATATTCGCGCTCCGTCAGTCCGAAGAGATCCAGCGGCACCGCGGAAATCGCGTAATCCCTTCCGCCGAAGGGACTGATCTCAAAGCCGATGCGGGTAAAGAGGTCCATGTTCGCCGTAAGCAGGCTTTCCTCTGTCATGCTGAGCGTGACAATAAGAGGCGGGGACAGACGCTGCTGCGCAGCCTCTTTTTCCCGGTAGATCTTCATGAGCCGCTCAAACATGACCTTCTCGTGAGCGGCGTGCTGGTCGATGATGTACATGCTGTTCCGGAATTCGATGATCCAGTATGTCTCGAAGAGCTGGCCGACCAGACGGTGTTCTTTTACATGCTGGGGACTGAGCAGGAGCGCGTCCGGATTATTCTGTCCCTGCTGTGCAGTTCCGGCGGAATCGTCAGTCCCGGCACTATCCTCTTCAGGGCGGACAGAATCTGCGGCGGAGCCTTCTGCCTCTTTTCCTTCTTTTCCTGCCGGCATCCCGAAAAGCAGATTTCCTTTCTCATCCTGCGTAAACAGGGAGACCTGCTTCGCTCTCGGAATCTCGGTGACAAAGGGATTTCCTTCCCCTTCGCGAAGGCGGAGCCCGGTTACGTCCTCCCTGGTTACGGCTCTTCCCCCGGATACGGTCTTTTCCGCAGCTTTGCTCTCATATTCTGCCGGAATTCCCGATTCCCTGAGAATTCCGGATTCACCGGGATCTTCTGCCCGGGAGATGCGTTCCGCACTCGCTTTCCTTCTTTCTTCCAGATCCGGATACATGAGGCCGTAGGGACTGCTTTCTGTCAGTTTTGCCCGGCGGACCTGTTCAAAGGGCTCCGGCCATTTTTCTTCTTTTTTTTCTTTCTTATTCTCCCTTTCGATCCCGCTGCTGATTACCAGATCCCTGTGGGTCAGGGCATCCCGGACTGCCTTTTTTACAAATTCAAAAACGCCGGGGCCGTCAGAAAACCGTACCTGGGACTTCGCGGGATGGACGTTGACATCCACTTTCGTCCCGTCCAGGGTGAGCGACAGAATCAGAAATGGAAAGCGGTGCTGCATCAGGAAAGTTTCATAACCCTCCTCCGCGGCCTTTGACAGGATGTTATTGTGAACAAGGCGCCCGTTTACAAAGAAGGTTTCATAAGACCTGTTTCCCCGGGAGATCACCGGTTTTCCGATGAAGCCCTCAAGCAGCATGCCGCTCTCTTCGTCCGATGCGCTGACCTCGATCATGGAGGAGCTGATCTCCCGGCCGTAGACCGCGTAGATCACGTCCTTCGTCCGTCCGTTTCCCCCGGTCACAAGCTTTGTCTGGCCGTTGACCATGAATTTTATGCTGACGGAAGGATGCGACAGGGCAAGTCTCTGGCAGAACTCCGCGATATATCCTGCTTCCGTCTGCGGACTTTTGAGAAATTTGCGCCGCGCAGGGGTATTGTAGAACAGATCCCTCACGATGAAGGTGCTTCCGTCCGGTGCGCCGACCTCCTCGAAAAAGGTCTCCTCACCGCCCTCGATCCCGTACCGGATCCCGGTCAGGGAGGAGGGGCATTTTGTGATCAGCTCCACCCTGCTCACGGCGGCTATGCTGGATAAAGCCTCTCCACGGAAGCCGAAAGAGCGGATCTGTTCCAGATCCTCCACTGTCTCGATCTTGCTGGTAGCGTGACGCAGGAAGGCAGTCCTGACCTGTCCCTCCTCGATTCCGCAGCCGTTGTCCGTCACGCGGATCAGCGAAAGTCCGCCGTCCCGGATCTCAACCGTCAGGGAGCCCGCCCCGGCGTCGATCGCATTTTCCGTCAGTTCCTTGACGACGGAAGCCGGACGTTCCACAACCTCGCCTGCGGCAATCTGGTCGATCGTCTCTTTTTTCAGAACATGGATTTCCGGCATGCTTCTCTCCTTTTTCAGTGCACAGTCCGTTTATATCAGAATCTTATCAGAATGGGCGGAAGGCTTTCCGGCAGCGCCCATCAACCCTGCGGAGTCCATCTGTTCTTAAATTTGTTCTGCAGGGCGTAGAGCGTATTCAGGGCGTCGACCGGCGTCAGGCGCGTTACGTCGACTTCCATCAGATCCCGCACGATATCCGCGTCTGTCACCGTTTCAAAAAGGCTCATCTGGTTCATATCAACCTGGTCAACCTTTCTCGGACGGTGTTTTTTTTCGGGCTCATCCGAAATCTGCTGTACTTTCTCGGTAATATCATTGTCCGTCAGTTCCTGAGACAGCTCCTTTGCACGCTCGATCACGGAATCCGGCACGCCGGCCAGTTTCGCGACCTGTATGCCGTAGCTCTTGTCCGCCCCGCCTTTGACGATCCGGCGCAGGAAGACGATGTCGTCCCCCTTCTCCTTGACCGCGATGCAGTAGTTGTTGACGCCGGGGATCTTTCCCTCCAGTTCCGTCAGTTCGTGATAATGGGTTGCAAACAGTGTTTTTGCTCCGAGAATTTTTGTATTTGCAATATGCTCGACAACCGCCCAGGCGATTGAAAGGCCGTCATAGGTGGAGGTTCCCCGGCCGATCTCATCCAGGATCAGCAGGGAGTTCCTGGTCGCCTGTTTCAGGATATTGGCCACCTCATTCATCTCCACCATAAAGGTGGACTGGCCGCTGGCGAGGTCATCGGAAGCGCCCACTCTTGTAAAAATACGGTCCACGACGCCGATGCTCGCGCTCTGGGCGGGTACAAAGGAGCCGATCTGGGCCATCAGGACGATCAGGGCAGTCTGCCGCATATAGGTGGATTTACCGGCCATATTGGGACCGGTGATAATACTGACCCTCTTTTTGCGGTTGTCCAGATAAGTGTCATTCGGGACAAACTGGTCAAAACCTCCCATCTGTTCCACGACCGGATGCCTGCCGCCTTTAATGTCGATCACCCCGCGGTCATTGATCTTCGGGCAGACGTAACGGTTCCGTTCCGCCGCGCAGGCAAGGGATGCAAATACGTCGGTTCCGGCGATGGCTCTGGCTGTTTTCTGGATCCGGGCAGTGTTTTCCGCGATCTGCTCGCGGATCTGTACAAAGAGGTCATACTCCAGTGAAGTAAGCCGGTCCTCCGCGCCGAGGATGGTCTCCTCCAGCTGTTTCAGCTCGGGCGTGATATAACGCTCCGCGTTGACCAGGGTCTGCTTGCGCATATAGTCGTCGGGAACCAGATTTTTTGCGCTGTTCGGAATCTCCAGATAATAACCGAATACCTTGTTGTACTTCAGCTTCATCTTCTGGATTCCTGTACGCTCCCGCTCCCTTGCCTCCACATCCGCAAGCCAGCCTTTTCCGTCCCGGCTGGCGGACCTGAGGCGGTCCACTTCCCCGCTGTATCCATCCCGGATAAAGCCGCCGTCGCGGATCACGAGGGGCGGATCGTCGATGATTGACCTGGAAATGAGATCCTTCAGATCTTCCAGTTCATCCATATCCTCCCGGATCTCCTGAAGCAGGGGACTCTGGAATTCCCCGAGAGCGGTCTTAATGGCCGGCAGCATCTCAAGAGAGGTACGGAAAGCGATCAGATCCCTCGGACCGGCGGTCCGGTAGGAAATTCTTGAGCTCAGCCGCTCCAGATCGTAGACCGGCTGCAGGTATTCCCGGATCTCCTCCCTGGTGATTGCGTTCCGGGTCATCTCAGAGACAGCCTCGAGGCGGCGTTCGATCTCATCCGCCTCAATCAGGGGCTGCTCGAGGAAGGAGCGCAGCAATCGGGCTCCCATGGCAGTCTTCGTACGGTCAAGGACCCAGAGAAGGGATCCCTTTCTCTGTTTTTCCCGCAGGGTTTCCGTCAGTTCCAGATTTCTCCTGGTAAAAGAGTCCAGCACCATGAACTTTCCGATGGTGTAAGGACTCAGGGAGGTCAGATTGCCCAGATCCGTCTTCTGGGTCTCGGCAAGATAACGCAGAACTGCCCCGCAGGCGATCATGCCGCAGTTCATGTCCGCAAGGCCCAGCTCCTGCGCCGTTTTCCCCTTAAAATGCCCGGAAAGAATCCGGCTGCAGGCCTCGTCGTCGAAATAGTCCGGATCCAGGATAAAGATGGCTGCGCCGGTAGTCTCCTTTATCTCTTCCAGGTCGATGCCGCTCAGCTCCAGGGATTTGTTCCCGATAATCTCAGCGGGCTGGCAGCGGACAATCTCATCCCGCAGCCGTCTTCTCGAATCCGCTTCCGTAACCAGAAAATCACCGGTGCTGATATCCACGGTCGCGATCCCGAAACGGTCCGCCACGCATACGATGCTCATCAGATAATTGTTGCGGGAAGCGTCGAGAGCCGCGGTATCGAGGATGGTTCCCGGGGTGGCAATCCGGATGACTTCCCGCTTCACCAGCCCTTTGGCCAGTTTCGGATCCTCCACCTGCTCGCAGATCGCGACTTTGTGCCCGTTTGCCACCAGACGGTTCAGATAGTTGTCCACAGCGTGGTAGGGAACCCCGCACATAGGCGCGCGCTCTTCCAGTCCGCAGTCCTTTCCCGTAAGGGTGATCTCCAGTTCCCTGGAAACCAGGATGGCGTCGTCAAAGAACATCTCATAAAAATCGCCGAGACGGTAGAAAAGAATACAGTCCGCATACTCTCTTCTGGTCTCGACATACAGCTTCATCATCGGCGACAGTTTTGAAACATCGATCTCATCGATCAGCATACTCTATCTCTTTCTGAAAAAGAGCGGGTGCATCAGACCCGCTCGCCTATATAATAGAAACCCTGACATTTTTTCAGGTACACGTCCGTAATCTTTCCGATCAGGCTCTCATCTCCCGGAAAATGAACAACAAGATTGTTCAGGATGCGCCCGGTGACAAGTCCCGGATCCTGCCGGTTGATCTGCTCGACCAGTACACTCTTCACCTGTCCCTCAAAACGAGCGGACTGCTGTCTGCCGATGGTCTGCACCTCGGCCAGCAGGCGGTCAAAGCGGTCATGCACCAGATCGTCGGGAACCTGGTCAGGCATGACTGCGGCAGGGGTTCCGCTGCGTTTCGAATAGATGAATGTAAAGGCGGAATCATAGCGGACCTGCCGCACCACATCCATTGTCTCCAGGAAATCCTCCTCCGTCTCTCCCGGGAAACCGACGATCAGATCGGTCGTCAGGGAGACATCCGGTATCCTGCTTCGGATCCGGTCAACCAGATCCAGGTAGGACTCCTTCGTATAGTGCCGGTTCATTTTTTTCAGCAGACGGCTGGAACCTGACTGCAGGGGCAGATGGAGGTGATGGCTGATCTTTTCGGAATCCCTCATCACTTCAATCAGGTCGTCCCCGAGATCCTTCGGATGGCTGGTCATAAAGCGGATGCGCCTGATGCCGTCTATCTTTTCCACCTCGCTCAGCAGCCGGGCAAAGGAGCAGTCCGTATCAAGTCCTTTTCCGTAGGAGTTCACATTCTGTCCCAGCAGCATGACTTCTATGACGCCGTCCGCTGCCAGCTGCTCTATCTCGCGCAGGATATCCGCAGGTTTTCTGCTGATCTCCCTTCCTCTTACATAGGGAACGATGCAGTAGGTGCAGAAATTATTGCAGCCGAACATAATATTCACGCCGCTCTTGAAGGGATAGGTCCTCTCCGCAGGGAGATTCTCCACAATTCCTTCGGCTTTGTCCGCCAGCTGTATAATCTGCTCTCCTTTTTCCGCCATGAGGGCTGATACCAGAAGTTCCGCGAAACGGTGCAGATTGTGGGTTCCGAAGACAAGATTCACATAGCGGAAGCTCTCCCGGATCTTCTGAACAGCCTCCTTTTCCTGCATCATGCAGCCGCACAGGCCAATGATCATTCCGGGATTCTTCTTCCGGAAGGAAGTCAGGGAGCCGAGGCGTCCGTATACGCGGACATTGGCGTTCTCGCGGACCGTACAGGTATTGTAGAGAACAAAATCCGCGTCTTCGCTGTCAGTATCCGCATAACCCGCCAGGCGCAGAATACCGCGCAGTTTCTCGGAGTCGCGCTCGTTCATCTGGCAGCCGAAAGTAACCACGCAGACTGTCAGCTTCCTGCCCGCCGCAAGCTCCCTCTCCCGGACCAGCTCCTGCGCCTTGCGGATATACCAGGCCTGGCGTTCCGAACTGTCTTCTTCCGGCGGAAACGCCGCGGAGCCTGCCTCCCGGAGCATCCGGGCAAATTCTTCGGACTGAAAGACCGAAGCAGTCTGATTCTGTGTCATATATTCTGTATTTCCTTTTGTTTTACAGTCTGATCCGCGCGCCGGAAGTCAGGATCGCCTGGCCAGGAACAGCGTCCCGATCTCTTCTCCTTCGATCAGCCGGTGAATCACATGGAAGTCCGCACCGTTCGCGATCAGCATATCACAGCCGCTTTCCGTGGCGATCGAGGCCGCGTGAAGCTTTGTGGCCATGCCGCCCGTCCCGACGTCAGAGCCGGAGCCTTTTCCCATATTCATCATATGCGCATCCAGCTGCTCTACCAGGGGGATAAAGACCGCTTCCGGATTCTTTCTCGGATCATCTGTGTAAAGGCCGTCGATATCCGAAAGGAGGATCAGAAGATCCGCCCGGACAAGGCGCGCCACGATGGCGCTCAGACTGTCATTGTCGCCGAACTGGATCTCATAGGTGGAGATGGTATCGTTCTCATTGACAACCGGAATGACGTCCATGGACAAAAGTTCGTCGAAGGTATTGACCGTATTGTAGCTGCCCAGCTGGTCATCCGTCGTATCCTTTGTCAGAAGGATCTGGGCGGCAATATGACCGTATTCCGCGAACAGCTTCTGGTAGGTCATCATGAGCTCCGCCTGGCCGATCGCCGCGCAGGCCTGTTTGGCTTCCAGGGTCTGCGGTTTCTCCCGCATATGTACGGTGCGCCTTCCCACAGCGATCGCGCCGGAGCTGACAAGGATAATATCCTTTCCCTGGTTCTTCAGATCGCACAGCTCGCGCACGAGCACTTCCAGCTTCCTGAAGTTCAGGGCCCCGGTCTGCTGATGCGTGATGGAGCTGGATCCGACTTTTACCACGATCCGCTCCCTCAGGTGAAGGTTCTGCCGGATTGTTTTCAGTGTTTTTTCATTCATAGCGTCTGCCCTTTATCTCAGAAGTCCCATCTTCTCAAACACTCTCACGATCAGAGCCCCTTTCGGAAGCTTCATGATCTCGCTGCGGGTCATGCCGCGAAAGGCTACGAGACTGATGGCGTAGACGATCATGCCTGCCAGAATCGCCGCCACGGTGCTGACGCTGTTCCCGAGGAACATATGCAGCAGCCTGTAAACCGCATAGGCCGCGAAAGCCATGATGATCGATGCGATCAGCGGCACCAGGAAGGTTTTGCGCCATTCCTGCCTGTAGGCGATATATCTGCGGATGGAAAGCGCGTTGAGCAGGCAGATAACGAGGGCGAAAATAATATTCGCGTACATAACCGCGTAGATGTTCAGGTTTGCGTAGCGCAGCATGAAAAACAGCGCGCCGATATGGACAAGCAGCGCAATGGCGCAGTGAATCAGCGGTTCACGGAGACGTCCCAGTCCCTGCAGGATCGCCGTCGTCAGCGTGGACAGGGCGTAAAGGATAATGACCGGAACGCCCGCCTGAAGGATCCCTGCAGACAGCGGCACGCCGCTCTGCGGATGGAAAAGCATTTGGATGATCGGCCCGCCCAGAGCCCCCATGCCGAGGGCGCAGGGAATCGTGATGATCATCGTGTAGCGTGTGGAGGAATGAACCGTTTTGACCGCGGCTTTCCTGTCTCCGGCGGCGATGGCCGCGGTAAGGCTCGGCACAACGGCCGGGCCGAGGGAGGAGGCGAGAGACAGCGGGACGTTCATCAGCACACGGAATTTACCGGAATAGATGCCCCAGATCGTCGCGTACTGCTTCTCCGTATAGCCCTGCCCTTTCAGGACCGCGTTGAAAATACCCTGGTCAAGCACATTGGAAATATTGTAGATCAGTGTGCTTAAAATGATGGGCAGAATCGTAAGCAGCAGAATCCTGTAGAGAAAACGCTCGGACTCCTTATGGTCGCTGTGATCCCCCCGTACGGCACGCGCAAAGCGGGTCTGGAAGCGGGAATACAGGATCATCATGAACAGGAGGGCCGCCGTGACGGAAGCCACCGTACCGAAGGTTCCGCCCGCCGCGCCCCAGGCGGGAGCAAGCAGCTCGTCGTCCCTTGCCCGGGACAGCTGCAGGCCGTAATCATACAGGATATAAGCGCCCCACAGAGATACGCCGGCGTTGATAAACTGTTCGATCAGCTGGCTGACGGCTGTGGGAACCATATTCGAAAAGCCCTGGAAATATCCGCGGAACACACCGGTAACGGCAAAGATCAGAATCGCCGGTGCAAGAACGCGCAGGCCGTATTTGGCATATTCAAGATTCATCACATATTTGGAGAGAACTCCCGCGAACGCATAGGTAAAAAGCGCGAGAGCCGCACCTGTGACGACAGCGAACCGCATGGCGCAGAAGAAGACCCTGCTGGCATTCCTCGTTTCGCCCTTCTGCAGGCGTTCGCTCATCAGTCTGGAGACAGCAAGAGGAAGGCTGAACGAAGAGATCATGAGAATAATCGAATAGATCTCATTCGCAGTCGAATAATAGGTATTGCCCTCGTCTCCCAGGATATTGGTGAGCGGTATCCGGTAGATCAGGCCGATTACCTTGGCGATAATGGAAGCCGCGGCCAGAATCGTGCCCTGGACCAGGACATTCCTTGCCGTGGAACTCGTATTTCCTCCGTAGGAGCTTTTGCTGTCTTCTTTCTTCACTCTTCAGACCTCCTCTAAGAAAGCTCCGCTTTCCAAGTCTGATTCAAATAATCCGGCGGAAAAACACCGGCTGCACCCAGGCAGGCTCAGACTGCATGGGAATGCCCGGCACACGGAAAAAACTGCAGGCAGCCTTCCGTGTACCGGGTATTGAAGTCAAAACTGATGCTGATCAGAAATCAATCGCGTAGGAATCGATCGTCGGATCGTCGGAGATAATTACATGATCCGCATTGGAATTGCGGACGATGCAGACCCAGGTCTTGCCCTGGTTCAGCGTAATCTCATTGCCGTCCGCGTCATAATAACGGGTCACATTGAAATCGCACTCGCGTACGTCGACAGCAAGATTGGCCGCTTCGATCGTGGTCTCAACCGGATCCTCCGCGCTCCAGCCCTCTTTTACCCAGCTGATCTTCTCGGCGCGGCCGTTGGTGATGAACCAGCCGCTTCCGCTTCCTCTGGGATCCGTCCACAGATAGCCGTTGTCATCGAAAGGCGTGGACTCGCAGGACTGGATGATAATGTTCTTATAGGCAAGCTGTCTGCCGGTTCCGCCGTCGATCTGCGCGTCGCCGTACTGGCTACGATAGTAGAGGCCGTCCTCCGGATGGTAATCAAAACGCGCGTGATTGTATGTATAGCCGGGAAGGACAACCTTCGCGATAAAGCCCTTGTCAAGGTTTACCTGCTGGCCGTCTTCCGCGAATTTGTAATGTCCGGTATAGCCGTCATTGTATTTTCTGGAATAGCCGTAGGACTTGATGGAATCCTTCAGCATATTGTAGTTGGTAAATACATTATGCGGTGACGGACGGTCGTCGCTTCTGTAGTAGGCAAGTTCGCCGTCTGCCGCCAGACCGTATTCCGGAATGCCGGAAATATTGGCCGTAGTGGGAAGCTGGAGAACCGGAATCGCGTAGATCGCCTGGCCGAAATGGCCGTACATGGCGTTGAATTCACGCGCGTAATAGATGAAATAAGGACGGCAGGAACGGATGGATCCGATACGGTCCACATCCTTGTAATCCTCAAAGATACCCATCAGACGGGTAATGAGGCCCTCCACTTCCGCCTCATAGACGATGGCCGCGTTCTCAATGCCGTACTGCGGGATCGCGTCGTAGATATTGTTCAGCATCAGAGCGACCGGTCTTTTGCGGCCGACAGACACCGAGACAGTCTCTCCGGTCAGATAACTCTTACAGGTCTCCGTGGAATTCTCCTCTTCCGCCTCCTCCGCGAAAGCGCAGGACCCAAGCATGGCAAAAGCCATGATACCGGCAGCAACAGCTGCCAACAGATGTTTTTTCTTCATAATGCTCCTTTCCCCTGTTTCAATTTCCCCTTGTCTTCAGTTTCTGTTTTCCCCGGTATCCGGGGGATAAATCAGGTTCCAAAAATGAAACCTGGTTTTCACGTAATATGTCTGTCCTCAGCGGACAATCCCGACCGCTTCCATAATCCGCCGTTGATGCTCCTCCATCTCCAGGCGTTCCTTTTCCTCTATATGGTCGAAGCCTGTGAGATGCAGCATGGAATGGGCGGTAAGGAAAGCAAATTCCCGTTTCACGGAGTGGCCGTATTCCTGCGCCTGGAGCGCAGCCCTGCCGGCGCAGATCACGATATCGCCCAGGAGAAGCTCTCCCGTCGAGGGATTGAACGCGCTGTCATCCTCCTCCTTCCTGAGAAAGGAAAAATCGCCGCTTCTCTCAAATTCCAGCATGGGGAAGGACAGGACGTCCGTCACCCGGTCGATCCCGCGGAAATCCCGGTTCATCTCCCGGATCCGTTGCTCCCCGGTTACAAGAAGGTTTACCTCCGCATCCCAGGGACAACCCACATCCTTCAGGGAGGCCTGAATAACTGCCTCCGCGATCTCTTTCAGCGGCAGCCCGAGATTTAAGCCGCTTTCATCTTCATAATTCAAAGTCATCCTGTCAGAATCTCCCCGATTCCTGCCTGGGCCTGTCCCTGTGCGCGCGCATCCGGTTTCCTCTCTCCTCATAGCGCTCGTAAGCCTGGACGATCTTCTGCACCAGGGGATGACGTACCACGTCCTTGCTGGTCAGTTCGCAGAAGGCGATATCGTCAATCTTCTTCAGCACGTCGATCGCAACCTCCAGGCCGGATCTGCTGTCGGGGGCCAGGTCTTTCTGGGTCATGTCTCCTGTGACGATCACCTTGGAACCGAAACCGATACGGGTCAGAAACATCTTCATCTGTGCCGGAGTCGTATTCTGGGCTTCATCAAGAATGATAAAAGCGTTGTCGAGCGTGCGTCCGCGCATATAGGCGAGCGGCGCCACTTCAATGGCTCCCTTCTCCGCGTTCTTCTGATAGCTGTCCGGTCCCATGATCTGGTAGAGGGCGTCATAGAGCGGCCTGAGGTAGGGATCCACCTTGCTCTGCAGGTCTCCCGGAAGAAATCCCAGCTTCTCCCCTGCCTCGATGGCGGGCCTTGTCATGATGATCCTGGATACTTCCTCATTGCGGAAAGCCGTGATCGCCATGGCCATGGCCAGGTATGTCTTGCCGGTGCCGGCAGGCCCGATCCCGAAAGTGATCATATGGGAACGGATCGCGTCCACGTAGTGCTTCTGTCCGTAGGTTTTGGGACTGACCGGCTTTCCGCCGATCGTGTGGCATATGATATCGCGGTCGATTACCGCTACGCTCCCGTCCTGCTTTTCAAGGGCAAGCGAGAGCGCATAATTAACATTCTGCTCCGTGATTCCGCTCCCCTGTCCCGCGAGCCTGGCCAGGTCCTCAAGAACCCGCTTTGCCCCCGCGGTGCCGGATTCCGTCCCGATCACTTTTGTCTCCCCGTTTCTGGAGAGGATCGTGACGTTCAGCGTCCTCTCGATTTTTCTTGCATAGGTGTCAAACTGTCCGAACACCTGGCTCTCTACTTCCGCCGGAATAGAGACATTTTTCTCCACTAAAGCCATATCCAACGTTCCATTCTGCTTATTCACAGGAAAAACCATACCAGTTATTTTAGTATACTGCGGCAGTTTCGTCAATCTGAGTATTTTCACACAGTTACGATTCACGGCCTGATTTAAAATATAGCCTGCGGGGCAGGAACTCCACATTCAGCCACAGACAGAAGCATCGAAAACGCGGCATACGTGCACAGCACGGATGGTCTGCCCTGAACGCTGTTCCACTGAGCGGCAAAGCCGGCAGCAGGAATAAGCGTGCGGCCTCCTGAGCGGAGAACCGTGAACAGGAATCCCTCATTTATGATAAGGCTCGTGATGCAGGATGCGGAAGGAGCGGTAGATCTGTTCCAGAAGGATCACCCGCATCAGCTGATGCGGAAAGGTCAGGTCGGAGAAAGAAAGCTTCATGTCCGCTCTTTTCAGGACCTGATCCGAGAGGCCCAGCGATCCGCCGATCACAAAGAGAATATGGCTGTGTCCGCTTACGGCGAGGGATCCGATTTTTTCTGACAGCCGGACGGAATCCATCTTTTTCCCGTCGATGGCCAGCGCAATCACAAAACTGCCGGATCCGCTGTCCGAGCCGATACATTTCATCAGGCGTTTTCCTTCCGTATCGAGGATCTGCGCCTCCAGGGCGGGCGATGCATTGTCCGGAACGGCTTCATCCGGAACTTCCCTGATCTGAAGGCTGCAGTATCTGGACAGGCGTTTTGTATATTCCGCAATTGCGTCATTCCAGTATTTTTCCTTGATTCTGCCGACGCACAATATACTTATTTTCATCTGCCTTCCTCCGCCTTAAGGCTGCGGATCCCGCCCTGTTTCCCGTTTTCTCTGCTGATTTTATGCCCGGAAACCGCAGTCCTGCTCCTGGAGAAGGAGCTGCGCCTTCCGTTTGAGCCCAGCGCTGTTCTCCGGCCCCAAAATGTCCGCTCTCACAGATCTGTCAGCCGGGCTCAGGCTTTCCCGCATGAAAGAGGCTGCCGTATCCACGGCAGCCCCGCTCATCGCTTAAAGTTTCGGGATTACAGCCTGCTGGTCAGGCTTCCTTTGCTTTGATATAGGCATCGATTCCGGCTGCGGCCTTCTTGCCCGCGCCCATGGCCAGAATTACGGTAGCCGCGCCTGTCACGGCGTCTCCGCCCGCGTATACGCCTTCCAGACTGGTTTTGCCCGTCTCTTCCTCCGCCACGATGCAGAGTTTGCGGTTGACATCCAGACCGTAAGTCGTGGAGGAGATCAGCGGATTCGGCCTTGTGCCGAGGGACATGATCACCGTGTCGCACTCGATCTCAAATTCGGAACCCTCGACCGGTACGGGACGGCGTCTTCCGGAAGCATCCGGCTCGCCCAGTTCCATACGGATGCAAGTGATGCCGCGCACATTGTCATTTTCGTCCGCAAGGATCTCGGTCGGATTGGTCAGAAGGTCAAAGATGATGCCCTCTTCCTTCGCGTGGTGGACTTCCTCCGCTCTCGCAGGAAGCTCGGCTTCGGAACGTCTGTATACGATGTGAACTTCAGCGCCCAGGCGCAGGGAAGTTCTGGCAGCGTCCATGGCTACGTTTCCGCCGCCGACGACAACCACCTTTTTCCCGCATACGATCGGGGTATCATAATCATCCCTGTAGGCTTTCATCAGGTTGTTTCTGGTCAGAAACTCATTAGCGGAGAAAACGCCTTTGGCCTGCTCGCCCGGGATTCCCATGAACATGGGAAGTCCGGCGCCGGAACCGATAAAGACGGCCTCGAAGCCTTCCTTCGTCAGAAGATCCTCGATCGTGACGGAACGGCCCACAATTACATTGGTCTCGATCTTTACGCCGAGCGACCTGACATTTTCCACTTCCTTCTCGACAACCTTGTCCTTGGGAAGACGGAATTCCGGGATACCGTAAACAAGAACGCCGCCCGCCTTATGCAGGGCTTCGAAAATCGTGACATCATAGCCGAGCTTCGCAAGATCACCCGCGCAGGTAAGGCCTGCCGGACCTGCTCCGATAATCGCGATCCTGTGGCCGTTCTTCTGCGGAGCGCCCTGCGGTTTGATGCCGTTCTCTTTCGCCCAGTCGGCGACAAAGCGCTCCAGCTTGCCGATTGAAACAGGTTCTCCCTTGATGCCCCGGATGCATTTGCCCTCGCACTGGGTTTCCTGCGGGCATACGCGTCCGCAGACAGCCGGAAGTGAGGAGGATTCGGAAATCACATTATAAGCTTTGGCAAAATCTCTCGTCTTGACCGCTTCGATAAACTCCGGGATATTGATATTGACCGGGCATCCGCCGATGCACTTCGCGTTCTTGCAGTGCAGGCAGCGCTGTGATTCTTCCACTGCTTCTTCTTCATTATAGCCGAGGCACACTTCCTCGAAATTCGCCGCGCGGACCTTCGGATCCTGCTCTCTTACAGGGACTTTTTCCATCATATTACCAGCCATTACCTGTCACCTCCGCATTCTCCGCATCCGCCGTGATGGGTCTTTCCTTCTTTATAGGCAAGGAGCGCTTCGCCCTCCTTCGTGCGGTAAAGGGTCTGCCTCTTCATGGCAAGGTCAAAATCGACCAGATGCCCGTCAAATTCCGGTCCGTCCACACAGGCGAACTTTACTTCATCTCCGACCATAAGCCGGCAGGCTCCGCACATGCCGGTTCCGTCCACCATAATGGGGTTCATGGATACGATCGTTTTGATGCCGTACTTCTTCGTTGTCAGGCAGCAGAATTTCATCATGATCATCGGGCCGATAGCGACGCAGTGATCATAGCTGTGTCCTTCCGCGATCAGATCTTCCAGGCATTTCGTGACCATGCCGCTGCGGCCGTAGGAGCCGTCGTCCGTCGTCACATAGACGTTGGCAACTTCGCTCATCTTATCTTCCAGAATAACCAGGTCCTTTGTCTTGGCGCCGATGATGACATCGCAGGAGATGCCGTTCTCATGCAGCCATTTGGCCTGCGGATAAACCGGAGCCGTGCCTACGCCGCCCGCGATAAATATAATATGGAGCTTCTTCAGCTCTTCCACAGACATCTCGCACAGGTCGGAAGGTCTTCCAAGAGGTCCGACAAAATCTTCGAAGGAATCTCCCGCTTTGCAGTCGAGATACTTCGTTGTACTGACACCGATCGGCTGGAAGACAATCTCGATCGTTCCTTTCTCACGGTCATAATCTGTGATAGTGAGCGGAATTCTCTCAGCTGTCTCATCCAGCTTCGCGATAACAAACTGGCCGGGCATGCAGCGCGCTGCGACACGGGGTGCCTCAACAATCATCTCGTAGATGTTGCCGGCGAGGTTTTTCGCTTCCAGAATCTTATACATGGTGTTTCAACCTCCATCAATTGTGACAAATTATACATTTTCCTCCAGGAAAAACCATCCCGACCATTATATGACCGGCATAGCCGAATTTCAAGGATTCTGTGAAAAAAAAACAGCCGGATGTTGCCGCTTGCTGCATTGTTTTTGAGAAAATATGCATAAACAGCAAAATCTTTCAGTTCTCTTCCAGATAGTTTTCGAACTGCTCTTCCGTCATGATGACTTTTCTGGGCTTCGTGCCCTCATCGGGTCCCACCACTCCGGCATCCGAAAGCTGGTCCATGATGCGCGCGGCCCGGTTGAAGCCGATCTTGAACCAGCGCTGCAGCATGCCGATGGACGCCTTGTCCTTCTGGATAATGAACCTGCCGGCGTCCGCGAAAAGCTCGTCGACGCCGTCGCCTCCCCCCGAGGAGGAGCCGATGCTGCCGGCTGCCTTCTGAACCTCTGCCATCCGCTTCTTCATAATCTCCGAACCTGCGGAGGATTCTGCATCAACCCGGATCGAGTCGACCACATCCTGGATCTCTTCATCCGAGACGAAGGCACCCTGCACACGGACCGGTTTCTTGTAAGTCTGCGGGGCGAAAAGCATGTCGCCGTTTCCGAGCAGCTTTTCCGCGCCGTTCATGTCCAGAATGGTTCTGGAGTCCGTTCCCGAGGACACGGAGAAGGCGATCCTGGATGGGATATTCGCCTTGATCAGACCTGTGATGACGTCCACGGAAGGACGCTGGGTCGCGATGACCAGATGGATGCCGCAGGCTCTCGCAAGCTGTGCAAGGCGGCAGATCGCGTCCTCGACTTCATTGCCGGACACCATCATCAGGTCCGCCAGCTCGTCTACGATGATGACGATCTGCGGCATTTTCTTCGGAGCGTCGGCAAGCCCGGCTTCGCGCAGGCTTTCCGCCTTGGCGTTGTATCCCGCCAGATTCCTTACGCCGACTTCAGCGAACATCTGATAGCGGCGCGTCATCTCCGCGACGCCCCAGTTCAGGGCTCCCGCAGCTTTTTTCGGGTCGGTCACGACCGGAATGTAGAGATGGGGAATCCCGTTATAGACCGAAAGTTCCACAACCTTCGGGTCGATCATGAGCATCTTTACGTCCGAAGGATCGGCGTTGTAGATGATCGACATGACCAGGGTGTTGATAAAGACGGACTTTCCGGAACCGGTCGCACCGGCGATCAGCAGATGCGGCATTTTGGAAATATCCGAGACAACGATCCGTCCGGCGATATCCTTTCCGACCACATATGCAAGCTTCTTGCTGTGGAAGGACCTGAATTCCTGGGAATCGATCAGTTCGCGCAGATAGACCATCGATGTCTCCCTGTTGGGGATCTCGATGCCCACCGCAGCTTTTCCGGGGATGGGCGCTTCGATCCGGATATCGGCCGCCGCCATATTCAGCTTGATGTCGTCCGCCAGCCCGGTAATTTTCGAAACCTTTGTTCCAAGCTCCGGCATGAGCTCATAGCGGGTCACGCTGGGACCGCAGGAAATATTGGTCACCTTTGCGCGGACGCCGAACATGTCAAGCACTTTCACCAGCCTGGTCGCTGTCTCGCGCAGTTCCTCATCCGACATGCCTCCGCGCTCTCTGGGCGGCTTTTTCAGAAGATCAAGGGAGGGGAATTCATAGGCGATCTCCTCCTCTTCCGACTCGTTTTCGGCGATCTCGCGGGATACTTTTTCAAGTTCCCTGGCCGTCTCTTTCTTCGTCAGGCCCGCTCCGCTTTCGCTGCCGGATTTTTCGCCCGAAGCCTGCTGCTCTTTCCCGCTTTTGTCTTTCTGTTCCTTTCCGGCTTTTTTCCGCTTCTGTGAAACACCCGCGCCGCGGATGTCTTCCTCTGTAATGCCCGGCGCGTCCTCTGTTTCCGCGATCTCCTCCTCCGGCAGGAAATCACCGCTGCCGGCCCCGCGCTGGATCACCAGGTCCGGAGCAAGGGCGTTCTCCCTTACTGCCGACAGATCCGCGCCGGATTCTCTGTCCTCATCCGAAGCTTTGCGCCCGGACTTCCGGACAGCGCTGTCCTTTGCAGGCAGGCCGCTTTCCTCCAGATCTGTCACAAAACTGCCGTCTCTGTGCACCACGGTGAACAGATCTCTCCGGGAGGCCCCGGAAGCAGCCTTTCCGCTCCGGGAAGAAACAGAAGCAGCGCCTGTAAGAAGGCTGCCGTCCGGCTCACAGCCGCCGGACGCTTCAACCGGTACGCTTTCCGGAGGATCTGAGAGCTCCTGCCCGTTATCCTGTACGAAAATGACGTCCGCAGGCGTGAGGGCTTTCTTTTTTGCTGCCCGCTTTCGCTCCTGCTTTCCGTTGAACAGATCCGTCGTAAAGAGCGGTTTTTCATTTTTCTCCGGGGCTTCTGAACCGTCTGCCGGACTATCCTTGCGCAGAACTGAGAAAAATACCGGCGATACCGTGATATCCTCCGCTTCCTCCGCCCGCCGCTGCGCTTTCTGCGCCCGCTCGGCTTCCATCCTGGCCCTGCGGATCTCATGTTCCGCTTCCCTGCGCTCTCTTCTCTCCTCCCTGAGTTCCTCGCTTCTTGCCCGGTGCTGCTCGAAAGCGCCGCGGCCTTTGCGTCCTGTATCGACAAAAAGCGACTTCTGTGTGAGAAGCGCTCCGAGGATGAACAGGGCGATGAACAGGACGATGTAAGTCCCGATCACCCCGACCGTCGGACAGAAAAACAGAACGAGCGCTCCTCCGACAGCCCCTCCTCCGCTGTGGTAGGCTTTGCCCACCTCAAAATATTCCCGGAGTGAGTGCAGCTCTTTATTCGGAATCAGAACCAGCTGAAGGATCCCGCAGACGATCAGATAAAGACCTGCCGCGGAAAGGCTGCGGATCAGCGCGATCCTGCTGCCCCGGTTGATCATCAGAAATAAAGTCAGAAAGAAGATCAGGAAGGGGAAAGCGTAAGCGCTGCTCCCGAACAGGCCGAACAGGAGGTCCGCCAGAGCGCCTCCCAGTTTCCCGCCATAGCCGATCAGGCTGATAAAAATAAGAACAGCAAATGCAAGCAGAAGCCAGCAGAAGACTTCCATCCCCATGAGAGGATTGCCCGTATTCGCAGAAGCTGCCGCAGCAGAGGAAGAACTTCTCTTCGCTGTTTTCTGTTTTGCCTTTTTGCTGTTCCCGCCCGTACTGCTTCTGCGCGCAGTCTTCTTCCGGGCGGCGGCAGTTTTTGAAGACGTGCTCCGCCCTGATGCTCCGCGCACTGAAGCGGACGCAGTTTTTTTCTTTGCCATCTGTTACCCCTTACCCTTATCTGAAAAAATCATCGGAAGGACGGACCCGCATCTTCCGGCAGCGGGGGCCTTCCGCATTTCCTGCCTTTTCCCTCCCCTGCGGAAAACGGCAGACGCCCGGGAAACAGGAAAAACGGATGCATCCGCAATTCCCTGCATCCTACCGGTCATCCGGCAGCGCTGTTATTTCAGGAAAAAGTGTCCCGCAATGGCAAGAATGCCCACTGCAAAACAATAATAACCGAAGTAGCGCATCTTTCTGCCCCGGACGATCCGGAGCAGGAAGCGGATCGAGATATACCCCACAACCGCCGCGGCAATCATGCCGGCGGCATAGCTTCCGATCATGGCGCCCGTCAGAGTTTCCGAACCGATGTCGCTGATCTCCAGGAGCGCCGCTCCCAGAATGGCCGGGATGGAGAGGATGAAGGAATATTTGACCGCGAACTTCCGGTCCAGACCGCAGAAAGTGCAGGCCGAGATCGTAGTCCCGGAGCGGGAAAGGCCCGGCAGCGTCGCAAATCCCTGCGCGACGCCGATCAGAATGCCCTCTCCCCAGCTGACATCCTTCGGAATCTTCCAGCAGTTCTCAACGCGGTCAGAAAGAAAGAGAAGAAGGCCTGTGATCAGAAGACAGATTCCCGGGACAATCAGAGTCGCGGAAGCGTCCCGGATCAGCTTTTCCCCCGCAAAACCGATAATCGCGGTCGGAATCGTGGATACGATAATCAGGACTACAAATTTACGGTAATTGGTCCGGATAATATGCCGGTAGGAAGGTTCTTCCTTTCCTTTTTTCAGAAAAGCGGAAAGATTATGGATCAGATCTCCCAGCATATGTACGGCTTCCACGATCAGCTTGCAGATATCTTTCCAGTAGACAAGGAAAACCACAAGCAGGGTTCCGATATGCAGAAGCACGTCGAACAGCACGCTGTTGCCTGTGTCAATATGGAATATATTCTGGAAAATCGTCAGATGGCCGGAACTGGATACGGGAAGAAATTCCGTAAGTCCCTGGACCAGTCCGAGGAAAACAGCCTGTAAAACGGACATAATATCACCCTCTGAAAAATAAAAATAAAAACACCGCGGGAGGACCGGCCTCCCGCTGTTATCTGAACCAGTTTCTGAAATATAAAGCGCCTGCCTGATATCCCGGCGTTTTTCCGTCAGATATCTCTGCCATTCGGATACAGATAGAAATACCGCTCCTTAAGCACGCTTACCATCTCTTCATAGCGGACCTTACATTCGTTCATCCTGCCGTCCTCAATCATGCGGATACAGGGATCAATATAGCTTTCCCAGATCCAGTGGTAGATGGCGGATGCGTCGGACCGTTTTGAAATATGCTTCACAATGGTCGGCGCGACGTCATAATAGCTGCGGATCAGTTCGCTGCCGTTCTCCAGCTTCGCCAGATAGCCGTCCCTGTAATCCCTCAGCAGGTTCAGCTCATAACAGTCGTCGCTCCTGCCCAGTTCCGCGCAGGCCGCGGTCGTGATATAGCACCATTTCCTGTGGAAACCCTGCTCGATCGTCTCGTAGGGCGCCGCGGACAGATTCGACTTCGGAAATGCTTCCTTCCACGAAGCAAGAATATGGTCGACAAGGGGTTTCGTCGATTCTCCCTTGTACTGCAGCAGGGCCGGAAAAACATACCCCGCCATCATAAGGGAAAGGTTGATATTCACCTGTTCCTTCTTCCTCTTCGGACTCTCCTCAAGGATCTGCCGGGCGGACCGGGCCACTGCGGACGCCATATTCCCCAGCATGGTATCGGGTTCCTTCACGCTCAGGTACAGCTTCTCCACCGCATCAAGAGCCGGTACGACCGACCGGTAATACTCCATGAAGTTTTTGCTGTAAGAAGCCCGTGAAAAAGAAGCGATATACTTTTCATGTTCGCCGAGAAGGGCAGACATCCCTTCCATGGCAAGCTCATAATCATTCATAACGGATTCCATTCTTTCTGCCGCGCTTTATCCGGACGCACAGCCCTGATCAGGCGGCCGTCCGCATGAGATCTGCGCATTCTGTCCCTGTGCATCTCTCAGTTCCGCGCATCAGTCTTCGTCTGACTCCTGCAGATTGGTATAGACGGCCTGTACATCGTCGTCATCATCCAGCAGGTCCAGCGTGCGGTTCAGCTGCTTGATGTCGCTTTCATCCGTCAGCGTCACATAGGTCTGCGGAATCATGGTGATATCGGCGGAAGCCATGCTGATTCCCTGCTCTTCCAGATTCTGGCGCACCTGCGAGAAGCTGTCCGGATCCGTAAGAATCTCGAAAGAATCCTCTTCCTCTTTAAAATCCTCGGCTCCGGCGTCCAGTGCCAGCATCATGAGATCGTCGGCATCCATGTCGCACTCTTCCTTGTCGATGACGATCTGCCCTTTCTTATCAAACATGAAGGAGACGCATCCGGGCGTTCCGATATTCCCGGATCCCTTGGAAAATGCGCTTCTGACATTGGCGGAAGTGCGGTTCCGGTTGTCGGTCAGGGCTTCCACGATGATCGCGATGCCGCTCGGGCCGTACCCTTCGTAGGTAACCTGTTCATAATTGACGGCGTCAGCGTCGCCTGCCGCTTTTTTGATACCGCGTTCAATCGTATCATTGGGCATGTTGTTGGACTTTGCCTTGGCGATGACGTCACGCAGCTTTGAGTTGTTGGCCGGGTCCGGTCCGCCTTCATTTACGGCGATGGCGATCTCACGTCCGATGATGGTGAAGATCTTTCCCTTGGCGGCGTCATTGCGCTCTTTTTTGTGCTTGATATTGGCAAATTTGGAATGTCCTGACATAACCTTTTCTCCTTCTTCTTTCATTTACTGTCTGCCTGCTTTCAGGCTGCATGGGGATCGCTTCTTCCGGTCCGCTGCCTGAGGCAGGATCGTGTCCGCTGTCTTCCGCTCAGCCTTCTTCTTCCCGCGGACTGAGTCTTTCAGCCTGGGCCCACTGAATCATGCTCCCCTCGAGGGACAGAATCCGGAAGCGGTATCCGGTATCCGGATCCTCAATAACTGCGGAGCGGTCCTCCTCTCCCGGAATATGGTTCAGTTTCGCCGTGAGATAGCCGCTGAGCGTGTCAAAATCCTCCGGAAAGACAGTGCCCAGGGCCTCCCCCGCCTCCTCCGGGGAAAGCATGCCGTTCAGCTTCCAGCTTCCCTCCCAGGCGGGAATAATCATCTTCTCCTGACGATCATATTCGTCAAATATATTTCCTACGATCTCCTCCAGAATATCCTCCATCGTCACAAGACCGGAGGTCTCCCCGTATTCGTCGACGACGATGGCCATCTGGACCTGCGTCTTCTGCATGCTGCGGAAGAGGTCGTCGATTCTGCGGGTCTCGGGTATAAATTTCACTTCCCTGAGAAGATCCGGAATATCTTTTATATACCAGATATTATAGGTTTCCTGCATATGAAAGCGCATCGCGTCCTTCAGGTACAGGGCACCTGTGATATTGTCAATGTTTCCTTCGTAGACAGGAAAACGGGAATTCGGCGCGTCCGCCATAAAGCGGATGGCGTCGTCCAGCCTCGTGCTTCCCTCAATCGCCGTAATCTGCGACCTGTGGGTCATGATATCCTGAGCCTGCTTGTCGTCAAACTCAAAGATATTCTGGATCATCTCCGCCTCGTCCTCATCCAGGACGCCCTGTTCATGTCCCTCATTGACCATGGACAGGATCTCGTCTTCTGTGACGGCGTCCTCCAGGCTGGCTGCATTTACGCCGAAAATCCGTGCCAGCAGAAAAGCTGCCAGATTCAGGGCGGCTGTAAACGGACTGCTCAGAGCCATCAGAAAAGCTGCAAAGGGCAGGAGTCTCACTGCGAACGCCTTCTCCCATCTGCGGGCCAGAAGATCCGGGAGTACTCTGCACAGGATATAGAACAGCGCCGCCAGTACAGCCGCAGCAGCCGCTGTCCGGACAGTTCCCCTGAAAAGTCCCGTAATCAGGACGGCAGAAAGCACCGCCGCCAGAATCTCCCAGAACCAGAGCGAATACCGGATTTTCTCCGGATCTTCCTTCAGGGCAAGAATCTTTGCCGCGGCTTTCCCCTTCAGCCCTTCCTCTTCCTCCAGTTCACTGTTCTGCACGTTTTCGCAGGCAGTACAGAAAGCCTCCAGCACAAAGACAGCTGCAGCAAGCACAAAGAGAGCGATCCATATCAGCGGGTCCGCACTGTCCATATCTGCTTATCCATTCCTTTCCATATCCTCCGGCCGGCAGGCTGCGGGTCCGGGGCTCTTATCTCAGATCGCGGCTGCGCGGCGAAAAAACGGTTCCGTCCGCACACACATCGACAAATATATCAATTATCAGCCGGTTCGTCAACCGCCCGGCCGAAGATGCAGAATGCGGCGTTCCGTGCCCCGGCAGGGAAGCTTCAGTCCGGATCACAGACATAAACTCTGGGAACCCGCGGGGTAATGTCGCAGACAAATTCATAGGGGAAACGGCCGCTGAGCCGTCCCAGCTCGTCCACCGTGATCTCTTCCGCGCCGTCGCGCCCTAAAAGCGTCACTTCGTCAAACTCCTCCGCCTCGATCCCGGTCACGTCGACCATCAGCTGATCCATGCAGACCCGGCCGACAATCGGGGCCCTGTGCCCGCGGATCAGGACGTCCGCTTTGTTTGAAAGGAGCCTCGGATATCCGTCCCCGTAACCGACCGGAACCGTCGCGATCCGGGACGGACGGGAGGTCACGAAAGTGCCTCCGTAACTTACAGGGAACCCTTCCGGCACTTCCTTAATATAAGTGATCCGGCTCTTCAGGGCCATGACAGGTCTTAAATCAAGCTTTGTGCGGTCCACCTCGTCCGAGGGATAGATCCCGTAGATCGTGATCCCTGCCCGGACCGCGTCCAGATGGAAGCGGGGGAGCTCCATAATGCAGGCGCTGTTTGAGATATGCCTGATCTCCGGCTCCACGCCCCTCTCCTTCAGCAGATCGCAGAAGCGCATGTAACGGCGGAACTGGAGCATCGCACTCTCTTTATCCGCCTCATCTGCCCTGGCAAAATGTGTGAACAGGCCTTCTATCCTGAGATTCTCAAGCGCGGCAATCGCGGCCGCCGTGTCTGCGCTCTCCTCATCCGGCTGCAGTCCGATCCTCCCCATTCCTGTATCCACGGCGATATGGACAGGAGCGATAACTCCTGCTTTCCCGGCGGCTTCGCTGAGCTGCCTGGCCATGGAAAGCTTGAAGACCGCAGGTCTGAGACCCTGTGTCACGATCGTTTCGTAATCTTCCGGGAATGTAAATCCGAGGATCAGGATCGGTTTCCGGATGCCTGCAAGGCGCAGCCGGACTCCTTCCTCAACTGTGGCTACCGCAAATCCCCAGATATAGTCATAATCCTCGACTAGACGCGCGATCTTTTCCGCTCCGTGCCCGTAAGCATCTGTCTTCACAACAGCAATCATGCGCACGCCGTCTTTCAGGTTCGCGCGCATGGATCTGAAATTATGCTCCACGGCGCTGAGACTGATTTCCGCACAGACCCTGGAATGTTTTTCCATCTTTTCTTTTCCTCTTTTACTCTTTTTTATACCGGCAATCTGCTGCCTTCCCAGACTTTCTCTGCGGGAAAATCCGGTTTTACTGATGATTGATCTTATAGGAAAGCTGCATCAGGCTCTCTGAAAGATGCACGCTCTGTACAGCGACCCCGTCCGGAACCTCCAGATCCGTATGGGCGAAATTCCAGATTCCCCGCACGCCGTGTCCCGTCAGGATCGGCGTCACTTCCAGGGCGGCCTCGGTCGGGATGGTAAGAGCCGCGATATCCACCCTGTTCTCGTCCAGATAGCTTCCAAGCTCTGACAGGGGATGGATGACGGTTCCTCTCTCCGTCCTGGATCCGTGAGCCTCCGGATCCCGGTCGAACAGAGCTGTTACCAGAAAACCTCTTTTTTCAAAGCGCACATAGTTCGCAAGCGCCTGGCCCAGCCTGCCGGCGCCGATGATGATCATATTGTGCGTCTGGTCCAGTCCGAGGATTTTTCCGATTTCCGTATAGAGATACCTTACGTTGTATCCATACCCCTGCTGTCCAAAGCCCCCGAAATGATTCAGGTCCTGGCGGATCTGCGAAGCTGTGACATTCATCTGTCTGCTGAGTTCCCCGGAGGAAATTCTCTCAATCCCCTGATCCATCAGTAAACCCAGATAACGATAATATCTCGGCAGGCGATTAATCACGGCTTTCGATATCTCTTTGTTGTCCATATCTGATCCCCCTGCTTCAAAACAAAAATCTTCTCCGAATAATAATATGATTAGGTCGCCAAAAGTCAGGATGTTCCCGGCTTAGCGATCATAAAAGTTTGTACCTTGACAATTGAATATAGTTTATGAATGGATCTGCCCTGT
>CACZBW010000002.1 GCA_902779575.1 uncultured Lachnospiraceae bacterium
AAAGACAATGGAAACGACAATGACGCTGAGCCATCTGGCGGATCTGATTATCGTGATCAGCTTCTGTAGCATGTGCGGTGCCGGTCTCGGCTATATGGTTGCTGAACTGGTAAGCATCGCCTTTGATGGCATCAAGAAGGAACTGATCGAGCGCAAGGAGCGCAAAGCAAAAGCGCTGGAGGAATCCAGTACTGATACAACTGAATAATAGAACTGTGGCGGCAGGGCTCCAAACCCTGCCGCTTTGTGAAAGGAATTCATATGGAGATTAAAAATCTGTCTTTAGACCTTGAGACGAAATCAAGTGTCGACATCGGAAAATCCGGTGCCTATAAATACGCGGAGTCCCCGGATTTCGAGATTCTGCTGTTCGGTGTGTCCGTCAACCACGGCCCCATCACCGTGTACGATCTCGCCTGCGGAGATACGGTCCCGGAAGAGATCATTGCTGCGCTCTCCGATGAGCGGGTGACGAAGTGGGCCTACAATGCCAGCTTCGAGCGGGTCTGCCTGTCGGTCTGGCTGCGCCGGAACTATCCGGAGCACTTCCGCTCCTATAGCATCCCCGGCGATCCGGTCCAGAACTACCTCGATCCGGCATCGTGGAAATGCACCCTGGTCTGGGCCGCTTACAATGGCCTGCCCCTGGGACTGGAAAAGGTCGGTGCAGTCCTCGGCTTTGAGGAACAGAAACTGAAGGAAGGCAAGGACCTGATCAAATACTTCTGCTGCCCCTGCAAGCCTACGAAAAGCAATGGTGGCCGGACCTGGAACCTGCCGCACCACGCGCCTGAGAAATGGGAACTGTTCAAAAAATACAATGAGCGCGACGTGCAGGTGGAAATGCAGATACAGGAACGGCTGAAAAACTACCCGGTGCCGGACTTCGTCTGGGATGAGTACCATTTGGACCAGCAGATCAACGATCGCGGTATCATGATCGATCAGGATATGGTCCGGGAGGCGCTGCGGATCGACGAGCTTTCCAAGACGGACCTGACCGTCCGGATGCAGAAAAAGACCGGGTTGGACAATCCCAACTCGGTCATACAGATGAAAGACTATCTGGCAGAGAACGGCATGGAGGTAGAAAGCCTCGGGAAGAAGGATGTCGCTGCCATGATCAAAACCGCGCCGGAGGATCTGGCCGAGGTGCTCTCGCTCCGGCTGCAGCTGGCTAAGAGCTCCGTCCGGAAGTATCAGGCGATGCAGAATGCGGTCTGCGCTGATGGCCGCTGCCACGGTATGTTCCAGTTCTACGGAGCCAATCGAAGTGGACGATGGGCCGGAAGGCTGATCCAACTGCAAAATTTGCCGCAAAATCACATGGACGATCTGGAGCAGGCCCGGGAACTGGTAAAAGCCGGGGATTACGAAATGCTGGACATGCTGTACGACTCCGTCCCGGGCGTCCTGTCGGAGCTGATCCGCACAGCCTTCGTGCCGCGCCCAGGATACAAGTTCATCGTGAGCGACTTCTCCGCCATCGAAGCGCGGGTCCTGAGCCATCTCGCCGGTGAGACCTGGCGTGCAGAGGTCTTCCACAAGGGCCGTGACATCTACTGCGAAAGCGCCAGCAGGATGTTTGGTGTGCCGGTCGAGAAGCACGGCCAGAACAGCCACCTCCGGCAAAAAGGCAAAATCGCGGAATTAGCCCTCGGCTATGGCGGCAGCGTCGGTGCCCTCAAGGCGATGGGCGCTCTCGACATGGGCCTGACCGAAGACGAGCTGCAGCCGCTGGTAGATATGTGGCGCAGCAGCAACCCGCATATCACGCAGTACTGGTGGGCTGTCGATGCCGCTGTGAAGGATGCGATCCAGATGCGGACCCAGACCCAGGTTGGCGACATCACCTTCCTGATGAAAAACGGGATGCTCTTCATCACTCTACCCTCCGGACGCAGGCTTGCCTATGTAAAGCCCCGGATCGGTGAAAACCGTTTCGGAGGTGAGTCCGTCACCTACATGGGGATTGATGCCCAGAAGAAATGGAGCCGGATCGAAAGTTACGGTCCGAAGTTCGTCGAGAACATCGTGCAGGCGGTCAGCCGGGACATCCTGGCTCATGCTATGCGTACCTTAAGCTACTGCCAGATTGTCGGCCACGTCCATGACGAGCTCATCATCGAGTGCACCCCGGAGGTGTCCCTGGACGTGATCTGTGAGCAGATGGGGAGGACCCCGCCGTGGATACCCGGCATCGAGCTCAGGGCCGATGGATATGAGTGCGGATTTTATCAGAAGCAGTAAAAAAAACGGGCAGCGCCTACCTTGTTGGTAAGTGCTGCCCGAAACATATCGGTTATACTTGTCGTTGACACGGTAGCTATTCTAGTGAAAGTTACTTCAATCACCACCTGACAAATAAAATAGTTACGCTTTCTTTATTTAACAAAATGGGTAATAGCATTTGAATATGTGAAGTTCCTGTTGATACACCTATCAAGTTGATCTTGGGCATATTCTAGTGTTGTCGGATCTTTATCGCAGCTTATTGAGTTTCTGCCTGTTTCAATGCATACTCTGGTCGATATTGCTGACCCTGCGAATAAGTCCATTACTGTGTCACCCTCGGAGCTTAGCCCTTTAACCAGTCTTTCGATTATAGCATATGGTTTCTGTGTGGGGTGCCCCACTCGTTCTAAAGAATTGCTGTTTAATCTTGATATTTCCCATACGTTTGTGGGATTTTTCCCTTTATCCAGGTTATCGGGATTCAGTCTCTTATCCCTTTTATATAGTTCAAGCGTAGCCGCATCATACTTGATACGTATGTCGTCAAGATTAAAAGTATATTTCTTGGTTTTTGCAAACCACATTATTTCTTCATGCCGATTAGAAAAGAAGCGCCTGGCAGAAATACCATTCTTATAATACCAAATGATGACATTAACTAACTTTAATTGTGTGTGTGATCTAATATAATGCACTAGTTCAAAAAGGTCACCACGCCCAGCATTTTCAAACTGAAATCCACCGAAAAGAACTAAATTTCCGGTTCTTGATAAAACACGATAAGACTCCTCGATCCATTGAGAAGCCCATTCTATATAATTATCATAAGAATCCCACTCCGCGATATCAATATTATACGGCGGATCAGCAATAATAAGCTGAATTGAATTATCTGGTATTTGCTTTAGACAATCAAGTACATCACAAACAATTACCGCATGTTTAGTTTCCATAAATATTACATTTACCCTTCCTCTGCTATCAATCGTAATCCTATATTCTCCCTTCTGCCCGTGTCAACATAGAAAGGATGATATGACTATCCCAAGCGCTCAAAAGCCAATTATCGTTTGCAGACGATAATTGGCTTTTGCAATGCTACTTGACAGCAGAAGCCTTTATCTTTTACTAAGCTGATCAAAAAGATCTGAGCCCAGCATCTTTAAGGAAGTGCGCGCAACATCAAGCATGACCATGATCATGTCTTCATCATTCCAATGTCCGCCTTCTCCCTTAGTGTATATTGAAGCCGCCTGTAACATGATGGTTGCACCATTGCATTTTACGAATTTGTTTTCACAAAGATTTGTATTAATTGGCATTCCATAGTTAGCTGCAGTCAGCCGGTCAAGTCTATTCAATGTACCGTCATTGTAAACCAAGGTCACTTCTCTGCCGTCAGGTCTTTTGACCGTAACGTTCTGAGTCAAAAAGTTAGAGCCCTCCAAAAATAGTATGTAAGGGAAATATCGTTCGGCCAGCATGAAATTAGCTATCTCATTAACATTTTTATAAGCTCTTTCTATAGCATTTCCGGCCGCCATGAGGTCTTGATTATTTTTCTTCCCTACAAGTTTTCCAGCTTTGATGTTTTCAATATCCTTGCCTTGATGTTTAGCCTCTGATACCAGCACAACACGCCAATTTCCATTATCATCCTGTACTTCAATAAGACCACCATCAGGTCTTATGCTTGCACTTTCGACAAAAAGTGTCTGTCCTAAGTATTTATCAACTTTCTGCAAAGCCTCATTTATCTCTTTTTTGGACAAGTCCTTCCTGTAACGAAAAGTAAGCATAGGGAACTCATACTCAAGCTGTTTTATAACAAATAGCGAAGTATTACCGACCTCTTTGTCGTGGATTTGAGCGTCTTTATGGAAAATAGTAATCGGTCCCTGTCCCTCTTTTTGCTGTACAGTAAGTCTATTTGACTGTCCTTTTTTCATGATACTTCACTCCTTTACTATTGCTTAATCGTTTTTATTTCAGAAAATATTTATTGCCATTTTTGTCGCATGTACGATCCAGCCATGCTGCAATTTCTTTGTCGTCCGGAACTTCAGCCAAATTATATTCGTTAACTAATTTTATAATCTGGGACTGCACAGCGCGCATTGTTTTTCCGCCCTGTAAAAACTCTGGATCTAGTAACTCGAAGGCACTCTTTTTTACATTTGAGCCTATACTATGTGGTTTTCCATCTTCCGCCTTGCGATAAGTGATGAAAGCACTAACCGGATTCGTGTCATTTATATGATTAGTGTGGAACGTTGTTCCTCTTTCGTTTTCAACTATATTAATAAACTCAAAACCTAAGCGCACCTGCATGATCTCCTTAAGTTCGTTCCATATATTGCTAAACTTACTATGGAAGGCCACCGTGAAATACGCTCCGGGTTTAAGCACTCTAAACACTTCTCCAAAAGCCTTCTCTATATATGATCCCCAAAGTTCCACATATCCTTCCTTCTTTTCATAATCCATAGGAATCATTATTTCATTTTCAAGGTCTTCTTTTTCATGCAGCCAAGCACTATAAAACAAGTTTAATTCCGCATATGGTACCATGCCCCCATACGGCGGATCAATAAAAGCATAATCTACCGAGCAATCTGGAATATCTATTTTTTTCGCATCTCCACGTATGATTCGAATGTCTGACCTTGTCTTTTCCTGATCTAACTGATTCTGCAAGAAGGCCTTTGCCTCAGAGATAGCTTTATACTTGCGTTTAAACACGGTAAGAACATTCTGTTCTTTTCCGACAGGAGGAATATGATAAACATTTTTTATGCCCGAACCAGTAAATAATCGACTACTCGTCCTGAACAAAGTTTCCAAAAAGATGAACTTCATGAAGCTCTTTACACTGTAGTCTTGAATCTCTTCTTCGATATAACGATTTAATATTTTCAATGCAATAAGATTGTTCTTAGGGAACAGATCACTTACAGAAGCGTCTATGGCAAAGCCAGGCCATCCTCCGACTCTTGGATAAGCCCTATTATATACAATCTGCTCGCTAGGCGACCATAAATCTCCGTATTCTTGCTCATACCGAGCTAAAGTACTAGCCCACAATTTCTTATCATCATCTGTAATTTCGCGGGTTTCCTTTTTACCCTTCTTCCCCACAGGCTGTATAGTAACTTCTACAGGTCTTCTTTTATCAGTCTGAAGCTCTTTTATCTTTTTATCTGCTATATTGATAATTTGTCCACAGTGAGGGCATTTGTATTCGGATCTTTTTCCGGTCTCATTCTTATACAGGACTATTTCTTCATGACAGCTTGGGCATGCATATACATTACTAGCAATGATTACTTCGCTATATCCTTCTGAGCCATCGGACAGCAGCGTTGTATATATTCCATTAATAATTGGCTCGAGTTTCTTAACCAGTGATTTATATTCCTTGTCTAGCATCTTCAAATCAACATAGTTAATTATGTTGTATTCCATATTGACAGCAAGAGGGCTATCATCCATCAAAATGGCTTTTCTCCCCTCTAACAGAGCCGCGACGCCAGTAGATCCACTCCCTGCACAAGTATCGAGCACCACTCCACCTGCTTTTGTATAAGACCTAATGTATTTTTGAATATTCTGGTAGAAAATCTTACTGGGGTAGCCAATCGATTTGAATATAGGGTCCCCCATACGTTTCTTGTCGCTAAAGTCTTCATCGTGAAAATGAAAGTCACTATTAACACAGGATTCAGTATTAAAGAATCCTTGCAAGTCCATATATTCTTCTTTTTTCATGTAGCAATCCTCCTGCCTGTAAGTAAATTCATATTAAGATCTTGAAATAATCAAGTCATTTTTTTACCACATCGAAGGTTGCTGGTTTAGAAGTGACCTGCACAAAACGAGCATCTTCCCCTCGCGCAATATCTTTATGCAACAAAGCATTTATAGTATTCTGTGGTGTTTTTCCCATTTTGCCTATCGCGTCAATTGTTCCATCTTTTTTTGCAGCATCCAAAGCCTCCTTTATTGTCAGTGGCCTGTTTGCTAACAATATCTCTTTTTCCATTAATTCTAATAATGTCACGACAGTCATTACCTTTCTAATAATTGTTTATTCCTCAATGGTCTCCATAATATCTTCAACTTTACAGTTCAAAGTTTTACATATTTTTAGAAGCACATCTGTAGTAATATTGCCACCCTTCCCAAGTTTCGCGATAGATGCGGCGCTAATACCTGCCGCATCTTTCAGGTCCATCTTAGTCATTTCTTTATCTATTAGTAGTTTCCATAATTTGTTATAACTGAGACGCATCTAAAACCTCCTCCTACTTGATTCCCATCATCATTTTGAAATGCTGATCTTGCCCCATGTGGTGAAAGATCTCCTGGAACGTTTCTCTGCACTGTTCTATATCAATAACGTCATCCACATAGTGAAGTCCGTCATTAACACCGTAGGTGGTGGCCGCTATGTAAGAAAGCATAGTGGTTGCCATGTCGAACTTGGTATAGTCTTCATTACCTTCCGCATCATGTGTTAAATCTGGCTTGTGTTCCTCCAGTATAGTACGTCGCAACTGGCTGCCGTCAAATCCACATATCTGGAGAAAGTAGTACTCAAGGATTCGCCGGATTACATTGATGAGTGGAATCGCAGAAGTAACATCTTTCAACTCCTTATACTCATCCCACAGTGCAGCATAGGAATTCTTTACGGGATTTACGTTCATCCATTCTGTGGGGCAGTCCGGATCTCGTCTGCGCTTCAAGTCAACGGAGGATCTATTTTCTCTCTTCTTAACAAGGTAGAAAGATACAAACTCGTACCGATGAGCATGCGGATAAGTGATTTCTCGGTGGAAATATGCATTATGGGTCAGGATGAATATCTGCTTTATGAAGTTTCCTTTCATCACTGCGTCTCGGTTATCTGCGTTGTTCCTGCAGATCTCGATCATCTTCCGTACCTGTTCACCGACGATGAAAAGTACGCCACTGTCCATACTCGATACAGGATCGTCAATGACTACAATTTTCTGTCGGCTGTCACCCTCAGCTGATTCGCTTCCAAAAACCCTCTGTTGAAAATACAAGAAGGCTATGAAATTCTTTTCGCCTTCACTCAAATCTTCAGCCACTAAACCGGTATCTGTCCTAACGACCTCATAATTGATTGACGGACCGGATTCTGCACCTGGGCCCCCTGTTTTGCATGGACGGACTTCAAAGCCCTGAAAACCTGCGTCCCGAAGCATAGTGTTGATATTGGCAATCGCAGTCTCTGTCTCGACCGTCTGGCTGCGCAGATCGCGTAGTTCCCCTTGGATTATTTCCACGGTTTCATTCTGCTTGTTAATCGTAGTCTGTAGATTCTGCATTTCCTTACTCAATGCAGTATCGCTGCGGTTATATGCTTCGAACACGTCCCTCAACACGAAAGCCATGTGCTCAAAAACTAGATCCCGGCACTCTTTCTTTTTCTTCGGCCCTGCTTCCACTATGACATTATTCTGATCGATAAGTTTATTGAATCCCTCAATCAACTCAGATAGGTCTTGCATCAAGGAGGCCGTCGGCTCCAGACTGACGATCTTGGTAGGGTCTTCCTGTTTTTCTTTAATAAGATCTATATTCGTTGTGATAGCAGCCCTCAAGGCCGCAAGTTTGTCCTGATACTTCTTTATTTCGACCGCCGGATAAATGTCCTGCGGCACCTGCGATAATGGTACAAATAGAGCGTTTGCAGCATCTCGGTAGGCGGTCAGAAAAGCGTTAAGTCGCTGAAGATTCCTTTCGTATCTATTGTCAAAACTGTCCGCCATCATCTTTTCAAAATCATCCTGGAGAGGACGTGAGCAGTACGGACATTTTCCGTCAGCCTTAACGTGATATGCCTCATGGCCTTGCCGGAACCATTCTGTAGCACCGAGATCGTTGAGGAAAGATGCGAACTCTGTCTGTGCGGCGTTTACGATCACCACTCTCAAAATGTCCCCACCTTCTATCTCGTCGAGAACCGATGTGTCAGCTATGGTGTTGAACCGGGGATATCTCTTAGCGGTATCAGAATACGCTGCATCACACATCCGCCGAAGCTCATCCAGGTCATGTTCGACCGGGCTGTGTCTTTGTACCTCCTCGGTAAACTGCCTGGATTTCTTTTTCCCTTCTTGGGTTTCATCAAACCTTTCACGCAGATCACTGGTTTTATCCCAACAGTCTTTGAATAACTGTTTCTGAAGCTCAACCCGGATACCTCTTTTTTTCTCATATTCTGCAGAGGCATCAGCTGATGCTTTTCTCGCATCCGACTGCAAGGCAGATTTTTCATCGATCTGTTCCTGGATTCTGACGTTCACATCGTTGATTGTAAAAACTCCCGGGAGTGAATGATAGCTGGCTACATTCCGGTTGATAAAATCCTGATTGTAAACCAACGGAATGTAATCTGCATGTGACCGTCCCGGGGCATATGTCACGCCCGTTCCGGACTGGATTGCTTTTGCTATGGTTGACTTTCCAGTGCCGTTATTACCAAAGAAAAAGTTCACATACGTAGGCTCAATTACGGCATGCGTCCCCTTAAAAGTAGCATCGTCCAGTTCAATCTTTCTAATCTCACTCGGCAGTTTATCTGGCATTCATTTCCTCCATAATCACATCGGCCGCTTCATATTTGGAATTTGCGCCTGATCAAAAGCTTCAAACAGATTGACTTTATGCACAGACCACGCACTGTGGTTCAAATCCGTGATGGCACAATCCATATTTAAATCAAAATAGATAGCATTTTTCTTCTCACACAGTTTTGCCTGGAAGAAAGGTGCGATAGGCTGGAACGCAACTTTAATGTCCCGCCCCACCTTCATCACGCGCCGTATGTAAGCATACATTCCCATCTGTTCCGGATCGGTTATGCCTCTCAGTTCGGTATTCTCCCGGCAGATAAGAGCCGGAAATGTCTGTAGTTCTTTTATTCCTTCCTCGGTTAAACCGGAGCACCTTTCAAATATCTCCGGAGGGACGAGTCTCTGACAAAGAGCGCGATCGGCAGAAACTGTGACTATGTTGTCCTTAAAAACAGATTCTTCACAGGTAACTAAGAGCTGATAGTACCGCTTACTGAAGCGTTGAACAGCCATCATTTCTTCTGCGCTGCCAATGACCGCACCTTGCTGAATATTGTAGTTGAAATTGACTATGCCGCCCTGCTGATTCGTGACATTGACATTGTTCTTTCCCACCTGCCCTACAGCTGGCGTGCCGGGAGGCATTATCTGCTGAGTCACAATTTCATTGCTCATTACCGGCCTCCCTTAAAAATTGAAATTCATAGTCCCGTTGTTCGTGACGTTTATGTTGTTGTCTCCATTCTGGATGACATTGGTCTGTTGCTGAATGATGGTCGTTTTCTGTCCTTCCTGTCCCGGATCTTCTTCCGTGGCAGTTTTTTCATCCTCAGTAGTCTCCGATTCTGAGGCCGCTTTCTCCTGGCGCTGACCCTGTCTAATCTGTTCTGCCCACGAGTGCCTTTGAGCTTTAAGGACAGTAGCAATGGCTGCAGCGCCTTGCATAAGGTTCTCCTTCTGCTGATCGTCTGGGGTCACCGCTTTTGCTGCAGCGGCAACAGTTTCAATCACACCTGTCATTGCCTCTGTGTTTATCTTTGGAGTGCTTATACCGCCAAATACGGATGCCAGGGCCTCACTCGTCCGAAGCAGGGAACCATTAATTACTTCATCATCTGTTTTATCACCGGCATCCTCACTCGGAGTCAAAGATGCTGGAGCAACAGCAGTTTTCACAACTGCTTGATAATCCTTCTTTGTATAGAGATTAACCGTGATTGTTCTGGTTATTGCATCGCCAAGATGCCCATTATACTGCCGCTCTTTATATTTCACCTTACTGCTATTCGCATCCAGCGTTGGTACACCAAGATAATTGCAATCTGCTCGGTGGAGCAAAATGAAATGAAGTACCCCCAAAAGAAACGGCTGCAATTCGAATACAGTTTCATTTCTCAACTCTGCTTTTGTAATAGATGCTCCATCGCCCCTAACATAGAACCTATCCCCATCCAGGATTTCGTTGTCATTCTCTATAACATCCAGGCAAGCCTTGACGAACCACCCACGCATTTCAGGGTTAAGATGCCACTTAACAAACTTACATGTTCTGGCAAGGGCCTCCTCATATCTCTCCGTTACGGTACTGTCAAAAGCAGAAATATATGCCATGTCATTGAATGGCACGTTAATGCTTCCTTCAATTTTTCCTTCCCGATAATTTGATGTATCAGACGAAGACCCAGCTGTCTGTACTCCGGTAAATATATAAACCAAGTCCGACATAAAGATCGGATTCTTATGTTCATCCTTAATACCGTCTTGATGTTCTCTTGGACTTGCGTCGGGCAGCGCGGCCTTTCTTAGAAGCAGATACAGAACGCATCCGCTCAAAAAGGGAACGTTTTTCTCTGTCATCCTTCACCCTCCGAAAAAAATAACTCAAAAAACTCAAAAAACGAGTAATGCATTCTCTCGGGCGTTGACAACAACTGAGCCAACGATAGGTTGAAAGCGTAAGGTCGAGTCAGGAAAGATCTTATGCTCACGTTTGGCAGGAGAGAAAAGCACAATTTTTAGTATAACCGAGAAATGTGAATTTTTCAACTGCGTTCGTGAATATTTGAGGTTGTTCCGCAAAAATTTTTACGTGATTGCAGAATTTCGCTCAACATCCGTCCCGGGCAAGACGTTAAACTACCTGCCGGAACTACGGCTTCCTTCAAAGGCCACGAAGGATGTTTCGCAGCGGCAGTGACGGTAACCAACTACTAACCAGGAGCCAGCAAGCGAACTGCTGGTCACCTACGTGAAACGGGGAAAACCCCCACGAGGTGGCCGATGAAAACACTGGCAAGCCATATGGATTCTCCCCGTTTCGGAAAGAAACGAGGACAATCTGAATGGCAAGAACAAAAAAGGCCGAGCTTGAGGCCGAATTCAAGCATGGAACATCGATCGGTGACAACGGCGAGATCTTGTACGACTGCCCGATCGAAATCAAAGACAAGGCGGACCTTGACAACTATGGCATCACAGATGCCGACTGCCGATATCTGAACTTCAACGGCAGCCAGAAGATGCGGGTGTTCTTCTACAAAACCTCTGACCGTGTGTTTGCGGAATCGCAGTGGGAGTACATCAACACCCTTCATTCCAGCGGCTACTTCAGCACGCGGTGCATGGTCCCAGGCAAGCGTAAAGCCTTCACTCGCTGCAGAGACACGAACAAGTGCTCTGCTTGCCCGTATGGCCGCACCCCGGAAACCAAACAGTCACCTGTAGTTTCGTGGGACGGGCTTCTTGAGACGGGCTGGGAGCCGGATGCAACAGAATCCATTGAGCAGCAGGTGCTGGCCAAGATGGAGTACCAGGCTATCCGCTCCCTGATGGATGCGGAAGACCCGAGGATCGCTCTGGCCTTTGAAGCCAAAGAGCTGTACGGCGATTCCGTAAAGGCAATCGCGGCAGACCTTGGTGTCTCAGAGCCGAGGGTCTATCAGTTGATCAAACGTGCCAAGACAATCGGAAGACAATTCAGAAAGGACAATGACAATGAGTAAATCGGAGGTATTTGAGAAAATGATGAGCAGTGAAAATGGCGGCCTGTATGCCGCAATCGGTGGTATCGTTCTGGTATACAGCATTGACCGTATCACAAAGAGCCACTACAAGGCCGACGTGAAAAAGGACTCCATCACGCTGGCTCCTGCCGGTGATGCGGACAAGCCCCAGCCCCAGGAAACGGAAAAAGAACAGTAAATTGAAAAAGGCGGTGTCAGGACTCTACATCCTGGCACCGTCTCTTCGTTTATGCCGGGATCAGCTTTTTGATCACCAGCTCGTTTTCCTTCACAGACACGTCGATCTGGTCGCCAACATGGAACCCGGCCTCTGCCAGCCACTTGGCGTTCAGAAGGATCTGTGGCTTATCTACACTCTTTCCGTCATCTCCCCGATATGTACCGTACCCGCATACCTTCATGTAGCGGTGGTTCATTTCCTCTCCGGGATCAGCCGGGACGAGCTCAACTTCTTCAGTTACAGTTGTGGTTGTGGTCGTCTTCTTGTTTACGAGTTTTGCCATTCATTGTCCTCCTTGCTTTAGATTTAGATTGAGATGAAATATTTGTGCCAGATGGTGGCACGGACGCCGGAACTCTCTCCGATCGAAATAAGATAAAAGACCGCTCCGAATATACGGAGGGTAGACTTTTATTTTACGCTCAAACGCGCTGTGTAACAAGGCATAGCTTCCTTAAATTTCCTTGATCGCCCATCAGTAAAATCATAGCCTCGACCTACCCCAAATAGTAAAATCGTTTTCTCGTTTTGCCCAAAATAGTAAAATCGTTGACTCGTTTTCAAAAATAGTAAAATCGTAGCCTCGACCCTGCTTCTTGACCAGTTCCCGCGAACATAAAAAGAGGGTTTCCATCACTCGAAGCGGAACTTGCTCCCAGTGACGGAAACCCCAGTATTTCAGGCTTTTTCAGGCCCTATTCCTCAAGAATGTGTTAGTAGACAGACAGTCTCGACGTGAACGGTATGCGGAAACATATCCACCGGCTGCACTTCCCGGATCTGATAGCCTCCCTCCGCGAACAATCTGAGATCCCTCGCCATTGTGGCGCTGTCGCAGCTCACATAGACAATTCTGTCCGGAAGTGTTCGGAGAATCGTCTCCGTCACGGTCCTGTCCAGCCCTTTCCGGGGCGGATCCACCACAATGACGTCCGGCGCTCCCGGCGTCCCCTCCTGATCCCCGGCCAGCCGGGGCAGGATGTCTTCCGCCTTTCCCACCAGAAATTCCGCGTTCCGGATCCCATTCAGCTCTGCATTAATCCTGGCATTTTCTATAGCTTCAGGGACAATCTCCACGCCAATGACACTGCCTGCCTTTCGGGCCAGAAAGAGGGAGATGGTTCCTGTCCCGCAGTAAAGATCCCACACTTTTTCAGTTCCGGTAAGGGAAGCATATTCAAGCGCTGTGCGATACAGTTTTTCTGTTTGAACCGGATTGACCTGATAAAATGACAGCGACGAAATTCTGTACAGATTATCGCCGATCCTGTCCTCTATGTAATCCTGTCCGTACAGAACGCGGTTCTTACGTCCCAGTATGACATTCGTAACTGCCTTGTTTGTATTCAGCACAACAGAGGTCAGCCTGCAGGTCCACCTGTCCCGCTCCGAGGCTTCCAGAAGGCTCCGGACAAGATCCTTTTCAGCCGGAAGACGGTCCGCGGCAGCGACGATAACCACCATCAGCTGCCCTGTCGCATGTCCCCAGCGGGTCATCACATGGCGGACGGTTCCGCTGTGAGTGGTCTCATCATAAGCGGGGACATGATTTCTTTTCATATAGGCAAGCACCGTCTCAAGCACCGGCCGGTTTTCGTCAATTCCGATCGCGCAGTCATGGTTGTCTATGATCGAGTGCGTCCGCCCCGCATAAAATCCGGCAGTCAGCTTCCCGTCCCGGCTCATGCCGACCGGAAACTGGGCCTTATTCCGGTAACGGTACGGCTCCTCCATCCCAATGACCGGAAGCACTTCCAGTCCTGAAAATCCCCCGATCCGTTCCAGGTTATTCCTGATCTTGCGCTGTTTCAGCAAAAGCTGGGCTTCGTAGGACATCTCCTGCAGCTGGCAGCCTCCGCAGGCGCGGGCAACCGGACAGAAAGCCTTCGTCCGGTCCGGGCTCGGGATGAGTACCTCCTCCAGACGCGCGTAGGCAAAGTTCTTCTTCACTTTTACGATCTTTGCCCGGACTGTATCTCCCACGACACTGTCCTTCACAAAAACGGCCATGCCCAAGGCATGGCCAATTCCCAGTCCCTCATCGGACATATCTTCAATCGTAACTTGTATAATGGTATTCTTTTCCATTTCTCCCCCGGATCCCGGTCCGTTTCATCTGATCCGTTCCGTCCTGGCCTGACTGCCCGTCACAGATACAGCACCTTCAGCTGCAGGAATTCATCAGTACCGGCCAGCGTCTCCAATCGTACCTTAAGTATGCCGGCAGATCTTCAGCTGCCAGAATTCATCCGCAGCGGCCATAGCTCTGCCCCGCCGCTCAGTTCCAGTCTCCGGACCTGCGGATATTCGACTCGAACAGCTTATTATATCCCAGCCAGTCATCGGGATTCCGGTTTCTTGCCGCGCTCTCCATCAGTTCCTTCATGGTTTCCAGTCTTGCGTCCGTGTTGTCGGCAAGATTCAGTGCCATCGCCTCCGGCAGGGCAGGCTTCTTTGGGCTTCCGTACTCATATTCGCCGTGGTGCGCAAGGATACAGTGCTGAAGCTCGCTCATCAGCCTGTGCGGAAAGCCTTTGATGGTTCTGCACGCGTATCCGATCAGCTCCGATCCCATCACGATATGCCCGAGCAGCTGACCGTCATCCGTATAATCATTCTCCGGAAAATTCGAGATTTCCTTCAGCTTTCCCACATCATGGAAAGCCGCAGCCGTCAGCAGCAGGTCCCTGTTCAGATAGGAATACTGCCCGCAGTAATAGTCGCAGAGCCTTACAACGCTCAGCGTATGCTCCAGCAGTCCGCCCACAAAGCTGTGATGAACGGTTTTCGCGGCGGAATGTTTCTTGAATGCCTCCGCAAAGGTTTCGCTTCCGAAATACTTGTCGATCAGCATCTTAAGCCAGGGATTCCCCACCGTTCCCAGGAGGTCCATCAATTCCCCGTACATTTCATCCTTGTCTCTGGCGCTGACGGGAAGATAATTCTCCGGCTCGTATTCGCCGGATTTCGCCACCCGCACTCTCTTGATATTAAGCTGAAGGTTTCCCTGGAAGCTTGTCACATCTCCCACAATATAGACATAATCAAGGGGACTGAATTCATCGATCCCCGTCGAGGTCGGATCCCATATCTTGCAGTCGACCGTCCCTGTCCGGTCCTGGAGAACTACATTCTCATAGTTCTTTCCGTTCTTTGCCATCGCGCTCTGCCTCTGCTTGCAGAGATAGACGTCCCCGATCCTGTCTCCCTCGTGAAATGTCTCTATGAATTTCATTCTGTCTGCCTCTTTCTAGCTGCCTCCCGCAATTATTCCCCGTTCCTGTCCCGAACACCCGACCGGATGTATACGCAGCACCGCCGCTGAAACCCCGAGGCGCCGCTGAAAGCCTTTTTCCGGCCTTTTCCGGTAAATCTGTCTGTCCGGAACCATATTATGGGAAAAATAATCTGAAAATTTCTGAAAACAGATTTCATTTTTGTCTATTATAGAGTAAAATGAAAATGAAGTAAATAACAGAATTCGGCCATGCCTCCGGCGGCACGGCCGAATTGATTTCACTGCAGGGGTGCAGACATGCACTCCTTTTTGGAGACTCTGAAATATCGTATGAATGAAAAAGCACTCCGGGTACTGGAATACCCAAAAATCATAGAAATGCTCACAGAACAGGCGGCTTCCGCTCCGGGGAAAGAGAAATGCAGGCAGCTCACTCCTTCCTCCGACATGGCGGAAGTCACCAGAATGCAGACGGAAACAGGCGACGCGCTGAAGCGGATCTACCGCAAAGGTCCAATCTCCTTTTCCGGGGTAAAGGATCTGCGGGCGGACATTATGCGGCTTACCATCGGAAGCAGTTTCGGGATTTCCGAGCTTCTGGACATTGCAAAGCTCCTTGACGCCGCGGCCCGCGCGAAACAGTACGCGAAAGCGGAGAATCTCCGGGAGGAGGAAGCGGAGCCGGATTCTCTCGCTCCCATGTTCGAAGGAATCGAACCGCTGCCCGCCCTCTCGCGGGAGATCCGGAGATGCATCCTGTCCGAGGATGAGATCGCGGACGACGCCTCTCCCACGCTCAGGCATATCCGCAGGCAGATTTCATTGTCGGCGGAACGCATCCGTTCCCAGCTGAATTCTATCGTCAACGGATCGATGCGCGCTTATCTGCAGGACGCGATCATCACCCAGCGGGACGGACGTTATTGTATTCCTGTCAAAGCGGAGCACCGTTCGCAGGTTCCGGGCATGATCCACGACCAATCCTCTTCCGGTTCCACCATCTTTGTGGAACCGATGGCGGTTGTAAAGCTGAACAACGATATCCGCCAGCTGGAGGCGGACGAAAAGAAAGAGATTGAGCGGATTCTGGCGGTATTAAGCGCTTCCGCCGCAGAGCAGAGTGAATTCCTGATTGCGGACATTCAGCTTATGACGGAGCTGGATTTCATATTCGCGCGCGCTTCCCTTGCAAAGAAAATGAACGCCACTGCTCCCGATTTTAATGAAGAAGGGATCGTGGATCTTCACCGGGCAAGACACCCCCTGATCGACCGCAAAAAAGTAGTGCCGATCGATATCCGGGTCGGAAGGGACTTCGACCTGCTCGTAATCTCCGGCCCCAACACAGGCGGCAAAACGGTCAGCCTGAAGACAGTCGGTCTCCTCTCGCTGATGGGACAGGCAGGCCTTCACATTCCAGCGGCGGAACACTCGGAACTGACGCTGTTCACCGAGGTATTCGCGGATATCGGGGATGAGCAGAGCATCGAGCAGAGCCTGAGTACATTTTCCAGCCATATGACCAATATCGTCTCTTTCTGGAAGATGGCGGATGAAAAATCCCTGGTTCTATTCGATGAGCTGGGCGCCGGCACCGATCCGGAGGAGGGCGCCGCTCTGGCCATTGCCATCCTGTCCAGCCTGCACGGCAGGGGAATCCGGACGATCGCCACGACGCATTACAGCGAACTTAAAATCTACGCCCTCTCAACCTTCGGCGTAGAGAATGCCTGCTGTGAATTTGACGTCGGGACCCTTCGTCCGACCTACCGCCTTCTGATCGGCGTTCCGGGGAAGTCGAACGCCTTTGCCATCTCCAGAAAACTCGGCCTTCCGGAAGAAATCATCGAGGAAGCCCGCAGGCACATTTCCGAGGAGGAGGAAGACTTTGAGGACGTCATCTCCGATCTGGAGAACAGGCGCCTCTCCATGGAGCAGGCGGAGGATGAGATCTCCCGGAACCGCGCCCAGATCAAGGCGCTCCGGGATTCGCTGGCATCCAGTCAGCAGCGTCTGAATGACTCCCGGGAGAAGATTCTTGAGAAGGCCAGGCAGGAGGCCGCGCAGATTCTGCGGGAAACCAAACAGTACGCGGATGAGACGATCCGCAACTACAACAAATACGGCGGCAGCGCCAATGCTGCCCGCGAGATGGAACGCGAGCGCACCCGCCTGAGGGAGAAGATTGCTTCCATGGACCAGGCGAAAACAGAAGCTGCGGCAAAAACGCCCCGCAGGGAGCTGACCGCCGAAAAGATCCATGTCGGCGACCGGGTACACGTCATGTCCATGAATCTGGACGGTACGGTGCTCTCTCTTCCGGACGCGAAAGGGAACCTGCAGGTGCAGATGGGGATTCTGCATTCCCAGGTCAGCCTGAAAGATCTTGCCCTGCTTGAGGAAGCTTCCAAAACAGAAAAGAAGGTATCCTTCTCCGGAGCCGGCAAAGTGAAGATGTCCAAGTCCGCCTCCGTTTCTACAGAGATTAACCTGCTTGGAAAAACAGTCGACGAGGCTCTCTCGGAGCTTGACAAATATCTGGATGACGCTTTTCTTGCGCATCTTCCCAGTGTGCGGATCGTACACGGAAAAGGAACCGGCGCCCTGCGCAAGGCGGTCCATAACTATCTGCGCAGGCAGAAACACGTGGACAGCTTCCGTCTGGGCCAGTTCGGGGAAGGCGACGCGGGCGTAACGATTGTGACTTTCCGCTGAGGCGGAGAGATATTTCTTCGATAATGATTCTCTGCGGTACGGGGAATTACCGCGGAGGATCCTGTTCCGGAAACCAGGAGAAGGTTTCAGACCGGCGCCGGCTGTCCCGGCGGCGTGGTCTGCGCAGGGGAAAGGCTGCAGCATAAGAAGAACAGCAGCTGCCGGTCCTGAACTGCCGCCCGATCTGCGGCAGGTTATGGGAGAGAACAATATGAAGAAAGGACAGAAGATACTGATCGCTGATATGGATGAGAAGCTCGCGAGAAGCGCGGCTGCTTATCTTTCAGGAGAACTGTTTGATGTGAAGGTGCTGTCTGACACCGCCTCCGCGGCGGAGCGGATTCGCGCCTTCCCTCCGGATGCCGTGATTCTGGACCCGCTGCAGCCCAAAACGGACGGGCTGCAGATCATCCGCGGCATACGGCAGAAGTCGCAGGTGCCCATTATCGTTACCAGTGCGCGAAGCGACGTTTTCAGCAGGGTGCTTGCCCTGGAGATCGGGGCGGACGACTACCTGGTCAAGCCGTACGACATGCGTGAGCTGAGCGCCCGGCTTAAAGCGCTGCTTCGAAGGGCGGTTCTGGCAGAAAAGGAACTGTCCTCCCGGTCCGGCCACCCTCCGATCGAATATCCCGACCTGAGGATCAGCCTTGAGACCTATTCGGTCGTATACAAAGGCGCGCTCCAGCAGATGCCGCCCAAAGAAATTGAACTGCTTTATTTTCTTGCGGCCTCGCCGAACCAGGTATTCACCCGGCAGCAGCTGCTGAACCATATCTGGGGGTATGACTACGTCGGGGATACCCGGACCGTCGACGTGCACATGAAACGGCTTCGGAAAAAGATCCATGATACCGGAAAATGGTCTCTCTCCACGGTCTGGGGCGTCGGCTACAAGTTTGAGCTGAAGGAAAAAGGCCTGTAACAGAAAAAGTACGCCCGGCGGGCGTATATTTCATTTCTCACTGATATTTTAAAAACAGAAAGCATAAAAAATCAGCCGGATTCCTCAAAAGGAGCATCCGGCTGATCTGCTTATGTTTTTATCCGTTTGAAGTTTTATGCCTTATTCCGGTACGGAAGAGTCCCGGTCATCAGTTTACCTGATTTCTGTATCACATTCTCTTCCCCGAAACGGGAACGCAGACTCCCTGTAAGACTTTCCGGCAGGTAGATCTGGCTGGTGAAGGTCAGATTTTTCACGCATCTGGGATTCTGAACAAATACCGCTATGCGGGATGCCGGAACTGTCTTCCGGATCTCCGGAATCCTCTGCGACTCCAGAAGAAGCTCCATCAGCTCTTTCTCCGAAGCGCAGTACTGATCCATCGTATCAAAGCGGATCCAGAGCTCGGCCGGCACTTCCTCAAAACGCCAGATTTTCTCGGCGATCAGCTTGCTGGGCTTGTCATCCTCCTGGGAAACCCTGCCCCGGATAAACAGACGCTCATCCAAATTCAGAAGCTCTCTGCTCTTCTCATAGTCATTTGGAAAGACCAGAACTTCCACGGAGCCTGTCAGATCCTCGATTGTGAGAAATGCCATCGTGCGGCTTGTCTTGGTGTATTTGGTCGTGATGTCTTCCAGGATCCCTCCGATAATCTGGATGGAACCGTCCGTAAGCCGGTCTGCCTGGCCGGTCTCATCGTTAATGGCAAAATCTGTGGACAGGGCGCTTATGTTCCGCCTCCAGACCTCCTCATACTGCTCCAGCGGATGGCCGCTGACATAGATGCCGAGGACTTCCTTCTCATAAGCCAGAAGCTGCCCCTTCTCGTATTCAGGGACATTCGGGAGCGTTACAGAACCCGCCTCCCGGTCTTCCCCCGAAAGAAGGTCAAAGATCGACATCTGCCCCGTTATCTGGTTTTTCTTCTCTTTCTGGACGGAGTCGAAAATCCCTGCGTAGGCCAGCATCTTCTGCCTGCGGTTTCCGCCGAGCGAGTCAAGCGCGCCTGCCTTAATGAAATTTTCCACCGCTCTCTTATTCAGTTCAGATCCCAGACGTTCCGCCAGATTGCGCAGATCTGTATAGGGCCCCCCTTCCTGTCGCCGGGCAATCAGCGCCTCGATCACAGGCCTTCCGACGGAACGGATGGCGTTCAGCCCGTAACGGATGCTTCCCGGTCCGCCCTCTTCCTCATAGGTTACTGAAAATCCGCCCTCCCCCTCATTGACGTCCGGAGGCAGAATACGGATGCCCATGCTTCTGCAGGTCATGATATATTCCGCGACTTTTCCGGGATTGTCAATCACGGAGGTCATCAGGGCAGCCATGAATTCCACCGGATAATAGTATTTCAGCCAGGCCGTCTGGAAGGCAACTACCGCGTAAGCCGCGGCATGGGACTTATTGAAGGCATATTTCGCGAAATCTGTCATCTCATCATAGATCCTGTTCGCAGTCTGCTCGTCGATCCCGTTCGCTATGCAGCCGGGAACGCCTTCCTTCGCATTGCCGTATACAAAATTTTTCCGCTGCTCTGCCATGACAGAGGCCTTTTTCTTGGACATGGCGCGCCTGACGTTGTCGCTCTGCCCCAGGTTGAAGCCTCCGAGCGACTGCACGATCTGCATGACCTGCTCCTGATAGACAATGCATCCGTAGGTCGGCTGGAGGATCGGCTCCAGGAGGGGCGTATCATATGTGATGGTCTCCGGATGATTTTTCCCGCGGATATACTGGGGAATAAAGTCCATCGGGCCCGGCCGGTAAAGGGAAATGCCGGCGATCAGGTCCTCCAGGCTCCCGGGCCTGAGCTCCTTCATGAAACTCTTCATTCCCGCGGATTCCAGCTGGAAGATACCGTCGCACTTTCCTGTAGAAATATACTCATATACCTTCGGATCCGAATAATCGATCCGGTCGATATCAATCTCCCTTCCCTCTCTGTCTGACGCCATCCGGACTGCGTTCTGGATCACTGTAAGCGTACGCAGGCCCAGGAAATCCATTTTCAGAAGTCCCAGGCTCTCGATCGCGGTCATGGTGAACTGCGTGACGATGCTGCCGTCAGACGACCGCGACAGGGGGACAAACTCGTCCACTTCCTTCTGGCAGATCACCACGCCCGCGGCATGCATGGAAGTATGCCGCGGCAGCCCTTCCAGGCGTTTTGACATATCGATGAGCTCATGGATCTTCTCATCGGTTTCATACATGGTCCTGAGTTCCTGGCTCTGCTGCAGCGCCTTGTCGATGGTGATCCCCAGTTCCATGGGAATCTTTTTTGAGATGGTATCGCACAGGGAATACGGCAGATCCATGACTCTCCCGACATCGCGGATCACGCCCCTGGCCGCCAGGGTTCCGAATGTGACGATCTGGGCAACGCAGTCCTTCCCGTAACGGCGGACCACGTAATCGATCACTTCCTGCCTTCTCTCAAAATCGAAGTCAACGTCGATATCGGGCATGGATACCCTGCTTGGATTCAGGAAACGCTCGAAGAGCAGATTGTATCGGATCGGATCCAGTTTCGTGATGCCGAGGCTGTAGGAGACCAGGCTTCCGGCGGCGGACCCCCTGCCGGGACCTACAGAGATCCCTACACTGCGGGCGTAGCGGATATAGTCCCAGACAATAAGGAAATAGTCGACAAATCCCATCTGGCGGATAACCTGCAGTTCATAGCCGAGCCGCTCCCTGAGTTCTTCCGTCACCGGATCATAAAGTTCAGAAAGACCTTTTTGGCACAGCTCATTCAGATACTCCCAGGCGCTGATTCCCCCGGGCACATCAAAACGCGGCAGCTTATAGTGTCCGAATTCGATGGTCACGCTGCATCTTTGTGCGATTCTGTATGTATTCTCCAGAGCCTCCGGCGCATAGGGGAACAGGGCGGCCATCTCCTCCGGAGATTTGACATAATACTGTCCGCCTTCATATCGCATACGGTCCTCATCCTGCAGCTTCTTCCCGGTCTGGAGGCAGAGAAGAATATCGTGGGGCGCCGCGTCCTCCGCACAGGTATAATGGCAGTCATTCGTCGCGACAAGGCCGATCCCCAGTTCTCTGCTCATGCGCAGCAGCTGGGCGTTCACCTGCTTCTGCTCCGGAATCCCGTGGTCCTGCAGTTCCAGGAAGAAATTCCCCTCCCCGAAGATATCCCGGTAGGACAGAGCCGCCTCCTTTGCCTCCTCATAGAGGCCGCGGGCCAGAAATCTCTGTACTTCTCCCGCAAGGCAGGCGCTTGTGCAGATGATCCCCTCATGATAAGTGCGCAGTACTTCTTTATCCACTCTGGGTTTGTAATAATATCCGTCCACGAAGCCCTTGGACACGATCTTCATCAGGTTCGCGTAACCCTGGTTGTTCTCGGCAAGCAGGATCAGATGATAATAGCGGTCATCCCCCCTGCTGATCTCACGGTCGAAACGGGATCCCGGCGCGACGTATACTTCACATCCGATAATCGGCCGGATTTCCTGCGCCAGGCACTCCTTATAGAAATCGATCACGCCGTACATCACGCCGTGATCCGTGATCGCCGCGGAATCCATGCCGAGCTCTTTCACACGGGCGACATATTCCTTTATCTTATTGGAACCGTCCAGAAGACTGTACTCCGTATGGACATGCAGATGTGTGAAATTCAAACTGTCTCCTTCCCGAACTGTTCAGCTCCTGTAATACCTTTTCATGCAGAAAGGGAACCCTGTTTCGGAATTTAACGAAACATTCCGGGTTATTCCGGTAATTTCGGCTTTATCGACAATCCCGGGCTGAACCGATCATTCGGGCTTATCGAAAATCCCGGGCCGAACCGATCATTCCGGGCTTATCGAAACAGGCTCTCCTGCGAGGAGAGCCTGAATGAAAAACCTTTTATCAGCAGATCCTTATCCGCGCCGGGGCATACCCGCAGCGGCGGATCAGTGTAAAAGCAGACGGAAGCCCATATAAATCAGCGGCAGCGCAAATCCGATAATCAGTTCCACTGAGAAGAGCTTTCCTTCCTTCCCTCTCCGGCGGTCCCTGCCCTTTGCCGCCTCAGAGAAAACCTTCTCTCTGCCGCAGGTTTTCGCGATCTGCCGCATAACGATAATGGCGAGTATGACGCCGGCGGTCGCGACAGCGGTAAGAAGAATCCAGTAGATCAGGCTCAGGCCGCTCACGCTCGCGGTTTCGCTCTGTGCTTCAACCATCGCGCTTGTCACATTTTCCGGAAGATTCATGGTAGCGATGTACTGGGCCAGAACGTTCAGCCCGTTCACAACCGAATGAGCAAGCATGCAGGCAAAGAGACTGCCCGACGCGTCTTTCAGGAATGTAAAGAATACACCGATCGCAACGGTGTAGAGAAACTGGTTCAGGTTCAGATGCGCCAGGCCGAACATAAGGCCTGTGATCAGGGCCGTCTTCAGAAGGCCGTAGGGGCGGAAATACTGGTAAAATACGCCCCGGAACAGATACTCTTCCACCAGTGCCGGAAGGCAGGCGCAGTAGAGCAGGTTCAGCAGCAGCGGCATACGGCTGATGGACGAAAACATGTCAGCCACCACGTTCGGAACCAGGAACTGGGTCAGAAGGTTCAGCAGTATGCAGAGCGGAACCAGAAGCGCAGCAAAAAGCATCGTCCAGAGAATCGTCAGGATATTGACCGGTTTCAGCTTCATACCGCGCAGAATCTCGAAACGTCCCTGCACCAGGATCACGACAACCGGCGCAAGATAAAGAAGCTCTGAGAGCGAAGTATCACTGTAAACATTCAGCAGCCTGCCTACTCCGATCAGTCCAAGAAGCAGACTCACACCTATTACTACCGAGACCATGATCAGATAAACTCTGGCCCCAATCTTAGTTCTGTTCATATCAGATTCAGCCGCGGCTGCGGCTTCCCTCCTTTTCTCAGAATATGCCGGAACAGAATTATCCGCCCGTGAATCGCAGCATTTTTTTAATCATAACACGAAACTTCCTCTTTGGGTAGCTTCATTCTTCATTGCATCCGTCCCCCTGTTCCGGATTCTCCAGGCGGTAGATTCTCCGGTCTCCGATCCTGACCAGCCCCTGCTTCATCAGATGTCCGACTGCCCGTTTGAAGGCATTCTTGCTCAGTCCGAATTCTCTTTTAATGATCTCCGGGGATACCTTGTCGTCAAAAGGAAGTACGCCCTCATACTCATCGATCCCTTTCAGGATCAGTTCGGCATCGGCATCCAGCTGCAGGTAGGCTTTCCGGCGTACAGCAAGGTTCAGCTTTCCGTCCGGGCGCACTTTGGTAACCCTGGCCCGGATCACATCCCCGATCCTGAGGTCGCCCGCCTCTTCCTGCTTCGGGATCAGGGCGCTGTAACAGTCATCCACCGCCACAAAAACGCCGAAATTATCACTCTTTTCATAGATCCGGCCCTGAACGGTCTGATCCGGCAGATACGGGGAATCCGTCCGCAGGTAGGGATATACGTTCATAGTGGCGGCAAGGCGCCCGCTCTTGTCGATATAGAGAGCCGCAAGCACTTCCTCTCCTGCCTGGACCCTGCGCGTCTGCTCATGAAACGGAAGCAGCAGATCCTTCTCCAGTCCCCAGTCCAGAAAAGCCCCGATCTTCGATACTTCCCGGACCTTCAGCAACGCGGTCTGATGAAGGGTTAAAGCGCTCTGTCTGGTAGTGGCGATCAGCCTGTCCGAAGAATCTTTGTAGAGGAAAACCTCGATCTCATCTCCCTCCCGGAGATTCTCCGGCAGCTCCTTTTTCGGAAGCAGGACAGTGCTCTCCCCATCTGAAAGATAAGCCCCGAAATCCCGGAACCGTTCTACCTTCAGCACCTGTTTTTCCCCTAGTTTCATCATCGTTATTCCGTCCTTTCCTTATCTCTGTCCGGTAGAATCTGACCGTATGCTTCCCGCGCAGACCATGCTGGAAACAAACTGCTGTTTATCTGCCTCCTGCCATCCGGAACATATTTCATTTCGCTGCCGGGCAGACGACACAGGCTGCCAGGCGGCTTCATCCGGCATAGAATTCCACAACCGCGAAGCTTTCCCCGCTCGCGTTTCTCAGAGCGGCAACCGTCTTTTTCTCATCCGCCTGCACATAGGGGCAGATCCTGTCTCCCAGCAAAGCCTGTTTCTTGTATTCACAGCGCATTTCGCGGATCCGGAAGCCATCCGGCAGGTATTCGGAAGCCATGGCTATATACTGCCCGTTATTAACATGATGGTTTGTGTCAAGATGGTGCTTCTCCACCTCGAATCCGGCCATCTGAATCCCGTTATCCGGTTCCGGGACCTTTCTTGAGGCGTAGTCCATCTCCAGTCTGGGACTTATTCCATAGATGTCTATTATCTCCTGCGGCACGCGAACCGGTCTTAGCCGCTCCGTATCGTACAGTACCCAGACACTGTTCGCCCATGCAGCCATCTTACCACTGCCGTCCAGAAGGGTAAAGTTCCTTGATCCGAAAAAGCCCTGAAAATCATAAGCCCAGGTCTGGGCTGTAACCGGCTCCGCCAGCTTCGGGTAACGGTCTATGATGATCTGCCATGCGCTCAGAATCCATGCAGCATGATGTTCTCTCAGGTATCCGATCCCGATTCCCCCTGCCTCTCCCTGAAAGGAAGAAACATCCTGGAAATAATTGACGATTGACCCCAGTGTCAGTTTCCCGTCCTGCCCGCATTCACTGTAGCGTACCAGACTGTGAAATTCGTGTTTCATGTAATATTTCTCCTTTTGCCCCGTTCATTCCGGCAAGGCGGTTTTCAGCTGCTATCTTACTACAAGATTCCCCTGAATGCACGCAGATAAGATGCACGGATGAAGCATTGATTATATGATTGCGACGCCGGAAGTATGGTCTGCAAAATTCCGGCAGGTGAGTCATTATATGATCCGCCCCATAAAAAACACTGTACGGACCAATAATCCGCACAGTGTCTTTTCTTCGCCGCAGAACATCCCGCCCTGCGTTCTTTCTATCAGCGATCCATACTGTCCGTCCCGCTCCTGGATAACCCTGCCCGGTCACAGCATTATCAGCTGTCAGTTCCCGGTTCAGAATCCGCTTCAGTCCATGGTCAGTACTATCTTCCGGATCGACGGATCACGGGTATCATTGAAATCGAAAGCGGCCTGGGCATCTGTGAAATGATAGGTGTGGGAGATCTTGTGATCCAGATCCACCTTGCCCGCGTTGACCAGATCGATGACTTCCTGGAACTTGCGGTTCTGCAGCCTGGAGCCGCGGATATCCAGTTCTTTGGAAGTGATGCCGAAATTGGTGACTTCCGTCGGCGCTACAGAAAATCCCATGGTGATGACGCGTCCGGCGTTGCCGGTCACTTTGATGCAGGTCCCGAGGGAATCCTTTGTGCAGGCGCAGTCAATCGAAACGGTCGGGCCATACTCGTCCGTCGTATACTCTTTACATTTTTCCGCCAGGTCTTCCTTCAGCAGGTTAACCGTATAATCCGCGCCGTTCTGCTTTGCTTCCGCAAGTTTCTCATCCACGACATCCGCGACGATGATTTTGCAGCCATGGAGCTTCGCGATGCTGAGCATTCTGGAGCCGAGGGCGCCGCAGCCCATGATCAGAAGCTCGTCCTCCTCATTCAGCTGGGCTCTGGAGCAGGCCTGGACCGCGATCGTAGTCGGCTCGATCAGCACAGCGTCCTCGTAGCGCAGGAAATCCGGAAGGATGTAGCAGTCCTTGTCCGGCACCGCCATATACTCACGGTATCCGCCGTCGATATGGACCCCGCGCACCTGCAGATGCTGGCAGACATTCGGGCGGCCGTGCCGGCAGGCCCAGCAGTGTCCGCAGGCCGTAACCTGGTCGATGATGACGCGGTCGCCGACTTTTACCTTCTTTGCCGTCGGTCCGGCTTCCACAACCTCTCCGACGATCTCATGCCCGATCACGCGCGGGTAGGTGGCAGCGGCATTCTGGCCGTGGTAGATTCCCACGTCCGAGCCGCAGATACCTGAAGCTGTGATCTTTACCAGTACATTGTTCTTCTCGTCGATCACCGGCATATCCATGTCGATGATCCGCAGATCTTCGGGTTTGAAAATCTGTACAGCCTTAATTTTTCCCATATATGTCTCTCCTGTCAGTCAGGGGGTCTCCTTTCAGGAGCTGCCCCGGTAGAATTATTCCGCTGTTGTCAGCGTCCTGTGATCAGATTCGCTACGCCGACGGAGATCGCCGGAACATAGGTTGTCAGTGCCAGCACGGTAAAGTTGGAAATCATAAAGGGAATCAGCGCTACCACGTTCTCCGACAGCTTGTTTCCGGGTCCGCCCAGATCCTTTGATGTCTTGTCGCCGATGGAAGTGGCCGCGAACAGGCAGACGCCGACCGGCGGTGTGCACAGTCCAAGCACCAGGTTCATGACGACGATGATGCCGAACTGAACCGGATCAACTCCTACAGCCGTAGCCAGCTGCAGCAGAACCGGGAAGAGGATCAGGATGGCGGCGATCGTCTCCATGAACATGCCGACAAAGATCAGGAAAAGATTGATCAGCAGCAGGATGATGTACTTATTGGAGGTAAGGCCGAGCATCGCGTCCGCGATCATATTCGGAATCCGTTCCTTGGTAAGGATATAGGCGAAGACATTCGCAAAGGCAACCAGCGCCATAATGGCGGCCGAGGAGGAAAGCGTAGTCTTCAGGCACCCGTAGAAGGACTTGAGATTCAGCTTCCGGTAAACCACAAAGGATACGATTGTTCCGTAGGCAATGCAGACGATGGACGCTTCAGTAGGCGTCATAACACCGCCCATGATACCGAACAGAATGATCGCTACCATGATGATGGCCCAGATGGCTTCCCTGCCTTCATGCACAATTTCCTTGAAGCTGCTCATCCGGTCCCGTTTCGGATAATTATGTTTCTTTGACTCATACCAGCAGACAAAGCACATGCCGGCGCCCATGAGGATGCCGGGAACGATACCGGCCATGAACATCTTGGATACGGACAGGCCTGTCATCGTTGCCGCGATGATCATCGGTACGGAAGGCGGGATAATCGGGCCCATACAGGAGCTGGCCGCTGTTACCGCAACGGAGAAGGGGACGTCATACCCCTGTTTTGCCATCATCGGGATTTCAATGCCGCCCAGGGAAACCGTATCCGCGAGCGCGGTTCCGGAGATTCCGGCAAATACCATGGAGGCGAGAACGTTCGCGTAGGCAAGGCCGCCGCTCAGATGACCGACGATCGCGTCCGCGAAGCCGAGGAGCTTATCCGAGATACCGCCCTGGTTCATCAGGTTTCCCGCAAAAGTAAAGCCCGGGATGCAGAGCAGGGTAAAGGAATCCATACCGGCGAAGAAACGCTGTGCAAACTGGATAATCGGCATGCCGGTTCCGAGGAAATAGACCAGTGAGGCGACTCCGAGGCTGAAAGCAACCGGGATTCCTACGAACAGGCAGACGACAAATGTGATAAATAATGCAGCTACCATTACGCGATCCCCTCCTCTTCTTTCATAGCCTGCAGTTTTTCTTCCTCGGTCATGGGGCTTTTATTCCAGTCCGCAATCATAAGAATGATGCGGAAAATGCAGCTGAGAGAAAGAAAACCGAACATCAGAACCTGGGAAAAATAGATATACTGCATCGGAACCTGCATGGCTGTGGAAACCATCTGGAATTTCAGGAAGGCAAATCCCGGAACAGCAAAGATCAGAATATAGACGCTCAGCGCAAGCATCACAACTGTCACCAGAAGCCGGATTACCTTGTTCACAGAATGGAATCCCTTTGCCTCCAGGGTATCATTCAGAAACTCAACGAATACAAATTCATCTTTGAGAATGGCAACGCCGCTTCCGAAAGCAACCATGTAGATGAATGTATATCTTGCCAGTTCCTCTGTCCAGGACGGAGCGGAAGGCAGGAAGTTTCTGGAGATAATCTGGATCAGAACACAGGCGCAGAAAGTAAGAAAGAAGCAGCTGCCGATCACGCTGAGGATCTCTCTGTAGACAGCAACAAACTTTTTGAAAGCTTTCATCTCTGTTATCTCCTTCATAACATTGCGGTACGATCTTGCGGGCCTTCCCCTCTTTTGTCCCGTCCGGAGCAAAACCATGGAGAAAATACTCAGACCATACGAATGCAAACATATTGCCGGCGGCCCTGAGACCGCCGGCTTGCCTGGCAGCAGATCTGTCAGGCAGATCTTTCAGCTGATATTACTCTTCTGTCTTCAGAGCTGCGATCTCATCGTAGATCGCCTTCTGGCTCTCGGTCAGAGTCGGAAGAACGCCGCCGACCATGGCTTCAGCAAACTCATCAACATCAACATCAACGAACTCCATGCCCTGCTCCTGAAGCAGCTCTGTGAACTTTTCCTCGTTCTCAAGGAAGAGCTCATGCTCAACTTCCTGCGCATGCTTTCCGCCGTCAAGAACGACCTGCTGCAGATCTTCCGGAAGCGCGTCGAACTGAGCCTTGCCCATCGCAATGTAAACCCAGGAACGAAGGTGAGCGGTCTTGATGAGGTACTTCTGTACTTCATAGAAGGACTGGCTCTCGATGAAGGCCATCGGGTTTTCCTGTGCTTCGATGGTGCCCTGCTGCAGAGATGTGAAGACTTCATTCAGAGCCATCGGGGTCGGCTTAGCGCCGGTCGCTTCGAAAGCGGCAACGGTCATCGGAGACTGCGGGGTACGGATCAGAAGATTCTTCATGTCGGCAAGACTTTCGATCTTCTTGTTGGAAGTGATATATCTCGGGCCGCGGGTGAAGTAACCGAGAACTTTCATGCCGCAGTCTTCCATCAGCTGCTCGAACTGGTCGCCGATTTCGCCTTCCAGAACCGCTTCCATCTGCTCGTCAGACTGAATCAGGTAAGGCATGCCGAGCATACCCAGATCCGGCTGATAGGTCTGCATGGACTCGCCGGTATAGGTGATGTCGCATCCGGACTGCTGGAGGATGGAGGTAAGCATATCGATCTCGGAACCGAGCTGGGAGTTCGGATAGACTTCTACTTCGATCGCGCCTTCGGATTTCTCCTCAACATACTCTTCAAATGCAAGAGCTGCCTGATGCCAGGAGTCGTCCTCGGACTGGATGTGTCCCAGAGTGATGGTGTAGTCCGCCGCCATGGCCGGAACTGCAAGTGCTGCCGCAACCGCTGCGGTGATGATAGCTGCCGTAAACTTCTTCATAACTTATATCCTCCTTAAAGATATAATTATCTGCTGCGGTTCACACTTCCATGCACCAGGATGTAAACCGCGGCTATTATGCATGTTCTCCGACATGCAGGTTACCTTTGTCTGCCGGGGCCGGTACAGATACCGGTTCCCTGTCAGGCGGGGCGCTTCCCGCGCCCGCCTTTCTTCACCACTACTGTCAGTTTCTTCAGAGCCAGAGCCGTCTCCTGGGGATCGAAGACCGCCGTTTCCGCTGCAAGCTTTTCGCCAAGCATCCGGATCAGCCCTTTTGTATCATAGACGCCTTCTTCGTTCTGAAGCAGGAGGGTGACATCACGGTTCGTGAATACGCTTTCCACCTCAAGAGGAACATCTTTCATCCCTGCCCTGTCCATCGCTTCCCGCACAAGTCTGTACTGCCTGCGGCTCAGCTCCCTGGGGTTTTCTATCTGATTGTCCTGCCCGTTCATATGCTGCTTCCAGAACTTCCCGGAAAGTTCCCGGATACTGCCGGAATAGCCGAAACAGTTGATCCCGTATACACAGGCGCCTGTAACGACAAAGCACAGGATCGTGGACTGTTCCTGCCCCTTCACTACTGTCCCCGGATAGACCATGCTGATCTTATTCCTTCTGACGAAGATCAGGAGAGTGGAAACCAGCTGGGTCAGTTCATTCTTCCGCCCGTTGCTCAGGACCGGCTCCCGGATCTGCTTCGTTCTGTCGCCCGGGCCGTATTCCCTCTTTGCAAAGCCGGTAAAGATGGACTTCACGAACTCCCCGTAGCTCATCCCGTTCCTGGCAGCCAGCATCGGAATAATGAAGATCAGCAGAATCGCCAGGATAAATGGCAGGATCGTCTGAAAAGTAATGTTCATCTGGTCGCTCCATTAAGACTCTGTCCGGGTATCTGACAGATCAGATCCTGCAGACTTTGTCCTGCAGCCGCTTTCCCTGCTCCGGACAAAGCCGTCAGATATCAGTGCACGTATTTCTTAAGGGTAGCCCTGACCGCGCCTTTTCCTGCAATCAGTTCCAGGAAATATCCGAGCACTCTGTCAGCAAGACCCGCTTCAAACAGGTTCACGCCGAAGATCCTGTCATCCTCCAGAAGTTCTCTGAGCTTTTCTTCTGCTTCTTCCTTTGTGACGGGCTCTCCGAGCCTGAAGGATGCCACATAGGGGCAGACCTGATCCAGCAGCGGATCCGGGCTGAGTTCGAAGCGCTCACCCTCATCGTCGACGCCCATCAGATAACGCAGCCATCCTGCATAAACCAGCGGGATCAGCTTCAGGTCCATGACGTCCTTGTCATCCGCCTTTATGTAAGCCTTGATCGTCTCGCCGAAGCGGATCGGAAGCTTCTGGGAGGTATCGCAGGCAATTCTCTGCGGCGTATCAGGCATAAAGGGATTCGGGATACGGATGTTCACGACCGTATCGATGAACTCCTTCGGCACCAGGATGCCGGGATCGATAACAACCGGAAGGCCTTCTCTGTAGCCTGCGCCCATGATCAGATCCCTCAGTTCGCTGTCCTTCATCTCATCGCTCAGCTTGGTATAGCCCAGCAGGCATCCGTAGATCGCAAGGGAGGTATGAAGCGGGTTCAGGCAGGTGCAGACCTTCATCTTCTCCACCTTGTCCACGGTCTCTCTCTCGGTAAAGATCACGCCGACCCTGTCAAGCGGCGGGCGGCCGTTCGGGAAAGCGTCCTCGATGACCAGATACTCGGTCTCCTCCGCATTGACGAAAGGAGCGACATAGGTCTTCTTTGTGGTAATAACCGGCGCGAGTTCCTCGATTCCGTCTTCCGCCAGCATCTTCTCGACGGAGGCATCCGGTCTGGGTGTGATCTTGTCGATCATGGACCAGGGGAAGGATACTTTGCTCTTATCATTCACATACGCTTCAAATCCTGCCTCCGCAAGGCCCGCCTTCTCCCATGCCGCGGCGAAGGCATGCATGGCATCGTACAGCTTGTCCCCGTTGTGGGAGCAGTTGTCCGTGCTGACCATGGCAATCGGCTTCTGACCGGATACAAAACGCTCATAGAGCAGAGCGGCGACTTTTCCGATATAGCTCTTTGGCTTCGCCGGGCCTTCCTTCAGGTCGCTGGTGACGTCCGGCAGCTGTTCGCCTCTGCCGTTGACCAGGCTGTAACCCTTCTCCGTGATGGTAAATGTAGCCATCTGGAGGCTGTCAGAAGCGAAGATCTCTTTCATACGGCCGAATTCCGCTTCATTTTCCGAATCCAGGACCAGTGACTCCGCTACACTGCCGATGATCGTCTTCTCCATGCTGCCGTCCGACTTCAGCATGACAAAGATGCCGAGGTCATCATGCGGACGGTACATTTTCTCGATAATCTCATAATCATAGCCCTCAACGACCACCAGGCCGCGGTCCATGATCCCGTCATCCAGAAGCCTCTGCATCAGGTTGGCATGAAAGGCGCGGAAAATATTGCCGGCTCCGAAATGGACCCAGAAAGGGTTCTCCTTTGTCTTCGCAATCATCTGCTCCCGGTCAAACTGCGGAAGCCTGTAGCCCTTCTGAAGAAATTCGTCCCTGCTCTCAACTAAACCCTGATTATTAACCTTCATCGCTTCTCATCCTCTCCTGTGACTTTTGTCGATCGCTTCCCAGAGACCGTTCAGATAAGTGGCTCCGAGCGCCCTGTCATACAGACCGTAGCCCGGCATTGCCTTTTCGCCCCAGATCGCGCGGCCGTGATCCGGACGGATCGGTCCGTCAAAATGAGTCTCGTACAGAGCTCTCATGATCTCATACATATCGAAGGTTCCGTCCGAAGACAGGTGCGATGCTTCCTCGAAATCTCTCTCCCCGTAAGGAATCTCGATTCCGGACCAGCTGGTGACCGCCTTTCCTTCCGCGCTCTTGAAGGAGTTGAACTGCAGATTGCGGACGTGGGCGAAATGAATCCTTCCCTCAAGAGAACGGATCATCTCCGGCAGATTGTTCTCCGGGTTGGTGCCGTAGGAGCCTGCGCAGAAGGTCACGCCGTTATGGACGTCGTCAACCATCTTCATCATGCGGTTGATGTTCTTCTGGCTGATGATGATGCGGGGAAGTCCGAATACGGACCAGGCCGGATCATCCGGATGGATGCCCATCCTGATGTCGTACTTGTTGCAGACCGGCATGATCGCCTCGAGGAAATACTGAAGATTCTCAAACAGCTTGTCCTCATCGATTCCGCTGTAAAGATCAAAAAGCTCCTTTACATGCGCCATGCGCTCCGGCTCCCAGCCGGGCATGACCGTTCCGTTCATATCTCCGGCGATCGTTTCGAACATGCTCTCCGGATTGATCGCGTCCACTGCAGACTGTCTGTAGGCCATGCAGGTGGAGCCGTCCGCCTTCACCCTTGCAAGCTCGGTTCTGGTCCAGTCGAAGACCGGCATGAAGTTGTAGCATACCATGTGGATGTCTTCTTTTCCCAGATTTTCCAGTGTTTTGATATAAGTATCGATGTCCCTGTCTCTGTCGGGGGTCGCCGCCTTGATGGCGTCGCTGACATTGACGCTCTCAATGCCGGAAAGACGAAGTCCGGAAGCCTCCACTTCGCTCTTCAGCTCATGGATCCGTTCCTGGCTCCAGAGTTCTCCGGGCTGCGTGTCATACAGAGTCGAAATAACTCCCGTCACACCGGGAATCTGACGAATCTGCTCAAGCGTAACCGTATCAAACTTTGATCCGTACCACCTTAATGTCATTTCCATAACGCATCTGTCTCCTTTACCTGGAACCTGTTATCTGACTGCCCCTGCAAAAGCGGAAATACTTCCGAAAAACCGGCCCTGCCCCATCCGCAGGGAGAATGGGAACTGCCTTTAAAATACTAATATATTACTCCGCAACCTTACTGTAACGTACCTCCTCTCTCTTGTCAATAGCCTGGCCAAAAAAAAGCTTGATAATAAAAAAACATTATTGAAAATGACGAAGGACGGGAGGCGGATTTGTTCCGGCTGTCTGCTGATTTGACAAATCGTTTCCCTGCCGCTCCGCTTTTCCCTTCTCCCACGTCAGCTGACCGGCAGTTCGCCGGCAGACCTGCTGCCTTCCTCCAGAGGAACGAAGTACTCCGGATATTTTTTGATCAGCCCTTTCACATTCGTGAGATAACGCCCCAGATGGTTCTCGATCTCGTATCCCGCGCGCGCACGGTCACCGGCCCGCACGGCATCCAGGATCGCCCTGTGGTCGGCAATCGTATTCTGGGAATGTTCCAGATCCGCCGCCTCCAGGTTTCTTACCCGGTCATAGTGAATCGAGACTGCATGCACGACCCGGTAAAGCATCTCATTGCGGCTGATGCAGAACAGCTGATGATGGAATTCGTTATCCTTCTGAATCAGTTCCGGAAGCATCCCGCGCTGACAGTAAAATTCCTGGAGCGCCAGATTTTCCTCCAGTTTTGTAAGATCTTCAGCGGTGACGTAATCACAGCAGTCCATGGCGACTTCCTTCTCCAGCGTCATTCTCAGAAGCCTGGCCTGCCGCACAAGATCCATATCAATCAGTGAAACACGCATGCCCCGCTGCGGATAGATATCGATAATCTCCGATTCACTCTTCAGCTTCATAATCGCTTCCCGAACCGGTGTCCGGCTGAGACCAAGCTGCCTGGAGATCTCCATATCGCTGATGGTCTCCCCCGGCTTTTTCTCGAAATTAACGATACTGTCCCGGATGATTCTGTAGGCGTAATCCTTTGCTGTCTCCCTGTAGTTTCTCTGTATTGAACTCATCCTTCTCCATTTTCCCAAGTCTTTGCCCCGGCGGGAGCTGCTCTTCCCGGGCCGGGTGCGGCAATCCCGCGTTTACGCGTTTTCGTGGGCTTCGTTCTTCATCTCCCAGTGAAGCAGAAGCGCCATCGCCGCACGCAGTACAACGATCGCGCCGAGCGTAATCAGCGCACCTTTTTCGTGGGCGATTACTGTCCGCAGGACCTCAGCGCCCATAAAAAAGGCAAGGGTCAGGGACACGCCCTGGGACAGCTGCAGCTGGACCTTCGGATCCTTCTGGAACAGTCCCAGAACGGCTTTCAGCGCATTGATAATCAGAATACAGACGCCGAAGATCTCCATCGCAAGTGAGGAGTATAAGATAATGACCTGGAACGCATATTCCACTTTTTCGTATAATTCCATCTTTCTTCCTTCCGTCAGAATATACCTGAGCTGTCAACAGAAACCGTCAGCTCTTTACACCGCCGGACGTCAGACCGGACACAAGGTTCTTTTCAATACAGATAAAGAGGATCACAACAGGTACCGTGGCAAATACGGAAGCCGCGAACAGGTAATTCCACTCTATCATATTGTAGCCGTTGAAAAGGTTGATCCCGACCGTGATCGGCTTCAGCCTGTCATCGGATATCATCACAAAGGCGATGGTATATTCATTCCAGGCGTTGATAAAAACGAATATCAGCGTTGTGACGATACCCGGAGCCGCCATCGGCAGAAGCACCCTGGTTACAGACTGAATCGTCGAGCAGCCGTCGATCGTCGCCGCCTGCTCCATCTCCGGGGAAATCGAGCGGAAGGTGCCCTGCAGCAGCCAGATGGCAAAGGCCTGGTTGAAGGCCGCATCGATCAGGATCAGTCCCAGATCGCTGTTATTCAGGCCGAAGGTCAGGAGTACCCGCTGGATTCCGACCAGCAGAACGACCGGGGAAAACATCTGGGACAGGATAACGATGGCCATAAAGATCTTCCGTCCCCTGAAACGCATGCGGGCCAGGGCGTAAGCCGCCGGAATCCCGCAGATGATCGCGATGGCGGTGGCTCCGAAGGAGATAAAGACCGAGTTCAGCAGATAACGCACCACGCTGCGGTTGCTGAACAGCACATAGGCGTAATTCGCCCAGATCCATTTTTCAGGAAAGACATTCCCCGACATGATATCCGCCGTATTACGCGCACCGTAAGTGAACATGACGAAGTAGGGATACAGGATCACGACGCACATCAGGATCACAAACAGATAAAGAGCGGCGCGCACCGCGGGGCGGTTCCCCGGTTTGCGGACAGCTTTCAGCTTATTCCCCTGCTTCATGATTCATCCCCTCCTCCCGAAGAAATGGCCAGGTAGGCCGCGGAAACCACGCAGAGGATCAGGAAGCTGATCACCGAGACTGCGGCAGCCTGCCCGTTCTCTCCGTTGATGAAAGCCAGCTTGTAAAGATAGGTGACGAGCGTATCTGTCCTGCTGGCGGGATCTCCTTTCGTCATCGCCCAGATGATCGGGAAAGAGTTGAAAACATAAATGATATTCAGGACGGTTGACACGGTCAGGCTGGGGCGGATCAGAGGCAGGGTGATATAGAAGGTCTGCTGCCAGAATCCTCCTCCGTCGATGGCCGCCGCCTCATAATAGCCGCTGTCGATCGACTGCAGGCCTGAAAGCACACAGAATGCGACAAAAGGAACCGTCACAAAAATACCGACCCAGATCTCCCATGCAAACCATGCTTCCGGCGACGAGGTAAAATTTACCGCGCTTTTTGTCAGGCCCAGCTTCATCAAGAGCGCGTTCAGCGCGCCGTGGTCCGTATTGATGATAAACTTCCAGACGGAAGCCTGGATGATCAGGGACGTCGCCCAGGGAAACACAACGATCGCGCGGGCGATCTTTCTTCCTTTAAATTCACTGTTCAGCACCATGCCGATGATGATGCCCAGAATCGTGGAAATCAGCACGACAAGGACTGTCCAGACCAGTGTGTTCCGCAGGACAAGAGAAAACTTGGCGGAATGCAGCACCTGGCTGAAATTATCCGCGCCGATGAAACCCTTGATCTTTCCCGCTTTGCTGAACTTCTGAAAGGACCGGTAAAAAACCGTCAGGATGGGCAGCAGAACCATCACTGTCATCAGTGTGAAGCTTGGCAGAAGCCAGACGTAAGGCGTCAGCGCTTTTCTCCAGGATTTTGCACTTTTTTTCTTTTTCTGCATCGGACCATCCCCTGAAAAGCAGCTGCAGCCCGGCGGACTGCAGAAGAAACAAAGAAGCAGGGCGCACCGGCAAATCCCGTGCGCCGGATAAGAAACCGGAGCGTCCCGGAAGACGCTCCTTGCTTCCGGCGGCGGGCGCATGCTCATGAAGCAGCGCCCCGCCGTCCTCATATCAGAAATATCAGAAAAACGGAGTCATCCGGAAACAGATCCATTCCGCCCCGGTCAGCATCTTAAAAGTCTGCCGTTACCCTGCGACTTCTTCCTGAAGTGCATCCAGCAGCGTTCTCACGTCTTCGCCGAGAAGAGCCTGCTGTTCCACGTCGATGGAGCCCTGCTTGACATCGATCCACTCGGTCTTTGCAGTCGGATAGAACTGGCAGGTTCCGAGAATGTCAATCCAGTTCGCATAGCTCTCATCCATGGCCGCGATCGCTTCCGCGCCGGTGGAAGTAGCCGGAAGGAAATCTTCCATCTTGACCCAGGCCGCATAGCGCTCATCGTCAAAGAAGTAATCAAAGAAGGTGGTGACTGCCGCGAGCTCTTCCTCGCTGTAGCCATTGTCGAAGCACATGAAGCGGTCCATGACGCCCATGGCGATGGAATCGCCGGTATTGCTCGGAATGGAGGCAATGCCGTAATTGATCTCATATCCGCCGTCGGACAGATAGGTCGGGATTCCGTTCGGGCCGATCATCATGGCCAGCTTGCCCTGTCCGAAGAGGTCCTGCAGGTCATAGCGGGTCTGGTTTGCCGGATCGCTGTTGGTGTAGCCTTCATTGTAAAGGCTCATCTCGAACTCGACCGCTTCCACATTCGCATCGCTGTTGAGCGCCCAGTCGCCGTTCTCATCGACAAATCCGCCGCCGTTGTTCCAGGTATAGTAGGCAAATGCCGCCTGGCCTTCATCCGTTGTCATGTCGATGCCCCAGGGATATACCTCGTCGCCGTAGAAATCCTTCAGGGCTTTGCAGGCTTCCTTCAGCTCATCCCAGGTCGCCGGTACTTCCACGCCTGCCTCCTCCAGCAGATCCTTGTTGTAGAACATGGTGCGGACAGACGCCAGATCGGGCACTGCCCATACCGTTCCGTCAATCTCGCTCTGGCCGAGGAATGCCTCATAGTACTTCGCATATGTCTCTTCCGATACATAGTCCTTCGCCGGAAGCAGCAGATCATCCGCGTAATAATCCGCGAAGGTATCAATATTCAGTACGTCCGGAGCCTGATCGTTCTGCAGCAGGGTATTTACTTTCGTGTAAATATCATTCCACGAAACAACTTCCACTACCAGATCAATATCCGGGTTATCCGCTTCAAAGTCTTTCTCAAAATCAGCCCACCAGGCAGCCGTATTGTTCCCGTACTGGGCGGCAATTACGGATACGCTGGTCTTCTCGGAAGCCTGAGTCTGCATGGTCATGCAGCCGAACGCGGCCGCAAGTGTGAGTGCAAGCGCGAATTGTTTCTTCATCTTCACTTTTCCTCCTTCTCATCAGAAAACTGGACTTCATCGGCATTTTTTCATAATTTTTTTCATGAAATTGACCGAAAAAAATGCCTGTAATTGTCTTAATTGTACAACCTGCCGGAGCATTCGTCAAATGTTTAAACAGGAAAAAGGATCGTTTGTTTAAACAAGGTTATTATGGGAAAACGGTCCGCGGGATAACAGGAAAAGCAGAGGCGCAGGCGTCAGATATAACGTTCCGTGATCCGGTTCATCTCGTCCTCTTTCTTTTTCATATCGTCCAGAAGAGCGAACTGAACCCGGGTACGGACCAGATTGTGTTCCGGATAATCCGTTTTGTAGTAGGTATCCCCGTCCAGGAAATCCGCCAGAAAACGGATCGCGTTCTCATACGTCATCATCATGGCGCCCATGGGCAGCCAGCGCAGCTCCTGCTCCGTCAGGGAACCTTCGCAGCCTTTCACGAAGCCTTCCGTATAGACTTCATAGAGCGGCAGGTTCAGGGAAACTTTTCCGGTGTCCTGCTCATCCTCCACCGCCGTATTGGCCCCGAAACGGATCGAGTCCCCGAAATCATTCATGGCAAGGCCCGGCATGACCGTATCCAGATCCAGGACGCAGATTCCGCGCCCGGTGGCGTCATCGATCATAATATTATTGAATTTGGTATCATTGTGGGTCACTCTGAGCGGAATGCGTCCCTCTTTCAGGGCATCCATGAATACCGGTGCGAGATATGCGTATTCTTCGGCCTTTGCGATCATGTCCTCCGCCATCTTCCGCCTGCCCGAAGCGTCGGCCGATACCGATCTGCGGAAATTTACAAGCCGGTTCGGCGTATCATGGAAGCGCGGGATGGTCTCATGGAGTCTGGCAGCCGGAAAGTCCTCCAGCAGATGCTGGAAATGACCGAAAGCATATCCGCTCTCATAAAAATCACGCTCATTTTTGACCTGGTCATAACTGGCGGCGCCGTCAATAAAAAGCGTGATGCGCCAGCATTCCCCCTCCGGGTCCACAAAATAAGGCTTTCCTGACAGGGTCGGAAGAAGGGAAAGAACCTCCCGGTCTGCGTCCCCTCCCTTAAGGCGCACTTTCCTGCGGATAAAATCCGTGACCAGCACGAAATTCTCCATCACCTCTTCCGGCTTTTTGAATACTTCCCTGTTGATCCGCTGCAGGATCAGCTTTCTCTCCGGGATTGTAACAAGAAATGTGTCGTTGATATGCCCGTTGCCGAACGGCCGGTATGTATAAGTCTGCCCCTCCGGCAGAAACTGCTGCAGAATCTGTTCCGGCTTCATCTCTCCTCCCGCTCCTTCCGGAGTCTTTTCTTTCAACTGATTGCAAACCGGCCGTGAAGAAACAGCGGCCGGGGGTTCCTGTTCAAAGCTCTCCGCCAGGAGAACCCTGGAATCATTATCTCTTATCCGGGCCAAATAATCCAGAGACAGAACAGGAAAAATCCATTCCGCCGGCGGAACAGCAGCTGATGAACAGAAAAGGACAGAAGGCTCTGCTCTCACAGAATCTCCTGTCCTTAATCTCTGATCCGGGAAACACTGAGCAATCAGCACTTCCTTTATCCCTTCCGCTTTGGCGGAATTACGACAGCACGCACGGCAGTTTCAGCCGTCAGGCGGCAGCAGTGCGCTTATGCGTCTGCGCCGCAGCGATTACTGTGCAGCGTAGTCTGCCGCGGACTGGCCGGCAATCCGGCCGTATACGACGAAATCCGCAACTGCGGTTCCGCCGAGACGGTTCTGTCCGTGTACGCCGCCGGTCACTTCACCTGCTGCGAACAGGCCCGGAATCACTTCGCCTTCCGTGCTGAGCACCTCTGCCGCAGAGTCAATCTCAACGCCGCCCATGGTGTGGTGCACGCCGGGTGTTACCTGCAGCGCATAGAACGGAGCAGTATCCAGCGGATTCGCGAAGCTGGTGCGGGCATTTTCTGCCAGCATGGTGTCTTCGCCGGCTTCCACGCAGGCGTTCCAGGCTTCCATGGTTGCCGCGAAGACTGCCGGATCCGCGCCCATGGCTTCCGCCAGTTCCTCATAGCTCTCGCCTGTTACGGTAAAGCCCTTGCTGATGTAACCCTGGATAACGCCGGATGCATCCGCCATTGCCTGGTCGATCACAAGCCATACATAGTCTGCCCCTGTTGCCGCCTGCTGTTCGATCTCAGCCGCGGAGACTTTGTCACGGGTGGAAACCTCGTCATAGAAACGTTCGCCGTTCGCATTGACCAGGATCGCTCCGTCGCCGCGGAGACCTTCCGTGATCAGGGAAGCCGCCCCTGCTTCGTCCACATGGACAGTCGGATGAATCTGGATCTGGTCCATCTCAACCGTGTTGGCGCCAACATCCTCTGCCGTCGCCATCAGGATACCCTGGCCCTGGGCGCCTGCCGCGTTCGTCGTGCAGTAGTCAACAAGGTCCGGGCGATATTCCGCGATCATATCAAAGTTCGCGCCGAATCCGCCGGTCGCAAGGATGACGGACTTCGCATTGACCGTAACGGTATTTCCGCTCTTGCCTTCAGCCTCGACGCCGACTGCCTTTCCGTCTGCCATAAGGATCCTGGTGGCAGTGGTATCATAGAGCACCTCGATGCCCAGCGAATCTGTATTTTCTTTCAGGATCGGCACAAGATAAGCGCCTACGGATACAACCTTGCCGTCCGCGTCCACCGGTCTGTGGATTCTCTTGACGGAAGCGCCGCCGAATGCGCCGACGTTCTTAAGATCCGCGCCGATGCCGCTGAGCCACTCGATCGCGTCCGCGGTTCCTTCGCAGAGGGTATTGACCAGTTCCGGCTTGTTGGTGCCGTGTCCGCCGATCATGGTATCCAGTTCCATCAGCTCAACGGAATCGAAATAGCCTTCCGGATTCTCGTTGTAGGCGTCATACTGTTCCTGAACAGTCTGCGCAAGCTCTTTGATGTAGGCAACTGTCTCTTCCGATACGGATTCATCCAGTGCTTTTGCCAGAGCTTCCTCGTCCGCGACAGTCGCAAGCGTCTTTTCCACGCCGGCCGCTTCCGCGAATTCATTTTCATCCTGGTAAGGAGTATCCGCAGCGTTCATGCCGCCGGTGGACCGGACAGAATTGCCGCCCGCCGCGTTCTGGGATTCCAGAACAATAACGGAGGAACCCGCCTTGCAGGCAGTAACTGCCGCGGTAAGGCCCGCGCCGCCTGCGCCGACGATAACGACGTCCGCTTCCAGAACCATGTCCTCCGCCTCTGTCTCGGCGATCTCAATGACCTCAAGGTCATCCGGGCTGAGGCCTGCTTCCGCAAGCGCTGAGGTTGCGGCGGCGATGATTGCCTGGCTGGTTACGGTTGCTCCGGAAATGCCGTCCACTTCCACGGAATTGGCGTCGACCATCTCCACGGGCATTTCCTCGATCGCGACGGAACCGATCCCCTGTGTTTCATCCGGCCCTTCCGCGAGAACTTCGGTAATCACGCCCTTCGAATCCAGGGTGATCGTAACTGTGACATCTCCTCCCAGGCCCTGGGCGACACCGGTATAGGAACCTGCATAATCTTCTTCCGGCAGTGCTTCCGCAAATGCGCAGGGTGACATGGTCAGAGCCACGGCAGCTGACAGTGCGGCCATCAGAATCTTCTTCATAATACCCTCCTGTTCATCAAATGAGAACTGTTTGAAACAAGTTCACTGTAACCGAATGGCAATTTCATGTCAATCTTTTTCCGTCGATTGAAGAAGTTTTCATTTCCCGTCCGACAGCCCCGGGATCTCCGGGCATACCGCAGGAATCGGCTGCGCCCGTCAGGGCTTCGGAACAAGCGGATAATCCTCTGCTCCCCTGACCCGGCTTCCGGTCATCCCGCCTGTCTGCAGCAGTACTTCCGGATATCCGGCAGGACAAAAAAAAGACACCGCACATGCGATGTCCTTAAACAGGGGTACAAGGATTCGAACCTTGAAATGACGGAGTCAGAGTCCGCTGCCTTACCGTTTGGCTATACCCCTTTATGATGTCCGCCGCTGCAACTCTCAGCGACGAACATCATTATAGTAGAGTTCCGTCAGGAATGCAAGTAGATTTTTTAAAAAAGTTATGATTCACGGGCTGCCTGAATTCAGCTTCTGCTTCGTCGCGCCTCAGGCAGAAACAGGCTCTGATTCAGGCGATGTCAGCAGCGGAGGCACATCCTGAGCACGCGCTCCGCATCCTGCTGCAGGATGGCGCGGGTCAGGTGATAGGGATGCTTCTCATCCTTCAGGGCGTTCAGGATATCGTCGTAATCCGGCTGAATCCCCGGCATGACCACATCATTGCCGGCCCGGATGCAGCCCGCTGCGGAAGCGCAGGGATGCTTCTCCCCTCCCGGTCCCATGCCGCCGGTTACCAGCCAGTCGGTCATGACAAAACCGTCGAAGCCCCACTCATCCCGGAGAACATCCGTGACCAGATCCCGCCTGCTGCAGGCGTGTTCTCCGTTGATCAGGTTGTAGGAAGTCATAAGTGTACGCGGCTGCGAGGAGGTTACGCAGATTTCGAAGCCTTTCAGATAGATCTCACGCAGCGCCCTCTCGCTCAGTATACTGTTGGAGAAATAGCGGTTCGTCTCCTGATTGTTGCAGCAGAAATGCTTGATCGTCGTGCCGCAGCCCTCGTGCTTCTGAACGCCTTCGGTGATGGCCGCAGCGGTCATTCCGCTGATCAGCGGATCTTCCGAGAAATATTCAAAGTTACGTCCGCATCTGGGATTTCTCATGATATTCATAGCCGGGGCAAGCCAGAGATTCACGCCGAACAGCTCCATCTCCTCCCCGACAATGTCTCCGCATTTCCTGCACAGGTCATCATTCCAGGACTGGGCAAGGGCTGTGCCGATCGGAATGGCGGTACAGTACTGATAGAATACCTCACTGCCTTCCGGCAGGTCTTTCGCGGCATCCTTTCCTTCCGGCTTCTCCCCGCTCTCCTCCATCAGACTGAAGTCGAGATTGCTGGTCAGAGCGATCGCGTTCTCCCCTTCCAGCCTGTATTCCTGGCTGACCCTGATTCCGGCAGGACCGTCCGCCATGACGATCGGTTCCACGCCCAGCTCCTCAAGGCGGCCGGTTGTCTCACCCGCAGCGCCCGCCACATGGAAAGAGGCATTGCCGATCACTTCCAGAAGGTCCGCGCCCGGGGCAGCCGGTTTAAAGGCGCCTACGCAGAGGTATGCAAGCTGTTCGTCGCTGAGGGAGCCGGTAAATTCCTCCATGGAAATCCGGCCCTGCAGCACATCGTCCATGGATCCGGCCTTCCCTTCCATCTCTTCGGGAAGATCCGCGTAATCAATTCCATACTCATCAAAGCAGTCCGCCCGCAGCTGAACCGTCTCCGGTTCCGCAGGTCCGCTGATGTCCTCTGCCTTATCCGTATAAGAGCCCAGCACCGCTGCAACCGTCTCCGGCTGAGGCTTAAGATCTTCAAAGCCGCAGCTTCCGCCCACATTTTTCAGCTTCCAGGTCACGACCTCTTCGTCCAGGACAAGCTTCCCGGCGACTACAAGCCGGTCGCTGTCCGTACCCGCAAGAATGGTATAGGTTCCTGCCTCAAGCACATAGGACGCTCTTTCCGTATCGTAGGACGCCATGTCGGAGGGGCTGAAAAGCAGTTTCACAAGCTGGGAATCCCCCGGCGCCAGCTCATCTGTCTTGCAGTAGACTGCCAGCTCCTTCACCGGCTTGTCGAGTCTGCCCGCGGGGGCGCTGTAATAAAGCTGTACGACCTCCATGCCCGGCCGGCTTCCGATATTCTCCACCTCAACGCTGACGGCGGCCTCTTCCTCATCCGCCTCAAAGGCAACGACCCGGGAAGCAAATTCCGTATAACCGAGTCCGTATCCGAAAGGATATGTCTTCGCGGCTTTGAAGGAATCAAAGTAACGGTAACCGACGTAGATCCCCTCTTTATAAAAGGTATCATTCGGATCCCCGAAGCCTTCCGTGGACGGATAAGCGGCGATCGGAGCCCAGGTCATGGTCAGTTTTCCGGAAGGATAGCTCTTCCCGAGCAGAACATCCGCCAGCGCATCACCGGACGGAGCTCCGAGCTGGCTCATCAGCAGGATATTTCCGACCTCCTGTTCTATGGGAGTGAGATCAACCATGCCTCCCACATTCAGGATCAGGGCAAATCTCTCATAAGCCCGGGCAAGGGTCAGGATATCCCGCACTTCCGTTTCGCTCAGGCCGATATCTCCTTTCCCCGCTCCGCGGTCATTCCCTTCTCCGGAAATCCTTGACAGGACATAAACAGCGCAGTCCGCCGTCAGATCCAGGGGTAGTTCATATTCGGGTTCGGGCATAACAGCGCCGAAAGCTACCACAAAGATCGGCTGCCCGGTCTCCTCCGCAATTTGCAGCAGCTTTTTCCTGAACTGCGCGGAGGCTTCTTCCAGGATATGGTCGTAGCTGTCCAGCCAGTCTTTCGATGTCAGGGTAAAGCCCGCGTTTTCCAGGCCTTTTTCAACGGTCACAAACTCTCTGCTGTTCACATCTCCCGATCCGGTGCCGCCTTTGATCGTATGGCGAACGCCTCTCCCGTAGGCGGCAATCCTGCACGGCTGATCCAGCGGCAGTCTGCCGTCCTTTTTCAGAAGCACCATGCACTCCGGCGCCAGAGCTCTCACCGCGCTGATATGATCCTGCTCGAACTGCTGGACCTGGGGTGTATTGATTCGTCTCATAGTTCTCCTCCTGTCTCCGATGACTGTCATTTATCCCGCTGCTGACTGCTGAGGGACTGCTTCATGCCCCCGCTCCGCTGACTGCATCTGCAGGGGGGACGCGCCGGAAACTTCTTCCCGCTTTCATATGGATACGAGCTGGGGCAGGCTTCCGGCACCGTGGTCATTTATTCAGATTATAGCATGAATATGTTCAGACAACATCCGGAAATACGAAAAATAGCGGGAACAGGAAGCCGGAAGTCAAACCTGTATTTCCTGATAAAAAAGAACAGGGAGAGAATTCTCTCCCTGTCCGTTTCTCTTGGCAGAATCCGCCAGCATCCGCAGCTGAACTGCGAAATACCCGTTTGTCAGGATATATTGATTATTCGATCACTTTGATCCAGCCTTCCGGAGCCTCAAGACGGCCCATCTGGATACCGGTCAGCGTATCGTACAGCTTCTGGGTTGTCGGTCCCATCTTCTCCATACCGCTCGGGAAGCAGATCTCATCGCCATGGTCATAGATCTTTCCGACCGGGGAGATCACGGCTGCGGTTCCGCACAGTCCGCACTCGGCAAAATCCTTCACCTCGCTGAACAGGACTTCGCGCTCCTCGACCTTCATGCCAAGGATGTTCGCCGCGATCCAGACAAGGCTGCGGCGGGTGATGGACGGAAGAATGCTCGGGGACTTCGGAACAACCAGCGTATTATCTTTTGTGACAAAGATCACATTGGCGCCGCCTGTCTCCTCGACCTTTGTCCTGGTCGCCGGATCCAGATAGAGATTCTCATTGAATCCCTCATTGTGCGCATCAACAATCTGATAAAGGCTCATCGCATAATTCAGGCCGGCCTTGATGTGCCCTGTGCCGTGAGGCGCCGCGCGGTCATAATCCGAGACACGGATCGTGATCGGCTTCGCGCCGCCCTTGAAATAGGGGCCGACCGGAGTCGTAAACACGCGGAACTGATACTCGTCCGCAGGTTTCACGCCGATTACCGGGCTGCTTCCGAACATGTAGGGACGGATATACAGCGTCGCGCCGGATCCATAAGGAGCGACCCAGTCTTTGTTGGCGCGGACCACCTGTACAATCGCATCCACCCATTTATCAACCGGATACACCGGCATCTCAAGGCGCCTGCAGCTGTCAGCCATGCGCTCAGCGTTCAGGTCCGGGCGGAAGCAGACGATCTGGCCCTGCTGGGTCGTGTAAGCCTTCAGGCCTTCAAAACAGGACTGCGAATACTGCAGTACGCCCGCGCATTCACTGATCCTGACTTCCGCGTCATCCGTCAGGACACCCTCGTCCCAGGCACCGTCCTTATAATTGGACACAAATCTCTTGTCTGTCTTCATATAACCGAAACCAAGAGATGACCAGTCGATATTCTTCTTCTCTCCCATCCTTATCCGCCATCCTTTCCATCATCCGGCCGCCCGGCTTCAGGCACCGGCTGCCTTTCCGCACGTGCGCACCCTGCGGAGGGTTTCTGCTTCACCGTGAGCCTGAACGGCACGATGAAGACGAGCCTGCTGCTGCGCAGGGATCCCGTGACTGAGGTTACCGGTATCCTGCGCCGAAAAATAAATTCACAAAAACGAGTTTACCACCTGAATATTTATGAGTCAATACAAGTTTTGCCGAAAAAGTTCTGTCCTGCGCCGCTTTATTCCTTCTCCAGGGACTTCAGTGACATCTCCTCCAGCAGATCGGACTTGATCCGGAAGAGTCTGTCGGAAAGATCGACGTACATCTCATGAGGATTCACAAAGCGCCTGGTTTCATCCCAGAGGGTTTCCTTCTCTCTGGTGCAGTACTCCCGGATCTCCATAACGGAGGGAGACTCATAGACACACTCCCCGCCGACAAAAACCGGCACCAGAAGCTCGCGCATCTCATAGCTGCCGCCCTTGAGTTTTGTCTTCTTCCAGGTCTCCTTCGGATCAAAGATGATCAGGTCTTTTTCCGGGTCAAAGCTTTCCCCGACCAGGCAGATGAGGTCAGCGCGGACTTTGTGGAATTCTTTGTCATAAATCCGGAAGATCGTCTTATTGCCGGGGTTGGTAATCTTCTCGGTATTCTCTGACAGCTTGATCTTCGGAATGAAATGGCCTTCTCTGTCTTCGATCGCCGCAAGCTTGTAGACTCCGCCGAAAGCCGGCGTATTCTTCGAGGTGATCAGATTCGTCCCCACACCCCAGGAATTAATCGCCGCTCCCTGGTTTTTCAGGGACTGAATCAGGTATTCATCCAGATCCGACGACGCCGCGATCGAAGCATCCGTAAATCCTGCCTCGTCCAGCATTTTTCTGGCTTTCTTGGACATGTAGGAAAGGTCTCCGGAATCAAGACGGATTCCGTAGCGGGTCAGTTTAATTCCTTCTTCCCTCATCTCCCGGAATACGCGGATGGCATTCGGGATGCCGGAGCGAAGCGTATCGTAGGTGTCCACCAGAAGTACGCAGTTATCCGGATACATGCGGGCATAGGTCCGGAAAGCAGTATATTCATCCGGGAAGCTCATGATCCAGCTGTGGGCGTGCGTCCCCAGGACAGGTACATCAAAAAGCTGCCCCGTCAGGACATTGGATGTACCGATGCAGCCGCCGATCATGGCTGCCCTTGCCCCGTAAGTACCCGCGTCCGGCCCCTGGGCCCGGCGCAGACCGAACTCCATGATCCCGTCGCCCTTGGCCGCGTAGCAGACTCTGGCCGCCTTCGTGGCAATCAGAGACTGATGATTGATTATATTCAGAATTGCCGTTTCCATTAGCTGGGCTTCCATGATCGGGGCCACGACCTTGACAAGAGGCTCATGCGGAAAAACGACCGTCCCCTCGGGAATCGCATAAATATCGCCTGAGAAACGGAAATTATGCAGATATTCCAGGAAGTCTTCGTCAAACATATGAAGGCTGCTCAGGTAGCGGATATCTTCATCGGAGAAGGTGAGGCGCTTCACATAATCAATCACCTGGTCAAGTCCGGCACAGACCGCGTATCCTCCGTCATCCGGGTTCTTGCGGTAGAAAGCGTCGAACACAACACGCCCGTTCATCCCGTTCTTAAAGTATCCCTGCATCATGGTGAGCTCATAGAAATCGGTCAAAAGAGTAAGCTTCATTGTACTCATACAGACACTCCTCCTGAAAACGGCCGGAAACAGGCCGCGCCTTATCTTCCGCTTGTGATAAATTCTTTGTAGATTGCCCGGATGGACCGCTCGAAATCCTCGTCGCGCACTCCGATGATGATGTTCAGCTCAGAAGATCCCTGATCGATCATCTTGATATTGACGCCGGCTCCCGCAAGGGCGGAGAACAGGCGTCCCGCGGTACCCTGGGCATTCCTCATCCCGCGTCCCACGATCGCGATCAGAGCCAGATCCGTCTCCAGATAGATATTGTCAGGATTGACCGCGCGGTGCAGACCCGCGATCACATCCTGCTCCTTGTCCGCGAATTCCTCCTGGTGCACCAGGACGGAGAAAGTGTCGATTCCCGACGGCGTATGCTCGAAGGAAATCCGGTTCTCTTCAAACACCTGCAGCACCCTGCGGCCGAAACCGATCTCGGAGTTCATCATCGCCTTATCGATGTTGATCGCGCAGAAGCCTTTCCGTCCGGCTACGCCTGTGATCACATGTTTGGGACTGCGTACCGTGGATTCCACGATCATCGTTCCCGGATCCCCCGGCCGGTTGGTATTGCGGATATTGATCGGAATCGCTTCAGAACGCACCGGGAAAATCGCGTCCTCATGAAGCACGGACGCGCCCATATAGGAGAGCTCTCTCAGTTCCCGGTAGGTAATGGTTTCGATGGTCTCCGGATTGTCGACAAGATGCGGGTCGGTCACGAGGCATCCCGACACATCGGTCCAGTTTTCATAGACATTGGCGCGCACTGCCCGCGCAATAATAGAGCCTGTTATATCGGAACCGCCGCGCGAAAATGTCTTGATGCTGCCGTCCGGCATCGCCCCGTAGAAACCCGGGATAACCGCGTTGTCAAGATTCCTGAGCCGTTCATGAAGAACCGCATCCGTCGATTCCGCGTCGAAATTCCCGCGGGAATCAAACAGAATGACATCTTTCGCATCGATAAAACGGAACCCGAGGTAATTGGCCAGGACCAGTCCGTTCAGGTACTCTCCGCGCGATGCGGCATAATCCCTCCCTGCCCGGCGTTTGAAATAATCCCGGATGACCTCAAATTCCTCATCCAGGCTGAAATTCAGCCCGAGTCCCTCTATGATCTCCTGATAGCGGGCCCGGATGGCGTCCAGTTTATCGTCGATGACTTCTCCCGCCGCTGCGGCGTCATAGCATCGGTAAAGCATATCCGTAACCTTTGTATCATCGGAAAATCTGCGTCCCGGAGCAGACGGAACCACATACCTGCGGTCCGGGTCCTCATGGATTATCGCTCCCACTTTGGCCATCTGCTTCGCGCTGGCGAGTGAACTACCGCCGAATTTAACCACCTTTATCATCTGAAAACGTCTCCTCTGTCTGCCCTGAAGGCAGCTCACACCTGTCCGGCCGCTCTTCTGTGCCGCTGCCGGAGCTTCAGTTCCCGATCACATCAGCCATGCTGTAGAAACCCGGCTTCTTTCCTGCCAGGAACTTCGCGGCTGACACAGCCCCTTTCCCGAAAATAGACCTGGAATAAGCGATATGCTTCAGCTCGATCACCTCATCCGTCCCTGCGAAAATCACTTCGTGCGTTCCGGGGATCGTTCCCCCCCGGACTGCGGAGATGCCGATCTCTTTCGGGTCTCTCTTCTCAGTGCGCATATGTCTGTCATAGACATAATTGAAGGCTTTGTCAAGTCCTTCGTTGATACTGTCCGCAAGGGCGAGCGCTGTTCCGCTCGGCGCGTCCTTTTTCTGATTATGATGCCGCTCGACGATTTCGATGTCGAATCCCGCCGGGGAAAGCACCTGCGCCGCCTCCCTGGCCAGCTTCAGCAGAAGATTCACGCCCAGGGACATATTCGCGGACCGCAGTACGGCAATCTTTCCGGCTTCTGTATCCAGACGGCTGATCTGCTCTTCGGAAAGCCCCGTCGTACACATGACAACCGGAAGGGATCTGGAAACCGCATAATCCATCAGGGAGTCAAACGCTTTGGGCGAACTGAAGTCCACGATGACGTCCGCGTCCTCATTGCAGGCCGGAAAACTGTTATATACCGGGTAGTCTCCCGTTCCTTCTCCGAACACGTCCACGCCGGCGCAGATCGTTATTTCTTCGTCTTCACGGACGAGCTCTGTGATCACTTTTCCCATACGGCCGTTGCAGCCGCTCAGAATCATCTTTACCATATCTGTCTCCCCACATTCTATCATCAGGAACACCGGTCATTCCCGCCGCTCTGCCGCTCATCCGGCGGACAGGCCTTCTCTAAGGAGCCGGATGCAACTGAGGAAATACTTCTTAAATCAGTGCTTCCCTGCGTTTCAGCTCAGAGAATTCCGTAAGCTTTCATGGACTTTTTCAGCCGCTCAAGATTCTTTTCTTCCATCTCGCACATAGGCGCGCGGAGCGGTCCGACTTCCTTCCCCATCAGGTTCAGGGCTGTCTTGACCGGGATCGGGTTCACCTCGCAGAAGAGCGCGTCGATCAGATCCAGCGCCTCGAGCTGGAGCTGCGCGGCCTTCTTCACGTCCCCGTCAAACCAGTACTGGCAGATTGCGTGGGTCTGGGCAGGCGCAACATTGGACAGGACGGAGATCACGCCCAGGCCTCCGACTGAGAGGATCGGGACGATCTGATCGTCATTTCCGGAATACAGCTCCAGTTTCTCTCCGCACAGCGCCTTTGTCCGCGCGATCTGGCTCAGGCTTCCGCTGGCCGCCTTCAGGCCGCGGATATTCTCTGTATGGTTCACAAGGTAAGCAACCGTCTCAGGCAGGATGTTGCATCCGGTCCGGCTCGGGACATTATACAGAATCACCGGAATATGCACTGCCTCCGAAATCGCGGTATAGTGCTGAATCAGCCCCTTCTGAGTCGCCTTGTTGTAATAGGGCGTCACGCAGAGAAGAGCGTCCGCGCCGTAGTTCTCCGCTTCCTTTGACATGAAGACCGCGTCCCTTGTGCAGTTGGACCCGGTTCCGGCAATCACCGGAACACGGTGCGCCGTTTTCTCCACGCAGAAACGGATCGTCTCAAGATGCTCCTCCACAGTCAGGCAGGCGGATTCTCCGGTCGTACCGCAGATGATGATCGCGTCCGTACCGCCCGCAATCTGCTCTTCGATCAGTTCTTCCAGTTTGCCGTAATTCACGCTTTCATCTTCATTCATAGGCGTGACAATCGCTACGCCGGCTCCCTTAAAAATTGACATATGCTTTACCCCCTTTGTATATCTTTCCATGACAGTCCTGTACTGTTTTTCCCTCTTTTGCGTCCGTCTTTCCCGGCATACGGGGGAAATGGATATCCCCCTGTCCGCTCATAAAGAAAGAGCAGACGCTGCAGCGCCCGCTCAGTAATACTGTCCACAGTCTTAGCCTGCTTCAATATTCTTCCGGTGATAGCGCCCCATCTGCAGCAGATGACAGTTGCAGACCTGTTCGGCCTGCACCCAGGTGACCTACCGTCCCGACACGCAGACCCCTTCGGCGCGCTCCCCTTTCCATTGTCTTCCCCTGTGTCCGGGCACATCCGACAATCTACTGATAAAGCTCGCAACCTCTATCCAGATGAACCAAACTATAGCATTCTGCCATGCCGGTGTCAAATCTTTTCTCATCTGTACTGCGGAATCGGGGAAATCCCGAGCTTTCTCCTCACCACCGCGTACTGGTCCGAGTTGATCGCAGGGCGCAGCAGTTCATAGGCATCCGTAATCCGGTAGCTGTAGGTCCGGTTCGGATAAGAACTGCTGACCCAGGAAACGCACTTCTCGTATTCCCGGATCCTCTGCGCGAACTGCCTGTTGATTTTCTTTACCGTACGCACATATTTCTTATTAGAAATGATCTTGTCATACACATCCCTGTGATATGCTCTCGCGAATTCCAGATAATTCAGTGTCCAATAGAGAAATTCCGCATAAGCGTTCCGGTCATTTTCCCCTTCCACAATAAAGCGGTACCAGTCATCATACGTTTCCGCGTGTTCCCTGAAATAGGGGAACAGCCGGACCGTCGTATCCAGGCCCCAGCTGTAAGCGGCAAATTCATTCAGAAGTCCGTAAACGCCCAGCTTGTTGGAGGCAGAATTGCTGCCCATGATATAGGTGTTGAAACGGAAGGTCCGGTTCGCCTGCGGGATCGTAGCCGCTGTCTCGCTGCTGTCGATCAGCTGGGTAAAATGCACGATCGTTCTTTTCCCGTTTCCGGTGTAGATCGCCTCGGACCGGGCGTTCGGGATCCTGCGTCCCGTGAGCACATGGAACTCCTCATGCACCGCTGTATCGATGCAGTCTACAACGGAACTTCCGTCGTTCCAGTATCTCAGGAGTTCCTCCTCACTGCTTCCGCTGTGAGTGAAGATATACAGTCCGTCCGGCGCATATTCGGAAAGCAGCTGGCGGACTTTTTTCACCGTAACGTCCTTATCCTTCAGGGCATTCTCCGCATGCGCGACTGCCGGCAGGGAGAAAATCAGGAAAAAGGCGCAGATAAAAAGAAAAAGCTTCTCCCTCGCGGTATTCAGGCAGCCCATATCTGTTCTTTTCATATTCTCTGCTCTCATGTATGCTCCTCCCTGCTGCAGATACCCGGCACTGCAGAAAATAGGACCTGCGCTGCTGCAGTTCATTCGCAATGGCTTTTTCCGGATTCCTGTCTTCGGAATCATCCGACGCTGTCAGCTTTCTGTTTCTGTAACTTCCATTATAGTACGGAACGAACCCATATGCAAAGGCAGGCGATTCTTTCCGCGAAAAAACTTTGTTCCAAAACAGGCTGCCGCGGCGGATCTTACTTCCGCCCGGCAGCCTGCGCGCGCCCGGATCAGCCTGCAGAATATTTCTCTGCCTTTCTCCGGGCTCTCTTTTCTTCTTTTTCCTTGTAATGATGCTTGTCCTCGAGCATCATGTCTTTTACCTTCATCAGGCGGATCTGCGAGCTTCTCTCATTTTCATCAAGCTTCATGGTGATAAACTTGATGCTCGCCTCCATATCCGGAATCAGAACATGCTCCAGGGCATTGACACGTCTCCTGGTCTTCTCAATCTCCGCCGCCATCAGCTGGCATGACTTCTCGGACTGCGCCAGTTTCAGCATATCCGGGAATACCTCGCTCAGACTCCGGACCGCACCGTCCAGATCTGCAGAGGTGAATGCGAATCCATAGGAAAACATATCGTTGACGTCGGAAGTCCTTGTCCTGAATGTGTAGGAGGGGACTTCAACGCTCATGATGTTTTTGTAGGCGACCTCGAGTGAAACCTTCTGCTTGGGCGCCATGAAGGCAACTCTCACTGCCTCATCCGACATGGCGCTCCGGGCAAGGGCGAAATTCCTGTTCGCGTTCGCGATCTCCAGCTCCACTTTCTCACGCAGGGCCTTATTCTCGCGAACCATCTCCAGAAACTGCCGCATCAGCTCATCCCGCTTGTCCTTAAGCAGCTTATGCCCTTTCCGCGCAGTGACGAGCTTCCCCTTCAGCCGGGTAAGTTCCATTCGGGTCGGGATTATCGTTGAACCGGGCAATGTTTTTCACCCCATTTCCGTCATTGCTTATCGTAATACTGATCCAGGAAAGCTTCCTTGATACGCTTAAGCTCTTCTCTGGGAAGGATCCTCAGAAGATCCCAGCCCAGATCCAGGGTCTCCTGGATGGACCGGTTGGTACGATACCCCTGATTGACATAACGGTTCTCGAATTCATCCGAGAACTTCGCATAGAGCTTGTCGACATCCGTCAGGGCGGCTTCGCCCAGAATAACCATGAGTTCCTTGGCGTCCTTGCCGCGCGCGTAAGCGGCGAAGAGCTGGTTCATCGTATTCGCGTGATCGGCTCTGGTCTTTCCTTCACCGATCCCCTTATCCTTCAGACGCGACAGCGACGGAAGGACGTCGATCGGCGGCTCCAGGCCCTTCCGGTAAAGGTCACGGCTCAGAATAATCTGGCCTTCCGTGATGTAGCCGGTAAGGTCCGGAATCGGATGGGTCTTGTCATCTTCCGGCATGGTCAGGATCGGGATCATGGTAATGGATCCCTTCTTTCCTCTCTGCCGTCCCGCTCTCTCATACAGAGAAGCAAGGTCCGTGTACATGTAACCCGGATAGCCGCGGCGTCCCGGAACCTCTTTGCGGGCTGCAGAAATCTCACGCAGAGCGTCCGCATAGTTCGTAATATCGGTCAGGATAACCAGAACGTGCATCCCTTTTTCAAAAGCAAGATATTCCGCCGCCGTCAGGGCCATACGGGGAGTAGCGATACGCTCGACAGCCGGGTCATTGGCCAGGTTCATGAACAGAACCGCACGGTCAATGGCGCCTGTCTCCTTGAAGGACTCAATGAAATAGTTGGATTCTTCAAAGGTGATGCCCATGGCGGCGAAAACTACCGCAAAAGGTTCGGTCGTTCCGACAACCTTCGCCTGACGGGCAATCTGGGCTGCCAGCTGGGCGTGGGGAAGACCGGACGCGGAGAAAATCGGAAGCTTCTGTCCGCGGACCAGGGTGTTCAGGCCGTCAATGGCCGAAACGCCGGTCTGAATGAATTCCTCCGGGTAGGAGCGGGCTGCCGGATTCATGGGCAGGCCGTTGATGTCACGCCTCTCGTCCGGAAGAATCTCCGGCCCGTCGTCGATCGGGCGGCCGAGTCCGTCAAAGACACGTGAGAGCATATCTTCCGATACGCCAAGCTCCATGGATCTTCCAAGGAAACGGACCTTGGAGGAATCCAGGTTGATTCCTGTGGAACTTTCGAAAAGCTGGACCAGGGCGTTGCCTCCGTCGATCTCAAGGACACGGCAGCGGCGCTTCTCACCGCTGGCAAGCTCAATCTCGCCCAGCTCGTCGTAAGCGACTCCCTCGACGCCGCGCACCATCATAAGAGGGCCGGCAACTTCCTGAATTGTTCTGTATTCTTTTGCCATTCTTCCTGTCCCCCTTATACGGCCTGTACGGCTTCCCTGATCGCCTCATCCAGGTCTTCCGAGATCCGTTCATACTCTGCCTGGATCTGATCGTTTTCCGTATATTTATAACGGCCGATCTCCTCACGGCAGGAAAGTTTTACGAGCGAATCGATCGTCGCGCCGTTTTTAAGCGCTTCCTGGCCTTTATCATAGTAGGCGAGGATCAGCTTCATCATCAGGAATTGTTTCTCCAGCGAAGTATAGGTGTCCGTGTCACTGAAAGCGTTCTGATTCAGGAAGTCCTCACGGATTGACCGCGCCGCTTCCATGGTCAGGCGGTCCGGAGCGGAAAGAGCGTCCATACCGACCAGCTGCACCATCTCGTTCAGCTCGTTCTCCTGCTGAAGAATCAGCATCATCTTCGCGCGCATCGGCATCCATTCCCCGTCGGTCTGGGCGTCAAACCATCCGCCCATGGAATCCAGGTACAGGGAGTAGGAAGACAGCCAGTTGATTGCCGGGAAATGTCTCTCATAAGCCAGCTGCGCGTCCAGTCTCCAGAAAACCTTGACAATACGGAGCGTCGCCTGCGTGACCGGCTCGGAGATGTCTCCGCCTGCCGGCGAAACGGCGCCGATAACCGACAGCGTTCCTTCTCTGTCGTCAGAGCCTGCCGTAAGAACACGGCCCGCTCTCTCATAGAACTGCGCAAGCCTGGAAGACAGATAAGCCGGATAGCCTTCCTCACCGGGCATCTCCTCCAGACGTCCGCTCATCTCACGGAGCGCTTCCGCCCAGCGGGAAGTGGAGTCTGCCATCAGGGCTACGGAATAGCCCATATCGCGGAAATATTCCGCGATTGTAATACCGGTATAAATGGACGCCTCACGGGCGGCAACCGGCATATCGGAGGTATTCGCGATCAGAACCGTACGTTCCATCAGGGAATATCCGGACTTGGGGTCTTTCAGTTCCGGGAACTCGTTCAGAACGTCCGTCATCTCATTGCCGCGCTCACCGCAGCCGATATAGACGACGATGTCTGCCTCCGCCCACTTTGCGAGCTGATGCTGTACGACGGTCTTTCCGGAGCCGAAAGGTCCGGGAATGGCGGCAACGCCGCCCTTCGCCAGCGGGAACAGGGTATCGATGACACGCTGTCCGGTAATCAGCGGCTTATCCGGCGCCAGTTTCTGCCTGTAGGGGCGTCCGCGGCGCACGGGCCATTTCTGCATAAGGCTCATCGCGTATTCCGATCCGTCCTCCCGCGTCAGGATGCAGACCGTATCCGTAACCGTAAAATCGCCTTCACTGATACTCTTTACTTTTCCGCTGACCGTCGGCGGAACCATAATCTTCTGAGAGACGATATGGGTCTCCTGAACCGTTCCGACGATATCGCCGCCGGTCACTTCATCTCCGGCCTTCACAGCCGGAACAAAATGCCAGACCTTTTTCCGGTTCAGGGAGGGTACTTCGATACCCCTCTGCAGGAGATTGCTCCCTGAAGTCTCCATGATATCCTCCAGCGGTCTCTGGATTCCATCATAAATGCTGCCGATCAGGCCGGGGCCCAGCTCTACGCTCATGGGGGCGCCGGTCGACTCGACCGGCTCGCCCGGTGCAAGTCCGCCTGTCTCCTCATATACCTGAACAGAGGCCTCGTCACCGTGGATCTCAATGATCTCACCGATCAGACGCCTGTCAGATACGCGGCACACGTCGAACATATTCGCGTCACGCATGCCCGACGCCACGACAAGCGGTCCGGCCACCTTCTTGATTGTTCCCTTTGCCATTTTATACGCCTTTCTATTCGTTTTTGCTTCCGAATATGATATCTGAACCGACTGCCTGTTCAACCGACTTTTTCACGGCGGCAATCCCTTCTCCCGTATTCCCGGAAATTCCCGGAATCAGAATGACGGCCGGACTCGGCTCAGTGCGATAGTGATCAATCTCTCCCGGAATCTTTGCCGCAAGCGCTTCCGTGATATAGATAACCTCGTAATTATTCCGGGCAAGCCTTCTGAGCATCTGCGCCGCTTCCTCCGGGCTCTCATCCGCCTCGATGCGGAATGTGTCGAGACCCAGCGCGCCGAAGCCGTAGATGGAATCCCAGTCTCCCATAACCGCGATCTTATACATACATCTCCCTTACCCTTTCCCGGAGCATCTCTTCCGGCAGGTCGTTGCGCTTGGCCGCCAGAATAATCCGAACCGTCTTAATCTCATTGTCACGGGCAAGTATATAAGCCGCGAGGGGTCCGATCCCGAACGGGTTGTGAATCTCGGGTTTGATGGTCCGGATCATCCGGTTGTCGCACCATCTCTCAAAAGCTGCCAGAGACTTTTTCAGCTCCTCCACCGCGTCGGAATAAATTGTGTGGTCCAGGTAAGCGCAGATCGCGTCAAAGCCGACCGCGGCGGCGTCTGTCAGACTGCCCGTGTCGATCGTGCTGCAGGGCGCAAGGGCTCTTGCAATGAACTGCCTGCTCTTCCCTGTTCTGGCGCAGCGCACCGCGATCTTGATGTCTCCGGTGGCACAGATCAGCTCCCCGTAATCCTCCAGGAGCTTTTCCTTTGTCTTTGCCCCTGCTTCGCGGATCGCTTCCAGGGCGGCACGGTCTATGATAATATCGCACAGCTGGCCGTCCCGGGTGGTAAGAAGGGTCTCCTTCGCTTCCCGCGCGAGTTCGCGCAGGTTCTCCGGAAGCAGGTCATAGTCCGACTGTTCCATCGCCTCGTTCAGAAGCCTCGCCGATACAGTGCCGTCTTCGACAAAGATACCCGGATGTTCCCCGTCGATCACGCTCTCCTTGATCGCGGCCTTCAGATTGTGGTAGTCATTCGGAAGGCGGAAGACATCAAAGAGATCCATGCGGTCCGGAACAAGTTCCCGGATCAGAGCCCAGGTTTTTTTCTGCTCGCTCCGGAGCATCGCCTCGCCGGACATCCCGGAATCCCCCCAGCCTTTTTCACTGAGGATCCTGAGACATTCCTCCTCGCCGGGGCATGCCGTCAGCTGGGAAATCACACTTTCATTCAGCAGGGAAAGTTCACGGGAACGGATTCGCGCGACCGCATAGATATAATTTTCGGCCATTGCTCTCCTCCTTTTTTAAGAAAACAGAATCTTTCCCGCAAGGTCCTGCATCTGATCCTTCTTCTCCTCAAAGATCGCGTCAACCGACAGATTCTGCTCGATTCCGCCATACTTCAGGATAAAGCCTCCGTCGATCTTCGCCTCTTCGCCGGAAACATCCAGCTTCGCTCCTTCCGGAAGCGCAGCGACCAGTTTTTTGGCAAAATCCGCGGGAAGCCTGTTGAAATCGTTCCTGCAGAAGCTGATCTCTCCCTTCCTGGGAAGCGCGTTGCTGCTGACCAGTTTCAGAAGCAGGGCGAAATATTCCTCTGCCGGAAGCTTCAGGAGCGCCTCTTTCGCAGCATCGATGGTAGACGATATCAGTTCCTGCCTGGCCTCAAGGAGTGTACGGCGCCTTGACAGCTGTGCCGCGGAATCCGCGCGTGCGATAAGGTCTCTTGCGGCCTCCTCGCCTTTTATACGGATCTTTTCAACCTGTGCATCCGCCTCTTTTCCGGCTGCCGCCATGGCCCTGTCGTAGGACGCCTGGGCGTCTCCCCTGATTTTTGCCACGGCCGCTGCGGACTCACTGCGGATGTCCTCTATTATTTTATCCAAACCTGCCATCAGCTGTCTCCTTCTTTCTCTCTTTGGTTGCCTGCAAATCAATCTTCCGGCGGCAGCGCTGCGCACGGCCGCCCCTCAGGGATCAGATCGAAAGAGCAGCCACGCCGAAGATGGCAAGGATGGAGATCAGCAGCGCAAGAATCGCGTAGGTCTCAACCATAGCCGGGAAAATCATGGACTTACCGAAGGTCTCGGGCTTTTTGCCGACCATCGCGATGGAAGCGACAGAAGCCTTGCCCTGATTGACAGCCGAAACCGGCTCGACGATGATAACCGGCAGGCATGCAGCCAGGTACAGAAGGCCTTTTACCAGGGACATGTCCGCGCTTCCGCCCATGATACCGATCTGGGACAGGCAGATAAATGCGATCAGCAGTCCGTAGATACCCTGTGTGCCGGGAAGCAGCTGAAGAATCAGAACCTTGGAAAACATGTCCGGATTATCCGTGCAGACGCCCGCGGCAGCCTGGCCGGCCATGCCTACGCCTTTTGCACTTCCCACACCTGATGTAGCTGCTGCGAGGGCTGCTCCTGCAAGAGCGAAAACCAGTCCGAAATTAATCATAATCAGATCTCCTCCTTGAATTTATAATACTTTGTGTCATATGTGAACGGCTTGAATTTTCTGCCGCCCCCGTCATAGAACTTGCCGAAGAATTCGACATAAGTCAGACGGTTTGTATGAACATACGCACCGAGTGCGTTGATCGCAAGATTCAGAACATTGCCGATCAGAAATACCAGGATAAACATCACGATGCCGACAGGTCCGTCGCCGCCCATGGAACCCATGGAATTAAAGACTGTCGCGATAACGCCGGTCGCAAGACCCAGCGCCAGAAGTCTCGAGTAGGAGAGCACGTCGCTCAGCCAGCTCGAAATCCCGTACAGGGAATACAGTCCTTTCAGAATCCTCTTCCCCCAGTTCTTCGACTCTCTTCCGCCGGTCAGGATAATCCCTGCGGCCCCGATAATCATCAGCACCATCATCGGTTTCTGAAGGGCGGTGGAAAGGGTGTTCACTCCAAGCATGTCCGTCATGGTGGGCACTGTCAGAAGATAAACCACGCAGCCGATCAGAAGCAGGTACCAGAAAAGGACGTCATAAACCGCATCCAGGACCTGGCCCTTTTTCAGATACATATACCCCTTCGCGCCAAGGCCGACAAACATATGGATCAGGGCGATCAGGAAGCAGAAAGTCAGCATCCGCATCGGCTCATTGATCGGCTCAAACCACAGAGGCTTCAGCGCGACATCCGGACGATGGAAGAAGGTGGTCGCGATCACATTCACGGCATCTCCGAAGAAGGAGCCGAACATAAAGCCCCAGAAAGTTGTGGCGATTCCGCAGAGGAAAAACATCTGCATGGTCTTCTTCATGCCGCTCTCCATGGTTTTCCCGTACTTTTTCAGGATAATCGCTGTGGCGGCAAATATAATCAGGCCGTAAGCGGCGTCTGACAGCATCATGCCGAACAGAATGTAATAGAAACATGCCGCAATAAACGTGGGATCGATCTCTCCCTTTCCGGGCATCGAGTAACTCTCCGTGACTCCCTCCAGCGGCGCTGCGAAAGCGTTGTTGGACAGCAGTACCGGGGGAGTATCCTTCTTCCCCGGATCCTTCAGCGTGACGTCAACGTCATAGCGGCTTTCCAGCTTCTCCTTCACCTCCTGCGCCCGGGTCTCAGGCACATACCCTGCAAGGTAGAATACCCGCCTCGACTGAAGCAGCTCCGAAAGTACGGAATACTTCTCCGCCCGGAGCGTAAAATAATCCGACGCGAACTTAATCTCATCGCGGGACTGGGCAAGCTCCTCAAAACGGACCTGGATCTCCTCCAGTTTCTTCGAGGACTCCTCGATCTCCCGGTCGATCTCCTTCACCCGCTCGGCGGGATTCATATCGGACAGCGGAGGCGCCGCGAAGCCCATCTTCCGGAGGGCCTCCTGCACCGCTGCCGCATCCTTCTTCTCACAGACGGCAAAAAGGCAGGTCTGCGTCGCATCCGAATAGATAATATCCGCATCAAAGGTTTCTATACCCGAAAGTCTTTTCAACTCGGTATAAAAGCTCTCCCTGGAAGAAGCTCCGGGAAGGGTGCCGATGAAAACAGCTGTCTTCTCCGTCTCCTTCATGCTCAGCGGGATATCAAACTGCATCCACGGTTCAAGCGCTTTCTTCTGGTCCATGAGTTTCGGAATTCCGGATATGATATCCGCCTGCTGTTTATCCAGGCTTATGACGTCAAAACAGACGTCAAGGATCTCATCCCGCCGGTCCATAAGCCTCTCAAAATCGGCTTTTGTAAGCTCCTTCCGCCCTTCCAGGCTGGATAAAAGCCCGGTTTTTTCCGGGACATTCCGCTTCAGGATGGCCAGGGCTTCCTCCGCCCGGTCCGCATTCTTCAGGAACACCTGCTGTTCCTTTGATTTATCCCGCTTTTTAAAGACATCATCCTCTTTGCGTCTGATCGAGATCTCAACCGCGCCCAGCACCTGCAGATATTCCAGAACAGCCTTCCGGTCTCTTCTCAGCGCGATGACCTGAATGCGTTTCATAGGAACTACAGACATAGGCTTAAACTCTCCTTTCCGGCAGCAGCTGCTGCCTTTCTTCTGCCTGCCCCGGCAGGCACTTCAGGGGCATCCCTCTGTCATTCAGCCACAAGCTTCAAAAGAGCGTCGACTGCTTCCTTCTGCTTCTTCCCGGCTGCCTCTTTCAGTTTTCTGACTGCTTTTTCAGTTTCTTTGGACTGATCCGCCACCAGCTCCTCCTGCTTTTTCTTTGCATCCTCAAGGGCCTCTGCGGCAGCCTTGTTTGCAGCCGCGACAGCGTCTCTGATCAGTTTCGCAGCGTCTTCTTTTGTCTGAGATGCGAGACCAAGCGCCTCATTAAGGGCAGTCTTTTCCGCCTCAGCAGTCTCCTTTTCTACCGCGCGGATCGCATCTATCGTACTTTTGGCCAATCTGGTCACCCCCTTTGTGTGGTGTATAAACAGTCTTTCCAATTCTATCATACAGGTGAAAAGGCGTCAACGAAGCCGAAAAGGAAAATCCGGGCGGCAGGAGCGGATAAAAATCCTGTCCCTGCTGCCCGGATCTGTAGTTTTTTATTCTGCCGCCGGCATGCCGGGCGGATCAGCTTCAGCCTGCCGCTCCCGGTCCGCCGGCCGGTCCTGCAAAGGCAGACCGCATGATTGTGCCGGAATCTAACGCCTGTAGATGGTGTCCTGTCCGAGGACATTGACCAGGCGGATCAGCGCGTTCGCGGCCGTCACCATATGGTCAAAGCGTTTCCGCCGCATCTTCCACTTTTTCTCTCGGTCCTTCTTTTTTAACCGCTTTTTTTCTTCCTCTTTATTCCGGATCATCGCATCCTCTTCCTCTTACGGATTCGCCTCCGCTATAATCTGGGCCTCATTCGAAAACATATTCGAAAGCTGCTGAATCATCTCCTCATCCTTCAGGCGGAACTTGATCTCTACACGCCTGGATGCATTCGCATCCTCCACCCCATTTTCGTCCAGCACCAGATTTGAGGAGGACCTTCCGTTCGTGGTCAGCTTCTCCGAGAGTTCTGCGCTCTGCTCCTCCGACAGGAAGCTGCCGCTGATGTTCAGCAGGTATTCCGCCACAGCCCTGGCCCTGTTCTGAGAAAGTTCCAGGTTCGACATATAACCGCCCGTAGAATCTGTATATCCGTCTATGATAACCTCCGCCACATAATCGACATATTCAGGCGAAAGCAGGACGCTGCAGTAAGTAGGCAGAGCCTGTGCCAGGATCTCATAACCTTCATCCTTCAGCTCCGCCTGATTGTAGTCAAAAAGCACGTTGGACTGCAGAACGATCGCTCCGGTCTGTGAATCGATCGACACGCCGATATCCTTCGCCTCAAACTCCCGGCGGAGGGACTCAATCAGATTCGCCTTGACTCCAATGATCTGGTCAATCATTGCCTGGCTTTCGGCAAGCTTCTGGCTTTGATCTGCAAGCTGCCGGCTCTGTTCATCCAGCTGCGCTTTGTTGGAGACAAGCAGTTCATCCCTGGCTGCCAGTTCCGCATCTTTTGCCGCCAGCGCCGCGTCTCTGGACGTCAGTTCCTCATTCCGGGCCGCCAGCTCTGACTCCTGCTGGAGCAGCTGCTGCTTCGCGGCCTCCAGTTCATCTTCCTGCGACTTAAGCTGTGCCGCCTGGGCTTCCAGCGCCGTCTGGAGATCCGTCAGCGTCAGGGACTGTGCTTCGATCTCCGATTCCCGCTGATTCAGTTCAACCTGTGTCTGCTCCAGCGCATCCTGCGTCTGAAGCCTTGTCGCCTGCTCGGCCAGCTTGTCATTATAATTCTTCTGCGCCTGCATCAGGCAGACTGCCATGATCAGGACAAACAGGAGAAGCAGGCCGGACATCATGTCGGAATAAGACCGCCATATATTATGGCCGGACTCATCGTTCATCCTCCTGCGGTTAACTATCTTCACGCGATAACCCCCTTTTTATGCTCCCCCGTGCTCCGGGCTTTTCTGCCCGCCGGCACGCTCCGCATGCGGCTGTTCTTCACTCCCCTGTTATCCGAACAGTCCTCTTCTCTTCGGCGGCTCCTTTGCAGCCTCATCTCTCGCGATGTCGCGCTGCGCCTGTTCCTCCATCAGCCGGACAAGCATCTGCAGCTGCTGGTTGGTCTGCTCCCGTTCTTCCTTCTCTCTCTTTGTGGAAAGCTCCTGGAGACGGTCCGTAACCTCCTTCAGGGACAGCTGCGTGCTGTCGGTCAGCTGTTTCATGCGGGCCAGAACCTGCGTCATATAATCCGTAAATTCACGCAGATGCTCCTGCTGAAGCTTCTGCTCTTCGGCGAGGGTGCTCTGCGAGGTCTGCAGCTGTTCCAGATAGCTGCTGACCGTGCGCACGTATTCCTTCTGGGAGATCTGGGCATCCTGCAGAGCCGTGACCGTAAGGTCATTCATCTTGGAAATCTGGTCCGTCATGCGGATATTCGCGTCATTCATGACCGAAAGGCCTTCCGCGAGATCGTCATTGTCCGCCTGTACCAGGGCAAGGCTTCTGGTGTAGCGCTCATTCGCCTCGCTCAGTTCCATCATCTTTCCGGCAATCTCACCGTTCATCTCGCTGAGGTGATCCATCTGCTGCGTCATGCGCAGATTCAGGTCGCTGGTCCGGGCGATGTCATTCATGGCCGCCTGCATATCGGAGACAAACTGGGCAAGCTTCTGCTCCTGCTCATTCATGGCGGACAGGGCTCTGACCACCACATCGGAAGAAGCCTCCATGGCCTCTGTCATGCGCTGTTCCCCATCAAGAACATCCGCCTGGTACTTGGCCTCGCTCTCCTGCATGAACTTCAGGTGCTCTCTCTGAGACTGGTTCGTCTCTCCGAGTACCTTGCGCATCTCAATAAATTCCGAGAAAAACTCCTGTTTCATCGTCCGTGCGATCCGCTCGGCGATGTTCTCCAGCAGACGTTCCTGGTTCAGGGTAACCGTCTGTGAAAAATCATCCATCGTATGATCCAGATGTTCGATCATCGGGGAAATGTTATTGGAAAGACTCTGCGCAACCTGCTCCGACAGATCCTTCTGCATCTGCTGCATCAGCTTGGTCTGCGTATTCTGGTTGGCGATGACGTGGTTCATGGCCGTCGCGTCAGTCGGCGGCACCGCGCAGGTATAATAGGTATCCAGAAATCTGTCCAGACTTTCGGAGACGCTGGTAAGCGCCCCTCTCAGCCAGTACTGGAAGGCCAGGGACAGGCTCAGGCCGTAGATGGAAGTAACGAAAGCGACCTTAATACCGTCGATCAGGGCTTCCACAGAGCTGGACATGGCTTCGTAGCTGGTCGGATTGAAGCCGCGCAGGCCCAGGACCAGTCCGAGGAAGGTTCCGAGAATCCCGAGCGATGTAAGAATATCCGGGATCATCTCAACCAGGCGCCTGTGCGTATAGTTGTTGATCTCATACTCTCCGATATAATCGCCGATATCCGTGGGGCTGTTCGTTTTATGAAGATATCTCAGATATTCCTGGTATTTCTCGTCCAGATATGGAACTGCGAAAAGAGTGGAACCCTGGCTGGTAATGGCGGACATGGCTCCTCCGGAGGAAGCCAGGTTCTGCAGCCTGTCCGATGCCCGGTCAAGCCCCCTCCTAGTCTGTCCCATCCTGTGAAAGCCGAATAGCAAGCCGCCCAGGATAATCATAACCATCACTACCAGGAAACCCAGATTGAAAAAGATGTTGAACCTGCTTGCGTCCAGTGTCAGGTATGTGATCAGGATGCATACGCCTGCCGCGAGCAGCCCGACAACCAGATTGGAAACTTTTCTCATGATCCTACCCCTTATTGTGTATCAGACATTTGCGGACCGGTCCTTTTCATCCCCCGGCCGGCCGCCGCTCCCCGGTGCCCTTTCCCGCACCAACAGAAATCGTCAACAGACGATTTGAAACTATTATACACCATGTCACGGCTGCATGTATTAAATTTTTCTAAAAAAGGTAACGATTCACATCCCTCAAAGCCGCAGACCGGAGTATCAAAGATACGGCATACATGCACAGCACGGATTGTCTGCGGCTTAGGGGCGGTGCTGTGAACAGTTACATGATTCACAGCAAAAAGCCGCAGCAAAACCGCTGCGGCTTATCTTCTGCTTTATAAAATGCCTCTGTCCAATCAGGACCAGTATCTCATGTACTTGATCGGAACTCCTGTATGTGTGATCGAAGTAATCTTGATGCCGGTCTGGGAATTGACGGCGTGTACCACTTCATCATTCCCGATGTAGATCGCCACATGGGAAGAATATCCGCTGGCTCCGTAGAATACCAGATCTCCGGGCTGAAGGTCAGCCTTCGCTACAGAGAAGCCGCTGGTATATCCGCTGCTGATCTGTGCCTGGGACGGACCCTTCATCTGCTCATTCGCCGTACGAAGGAGGGAAATACCGAAATGCTTGAATACCGCAAAGGCAAAACCGGAGCAGTCCGCGCCGCTCGTCAGGCTGGTTCCGCCGTATACATACGGATTGCCCACAAACTGAACCGCGTATTCCGCAATATCCGCGCCTGTTGTATCGCCGTAATCGACGACATCCTCCTCAACAGCGGAATAGCTGAGGTCATCGCCTTCCTTGGCAACCGCGCTTCCGCCTCTGACTCCTTCCGCATCCACATAGTAGCCGTCAACATAATCGTCCGTCACCACGCGGAAATCGGAACCCACATAATAGTACTGCTTCTCGTATGTCACCCAGCGGTTTTTCGCAGCTTTCCCATTCTTTTTCAGGAAATACTTATAGCCGTCTTCCGGATTCTTTATCAGGGTCTTGCGGGCCATGCGGCCGTCGCTCCCGAAATAATAAACAGCAGAACCGATCTGTACAAGGCCGGTTGCCAGCTCGCCGTCTTCATCCGCATAATACTTGTCGGAGCCGATGTTGACCCAGCCTTCCTCGGCTTCACCGGTTTTTGAATCAAAGCAGTAGAGACTGCCGTCTGACATCTTCACGATTCCGGTCTGCATGATCCCGTTCATATCAAAGTAATAATAGGAACCGTCAATCTCCGCAAAACCGGTTACGTAGGATCCGCCCTTCTCATACTTCGTGCCGCCTGAAGTCTTAACCCAGTCAGCCCTGGCTGATACCGGAGCAAGCGTCAGTACAAGCGCCGCAAGCAATACCGTGACGGTCAGTTTCTGTTTCATAAAAGCCTCCCACTGCTTAATGAATTATTAAAAAATTCCCTGTAAAAGTCTGATAAGATCTGACAATTTTAATTACGATTTTATTACGCTTCGATTAAATATTACTCGCATCCCAAAACACTGTCAAGAAAGAAAATCCCGAATGCGGATTTTCATGAAAAATGCCCTCTCTTGACTCAGAAAAACGCTTGGAATATTATAGAAACAACAATGAAAAGGTACCCCATATAGTGTATACGCCCGCATGTTCATACAACCGGGCGGGCCGCTTCCGGTTCTTCAGACGCCGGTTCGCACGCCGGTTCCGCATCGGAAGATCCGCCCGGCGGAAGGGGTATAATCAGGGAGGAAAAAATATGAAAATCGGCTTTATCGGCTGCGGCAATATGGCGTCCGCCATGATCCGCGGAATTCTCGGCGCGGGACTGTGCAGCGCGGAAGAATTGTCCGCGGCGGCGCCAAGCGCGGCTACGCAGGCAAAAATCCGGGAAGAGCTCGGCATCCGCTGTCTGTCAGACAGGGAGTGCGCGGGATCTTCCGACGTCCTGTTTCTGGCTGTCAAACCGCAGTATTATGAGGAAGTCATCCGGGAAGTGCGGGACGATGCCGCTCCTGACACCCTCATCATATCCATTGCCCCGGGAAAAACCCTTGCATGGCTATCGGAGCAGTTCGGCGGAAAAAGGAAGATCATCCGTTCCATGCCCAACACTCCCGCCATGGTAGGGGAAGGGATGGCCGGGCTTTGTCCCGGAGACTATGTGACAGAAGAGGATCTTAAGCTTGCGGTAAGCATTTTCGAATGCTTCGGGAAAGCGGAAGTGGTACCGGAACGGCTCATGGATGTTGTGACTGCTGTCTCCGGGAGTTCCCCGGCCTATGTATTTCTTATAATCGAAGCCATGGCGGACGGCGCGGTCGCGGACGGCATGCCGCGGGACAAGGCTTACCGCTTTGCCGCCCAGGCAGTGCTCGGTTCTGCAAAGATGGTCCTTGAGACAGGGCTTCATCCGGGCGCGCTCAAAGACATGGTCTGCTCCCCCGGCGGTACAACCATGGAAGCAGTCCGGGTCCTCGAGGAAAAAGGTCTCAGAAGTGCCCTGATCGAAGCTGAGAAAGCCTGTGTGCGCAAAGCAGGCGGCATGTAAAGGCATCTGATTCCGGCTTTTGCGGGCAGACGGCAGGCAGCCTGCTTCCGTCTCTGACGTGAGGCCCATGATATCGCGCAAAAAGCGCCGGCCGAAGTTCTCTCTCCCGGAAAGGCCCGGAAAGGGGAACATCGGCCGGCGCCGCTTTTTCTTCTTACAGGCGGATACTGATCTCCCTGCCCGTCGGCTGGTATCTGACGTAACGCACCCCCGCGGAGTTGAACATCCGCTTGGAAGCGATCACGCCAGGTGTATCACTGTATTTATCCTCACAGTAGATCACCGTCTTGATGCCGGACTGGATGATCGCCTTTGCGCATTCATTGCAGGGGAACAGGGTGACATAGATCTTCGCGCCTTCCAGGGTGCCGCCCCGGTAATTCAGAATCGCGTTCAGTTCGCTGTGAACCGTGAAGGGATACTTGGTCTCCAGCGTCTCCCCTTCCCTGGCCCAGGGGAATTCATCATCGGAACAGCCCAGCGGCAGGCCATTGTAGCCCATGGACAGGATCTTGTTGTCCGGGCTCACGATGCAGGCCCCCACCTGCGTATTCGGATCCTTGGACCTGAGTCCGGCCAGCTGCGCCACTCCCATAAAATACTCATCCCATGAGATGTAATCTTTTCTCTTGTCACTCATCTGTCTGCTTCCTCCCTGCGTCATTCTCCGCTTTCTGCATCCGGTACGCGGCTATGGCGGATTTCTGCTTCCCGAAGCGGAACTGCCATCTGTCCGCCGGAGTGCGGATGCCTTCCTATGCGTGTACAGCCGCCCCTTCCGGCTCTGTCACTCAAAACGGCAGGCCGCCGGGCAGCCTGCCGCAGAAAAATCATTTGGTACCGAAAATACGGTCGCCGGCATCGCCCAGACCGGGAACGATATAACCGTGCTCATTGAGATGGTCGTCCAGCGCGGCAATATAGATGTCCACATCCGGATGATCCTTCTGAAGGCGCTCCACGCCTACCGGAGCCGCTATGATATTCATAAGGCGGATATGCCTGCAGCCGTGTTCCTTGAGGAGGGTGATCGCCGCGGAAGCCGAACCGCCCGTCGCCAGCATCGGATCTACCACGAATACTTCTCTCTCATCGCAGTCTGCCGGCAGCTTGCAGTAATATTCAACAGGCTCCAGCGTCTCCGGATCCCGGTAGAGACCGATATGCCCCACCTTTGCCGCGGGAATCAGATTCAGGATGCCGTCCACCATGCCGAGTCCCGCGCGCAGAACCGGAACGACGGCCAGCTTTCTGCCGGAAAGTTCCTTTACGACAGCCTTGCAGATCGGAGTTTCAATTTCAACATCTTTCAGCTTCAGATCCCTGGTCGCTTCATAGCACATAAAACCTGCGATCTCGGAGATAATCGAACGGAAATCTCTCGTTCCCACTTCTTTTCTCCGGATAATGCCCACCTTATGCTGAATCAGCGGATGATCCAATACTGTTACATTTGACATGATGTCCCTCCTTCAATCAGATACTGTAAAATCGCCCTTCATAAATAAAGAGGCTTCCTCCCCCGGCGCCCGGAAAGCCGGCCCGGGGCGAAACCTTTGAACCCGTTTAATAATACCGCTGCAGCGACTTCGCGATCTCCTCCTGGGTGCGCTCCTCCGCTTTCAGGATATAGGTCAGCCTGGCGATCTGCCCGTTCAGGATATCATAGCACCTGCCATAATCGCTCAGCGATCCGCCATAGGGATCCGGAATGTCCTCATCGGCCTGGATATACTCTGCCAGTGTAAATACATTCTGCGCCAGCTCATGCTCTCTCAGCAGTTTGTCCTTCTGCTCCCTGTCCATCGTCAGAATCAACGTTCTGGGATCGAAATCTTCTTCCTCCAGCTGCTCGCTCATATGACTTTTCATGCTGAGGGAATGACTGGCCAGAATCGCCTCCGCCTTGGGATTGATCGGTTCCGGAAAGAGTACAACCAGACCTTTGGAAGAGATCAGGATATCCTCCAGATAAAACTGTTTCTGGAGGATCGCCTCCGCCATCGGACTTGTCGCAGTATCGCTTCTGCTGACAAAGATCAGTTTATCATAATGGTTCACGACAGTAAAACTCCTTCACATCAAACATGAATGACATGATGCCCGGCAGCTTTGATCAGCCGGTTCATGATTGCCTGACCCATCTGAGGCGTCTCAAAAGCCTCTGAATAAATCACACTGACTTTCAATTCATCGAATTCACGCAGGATGCTGTAAAGATGCATCGCTATGGTAATCTCATTCTGCCTGCTGCCCGCGCTTTTCACAATCCCGTCTTCATACAGCGCCGCGCTCTCATCCGTCGCAATAATGCCGACCTTTTCGCCGGCCGCCTTCTTCTCCCTGGCCAGCCGCCGGATGGCTTCCTGTACCTTTTCCTGGCTTCCCTCCACGATCGTCAGATCCGCTTTCGGGGCATAATGCCGGTATTTCATACCGGGCGCCTTCGGTCTGAAGGAGGGGTCCGCACTGCGGAGCCCGGGATCCATCCGGACCTCCCCGAGCAGCTCTCTGAGCATCTCAAGACTGATGAAGCCCGGTCTTAAAACCATGGGGATCTCTTCGGTGAGATCGATGATTGTTGATTCGAGGCCGATCCCGACCGGTCCCCCGTCTATGATCATATCAATCTTCCCGTCAAGATCTTCCGCGACATGTTCCGCCTTCGTCGGACTTGGCCGTCCCGAAGTGTTGGCGCTGGGGGCCGCCACGTAGCCGCCGCCTGCCCTGATCAGAGCCCGGGCAACGGGATGGTCCGGCATCCTTACCGCCACCGTATCAAGGCCTCCCGTCGTTGCCTGCGGCACGGTTTCATTTTTTTCCAGAATCATCGTCAGCGGCCCCGGCCAGAAAGCCCGGCCGAGGATCACCGCAGTTTCGGGAACCGAGCGGACGATCTTCTGAAGATCCCCAAATTCCGCTATATGAACAATCAGCGGGTTATCGGACGGTCTGCCCTTAGCCGCATAGATCCTGCCGGAAGCCTCCGCATCCAGGGCATTCCCCCCCAGCCCGTATACTGTCTCCGTCGGAAAGGCAACAAGTCCTCCGTCCAGAAGAATTCTCCCGGCGCGGCTGATCATCTGTTCATCGATTCCGCGCGTCATATCCGCAAATATTGTCTTCATCTTCCGCCTCTTTGTCTATTTGGCCTATTATAGCACCCCTTGCCCGCTAAGAAAACCTTTTTCTGAGCCCCGCGGTGCGGGCTGCGGCGCAGGAAAGCCGGACATGCCGGGACAGGAACATCACAGATACCGCATGAGGAGAAAACACGGATGATCAGCATCCTGCCGGATCGAAGATGATGAATCGTCACAAAAACTTGGTTATAAGCCTATTTTCTCTGCACCTTGCAGTCCATTTGTGTTATACTCAGAAACAGTATGAACGGAGGAGGCCATATTAATATGGAAGAGGAAATGAAAACACCTGTAACTGAAGCTGCAGCAACCGCCGCCGAAGCGGCAGAAGAAGCAATCAACAAAGCAGCTGAGTGCGCTGCGGAAGCCTCTGATACAGCAGCAGAAGCTGTTGAAGCCGCTGCGGAAGCCGCCGGCGAAGCTGTCGATGCGGCAGCTGAAACCGCCGCGGATACTCCCGAAGCGGCAGAAGAAGCCGCCAGCATTCCCGTCCCGGCAGTCGCCGGCGCAGAGGAAAAAGCAGAGAGCATGGCTGATTACGAGGCGGAGCTGAATGCTTCCTTCCGCCAGATCAACGAAGGTGACAAGATCACCGGAACAGTCATCGGAGTTGACGAGGACAAGATCACCGTCGATATCAGCTATTACACAGACGGCATCATCCGCAGGGAAGATATCAGTGACGACCCGGATTATAACATCCAGGAGCGCATCAAAGTCGGACAGCCGATCGAAGCTACCGTTATCCGCACCGACGACGGACACGGTCACATCCTTCTTTCCATGAAGGAAGCCGCGACGCTCGCAGCCTGGGAACGCCTCAGGAGCCTGAAGGACAGCAAAGACAGTGTGACAGTCCGGATCAGCGGCATTACCAAAGGCGGAGCCATCGCCAGTCTGGAAGGCATCCGCGCCTTCATCCCCGCATCCAAGCTCAGCCTTGGCTACGTTGAGGAGAACGACCTGAACGACTGGCTCGGCAAGAGCATCGAGGCGCGCGTCATCACCGCCCAGGAAGAAGGCAGCAAACTCGTTCTCTCCGCGAAAGAGATCCTTCGCGAGAAAGAAGCCGAGGAGCGCAGGACACGGATTTCGAACGTCCAGCCCGGCCTTGTAACAGAAGGAACCGTAGAGACAATCAAGGATTACGGCGCATTTATCAACCTCGGCAAAGGTCTGAGCGGACTGCTCCATGTCTCCCAGATCGTGAACCGCAGGATCAAGACTCCTTCTGAAGTTCTGAAAGAAGGCGACAAGGTTAAGGTCAAGGTCATCGCAGTCAAGGACGGAAAGCTCAGTCTGAGCATGAAAGCCCTTGAAGAAGATGCTCCTGCGGAAGAGGTTGTGGAAGCAACCTTCAAGCTGCCTGAGAGCAAAGAGATCGGAACCAGCCTGGGTTCCCTGCTCAAGGGACTGAAGCTGTAAGAGGGAGCCGCGAATCCGCGGACCATCCGTTTTCTCTGAATTCACAGCTTCTGTATTGTCAGATCATTTCAAAAGGACCCGGAACATCACGTCCCGGGTCCTTCTTAATGTTTTCTCTTTCCTTCTTTCAGGCGTCCAGGTCTTTTCTCCGGTTTTTCGAAAGCCTGTCAGAAGTTCCGTCTTTTCTCCTGCCTTTTCGAAGGCCTGCCCGGATTTCCATCTTTTCGGGCGCCCTCAGCCCTTATTTATGAAACAGACCTTCAAACCAGTCTTTCACCTTATCTGAAAAAGTCGGTTCCGGCAGCTTTTCCCCATACTTGTTGCACTGGTAGGACTCCGCATTGCCTCCGCCCGCATCATATTTCAGATACCAGTAATGCGTGGACAGGTGAATACCCCGAACTCCGTCAATCAGGCAGTGAGGCTGGACCTTGATCCGTCCGTCGAATGCCTTCTGCGTCGGGATATGGATCGTCACGACATGGACGCCCGGTTTGACTTCCTCCGAGTTTGTCCAGGAAACATAGTCCGAACCATTCACGGTGTAGCCGTACATATGCAGGGAGGTCCTGAAGCCGTCAACCTGGTCGCTGGTCACATTCGACAGCGTGACTTTGATGGTCTGAGTCTCCGGATCATAGTTGCCGTACTTGATATCCGCCTTCACTTCCTTCAGGTCGGACTGTTCATCCATCCATGCGGAAGCCTTCTGCAGCTCTGTATTGACATAATCAAGCCCGTCCCGCTCCACCAGAGTATCCTGGTCTGAGAACAGGTTCGTGCCAAGTCCGAGCCGGTCGCCCTCGATCTCAACTCCCATGGCCGCGAGGGTCGTCGGGAAATTGTCGATGGTCGCGTACTCCCGGAAATCGTCGCGGACCGGTTCCACCGCCGAATTCAGATAGCAGGTATAGACCTTCCTGCGGTAGTCAAAGGCGGCGTCCGCACAGAATTCCTTATTCATGGTCGGATGGTCGCCGGAGAGGACGATGGTCGTATTATCATACCAGTCCTGCTCCCTGCACCAGTCAAGGAACTCCGTAACCTGTGTGTCGGAGCATGCGATTACGTTGGCGTACTGGCTGTTATATTCATCTCCGCACAGACGGCAGACATATCCTTCCGGATAATGCGTATCAACCGTAAGAAGCGTGAAATCAAAGGGTTCGCCGCCCGACGCCAGATCCGTCAGCCGCTCCTTCGCGTATTCAAACAGCTTCTCATCCTCAAATCCCCACCATACCTTATAATCCGAAGGCAGCTTCCCGCCTTCGCCGGTATAGTAGACCCAGTCATGGAAATTGTACTTCCCGTGTTCGGTAAAGCAGAGCCGCCGGCCTCCGAAGGTCGCGTCAGAGCCGAAGCACATATCCATCTGATACCCCTGCGCCTGCAGAATATCGCCCAGGCAGGTCAGATTGGTAAAGAACGAATCCTGGGTATTCATGAAATTGGTTCCGACGCCGTTGATCTCGATCGGAATCTTCAGCGGCAGTCCGCTGGTCGCGGCCCACATGCCGCCCATGGTCCAGGTACAGTATTTGAGAGAATTCCCGCCGTTCAGGACACTGCTGTCCGACCCGGAGAAGTTTTCATTTTCCTTCGAAAGCGCGGTCAGCTTCGGAATATAGTTCTCGTCGAACAGTCCGCCGCTTTCCTTATCCGCATAGGAGACCTCCACCGACTCCAGGAAAATATAGATCAGATTTCTCTTCTTTTCCGGGAAGGTCAGCGTCGTCTTCGCCGGATCAACGTAATTGTCTTCAATATAGGTAGACTGCTCTCCCAGGCTGTTTATATGGGAAGAGATGCCCATTCTGATCCAGAAACGGTGAATCTGAAAGACACCGAACAGGACTGCTGCAATCATGCACACCGGAAGGAACCATCTTCTCAGAACCGCGAAAGCCCTGCCCGTCTGCTTCTCCGTCATCCTTCTTCCGTTCAGGACAAACCGCCGGATGTATGCCGCCGCAAGGAGAATCAGCAGGGCGGGAAGCACCGCGTATAGGAGATAGTTGATAATAATTCCGGAATCTGTCCCTTTCAGAGGCTGCGTCAGGGTGAACATGATCTCATCCAGCGTGAGATCCCCCCATTCGTCCAGCGCCCACTCCGCGGTTCTGCCCGCGATGAGGAAAAAGAACATCACAAAATACATAAGAAAGCGGATAACCTTCCACCGGAGTTTTTCCGCAGGGGCAGTTTTCAGTCCTTTCGTCTCTGCCTTCTCGTGAGAAACCGGGGCGTTATCCGCACTGGTTTTTTCTTCTTTTGTTTCTTTGCTGCTCATTTTTTTACATTACTCCAAATAATTCTGAGAAACACCGGTGCCCGCCATACGGGCTGCTGTCATAGTTCAGTGGATCTAATCACGCGAAGTATTATAGCAGTTTCATTTTTCGCAAACAATACGAAATCTGCAGTTTTCACAAGTATTTCACTTATACAGCCGTCATCAGGCCGGTGTTTTCAGTGCAATCCGCCTGCTTCTGTACCATCTGATTATAGAAACAAGGCGCCCTCCCACCCGCATTTTCCGGAAAAACCGGTTTTACACCGTGCGGGAGATGATATATCTTGGCCTCCTCTTCACTTCCTCATAAATGCGGGCAATATAATAGCCCGTAATTCCCAGCGAAATCATGATAATGCTGCCGATCATGAGAATCAGCAGAATGACCGTTGTAAAACCTTCCACCGCATGGCCGCTGAAATAGCGTGCCAGAGTCTGGATGCCCAGGACAATGGCCAGCAGGAACACAACGACTCCCGCGCCTGTCACCAGCTGCATGGGCATCGCGGAATAACCGGCAATATTGTTAAGCGCATAGCGGATCAGGGACCAGGTGGACCATTTTGAACTGCCTGCCTCCCGTTCCATCACATCATACTCCAGCTGCGTCCGGTTAAAGCCGATCCAGAAACTCATAGCCCGGAAGAAGGCGCTGTGCTCGGGCATGTCCAGCAGGCTGTCCACAGCCCTGCGGTCAAGCAGCTTAAAATCCGATGCCCGGGACATATCGATCCCGGTCGCCTTTGACATGATCCGGTAGAAGATCCCCGTAGCCGCCCTGTGGCTCCCGCTTTCCTGTCCTCGGCTTCTCTTCACGCCCTCGACCACCTCATAGCCCTGTTCCCACAGCCGGTACATCTGCAGCAGAGCTGCAGGGGGATGCTGGAGATCACAGTCCATCACCGCGGCGCAGTCGCCCTTCGCTGCAGAAAGCCCGGCGAAAATGGCTGCTTCTTTGCCGAAATTTCTGGAGAAATGAACTCCATGCACATTTTCATCCTTTGCGTGCGCATTCAGGATCTTTTCCCAGGTGGCATCCCGGGAACCGTCGTCCACGAAAATGAGCTCGTAAGAAATATTCTCGTTTTTCAAAAGCTCCGACAGCACCTGCACTGTGCGGGGCAGCACCGCTTCCTCATTAAAGGAAGGAATTACAACTGACAGCAGAGACATATCCGCCGCTCCTTCTCACTGCATGCACGCCTCCGGGGTTTCACCGGAAGCAGGCCTCTTTCCATATTATATCCGTCCGTGCCGGCCGGAATCCGTCGCCGCGGCACAAATGCCGGCTCATTTATACCGGAACACAATCATCTTTGAAAACACATAATTCAGAATCGTCACGATAACGGAAACCAGCACTTTGGCAAACATGCCCTCCACGCCGAACACCGGCTGCCTGAGGCCAAGACTGACCAGAAGGGGGACCGCGACGATCTCAAGAACTCCCGTCACGATCCGCCCGCTGGTGAACATGGCAGCTTCGCGGACGACAAAGCCCGGGTTCCAGTTTCTGCTCCGGAACACATAGATTTTATTGGTCACATAGGCAAAGATCACTGCCGCGATCCAGGCGATCAGGTTTGAGACAAATACCGGCCAGTGAAATACGGACACGCCCAGGCCGTAGCAGGCCCAGTTCAGAATTGTCGTCAGAACCCCCGTGATCAGATAGACAATGATCTCCCTGTATTTTTCATATCGTTCCTTCATGTTCTCTCCCATAGACCATTCCGCCCGCAGTACCCTCCGGCAGCCGGAAAAGCCCGGTTTACTCAGCCATGCCTCAGCGCAGCCTGACCGGCGGCACGGAAAAGCACGGTTTACTCAACCATGCCTCAGCGCAGCCTGACCGGCGGCACGGAAAAGCACGGTTTACTCAGCCGCCGTGCCCCGGCGCAGCCTGACCGGCGGCACAGAAAAGCCCGGTTTACTCAGCCGCTGTACCCCAGCGCGCGCAGTCCCTCAGACAGCCGTTCACGGAACTGCCCGTAAAAAGAAGCTCCGGTATCCCAGGGCGTCAGATAAAACCGTTTCAGCAGATCCATGCAGATCTGCCTGCGTACCGGGCTCCCTGCCGGATAATTTGCGGCTTTGCCCGGATCAGCTCCGGCTCCTGCCGCGTCTCCCTGACCGGAATTCCTCCGGGCGCCCGAAAGCTTCCCATCTTCAGCGGTCCCTCCCCCGGATATTTTATCCGCTTCCAGGGAATCCGCTGTCTGCCGCGCCTTCTCAAGGAAACTGTGCCAGAGTCTGCAGAATTCCTCATAACTGCCAAGGTCGGGAATTCCAAGCCATTTTTTGATCTTCACCTTGGATCCGTCGCAGTGCGTACATTCCCCGACCTGCAGAATATAGGAAAAATCGCCGTTTTCCCAGTTTCTGCCCAGGGGATACAGGCGGCAGATTCCAGGGCGGAAGGCGTGAATTACGCATCTCCCATCCCCGTCCAGCCAGGGACACAGCATTTTCTCCCTGCCGGCGGCGTCCGTCTGCATCTTCAGCGCGGGAAGGATCAGGCCGTCGGAGAGGATCAGCTCCGCAGTCCGGTCCAATGCCTGTGAAAACGGTTCTTTCAGTCCGCGCTCCAGCTCATATACATCGTAAGGATCCAGAAGGATGACAGGGCCCATACTGCAGCAGTCATGGCAGTTCCTGCAGCCTCCGGTACCGATCTTCACCAGATCGGAAGCTCTGTAAAAGCGGCCGTCGGAAATCTCCTCAACCGATACATTCCGTTTCATCTGCGGCCTCCCGGTCACTGTGAATGGAAATGCTGCAGCTGAGCTTTCAAAAATCCTGTATCAGAACAGATCAGCATTCCCTGAATCCAGATAGTAATTACATTCCGCGTTCCTGCCGTGCTGCAGCCGCCCGCCGGACAGGCGCAGTACCGGCAAAACTGCATTTCAGTATACCCGAAAGAGAGCTCCCGCACAAGGCAAAAGTCGTTCGCGTTCTTCAGCAGCGGCATCCGCTGCCGTTTTTCCTGAAGGCCGGCGCAGTCAGAACTGCACCCTGAAGGAAAGAAGCGGCCGGTTCAGGACCCGGCCGCCTCTACAGCTTCTTTCATGCTTCTGATATATTTGCCCACCTCCGGAGCCGCGTCTTTGCCCCAGCGGCTGATCAGGCGGATGATCGCCGATCCGACAATCGCGCCGTCCGAACAGGAGGCCATCCTGGCAGCCTGTTCAGGCGTCGAGATCCCGAATCCGACCGCGCAGGGTACGTCCGTGACTTCCCGGATTCTTTCCGTGATAGCCCCGATATCGGTAGTGATCTCGCTCCGCACGCCCGTCACGCCCATGGAAGACACGACATAGATAAAGCCGTCCGCCTGGCTGGCGATTTTCTGAATGCGGTCCTCGCTGGTAGGAGCGATCATGCTGATGAAATCCAGGCCGTACTTTTTGCATGGAAGATCAAACTCTTCCTTTTCCTCAAAGGGGACGTCCGCAATAATCAGTCCGTCGATACCGACATCTCTGCATCTTCTGCAGAAACCGTCGCTTCCGTCCTTTCCGTAAGAATAGATCACGTTGGCATAGGTCATGAAAACCAGCGGTACATGGATCTGTCCGCGGATCTGTTCCACAAATTCAAAAATCCGGTCCGTCGTCACGCCGCCCTCAAGCGCCTTTACATTCGCCGTCTGGATCACGGGGCCCTCAGCCGTAGGATCGGAGAAGGGGATCCCCAGCTCGATCAGATCCGCCCCTGCCTCCTGGGCCGCGAGCAGTATTTTTCCCGTCGTCTCAAGATCCGGATATCCTGCCGTAACGAAGGGGATAAATGCTTTCCCGTGCGCAAATGCTTCCCTGATTCTGCTCATCCTTCAATTTCCTCCCCTCTGTAGCGGGCTACCGCCGCGCAGTCCTTATCGCCGCGCCCGGATATCGTAATAACCATGATCTGATCCGGCGACATCTGCGGAGCGATCTTCAGCGCATGGGCGACCGCGTGTGCCGATTCGATCGCCGGGATGATTCCCTCCATCCGGCTCATATATTCAAATGCCTGTACAGCCTCCTCGTCCGTAACCGGCACATATTCCGCCCGGCCGATGGAATGCAGCCATGCGTGCTCCGGTCCGATTCCCGGATAATCCAGTCCGGCGGAAATCGAATAAACCGGGGCGATCTGCCCGTACTCATTCTGGCAGAACAGCGATTTCATGCCGTGGAAGATTCCCAGCCTTCCGGTATTGACCGTCGCCGCAGTCTCAAAGGTGTCGATGCCGCGCCCTGCCGCCTCGCAGCCGATCAGGCGCACATCCTTATCGTCAATAAAATGATAGAAGGACCCGATGGCGTTCGAACCGCCGCCGACACAGGCCAGCACCGCGTCCGGAAGCCTGCCTTCCCTCTTAAGAATCTGCTGCTTCGTTTCCCGGGAAATCACGGCCTGGAAATCACGGACAATGGTCGGAAACGGATGCGGCCCCATGACGGAACCCAGGCAGTAATGGGTGTCGCTGACCCGGTTTGTCCACTCGCGCATCGCCTCGGACACGGCGTCCTTCAGAGTGGCGGTACCGCTTGTAACCGGAACCACCTTCGCCCCCAGCAGCCTCATCTTATAGACGTTCAAAGCCTGCCGCTCCACGTCCACTTTACCCATAAAGACAACGCATTCCATCCCGAACAGGGCGGCCGCCGTAGCTGTCGCCACCCCGTGCTGGCCGGCGCCCGTCTCCGCGATCAGGCGGGTCTTTCCCATCTTCTTCGCCAGAAGCGCCTGCCCGAGTACATTGTTAACCTTGTGGGCGCCCGTGAAATTCAGGTCCTCCCTCTTCAGATAAATCTTCGCCCCGCCAAGGTCCTCCGTCATTTTCCGCGCATAGTACAGGCGGCTGGGACGGTTCGCGTACTCATTAAAAAGCACAGAGAGTTCCTCATTAAAACCGGGATCATCCTTCCAGCGCAGGTAGGCCTGATCCAGTTCCTCCACCGCGTTCATGAGCGTTTCCGGAATATACTGGCCTCCGAACGCTCCGAATCTTCCTTTTGACTGTGCCATACTCTCCTCCATAAATAATACTGATCTCTGCTGTATTTCCATCCACCGGGCAATCCCGGCAAACAGGCTCCGGCTTTACCGCTGGGTTGATTTACCGAAAGAATCATATCTGACAGTTTCTTACCGCTTCCGTGAACTTCCTTATCTTCTCCGGATCCTTCTTTCCGCCGCTTTCCACCCCGGAAGAGACGTCTACCGCCCAGGGTTTCAGCAGGCGGATCGCCTCCTGCACATTTTCCGCGTCCAGGCCGCCCGCAAGGAAGAACGGGCGGCCGGCTTTTCCGGCCAGGGACCAGTCAAATGCTTCCCCGCTGCCCCCCGCTCCGTGATCAAGAAGAACCAGGTCCGCGCTGCTCTCCTCCGCCCTCAGGATATCCTCCGGTCCTTCGACCCGGAAAGCCCTGACAATCCTGCATTGTTTTCCCGGCCCCTCATCCAGAAGCTTCCGGAGATACAGGATCTCTTTCTCTGTCTCGCTTCCGTGGAGCTGCACGGCGTCAATACCTGTTATCCTGACCGTCTCCGCGATCCAGTCCGGATCCTGGTTTACAAACACGCCGGTTTTCAGAATTCCCGGCGCAAGATCAGCCGCGAGTTCCTTTACCCGCTCCCGGTCCAGCGTCCGCCTTCTTCCCTCTGCCAGGATAAAGCCGGCGTAGTCAGCCCGCACCCGGTTCACATACAGAATATCCTCCGGGCGCATCAGCCCGCAGATCTTGATTCGGATCCCCGCTGCCATCTGTATTCACCCCTTTCCTATGATACAGACTGCTTTCTTCCGGCAGTATGGCCTGTCGCGAAAAACCATTCTTCCCAACTGCCGCCGTTTCCGGCAGAAGGCCCCGGTCACCCGCAGCTTCTAAGCGCGCGGACCGCCTTTCAGTTCCATAAGTTTTGCTTTTTTATCGGAAGCCCGCATCAGGGTCTCCCCCACCAGGCAGGCGTCCACTCCGGCTCTGCGGAGCGCTTCGACATCTTCCGCCGACTTTATGCCGCTCTCCGCCACAAAGAGGATTCCCTCCGGAACCTCTTCCCGGAGCGTCAGGGAATTTCCCGCGTCCACCGTAAAATCTTTCAGGTTCCGGTTATTGACGCCGATGATCCGGGCTCCGGCCTTAATCGCATCCCGGATCTCCGCCGCGTCGTGCGCTTCCACCAGGGCGGACAGCCCGAGGGAATCCGCAATCCGGATATACGCTTCCAGCTCCGGAAGCTCAAGGATCGAACAGATCAGGAGAACCGCGGATGCCCCGAGCGTCTTCGCCTCGTAGATCATGTAGGGATCCACCGTAAAATCCTTGCGCAGGCAGGGAATCCGGACGTTCCGGGCGATCTCGTCCAGAAAACGGTTCTCCCCCAGAAACCATTTCGGCTCCGTCAGCACTGAAATACAGTCCGCTCCGGCTTTCTCATATTCCACGGCAATCTCCGCATACGGAAAATCCGGGGCAATCAGCCCTTTCGACGGGGAAGCTTTCTTGCACTCGCAGATGAAGCTCAGTTCCGGCCCGCTCAGCGCCTTCTCGAAGCGGAATGATTCTTCCCGGTCAGCAGCCGCCAGCGAAAGCGCCTTCTCTTTCATCTCTTCCGCGGAGATCTTCTCCTTCGCTTTTTCTACCCGCAGCCGCGCGTAATCTGCCAGCTGGTCCAAAATTGTCACTGCCATAATTCCTCCGTGAAAATGTTTCTCTCCGCCGCCGGGCCGCTTTCCCGCAAGATGCGGCATTTTTCAATACTTCGCCGGGACGAAGTCTGAAAACTCCTGCGGACATTGACCGTCCGGCGGGCGCCCGCTCAGCGCCGCTGCCTTCTCAGGAATTCGACACCCGAATGAACTCATCGATCTTCTTCGATGCGGCTCCGCTGTCAATCAGTTCCGCCGCAAGCTTCACGCCGGCCGCCATGCTGTCCGCCTTGCCGGCAATGAAAAGCCCGGCTCCCGCATTCATCAGTACGATATCGCGCTTCGCGCCTGTAATCTTTCCATTGAGGATGTCCCTGGTGGTCTGCGCGTTTTCCTCAGGCGTGCCGCCGGTCACTTCCTCCTTCAGCGCGGTCTTCAGGCCGAAATCCTCCGGCCGGATCAGAAGATCCCTGTAGTAGCCGTCCCGGAATTCGCATATCGTTGTCGGCGCGCTGACCGAGATTTCATCCAGATTGTCCGTACCGTAAACCACCATGCCGCTCTTAACGCCCAGGCTCATCATAACCTTGGCCAGCGGAGCGACAAGACGCTCATTGTAGACGCCGAGCAGCATGTATTCGGGGGAAGCCGGGTTGGTCAGCGGTCCGAGGATATTGAATACCGTGCGGATTCCAAGCTCTCTCCGGATTCCTCCGACGTACTTCATGGAGGTATGGTATTTCTGGGCAAATATGAAGCAGATCCCCACTTCCTCAAGCAGCCTCCTGCACAGATCGGGATCCTGCGCAATGTTCACGCCCAGGGCCTCAAGGCAGTCCGCCGTCCCGCTCAGGGAACTGGCCGCCCGGTTTCCGTGCTTGGCCACTTTTACGCCGCCCGCCGCAAGGATAAAAGCGGAAGTCGTTGAGATATTAAAGGTATGGGCATTGTCGCCGCCGGTTCCGACGATCTCAAGCACTTCCATGCCCGGATGCTCCAGCTGGACAGCCTTCTGGCGCATGGCCGCCGCGCAGCCGGAGATCTCATCGATCGTCTCAGCTCCTGTGCTCTTCGTGCTCAGAGCCGCAAGAAAGGCGGCGTTCTGTGTGGCGGAGGTCTCCCCGCTCATAATCTCCGTCATCACGGTAAATGCTTCGTCATAGGTCAGGTCCTTTTTGTCTACAATCTTGATAATCGCTTCCTTAATCATATTTCTCCTCCCGGAAACTGTCGTTTTCCTCTTTCTCTTCCCCGGTCTGTATCAGAACCGGCCGGCACAGTCCTTTCATCTCTCTGCTTTTACCGCGCCGGCCTGTTCCGAAAGCCGGTCCGGCCGCGCCGTCATATACTGAATGTTTCAGGATTCCTGTTTATACTCTGCGGCGTTCCCGCCCGTGCGTCACAGCTGCAGTTTCCGGCATTCCTGTCCGTTTTTCCGCATCTTCCCGGTGATTTCACAATAGTTTCCAAGTATTTTCCCGCCATCCGGGGTCAGGATCGATTCCGGATGAAACTGGACGCCGTAGACGTCATATTCCGCATGCTTTACCGCCATGATTTCCCCGTCTCCGGTTCTGGCAACAACGTTCAGACACTCCGGCATTGTCTCCTCCACCGCCGCAAGGGAATGATACCTGCCGACCCGGATTTTCCTGTCCAGTCCTGCAAAAAGGGGACAGGCCGGATCGATCTCACATTCAGATTCTTTCCCGTGCATCAGCTCCTTCGCGTAGGAGACAACGCCCCCGTAAGCCGTACAGATTGCCTGATGGCCCAGACAGACCCCGAGAATCGGGTAACGGGGCCCCAGCTTCTGCACCAGCTCAATGCAGACGCCCGCGTCCTCCGGCCTTCCCGGCCCGGGCGAAAGGATGATTCCCTCCGGATTCATCCGGTCTATTTCCTCAACTGTAAAAGCGTCGTTCCGGATCACTTTCAGATCGGGCTGAATGGTCCCGAGCATCTGATACAGGTTGTAGGAAAAACTGTCGTAATTATCTATTATAACTATCATGACCTTCCTCCCTGCCGGCAGAGGCTGAGCCCCTGCATTCTGTCTCCAGAGAATCCTGCTTCCGCGGCACGCCCTGCGCCTGCCACCCGTCTGTGCCTCTGCTCTCTGATCCGCAACCGCACAGATGAAGTCCTGCAGCTTAAGCTGCCGTGCGCCCGCTGCAACATTGCCAGGGCCAGACGGATGACTTCACCGCGTGAATTTCCGTGCCTGTTTACAGATCTTCCTCCTCGGCCATCTGCATCGAGACCAGGACGGCTTTCGCCTTATTCAGGGATTCCTGAAATTCCGTTTCCGGAACGGAATCCGCCACAATCCCCGCGCCGCTGCGGATATAGACTTTTCCGTCTTTCTTGTAGGCGAGCCGGATCGCGATGCACATGTCCATATTGCCTGTCAGGCTGATATAGCCTACAGCCCCGCCGTATATCCCGCGCCTGCAGTCCTCCAGCTCATTGATGATCTCCGCAGCCCGGATTTTCGGCGCCCCGGACAGGGTTCCGGCAGGAAGAATCGAAGCGATCGCGTCCAGGGCGTCCAGGTCCTCTCTGATCTCGCCCCTCACTGTGGACCCGATATGCATCACATGGGAATAGCGCTCCACCTGGAAGGCTTTTTCCAGCGCCACCGATCCGAATTTTGATACCTTCCCGATATCGTTCCTGCCCAGATCCACCAGCATGCTGTGCTCGGCAAGCTCCTTCGGATCCGCCAGAAGGTCCTTTTCCAGAGCGTCATCCTCTTCCGGGTTTTTCCCGCGCGGCCTGGTCCCCGCCAGCGGAAATGTATGCAGCACCCCGTCCTCCAGCTTCACCAGCGTCTCCGGGGAAGCGCCCGCTACCTCCAGGCTGGAGCTTGCGAAATAAAACATATAGGGGGAGGGATTCACGGTTCTCAGCACACGGTAGGTATTCAGCAGGCTTCCCTCATATTCCGCCTCCAGCCGGTTGGAGAGAACCACCTGGAAGATATCCCCTTCGAAAATATACCGCTTTGCTTTCTCCACCATGCCGCAGTACTGCTCTTTTGAGAAACGGCTCTTCACCTCTCCGCAGATCCGCCCCGGAATAATGTCAGCCATTTCCCCGTTCCGGATCAGATCGGCCATGTGCTTCAGTTCCAGAACAGCCTTGTTATATTCCGCCTTCAGAGCCGGCAGGGCGGGATCCTTCAGGGACATATTGACAATCAGGATCAGCTTCTGCCGGTAATTGTCAAAACAGATCACCTTGTCGAACAGCATCAGATCGACGTCCATGAATCCTTCCGTATCGCCTGCGTCAAGCTTCAGGGAAGGCTCGGCGTATTTGAGATAATCGTAGGAGAAATATCCGACAAGCCCGCCCGTAAATGCCGGCAGGTAATCCGGCGCGGGGCTCCGGTAATCCTCGATCACCTGGCGGATAAAAGCTCCGGGATCCCCGGTTCTGATTTTCAGGGAACCGGTTTTCAGAACGCCGTCCACACAGGTAAGATCAAACTTCGGATCGTATCCCAGAAAAGTATAGCGTCCCCAGTTCTCGTGCCCCGAAACAGACTCCAGAAGGTAGACGTGGCCGGACACATTCTGCAGAATTCGGAGCACCTCCAGAGGCGTGCGGCTGTCTGACAGAATTTCACAGCTTACCGGCACAACCCGGAAGGATCCGGGAGCGGCAAAAGCGGCGGCTTCCTCAAATGATGGACGTATCAGCATGTGAGCCCTCCTTTCCAAAAATGAGACGGATTGCAGTCATGGCAGCCATGTTTCAGTCTTTCTGACATTAAAAAAGTCCCCGGCAGAGTTATCCTCTGTCAGGGACGAATCTTCTATCCGCGGTGCCACCCTGCTTTGCAGGCCTTCCAGCCTGCACACTTTGAGTACTTAAAATCAATACCCCGGTCAACTGACGTATGACTTCACGTCGCTGAATACTCGAAGCTTCCACTTTGCAGCCGGTTTCGGAACAGGTCCGGATCCGGAGGGGAAAAGCAGCTTCTTTGACAGCGCCCTCGGCGGTCCATTTGATGTACTGTGTTTCACCCGGATCTCAGCATCCCGGGCTCTCTGTGCAATCATATACACCTTTATCTCCGCTTCAACGGTTTAGAGCGTTATTACGTTAACGCGTATTATTACTAAATTGAATGCATAATACCACCCATCACATGCGCTGTCAAGCGAAATTTTATGCAGGTCGGCAGCAGTCTCCACAAGCTCTGATGATCTGCCGGAAAGCGGCATATATACGCGGTGCGGATGGCCGGATGTCTGACAGGTACGGCTATGAGCAGTTAAATAAATTCTACCGCGAAATCCTCCCAGCTGTTCACGGAAGACGCGCCCGAAAGATCCGCATTCTCCGTATAGGTATCAACTGTGACGGTATACGCGGAACTGCCTTCCACATAGACAGTTCCATCCGATCCGACGATGCTGACCGGATTCCCCTCTTCGTCGATGACAGTTCCCATACAGCACAGGCTTGTCAGGACAGAGTCTCCCGTCACAATCCAGGAAGAAGTCCCGTCAATATAGAGATTGCAGAAGCCGTCTCCGCTGCCGCCCGAATAAGTGTCGTCGCGGACTGCCGCTCCTGTCAGGGTACTTCCCTCCGTCATATAGAATTCCAGCTGCGAGATCTGGTCCCAGATCACATCGCCCTCCATCTCCTGGGAAATGCCGGTAAATGCGCAGTCCGCCCCATTCGCGCCGGACTGTCCCCAGCCGCGCCCGTTGGCGTTGCCTGTGCAGCGGAGGAAGAAACCGCTGTTGTCGGCGTATGTGATATCGACATCATTCAATATAAATGTAGACTCCGTATTGGTGGTATAGAACATGCCGCCGTTCTTCGCAGTAACGGAACCGCCGACCATCTCAAAGGTTCCGTTTCCTTCCTGGGAATCACCGGACATGGACTGATAGACGATCACGTTCCACAGCACATCATTCTGTTCATTGTCTGCCGGCATATCTCCGGTCAGGTCACAGTCAAAAAGCCGGATCGTGTTAAGGCCCTCTATGCAGACCGCTTCGGAATTTTCAGCCGTCAGAACAGCATTGTGCACGCTGATGTCCGCGGTGGAATAAATCGCCGGAGAACCGGTCCCGGACGTGGTATAAGTTCCGCCGTCAATCACCATCGTTCCGCCGCCCCTGTCCGAACGGATCGCCGCGGAAGATCCGCCTTCCGTGCTGACCGTCAGGTTCGAAGCATAAAGGGTTCCGCCTCCCGCCGCGTGTACGCCGCCCGAGGTTCCCTTCTTCGTCGTAATCTCACAGTCCGAAATCCATACAGTGCCGTCTCCGTAGGCAAAAGCTCCTGCTCCGCCGGCGGAATCACTTTCGATGACAGAATCCGAAATCTTCAGTTCTCCGGCTGTCGCCAGCAGGGCTGCGGCATTGCCGTAGAAACTGGAGGTATTGCCGGAGTCGGAGTCCTCGCTCGAACGGGTTACCGTGGAATTCGTAACTGTAACGCTGGCGTCTTCCCCGTCAACCAGGACCGCGTTCTCATCGGTACCTGTCGATTCGATCGTCTCACCGTCCAGAACCGCCTCACCGGAATCATACTCATTCACTGCCGTATATTCGACGTTCTCCGCGGAATGTCCCATACCGGGGCCGCCTTCCGGCATCTCCCCGTCCGCTTTCTCCGGCGGAGTCCCCATTTCTCCTCCGGGACCGCCCTGCGGCATCTCCCCGTCCGCTTTCTCCGGCGGAGTTCCCATTTCTCCTCCGGGACCGCCCTTCGGCATTTCTCCATCCGGCTTTTCCGGCGGGGTTCCCATTTCTCCTCCGGGGCCGCCCTTCGGCATTTCTCCATCCGGCTTTTCCGGCGGGGTTCCCATTTCTCTTCCGGAAGCGCCTTCCGTCATTTTGCCGTTCGCCAGTTCCGTCTCTGCCTGAGAAGCGCTCTCTCCGGCTGAAGCCGGAATAATCAGCTGTGCCGCCAGGGTTAAAGATAAAAGTCCGCAAAGGACAAGATTTCTCTTCTTCATAATCAGTACCTCCTTCAAATCAAAAGCACATTTCCTTTCGTTGATGGTCGCTATCCTAACACCGCTTTATGTGTAAAATGTGACCCCGGAATTAGCTGAAGATTAATTGTCAGATTATTTTTGAGAAAAATTACCCTGTGAAAAGAATACTGAAGGAAAAGGCTCCCATTGCATACCCATAACGTACACAATGAGAGCCGGAAACCCCGTTCTGTTTTCTTGCCTGATATCTTTCCGGTCAGACGGAACAGACATGCCTGCCTTCTTGGAATTGCGCCCGCAGCAGATCATCCGTGCTGTGCGTATTCCTCCACAATTCCGAGCAGGATCTTTACGCAGAGGTCCATATTTTCAACCGAAATATGCTCCAGCGGTCCGTGGAAACAGTAGCCGCCCGTTCCCAGATTCGGGCAGGGAAGGCCCCGGAAGGAGAGTTCCGAGCCGTCCGTTCCGCCGCGGACCGGTTCCGTATCGGGAGTGACGCCCAGCTTTTCCATGACCTTTTTCGCCGTATCGACCAGGTGCATGCAGGGCCGGATCTTCTCCTCCATATTGCGGTACTGGCGGCGGACCCTCAGGCTGACCGTGCCCGCACCGTATTTTTCATTCAGAGTCTTTTCGATCAGCTGCAGGCATTCAAGTCTTGCCTCAAAATGAGAAGCGGAGTGATCCCGGACGATATATTTCAGAGCCGCTTTCTCCACATTTCCCTCAACCGAACACAGATGGAAAAATCCCTCGTAATGCTCCGTCTTTGCCGGAATCTCCGCCGAAGGCAGCATGGAATTGATCTCCATGGCCACCAGAGCGGCATTGACCATAACCCCCTTCGCGCTGCCCGGATGCACGCTCACGCCGCGGACCTCAAACTCCGCCGCTGCCGCGTTAAAAGTCTCGAAATTGATCTCGCCGGGCTGCCCCCCGTCCACGGTGTAGGCGTACTCAGCCCCGAACGCGGGAATATCAAGCAGGTGCGCTCCGGAACCAATCTCCTCATCCGGCGTAAATGCAAGCGACACCTGTCCGTGCGGAATATCCGTCTTCAGAAGAAGCTCCGCCATGGTCAGGATCTCCGCGATCCCGGCCTTGTCGTCCGCGCCGAGCAGGGTGGAACCGTCCGTCGTGATCAGCGTATGGCCCTTCAGTCCCTTCAGATGCGGAAAAAGCTCCGGGTCCAGCACATTCCCGCAGCCGACCGGCAGGACGCCTCCGTCGTAGTTCTCATGCAGCTGCGGCTTCACGCCTTCCCCGCTGAAATCCGGCGCCGTGTCCAGATGGGCAATAAAGCCGATCCGCGGCCTGTCTTCATATCCCGGTGTCGCCGGAATCGTTCCATATACATAGCAATGCTCATCCATGCGGGCATCCGCGATGCCCATCTCCTTCATCTCCGCCTCCAGCATCCGGGCCAGGTCAGACTGACGCTCCGTGCTGGGGGTCGCAGTACTGCTCTCATCGCTTGTCGTCCAGACCCGGACGTAGCGCAGCAGTCTCTCATATGCTTCCATGATCTGTTTTCCCTCTCTGCTTTCTTTCCGGTATTCATCCGTCCTGCAGATATAATCCGTACAGCCGCTCCGCGCTGCCCGGAATTCTCCGCAATCTCTGTGTCAGGCAGGACCGGGCATTATTCCTGCGCTTCCAGGAAAGCGATATAAGCGTTTCTCGCCTCGTAGATATCCGCCTTGCTGGTGACTTCCATCGGCGCGTGCATGTTCAGAACCGCAACGCCTGCGTCCACCACATTCATACCGTACGCGGCGGAAATATAAGCAATCGTTCCGCCTCCGCCCACGTCGACTCTGCCCAGTTCCGCTGTCTGGAAGGCAACCTTTCTGTCATCCATCGCCCTGCGGATCCAGCCGACATATTCCGCGTTCGCGTCATTGCTCCCGGACTTGCCGCGGGCGCCCGTATATTTGTTGAACACAATTCCTCTTCCGAAATAAGCGGAATTGCGCTTCTCATAAGCCTCCGCATAGAGCGGGTCATAAGCGGCCGATACATCCGAGGAGAGCATGCGGGAAGCCGCAAGGCATCTTCTCAGCTTCAGTTCGGAAAAATCTCCGCAGCAGTTCAGAAGCTCCGCCGCCGTATTTTCAAAGAAATGGGAGCACGCGCCGGTCGCCCCGACAGAGCCGATCTCCTCCTTATCCGTCAGCAGGCAGCAGCTGGTATACTCCGGATCAGTTACCTTCAGAAAGGCGTCCAGGGAAGTATAGGCGCAGACGCGGTCATCCTGCCCGTAAGCGGCGACCATGCTCCGGTCAAGGCCCAGATCCCTCGCCGGTCCTGCCGGAACCACTTCAAGCTCGGCGGAAAGAAAATCTTCCTCCTCCATGCCATAGCGCTCTTCCAGAATCTGAAGAACCATCTTCTTCACCAGATCTGCGGCAGAAGCAGGTGCTTTTTCTTTTCCCGCATCTGCAGAATCAGAAGCATTCTCTTTTCCTGCGCAATCAGATTCAGACGCATTTCGGATCACAAGCGGCCTGGAGCCGATCAGCAGGTCCAGATTTTCACCCTCAACTCCCTTTGCGAGCGGTTTCTCCATCTGCTTCGCAGCCAGATGAATCAGCAGATCCGTGACACAGAAAACCGGATCTTCTTCCTTCTCGCCGATCACGACTTCGGTCAGGCTGCCGTCCTTCTTCGCGACAACGCCGTGGATCGCAAGCGGAATCGCCGTCCACTGGTATTTCTTAATTCCACCGTAGTAATGCAGGTCCAGATACGCCATCTCCGTATCTTCATAGAGAGGATTCTGCTTCAGGTCCAGCCTGGGGGAATCGATATGCGCTCCCAGGATCCGCATGCCCTTCTCCAGCGGCTGTCTGCCGATCGTGAACAGAGCCATCGTCTTCTTCATCCAGACCGCGTACACACGGTCGCCGGCCTTCAGGCTCTCCCCCTTCGCGATAACGTCCTCAAGGTTTCTGCAGCCGGCCTTTTCCACCAGTCTTACAGCTTCCTCCACACACTCCCGCTCGGTCTTGGCGGAGGTCATAAACTTTTTGTAGTCTTCCGCCAGAGCCATCAGCTCTTTCAGCTGGCTGTCCGTATAGCTTTTCCACTGATTTTCCCTGTTCATATCATAATCCTCCTTTTTCTGCTCCTTTATGCGGATGCCGCCTCTTAACGGCTGACGCGGGTCCATCAATTTTAATCCTGTCCGGTTCCTGCTGCCCCCGCCGCATAACGGCTGCCGCTGCATCCCGGCCGGGCCGCAGACCCGTCATCCTGCATGCAGTCCGCATTTTTTTATTATATATGTCCTTTCCTATTAAATGCAATTCATTCTTGCAATGGGAAAGAATTGTGATAAAATAGCACAGGTATTGCGCAGTGAAAAGGTTGATTTCACGCGGTTTTCTGTCCGCGTAAGTCTCTTCCGGGTGAAATCGTTCAGGGAAGAGAGATAGGAAAGGGATTCATATGACCAGAGAAGATGTCAGAAATGTTGCCATCATCGCCCACGTCGACCACGGCAAAACGACTCTCGTCGACTGCCTGCTCAGGCAGAGCGGCGTATTCCGCGCCAATCAGGAAGTGACGGAGCGCGTCATGGACTCGGGCGATATTGAACGGGAGCGCGGAATTACAATCCTGTCCAAGAATACGGCAGTCACCTATAAGAACACAAAGATCAACATCGTCGACACGCCCGGCCACGCCGATTTCGGCGGAGAAGTGGAGCGCGTGCTGAAGATGGTCAACGGCGTCATCCTTGTTGTCGACGCGTTTGAAGGCCCCATGCCGCAGACCCGTTTTGTCACGCAGAAGGCCCTGGCGCTCGACCTCCCGGTCATCGTATGCGTCAATAAAATCGACCGTCCGGAAGCGCGTCCGGATGAAGTCGTCGACGAGACCCTCGAGCTTCTGATGGATCTGGACGCCTCGGACGAGCAGCTGGACTGCCCCTTCGTATTCGCCTCGGCAAAAGCGGGCTACGCTGTCCGCGAACTCACAGACGAGCCAAAGGATATGTCTCCGCTCTTTGAGACGATCCTCGAGCACATCCCGGCACCGGAAGGAGATCCGGACGGACCGCTGCAGATGCTCATCTCAACCATCGATTACAATGAATATGTGGGACGGATCGGAATCGGCAAGATCGACCGCGGAAGCATCCGCGTCAACCAGGACGCGCTGCTGGTCAACCATCATGATTCCTCCAAACGGCAGAAAGTCCGCATCACCAAACTCTACGAGTTTGACGGACTGAAGAAGCAGGACGTCAGCCAGTCTTCCATGGGTTCGATCGTCGCCCTGAGCGGAATCGACAACCTGAAAATCGGTGATACGGTCTGCGCGGTGGACACGCCGGACGCGATCCCCTTCCAGAAGATTTCGGAGCCCACGATCTCCATGAACTTCTGTGTCAACGACAGCCCTCTTGCCGGACAGGAAGGCAAATACGTCACCTCCCGCCACATCCGTGACCGTCTCTACCGCGAGCTGAATACGGACGTTTCTCTGCGTGTGGAGGACACGGCGGACACCGATACCTTCAAAGTTTCCGGTCGCGGCGAGCTTCACCTGTCCGTCCTGATCGAGACGATGCGCCGGGAAGGATACGAATTTGCCGTATCCAAGGCGGAGGTCATTTACAAAAAAGATGAACGCGGCCGCAAGCTGGAGCCGATGGAGATCGCTTATGTGGACGTTCCGGACGAATTCTCCGGCACAGTTATCCAGAAGCTTTCTCTTAGGAAAGGGGAGCTCCAGGGCATGGGGAAAACTTCCGACGGCAGAACCAGGCTGGAATTTGAGATCCCGTCCAGAGGACTGATCGGATTCCGGAACGACTTCATGACCGATACAAAGGGAACCGGCATCATCAATACTATTTTTGACGGTTACGGTCCCTATAAGGGAGACCTGCAGTACCGCTCACAGGGAAGCCTGATCGCCTTTGAAACCGGAACGGCTGTCGCCTACGGCCTCTTCAACGCCCAGGACCGCGGCACCCTCTTCATCGAGCCGGGCGCCAAGGTATATTCCGGCATGGTCATCGGCCAGTCCGGCAAGTCCGAGGACATCGAGCTGAACGTCTGCAAGACCAAGCATCTGACCAATACCCGCTCCTCCGGCGCCGACGAAGCCCTGAAGCTGGTTCCGGCCAAGATTCTTTCCCTGGAGCAGGCGCTTGAATTCATCGATACGGATGAGCTGCTTGAGGTAACCCCGCAGTCTTTCCGCATCCGCAAGAAGATCCTGGATCCGCTTCTTCGCAAGCGCTCCATGTTCTCCAAAGCACAGAAGGAAAAGAACGCCCAGCAGGCACAGTAAGGATCAAAAATCTCTGTCAGTGATCCGGTATATAAATCCGGGATATACAGAAATACAGAATAAACAAAAGGACCGGAGCCGCATTCCCGCGCGCCCCGGTCTTCTTTTCCATAATTTTCCCGGCTTATAAACTAATTTCCGGCTGCCGTCGTTTTCCGGATCATTCTTTGCTCCCGTCTTCCAGCCGTATCTGCCAGGGTCAGGAAATCCTTCCCTTTACTGACCTTTTCCCGGTCAGACGCCCTGCTCCGCTCCTCTGTTTCTTCCTCCCGCATAGAAAGGCTCCGTCACGCAGATCATCCTTGCGTATCCTTCCTCCCTGAGCGCGGACGCCGCCTTCTGCGCGTCCTCCTGTTTCTCATAGATACCGAACACCGAGGGACCGCTCCCGCTCATCATGGCCGCCAGCGCGCCATAATCCCTCATCCGTTTCTTGATATCGGAAATAACCGGATAAGCCCGCTCCGTCACCGTCTCAAGTACATTTCCGCAGAGACTGCACATCCCTCTCAGGTCTCCTGCCTCCAGGCAGCGGATCTGCCCGTCGATATCAGGATGAACCGTCCGGTCAGTCAGCTCCAGGTGCGTATAGACAAATTTGGTCGACACATGAAGATCCGGTTTCGCGATCAGGATCACGCAGGGCGGAATCGACGCCAGAGGAGTCAGAATATCGCCGATTCCCTCCGCCAGGGCAGTCCCCCTCATAATGCAGAAAGGTATGTCTGCTCCGAGCTTCACCCCCCGCTCGCGCAGCTGCTCCTGCGTCAGCTGAAGATGAAACAGGCGGTTCACGCCGACCAGTACAGCCGCGGCGTCCGAACTGCCGCCTGCCAGTCCTGCAGCGACCGGAATCTTCTTTTTCAGGTCGATAAAAACGCCTTCCTCAATCCGGAATTCCTCCATCAGCAGCTTCGCGGCCTTCACTGCAAGATTGCCGTCGTCCGTCGGCAGGAAGCCGAGATTCGTGCGCATTCGGACTCCTTCCGAGCGCGTGACAGAAAGACTGATGCTGTCAAACAGGCGGACCGTCTGCATAATCATGCGCAGATCGTGATAGCCGTCCTCCCGTCTGCCTGTCACGTCAAGGCCCAGATTTACCTTCGCCATTGCCCTGAGATTAAGCTGTCTCATACCTTTGTTCTCCTCATACAGAAAGCTGCTGATCTTCCAGCCGCGGCGATGCCATTTCCGTATGTCCCCGGCCGCAGGAGCAGAAAGAGCGGATCCGGCCGCCGGATTCATCATTTTCATTTCCGGCTGCCCGAATCAAAAAGAGCTGGGCCGGCTGCCCGATCAAAAAAACGCATCCGGCCGGTTGATCAGAAAGACCGGATCCGGTCGCCGGATTCATCATTTTCCTTATCAATCCCGCGAATCTCAACCTGATAGGAATAGTCGTCACTCACTCTGACCGTGACGATATCCCCGACCTTATGCCGCATCAGGGCTTTGCCAAGCGGAGACTCGATCGATATCTGATTGTTCAGCAAATCCCCCCTCATGGAGGTCACGATCCGGTAGCTCTCCTCACATTCCTCTTCCATATCATAGACATGGACCGTATTATTCAGACCCACTTCATCATCGGCGGACTCATCCGAAACGAGGATCGCCGTCTTCAGAACCCGTTCCAGATAACGAATCCGGCTCTCATTTTCTCCTCTGTACTTTTTCGCCGCATGATACTCAAAATTCTCGCTCCGGTCCCCCTGAGCGGCCGCCTCGGCGATCGCGGCGGCGGCTTCCTTCCGGATGACCAGCTTGCGGTGCTCCAGTTCCGCCTCAATCTTCGCCACATCGCCCTTCGTCAGTCTCTCTCTCATATCCTGTCCGTATCCTCGCTTACAGTTCTGTCTCAACGTCACAGCCCTCGGCACATACACTCCGCATCCGGCTCTCCGTGCGCCATGTCCGCCGCGTCATACTCAAAAACATGCATTCCTGTTTTCCGCAGCTGAGCGTGCTTTTTTATTTTACACTTTTTCCTGTAAGGAAGAAAGATGTTTTTTCGGCCTGCACCTTCAGGGAAGACAGATGATTTTTCAGCTTGACAAAAATGCATTCAATGCGAAAATGAAAAGGTCCGGTGCAAAGACAAGCCGGCCGACACAGAAGATAAGGAACGAAGAGCAGGCTTTACAGAAGACCGGGACTGAAGAGCGGACTTCACAGAAGATCAAGACTGAGGAGCGTATTTATATGAGACTACGCAATATTCCGGGAGCGCGCGAGGAGATCGCCGCCTGCCCTTATGTTGTGCAGGATGAAGAGATGAAGCGGATCCGCGGATGCTGGGCTGCCAGGTTCGGGAACGATCATCCCATCCGGATCGAGATCGGCATGGGAAAGGGGCGTTTCCTGTCACAGCTTGCCATGGAGAACCCGGATATCAATTACGTCGGCATCGAGATGTATTCTTCAGTCCTTCTCCGCGCCCTGCAGAAGCGGCAGGACCTGGAGGAGTCGGGGATTCACCTTGACAACCTCCTCTTCCTCCGCATGGACGCGAAGGACATAACGGACCTTTTCGCGCCCGCTGAAGTCGACCGGATCTACCTGAACTTCTCAGATCCATGGCCAAAAGACAGGCACGCCAAGCGCCGTCTTCCGGGACGGGCCTTTCTCGCCTGCTATGCCAGGATCCTGGCCCCGGGCGGAACAGTTGAATTCAAGACGGACAACCGTACCCTTTTTGACTTTGCCGTCGGGGAGGCACGCACGGCCGGCTGGATCATAAAAAGCTGCACCTATGATCTGCACCGCGATCCGGTCCTGAAGCAGGGGAACGTCATGACGGAATATGAGGAGAAGTTCTCCTCGATGGGGAATCCCATCTGCAAATACATCATACGTCCGCTGCACTGAAAGCGCGGCAGAGCGTGAGCGGCAGGGCGGCAATCCGCGGATATACACCGCTGCACGGAGCGCAGGAAGGAGTATACGGCGATGGCTCCCAGACAAAAACGTCTGATCGAAGGTGATTACCATGTCAAGGAAGATCTGAAACTCGATCTGTCCGATATGAAACGTGCCGCTCTGGTCTGCAGGGCGCTCTCGTCCGAGACCAGGCTGCAGATCCTGAATGCCCTCATAGAGCGTTCCATGACGGTCTCCCAGCTTGCAGAGTATTTCTATCTCCCGGTCTCCTCCATGTCCGTGCATGTCCATATCCTCGAGGAAGCGGGGCTTGTGACTTCGATCTCCAATCCCGGCGTCCGGGGAACCAAAAAGCTCTGCGGCATCTCCGCTTCCAGTGTAGTCCTGGATCTCTTCGCACATAAAAAAGAGATGCCCCTGCAGAAAGCACCCGTGTATGTCAGCATGCCGGTAGGCAATTACAGTGACTGCGAGATCATTCCTCCCTGCGGAATCGTCTCAACCAATCTGTATCTTTATCAGGAAGACTCTCCCTACGGCTTTTATATGCCCGAACATATTCATGCCTCTCTGGTCTGGCTCACCGGAGGGTATCTGGACTACCGTTTTCCGAATGAAGCCCTGACCCGGGATCATCCTTCCAGGATCCAATTCTCCTTTGAGATCTGTGCGGAAGCACCGGGCTATGACAATAACTGGCCTTCCGATATCCGTCTGGAACTCAATCACCGGCTGATCACGGTCCTTCACATAAAAGGTGACTACGGCGGACGCCGCGGTATCTATAACCCCTCCTGGTGGGATGACAGCAACAGCCAGTTCGGAGACTACATCATCGTGGATGTCACCCATTCCGGCTGTTACTTGGGCTCCTGCAAGGTTTCCGATGAGACCATCGAGAGCCTGCATCTTTCAGATGGCTACACCTTCTCATTCCGCCTTTCTGTCTCTGAACAGAAGGATCACCGCGGCGGCATGAACCTCTTTGGCAGGCAGTTCGGCGATTATGACCAGGATATCATAATGAAGGTGGAATACAGATAAATACCGTATTCCACCTTTCTTTAATCAGTTCTTTAAAAAGCGCAGCCACGGGCAGAATATGACAGCCTCAGGCTTCGTTATCTTCCGTTTATCCTCCGGATCCCGACCTCACGGCAGTTGATCTCACGGATCTTCTCAGGCGCGATTTTGAATTCATGGTTCTCATCAAGCAGGCCGTTGATCTCCTGCTGTACGTCCGAAACCTGGGTATAGCAGTATCCCGAGACATATGGCAGCCGCTTGATCGCGGTCGTGATCCTGTCAAAACGCTCCAGGAATTCCTTCTCATCTCTGACCGTATTTCCGTAGCCCCATTCACCCTCCTTGCCGCCGGCGAAGGCAATACCGCCGTATTCGCTGATAATCACGGGCTGTCCCGCATAGTCATAGCCTTCCGCCATGGCCGAACGGTCCTTGCAGTGATAGATTTCTCCGGTTCCGATCTCTTCCAGATGTTCCGCGTAGCGGTCATAGAATACATCGCCGTACTCTTCATAATCATGGAGGGTAAGAATGTCGGAAATGGTATGCTCCCACCCGTCATTGGTGATGACCGGCCGGCTGTCATCTATGCTTCTGGTCAGATAATAGATCGCCTCCGTGAACTCCTGCTGCTTCGTATCCGTCTTGATCTTCGGAACGCCCCAGGATTCATTGAAAGGTGTCCAGGTAATAATGCAGGGATGATTCAGATTCTGCCGGACAATCTCCAGCCATTCTCTGGTGAATTCCACCACCGCATCATCGCTGTACTCGTAGGCGGCCGCCATCTCACTCCAGACCAGCATGCCCTTCACATCGCACCAGTAGAGGAAACGCTCGTCCTCAATCTTCATGTGCTTGCGCAGGCCATTGAAGCCCAGCGCGTGGATCTTATCGATATCATCGATCAGCGCCTGCTCATCCGGAGGCGTCAGATGGGAATCCTTCCAGTATCCCTGGTCCAGAATCAGCCTTTCATAAAGAGGTGTTCCGTTCAGCAGAATGTTCCCTTCCTCGATCCGGATCTCCCTCATGCCAAAGTAAGAACGCACCTCATCCAGAATCTCCGTGCCTTTCCGGATCCGGATCGTCAGGTCATATAATTCCGGTTGCTCCGGCGTCCAGGTATGAATCCCCCAGGGCATCTCCTCCGGCAGATAGAGGCTGACCGTATCCTTCACCAGAGTCCGGCTGACCCCTTTGGAGGAAGAGGCAATCCTTGTTCCTTCATACTCAATCAGGCTGTCGATCCAGAGATCTTCCTCTTTTCCGGCTCCCGCCAAATAGTATTCAAATGACACTGTCCCATCCTTCATACAGGGCATGATTCTGACATTGTCCAGATAGATTCCGGGTACGGCCTCCATCCAGACTGTCTTCCATATCCCGGTCGTCTGCACATACCAGCAGCCATAATTGTCCTTCGCCCAGCGCTGTTTTCCCCTGGGCTGCGCGATGCTCATGGAGTCCTCCGCCTTCACCGTGATATCATTGTCCCCTTCCTTCAGGAATCCCGTGATATCAAAGGAGAAGCGGGCATATCCGCCTCTGTGGCTTCCGGCAAAGGATCCGTTCACCCAAAGCCTTGTCTCAAAATCACTTCCTTCAAAATGGATCAGCACATGTCCCTTCAGAGCCTCCGCCTTGATTGAAAGCTTCCTGTGGTACCAGACCATTTCATGATGCTCCGTCTCTCCGATCCCGCTCAGCTTTGTCTCATAGCTGAACGGAACACAGATCGCACGGTGTTCCTCCGGAAAAGCTTTAAACCAGCCATTCTTCTCTCCGGCGTTCTCATCATCAAACAGAAAATCCCATGAACCGTTCAGATTCTCCCAGTTGCTGCGGACCATCTGTGGTCTCGGATAGTCCTTCATGTATGATTTTGTCATTCCAGAATCCCCCTTCTAAATTGATTCCGGCCCGGCGGAATGGCAGCCGGTGTCGTACAGATTAACTGTGAGATACCAGCTGTGCGCCCGCGGCGCTCCGGTCATTTCACTCTATATTTCTTTCCCTGAGAAAGCGGTATGCCCGCCGGCTCATCTTCCCGAACTGTTTTTACCGCCTGTATGCACCAGATGCAGGACAAACCAGAGAGCAGCCATCAGCACCAGGTAAAAGAGCAGTGCAAACTCAAATGTCCGCTGCTTGAACTTTCCCGCAGAAAAGCTGAATATCACAAGGTTCGACAGTAGCAGGCAGAAAACAGTATTCATTCCAAGTCCGCGCAGAAAAGCGCAGATTCTGCTGCAGGGCCATCTCCCGGCGAGGGCATGCGCAAGCTGGTAGTAAAGATAGAGAAACAGCACGGCGCCGAACAGGAACCAGCCATCCGGAGGAAAACGGTCCGTCAGACAGCCGCTGCGGATATAGCATACAATTTCCGGCAGGCTAAGCATCACACAGACCAGAAAAATTCTGAAATCCCATATGATCTTTCTGCGGCAGAACCATACCCCCGCCGCGAAGTAAAACAGATACTGCAATACCGGAAAAGTAATCCATCCTGTGGAGCCGATCATCAGGGCGGCCCTGCTGTCGCCGATCCGCCCGTAGGGAATCAGAGTCAGCAGTCCTCCTGCCGCCAGGCATAAAAGCGTAAGCCAGCCGTTCTGCCTCTGAAACAGGCCAAACAGAAGAAGCCCCACCAGCATCACCCCGGCAAAGGACGCAAGAAATTCCGACCAGCCGGCGTATTTCTCCAGGAGGATAATCTGGCGGAAGACTCTGGGATCATAGTAATCCAGTTCCACCAGCCCGATATAGCAGATGCTGGAAATCCAGAAAGCCGCGAGACATTTCAGGGCGGTCCGGATCATTCTCGGCGCGGCCTGCCGGAAACTGCGGCTGAAATAGGCGTACCAGCAGGACAGGCCGAAGGTAAACATGAAACCGGAAAAGGTGGTCAGATTAATATAGTCGCAGATCTGCTTCTGCACCGGTTTTGTGTCCCTTCCGAAAAACTGGATGCAGTGGCAGAGCACCATCTGGAGAACCAGAATTCCTTTCATTATATCTGCCGCGTCATCTCTTTTCGTTCCGGAAGCCGGCATCCGATTTTCTCCGCTGCGCATCCCATCGTCCTTTCTGCATTCCTGCCACGGTCTGCCCCGTCATCAGCAGAATCCGCTTCTTTATTTACCCTTTGATTCCTTCCATCGTAATACCCTGGACAATCTGCTTCTCAAATATGAGATACAGGATAATCATAGGCAGGGAAGCAACCAGATTTGCCGTCATGGGAATAACATAGTCCGGACGTTCGATGGACAGAAGGGTCGGGATTCCGACCGGCAGCGTATACATATCTTCACTGAATACGCAAAGCAGCGGCCACAGATAATTGTTCCAGCTTCCGATAAAACTCATCAGGGCAACCGTCGCGATGATAGGTTTTGAGAGCGGCAGGGCGATCCTGGTATAAATTGTCAGCTCGCTGCCCCCGTCGATCCGGACCGCCTCAAGTAGTTCATTTGGAAGGGTCTGGAAAAAATTAACTGTGATGATCAGGGTCATCGCGCTTGCGATCGACGGCAGAATCAGTCCTGTATAGCTATTGATCAGTCCAAGCTTGTTCATCAGAATAAAGAGGGGGACGATCGTCGCTTCACCCGGAACCAGGAGGCCGCAGAGGAAATAGGTATACAGGATTTTGCTTCCCTTGAAGGGAATCTTTGCCAGCGCATAGGCTGCAAGCGTCGATACCACTACCGTAAGCACGGTCGTAATCACAGCAACGATGAAGCTGTTGAAGAACCAGCGGAAGGTGCTGGTGCCGCTCAGAATCCGCGGATAATTCTCAAGCGTATAGGGCGGTTTGAACCAGTCCCAGATCGTCACGATCTGACGTCCTTCATGCTGCAGAGAACAGAACAGGGACCAGACCACCGGAAGCAGCATGATCAGTCCCAGGAGGATGGAAACAAAGGCGAGAATAACTGCTGCAGGTTTGATTTTCTTCATCAGTCATCGCCTCCTCTCTGGAAACGCATCTGAACCAGAGTACAGACAACAAGGATAATGAACAGGATATACGACATCGCCGCCGCATAGCCGAGCTTGTTCTTGTCAAAAGCCTGCTCATAAATATACTGGATCAGCGGCTTCGTGGAACTGGCCGGACCTCCGCCGGTAATCAGGCGGATCTGTCCGAATACCTTAAAGCTGGCGATAATCTGAAGCAGCGTTACCAGGAAAATGGTGGGTCTGAGCAGCGGCAGTGTGATCTGGGTCAGCTTCTGCCAGTCAGAAGCCCCGTCCACAGCCGCGGCTTCCATGATGTCGTTTGAAATATCCTGAAGCGCAGCCAGATACAGGAGCATCGGGAAGCCGACTGTCCACCATGCTGTCATCAGGACAATCACCACCCACGACAGGTTCGTGCTCATAAACCAGAGCGGTTCATTCGTGGTATCATACAGCCCCATCCATTTCAGGATGCCGTTTACCAGACCTCTGTAAGGAGCGAAGGTATATTTGGCGACAAAGGAAGCGACTGAAACCGAAAGAACCCCCGGCAGATAATAGCTGACGCGGAGGAACTTCTTATACTTTACCTGACGGTTGGCAAATAGCGCCAGAATCAGTGCAAGAATCACGATCAACGGGACACAGAGAATCACAAAAGTTGTGGTGTGCTTGAGAGAGGCCCAGAACTTTGAATCCCCGAAAAGTTTTCTGAAATTATCCAGGCCGACATAATCCTGGAAGCCCATCAGAGACCATTTGCAAAGGCTGACCCAGACTCCCTGGATGATCGGATAGATGGTAAATACGGTAAAGAGAACAAAAAAGGGGAAAATAAACAGCAGTGCTGTCAGGGTCGCCTTTCTCTGCCTTTTCTTGATACTGTGCATATGACTCCTCTCCAGGAAAGCATGCAGCCGCTTTCTTCAGCCTGACACAGCGGTTGTCCGGCGCAGCTCCTGCACATTTCCAGAATGCGGGTTCCGGCTGATAAGCATGCCCCGGGCCCCCGACACGCGCAGCCTTGACAGGCGGCGGATCTGACAGGGTCCGGGGCTGACTATAACTTCCGTTCCGAATACTTATTCCGGATCAGTCAAGATTATCCTCAATGGCTGCATACAATGCTTCATAGGAAGCGTCGAAATCTGTCACGCCCTGCAGATAGCCGTTCAGAGCTTCGATGATATCGGCCTTCATGCCGCCATAATAGGAGGTTGCTCTCGGCGCATATTTTGCAAGTCCAAGCTCGTCTACAATATTGTAGCCCTTCTTTTCCTTGTACTCTTCGCTGCCGTTCGCCGCGATCGCGGACGGGATCTGGCCGGAACCGGACCATGTCAGGCCGCCCTCGTTGGACGCATATACCAGGAATTTAACCGCTTCAAGAGATTCTTCCTCTGTACGGTCCGGATTTGCCGGAAGGGTAAGCGTATGGGAATCAGCCCAGCAGTAAGCAGTGTCGCCGTAAAGGAGCGGGAACTCTGTCACGTTGAAGTTCAGGCCGTCCGTAGCTTCGAAGATACCGGTAACCCATGTTCCGCCGAATTCGAAAACAGCCTTGCCGGACTGGAAGATCGCGGAATGGTCATCAATGCCCGGAAGGACATATCCGTCATCATACAGGCTCTTCACATATTCCATAGCTGCTCTTGCGGTATCCTCGTCCAGAGTAACTTCGGTGGCATCATCATTAACAAAATCAGCTCCGCCCATCTGGAAATAAACCGCATACCATACACGGAAGGGATCATCACCGGAGTTCGTAAGAGCGATCGGGGAGACATCCTCCGGAAGGCTCTCTTTGCACTTTGCAAGAATTGCCGCGAAATCATCCGCGCTGGAAATCGCCAGGACCTCATCCTCTGATACGCCCGCCTGCTCCAGAAGGTCAAGGTTGTAATACATGACTTCGCAGTGGGTATCCAGCGGAATGGCGTAGATATCACCGTCAAATGTTACGGAATCGACGGAAGCCTGCTCATAGAGCTCACCCAGGTCGACGCCGAGCTCATCCAGATAATCATTCAGCGGCTCCACGACGCCGGTCTCCTCCAGCTCATAGAGCTTTGATACATGGGATACGCCGGTATCCGGACCGTTTCCCGTGGCAACTGCGGTCTGCAGTTTCGTATAATAGTCATCCCATACAAGTGTAATGCACTCTACCGGATTCGTCGGTGAAGTAGCATTATAATCATCAACAATCTTGCCGAACCACTCTCCGTCACCGCCCGTGAACAGAGACCAGAAGGACAGATCGCCTTCCGCAACCTCAACAGCTTCCGGGTTATTGACAGTACCGTCTTCGTTCATGTCAACTTCATCCGCGAAGGCGCTTCCCGAAACCGCAAGTACCATAGCCGCACCTAACAATGAGCATAACAACTTTCTGGACATAATCATTCCTCCTTCTTTCGACACAATGGTTTCGCTTCAAAGAAACTGAATCTTTTGCAGGAAAAGGGTGCTTTTACAAAAGCAAAATATGCATACAAATCGCGGCATATCCTCCCTTATTTCTGCAATATTAATAGTTGCTCTCCTTGAGGTGTCAAAATATTATTAGCTGTTTTTGCCATTCCGTTTTATATTATAGGCGGTCTTTTGAGCGTTTTCAATAAGTTTCCTTTATTTCGTATAAGATGTCTGCTATTTTTATTTTGTTTCAATTTTTTTGAAATAAAATCTGGTTTATAAATCTGAATACCTGTTCCGCGGTCAGCATCAGATTCCGCTTCGCGTTCTCAGGATCCGGCGCCTCAGTGAGCGTCGCAGCTCCGCGGATGATCGGGAAGAAAGCGCTGAGGCCGCCCCCGTTGCAGATTCCTGCGTCATCCGACGCGCTGCCGGCGAATGCAATGGATTTAAGATGATGTTTTTGCAAGCCTGGCCACTCCGATCGGAACCTTCCCATGAAACCCGAAGAAATACATCGCATCCGCGCTGTGGTCTGAAGACGTATAAATACGTCTGTCCCAAAACTGAATACTTCCGCTCACTGAAGCGTCTCATCGCACAGGCTGCCGGAACTGAAGTTTGAAAAAGGCTTATTATTGCACTAAAAAACCGGACCCGCTATTCTGCAGATCCGGTTCTTCTTCGTGCACCTTCAGGGGCTCGAACCCTGGACACCCTGATTAAGAGTCAGGTGCTCTACCAACTGAGCTAAAGGTGCTTATTCATTTCTGTGCTTTCCCTGAAACACGAACATGATTATAGTATAGGAATTCTGTTTTTGCAAGACCCAATTTGAAAATTTTTAAAAATTTTTCCGGCCCCATCTTTCCTTCTTTTCCGGCGGCCGTGTAAGGAGGCGAAGGCAGACTTGATAATCCATCCGAGCCGGAATGGTGTATACTTACAGGTAGAGCTGAGGCCGCCGGAATCCGGTGGAATGCCGGGATCCGGTGTTTCAGGAAAAACAACTATACTGGTACTGGGGGCGGTTTGAATGAAAGTAGTGATCGCAATCGATTCTTTTAAAGGGTGTATGAGCTCGAAGGAGGCGGGCAGAGCCTGTGCGGAAGGGATCTGGAGAGCCCGGCCGCGTGCGGAGACGGTTGTGATGCCGATGGCGGACGGCGGAGAGGGAACCATGGACGCCATCGTGGAGGGGTTAAAAGGAGAATACGTTGAATGTCGTACCGCAGGTCCGTACGGTTCAGAAGTGACGGCGCGTTACGGCGTAGTGAACAAGGGAAAAGCTGCGGTGATAGAGGCGGCGCAGGCGACGGGGCTCGTTCTGGTGGAGAGGCTCGGACTTGGAATCGGACTGAATCCCTGGAAGACAACGACACGGGGAGTCGGGCAGATGATCCTGCACGCGGCAGAACGGGGATGCCGGGATTTTGTGATCGGAACAGGAGGAAGCGCAGCAACGGAAGGCGGGATCGGAATGCTGGAAGCGCTGGGCTGTGCCTTCTATGGCGCGGACGGACAGCGGCTGCCGGCGGAGCTGGCGTCCCTTGCGAAGATCGGGCGAATCGACAGGTCGGGCATGGCCGGGGTATTGCAGGAATGCTATTTCAGAATCGCCTGTGATGTGAAGAACCCGCTGTGCGGGAAGAACGGCGCCGTGAATGTGTTCGGGGCGCAGAGGGGCGTGAAAGCGGAGGAAAAGGGATTTCTCGATGCGGCCATGTTTCATTTTGCGGATAAGACGCTGGAATGCACGGGCAAAGATTACAGAGGGCGAGCCGGCAGCGGTGCCGCGGGAGGCCTCGGCTTCGCGTTCATGAGCTATCTGCCCCATGTGGAGCTGGTTTCCGGGGTGGATCTGATGCTGCAGACGATCGGGCTGGAGAAGAAACTGAAGGGCGCGGATATCGTCGTGACCGGGGAAGGACGTCTGGACGCACAGACTGTCCTGGGAAAAGTCCCGCTGGGAGTGGCACGTATTGCAAAGAAACACCATCTCAAAGTGATCGCATTTGCAGGTACGGTCTCGGAGGACGCCTGGATCTGCAACGAGGCCGGCATTGACGCCTTTTTCCCGATTGTGCGGGAGTCTACGAGCCTCGATGCGGCCATGGATCCCGGGAACGCAAAAAGAAATATGACAATGGCCGCGGAACAGGTATTCCGGCTCCTGTCGTAGCCGTTTTTTCAAAGATATTTAGAAACACTGAATGAATCCGTGTTTCCTTAGAATATACCGGGGATAACAGATAACATATGCAGTTTAACTACAGCGCAGAAAAAAATGCGCGGAGTGGTTGAGTATGAGGGGACGAGGATCGCCGCTTCCAGTACGGCAGTCAGCCGGAGCCTCGTGAAAGATACGGTCAGCCTGTATCTGCCGGAGGAGATGCCCTGGGGAATTCACACCTGGACGCCCGAACAGCCGGAACTCTATGATCTGCTGATCCGGATCAGGAAAGGCGCAGAGGTTCTGGATGAGGTACGCTCTTACTTCGGCATGCGGGAGATCCGGATTGAGGAAGGCAATATTCTGCTGAACGGAACGCCTCTCTATGAGAGGCTGATCCTTGACCAGGGATACTGGAAGGATTCCCATCTGACGCCGCCGGACGAGCAGGCTCTGATCGATGATATCGACAAGATTCATGCACTGGGCTTCAACGGCCTGCGGAAGCATATGAAGGTCGAGGACGAACGTTTCCTTTACTGGTGCGACGTGAAAGGCATGCTGGTCTGGAGCGAGATGGCTGCCGCGTATGAGTACAGCGATGACGCGGTTGAAGAATTTACCAGAGAATGGCTTGAGGTTGTCAGGCAGAATCTGAACCATCCCTGCATTATCACCTGGACGCCTTTCAATGAATCCTGGGGAGTTCCGAAGATCAAGACGGATCCGAAGCAGCAGGAGTTCACGGAGGCGATCTATTACCTGACCAGAAGCATAGATGACAGCAGGCCGGTTATCACAAACGACGGCTGGGAGCATACCATTTCCGATATTCTTACCCTTCATGATTATGAAGAATCCGGCGATGTGTTCTATGACCGCTATGCGGACCATCTGGAAGAGATCGGGACAGGTGAAATCTATCACTGCAGGGACCGCTCCGCCATGGCCGAAGGATATGAGTATGCGGGACAGCCGGTGATTATCAGTGAATACGGCGGCATCGCCTTCTCCGGCGGCAAGGAGGGAGATTGGGGCTACGGCAATACGGTAAAGGATGAGGCGGAGTTCCTGGAGCGTTTTGACCGGATCACCACTGCGATCAAACAGCTGCCCTATGTTTCAGGCTACTGCTATACACAGGTTTCGGACGTTCAGCAGGAAATCAACGGCCTGCTCGATGAGAATCATGAATTCAAGATCGCGCCGGAAAAGATCCGTGAGATCAACTGCCGTGAAGTCGGGATGCGCAGGATAAGCAGAGAATAAGCAGCAAAGAGAGGCCACGGACCGCATCCCGAAACTGTTCCGGTCCGGTCCAAATCGAAATAAATGAAATAACAAAAAAGAAAGGTTTCTGACATGAGTATCCACTATAATACAGTAAATTTTCCTTTGAAGATATTGGCGGCATTATTTGCACTTACTGTTTTTCTCTTCTCCCTGTCCATACCGGCCTGCGCTGAGGAAAGCACCGAACCGGCCGGGCCGTCGCAGGCGGAAATGGATGAGGCCTATGATGAAGCCATGATGCAGGTGGATTCAGAGATCACCTTTTATACAATGGAGGATCTGAACTATCGGCTGGCAATTATCATGAAATTTGTATCCGGCAAAATGACGGATGAAGATTTTGCAGAGCTGAAAAATCCGGATGCCAGACATCTTCTGGACCTGGATGATCTCATTGCACTGAGCGGCAGCTTCTTCGAAGAAACAGGAATTCAGACTGATTTGTCTGAGTATGAGAACGCCGTATCATCATGGGAAGAATACATGGAGAGTCTGTCCGGAGATACAGACGCCGCTGAAGAATTTTACGGACAGCTGCCTTTGGAGAGCCGGGCTGAATACCTTGAAGCAGCATACAATGTCGACAACGCCATCTGGTCTGTACTCAGAAACGAACTGGGAGACAGCCTGAGCGGGATGATAGATCTTGTATCCGACATAAGCTCACACCTGGAAAAAGGAGCCGAGACGATATCGAACGCCTTTTCCCTGATTGATAAAATCAAAGTATTCGCATCTGTCGGAACTGATAACGAACGATATGAGAAACGCATCGGTCTTCAGGAAATCAAAACCAGGTTTACACTGCTGCAGCAGATCCTTCTTGTCGCATGCAATGCAATCAGCTCGGGTTCGTGAGGAGCAGATTCCCGTCAGCGCTTCTACTGCTTATGTCCCTGTCTGTAACTGTTCCGGCATCACTCCCCATTTCTTCCCGGACAAGCCAGAGTCCTATTACGACCGTCCTGCATTGGCCGAATACCTCCGTAATCTGAAATGATAAAGCCTTCGCCGGATAACGATCCGGCGAAGACTGAAAGAGGATGCACAGGCTGCAACTGAATAGCTGAAGTTCGCCTGCAGCATCAATGCCTTGTATACATATACGTCCAGTGTCTGAGTCACCGTCTGCAGGGAATTGGAGTTCATCGGAACCTGGTAAAAGAGACCGAAATCGGATGCCAGAATGCTGCCGAGCCGAAGGATAAAGATCATGGCGATGGTGGGACGAAGCATGGGCAGTGTTATATAGCGCACCCGCTGTAAAAACGAGGCGCCGTCGAGCATGGCCGCTTCGATCAGGGAATCCGATAGCGCAGTCTGAAATTAATTGCGAAGAATCATAATATACCATGTGGAGCAAAGACCGGGCATGATTAGTGCCAGATAGGTATTCTGCAGATGAAAGATCTGCGTATTGACCATATAGGCCGAGACCAGCCCGCCCGAAAACAACATGGGAATCATCAGAAAAATCAGGATTCCGCGCCTTAGCCGGAACCTCTTTCTGGAAAGTGCATAGGCGATCGGGCACATCAGGATCAGGACCAGCAGGACCGGCAGAAAAAACAGCACGCACTGCATCGCGAACAGGATACTTGCGATCAGGTTTCCCTTCCTGGAAAACGCGCTTCTTGCCGAAGCAATGTGCTCCTCCGGATCCAATTGTTTCATATGACGAAGCTTCAACTGTCTGTCTCCTTATCTCGTGCTTTAGCTGTTTCCTCTTCTGTAAACTCCGACTCTTTTATTTCACTGATCTCCTGTGCACCGATCTCCCGGGTCGTCCCGTCTATTTCTGTTTCTTCCATACACCCTTACTGATTTCATAAACCCCATCGTGATATGCACCCACTCCGGTAAAAAATGTCTGAAAACCGCATTTTTCCAACACACGCCCGGATGCGGTATTTTCCAGGAGACGGATGCCATACACTTCCGTATTGCCAACCATCTCTGTTATCACAGGAAGAAAACCCTTCACCGCTTCTGTCGCATATCCTTTCCCTGTGAATGCTTTTGCGACATGATATCCGATTTCCCAGTTCCCCTCACCGATCGGAACCAGCTGGACATACCCGATATTTCTGTTTCCATCTTTCGTAATCACCGCATAGACTAACGGGCCTTCTTTGGATTCATACTGAGATATCAAAAATTCAAGAGTTTCCTCTGCATCTTCCAATGTCTCAAAAACCTCATCCGGTACAAATCTTCTTGTGTCTTCATCCAGTGAGTTTTTGTGGACATCCATTGCCATGTCCATCGTCATTTCAGAAATAATCAATCTGTCTGTTTCTAACAATATTTTCACGTTTTACCCTCAGCAACTGCTTAAACACTCTGTTATCACTTTCTTACTCGTTCCGTTAAACATATGCTTCCATAATCCATATTGCTCTCCTCGATTATTCTGAAAGGTATTATTTCTTTACAGCAATCTGTCGATATAATAAACTACCAGTTCAGTTCAAATACGATCTCCCCATCATTCACATCGCCATTTGGCGCAAATCCAAAGGACTGATATAAATGAATCGCATTGACATTACTTTCTTTTGTTGAAAGTCTGATATTGCCTGCTCCGTTTTCCTTAAAATATGAAATTATATGTTTTAAAGCCTCTTTGCCATATCCCTGTCCCTGATATTTCTCGTCGATCATAAATCTCCACAGCCAATATCTGTCATCCGGGTCCTCATAATCCGGTTCAAAAGCAAACATTGTAAATCCGACAGCTATGCCATCAGAATAGATCACGAACGGTCTTGCAACGTCAGAATACTCCTCAGCTGCCTCTAAAGAACTCTCATTAGACGCTATATACTCCGATTGTGCTTTTGTCACTTTCAGGCGGATGCAATCAGACTTATTGTATTGATCTACCGGTTTTAATTCAATTCTCATTGTCAGACATTTACGTGAACAGCATTGTAGCCATTCTCAAATTCCTTGCCCTTATCGTATTCCTCGATCTCAGAGGCCGATAAATCTCCTTTTCCGTCATAACGATAAAAGCGTCCGCCTGCAGCAATAAACTCCAGAATGCAGTAATCCTCATCTTCGACACCTTTCGGATAGTACTTTTCATCTCCTTCATTCCAGAGGAGCTCTCTGTACTTCCTCTCAAAATGCGCTTCAAAATGCCCAAACAGGCAAAGCCCCTCAAAAGTCGAATCGTCAGAGAAATACAGACAGGCATTCCTGTTCTTCTGCAGACTCCGGACATGAGCTGAACTTGTATTTGTTGAAATCAGATGCCTGCCCAATCCTTTGTGCCATACACAGAACACTCTGCGGACATTCTGCCTGCCCAATTCGTCCGTATAACCGATTGTCGCAAAAAGAGAACGATTGACAAGATTCATCATCTCATTCTTTGTCATGGATTTTCCTCCGGAGATCCGAATAATAGTCACTGATCACAGAAAACAGCTGTTATACCTGCCAGCTTTTTCCGCAGTTCTGGCAGACCGCCATCTTCCTGTGGATCGTCTTCATTTTATATCTCTTCGGGGCGAAGATCTTCACAATCAATGCCGGTATTGTAAAGAAGATCCACTTAATGGGAATCCACCACCAGCCAATCAAAAGCCACCAGAAAATCCCATGATGCTGCTCTTTGAGCTGCGTTTCAGTTATAAATTGTACGCTGACATCTGTGCTTCCGCATTTTGGACATTTCATACTTTTATCGCTCCTTGTAATCAGATATTCTCCTGTATCTCCCTTGTTTTGGATGTCAGGACCGGAAATCAAATTCGAGACACAGCCTGTTATAACGGGCCAGCTCGTGAGGCTTGATCTCCTTGGTGGGATCCCCCAGAGAATGGTGGATCACGTCTGCGTCTTTCAATATCTCATCCATCGGAGAATCAACTTCCGCCTTACTGTCATGATGCCAGATGGCAGAACATATGATATCTGTTTCATCTGCCGATGTTATGCCAAGTTCCTCCAGCAGTTTCCGTGCATATTCCGCTCCTTTATGTGCGTGGTCATCGTAAGAACCGCTCTTATATGCATACAGATCATGCAGCAGTCCGGCCATGGCCGCCAGTTCCGCATTTTCACCCCGTTTCTTTGCGATCATGACAGCTGCCAGAGAAACGCCGTGCAGATGGGCAACCGCTGCAGCCCGCTTCTGGTTATCGTCCATTCCCTTTAAGACTTTATGGATTTATTTCTGCAGATCCTTTATTCTGCTCATTGTCCTGCCCTCCCTCTGCCTCTCCCCGGCCTGGATATTATAGATCACAGCATCCCGATTCCCATATGACCAGGTTCCGTTACCTTACTCTGAACCCATACTCATCTTCCACCGGATCCAGCCTGCGGGAATCCATATTTTCAATCCTGATATAGCGGCCTTTTTCTATAGCCAGGATCACGGAATCAATCGCTTCCTCCGGTCCCTGGATTTCCATGGTCACAGAACCGTCGTAATCGTTATGTACCCAGCCTGTGCAGCCATAACGGTCAGCGGCGCTGCGGGCGCGCCAGCGGAATCCCACGCCCTGCACCCAGCCATAAAAAGTGATCCGTCTGCGGATTATATATGTGTCAGACATATTATCCCACCCGGATTTCATCTAAGCTGTATAATATCTCTTCACTCAGGCCAATTTCCTGTGCAGCCTTATCCTTCCCGATCATCTCTATCCACGGATGATCTTCAGGATAATATATTGTTTCTGCTTCCATAGCTTTTCCTCCCTTTTGTCCCGTCCGGAACTATAAGTCATATTTATCTCTGATGCAGGAAATCTGTCAGCCCAGTTTGGCAGAAAAATCTGCGAGAACCTCTGAGATTTTAATCTGCTGCGGACAGACCTGTTCACAGCTCCTGCACTGCAGGCAGGCCTGCGGACGCTTTTCCTCCGGAAGCGCTGAAAGCGCCATCGGCGCGATGAATCCGCCGCCGGTGTAGGCATGTTCGTTGTAGAGAGCCAGCAGGGCGGGGATATCCAGCTCCTGCGGGCAGTGGCTCACGCAGTAATGACAGGCCGTACAGGGTACCGTACCTTTTGAGAGCATTTTTTCCGCAATACCGAGCAGGGCTTTCATCTCTGCCTCATTCAGCTTTTTATCTTCTGCGAAAGTAACCAGGTTCTTCTCAAGCTGCTCTTCATTGGACATACCGGACAGAATCACAGTCACAGAAGGGATACTCTGCAGGAAGCGGAAAGCCCAGGCCGGAATCTCCTCGTCCGGCCGAAACTCCTTCAGCTGCGCTTCATACCCGGAATCCAGTTTTGCAAGTCTCCCGCCGCGGAGAGGCTCCATGACCCATACCGGAATATTCTGCTGATCCAGCAGCGCCACCTTCTCCCTGCCGTTCTGGAAAGTCCAGTCCAGATAGTTCAGCTGCAGCTGGCAGAACTCCATGTCACTGCCATAGGCATCCAGGAAACGCTGAAGCACAGGCATGTTTCCGTGACAGGAAAAACCAAGGTGCCTGATCCTTCCGTTCTGTTTCTGCTTCATGAGATAGCTGTAGATCCCATACTTTTCATCGTCCAGATAGGCGTCGATATTCATCTCGCATACATTATGGAAAAGATAAAAATCGAAATATTCAACGCCCAGTTTCTTAAGCTGCCGCTCAAAGATCTCTTCCACTTTGCCCCAATTGGAAGCGTCATAGCCTGGGAATTTCGTAGCCACATAAAAGCTGTCCCTGGGATAACGGGCCAGCGCTTTGCCCATAACCAGTTCTGAATTCTCTCCATGATATCCCCATGCCGTATCGTAATAGTTGATGCCATTCTGCATGGCTGTATCGACCATACGAAGTGCAGCGGCTTCGTCGATCCTCCCGTCATCACCGTCAATTACAGGCAGACGCATAGCGCCGAAGCCAAGCGCGGATAGCTTCATTCCATGGAAATCTCTGTATATCATATGCTGTGCCTTCCTTTCTATGTCATTCGCTTTTCTGTGTGTATATCAGGTAATCCATACGGTACCCTGCGCCGGCTTTGATGCAGCTCGTCTGCAAGCTCACAGCGCTGTATTTTCATCTGCTGCACTATCTCATTATAACCGTATATGCTTTCTTTTGCTAATAGTAATAATGAATCAGAAGTTTCCTTCCATCTCAGCAGAAGCGGCGGGACATTTCCCGCCGCCTCATCATTCAGGATATCAAAAAATTAACAGAACAGATCTTTTCGATTAAAGTGCCATCCGGTAGATATTTGCCATATCCTCTTCGTAGAGAACCTTCGCACTTCCCTGTTTCCCGCCGCAGGCTTCGCGGCAGCTGCGGGCCATCTCAAGGATCTGTTCTTCGGTCGGGGTGATGCCCAGTTCCCGCATATTGGTTGGCATGCCGATACTCCGATAGAATTCCTCCATCTTTGCAATCCCCTCCAGCGCAATTTGCTCGTCTCCCTGTCCCTCATCCTTTACGCCCATGACTTTAATGGCGTAGCGGACGAAACGCGGCATACACTCTTTGTATACATAACGCGCCCAGCTGGGCCAGATCGCGGCCAGGCCTGCGCCGTGCGTCACGTCAAACATGCCGCCCATCTCATGCTCAAGCATATGAGTCGCGAAGTCGCCGCCGTCGTTGCCGCAGCCTGTCAGATCGTTGTGCGCCAGGGAGCTCGCCCACATCACTTCCGCGCGGGCTTCGTAATTCTGCGGATCGGCGTGAAGGATCTTCGCGTATTTCATAACTGTGCGAAGAACCGCCTCCGCGATCTCATCCGTCAGTTCCATGTTGCCGCCCTGCGTGAAATAACGCTCCATCGTGTGCATCATAATATCCGCACAGCCGGACTCGGTCTGATAATCCGGCAGCGTTTTTGTCAGATCCGGATTCATCACGGCAAAGCGGGGGCGTGCCAGATCATCGTTGTAGGCGCGCTTTTCTCCGGTCAGTTCATTCGTGATGACACAGCTGTTGCTCATCTCACTGCCTGCAGCCGCGATCGTCAGAATGCTTGCGACCGGGAAACAGCCCACGGCACTGCGTTTGCCCTGGAAAAGCTCCCACACATCGTGATCCGGATCCGCCAGCGCATAGGCAATTGCCTTTGCCGAATCAATCACGGATCCGCCGCCGACAGCAAGGAGGAAATCAATATCGTTCTGTTTTGCGAGTTCGATGCCTTCACGCACTTTTCCCAGATGAGGGTTGGGGACTACTCCGCCAAGTTCAACGTGGAAAATACCTGCCTCATCAAGTGATTTTACGACACGGCCGATCAGTCCCGACTTCAGGGCGCTCGATCCGCCGTAATGAACCAGGACCCGGCTGCCACCGCACGCGCGGACCAGGGCGCCTGCCTGTTTCTCTGTATCTTTGCCGAAGACAACCTTTGTCGGTGCAAAGTAAGTGAATCCAAACATTCTTAAAACCTCCTGTGTTTCTTCGCCTTCTTTCCGGTTATCGTCATTATGCGCGTCTGCAGATGTCAGTAAAACTATAGCATATTCTTTTTTTGAGAACAATGATCCCTCTCATGCCTTCTTATCCTGACTGCTGTTTTCTGTACGCCGTCGGAGCGCAGTCCATGTGCCTGCGGAAGTACCCGCTTTTATCCGGTCCACACATTCGTCAGCAGCGTATTCTATATGCCAGAGGAAGTACCTGGAAAAGCCGGGGCGGCCTTGCAAATACCTGAAAAATCCGTTATCGTATGAAGAAATAGAATGATGAAAGGAGCTTTTATCAGCTATGATGAAAAAAAGTATCAGACTGTTTATCCTGACACTGACGGGACTTGGGCTTTTTGGAAATATCTGCCGTGCGGAGGTCATTCCTGCCCATGGCCCGGGGCAGATCGGTTACCGGGCCGAAATACTGTGCAGCAGCCTGACTGTAAGAAAAGACGGCAATGCAGATTCCGATGCAGTGAAGACGCTGCATTATGGAGACTTTCTGATTGTGGATAATATACAGTCAGACGGATGGGTAAAATGTTTTCTTGGCGACGATGTCAACGGAGGACCTGAAGGCTGGATCAATACGGATTACATTATCATTGACCCGGCCTGGTACCGGACGGATGACACAACGCCGGTATACGCCTGGAATGATACGAAGGCGCCGAAAGTTGCGCTGCTGGACAAGGATACCACCCTGCCGATTATAAAGGATGAAGGGGACTGGTTCATCGTCAGCCTGCGGGGCGCAGCGGGATGGGTTCTCAAAAAAGACGCCGACCGTGTTGATACGACAGCCGAAGAGAACAATTAAGGAAAGAATTTATACGCTGTTTTTCAGGCCAATACCTGATGGCCAGCCGGACTTAGTAAAAGCTGAACGTTTCGCAGGAATTACGAACGTTCAGCTTTTCATTTTTATTTATTTCAAGGGCAGACCAAGGTCCTCCGCGCCAAGCATCGCTGCCGCAGCGTAGAGCTGCGCTGCCTGCCGCATCGCCTGATCATCGGTATGAAAACGGGGCCGGTGAAGTTCTTCTACTGCTTCTCCTTCTGCCCTGCTGCCGACCCAGAAAAACCAGGAAGGAACATATTCGCCGTACAATGCGAAATCTTCACTGGCAAGTGAGGGCCGCGCATCTGTTATCCGGCCGGGAGCCGCCGTATCCGCCGCCTTCTTCGCACCTGCAGCCAAATCCGGAAGGTTCCTGACTGTCGGAATCTGCTTTTCCCAGATTATCTCCCATTCACATTCATATGCGTCAGCTGTATTCCTGACGATCGCTTCCGTCCTGGAAATACTGCGTTCAAGAGCCACGTCTGAAAGTGACCGGATCGTCGCCTTCATCTCAACCTGATTCGCGACCAGATTTACGGGACTTCCTCCCTCGATATAGTTGATCGACAAAACAACTGAATCCAGCGGGCTCGTATTTCTGCTGACAATCGTCTGCAGCGACTGGATCACCGCTGCAGCACAGACAATCGGATCAACATTGAGATGCGGCATGGAACCGTGGCCGCCGCGGCCTTTGATCCGGATGGTCATATTCCGTTTGGCGGCCATGAGCGCTCCATCATGAAGAACTATTTTGCCGGATTCGACGGACGGCCAGTTATGAATGCCGAATATCGCACGGGGATGGATGCGGTCAAACAGTCCTGCGTCAATCAGCGCTCCTGCACCGGTCGTCCCCTCTTCCGCCGGCTGAAAGATCAGATCCACAGTGTTCCTGAGCAGTCCCTGCGTCTTCAGTCTGGCAAGAATCAGTACCGCTCCGAGAAGCGACGCCGTATGAAAATCATGGCCGCATGCGTGCATAACGCCCTCGCTGCGGGATTTCCAGGGACTTTCATACATCTCTGTCTGCGGAAGTGCGTCAATATCCGCCCGCAGGGCAACTTCCGTTCCGCTCCCGTCTCCGGCAATCCTTGCCAGTACGCCGGTGGGGGTGCCGGTCTTAAGAAACTCCGCACAGGGCAGTTTTTCCAGAAATGTCCGGATCACACCGCTTGTTCTGAACTCTTCCTTCGAAAGCTCCGGATGCATATGGAGATCTCTTTTGATTTGAAGAATCTGCTCAAACTCATCCGGAAGAAGTGTTATTCCATCCATAATGATCCTCTCTATACGTTCTTACAGTAAAATCTATAATTCCCGCAGATCGCCGGCAGTAAATACCATCACCGGATACAATGCTCCTCCGCCGCTGTTCCTATCATAACACAAACTCCTGACCAATACCTTTTCAGCAGAGTATTTTGTCTCCAACTATTTTTCCGGATATGCTGACTCTGAGCGGGTGTATATGGTAGAATAATATTGTTTAATGATCCTTCCTTTGCATGACGGAAGGATTATCATATGCATAAAGATACAATGCCATTAGCGGGAACAGAAAACTTCGTCCGGACCTGTGCTTTTTCAAAGGAGGAAACGAAAAATGCTCAAAACGATCGGTATAATCATGGTCACTCTCTTGATAACTGTCGTTAAGCTGCCCTCTACGGCGTTTGCCGGCGAGGAAAAACCGTCGGTCTCCGAGGCAGGAGAAACCGGGGAGGAGACGACAGATCTGCAGACGCAGGGTCAGGAGAAGAGTGACGAGCAGGCGGGTCTTGAGAAGCTGCTTGCGCAGGTTAAGGAAATTCTGCCGATCATTCTCGGGATGAACGGCGATGATCCCTTAAGCAATAAAGAGCGGATCGCTGTTCAGGTTAAAAGATTTGTGAAGAAACCCGGACAGGTTTTAGGTGATTTCTGGGATTCTGTTTTTGGAACCGGAGCCGATGGGATTTCAAAGGAGAATGTCCCCGAAAAAAAAGGGAAAGTGAATTTTGTCATGAGCCTTCCTGATCCGGTTAAGATGCCTGACACTTATTCTGTCTCCTACCATCGTCTCGACAAAAAGAAAAAAGAGGTCATAACGCTTCTCGAACGTGACTCGGATGGAAATATCCATTTTGTTGACGGGAAAACCGAGCAGGTATTTGTCAAAACGGATGAAGGATTCCGCATGTACCCTGTCCGGGCAGGCCAGACCGGCTTCGGCAGATGGAACGGTGTAGTATTAAGCGCAAGAAGTGTGCGTGAAAAAACTGCTCCCTTCTGGGACTGTGCAGATCAGACTTTTATCAAATGGCTTGGCGTTGACCTCACGGAAAAGACAGAATATCTCGGACGTCCGTGCGGTCTTTATCACGCGCAGCCTGGGACCATTACTTTTACCTATCAGTGCGATATGGTCATCGACGATGAGACCGGGATCTGCCTCTGCTATACTGCGGATAAACTGCTTAAAGGCGCAACATACAATATAACGGAAGATCATACGATTGAGATCGGGATCGGCGATTACAGGATCGGCAGTGACGGGATGAAATTCTACTGTACAGAATTTAAGACCGAAGACGTTTCCTTCGATCTGCCGGAACTGTAAAGCTCCGGGCCGAATAAACAAACTTGCATTTGAAAGCTGACGGGAATCATCCGCCATCTGTGCTGAAAGCGGTAATCATATGGAAAAACCCAGCCTCGCCTACAGAGACCTCAATGATAATCAGATGAGGTTTATCTTCTCGACAATTGAAGATGCCCTGTGTATCACGAACGGAAAAGGCCACATTCTGTATGTCAATCCTGCGGCGGAAGAGCTTCTGGGCGTTTCAAAAAAAGGGATCCAGAAAAAACGTCTGCATGAAGTCATACCTTTTGTGGAACGGAATGATGAATTCATACAGACCTTCATTGATACCTTTGATAAGAAAACCAGATGCCGTCATAAACTGGTTGATTACGAAAACCTCAACGGCAAAGTACTGAAGCTTCGGATCAGCATGTCTTATTCGGATTACTTCGGCGGCATTTTCGTGGTTCTGCTCAGTGACCTGACCGAACTGTTCAGGGTTAATTCCGCCTTCTCGCGCTACACTTCTCCACAGATCGCCGAGTATGTGCTGACGACCGAAGAAGGGGAGCGCCAGGGCGGCAAATCCAGGGATGTCACCATCCTAATGAGCGATCTGCGCGGTTTCACAGCAATCAGCGCAAGACTCGACCCAATGCAGCTGATTCATCTGCTGAACAATTATTTCGAAAAAATGGTCGAAATAATCGAGAAGTACAGCGGAACGGTCATCGAATTCCTGGGTGACGGGATCTTTGTCGTATTCGGCGCTCCCGCTGATGATCCGCTTCATCCATCTCACGCTGTTCACTGTGCCGTCGAAATGCAGAATAAGATGGAAGAGGTCAATGCCTGGAACCGGGGCGAGGGTCTCCCGGAGCTGGAAATGGGCATCGGTATCCACTCGGGTCTGTCTGTCGTCGGAAACATCGGTTCGATTCAGAAAATGAAATACGGATGTATAGGGGAAACCGTCAATCTGGCCGGCCGTATCGAAAGTCTGACAATCGGAGGACAGGTCCTGATTTCTTCATCTGTCCGGGACCGGATTACCGAGCATCTCCGGATCGGATCGAAACAGACCTTCATGCCCAAGGGCTCGCAGTCAGATATCATTGTGCTGGAAGTTACTGCCATTGGATCCACAGTGCTGACCCAGTCAGAGGATCCTGGTTTCCCGCATGAAATAGCTCCTCCCTGGCCGCAGCTGCAGTTTTCTCTTCTGAACGGAAAAACTGTCGAAATGGTCACTTACGAAGGTGTTCTGACTGCCTTCTCCGGGGATCATCGTTTCCTGTGGCTGAAGACGGCAGCCGAACTGAGGCTGCGCCGGAATGTCCTTCTGAAGGTCGGAAACGGCCTTTACGCGAAAATTCTTTCCAGGGACAAGGACACTTATATTCTTTGTCTCACCCCGAAACCGGACAACCTGGAAGAGCTACTGCGCTCACTGTCGTAAAGCGGTATCCCGGAGCGTACATACTCAGTAAAGAAATACAGCCGGCAAGGGGAATCTCATCGGAATCAAAAAAGGAGTGTGCGATATGCCACACTCCTTTTTTCATCTTATTGGTTTTTCTTTATACGGATTTCTCTGTCCGGTATCTGTCGTTCACATTATTCGCCGCAGATTTCCGCGATCTGGTCGCAGACCTTCAGATAATCCCTGGTCAGATTCCTCAGCCGGCGGGAAAGATGGTCTGTAATCATCCAGACCTTCATCGGATTCTGCTGGAACAGTTCTGCCAGATCATCCGGTGTAATCGTCTCGATGGTTGTGTCCTCAAGCGCCACTACTGTAGCACTGCGCGGTTCACCGGCAACCATGCCCATCTCACCGAAAAACTGATTCGTAAACAGCTCCGCAATCTTCTTTTCGTCAACTGTTCCGTATCCGGTATAGACCCCGACACTTCCCCAGTGAATGTCATACATGCTGTTTGCAGTCACGCCTTCTCTGCAGATAACCGTTCCGGCCTTATACTCATTGACCTTTTTGGCGAAACCGTTTCTATGATCACTGCTCTGCAGCGTATCGACACTGACCTGAGACAGCTTCTTCAGATTTTTCTTGTAGGTTCTGTAAGTTTCAATCCTTTCTACGATAGCACTGCCGCCCTCCACTTTTGCTCTTTCAAGATCTTCCAGCGCATTCTCATAGGTTTCGGTCATGCTTCTGATCCGTGATCCAATATATTTCATCAGCTCATAGATCTTTTCCGGCTGCTCTTTATAATACTGCGGAATCTGATCACCTGGGATCTCAAGAACACGCGTGTTGTCTTCTGCCGCAATAACCGTAGCGCTGTGCGGAATACCGCCCTCAAGCAGGGCCATCTCTCCGAAATAGGCGCCTTCCTTCAGCGTTGCAAGAGGAATCTGCTTTTCAGAATCATTCGTCACAAAGACATCCGCCGAACCATTTATAATCTGATAAAAAAACGGATCATTCTCACCCTGTCTGATCATGACATCGCCGCTGTTAAATACCTTTTCCTGCATGATTTCCACCCTTTCTTCTGTGAATCTGCCGTTTTTCTGAAACACAAACGGTCAAAATATAAAGACCTTCGAAACAAAAACGATCAAAGCCGAAAGACTTCCGATAAAGAGTTCCCGGCTAATCTTAATATTAAAAATATATCAGTACTTAATTGAAATATCAATCATTTTCAGCAGGATCTTTCCGCTTCTCCCATCATCAGCGCTCTGCTGCAGCTACGCCGGAAGGCTCCTGTTGCTAATAGCGATTATGAACCTTTTCCGCAAAGCACAGGACATCTTTAATCTGCACTGCCGTCCCGTCATCCAGGACCGCTGTGCCGCTCATCCTGCCGAAGACCTGATGCTGATCCGACACGATCAGTTTAAAATCAAGGTCAGCCGCCCTGTCAAGAACCGGAACAAAATCCATCTCGAACCTTCCGTCAGAAGAGGTAAACTTCCACGGATCCATATATCCGCTGTCGGGGATATGGAATGTCACATCGTCCAGTTTATGCACTTTTCCATTATAAAAGAGTACATTCTCAGACGCCGCTTTCGTATTTCCAAACCCATATCCGATATTGAATCCAAAGCTGCTGCCGTCAATATCCGCATTTCCGGAACCCCAGTACCATGTATTGTCATAGGTCCAGACGCCTCTCCCCCAGTCAAGGGTTCCGAAATCCTTCTCCGGATTGAACTCATATCGCTTCCCATCATACATTACATACCCTGAAGCACGCATGCAGTTGATCTTCTGGTTGTAATAGAAGGCATGTCTCTGATCCCACGGCGTAGCGATTACCATGGAGTCCATATCAGGCTGCCGCAGCGTAATATCACACTTAAGATTTTTTCCCTCATGGAAATTCCGGAAGAGACACTGGATTCTCCTGCTGCCGTTTCCAGCAGAAAAACGCATGTGCAGACGTTTATCTTTATACTCCGTTATTCCATCTGAAGAATCTTCAGGAAGATGCAGTTTTCCCATCGGAAAGGCATTCAGCACGGTTTCCGTATGCTCCCACGCTTTTTCGCCGAAAAGCAGCAAAGAAGCAGACTGCAGGCCGATATATCCGTCATCGGAAATCGTAAAAGCCACCCCGAACTGATCACTCAGCACAAGGTAATAATCCCATTCCTTGATGCGCCATTTCGGTGCCTTTATCATATCCCGGCGGTATTTCTGCACCATTCTCCGGGACCAGCCCGGTTCTCTTAATTCGCCATTTTCATCAAGCAGAAACTGTTCCGTTATGACTTCATGATTTCTACCCATAAAGCCTCCTCCCATTTCATATAAAAAACCGTGCCGACAGTTTTTATATCCGTCAGAATTTCTCATGATACTGTTCATAAAACCATCAGCAGAGTACCTGCTCCAATCAGGATGCAGCCGAGAATCGACTTTGCCGTAAACTCCTCATGAAGAAAAATAAAAGCGAGCACAAGAGTAATAATTACGCTCAGCTTATCAATGGGAACAACCTTTGACGCTTCTCCCATCTGCAGCGCTTTATAATAACAGAGCCACGACGCTCCTGTTGCGAGACCGGACAGAATAAGAAAGATCCAGCTCTTCCGGCTGATGGAGTGTATTCCTCCCTGCTGATTTGTCAGGAAAACCATGCCCCAGGCCATTATGACAACAACTATGGTCCGAATCGCGGTTGCCAGATTGGAATTAACGCCCTCAATACCGACTTTGGCAAGAATCGAAGTAAGAGCAGCAAATACAGCAGAACCTAATGCAAACCAGAACCACATCATCTATACTTTCGCCCCCTATCGCTCCTCAATCCAGGAAAAGAACTTATCCAGTCCTTTATTCTCTTCCCTGGTCTCCAGGAACATTCCTGCCGTGTACCATGAATGCGTATTCTTCTTATCCGTTACACTATATAATTCGCAGACAATTCCCAGTTCTTCTGCCCTTGCGGCAAAATCCTCCGCACAGGCGTATTCAATCAGCCCGTCATGTCTGCTCTGGATCAGCAGCATGGGAATCGAACTTTTTCCCATCAGCATTACCGGTTCACCGTTTCGCCTGTCAAAGCCTTCCCGGAAAAGCTGCCCCAGCAGCAATCTGACCGTCAGAGACTGATCCTCTCTGAAACTGTAGGGTCCGCCGGAACCGATAAAGCCAATGACATTTGATATATCCACCCTGTACTTTTCCTGAACCTTCCTGCAATAGCACATGATAGATCCCAGATGTGCCCCCGCCGACGGACCGGCAATTATGATCTTTGATATATCTGTCCCTTTTTCCTTCAAATAGCTGACTGCGGAATTATACGCCGCACAGACATCTTTAATCTGGCAGGGATATTTGTATCCGGGAGATAACCGGTAGCCCAGCGAAAAAAACCTGTACCCCTGATCACAGACGCACTGTCCGACAAAATCAAAAAACCTTGGATTACCGGCATTCCAGCCCCCTCCATGAATCCAGACAATAATCTTATCGCTGACAATCTTCTCCGGCTCATAATACAGGAAGTACTGTTCCTTATTCTTCCCATAGGACACCATTTCAGGCTTATACTTTCTCTTTACCTGAAACATCTTTCTGTACAGCCCGAAATAGCTCAGGCTTTCTCTCAAAGAATCATTCATTCCTAAAAGAACCTCCGGAATTCTTCTTTCTTCATTTGCTTTCTTCTCCAATTATTACCAATTTACATCATTCTTCCGGCAGATCATTTTCAAAAATAAAAGGCTTATCTTTTCTGTACCGGATATTCATCGTTCTTCCCGCAAGAGACTGCGGGTCCGGATCATCGAGAGGATGAAACACATACCATCCGTTCCGTCTTGTACCATCTGCGTCATATACAATTTCATATGCATTGTAATCGGCTTCCCGGGGGCCCATTTTTGTTCTTATTGTCGCCCTTTCGCACTTCCCCGTAAAAACAGCGGTGGTGGATTTCCATTTTCGCATATCCCTGTGATGCGTCAGGCGCACAAAAAAGCCAAAGAGATTCATCTCAATACCCCTCCCTGATTCTCTGCGGTTTCTGTGTATTAATATAGCCGGGACTATGCCCGGCTTCAACATTCCTATATGAAAAAGTTTAAGGGTTTCCGACTTCTCAGCCGCTGGTATCCGTTTCCGGGCTGCAGCGAAGAATGGTCTTTTCCTGTTTCAGATCATGATACAGCTTACATCCTTTTCCTTCGGTATTTAATACTCTGACTATATTCTCAACAGGATTCTCTCCGTCAGCTTCCAGAAACTCTGCCGTAATATCGGGAAAACAGCCAATCATCGCCGGCCGCCAGATTCTTGTACTTTCTCCGGAAAAGACCGCGGCATAGAGAATATCGGCCTCCACGAGATCCTGGAAAAAATGACTCCCATAGGATAGTTCGGGATTATATCCGATCGTTTTTTCTTCCAGCTCGCAGATCACTTCAAACTCGCTTATGTCCGCAAATACGGTGGGGACTCCAAGTTCGGGGGAGGATGTGCCGATCCTGCCCGGGGCAATCAGCATCATCTTCTTCCCTTTTCCCCTGTATGACCAGTTTACCTTCCGAATAAAATCCGCGATCTCCGGTTTGCGGGCATAGGGCATCTGATAGTAGGATACCGGGTCAATATACACAATTCTGTCGATCGAAATGCTTCTGGACAAGCCCATTGATGAGCCGTTCGTCTCCAGAATGATACTGTCTTCAGGTATATCATCGGGTATCCGGGCGGTTCCGGTATCCTTAAATGCCTGGAGCGGCCTGCACTGGAGCAGATTGACGCAGTATTCCCCATCATCTGCCAGATTGATCGTAAATTCAGTATCCACCGGATGATGATATTCCTTCTCCAGAAGACGCAGGATCCTGCCCATCTGCTCCATCAGCTTCTGATTTCTTACCAGGCCCCTGCAGGAAATAAAGCGGATATCACGCACGATTCCCTGCTCTCTCAGCCTGCTTTCAACCTCGTAATCATGTTCCAGCAGAATATTCTTAAGGTATGATGGCAGATGCGCTTCCACTTTTCCAAGTTCCATTCTGGTGAGGCAGTGCTGCTTCACATCCATTGCCTCGATCTTCTTCTGCGAAAACTGATGTTTTTCCGCTATTGTCGTGGAAGGCGTCGCTTCAGGCCGGTTCAGGGCGACCAGCCTTGGATAGGATCCTTCCGTACGGTCAACCGCGGAGGTCCCCAGGCCCATGACAAGCCGGAGCATGCCGGCCGATGGATCGATGTCTGACAGAAACCGGTATGGGCTGAAAGAATAGCCTACTCCGGCCGCGCACGGCATATAGTAAGCGCCATAGTAGGAACCGGACACTCTCTGAATAAGCAGCGCCATCTGTTCATCCTTCTGATCCAGCCCCCTGCGCTTACGATAGTCCAGAGCGGAGAGGCTCATTGTACTGGCATAAACCGTACGGATGGCATCTTCGAATTCCTGCAGGCGCTCCTCCATCGTCCCTCTGTTGGCACAGAAAACCGACTCATATTTCCCGGCAAAGGCATTGTCAAACCCATCCTCCAGAATACTGCTCGAACGGACAATATACGGGTCCTGTCCGTAGTACTCCAGTATACTCCGGAAGCGGTCTTTCATATCTGCGGAAAACGCACCGTGTTTCAGATGATCCGCAAATTCTTCCGCCAGTGTAAAGTATTCATCGCTTGTCCGCTGGCGAATCCGGAGATCCCAGAAACCATTGTCCACAATATAGGTATAATAGACGTCGGATCCCACAAAAAAGGAATCATGCGGTTCCAGGATATCATCCATCTCCGGTTCCAGGTTCCGGACAATTGCCCTGGATAACAGCATTCCGCACGCCTTTCCTCCAACCATCCCTGTACCGATCATGTGTTTGCGCACATTAAAATAATCTTCCGGTTTAAAATGCTTCTCTACGAGCTCCCTCATCTTCTCATCCCGGGTCATCATGATACGGCACATGGTCCGGCACATTTCTTTCATATCCATGCCGCTGTCGTACAGCAGTTTCGCGGAATTGAAAAAGCGGTCCCAGGAATCAATGTACTGCTCCTCCCCGGATCTCTTAATGGTTCCCAGAAGCTGATAAAACCGGCTTGCGCGCACACCATCCAGGACAGGCTTAAAAGAGTTGTCCTTTTTATTATAGATATGCGGCAGAAACATTGTTTCCGAATCTCTCTCCCAGACCTTCAGAGGACGCACGTATACCCCGTTCCGGTCTGAATAGACATCCAGAAACAGCTGTGTGGTATTTAATATCTTTTCTACTGCATGAAAAGAGTGTTTTCCCCTGATGATCGGAAAGAAGGCCACGGTATCCAGGATGAATAAGAACGGACAGGTTACCCGGAAAAAGTTTCCCATCATAAGGTCTGTAGCCCAGGCAGTCTGCAGATCCGACAGGCAGTCAAAAACGTAAAAAGCGTCCCTGCCTTCCCTTTCAATTATGTTGTGAATCTCAACCGTAAAGGTTTCGAAGCGGTGGGATAAAGGAATCTTTACCGTTTTTATTTCACGGCACTCCGGCATCAGAGCTTCATGACTAGCAAAACGGAAATAGATGATATTTCTGTGATCCCGCTTTGCCTGCTCAATATAAGGCTCCATAAAAAGCCTGAACTCCTCCAGATGCGATACGCGCCAGACCACATTGTCTCCCAGTCTGATGAAATCAAGTGCCTGATCCATCTCCGGAATTCCGGATTTTATCTTATCGAACGCCGCCATACCGCTCACCTTCTTTCACTCTGCCTTTTTCAGGAAACTGCTGATTTACTCCACATCCTGCAAAGCCGCGAAATCCTCTTCTCCCGTACGGATTTTCACAACCTTGCTTACAGGATAGACAAAGATCTTTCCATCTCCGATTTTCCCGGTATAAAGGGTTTTCTTCGCAGTTTCAATCACACTTTCCACCGGAATCTGGCTGACTACGACCTCAAGCTTGATCTTCGGAAGCAGCGTCATATCCATCTCAACGCCGCGGTACATCTGTCCGGCGCCTTTTTCGATTCCGCAGCCTGTCACCTGCGTCACTGTTATGCCCGTTACTCCAAGATCATTCAGGGCTCTCTTGATCTTGTCATACCTGGACAGCTTTGTTATGATTACGACCTTGCTGATCCCTGTATCAAGGCTTGTCCCTCTTACGCTTTCAGACGCATTCACCACAGGCACCGCAGCCTTTCTGGCCGCTTCACTCGCTCTCTCATACTCTGAAGTACCCAGGCTGGTATTCTCGTTGGCAACCATCGCGGCGCTCGTCATATCCACGATTGAAAAACCTGCGTAAGCAGACGCCAGTCCGTGCTCTGTAGCGTCAAGTCCTTCTATTTCTTCTTCCTCCGGTACCCTGAGGCCGACTGTTTTCCGGATGACTGTAAACGCTATGAAAATCATAACGGTTGTCCAGAGAGCCGTTACTCCCATTCCCACAATCTGTTTGAAAAGCTGTGTGAATCCCCCTCCGTAGAACAGGCCTTCCCGTATGCCCGCCACAGCAAATCCAGGTGCGGATTCTGTCGCAAACAGACCGACTGCCACTGTACCCCAGATTCCGTTCAGCATATGAACAGCAACCGCGCCGACCGGATCGTCAACATGTGTGACATAGTCGTTGAACCAGACTCCGAATACCACCAGCAGGCCTGAAACAATTCCGATGACTGCCGCACCGGCGCAGTCTGTTACATCACATGGAGCCGTTATGGCGACAAGTCCCGCAAGAGATGCGTTCAGGCACAAAGATACGTCAGGCTTTCCATACTTTATCCATGTAAAGAGCATGCAGACAACCGTAGCCACAGAAGGAGCAACCGTCGTTGTCAGAAATACGGAACCCATCGTCGGAACATCCGTTGCCGCCGCTCCGTTGAATCCATACCAGCCCATCCAGAGAATGAAGACGCCCAAAGCTGCAATAACAAGGTTGTGCCCCGGGAAAGCGTTTATTTTTGTGATCTTCCCGCTCTCATCCTTCTCAAATTTCCCGATTCTCGGCCCCAGCATCCAGGCTCCGATAAAAGCGCAGATTCCGCCGACCATGTGGATACAGTTGGAGCCTGCATAGTCGTGAAAGCCCCACTGTACAAGGAATCCTCCGCCCCATGTCCAGTGCGCCTCGATCGGATAAATCACGGCGGATATCACTGCGGAATAGATGCAGTAGCTGGAAAACTTTGTCCTTTCCGCCATCGAACCCGATACAATGGTGGCTGTGGTCGCGCAGAATACCAGGTTGAAGACAAATGCGGAATAGTTGAAGTTTCCGTAATTTGTAAAAACGTCAAAAGAAAACCCGCCCGCAAAGCCTTTCAGGATGTTTTCCCCCAGCATCAGCGAAGCGCCGCAGATAAACCACATGACTGTACCGATACAGAAGTCCATCAGGTTCTTCATGATGATATTGCCCGCGTTTTTCGCTCTGGTAAAACCTGCTTCGCACATGGCAAATCCCGCCTGCATCCAGAATACGAAGGCGGCACCGATCAAAAACCATACCGCAAATATCTCTCCATCCATTGCTTTCAACAATTCCTGTGTCATAACAGCCCCTCCTTCTCAAAAAGAAAAGGCGTCTCAGGAACAGCTTTCCGCTGACTTAAGACGCCTTTGTCCTGTTATTTTGTGACGATTGCTGCTGCGCAGTTTTATCGATTTCTGTCCGGCATCAGAGATCCGCCGTCACCTCTGACTCTCTGCCATAAAACAGAAATAAGGCGCTCCGGAATGAATCCAGAACGCCTTTGTCCTTACGAGAACATATCATATGCGAAAAACTGCGGTATGTCAAGCCATTTCGCACCAGCCGTACCTTATTCCTGTTTCTTCCTGTTGGAATAAACGACAACCACCCTCTGAATAAAGATGAACAGCAGCAGAAGAGCTCCCGTGGCAATCTTGCCCCACCAGGAAAGCAGGTTCCCGTTGAATGTGATCAGCGCGGGAATCGCTGACTTCAGCAGTACGCCGAACAGCGTGCCGACCATATAGCCGACGCCGCCGGTCATCAGCGTTCCTCCGATAACCGCGCAGGTGATTACTTCCAGTTCCCCGCCCTGCAGAGCAAGGTTCCATCCGCTCTTAACATAGAGAACGTAGGCGAAGCCTGCCAGCACGGAGCAGAATCCATTGAAGCCGTATACCAGGATCTTCGTGCGGGCGACGGGAAGGCCCATCAGTTTTGCCGACTGCTCATTTCCGCCGATGGCGTATACATTTCTTCCGAAGCGGGTACGCTGCAGAAGAATTGTACCGATAATGATCATGACGATAAAGAGAATGAAATTGAAATTGATGTAGCAGATCGGTTTGATCTTGGCCCATTCTCCGTCCTCGTTCCACCATTTGATATAGATCTTGAATCCTGCCAGGGCATCAATCAATTCATTATTGATCTCGATGGATTCCCGGCTCATCAGGGAACAGATTCCTCTTGTCAGGAACATGCCGGTCAGGGTCATGATGAACGGCGGTACATTCAGGTAATGAATTCCGGCGCCCATCAGCAGGCCGAGTCCGACTCCGATGACGAGGGCGAACAGCAGGCAGAGCATGGGGGGCAGATTCATTATGGCAACGCCATAGGCAATGATCATGCCCGTGAGCGCGGAGACAGCTCCCACCGAGAGGTCAATCCCCCCTGTAATCAGCACCATCGTCATTCCGACCGCGCTGATCCCGTAGTAGGCGTTCTCTGTAAACATACTGATAATAAGCGTACGCAGGGAAAGGAATCCTTTGTCACCGTAGTTGATCGCGCCGAAGAGATAAATGATCAGAAAAATCGCGACTGTAGCGTAGACCATTATATATTTCGGGTTCATCAGACGGGAGAGAAGACTCTGTTTTTTCGAACTTGTTTTATTCATAATAGAGTCCCCCTTTCATTAACCCTGCAGCGCGCGTTTCTCCGAACGGCGCGCAAAATATTCTCTTACCGGTTCGCTCTGGAGGATGATGACGACCGCAATGATCAGAGCTTTGAACGCCATCGTAGCCTCCGCGACAATGCCGAAATAGTAGACGAATGTGACGATGGTCCGGATAATGATCGAACCGATAATCGTTCCGATCAGGCTGAATTTGCCTCCGGTCATCGCCGTCCCGCCGATAACGACTGCCAGAATGGCGTCCATCTCGTAGTTGATGCCGGCATTGTTGGAATCATTGGACATGATGCGGCTGGAGTAGATCAGGCCGGCGATACCCGCAAGAAGGCCGGTCAGCGTATATACGATGATAATGACCGTATCCGAGCTGATGCCGGACAGACGGCTGGCACTCTTGTTCACGCCCACCGATTCAACAAAGGTTCCGAAGGCCGTCTTCCTCACGAATACGGCCATGGCGATGCATACGACCGTCATGATAATGATCGGCATGGGAATCGGGCCCAGATGCCCCTGCCCGATCACCCGGAAGGGGGAATACATGGTGGTAAACTGTTTGCCGTTTGTCAGGATCTGGGCAATCCCCCGTCCGCTGACCATCAGGATCAGAGTCGCGATGAACGGCTGCATTCCGCCTTTGGAGATCAGAATTCCGTTGAAAAGCCCCATCAGCATGCAGGTAAGAAGAGGCAGCAGAATCGCCATCCAGAACGGATAGACCGTGTAGTCTCCGGGCGTCGAGTATTCCAGTACGTCCCAGCGCATCAGCTTCAGCGCCATTGCGCCGGAGACAGCCACCAGGGCGCCTACCGACAGATCGGTTCCGCCCAGCGCGATCGCCAGCGTCATACCCATGGCAATGATGGTGATTTCCGCGGAACGGTTCAGAATATCGATCAGGCTTCCGTACAGCACGCCGGTGGACGGCTGAATGCTGATGGAAAAGAAATCCGGCCGGATAATAAAGCAGACCAGCAGGATCAGAATCTCTGCCACTACCGCCCAGGTGATCTTCGACCGGGTGATTACAGAAAAATCTATTGCCTTCTTTTTCATACACTGGCCTCCTTCCCATTTTCCGCGGCAGAACCTTCTGCGATGATATTCAGGATATCCTGCTGTGTGCATGTTGCGCCGTCTACCTCGGCCACCTTCTGGCGGTCGCGCATGACGACGATCCGGTTGGAACAGCGTATGATCTCGTCAAGTTCTGAACTGATGAAGATGACAGACACCCCGTCTCTGCACCTTTCAAGCATCAGCCGCTGGATCTCTGCCTTGGCTCCGACGTCGATACCGCGCGTAGGCTCATCGAGGATCAGCACATCCGGCTCCGTCGCCATCCATCTGGCAAGGATCACCTTCTGCTGATTGCCTCCGGACAGCTCGCCGATCTTCTTCTCGGCATCCGGCGTGGCGATTCCAAGCGCTTTGATATAATAATCGGCAAGTTTATCCTGCTCTGCCCTTGACATGGGATGCATGAATCCTCTTCGTGCCTGCACCGCGAGCATAATGTTCTCACGGATGGACAGGTCTCCGATGATGCCGTCCGTCTTCCGGTCTTCCGGGCAGAAGGCAATCCTGTTCATGATCGCCTCGTGCGGAGTCTTCAGGCTGATATCGCTTCCCTTCTTTCTGATCTTCCCCTGCGCTGTCTTTTCAGCGCCGAAGAGCATCTCCGCCGTCTCGGTTCTTCCGCTTCCCAGAAGGCCCGCAAAGCCTAACAGCTCTCCTTCTTTCAGGGTCACACTGATATCTTTCACTTTGCCGGGCACGCCGATATGCTCTGCTTCCAGCATATACGCAGCATCTTCTTTCACATCCGCGCGTTTCAGATTGAAGATTACATCGATGTCTTTACCGATCATCTCTGTAACAAGCTGCACCTTGTTCAGCTGCCCGATCTCATAGGAACCGATCAGATGGCCGTTTCTGAGAATCGTCATCCGGTCGGAGATCTCATAGACCTGGTCCAGGAAATGCGTGATAAAGATGATCCCCATTCCTTCCGCTTTCAGCTGTCTCATGACTTCAAACAGAAGCCGGACTTCATTGTCATCCAGCGAGGATGTCGGCTCGTCCAGGATCAGGATTTTCGCCTGTATGTCAACTGCGCGGGCTATGGAGACCATCTGCTGAACGGCGGTCGAATAGAAGGACAGCGGCCGGGTCACATCGATATCCAGATGGAACCGTTCCATCAGCTCATTGGCCCTCTTGTTGATGGTCTTCCAGTCGATCCCTCCGCGCTTCATGGGCTGGCGGCCGATGAAGATATTTTCCGCCACTGTCAGGTTCGGGCACAGGTTGATCTCCTGGAACACAGTCGAAATGCCAAGATCCACTGCCTGCTGCGGGCTGGTCGGATTAATTTCCTGTCCGTTCAGAAGGATCTTTCCGCCATCCTTCCGGTTGACCCCTGTCAGGCATTTGATCAGAGTGGATTTGCCTGCTCCGTTTTCGCCCAGAAGAGAGTGGACCTCACCTTTCCGCAGAGTAAAATCTACTTTGTCCAGAGCCTTGACGCCGGGAAACTTTATTTCTATTTCTTTCATTTCAAGAATGATATTTTCCGGCAAGTTTCTACCTCCTTGTTTTCCTGTCATGAAACAGGGCGGTGAAAGCCACCGCCCTGTCGAAATACTTATTCAGCAGCTTCAAACTTCGTTGCGAGTTTCTGTCTCACAAGGGGGACAATGATTTACGAAGTTTTGAATTAATAGATACGCTCGTCGATCACATCTGCTGCAGCGACAGAAGTAACAGTTCCAAGATCGATTCCGCCTTCCATATCATAGACGCCTTCTTCCGGATGTACGATCTCTTTGCTCATCTCTTCGCCGTTCTCAAGAGCTTCGATGGTTTCCTCAACAAACGGGCCATACAGCGGTGTGCACTCGATGGTGGCGTTCATTTCGCCTGCAACAATCGCTTCGAAAGCAGCCTTGACAGAGTCGCAGCCGACAATGATGATATCTTCGCCCGGTACAAGGCCGGCAGCCTTGATGGCATCGATTGCGCCGAGAGCCATGTCGTCGTTCTGAGCGATCAGGACATCGATCTTGTCGATGGACTTCAGCCAGCTCTCCATAACAGCCTGGCCTTCAGCACGGGTGAAGTTACCGGTCTGCTGTCCGACCAGCTTCAGGTTGGGATACTCTTCCAGAGCAGCCAGGTTTCCTTCGGTACGTCCGGTCTGTGCGGAAGCGCCGGTCGTTCCTTCCATAATAACAACATTGACTTCTTCATCGCCGCGGCCGACGCTCTTCAGATATTCGCCTGCCCATGCAACCTGGCGGCGTCCCTCTTCCACGAAGTCTCCGCCGAATGCCGCTACATAATCGATATCATCGATGCAGTCCGGAAGACGGTCGATCAGGATCAGCGGGATCTCTGCTTCATTTACTTCTGCAAGAACTTCTTCCCATCCGGTGGAAACAACGCCGGTGAAAAGGATATAGTCGACGTCCTGCGTGATGAAGTTGCGGAGAGCCTTGATCTGGTTTTCCTGTTTCTGCTGTGCGTCATCGTAAATCAACTCCCAGCCTTCGTGCGCTTCGATGGTTCCGTTGATGGAATCCGTGTTCGCTGTACGCCAGTCAGATTCCTGACCGATCTGGGAGAATGCGATCTGAACGTCAGCCATTGCCGGAGCAGCAAAGCCCATGCACATAGCAGCAGCTAAACCCAAAGCCAATACCTTTTTCATTTAGTTACCCTCCTTTGTTAATTATGTTGTATAACAACATTTTCCAGTGAGGATATCTTAGTATTTCTGCCTATACAATTCAATAAATTATCATTTTGACTTGGTTAAAAAACGCATCGGGAAGGGAATACCGCCGATGCGTCTGGTTAATTTTTTATTCAAACAGGGTGGATTTTTTTTCACGGTATTCACTGGGCGTCATACCGGTATTCTTTTTAAACAGATAGCTGAAATAATGCCGGTCACTGTAGCCGATCTCGGAGCTGATCTCCGAGGAGCGCAGCTTTGTGGCCCGCAGAAGTTCTTTTGCCTTGGCGATCCTGAGATTTGTCAGATATTCTGTAAAGGTGACGCCCATTTCCTGCGAAAAAACAGTGGAAAAACGGCTGTTTGACATGCCTGCCGCTCTGGCGGCGTCCTGCAGCATCAGATTCGGGTCCGTAAAGTTCTGCGCCAGATATCTGCATGCATTCATCACGGCCCTGTTTCCATGGAGCGGATTCTGCTGATCCCTGTAAACCAGCGCTTTTCTCAGCAGACGTTCTGCCGCCTCCGGCAGGGAAATCTGCGTATCCGGCAGCATGGCATTTTCATAGTCTCTCAGGTTCAGGATCTGTCCGGGGTCTCCTCCGGCTTCCCGCACGATCCGGGATGCGGTGAGCACCGCCTCCATCCGCAGATAGTCTTCCGAAAGATTGGGATGAGGCGCAGCCTCATGGATCGAGCGGATATAGGCGCGGAACACTTCGTCAAAATCTTCCGCCCGGATATACTGCAGCTGCTCATAGAGCGGCTGGATTTCCAGATTCTGGAGCTTCAGCGGCGTGTCCTCCATCTCCTGCACGCCGACGATCTTTCTGCGGAACGGCTCTTCCCTTGCATCCAGGATATGGCGGACATGGCGGGCGGAACGCATGGAATTATGCACGCCCTCCAGACTTTCGCAGGGCTCTCCGATACAGACCAGCAGATTCTCGGCGCCATCCTTCTCCAGCGTATAAGTAATCATGGACGCGTAGGTATAGCAGCGCTCTTCCAGTTCTTCTCGGCCTGCGTCCATCACAAGCGCGTACGCTCCGTTGGAAGCCGTACTGAGCAGGATGCCTCCCCCGCCCGAATCGGCCAGGGACTGGAGCAGGGTGATTCCCCGTTCCCGGCCGCCTTCTTCGGGGGCATAGCGGAAACGGATATCCAGAACATTGTAGCAGGGCGCCGTCACATGGATTCCCAGGTTTTCCATCTGCGCCCGCATCCGGGCTGCCCCCTGCTCATCCGTCTGCTCTGACAGAAGAGAGCCCAGAAGCTTATCCTGCAGGAAGGTAATACCGGACGCCATCCGGCTGCGGATCTGCTGCTCTTCCTCGCGTTTTCTTTTCTCCTCCAGCTTCTTCTCCCGGATGCGTTCCAGCACCGTGCGAAGCTCTTCCACCGTCACCGGTTTCAGCAGATATTCCTCGACACCCAGAGAAATCGCCTGTCTGGCGTATCCAAAGTCGCTGTAGCCCGAGAGGATCACGATATGGATCCAGGGCATGCTTCTTTTGACTGCCCGGCTCAGCGCCAGCCCGTCCATGAAGGGCATCCGGATATCGGTAACCACCACGTCCGGCTTTTCATCCGCGATCATGGGAAGCGCGATCTCTCCGTCCGGCGCTTCTCCGACCAGAGTGAAATTCTGATCATCCCACAGAGAGGCGGAACGGATCCCTTCCCGGGTCGCAATTTCGTCGTCTACGATAAATACTTTCAGCAGCATGGCAATTCATCCTTTTACAGGTAAGGAGCAGTGTTTTTCAAAGCAGGGACGCGGAAAGAGACCGTGGTCCCGGAAGGCCCGCTCTCAATATGCAGTCCGGTATCCAGGCTGTAGTACAGCCGGATTCTCTGATCCACATTATAAAGGCCGAACCCCCCGCCGGGTTCGGGTTCGTTCGGACCGCGCCGCATCTGTATTCCCAGACGCATCGCTTCCCTGATCTCCTCCAGCCGTTCCGGAGTCATGCCGCAGCCGGTATCCTGCACGACAAAAAGCAGCATGCCGTCCTGCAGCATTCCGTGTACACGGATCACGCCGCCTCCGCGTTTGTACTTAATGCCGTGGTACAGGGCATTCTCCACCAGAGGCTGCAGCAGGAGCTTTAAGATCATGTACCCGTTCATGGAGGGATCCGCTTCCACCTCATAATTCAGAATATCGCGATAGCGCGCCTTCTGAATGGAGAGATATCCGTTCAGGTGTCTCAGTTCCTGCTCAACCGTTACCCAGTCCTCGCCGGATGAGAGGGAACTGCGGAAAAAGTCGCTCAGCGCTTTTGTCATGACGACGACTTCGTCGTTTTTTCCGGATTCCGCCTGCCACACGATCGTATCCAGCGTATTATAAAGAAAATGCGGATTGATCTGTGCCTGCAGCGTACGGAGCTCTGCCTTTTTCAGATTCTCCTGCTCCCTGCGGTTCTGCTCCATCAGATCCTCCAGCTGTTCCGCCATCGTGTTGATATCACCTGTCAGGGCGGACAGCTCTTTCACCGGCACTTTTTCGACACGCGCCTGCAGATTCCCCCCTGCCAGCTCCTTTGTCAGAAGTTCCAGCTGCCTGATCGAGCCTTCCATGGTTTCTGTCTGGCGCCTTGCGGCCCAGCCTGACACAATGAGAGCAGAGAGCAGCAGAAAAAGGCTGATGCCCACGACCAGAAAGATGGAGCGCTGGAAAGAAACATTCTTCCGGTATACTTCCAGCGCTTCATCTTCTATGAAGGCTTCCAGCATATCTCCGATCAGAGCGGCAACAGAGCGCACTTCCTCCAGGGTTTTCTCACTGGCTGTCACGGGAACCTTCTCATCCGCCATCTCCTGCTCGATCCGGTCCGAATAAGCCGCCAGCGTATCCATGGTACGACGGGCCACGGTGATGCGGGTCCCTTTGTTTTCCCCCATCTGGGAAAGGAAACTGTCCAGCGAACGGTCGACCTGCAGGATCGCATCGTCCACTCCGCTCTCTTCAAAGCTTTCCCTTCCGGCAATCACGGACCAGAGCCTCTCGGGAATCTCCTCCACGACCGGCCGCAGCGCGGCAACATTTCCCATCATGGAGACAGACCGGTGGAAGGACACCGCATAGGCCGCCGTCACCACAAGACTGATGACTGTCGGGATCAGCAGTATGATTACAATGAGTCTGGAAAAAAACCTGACCTGTCCGGCAAGGCTGTTTTCATGTGCCTTTCTCATCCTGTCATTTCCCTCCGGGACAAAACCGGGGCCTTTCTGTAGGGCAAACCTGTCTCCTGCATACAGCAAATTAAAGATTTAAATTTCAATATCCCCTGGGGGCCAGGCTGCTGAGGTCGTCATACTCCGTAAAGCAGCCTTCGGCCGGATGCGTGACCCGCGGGTAGTCCTGCCCGCTGACGATCTTTTCCGCCAGATCCATCACGGCATCTCCCAGCATGGGCGAGCATTCCACCACACAGTTGATCTTCCCTTCCTTCAGAAGGTCGACCGCTGCCTGTTCCCCGTCTACCGAGATAATCACGATATCCTTTCCGGGCTCTATCCCCTGCTCTTCCATCACTTCGATGGCGCCCAGGGTCATCGCGTCATTGTGGGAATACAGCACATCGATCTGCCCGGGGTATTTTTTAAGCAGGCTTCTCATGCATTCTCTGCCTTTGGACCGGAGGAAATCACCGGATACCGTTTCCAGAATCTCAAACCGATCATCATTGTCGATCAGATCATGAAAACCTTTATAGCGGCTGATCATCGGGCTTGATCCTTCCGTTCCGGAAAGCTCCGCGATGCGTATTTTCCCGCTTTCTTCCTCTGCCGCGGAATCATTCGCAGCCTGCATTTCCTCCGCTTTTTTCATCAGAAATCTGGCTGCGTTAACGCCTTCGAGATAATGGTCAGGACCTATATACGCATCATACAAATCCGAATCCTTTATATTGATCAGACGGTCCATCATAATGACAGGAATCCCGGCTTCCTTCGCTTCCTGCAGGACATTGGCCCATCCCTCTTCCACGATCGGCGCAAAGACGATCACGTCCACCTGATAGGCAATAAAGGAACGGATGGCCGCAATCTGGTTCTCCTGCTTCTGCATCCCGTTATTTACCACCAGGCTGATACCGTGTTCCCTGGCGGCATTCTCCATGCTGGCTGTATTTCCAAGCCGCCAGGCGCTTTCACTTCCCAGCTGCGAAAACCCGATCACAAGGCCGGCGCTCTCTCTGCCGCTTTCCGCGTCTTCTTTCTTTGCGCTGCCGCAGCCGCCGAGCAGAAAGCAGAGCAGCAGACATACGCTTATAAAAACAGCCCGTGATTTCCGAAACTTTTGTTTTCTCATTTCTGCCTCTCCGGTATACTGCACGCCTCTCCGCGCAACAGGGTCGCCATTTATTGAGAAATATCGTACCATAACGATATTTGACTGTCATCTTTGTATATGCAAAGGCACCGGAAGCATTTGTTTTTTCTGAAATCATCTGAACAAAGAAAAAAAGGAAGCCGCTGATGAATCCGTGTTTCCGCATAAAAAAAGCTTTCACGCTCCAGCCGTTCGCCAGGCACCTTCGTGAAAGCTTTTCCTTACTCTTCGATTCATTTATGAGGGACGGTCTGTTTTAACATTCCTCTCACAGATCCGGTTTATCAAGAATCCAGTCGATTATGATCCGCCCTGCATCAAAATTGTTTTTCATCGCCGACGCAAAAATATCCGCCGCTTCCGGACTGTCTTCCGAAGACAGCGGCATCTCTCCGTCTCCCCAGAGGCTTTCAGGGGCGGCGCCTGCCATGAACACGTCCATATTCACACTGTCCCGGAGGATAATCAGGCGGTCCAGCATCCCCATCCGTTCCGCCGTCCGTGCCACGGCGACGTCCTCCATCTCGGTTGTCACGTAGGGATCGGGGCATTGATAGGTTTCTGCCATGAGCAGCGCGTTTTCGTGGCCGTGCGCACCTTTCCAGTAATTATCCCCCGTAACCGTGGTCCCCCGAAAAACTTTCGGATCCCGGACAGCCCATTTTGCACCGTCAAAAGAATACCGCATAAACTCGCGGGTACGCTCTGTCGTAGCAACAGGCGTATTTTTTACCATCGTGTATACCTTGTCCATCAGGTCCTGATTCAGGAAAACCACAGCTCCGCTGTCAAAATCCGCGTCATGAAACCAGGCCGTCCCATCCGGGTCCGAAAGATCCCTGCCATCCGCATGGTGTCCCAGATCATAGTCCACTGCGGCAGTGATCAGGAATACATCTCCCATAACCGTGGTCCCCGCTGCTGACCCCGCGCAGCCGGTATCGAGGATATAAGCCTGCGAATAATCAAAGCGCTCATCTGAGAGAATTGCCATGGTGCCTAAGGCTGCGTTGACCTTGCCTATGCCCAGCAGGCAGAGCGCGACCCCGTCCCTGTAATACAGCTTAGAGCCCTCCGGGCCGTTCGGGACATCATATTCCTCTGCTCCGTTAAGATACTGCTCGTAATAATACTGCGCCTCACCGGGAAAATCTCCCGTCATTTCGCCGATCTCAAATTTGGGAAGCACAAGCACTTTCACAGGCAGGGGAGACGCGGAATCAGCAGGCTGCGCCGCCATGGAAGGCAGGCCCGCCCCGCACATTAAGGCAATCGTCAGAGCGGCGGTAAGAATTTTATTCATCGGAACTCCTCCTCACAGACAGTGCTCTCCGTTTCAATCCATGCGGGGATAAAGCCGCTGGCCAGTGCAGTCTTCCAGGACGGAATATTGGAAAGACTCGTACCATAATACGGGATCGCTCCCCTTCTGAAGGCTTCGTCCCGAAGCAGTCCCACGAGTGTTTTCGCGACTCCTTTCCCCCTGTATTCCGGGCTGACATCGATTCCGATCTGCCACATGTCCGGCGAATCAGCTGAACATCCGGCCATTCCCATAATTTTGTCTCCGTCCAGGGCCGTTACCGCCAGTACGTCCGGTCTCTCCGGATGGAAACGGTCGCACAGCGCATTCGGAAACTCTTCTCTTCCGTAATACGCTCCAATATCTTTCTGCTCCAGCCAGTTTACTTTCAGATCCGTTTTGATATCCAGATACTCCGACGAAGGAAGAAACATATGGTGCGTCGGAGCCATCCTGTATCCATATTCCCGGAGCTTCTTCTCCAGCTGGTAGAAATTCTGCTGTTCAAAGAGCCAGAAGCCCTTTCTGCCCCTGACCCAGTCACGCAGCCAGGGATGGATGCTTTCATCAGCCGATATAACCGCATTCTTTCCAAAAGTCACAATCTGAAGAAAATACGGTTTATCTGAAAACATCCTTCTTTTTTCATGAAGAACCGGCAGCGTAATAACGGTTTCTTCTTTCAGAAAATCCTCCGGTTCACAATTCAGCTCATATGAAAGCTGCGTTCTGACTGCCGCCTCAATCTGCTCTCTTCTCATAATTCAAAACCCACACTCCTGATTTTCAGATCCGAAAATGACAGACTTCTCTGTCCTTACCCATGCAGGGAAAGTTTAACATATACCAAAAAACGTCTCAATATGATTCTGCCTGTGTCAGAACGCCGGCAGACGCAGGAAGCCGGGAATCATTCCCCGGCTCCTTTCGGTGGACTGACATTATTAAAATTTCCAGAAATCCGGTTCCCGGATCTGCAGAACATTTTCCGGTATATATTCAGCTGCTTCCTCCTTCGACAGACAATGCGAGAAGGATGCAGCCGGGCCGGATGAAGGATGAAAGTCTACAGCTTTCCCCTCCCTTGCCCCATCTTCCCATACGCAGTCGTATCCGGCGAAAAAGCTCCTTGTATGAGCCGCCTCTTTTCCCCAGTCATCCCAGAGTTCCTTCCGGATATGACCGCCGATCCGGCAGCGCAGGAATACAGCTTTTGCGTCCTCCCGCCAGGGCCTGCCAAGAAAACAGCTCTCCGGAGGACAGTCAGATGTGAGAAGGCAGCGGTTGAAAGCATAGCCGAAAGCCTGTCCCGCCGGAGTGGAGGCAGCCGTCACATAGGCAATCGGCAGCCGCTTCTGCTCCGGATAATGCGGATCCCGGCAGAAAATTTCGCAGTTCTCGAACCAGGCGCAGGCTCCCCCGAATATGAAATCGATATTTCCTTCCACATAACACTCCTGAAAATACATCCGGCAGAGTCTGCGCTCAAATGATTCGGTCGGCCCGCGGAAGCCTCCGGGTTCGACCTCTTTTTCAGGTAGCGGTCCCGTAAAGAGGGTATCCTGCTGCCCGAGCAGCCGCACTCTGTAAAAGCGGAGCCGGTCGGCGTAGGCGTGCAGCGCGATCGCCTGTCCGGCCAGATGACCGGGTCCCGCGGCATTTTCTATCGTCAGGTTTTCCAGCGTAACATCATCCGCTGTAATCAGAACCGTCTGAGTCCGGAAAGTTCCCCGCTTGATCCCGTCTTCCAGAATCTCATAGCCCCCGAGGGAGCCTGTGATCCGCACTTCGTTCCGAAGCGATGAGGCGGCGGCTTCTTTCTCTTTCCCTTCGTCCGGAATACAGGATGCTTCCACGTTCTCCCGCGTTTCCCCCCGCAGAGTCAGTCCCTTTGTCCGGATGACAAGATGCTCCCGGTAGATACCGGGAGCAATCTGAATGACAATGGGATGTCCGGAGTGTTCCTCCGCATGGCGGATGGCGTCCCTGATCGTATGAAAAGCTTCGCTTTCAGGGTTCTGACTGACATACAGAACCAAAGCCGCTTCCGGACCTGCCGGTCTTTCCATATACTCTTTATGATCTGACTCAGACGGACTTCCTGCGGCTGCTTCCGGATTCATCTCAGCCGCGGATCTCATGGCTGTTTTCCGATGTAGGCAAGAATGCCGCCGTCCACATAAAGGATGTGTCCGTTGACAAAATCGGACGCTGAGGAGGCAAGGAATACGGCCGCGCCCATCAGATCTTCCGGATCTCCCCAGCGCTCGGCCGGAGTCTTTCCGATGATAAAACGGTCAAAGGGATGACGGCTGCCGTCCGGCTGGATCTCACGCAGCGGAGCGGTCTGCGGCGTAGCGATATAGCCGGGGCCGATCCCGTTGCACTGGATATTATAGCATCCATACTCGGACGCGATATTGCGGGTAAGCATCTTCAGGCCGCCTTTTGCGGAAGCATAGGCCGACACGGTCTCTCTGCCCAGTTCACTCATCATGGAGCAGATGTTGATGATCTTGCCGCTGCGGTGCTCCATCATTCCCGGAAGGACTGCCTTGGACATGATAAAGGGGGCGGTCAGGTCGATATCCACAACCTCGCGGAACTCTTCCGCGCTCATCTCCGTCATCGGGATCCGTTTGATAATGCCGGCGTTGTTGACCAGAATATCAACCGGGCCAAGTTCCTTCTCAATGGAGGCGATCATCTCCGCCACCTGGTCTTCCTTCGTCACATCGCAGATATATCCGCGCGCATCAATCCCGGCTGCCTCGTAATCGGCCATGGCCTGATCCATATGATGCTGCCCGCGGCAGTTGAAGGCGATCTTCGCGCCTGCTCCGGCCAGTCCCTGCGCGATTGCAAAGCCGATGCCGTAGGCTGCTCCCGTAACCAGGGCCACTTTTCCCTCCAGGGAGAATTTCTTCAGAATATCCATACTCTACCTCTTTCCTCTTCCTCAATCATATACCGAACCCATTCAGTCGCTGCGGCCTGCCGGGCCAGACACCACTGCTGTCTGAGTCTGCAGCGCCGGCAGTATTCCGCATGGGGGAATTATCTCAGTTCGGTTGTCGGAATGTTGTCCATGTCATCGAAGGCCTGATTTTCACCGCCCATTGCCCAGATGAAGGTATAATTGCTGGTGCCGGCGCCGGCGTGGATACTCCAGGACGGGCTGATCACTGCTTCTTCATTCTGCATGACGATATGACGGGTCTCATTTCCCTCACCCATCATATGGAAGACCACATTGTCCTTCGGAATCTCGAAATACATGTAGATTTCCATGCGGCGCTCATGGGTATGGGCCGGCATCGTATTCCAGACACTGCCCGGCTCCAGAACCGTCATTCCCATGGAAAGCTGGCAGGTCTTGAGAACATCCGGATGAATGAACTGGTTGATCACGCGCTTGTTGGAGGTTTCCATCGCGCCGAGCGGGCGCTTGTTGGCTTTCTCAATCGGGATCAGGGTCGTCGTGTAAGCGCAGTGAGCCGGCGCGCTGACCATGTAGAACTTGGCGGGCTTTTCCGGATCCAGGCTCTTAAAAGTAACGACCTTTGTGCCCTGCGTAATATAAAGGCAATCCTTATAATTCATCTCAAATGTCTGGTCATCCGCTTTGACGACGCCCGGACCGCCGATATTGAACATGCCGAGTTCGCGGCGCTCCAGCAGATAATCCGTGCCGAAGTTTCCCCATACATCAATTCCTTTGTCAATGGATACCTCTTCCTGAACCGGCATGCAGCCCAGGGTAACCATACGGTCCACATGTGAATAGACCGCTGTGACCTGATCGGGCTGATACAGGCCTGTGATCAGGAATTCATCCCGCATCTCCTGCGTGGTATATCTTTTAAAATCTCTCTGATTGACAGAATAACGAATATCCATAGTTCCCCTTTCCCGGCACAGGATGTGCCGTGTGAGCCGGCAGCCGGAGGCGGCCTCCATTTTGTTGTTAGTTTTATGCCTGTATACGGCATATTATAAAGCAGCTTCTGATCCGCCCTTCTGCACGGAAGAAACCGCTTCTGATTTCAGATCATGCCTGCGGCGTATCCGGTCCTGCTTCTGCAGGCTCCTGCGCCTGGCCTTCCCAGTTGAATTCTTTCGGTTCCTCTGCTTCCTCTGTTTCAACTGTCTTCGGAATATAACGTTCGAACACCCGCATAAAGTAAATGGACAAAAGATACGCGATCCAGCCGATCCCTACTGTCAGGGTGAGAAAGTTCGTCCACACGATCGTCGTCACATTCAGGTAGATCACGACGCCGACCAGGATGACCATCTGCAGGGTCCAGCCAAAATGCTTTATGGGGAGGATCAGAGCGTAGTGTATCGTATCCCGGACACTGTTGACAAATTTCGCCTGTATGGCAAAAACGTACAGCAGTGACAATCCGTAAGGAATGAGGATGGCGATCGCGAACGCGTGCCCGACCCGGAGAGTCGTCCCATCCATCAGATTCCAGAAGATCAGCCCGTAGACCAGCAGTGCTCCGACCGCGGCGTAAATCAGCCATATAATGGTCGCCTGGCGGAAATTCTCCCGGAAAGACCGGAAATAGTTGGCCGTCGGATAGCCTTCGTCACCCTGCAGTTTCATGCAGGCGTAGAACAGCGCCGTGGTCGAAGCGCCGATCGTGATCACAGGCAGGCTGGTCAGAACCCAGAGTATGTTCAATAACCACAGATAGCCGATCTTGCGTATAAAACGCCATACCGGATTGTCTACACTGAAAAATCTCATGAATGTCCCTCTTCGATCCTGTCGATCTGATCCAGATCACAGGCAGGACCGGTCGTTCCCTCGATCTGTACATGGTCCAGCACAAGACGATGCACATTCCGGATAAACATGCCGCCGGCGCAGCTTTCCTCCACGCCTTCCGCCATCGCGGCAAGGCCTTTCTGCGGCCTGTCGGACATCCGGATCGAAACGTTTCTGAATACCGCTTCCTCTATCTTGTTTTCCGGCAGACCTTCGATGTGAACGGCGCGCACATGTGCGCCGCGGCAGTCGATCTGTTCAAAGCAGACCTTTCCGATGGAAGGCGTCCGCTCGTCGACCGGAAAGGCGCTGCGGTCTGATACATACGAAGTATGGCCGTCCGGGTCACAGTAATAGAAGCTGTTGATGACAAAGGGCGTCAGCACTTCCTCCATATCGATCCGGCGGAAGCTGATGGCGTCAAGCACCGAATCTTTTCCGCGGCCGCGCCTTGTCTTGATCCTGAGACCCCGGTCTGTGTGCCGGAAAATGCAGTCCTCCACCGTTACGTCGCGAACGCCTCCCGCAATCTCGGATCCGATCGTGACGGCGCCGTGCCCGTTCTCCAGCAGGCACTGCCGGATAATCATCTTCTGTGAAGGAGTATGGAGCTTCCTGGCCATATAGATCTTCCCGGATTTGATCGCGATACAGTCATCTCCCAATGAGAAATGCATGCCGACAATCCGGACGTCGCTGCAGGATTCCGGATCGAGTCCGTCTGTATTGGGCGATATGGCCGGATTGAAAACGCGCGTGCCATAAAAGGCAAGTTCCTCGGAAAAGTAGGGATGAATGGTCCAGGAAGGGCTGTTCTGGAAACAAAGTCCCTGGACTGCTACATTCCTGCAGTGGGAAAGGAAGAAAAGCCTGGGTCTTGCCGGAAGGGCTTTCACCCGTTCCTTCCTCCACCAGTTCTCATGGCTTGCCGCCCCGTCGATGATCCCTTCTCCGCTGAGCAGGATGTTCTCCGCGTTCAGCCCGCTGACCAGAGGCATCCGCATCGGAAGCGGATTGCCTTCCCAGCTGCCGAGATTGTATTCGTCCGTCTCATCGTAATAGGAAACCGTACCGGGCAGCAGCGGAAGCCGTGCCTCATCCGTAAATGCCTTCAGGACCGCGCCCTTCTCAAGATGCAGCTTCAGAAAACTTTTCAGCTGCAGGCAGGTAAAACGGTATGTCCCTGCAGGCACCACGACTCTCCCGTCTTTCGGGCAGGCCCAGACCGCCGTCTGCAAAAACAGGGTATCGTCGCTGACGCCGTCCCCCTTCGCGCCGAAGTCCTTCACATTCAGGGATACGCTCTCATATTCGGTATGGAAAGAGACGCTTACTTCCTCTCTGCCTTCATCCGGACAGCCTTCCGTTCCCGCCTCCTCCGGCGATGCCGCCGGACGCACCCGGACCGTGACCGCACTGTCGGGCTTCAGGCCGAACAGATTGTTTATCGTGCGCTTTGTCTCAAAAGGCGCTTCCCCGTTTACACAGATCCGGTAGGGCCGGAGGGTTTCATAGCGTCCTCCGTCCACAATTTCAAGCACTGCCGTGCGGGCGCTGCGGAACAGAATCCGCAGCTCAAAACTGTTTTCATTCCTCATTTCCTGACGGGTCCTTCCGTATTTCTCCGGTTCATCCGCGGGATTCTCTGCGCAGCTTTCCGGACTGCTTCATTTTAACATACATAAGGCTGACGCAGAAGATCTGCGGCAGCCCTGAAAAAAATGTTTCAAAGATCCATCAGCCTTTGACACCGCCCGCAGAGATACCTTCCACAAACTGGTCCTGTGCCAGGAAGAAGATAACGATGGACGGAATAATGGAAATCAAGGATGTTGCCAGAACGCGGTTCCAGCTGAAGCCCGCATCCGAGTCCATGGAGAGCTTTACGAAATAAGAAGCCGGATATTTGGCCGGTGTATTGACATAAAGCAGCGGACCCATGAAGTCGTTGGAGGACCACATAAACTGGAAGAGGGCGCAGGAGATGAGGGCCGGCATAAGCATCGGCACCACCACCTTCACCAGTGTCTGGACTACGTTGCAGCCGTCGATTTTGGCCGCTTCCTCAAGCTCGTGCGGAACATTGTGAAGGAACTGCACCAGCATGAAGATAAAATAGGTATCGCAGGCGAACAGGGACGGTACGATCAGCGGAAGATACAGGGGGGAGCCGACCCATCCGAGTCTGTTGTAAAGGATGTACTGCGGTACATTCAGGACAACCTGCGGAAGGAACAGCGTGCTGATCATGATCGGATAGAGGATTTTCTTTCCGACGAAATTGAACCGTCCGAAGCCATATGCGGTCAGCGTCGCGGATACCAAGGTGAAGATTACCTTAGGGATAACAATGCAGAAGGTATTGAACAAAGCCTTCCAGATATTGATATTGCCGCCGTAGCTCTTGACCGCGTTCTGGTATCCTTCCAGAGTCGGATGCCTCGGGATGATGTTCAGGCCAGCGAAGATCTCACTGTTTTCCTTGAAGGTCGCGCCTACCATCCACAGAAGCGGATAGACCATGAAAATGCCGACCACAATGAGAACGGTATAGCGGATAATGCTGGAGATCTGGTTCTTTCTCTTAACCTTTCTGTTGTAATAGTAGGAAAGGTCTTCTGCGCTCATATTTGCTGTATTTTTTGCCATAGCTTCAGACCTCCTTACTCTTCATCTGCATAGTAAACCCAATGCTTCTGGCTCCAGAACGAGATCGCGGTAAAGAATACCAGGATGACGAACAGTACCCAGGCCATCGCGCTTGCAAGACCCATATCATACTTCTGGAACGCGGCATTGTAGATCAGGATCGACATAAGCGTCGTCTTTCCGCGCGGTCCGCCGTTGGTAATAATGAACGGGCCGTTGAATTCCTGGAACGCCTGTACCAGCTGTGTGATCAGGTTATAGAAAATAACCGGCGTGATCAGCGGAATCGTGATACTGAAGAACTGTCTCCATTTTCCCGCGCCGTCCAGAGAAGCCGCCTCATACAGGTCCTCCGGCACGCCTTTCAGGGCAGCCAGGAAGATGACCATCGTCGAACCAAACTGCCAGACTCGAAGCAGGCAGATGATAAACAGCGCCCAGTTCGGATCCGTCATAAAGCTGGGCGGATTGCCGCCGAGCATACGGATCATCTGCTGAATCAGACCGTCATCCTTGAACAGCGCGCGCCACAATACGGAGATTGCGACAGAGCCGCCGAGGATGGAGGGAATATAATATGCCGTGCGGAAAAGGTTTACGCCCTTCAGCTTGAAATTCAGGATATACGCAACAAAAAGCGCTACCACCAGCTTGAGCGGCACCGTCATGAATGCGTATTTGAATGTGATGATCAGTGCCTCCCTGTACTGTCTTTTTTCAAATACAGCTATATAGTTCATCAGTCCGGTTTCTTTGATGCCTTTAAACAGATTGTAATCTGTAAAACTGTAGACCAGAGAAGATCCGAACGGATACAGCTTGAATATAAGAAATCCGATCAGCCACGGGATAATGAAGAAAAATCCGATATTGCTTTTAGCCCATTTCTTCATGCATTTACTCCCTTATGCCATGTAGTTTTTCTTCAGCGGAAACGATTCGAACTACAACCGGCTGTCCTTGTTGCGCTCTGGCAAACCGGGGCAGCCGGTCATAATTCATTGTATTTCACTCATCCGGGGTATGCTCTGTCCGGAAGCTGCTTCAGGAATGCCGCCGCCTTCCTGCCGCGGACCAGCCGCTCCAGGAATCACAGACAGGTCAGATACCTTTATCAGCCTTCGCAGGCGTCAACCATACCGTTGTACAGTTCTTCCGCGCCTTCTTCGGTATCGAACTCATCATAGGAAAGTCCGCCGAATACATACCTGTAGGTTCCTTCGGAACCCTTCAGATCGTTGCTCTCGAATACAGGAACTTCCGGATATTCGGATGCTGCCATAACCTTGCTGTGTGCTTCCGCGATAACCGGATCAAGAGAACCAGCCTCTTCCAGAACCGCGTATGCAGCCTTGGATTCCGGAATACCGCGCTCAGATGCCATGATGGCGACGCCTTCCGGATCGTTGCACAGATAGTTGATCAGCATAGCGGCTTCCTTCGGATGCTCGCTGGTCGTAGAGATCGCGAAACCAAGAGAAACCTTCGTGAACACGCCGGTCTTGCCGTTCTCGCCGAAATCGGTGAACTCATCGCCGACAACCAGTTCTCTTCCCTCGCTCAGAGCGCTCATGTATTTCTTCGGAGCGGAATCCCACTCAAGAATGCCGGCATATTTGCCGTCGATGAACTTCGGGTTCTGATCCAGGCTGGCAGCGGCGTCGCCGTCGATGGTAACGATGGACGGGATCACATGATCCGCTTCCAGGGACATGATGAAATCAAGGCCGTCCTGCAGCTCTTCCACTGTCATGTTGACAGTTCCGTCAGCAAGGATTGGTTTCTCATATTTTGCCTGCAGATAGAAGGTCATCAGGATCATGCGGTCGAACTCGCCCAGAGCCAGCGGATAATAATCATCGCCGAGCTTCTCCTGGAATACTTTTCCGGCTTCGCGAAGCTCTGCCAGAGAAGTCGGAACTTCCAGTCCTGCCTCATCAAAAGTGGTCTTGTCCCAGTAGAACACACGGCCGGTCATGGATACCGGAACGCCTGCCAGCTGGCCGGTCTGATCCTTCATCATATCCAGATAAGCTTCATCCCACTGTGTAAGATCCAGGGTGTCAGATACGGTGTTCAGATCCAGGAAAACATCTCCGTTGGAGTCGAATTCGTCGATCCAGCTCAGGTTGATCTGGTTGACATCCGCCGCTGTTCCGGACTGGAACTCAAGTGCTCTCGCGGACTCCCAGTCTGACCATGCGCCGAAGTTGACTTCCACATTGATGCCCGGATACTTTTCCATGAAGGCATTGACAGCCTGCTGGGTCACTTCATGTCTGGAGTCGCCGCCCCACCATGCGAATTTGAGCGTGCACTCTTCATAGTCTGCTGCAGCCGCCGTGAATCCCATAGCCATGGTCAGCGCCATTACAGAAGCAATCCCGAATCCCACGATTTTCTTCATCTTCATAGCTACTCTCCTTTTCTGTTTTCCCGAAACTGATGGTTTTTCGTTCCTTTTTATCATAAGCTGCCTGTGCAGTTCTGAACAAATAATTGATACCGGCTCTTTCCGCCCTCCTGTGAAGCAGGCGTCAGCCAAGCTGCAGGTACTCCGCGTAAGCCATAAGGAAAGGTCCGACACCCTTCGCGTCATCCGCCGAAATCGGCTCCGACAGGTAGTACTCCACACTGCCATTCCGCTTCTCGCCCGGGCCGAGGCCAGCCACATGGCAGATGTCCTGCAGGCGGACGATTCCGTCCTCCCCCTCGCGCAGCTTTCTTTCGCAGACGCTCTCAAACATCTCTTTTCCCACGGGGAGATACTTTTCCGGAAGCAGGAGTCCGAGCCGTACCGCTTTCATAATAGCGGCCGCCGCCATGACACTGCCGGAACTCTCGGTATAATTGCCTTCCAGATCCCCCCTGCTGATCAGCTGATAAATCAGCCCGTCTTCTTCGGAACGGTAGCTCAGGAGGCTCTTCACGGACTCCCGGAGAAGCTCTTTGAGCTCCGCGTACTGTTCATAGATCTGGATATTCATCACTTCCAGCGTATCGACCAGGGCGATCAGCCACCAGCCGTAAGCTCTGCTCCAGAAGTTAGCCGAGCAGCCTGTAACCGGATCCGCCCAGGGCTGCACCCGCGCCTCATCATAACCGTGGTAATACAGCCCGGTCTTTTCATCCCGCAGGAAGCGGCGCACATTGCGGAACTGCTCCAGAATATCGGAATAGTTCTCCATGCCCCCGTAACGGGTCTCATACTCCATGTACAGCGGCTGCGCCATATAAAGACCGTCCAGCCAGATCTGGTAAGGATAAATATCCTTGTGCCAGAAATTACCGCATTTGCACCTCGGATGGCTGTGCAGGCGCTTCATATGATACTCCAGCGCCCTGCGGTATCTCCCGTCCCCTGTCTCGTCGATTGCGAAAAACAGAAGCTTGCCGCAGTTCAGGTCATCCAGATTATCATGGTCCGTTTTATAGGAAGGAATGCTTCCGTCCTCCAGTACCCTTTTCTGCAGGTAACTGAGAATGTATTCCTTATAAGAAGGATCGCCGGTGGCTTCGTACATGCGCTTCACGCCCATCAGAAGGCAGCCGTCCTCATAATTCCAGTATTTCTGGTAAGCCTGATACCTGTCAAGGTAATCTCTGACATACTTGTCAATCCGTTCACTCACAGCACGTTCCCCCGCATCTTAATCCCTTATGGCAGCGATCTGTGCGAAATGACGGAGTAAAACGGTCAATCCGCGCTTCTCCCAAACGGCAATTATCTGTGGAAATGACGAAGCGGACCAGCCAGTCCGCACCGATCCTTATGCAACTGTACAATGGAATTATAGCACCGTCCGTTTTTCCCAACAACCGATGTAATGTCTGATCTCCTGCCGAATTACAGATATTTTGTCTTTTTCATTCCCCACTTCTGTGCTAAAATATAGCCATATACAAAAGGAGTTTGTGTAAATGAGAAAATTTCGGTACATATTAATGCATCTTCATTAATAACATGCATTCCATACGTTTTATTCCGCATGCCAGAACAGTTTCAGGTCAGGCAGATAGATACGCCTGAGGGAAAGGAAAAAGCTGACTGACCCGGATGGGGGGGAAAGGGAAAAGCATGGCAGAACTGCATGAACTGTCGCAGGACCGGCGGCTGCGCAACCATTTCAATATCGACAAGCGGAGACGGACAAGCCGGCATATCCAGCCGGATCCGCACTTTCACTCCTATTATGAATTTTATTATCTGATCGACGGCGCCTGCCGTTTTTTTGTACTCGATACCATGTATACCCTGGCATCGGGAGATCTTCTGATCTGCGCGCCGGGAGAGTATCACAGGAATTCCTACTACGGCTCCCAGATGCACGACCGTTTCACTGTCTACTTTGATTCGTACCGGATTACGGAAGAGTTAGTCCCCTACCTGGGATTTCTGCCGGACGCTCCCGGCGGCCGGCGCCAGTATCATATCCCGGAGCACCTTCAGGAAGATTTTCTGGATCTCCAGAATTACATGCTGCACCAGTATCAGCTGGATTCCCCGGAGGGGGAATTTTCCCTGGTTCACCTGCTGCCGGTCTATCTGATGTTCATTCACCAGAACGCGCAGCCGGCTGCAATGGAAAATCAGCAGACCAACCAGACGGAGCAGGCTCTGCAGGCGGCAGCCCAGTACATTGCCTCGCATTTCAGCGACGCGATCACGCTGGATCAGGTTTCCAGGCTCGCCGGCTTCTCTCCCACTTACTTCTCCAGGAGATTCAAGGACTTCGCCGGCATCAGCTTCAGCAGTTATCTCACCCATATCCGGCTGCGTGAGGCCGCTTCCATGCTGCGCGGCACGGAGCTGCCCATCTCTGAAATCTCCCAGAGCTGCGGCTTCTCGGGCGCGAACTATTTCGGGGACGTCTTCCGCCTGGCTTACGGAATCTCTCCGCGTGAATACAGGAGGAAGGAAGAGGTCGAGCAAAAAGAGCGGCCCCTGTTCCGGACGGCCGGCGGTATCCGGAGCCTGTCCCCCTTCCGTTCGGGATAAATCCCCGGGGCTGCGCCTCAAAAGTATCGTTATGAAATGTTCACTGGAGTTTTTTATTAAGATATCAGAATAAAGATTGCACAAGAAAGGGGAATCCGAATGATCCAGTTTGGTATGCGCGGACACGACATCTGTCCCAAAGGGCCGCTTACGCAGGTCCTTGACAGTTTTGAGGCACTTGGAATTGAGCATATTCAGCTTGCGCCGGGAAAATCCTTCAGTGATTACGATTTCTCTGCCGGGCATTACAGCACCGGCCTGGGCTGGTATCTGGGGCGGGAGCTTGCCGCGAGACATCTGCATGTTGCCGTTCTCGGCTGCTATATCAATCCGGCCAGTCCCGACCCGGACACGCGGGAAAAGGCCATCCTCCGTTTCATCGATCATCTTCGATACGCAAAGCGGATCGGAGCAGATATGGTCGGCACCGAGACAGGGCGCTTCAGCGCGGATTTTTCCGTCACGCCGGCTACCCGGACCGAAGAATGCTATCAGACCGTACTGGAGAGTTTCCGCAGGATTGTCCGCGCCGCGGAACAGATCGGCGTGACCGTAGGCGTAGAGGGGGTATTCGACCACACCCTTTACAATCCGAAGATGATGAAACGCTTCCTCGACGACATCGATTCCGAAAATGTTGAAGTCATCCTGGACGCCGTGAATCTGATTCCCCCGGAAGCGGAATTTGACCCTGACATGCAGACCCGGATCATCGCCGAGGCTTTCGAACTCTACGGACGCCGGATCAGTGTCCTCCACCTGAAGGATTTTGTGTTTGAAGGCAGCAGGCAGCTCTACCGCCATCCCGGAGAAGGACATTTCCATTATCCGGCGCTAATGCAGCAGATCCGAAACGGAAAGCCGGGAATCATCGGACTTCTCGAAAACTCCACCCCTGATCTCTATCGCCGTGACTGCGAATACCTGAAAAATCAGCTTTAACTAAAGATCCAAACGTTCTGTTTTTGAGCAAACCGGCGTTTCCATGAGTTTAAAAAAGTACTGAAGATTGGGCACTGACGAATGGAAAAAAAGCAGCCCGGCAGACTGATGTCATCTTAACTGAATGGCATCGTCCCTCCGGGCTTGCTTTTAATTTCAGATCTGTTAAATCTGCCCTGTTAATTCAGGCCTGTTACTGTGAGTTTTGCGGAATTTTTCGGATGATTCTCAATCACGGCTTTAATCCATGGTCCGTAATTGTCGTCCCACAGCGCCTCAATCATTTTTTCATAATAGGGATCATTCAGGATCCGGTCCGCGCTGTCTCCCAGCATCCCTTCCGTATAAGCCTTCAGGAAGAAAGTCAGAAGATTCAGCATCCCCTCGGTTTCTTCCTGACTGTCGCCCTGCAGGAGAGCGCGGAAGGATTCTGCCTGCTTCCTGCCCCTCTCTTCCTCTTCCCGCGAAAGCTTTTCCGCAAGGCCTTCCGCCCCGTACTTCGCGAAATCAATCGGCAGCGTACGGTAATCTGCTGTTCCGCCGCGGATTTCGATAAGGCCCAGAGTATGCGGCGCAGAAAGGGGCATCGCTCCGGTAAGCTCATACATCCCGTCCAGTTCCAGAAGGTTCTGGCTGTGATAGTGACCGGACAGGAGAAGCTTTACGCCGTATTCCTTCAGAAGGCCCGCCAGGGCGCTGTTCCGCTCTCCCTCCCCCGCAAAGTTCAGGGTACTGTGATGGGAGAGATATACCATCGGATACGCGCTGTATTTTTCCAGCATCTCGCCCAGCCAGCTCAGGGAAGCAGGCGAATACTGCCCCTCTCCCTCCGGATTCAGAGAGCTGTCGTCCATGGCAAAAAACACGACGCCGTCCGACACGGCGACATAACTCAGCGAGTCCGGATCCCGGTCAAGAGGATCGATCAGGTCAAAATAACAGTCTTCAAAGTCTGCGGGATCCGAGCGGTCAAAATCATGATTCCCTGTTGTCAGGATGATCTGTATCCCCGCATCCCTGACTTGCTGAAGTTTCAGGGCCAGTTCCATGCAGTCGGCCGGCGCGCCGGAATTCGTATTGTCCCCGGTCAGAATGAATACGTCCGGCTTCATGCTGATCACCTGGTCGATCAGCGCCTGCGTTATCTCATCCGCATATGCCATGCCCGGGATGATAAGGGGACTCTGCCCAGAGTTTTTTGTATAATGCAGGTCTGTTGTCACGACTGCGCTCATGGCGGAAATATTCCGGAATGAAGGGGCGGCGCCGAGAAAACAGATACAGAAAAGACAGATCAGCAGTTTCTTCATTCATCGCCCCTTAATCTCGATCCTGTCCAGGATTCCCTGCACGCCTACATTGCGGTGCGTCAGGTACATCCGCACGACATCCTCGATCAGTACTTCCCCCGCTCCCGTCTTTTTCCGGATCTTCTGCAGAGAGAATCCCCGGTCCGTGTATTTTATTATCTTCTCAACCAGTGCGTACAGTTCCTGATGAACAGTGCCCACTTCTTTTTCTGCTTCCGGCACTGCTTTTTTATTTCCTTCTGCCCCAGCGCCTTCCTTCTTTTCCTGTCGAGGATGCGCAGTTTTCGCATGCCCATAGTATATGGTCACGGGATCTGCCTCGAGCAGCCGTTTCCAGCTCTTTTCGATCTTCGTTCCCGCGTGCAGCTCCAGTTCATACAGAGGATTCAGGTCTCCCACAAAAAGACTGCCGTCATCCAGAAGAAGGGAAATGCTGTCCTCACTGTGCCCCGGCGTGTGGATGATCTCGCCGTTAAGTCCCAGTTCTTCCAGAAACTCCCTGCTCTGCGAAAGAGGTACGATCCTCAGATCCGCGTCCTTTACCGGTATAAAAAAGCGGTTATCTTCTTTCTGAAATATGTAATCCGACTGATGAATATAATCCTTCTGGACATCCGCCGCCGCAATCACGGGGCCCCGGGACGCAATCTCCTGGGCGATTCCCATATGGTCCGGATGGTAATGAGAGATCAGGATATAACGGATCTCCTGCAGAGAACAGCCTGCCTCGCCGAGCGCCCTGCAGAACTGCGGAAATGTGCCTGCCCAGCCTGTGTCAAACAGAAGAAGGCCTTTCTTCCCCCTGACCAGATATGTATTTGTCGCGGAATATTTCAATTCTGTGACCATCCTGTCCCCTGCTGCCCATATTATTTTGCCGGTTTCGATGCAAGTTTGCCGCAGCTGAAGCTGCGGGCACAGGCCAGGGTCTGACCTGCGGTATACAGGCCTTTACCAGTACTTCACTTCCCGGAAAAGCGGAGTCGAAAAATAACGCTCGGCGGTATCCGGCAGAACGGTCACAACCGTTTTTCCCGGCCCCAGTTTCTTTGCCAGGCGAAGCGCCGCGCAGACATTGGTTCCGCTGGAAATACCGCACATGATACCTTCCAGGGAGGCGAGCTGCTTGGAAGTTTTAATCGCCTGCTCATCCTTTACAATGCAGATCTCATCGTAAATATCCTGATCGAGGATTCCCGGAATCAGCCCGTCCCCGATCCCCATCTGCAGATGCGTTCCGACAGAGCCTCCCGAGAGAATCGCGGCGTGCTCCGGCTCAACCGCCCAGATCTCAACATCCGGGTTGGCCTTGCGCAGAGTCTGTCCGATCCCGGTGATTGTACCGCCGGTCCCGATACCGGAACAGAAGCCGTCGATCTTCCTGCCGGCGTCCTTCAGAATCTCCTCCCCGGTCAGTCTCTGGATTTCCACATTTGCCGGATTTTCAAACTGCTGCGGCACATAAACCTTCGGATCCTCCTTCTGCATACGCTCCGCTATATTGACACATTCATTGATACATTCCCCGATATTTCCGTCATCGTGTACCAGGACCACTTCTGCCCCGTAATGTTCGATGAGCTTCCTGCGTTCCTCGCTGACGGAATCAGGCATAATAATCCTGACCCGGTAACCTCTCACCGCTCCGACCAGCGCCAGGCCGATTCCCTGGTTTCCGCTTGTCGGTTCCACGATTACACTGTCCGGCTGAAGAAGTCCCTGCTCCTCCGCTTTACAGATCATGGCGTATGCTGTCCTGGTCTTGATGGACCCGCCCACGTTCAGGCCTTCAAACTTGACCAGAACCTCGGCGCTGTCCTCATCCGTCATCCGGCCCAGCCGGATCAGCGGTGTATGTCCCAATGCATCCAGAATGTTGTCATATATCATTTTTCTGTCTCCTGTCAGCTGATATTTTGTAAATTGCATAGATGATAATATGCTGTTTCAACCATTTTACTACTGACCATGGCAATAATCCATAGCGAACCGGTCAGCTTCCAGATCCTCATCCGATTCCGGAATTACAGCAGGCATCCCGCAGCCGCTCTGTCCGCCAGTTCTCAAAAACTGACCCTGCAGGTACAGCCGCTGATCCCGGCTTCCTCACTCAAAAGGGGAGGTTGGAATCCTCATGTATCCCAGTTTTCTGTACTGCAGGAAGATAAGGATCGATGAAATCCCGGAAAATGCGTAACATGCCGCGGTCAGATATGCGGCTGCTCCCCCGGGGCCGCGCACGGCGGCAGCGGCGGCGGAAAAAGCGCAGAGCAGAAGCAGGCCCCCGTGAAAGAGAGGCATAATCTTAAGCTGGAAAGAGAGATCCATCAGCGCCCGGCTCGTCAGTACATTCTTTCTCAGGAGCAGCTGAATTACTCCCGAGACCTCAAAGAGTAAAAGCACAGCGGAGAGAAGGCTTCCCCCGAAGACAATCCGGTCCGCGCTGACATAGCTTTTCTGCAAAACAGCGCAGAAATAAAGCAGCACGCAGGCGACACACAGGATCCCGATACGGATCTTCGCCTTCTTCAGCTTAAGAGCGTCGTCGTTCGGAGCAAAATAATCCCCGATATAGCTGTATTCCATCCGGTAACCCTGCTTATTGTCAGCAGGAATCTTTTCCGCCTTATAGTTTCCCTCGATTTCCTCCCGGATGGTCGGAAACCAGGGCGACTTCTGATCCCGTCCGCTGTCCCTCTCTCTGTCTGATTCCATCTTTTCTGTACCCCTTTCCGGCATTCTGCTGCCGGCTGTCCGAATTCTAATCCCGGCAGCCGCACAGCCCGGCTGTCTGCCGCATCCCAGTTTAGCACGACAGCGGCCGGCTTAACAAGACGCAGAGAATCAGATGCGTACGGATGCAGTTCGACAACTGAAGCAAAGAAAAAGCCCGGCGGCTTCGTCCCGTCAGGCTTCCTGTACCCCAATCTTTCAGGCAATAAAAAAAGCTGCTAACCAGAATCGAACTGGTGACCTCCACATTACCAATGTGACGCTCTACCGACTGAGCCATAGCAGCTTATTGACATCTCTTGTCAACGAAAAGGATTCTAACACAGGGCGGGATGCTTGTCAATCTGTTTTTTACAAACTTCCCGCCCTGAGAGGAATTCTTTTCCGGGTTCCGGTATGAACCATTACCGTTATAATCCCCGGGATCTGTCCGGGTCAGAAAGCAGAAATTATTTCTCCGTCTCTGCTTCCGTTTCACTTTCAGCTTCTGTCTGAGCTGCCGCCTCAGCTGCCGCTTCCGCCTCGGTCTGTACGGCCGCTTCCGCTTCGGTCATAACTGCTTCCGCTTCCGTCTGCGCCGCTGCCTCAGCCTCAGTCATAACTGCTTCCGCTTCCGTCTGCACGGCCGCCTCTGCTTCGGTCATAACCGCTTCCGCCTCGGTCTGTGCTGCCTCTGCTTCCGTAACTGCTTCTGTAGCCTTCTCAGTTACAGGAGTATTGTTCTTTGAAGAGGACTTGTCCGGAATCATGTTCAGTGCAAGCGCGATAATCAGAAAAGCTGCCGCAAGCAGTTTGGTGACTCTGACAAGAGTGCCTTCCATGGACTTGGACTTGTTCTTTCCCCAGTATGTATCACCGAGACCGCCGATCGAACCCAGTCCTGCTGCCTTTCCTTCCTGCATCAGAACGATGGCTGTCAGGGCAACGCAGACAACCAGAAAGATAATTGTCAGAAAAATCTTCATCTTCTTCCACTCCTTGTTAATATCAATGTATTGCTGCTGTTCACAGCCCTTCACACAACAGGCCGCAGCTCGGCAGAGAATGGCAGCAATGTATTCACAACATAAACGGTATCATACCATAGATCCCATATCCGAATCAAGAGCAAAAAACCTTTGAAACAGGAAAGTTTCATCCAAAATCACGATTCACAGGATGCCGGTTATGACAGTCTCTGCCGCACGATTTCATAGGCCAGCACACCGGCCGCGACAGAAGCATTCAGGGAATCAATCTCACCCCGGACGGGAATTGCCGCCGTGAAGTCACATTTCTCCCTGACCAGTCTTCCGACGCCTTCTCCTTCATTGCCGATCACAACTCCGATCGGCCCTTTCAGGTTCAGCCTGTACATCAGTTCCCCGTTCATATCTGCGCAGACAAACCAGATCCCTTCTTTTTTCAGGGCTTCAATCGTCTGGCTAAGATTGTTTACTCTGGCAACCGGCGTAAAACTGACCGCGCCGGCGGATGCTTTCACGGCCGTAGGCGTCAGGCCTGCCGCCCGCCGCTTCGGGATAATCACGCCATGGGCGCCCGCCAGGTTTGCCGTACGGATAATCGCTCCCAGATTATGCGGATCCTCGATATTGTCCAGGAGAAAGATAAACGGATCCTCCCCTTTCTTTCTCGCATTGTCCAGGATATCATCAAGTTCCGCGTATTCATAAGCCGCCGCGTGGGCGATCACGCCCTGGTGTCTGCCGGTCTCCGACATCTGGTCAAGGCGTTCTTTTGAGACATAACTGATGATGGCGTCCGTCTTTTTTGCCATCTGGACCAGGGCCAGAACCGGGCCGTCCCGCAGGCCGTCCTGAACATACAGGCGTTCAATGGGCCTGCCGGCGCGAAACGCCTCCTTTATGGGATTTCGTCCTTCGACTATGAATTCTTCTGCGGGAATATCGTTCCCGTTCTTTTCACGGTCTGTCATCTCTCTGCTCTTCTTTTCTTTCTTTAAATTTTTATAGACTATACTCTAATATGGAAGGAATCCACGACACTGGTCCGCTTTCCCTCACAGCGCATTCCGGAGCAGTTCCGTGATCCTGCCATAACGCTTTTTAAGGTACAGGTATCCGATCAGTGCTTCCAGCCCGGTCGCCTCCAGATATTCTCTGCGCTCCGCGTTTTTTGCGCTGTGTCCCGGACTGGAATTGCGGCCCCGCCTCATGACCGCCGCTTCCTCTTCTGTCAGAAGCGGGCCGATCTCTTCCGCGATCCTGGCCTGATTCCTGGCGTTTACCACAGCCGTCGCTTTCCGGTGCAGTCTGTCGGGGCTCATATTCGCATTTTTTACAATCTGCGTCCGCACCAGCAGGTCGAATACCGTATCTCCGAGCCACGCAAGCGTAAGGGGGGAATACTGGCTCCAGTCATGCTCCGGCAGATCAAATGTACTGCTGATTATACTGTCAAAATCCGTCTCGCACAGGGTCCGTCCGGTATCATCCGGCCGTTCCGCTCCCGGATCATCCCCTGACTGCTTTAAGCTGCTCAGCTTCTCTTCCATTTGACTCCTTCTCTGGTGTCAAGAAGTGTGATACCCATTTCCAGAAGCCTGCCGCGGATCTCATCAGCTTTCTTAAAGTCTTTTGCCTTTCTGGCTGCCTGACGCTCTGCGATCAGCTCCTCGATCTCGGAGTCAAGGACTTCTTCTTTCTTCTCAAAACGTAGGCCGAGAATGTCGCCGAGTATAAGGATCTCTTCCTTCAGAGCCTTTGCATATTCTCTGGATATCTCCCCGGCGGCCTCGCTGTTCGCGAATTTAACCAGATCGAAAACGACCGAAACCGCGTCCGCGGTATTGACGTCATCGTCCATCGCCTCGTCAAATCTGCCCGTAAACGCTTTGACCTGAGGAAGTTTTGCCTTTTCCTCCTCCGTCATTGCCTCCTGCCCGGCATTCTGCGCAAGGAAATTCAGGTTGTCAACCGCGTTGCAGATTCTCTCAAATGCAGACTTGGAACTCTCCATCAGCTCATGGCTGAAATTGAGCGGGCTCCTGTAATGGGCGCTGAGCATGAAGAGGCGGAGAATCTGCAGGTCATACTGCTTCTCGATCTCCCGCACTGTAAAGAAATTGCCCAGGGATTTGCTCATTTTCCTGTTGTCGATATTCAGGAAGGCGTTATGCAGCCAGTAATGAGCGAATTCCACGCCGTTGCACGCCTCCGACTGGGCGATCTCATTCTCATGGTGCGGGAAGATCAGGTCCTCGCCGCCCGCATGGATGTCAATCGTATTGCCCAGATATTTCCTGGACATCACAGAGCACTCGATATGCCAGCCCGGCCTTCCTTCGCTCCAGGGAGACTCCCAGAAAGGCTCGCCTTCTTTTTTCGGCTTCCAGAGCACGAAATCGAGCGGGTCCTCCTTCTCATCCTCACCTGTAACAAGCAGGCTCCTGTTTCCGGACCTGAGATCGTCCAGGTTCTTATGACTGAGTTTGCCGTAATCTTCGAAGGTTCTGGTACGGAAATAAACGGTGCCGTTTTTCGCATAGGCGAAGCCTTTATCGATCAGGTCCTGAATCATCTCTATCATGCCGCCGATTTCCTGTGTCGCGCGGGGATGGACCGTGGCAGGCTTCACATTCATGTGCTCCATATCCTGCCGGCATTCCTTAATATAGCGCTCGGAGATTTCATCCGCGCTCACGCCTTCGCTGATGGCTTTCGCGATAATCTTGTCATCAACGTCAGTGAAGTTGGATACATAGTTGACTTCATATCCCTTATGCTCCATATAGCGGCGCAGGGTGTCAAAAATAATCATGGGGCGGGCGTTGCCGATATGAATAAAGTCGTATACGGTCGGGCCGCAGACATACATGGAAACCTTTCCGGGCTCGATCGGTACAAACTCTTCTCTCTTCTTCGTTAAGGTATTGTAAAATAACATAGTATCACTCCGTTTCAGGCTGAAATCCTGTCATGAAAGAACATCATATGCGCTCCTGCCGCGCTGCTGCCCGCCCGCCGGACGAGAGTTTAACACTGACCTGTACAAGTTTAAGCAATCAGCTTCTTTTTGTCAATGAAGGCGCGGTAATCCGGAGCGGAACCGCTGCCGCCTTCCGCGGGGGTTCCGCTCGGGATGAATTCTGCCTGCGGCAGCTTCCTCACATCGCTTCCAGCTGCTTTACATTGTTCTCATCGAGCGCATGTCTGAAATTGCCGTCAGGAATCTCCATAATAACCACTTCGCACAGATACAGGACCGTACACCCGTGCTCCACATGGCCGGAATAAGCAACCTTGCGGTTGGACACTACCATGTGCATGTGAATATCCCCGTCCGCGATCACTCCCGATAACGCGGAAAGCTCCAGCGGTTCGTTCGGCATGTGATCATAATAGTTCACCGGCGGATACGTGGTAGTCGTAACCATGTGAAGCTCACAGTTCTTAAACGTCGCGATTCCGGTCACAATCACGCCGTGCTTCAGGCCGGTCTCCTCCACGAACTTCTCTATCGATCCGAGAAGATCCTCGTCAGGATTAATCCGGATTGTATAAATTGTTCCCGCTGTTCCCTTAAAATACTGCATGCTGTCCTCCTTCTGAAAACACCCTTATTGTTTTCTTTTCCATTTCCCGTTTTATATAATCTTTCGTATGCGTTCCCTTCCGATAAATGAATCAGAGCGCGTTTCTGCCCGGACACATGGCGCATCCGGAGGGCTGCACTCCCATCCGGGAATCCGCGATCTCATCCATCAGGGAATTCAGCAGGCAGGTCGCCTGCGCCGCAATTCCCTCTCCTCTCCCGGTAAAGCCAAGGCCTTCCTCTGTCGTCGCCTTGATCGATACACGGTCAATCCCGATCCCGAGCGCATCTGCCACATTCTGCCTCATCTGCGTAAGATGCGGCATCATCTTCGGTCTCTGGGCGATGATGATCGAATCGATATTTCCGACCTCATAATTGTTCTCTTCCAGCAGCTCCCCAACCTTCTTAAGGAGAGCAATACTGGATATTCCCTCATAGGCCGGATCCGTATCCGGAAAATGCTGGCCGATATCCCCGAGCGCAGCCGCTCCGAGCAGCGCATCCATGATCGCGTGAACAATCACATCCGCATCTGAATGCCCCAGGAGGCCTTTCCCGTAAGGGATCTCCACGCCGCCGAGAATCAGTTTTCTGCCCTCTGCAAATTTATGTACGTCATATCCGATTCCTACTCTCATAGATCTCTCCCTTAGGCTGTGAATAGTAACCCTGTCGGACTACATTTTAAACTGCGCTTACTTGCCTCGTCAACCAATCTTTGCTATACTCAGTGTCCCGATATCCGGGTATATGAAGAATCTGACAGCAGTGGGAGGAACCGCTTCATTATGAATAAGAAAGAAATCGCAGAGATCAAAAAACAGCTCGCCCCTGACAAAAACGCAATCAGCAGGATCGCCGGCTGCTATGTCAGCGCCGAGAAAGAAAAGATCATCACTTTCTCGGAGAGTTTCGGCATGCTGCCGGAGGAAGAGCTGTTCAAATATTATGAGATTTTCCGCAAGGCTCTGTCCGGCAGCATAGGGAAGAATATGCTGGATATGGAATTTCCGGATGAGGCGGAGGAGGAAGGCGGCACTCAGTCTTCTTTGCTGGAGTTATGCAATTCCCGGCTGGAAGATGACGACCTTCTGGAAGAATTCTATGACAAGATTATCGACAGCTATGTGACAGGGGAGAACTACCTGATTCTTCTCATTCACAATTCCTACGACGTACCCGGCCGCGGAAAAGACAGAGTGGAACTTTTCGATGCCTCCGAGGAAGTATACGATTATATTCAGGCGGTTATCTGCCCGGTGGATCTGGCAAAGCCCGCCCTCTCCTACCATTCCGATACGCAGAGCTTCCGCAACAGGGAGCGGGACTGGATCGTCGGGATGCCGCAGATCGGATTCCTTTTTCCGGCTTTCAATGACCGCCGGACGGATATTCACGGCGTGCTTTATTATTCCAAAAACGCGGAAGAACTCCATTTCGATTTTACTGACAGTCTGCTCGGATGCCAGCTTCCTCTTTCCGCCGGTCTGCAGAAAGAAGCTTTCCAGGTCCTGATTGAAGAGACGCTCGGAGAAAACTGCAGTTTCGATACAGTTAAAAATATCCACGACCAGCTGCAGGAGATCACACAGCAGTCAAAAGACAGCCCTGATCCGGTAACTCTGGACCGCATTACCGTGCGGAACCTCCTGGAAGAATCCGGCGCAGGCGCTGCCGAAATGGAAGACTTTGATACGAAGTTCGAAGAAAATGCGGGTGAGAAAGGCAGCTTTCTCGCGGCAAATGTAGTCGGCAGAGGGCGTTTCGAAGTGCGCACCCCCGACGTGACGATCACGGTCAGCCCTGACCGCTCTGACCTGGTGGAGACAAAGATCATTGACGGCAGGGAATGCCTGGTCATCCCGATTACCGACGAGGTACAGGTCAACGGAATCCGGATCCGGCACGCGCATCCGCAGAAAGATTCTGCCGGGATTCCGGCAGCAGAATAAGGAGACAGAACAGATGCCGGTACAACGCCGGCATTTTCCTGTCTTTCGCAGAATGCACTCCGTCTTCCGCACAATTAAATTTAATAAAATTATTTTAGCACTCAACTATTGACAGTGCTAATAGACAGTGTTATCTTAAACTCAACCATTCATTTGCTTACCCGCAGACAGGCCGGGGGATAACAGGCCGGGCTTTTTCCCTGCCGGAAGCGCAGACCTTAAACAGCGGCGGATTAATGGAAATGCATTACAGAAGGAGGATCACACTATATGATTACCATTCCTGTTTATAATATGATTATCCTTCCGAATATCTCTCTGACATTCAAGAAGGATTTTTTTGATGAAGAAAGCTTCCAGCTGATGCATACCGGCGACAGCATCCTCTTCCTCTTCCAGAAGAACGAGAAGAGACGCGCGGAACTCACAGCGGAAGATTTTTACCCGATCGGACTGTCAGCGCGCATCGAATCGATCGATGACGATAATGATGTGACTGTACGGACTGACAGCCGTATGGATATCAGCCAGATCGAAATCAGTGAATCAGATCTTTTTGCCCAGGCAGTCATCCGGGGAGATACGGAAGATGTGGAGAGGGAGGAACGCAGACAAAGGCTGAACGCCATGCGGAACCGCCTCTACGAGTTCGTCCAGCGCTTCCCCTGGGGCCTCATGGCCAGGGCTTATCTGAACCGCTGGAAAAGTCTGGAAGAGTGTGCGACCGCCCTCTCGTCCTATCTGAATCTCGGACCGGAAGAAAAGTACCGGATTCTGGAGGCAGACCGGATCTCGGAGCGTCTTGACCTGATCGAGAAGGCGGTTTACGGATTTATCGCAGTCTCTGACGTTACAAACGAAGCGGAAGAACACGCCAAAGAAACCAACGAGAAGCTCTACAGGGAAGACGCCCTGAGGAAGCAGATCGATTTCCTCCAGCAGCAGCTCGACGACATGCATCCGGAGAACATCTCCGACGTGCGCATGTTCGAGAAGAAGATCGCCGAATCCGGCATGAATGAAACTGCCCGCCGGGAAGCCGACAAAGTACTGAACCGGATGAAGCAGGAAGGCAAGAACAGCCACGAATACGGTATGCTCTACGACTACCTTGATTTTGTGACTTCCCTGGACTGGAAAAAGGCAAAACCCAAAAAGATCAACCTGAAAAAGGCCCAGGAGATTCTGGATGAAGACCATTACGGACTGAAAAAAGTCAAGGACAGAGTCATCCAGCAGCTCGCCGTCATGAGCCTGAACCGGAAGCAGTCCGGCTCGATCCTGCTCTTTGTCGGGGCTCCCGGAACGGGCAAAACCAGTATCGGGCAGAGCATCGCCAAGGCGCTTGGCAGGAAATATGTGCGCATCTCCCTGGGCGGAGTCCGCGATGAAGCAGAGATCCGCGGCCACCGCAGGACCTACATCGGCGCCATGCCCGGCCGCCTTATGAACGCCATGAAAACGGCCGGAACTTCCAATCCTGTCATCGTGCTCGATGAGGTGGATAAGCTGAGCCACGATTATAACGGCGATCCGGCCAGCGCGCTTCTGGAAGTGCTGGATCCGGAGCAGAATTTCAGCTTCACCGATCATTACATGAACGTTCCCTATGACCTGTCAGACGTTCTCTTCGTCTGCACGGCCAATACTACCGACACGATCCCCGAACCTCTGCTGAACCGCATGGAGACGATTCAGTTCCCGGGCTATACGGCAATCGAAAAGTTCCAGATCGCGAAGAGACACCTTCTCCCCCGCGCCATGAAGGCAACGGGCATCAAAGAAGAGCATCTTGAGGTTACGGATGAAGCGATCCGGGCTGTGATCGACGGGTTTACGATGGAATCCGGCGTACGCGGACTGAAAAAGCAGATGGACACTCTCTGCCGTTACGCGGCGGTTGAGATTGTAAAAGCAGGTTCCGGTGAAGGCGCGGAAGGCGGAAAAGTTGTCGTAAAACCGGAAGAGCTCCGCAAATATCTGGATCAGAGGCCGATCCGCCACGATTCCATTCTGGAAGAAAAACGGCCGGGCATCGTAACCGGGCTTGCCTGGACGGCAGCCGGCGGCGAGATCCTGTTCATAGAAACGCTCTTTACCAAAGGAAGCGGGAAAGTGATCGTCACCGGCCAGCTGGGCGACGTGATGAAGGAATCCGTACAGATTGCCATTTCCCTGATCAAGGCCATGTATCCGGAGAAGGAGAATCTGTTTGAGGAAAATGACCTTCATATCCATGTTCCGGAGGGAGCGGTTCCCAAAGACGGGCCTTCCGCGGGCATCACGCTCACCACGGCTCTCGCCTCCCTGGTCACCGGCCGGGAAGTCAGCCCGCTGTGGGCCATGACCGGAGAAGTATCGCTCAGAGGCGGCGTCATGCCGATCGGAGGCCTTCCGGAGAAGCTCATGGCTGCCCAGAGAGCAGGCATCAAAAAAGTCTTCATTCCGAAGGAAAATGCGGATGATCTGGAGGATGTGGCCCAGGAAGTGCGGGACGCGCTTGAGATCCATCCGGTAAAGAAGATCAGTGACGTTCTGGAGACCCTGGATCTGCATCCTGCGGTACCGGAGAAAAAATCCAAGAAAGGCTCCGGTTCCTCCAGAAAGAAAAACAGCCTTCCTGTTGATCCCTTCGGAAACCTGAATGCCTTCTGGGGACCTGTTCAGGTTGACAAAACCGGGGTTGAATATCCGGGAGAACATCTGTGATTACAGGTTACCCTGTTCACATCGCCCGGAAGTCTTCCCACACATCATGAAGAAAAAACAGACAGCCGGATCGTCTGAATCTTGTGATAAAATACTTCGGCATATTGAAAGCCAGGGTCAATTAAACTGACCCTGGCTTTTCTGTCGTTATTTCTATTCCAGATCCCGGTACTGCAGTCCGGCACGGTACTTCACTGCCGCGGAGGCTTTTCCGGGCCTCTCTTCCGGAAGTATCATGGTTCCTGATGTTCCTCTTCCTGTCCCGGCGGCAGGCCTTCCAGCTCCTGGGAATCAGCCTGTTCCTTCGCGGCTTTCCGGCGGCGAATCAGGCTGCCTGCCCTGTCTGAAAAACGGCTGAAGACATTCTTTGTCCCGGCAGCCGCTCCTCCGAGAAATTCGCCGGTCTTGTCCGCCGCTTCGGAAGCGATCTTCCCCGCCTCCTCGCCGGCTTCTTTTACGTCAGCCGCGACTTTGCCCGCAGTACTGTTCTCCGCAGCCGGAAGCTTTGTTCCGCACTTTCCGCAGAATTTATCTCCCTCGGCAGCCGGTTTTCCACACTTGGGACAGTAAACCAGTCCCTTGATCTGATCCAGCTGCTCCCTGTACTTCGCAAGATTCCCGTACGCCACCTTCACTGCGGCATACTCATCCTCCATTCCCGGAATCGGATGATCCGGATCCTGCTTGTAAACGGTTTCCCCGATCATTGCCAGAAGACGCGTAAGCGACTTCTTTTCAGCCTGAATTTTATTATTGATTGTAACGGAATCACTCATTTTCTGTACACCATTCTTTGTATCCTGCCCGATCCGGACGATCTTATTTCCCAAATCACTCAAACCCATAGCCGCTCCCCCGCTTCTGCACCCTTCTCTCCGTTCGCTCCGGGCGGCTGCCGAAAGCACCCGCCGCGGATAAGAAGCATAACTACCATGTAAGTATAGCATAATCCGGAGAATTTGGGAAATGATGATTCATTATGCCGTGATCGCGTTTCCGGTATACAGCTGATAATAACGGCCTTTCGCTTCGATCAGCTGTTCATGTGTGCCGCGCTCTATAATACGCCCCTGTTCCAGTACCATGATGCAGTCCGCGTTTCGGACAGTTGACAGTCTGTGGGCAATGACAAAAGTGGTTCTTCCCGCCATCAGCCTGTCCATCCCTTCCGAAACGATCCGCTCTGTCCGCGTATCGATGGAGGATGTCGCCTCGTCGAGAATCAGTGCCGGCGGGTCGGCTATGGCCGCGCGGGCAATGGAGAGCAGCTGTCGCTGCCCCTGGGAAAGGTTGCCGCCGTCTCCGGTCAGAACCGTCTGGTAGCCGTCAGGCAGCTGGCGGATGAAGAGGTCCGCATTTGCAAGCTTCGCGGCGGCTATGACTTCCTCGTCGGTCGCATCCAGTTTCCCATAACGGATATTTTCCATGACAGTTCCCGTAAACAGATGCGTATCCTGCAGAACCATACCAAGGGAACGCCTCAGATCTCCCTTCCGGATCTTGTTCACATTGATCCCGTCATAACGGATCTTCCCGTCCTGGATGTCATAGAAGCGGTTGATCAGATTCGTAATCGTCGTCTTTCCGGCTCCGGTGGATCCGACAAAAGCGATCTTCTGGCCCGGCTTCGCGTAGAGGGTGATATTATGCAGAACCATTCTGTCCGGCACATAGCCGAAGTCCACATCGTCCATGACGATCGCGCCTTCCAGCGGCTTGTAATCTGTGGTATCTGTCGCCTGGTGATAATGCTTCCAGGCCCAGCTCCCGGTATGATGATCCGTTTCCCTCAGCTGTCCGTCAGCGGACCGTTCCGCGTTCACAAGCATGACGTAGCCCTCATCCTGTTCGGGCTCGGCGTCCAGAAGATTGAAGATACGCTGCGCGCCGGCCATCGCCATGACGATGGCGGTAAGCTGGTTGGAGATCTGGGAAACCGGCATTCCGAAGGACTTGTTCAGAGTCAGGAAAGAGGCCAGCGATCCCAGTGTGAATCCCCCGATGCCCCGCAGCGCCAGAGCGCCTCCTGCAATTGCGCACAGGACATAACTCAGGTTCCCGATCTGCCCGTTCAGCGGTCCCAGGATATTGGAATAGCTGATTGCCTTGTCCGCGGACTCATAGAGTTCCTGATTCAGCTCATCAAAAATCTGCTGGTTCTCTTCCTCATGACAGAAGACCTTCACTACCTTCTGCCCGTTCATCATCTCTTCAATAAAGCCGTTCACGGCTCCGAGGGAATTCTGCTGCTGAATAAAATGCTTCTGGGAAATCCCGGCGCATTTTGTGGTCGTAAACATCGTAAGCGCAACCATGGCGAGGGTCAGCAGGGTCAGCGGCAGGGAAAGAATAATCATGGCCGCCAGAGTCGAAACCACCGTGATGACCGCCTGGAAGATCTGGGTGATCGTCTGGGAGACCAGCTGGCGCATGGTATCGACGTCATTGGTGTAAACCGACATGATATCTCCGTGGGAATGCTGGTCAAAATAGCTGATCGGAAGGCTTTCCATATGATCGAACAGATCTTTCCGAAGGTCCCTCATACTGCCCTGGGTAACGTAAACCATCGTCAGGCTCTGCGCGAAAGACGCGGCAATTCCGATGGCATAAAACAGCGCGACTCTTCCGATCGCCCTCGCGAGCGGGCCGAAATCCGGGTTCGCCTGGGAAATCATCGGAACAATATAAGAGTCGATCAGAGTTCTCATAAAGAGGGTTCCCTGGAGATTCGCGAAAACCGAAACCGCGATCGCCGCCAGAACAAAGAGGAACTGGAATTTATACCGCGCCATGACATACTTCAGGACTCTCCCCAGAAGCTTCCACGGATGATCGATCTTCGGCTTCGGGCCTCTTGCCCGTCCTCTTCCGCCGGGTCCGCCGCCTGCGGCCTGAACGGAAGCCGGCTTATAATGCGCCTTCGCTTTCCTTGCCTGCTCCTTCAGGTCAGCTGACGCGGAGCTTTTTCTTTTTTCCGCCGCCATCACTGATCACCTCCCTTGTCAAAATCCCCGCTGCCTTCGATCTGTGATTCATAGACGTCTCTGTAGATCTCATTGGATGCCAGCAGCTCTTCATGCGTTCCGAACCCGTTGATCCGTCCGTCTTCCATAACGAGGATCCGGTCCGCATTCTGCACCGAGGAAATCCGCTGTGCGATGATGAATCTCGTGGTATCAGGGATATATTCGCGGAAGGTGCTCTGGATCTTCGCGTCTGTCGCGGTATCGACCGCGCTCGTGGAATCATCCAGGATCAGGATCTTCGGATGCTTCATCAGAGCCCTTGCGATGCACAGGCGCTGCCTCTGTCCGCCGGACACATTGGTCCCTCCCTGCTCGATGTAGGTTTCGTAGCGGTCCGGCAGCCGTTCAATGAATTCATCCGCGCAGGCAAGCCGGCAGGCCTCCATGCACTCCTCATCCGTCGCTTCCGGATTGCCCCATCTCAGGTTCTCCAGAATCGTGCCGGAGAAGAGAACATTTTTCTGAAGCACAACCGCTACGGCGCTGCGAAGCGCCTCTATATCATAGCTGCGTACGTCCTTTCCCCCTACATAGACCGCCCCGTCAAGAACGTCATACAGTCTCGGAATCAGGTTCACCAGGGAGGACTTGGAACTTCCCGTTCCGCCGATGATTCCGATCGTCTCCCCGGCTTTTACCTCAAAGCTGACATCATCCAGAACCGGTTTTTCTGCTTTCTCGCTGTATGAAAATGTTACATGATCGAACTTTACAGCCCCGTCCGGGATATCATAATCCGGATTCTCCGGATTTTTTAATGTGATCTGCTCATCCAGAACAAGAGCGATCCTTTCCATGCTTGCCTCGCTCATCGTAAGCATGACGAAAATCATGGAAACCATCATAAGGCTGACCAGGATATTCATGCAGTAGGCCAGCAGACTCATCAGTTCTCCTGTCGTGAGTCCCCCCGCCACGATCATCTTCGCCCCGAACCAGCTCAGGAGGAGAATACAGGCATACACCGCTCCCATCATAACCGGCCCGTTGGTGATAACCGTCCGCTCCGCCCGCACAAAGAGCTCGTAAACTTGAAGCACGGCCTTCTCAAACCTGCTTTTCTCATATTCCTCGCGGACAAAGGATTTGACCACGCGGATGGCAGAAACATTTTCCTGGACACTCTCATTCAGCGCGTCATATCTGGTGAAAACCTCGCGGAAATAGCGGCTGGCTTTCTTCATCACCATAAACAGAAAGATGCCCAGCGCAAGAACCGCGACCAGGTAAATGCTGGCAAGTTTCGCATTGATGAAAAAAGCCATGGCCATCGCCACAATCAGCGTGGTCGGTGCCCGGAAGCCAATCCTTAAAACCATCTGAAAAGCATTCTGGATGTTCGTTACGTCTGTCGTCAGCCTGGTGACAAGTCCGGACACACCGAAATGATCGATATTGGCAAATGAAAATTCCTGTATGTGTTCAAACTGCGCATGCCTTAAGTTTCTGGCAAGTCCCGTGGAAGCCCTGGCACCGAAAAAGCCGCCGCCAAGACCGCACGCCAGGCCGATCAGTGCACATACGACCATCCAGAGTCCCGTCATAATAATGTGATTCATATCGCCCTTGTTGACGCCATCGTCAATGATCGACGCCATCAGAAGAGGAATCACCATCTCCATCGCAACCTCTCCGATCATGAAGACCGGCGTCATAATTGCCTGCAGTTTAAATTCCTTTACCTGAGACAATATAAGTTTATACTTACCCTTCACTTTCCCGCGCTCCTGTCTCTTCTTTCTGTCCTGCCTGTCGCTGAAAAACCGGGCTCCCTGCAGAAACGTTCTACTTTTTTCTCTGATAAGCTGCCTGCACAGGGTCTCTGTGCCCCGTCTGAAGAATCAATCAACCGTTTCCTGCCGCTGCGGAAATATGCAGCTTCCTGCGGTCAGAGCTCTTCTGCGATGGGCCGTGCGGCCATCTCCTTCCTGGACACATCGCCGTTCGGGTAATCGGATTCAATAAGGTTCTTCTTCATCTGTTCGATACAGTGGAAAAAAACATCAAGTTCCTCATCAGACAGCCCTTCTCTCAATGTGCGTTCAAAACTCTGGTGAATCTCAAAGGAGTTCTGTTTCTGAATGGCAATCGCTTTTTCTGTCAGAAGAATCCGTTTGAGACGGGCATCCTTCATGACAGAGACACGCCGGATATAGCCTTTCTTCTCCATCAGCTGGAGGATGCTGGTTACAGTGGAGCGGGTGATGCAGAAGTGTTTTTCAATATCCTTCTGATAGACTTCCTTTTCCCTGTTTTCATAGAGAAACTGCATAATCCAGGCCTGCATCATAGTAATGTCCCCAAAATTATTCGCCTGAACAATCCCCACAATTTTCCGGCCGATCAGATGCTCAAGCGTATTAATCTCATATCCGATCTCATGGGGGTACCTTTTAGATATCAAAGCCTACACCTCCTCTTTAATGTTCGCCTGCAAATTGTTCAATTCCGAACATTAGTATAGAATCCCCACTCGGCACTGTCAAGCAGCTCTGAACAGACTTTCCTCCACAGAACAAAGCAGTAAGCGGGATCACCTGGCTCAAAATGGCAGCGAATCGCATCTTTGCATTTCCACATTTCTCTTGTCCTTCTTAAAAAAATCTTATATAGTAATTGCATGCTCAAAAAAGCGGAGGAACAATCTATGAGATGGTCTGACAAGTGTATGCTGGAGCTGACGCACCACAATCTGTTTGAAAATGATGAACACCGCAGCCGTTTCCGTGATCTTCTGGAATGCTATTCCGAAGCGCCTTTTTTTACCAAAGGCCTGTGCAAATGCATGTATCTGTCCGCCTGGGACAATGAGCATTTCGCCGTCATGCTTGACATTCTGAACGCCATGACGATCAATCGCCAGAATAATCTGGACGATATGAAGGATCAGGGCGAGGTACTGGAGGCAGCAGCCGAAAACGGGGAACTGGAAGACGCTTCCTCAGCCGAGATCTGGAAGCTGTCGAACGCATTTCTGAATAATAAGCCCTATGACAGCTCGTCTCTGCGCAGCCTCGAGATCGAAGATCCCGATACCGCCTATCTGCTCAAACGGGCTCTTCTTACCGCCGATGTCATAGACCAGATTCCGGGCAAAGAAGACCGGAGAGTATACACCTGATCTCAGCAGCTTTTCAGCGGCATCTCCTTTGAAAGGTTTTGAATATGCAGAAAAAAAGAATTCTTATGGCTTTTTTCGGCCTGATGGTCTGCGCCTTTTCCGTCGGCCTGTTCCGGATGGCCCGTTTCGGCGTGGATCCCTTCCAATCCCTGATGAGCGGCCTGAACTGCGTGGTTCCGCTTGATTTCGGAACCATGTATCTGATCGCCAGCGCGATCCTCTTCCTGTTCATGCTGATCGCAGACCGGCACTACATCGGATTCGTCACTTTCATCAATATGTTCCTGGTCGGATATATCGTGGATTTTTCCCACACCTCCCTGCAGAAAATCTTCGGAAATCCTTCGCTCCCCGGACGCGTCATCTTCCTGATCGCGGGAATCGTCCTGATGTGTTTCGGCTCCGCTTTCTACTTTGAAGCAGACATGGGGGTATCTGTATACGATGCCATTTCCCTCATTATAGCCAATACCTGGAAGATCGGCCAGTTCAAATACGTCCGCATCATCTCGGACCTGATCTGCGTCATCTCCGGCTGCGCGCTGTTCTTCCTCTCCGGCGGAAAATTCAGCGGGATCGGCTCCATCGCCGGAATCGGCACTGTCATCACTGCCTTCTTTATGGGACCTCTGATCGACTTTTTCGAGGTCCATATCACAAGGCCCATGCTGCAGAAAGAGTAGTCCGGGTCAGAACAGCGCAGCAGGATTCCTGTCAAAACAGTACCGCAGAATAAGCACCCGCCCTTTCAGAAAAGCGGCCAGTAACAGCCTGTTACAAACCGGGCAAAACACAAAATACACAAAAATACCCTGCAAACAGCGTCTTTCAAGATGCATTTGCAAGGCAATCAGTAGCAGAGAGGAGATTCGAACCTCGAAGAAAGCCCGCAAAGGTGCATGGTTGCTGAATTTTTTTCGAAAAAACCTTAACCAAACCTTATCCAGAGTCTCCTCTCCGCCAAATGAAATCAAAATTGAAGGGAGGAAATCAATCCTCTGCTCCACAGCTCCGGGTAATGCCGGGGCTGTTAATACCGGTTGTATAGCGGTACGTCATAATGAAACTCCCTCACTTGCTGCAAACTCTTCAAGTGTAATGGTCTCATGCTTATCAGGCCTCTCGTTTTTCAGATATTCATTGATCAGATTATCACAAAAAAGATCGTCCTCAATTTCATCATCAAGTTTCATCCCCTGAAGGAAGACCAATAATTGACCTATTTTATAATCCGGAATCTGATCGATAATCTGATGGACTTTCTCTCTTTCACTCATATCAGCATCTCTATAATTTGTTTATTTTAATCAACTAGATAGGATCTCTTTTCGTAGTGAACCTCCCATGACTAAAGTCACGGGCTTCCCGATGCGGCTTTTGCCGCAGGCTGCTTTATGCAGCCGGACCTGGTCCTCCGAGGGTCAGCCGGTCTCCTCAGCTCAGAATCCTTACGGATATTCTTTGCCGCAGAAACGGTATCCACCGGCAGGACTGCCTGTGTTTACGCCGCCTTTTCTC
>CACZBW010000003.1 GCA_902779575.1 uncultured Lachnospiraceae bacterium
TGTTAAGCACGCCGCCAGCGTTCATCCTGAGCCAGGATCAAACTCTCATAAAAAATTTGATTCGGATCAGAAACGTCTGCTGACATTTCCTATCCCTTTTACTGTTTTAAAGGTCAGTTCCTTAAGAATAAATACTTAAGAAATCTTCAAGGTTGTTTCACTGTTCAGTTATCAAGATTCGTTTCCGGACCAGCCATCTCAGCCTGTCCGCCGCGCCGCTTTTCAGCAGCCGCATTAAAATATCACAAAACCGGACCACTGTCAACAGATAATTCTGATTCTGTGATGAGCGGAGAAGGAGGGATTTGAACCCTCGCGCCGCTGTTAACGACCTGCACCCTTTCCAGGGGTGTCCCTTCGGCCAGCTTGGGTACTTCTCCACAGAAATACATATGCCCGAATCACACGGCGGTGAAGTCTGCCTTCACCTTATTCAGTTACGGCCGAATTCCTCAGCTCTCCGACCGAGCGGAGAGGATGGGATTCGAACCCATGCGCCCTTGCGGACAAACGGTTTTCAAGACCGCCTCGTTATGACCACTTCGATACCTCTCCAAAACCGCTTCCTCAAAATCAGCGCAAAACAAATACTAACATCCCGGGGGATTTCTGTCAACAGGAAATCTGATTTTTCTTCAAAAAAATCTCAGCCGCCTCCAGATCTTCCGGCGTTGTAATCTTCAGGTTCCTGTAGGAACCCTCCACCAGCCTGACCCTCGTATCCGTCATGGTTTCCACTACCATAGCGTCGTCCGTGACGCTGCTGATTCCCTTTTCCATCAGTCTTCCGTAAGCTTCCCGCACCAGGGAATAGCGGAATACCTGCGGGGTCTGCACCTGCCAGAGCGTTCTCCTGTCCGGAGTCGTCTTTGCATATCCTTCGCCGTCAACCACTTTAATCGTATCCTTCACCGGCATTCCGGCCACGCAGGCGCCGCATTCCCTTACGCAGGCAAGGGCTCTTGAGAGCAGCGCGTCATCGATCAGCGGGCGCGCCCCGTCGTGTATAAAGACATAGTCCGTGCCGCTGCCCTCCAGTGCTTTCAGGCCGCACGCAACCGAAAGATAGCGCTCCGCGCCTCCTGCAACGATCCTGCTGACTTTGCTGATCCCGTATTTCTTTACGATCTCTTCCCTGCAGTAATCGATTTCCCCGGCAGAGGTCACCAGGATAATATTGCTGACCGGGTCAAAATGCTCGAACGCCTCCAGGGACCATGCGGCGACGGGCCTGCCGCAGAGAGACAGATACTGTTTCGGTATGCTGCTCTGCATACGTTTCCCCCGCCCGGCCGCGAGGACGATTGCGGAATTATATTCCATCCTTTCCCCCTCTCCCACTATTGCGCACAGACACGGCGAACCGGAGCCTGTTTTCAATATGGCTGTGAATCTTACCTTTCACCCAGCTGCAGATTCGGAATCGCGTTCAGGCTGTAGTCCGAGCGGATCCCTTTTCTGTATTCATAATAAGCTGCGGCGCCGATCATGGCCGCATTATCGGTGCAAAGGACCGGCGACGGCCGGTAGAAGCTGATTCCTTTTTTCGCGCAGGCCTCCTCCATGGCAAGACGCAGGGCGCTGTTGGAGGCAACTCCGCCTGCGATGGCGAATTCCCGGAAACCGTATTCTTCCACCGCATGCATGGAATGCTCAACAAGGACGTCCACAACCGCCTTCTGGAAAGAAGCGGCAACATCGGCCGTCCGTACAGGGATTCCCTTCATCCTGCATTCGTTCAGATAATTGAGGACGGCGGACTTCAGTCCGCTGAAAGAAAAATCGTACTCCGAACCGCGCACCTTTCCCCTCGGGAAATCGATGGCGGAGGGATCTCCCTCCCGGGAGACCCTGTCAATCTTCGGTCCGCCCGGATAGCCGAGCCCGATCGCCCTTGCGACTTTGTCGAAGGCCTCGCCGGCGGCATCGTCACAGGTGCGGCCGAGAATCTCATATTCCCCGTAATCCCTCACGCGTACCAGATGGGTGTGTCCGCCCGAGACAACCAGGCAGCCGAAAGGAGGTTCCAGCTCCCTGTGTTCAATATAGTTGGCGGAAATATGCCCTTCGATATGGTGCACGCCGATCAGCGGAAGCTGCCGTGCCCAGGCGATCGCCTTCGCTTCCGCCACTCCCACGAGGAGGGCTCCCACCAGTCCGGGTCCGTATGTTACTCCTACCGCGTCTATGTCATCCAGGGTCACGCCCGCCGCTGTAAGAGCCTCCCGGATCACCTGATTGATCCGCTCGATATGTTTCCTGGAAGCGATTTCCGGTACGACGCCGCCGTAGAGCGTATGAATGTCGATCTGTGACGATATAATATTTGACAGCACTTCTCTCCCGTTGACAACTACCGCCGCGGCGGTCTCATCGCAGGAGCTCTCGATGGCAAGAATCCTGACATCTTTATCCATGTATCTTTCTCTCTTCTTCTCAGGTCAGGCCAGGCCGCCCGGCCGGGACTATATCTGCGCCGGTCCGCTGCGGTTCACAGCCTCGTCAGCCGGACTGCGCTTCCTTCGTTCCCTCTTCTCCGTCAAAGTTCAGCTCGGCGCTCATGCCGTCCCTGCCGCACTTTGTATTCGGAAAAATCTTCAGCGCATCGTCGAGATAGTTCTCCGGATGGACCAGCGCAGGGCTGTAATGGGTCAGCCAGAGTTCCTCCGCCCCCGCGTCCCGCGCAAGACCGGCCGCTTCCCGGATCATCATATGCTTGTTCTTTTTCGCATTGGGGAATTTATCCTCTTCCCCGTACATGCCTTCGCAGATAAACAGGTCGGAAGACGCCGCGTTCTCCACAATCGACCTGGTGGGCCTGGTATCTGTAACGTATGTTACCTTCAGTCCTTTCCGGTCGGCGCCGAGCACCATGTCCGGAGTGAAGACGCGCCCTGTCTCCGGATCTTCCATCGTGCGGCCTTTCTGAAGAGGATTCCAGTATTTCAGCGGAATCTGCTGTTCCTGTGCCCTCTGCGGATCAAAGCGCCCGATCCGGTCCAGCATCAGGCTGTAGCCGTAGCAGGTGATTCTGTGCTGTACCCTGAAGGCTTTCAGCCTGTACCCGTTCATGCGGAATTCCTGCCCCTCTCCTTCAATCTCCAAATATCGGATCTCAAAAGGAAGCTCCGGTGCGATCACCCTCAGGGAGTTCACCACTTTCGCAAGGCCCTTCGGCCCGATCAGGGTAAGCGGCTCCGTCCTCTCGGCATTTCCCATCGTGAGCAGAAGCCCAGGCAGGCCTCCGATGTGGTCACCGTGAAAATGGGTAAAGCAGATCACGTCGATCGGCTTGAAACTCCAGCCCTTCTTTTTCAGTGCAATCTGGGTACCTTCGCCGCAGTCAATGAGAAGGCTGCTGCCGTTCAGCCGCACCATCAGGCTTGTCAGGTGCCGGTACGGCAGCGGCATCATCCCGCCGCAGCCAAGTAAGCAGACATCGATCATAGTTTCCTCCGTTATATATCCGTCCGGATCTCCCGGATCCTCCGTCAGGAGGCGGGCCGGCAGCAGTTTTCTTTCTGTCGGAAACAGCATAATGATCCGGATCTTCATCCGTCCGCGCGCGTTTCATCCTTCCAGAAGATCAGCGCGTCTTCTTCAGGCAGACTGTAGAAATTCTTTCTCCGCCCTTCCTGACAAAAACCCAGCTTCCGGTACAGGCTGATCGCCGGCTGATTGGAGGCGCGCACCTCCAGGGAAAAGCGGCTGATCCCTCTTTTCCGTCCCTCTTCCATCAGTTCATTCAGCATAAGAAAGGCAATCCCCTGCCCCCTTGCCTTGCCGCGCACCGTGACATTGGTAATGTCCGCCTCGTCAAAAGACTGTACCAGTCCGCAGTATCCGAGGATCTCCGGGCCTTTCCCGCGGACGGTCAGAAACAGATAACAGTCTTTCTTCAGCGAATCCGAGAAACTGCGCTCCGACCAGGGAGTCGTATATACTTCCGCATCGATGACAGCCGCCTCTGCCGCATCCGCCTCTGTCATCCTGCTGACCGTAAATCTTTTTTCCACCTTCGTCATCTCCGTCCGCCTGCGCCGTCTTCTGCCGTCATTCCGCGGCACTGCCCGGCTTCAGGGAAGGTTCTTTCTCCGCCCTGACCCGTTCCGCCTGCGAGACCCGCAGATAATCCGGGCAATGCTGCTCCGCAGTCTGGATCTTTCCCTCCCGGATCAGCTGAAAAGCCCGCACCGCCACGGAAGACGCTCTCTGGGCGTTCAGGTTCGGCGGCGCAAAAAGATAACCGGCTGTCAGATTTTCTTCCAGATAAGAACGGTATACATCAGCGCCGTCTCCCAGGAGAATCAGGCTTCTTCCGGTTTCGGCGGCCAGGGCGTTCAGTTCCTTAACCAGATCCTCAATCCGGACCGGCCTCTGGTCCGTCAGTATATCAAGCGTTTCGTTTCTGAAACTGTAAATGCCGGCAAATACCTGGCTGCGCCGGGCGTCCATCATCGGACACAGAATCCGGCTGCTTCCGAAGAAATTGCAGGCCATCGCTTCAAGGGTCGGTACATGAACCAGCGGCCTGTCCAGCGCAAGTCCGATCCCCTTCGCCGTTGCGGAACCGATCCTGAGCCCTGTAAAGGAGCCGGGTCCTCCCGCCACGGCAACCGCGTCGAGGCTCGCGGGATCCAGATCGATCATCCTGGAAATGGCGTCGATCATGGGCAGCAGCGTCTGGCTGTGCGTCTTTTTAAAACATACGGTATATTCCGCCAGAATCCGCCCCTCCTCCGCAACCGCGGCGGAAGCCGGCATTCCGGAGCTGTCAATTGCCAGTATCTTCATAATTCACCTTATCAGCAGTTTTCTGTAATCAAAACCACGGGCCGAATCCTTTTCAATCCGTACCTCTGTCAGCCTCTCCGGAGGAATCTCCTCTGTCAGTTCTCCGATCAGGTCCGCCCATTCGATCAGGCATACGCCGTCCGACCAGACATAATCTTCCCAGCCGACTTCATACATCTCCTCCGGGTCTCCGATCCGGTATACGTCAAAATGATACAGGGGCAGCCTGCCGCTCTCGTAGATCTGAAGAATCGTAAAGGTCGGGCTGTTCACCTGCTCCCTGACCCCGAGTCCGTCCGCGAAGCCCTGCGTGAACACGGTCTTTCCAACGCCCAGATCTCCTGTCAGCGTGTATACCTGTCCGGGCTTTGCCTCTTTTCCCAGCTCACAGCCGATCCTGTATGTCTCCCCGGGACTGTATGTCTCGTATTCTTTCATGAAAACTCCCTGTCCGCCGGAATTTCACCCGGCTGCCATATATCTTCCGTCCTTCAGCTGTCCCGGTCAGATCCCGGTCGCGCCCGTCGTCCCGGAAATCCGGATCCGCAGTCTCCGAAGAGCGAAAAACGGATTATTCAGCGTTTTCCGGCCTGTTCACGTTCAGGCGCAGGAAGGAAAAGGGATCTTCTTTATCATGAATAAACTGCATCAGCATATAGGCACAGTTCGCCGCGACCCGTTCCTCTCTCAGAATCCGCAGCGCTTCCTCCCGGTCCGCGAGAACCACGTCCAGCTCCTCGCTTTCCTCCAGTCCTTCCCTGCTGACTTTCCCTTCGCTGTACCCGTACACAAGGCTGCAGCTCTCGTCGGTCATGCCGACTGTCGTATAAAAGGGTCTTTCAAAAAGCGGATCGACGTCGAGAGGCTGAAATACAAGGCCGGTCTCCTCCCGCATTTCCCTGACCGCTGCAAGGCGGTAATCCTCGCCCTTCTCGACCAGGCCAGCCGGCAGCTCATATACATAGGTCCCGATCGGGTAACGGAACTGGTGCACCAGAACGACCCGGTCTTTCTTCTCGCCGTACAGGCTGAACATCACAACTCCGTCCGGATGATTCTCATGCGTCAGAATCTCCAGGCCGTTTTCACTCTCCGCGCGGGAGGCAAGATAATAAGTCCCCGTCTTCCCGATTCTTTTTACCGTCTCAAGCTCATAGAAATTCAGGAAACGGTTGTGTGTAACCTGATGTACCTTTTCTACTCTGGCCATCTTCTTCTCCCCCGGAACCGGCTGCGCCCGGTCCCATACTCTTTTTCAGGAATCTGTCCTCTCCGCAATAACGCGGTAAAATTCCCGGTCCGTCTCAATGCCATTTATTCATGAGCCGGGACAGATCCAGTTCTCCCGGCTTTCCGTTCTTCCTGCCACCGCGGAAGGAAGACTCCGCGTCTCCCGTTCCCTTCCGGCGATTATTCTCATGCCCCTGCGCGCCGCCGTTCCTGCCGGCGCCGCGGCCCCCGCGGTCATGCCCTGCCTGCGTCTGGCTTCCGCGTCCGTCTTTTGGTTTTTTCTCCCGGTCTCCCGTGCTCTCTTTCGCCGCCGGCGCCGCTTTCTCGCCCAGCTTCATGGTCAGGGAAATTCTCTTGCGTGCCAGATCGACTTCCAGCACCTTCACATCCACAATATCTCCGACTGAGACCGCATCCAGCGGATGTTTTATGAATTTCTCATCACTCATCTGCGAAATGTGCACAAGGCCGTCCTGATGGACTCCGATATCAACAAAGGCCCCGAAGTCAATTACGTTCCGCACTGTGCCCTTCAGGATCATGCCCGGCTTCAGGTCTTTCATGTCAAGTACGTCCGAGCGGAGGATCGGCCTGGGCATATCCGCTCTGGGATCGCGTCCGGGTTTCTCCAGCTCTTTCGCGATATCCTCCAGCGTTGCTTCGCCGATTCCAAGCTCTTTGGCAAGCACGGCTTCTTTTTTCTTATCACGCAGAAGCGCGGACGCGCCGCTGATGCTTCCTTTCCTGATATCCTCAGAGGAAAAGCCCAGCTTCTCCAGCAGCTTTCCGGCCGCTTCGTAGGATTCCGGATGGACGCCGGTCATATCGAGCGGATTCGATCCGTCACGGATCCGCAGGAACCCCGCGCACTGCTCGAAGGCCTTCGGCCCAAGTCCGCTCACCTTCAGCAGCTGCCTGCGGTCACTGAACCTGCCGTTGGTCTCGCGCCAGCTGACGATCGATTTCGCCGTTTTCTTTGTTATACCCGAAACATATTCCAGCAGGGAGAAGGATGCGGTATTCAGGTCCACGCCTACGTTATTAACGCAGGATTCCACCACGCCTTCCAGCTTCTCTCCCAGTTTTTTCTGGTTCATATCATGCTGGTACTGGCCGACGCCGATTGATTTCGGGTCGATCTTGACCAGCTCCGCCAGCGGATCCTGCAGGCGCCGCGCGATCGACGCCGCGCTCCTCTGTCCAACGTCAAAGGAAGGAAATTCCTCGGTAGCCAGTTTGCTCGCAGAATAGACCGACGCGCCGGCTTCATTTACAATCACATACTGAACCTTCTGCGGAATCTCGGAGATCAGTTCTGCTATGATCTGCTCGGACTCGCGGGACGCGGTCCCGTTTCCGCAGGAAATCAGCGTGATTCCGTACTTCTCTATCATCTTTTTCAGAGTCTGCTTCGCGGCGGCGATCTTCGCCGGCGTGGTCGGGGCAGTCGGATAGATGACAGCCGTATCAAGTACCTTTCCGGTATCGTCCACCACAGCCAGCTTGCAGCCGGTCCTGAAAGCCGGATCCCAGCCGAGCACCACCTGTCCCGCAACCGGGGGGTGCATGAGAAGCTGCCTGAGATTTTTCCCAAAGACATCGATCGCTCCGTCTTCGGCTTTCTCCGTCAGGCTGTTTCTGATCTCGCGTTCGATCGCGGGACTGATCAGCCGCTGGTAGGCGTCCAGACAGACTGCTCTGAGAACCGGAGCGCAGTCAGAAGCAGGATCTTTTATGACATCCGCTTCCAGGATCCGGATACAGCCCTCCTCCGGGGCTTCAATGCTTACGGAAAGGACCTTCTCGGCTTCCCCTCTGTTCAGGGCAAGCACACGGTGGCCCGCGGCGCTCTTAACCGGCTCCTCATAATGGAAATACTGCGCGTACACAGACTGGGGATCTTCCATATCCTTCTTTACTTCGCTCTTCAGGATTCCCTCCCGGATTGTGGCTTCCCGGATCTGGGCGCGCAGGTCGGCGCGGTCGGAAATCTGCTCCGCCAGAATATCGGAAGCGCCCTGGACGGCCTCCTGGACATTTTCCACGCCTTTTTCCGGATCGATATACGGGGCGGCTGCCTCCTCAACCCTGCAGCTCATCTCCTGGGCAAGGATCTGCTGAGCCAGTCCGTCCAGCCCCTTCTCCCGGGCGATCGTCGCCCTGGTCCTGCGTTTGGGTTTATACGGGCGGTACAGGTCTTCCAGCTCCACAAGCGTGCGGACCAGAGCGATCTGCCCTCTCAGCTCATCGGTCAGCTGCCCCTGCTCCTCAATCGCTTTCAGGACAGTCTCCTTCCGTTCTTCCAGAGAACGGAGGTAGCGCAGTCTCTCATCCAGCATGCGCAGCTGTTCATCATTCAGCGACCCGTGAGCTTCCTTGCGGTAGCGGGCAATGAAGGGAATGGTATTCCCGTCATCGATCAGCTTCACCACTGCCTCGACCTGCCACTCCTGTACGGAGAGCTCTTCTGCGATCACTTTACTGATATCCATAACACTTACCCCTGTTCCTCTGTCCGCCCGCCATATGCGCAGGCAAAGCCTTTTTTTCTATATTCCGTTTTCCGGAAGATGCAACGTTTATTATCGGATTAGAGCACGGGCTCTGTCAAGGCAAAGTTTGCGTCAACAGATTACGATTCGTTTCTGTTCACGGAAGTGTGAATAATCCATGAAGAATACTCGCGTTCAATTGTTTTGTCAGCGCCGGGATGGTAAGATAAGGAAAGTATGATAACGATGCTAAAGTCAGACCAGACCATACTTTTGGCGTTCCAGTCACAGTATGTATGCCATACTGGTTTTGCAGAAGGAGGCTGAACTCTTTGAACGATTCTTATCAGGACCCGTCTTCGGGTTTTTATTCTTCCGGAACAGACAATTCTCATCAAAGGCAGGAGTCCGGCCCGGGCGGCGCTCCGGTCATGGACAACCCGTATGCCCGCGAAAAAATGGCGCTGACCGCTCTTATTCTGGCTGTCGCCGCCATCATTACTTTTCAGGTATTCTTTGTTTCAATGCCTCTGGGCATCTCCGCGGTGATTCTTGCCCTGCTCTCCCGGGGGAAAGGCTCCATGGCCCGGAGAGCCAGAGTCGCTCTGTGTATCGGCGCGATTGCCGCCTCCCTTTCCGCCGCCGTAACCGGTTATTCCGTCTATACTGTAATGACGGATCCTCAGCTTCGGCGTGAATTCGAAAAGCTCTACGTCTATTATACCGGCCAGGAATTCCCGTTCCCGGCTGAATCCGGTTCCGGTGCTTCTTCCGGCACGCCGGATTCCGCACTTTCCCAGGATCCTCAGGACCTGATCCAGGATATTCTTTCCGGCAGCTACCGGAAAGAAAAAAGATCCTCCGGGAGTACGGCGGCCGATTCCGGCGGCAGCGGGAACAGCGGCAGCGCCGGGGACAGCATTGATGAAATTCTGGGCAATACCGACAGTCCGGCCCGGAAGGGAGGCAATTATATATGAAGCCAGCAGGTTCCTTTTCCCAGCTTAAAAGTACTGCCCGGCAGAATCTCGCCGGCAACTATATGACTTTTTTTCTGGCTATTGTCACTGCTCTGGGACTCTCCTTCGCGATCGACAGCATTCTTTCCTGGACGGCGGCACCGCTTCTTGCAGGCCAGGGTCTGTTCAGCATGATTGCCGGTCTGATGGTAACCTTCCTGGTTCACTCCTTTGTCACGGTACTTCAGGCCGGGATCCTTTATGTATCCCTGAATATTGCCAGACGTTCCCAGGCAACGGTCGGCGACGTGCTTCTGGGCTTCCGCTATCATCCGGAAACTGCCATAGCGATTTCCCTCCTGACAGGCCTTCTCAGGACAGTCTGCACGCTGCCCCTCTATTTCGCGATGGACCGGATTTATGCACTCGGCCTGTACGATATATCCGGAACCGGGAAGACCCCGTCCCCGCTTCTGGCAGTATCCGGCTTTCTTGCCGGCCTCATCGCCGCCGCGGCGCTTGACTTTCTGATCCTTTATTCCTACAGTCAGGCCCTGTTCCTGTATATTGACCACCAGGACTACAGCGCGCTGCAATGCCTTCAGGAAAGCAGACGGCTGATGAAAGGCCGCAGGATCCGTTATCTGATGCTGAATCTGTCCTTCCTCGGCTATGCCGCCCTGTCTGTCCTCTCACTGGGACTGGGCTGCATCTGGACAATTCCCTATTATAATGTAACCTGTGCGGAATTCTATATGGAGCTGTCCGGGAATTACAACGGGTATTAAGCAGCCGCTGATGCTGAAATTCTCTCAGCGAAAAAACGGTTCCGTCAGCATTCTGCGAAGCATGATCAAGCCCCGGCGAAGGGAAAAGCATTCCGGATGATTTGCTCTTTCCCCTGCCGGGGCTTATTCTGATTTCATATACAAGTAAAGCTTCGCCCGCGGACTTCTGCCGCTTCAGCGACCGAAAAAACAAGGGGCGTTCCCGGCGGATCTGTCAGTCAAGCACCCGGCGGATTCCGTTCATCAGCTCGTCAAATGTTTCAAACGCCGGCAGCTCAGGATGGTCCGCCTTGATCTTTTCGGTACTGCGGAAGAGGAAACCGGCTTTTGAAGCCAGAATCATATCCAGATCGTTGTAGGAGTCCCCCGCCGCAATGGTATGAAACCCGATCGACTGCAGCGCTTTTACCGTGCTGAGCTTGGAATTCTGAATCCGCATGCGGAACCCGCTGATCATCCCGTCCTCCGCCACTTCCAGCGTATTGCAGAAGAGAGTCGGCCATCCCAGTTTCTTCATCAGGGGGGTCGCGAACTGGGTAAAGGTATCGCTGATCACGATCACCTGCGTCAGGGACCTGAGCTCGTCCAGGAATTCCACAGCCCCCGGCAGCGGGTCAATCTTTGCGATTGTCTCCTGAATCTCGCGAAGGCCCAGACCGTGCTCGCGGAGGATCCCGAGTCTCCAGTTCATCAGCTTATTGTAATCCGGCTCATCTCTTGTTGTTCTTTTCAGCTCCGGTATTCCGCTCGCCTCGGAAAAGGCGATCCAGATCTCCGGTACCAGTACTCCCTCCAGATCAAGGCATACAATATCCATGGCTGTTTCCTTCCTAAAACTTTCTTCCCCCGCCGCCGGCTGAATGCCCGCTGGAGGTGTGATGTGTCGTGCTCGTGTGCGAATGTCCCCCGCCTCCGCCTCCGCCGGTATTGCGCGGGATCCGGCGGTGCGTCACGAACCTGCGCACAAAGCTGTCCTGCTTCATGTTCAGGTTGAGATGGACATTGTCGTGGAACGAATAATTTTCTTTCTCCGGGAATTTCAGCTGATATTTCGCCCGGATGCCCAGATAACTGCCCGCGGCAGTCAGGAGGCCGATCAGTCCGGCAAGAAGTCCCTCGCCTGACGTCACGCCCTTCGGTTCGGAGTAATAGGTAAAAGTCCCCGTATCCTCATCATACTGGACCGTTCCGTGTTCGACGCCCTGTTTCAGGAAACGCTTCGTATCAGACAGCATGGAGCGGAATACCGCGTCAAAATCCCCGCTGCTGGCATACTCGTAGGCGTTATCCAGAATCGTGTCCCTCCTGTCGTCATTCAGGTACCAGATCATTCTTCCCTCTGTCGTCAGGTAGAATTCCCGGTTATCCATATCGATCAGATAGCAGGCACCTTCATAGGTGTCTGTCAGAGACTCAAAGTAATCGTCAGAAAAACTCCTGGTCGTCTTTCCTCCCGTATCGTCCGTAGTGACGACACGGATATCCATATTGTTGTCCAGGGAAATCTCCTCTGCCAGTGACAGAAGCTCCTGCTCCTCCTCATCGCTCAGAAGATCCGCCATATCATCCACGCTTGCCCGGTCCGTCTTCTCCGAGTAGACCGGAGCCGCTGAAGCTTTCCCGGCAGGAAGAAAAACAAATCCCGTCACAAACAGCGATAAAGCCAAAAACCCTTTAAGCCGCGCCTTCAGACCGGCACGGACAGGCTCAGCGAAGAAAGGATCCCCTGAGATACCGCCGGCATTGCTTCCGCTTCTTCCCCTGCATGAATCCGGCGATGAAAAATCAGAACGATTCCTCGTATCCAGTATCATCTCACGCCCTCCTTCCGAATCATTCAGATCAGGAAATATCCGATCAGTATGGACACGGCAAAAGCCGCCGCGCCAAGAATTGCCGAGAAAGCTGCCAGCCTGCCGCCCGAAACAGGGAGCCGTCCCTGTACCTCGCCGGTATCTCCGTTCATGGCGAAATAGTATTTTTTTGTACTTCCTCTTCCGTATGTCAGGACCCATACGGGCAGCAGCAGATACTGCCAGCGCTCATTGCGGATATCATAATGAGAATTCTCCACGCTCACCGTCTGGTAGCCGGTAACGGTATTGCGCATGGCCGTAAGGGCATAGGAACGGGCTTTATCCGTCAGCGCCTTTGAGATCTCCTTTGTCTCGACATCCCGCCGCTGTGCCACGAATCCCTGCAGGAATCCCATGGAGAAATCTTCCACGTCCCGCATATTATATGGCATGACAGCGTCGATCAGCCTGTGGTCGTTTTGTTTCAGCGCCTGCGAAACCTGGCCTTCCACGCGTACGGTGCCGCCCCGTTCAAAGTGATAAATGGAGGTTTCCGTATACTCATCATCCCCCGACATCCAGACCCGGATCCGGTCCATCCGCCCGTTGGCGTAGCCGGACAGTTCACAGTCGTAGACCCAGAAAGGATAATAGACGCCCGTCAGTTTTTCGATCTGCTCCCTGCTGAAGAAAGCCGCAGGGACAAATTTCTTGCTGCGGACAAACTTGATAAATTCTTCCTCAGCCCTGTCCCGGTTATATTTGAAAGGAATGATCTTGTCCGGAAGGTAGTCTCCGGACAGCTTCCCCTGCAGAACAACCGGATTATGGCAGTAATAGCAGAAGGTCGCGGCTGTAACGGCATCCGTAACGATCTCCGCCCCGCAGCTGGGGCAGGTATAAATAACCGCTTCCCCGCTGCCATGGTGGAAAGAAGGACCCGACGTACCCGCTTCTTCGCCTCCGAGTCCGGCGGGTCTGTCCGTCTCTTTTCCCGGCCGGACAGAATCCTGCTGTTTTCCGGCAGCAGACTGAGGGCTGTTCTCTTCAGGCGTCTCCTCATAGTCAAACGTGTCTTTCCGGTCAGTCGTCTGATCCGGTGAAAGCGCGTCCAGCTCATTCTGTGTGAAAACAGAATTACAGAATTCGCAGCGGAACTTCTGGACAGAGGGATCAAATACCAGCCCGCCGCCGCAGTTGGGGCACTTAAAGGTAATCGTAGCCATGTTCCCACTCCTCTCAAAACGAAGTTTCTACTTTTCCTTAATGGCCACGGATGACTATTCTGCAGCCGCGCCTGCAAAACGCAGCCGCGGGCAGAATATGTCTCCTCCTGTATCCCAAAGTATGGGAAAGCCGGCTGCCGGCTCCATACTCTGAAGTCGGCTGCCGGCCGGTCACATTCTTGTCAGGAAAACGCTGATCTGTCCGCTTTTCAGCGAATAAACTCTATCGTCAGTGTTTCCCGCGGATTATTCCGGATTATTCCGGTTTCTTCGTTCCGCAGTTCATGCAGAAGTTTCCGCCGTTCAGGGTTCCGCATTCCGGGCAGAACCATTCTCCCGGCTGCTTCATCCTGGGCGCTCCCGGAGCCTGTTCCTGCTGGAACTGCTGGCCCTGCGCCTGATACTGGTTCTGCTGATACTGCATCTGCGCCTGGTTTGTGCTGCTGGCGGACTGCATAAAGCCGCCTGCCGCGCCCATGCCGAGATTCATGCCCATGTAGGCTGCGCCTGCGCCCGCCGTGTTGGAGCCGGCAGCCTGCAGACCGCTCGCGATGGCGCTCTGGACAAAGCCTTCCCGGATCGTGGGATCCTGCATCATGGCGCCCTGGTTGCGCATGTTGATCAGCTTCTGGGATTCCTCGTCGTAGGAGATGCTGGCAATGCCGACGCTCACCACTTCAAGGCCTCTTTCCTTCGTCCAGCTCTCATCCAGGACGTTGGACATGTATCTGGAAAGCTCTGTGCTCTTTGAAGCGACATAAGAGATCCGGATTCCGTCCGCGCTCATCTGGTTGATCGCGGCCTGGAGAGCTTCCATGAATTCAGCCAGGTACTGATCATTGATATCTGAGACGTCTACCTGAACGGCATTCCTCGGAACCGCGTTCGCATAGAACAGAAGCGGATTGTTCACCTTGACCGAATAAGTGCCGTGCGCGCGGAGGAAAAGCTCCGCGTTGTAAAAGCTGTCGAAATAGTTGACAGGATTGCGTGTCCCGAACTTGATGCCCTTGATCTCCTGGGTGTTGATATAGTAGACCTTCTGGGACTGCGGTGTTCCGCCTCCGAATTTGAACCTTTCCCATGCTTCCTTCAGGCTCTCCTTAAACTGGCCCTGGAAAAGGGAGGGCTGTGAAGAATTGTCAACGATAAAATATCCGGGTTCCGCGGAATAGTCGATGATCTTGCCGCCGTCCACCAGGATCATAAACATATTGTCATACACATGGATCACAGATCCGTTTGAGATGACATCGCTGCTGCTGAAGCCTTTTTTGCCCCTGACGCGTCCCTGTACAAAGAGAGTCTGCGCGCCCATGCTGACCGGTTCCACTACATCCTGAAACTGATCCCTGAGGGTTCCCGTTACTGAACCTACTGCTGCTTTAATAAGTCCCATAATATCCTCCTCCCTGATTGAAACGACGGTTCTCCCCTTTTGGAGATCCGTTATGAATATCTGTTGTCTTTCCTTTTTATTCTGCAGAGGCGAAAAGCCTCCGGTAATCCAATGTTACTGTTCACGGCCCTCCACACCAGGCCGCAGGTCAGTCCACATTCTGGGCTTTCCGGTCCGGACGTCCCAGAGAATCCCATTTCAGATAAGCATTGATAAAGGGATCCAGGTCTCCGTCCATAACCGCCTGGACATTGCCGGTTTCATAGCCGCTGCGCAGATCCTTGACCATGGTATACGGCTGGAAAACATAGGAGCGGATCTGGGAACCCCAGGCGATATCCTTGACCTCGCCGCGGATCTCACCCGCTTTCGCCTTGTTCTCCTCGATCTTGAGCATATACAGCTTGGCCTTCAGCATCTGCATGGCCTTATCCTTATTCTGGAACTGTGAACGCTCATTCTGGCAGGTCACCACGATTCCGGTCGGGAAATGGGTGATGCGGATGGCGGACGAAGTCTTGTTGATGTGCTGTCCGCCGGCGCCGCTGGACCGGTATGTATCGATCCGGATATCCTCATCCCGGACCTCTACGTCCACATCCTCCTCGATGTCCGGCATGACATCGCAGGATACAAAGGAAGTCTGCCTCTTTCCCGCGGCATTGAAGGGGGAAATGCGGACCAGACGGTGAATCCCCATCTCAGAGCGCATAAGCCCGTAGGCATTCTCCCCGTTGATCTGGAAGGTTACGGACTTGATTCCCGCCTCGTCGCCGTCCAGATAATCGAGAAGCTCCACGGAAAACCCTTTCTTGTCGATCCACCTGGAGTACATGCGGTAGAGCATGCTGCACCAGTCGCAGGCTTCCGTCCCGCCGGCGCCCGGGTGAAGTGTCACGATCGCGTTATAGCGGTCATACTCCCCGGACAGGAGGGTCTTGATCCGGATCGCTTCGAAATCGGCCTCGAAATCGGCCAGCGTCTGCTCGATATCCGGTATTACGGAGGCGTCATCCTCTTCATTCCCCATATCGATCAGAAGCTCCGTCTCCTCATACTGGCTGCGCAGGCGGCTGTAGGTCGCCACGTCATCCTTCAGCGAACCCAGATCCTTCATAATCTTCTGGGACTGTTCGGGATTGTCCCAGAAGGACGGCTCCGCCATGGTCCTCTCAAGCTCCTCGATCCTGCGTTCCTTGTTCTCAAGGTCCAGGGAACTTCTCATCTCTTCCAGAGGCTGTTCGTACGTCTTCAGTTTTGCCTTGAATTCATCCAGTTCTATCACAGAAAACCTCTCTCTCAGGCACCTTTTCTGCCATGGCACTGTTTATACTTCAGGCCGCTCCCGCACGGGCAGGGATCGTTCGGATAAACCTTCTTGGCCTGGCGTTTCTTGGGCGCGCGCACCGCCGTGTCATCACGGTTGGTTCCGGTCACCTTCGCGACCTCCTCACGCTCCACCTTCTCCTCCACTCTGACATGATACATCATCTTCAGAGTGTCTTCCTGGATGGCTGCCGTCATGGCATTGAACATGTCGTAGCCTTCCATCTTATACTGAACCTTCGGATCCTTCTGTCCGTAAGCGGCAAGGCCGATTCCCTGGCGCAGCTGGTCCATATCGTCGATATGCGTCATCCAGTGGCGGTCCACTGAGCGGAGAAGAACGACGCGCTCAATCTCACGCACATCCGCGCCGGCGGCCGTCAGTTCCTCTTCCTTGGCCTGGTAAAGGGCTTTCGCATCCCTGTTCAGCTTCTCCACAAGGCTGTTTCTGCTCTCCCCAGAGACATATTCTTTTGTAATGAGCGGAAGCGGAATAATGGGTCTCAGATAGTCGTTCAGCTCCTGCAGGTTCCACTCATCCGGGGAGGCTCCGCTCTCGCCGACGACCAGGTTCACACATCCCTCTACCGTATCGTCGATCATCTTCATGACAGACTCACGCATGTTCTCGCCGTCCAGTACTTTGCGGCGTTCCGCGTAAATGATCTCTCTCTGCTCATTGTTGACCTGGTCATACTCGAGCAGGCTCTTGCGGATCGCGAAGTTGTTGGACTCGATCTTCTGCTGCGCCTTCTCGATCGCGGAGGAAAGCATCTTATGCTGAATCTGCTCACCTTCCTGGACGCCCAGGGCCTTAAAGGTCGACATCATCTTCTCGGAACCGAACAGGCGCATCAGATCGTCTTCCAGGGAAATGTAGAACTGGGATTCACCCGGGTCTCCCTGACGTCCGGAACGGCCTCGCAGCTGGTTGTCGATCCGGCGGGACTCATGCCGCTCGGTACCGATAATCTTCAGGCCGCCCGCGGCCTTCGCCTCTTCGTCAAGCTTGATATCCGTACCGCGGCCGGCCATGTTCGTCGCGATGGTGACCGCGTCATGTACGCCGGCATCCTTGACGATCTCTGCTTCAAGCTCATGGAACTTCGCATTCAGGACGTTATGCTGGATGCCCTCTCTCCTGAGCATGCCGGACAGAAGTTCGGATACTTCGATCGTGATGGTACCGACCAGCACCGGCTGATGCTTCTCATGGGCTTCCTTCACGGCGTTGACGACCGCTTTGTACTTTTCTTTCTTGGTCATGTAGACCGCGTCGTCAAGGTCCTTGCGGATCACCGGCTTGTTGGTCGGGATCTCGATAACGTCCATGCCGTAGATATCGCGGAATTCCTGTTCTTCCGTAAGGGCTGTACCGGTCATGCCGCATTTCTTCCTGTACTTGTTGAAGAAATTCTGGAAGGTGATGGTCGCCAGCGTCTTGGACTCTCTCTTGATCTTGACGTGCTCCTTGGCCTCAATCGCCTGGTGAAGACCGTCGGAATAACGGCGGCCCGGCATGATGCGGCCTGTAAATTCATCGACAATCAGGACTTCATCGTCTTTCACCACATAGTCCTGGTCGCGGAACATCAGATTGTGGGCGCGCAGAGCGAGAATAATGTTGTTCTGAATCTCGATATTCTCCGGATCGGACAGGTTCTCGATCTGGAAAAATCTCTCGCACTTCTCTATTCCCTGCTGGGTGAGGGTTACGATCTTATCCTTTTCATTGACGATAAAGTCGCCGGTCTCGGTGATCTCTTCCCCCATAATGGCTGTCATCTTCGTAACTTCGCCGCTGGCCTCGCCTCTCTGCAGCTGGCGCGCCAGGATGTCGCACACCTCATACAGCTTGGTGGACTTTCCGCTCTGGCCGGAAATGATCAGAGGCGTCCTCGCCTCGTCGATCAGGACCGAGTCAACCTCGTCGATGATGGCGTAGACCAGGTCGCGCTGAACCAGCTTCTCCTTATAGATGACCATGTTGTCACGCAGATAGTCGAAACCATCCTCGTTATTCGTGACGTAAGTGATATCCTTGTTGTACTGCTCTCTTCTCTCGTCCGACTCCATGGCGTTCTGGATGCATCCGCAGGTAAGGCCGAGAGACTCATGAACCGGTCCCATCCACTCCGCGTCACGCTTTGCCAGGTAATCATTAACCGTGATGATATGGACGCCCTCTCCGGTCAGCGCATTCAGATAAGCGGGAAGAGTGGAAACCAGCGTCTTACCTTCACCGGTCTTCATCTCCGCGATACGGCCCTGATGCAGGATGATTCCGCCGATCAGCTGAACCCTGTAAGGCTCTGTTCCGTTCACGCGGCGCGCTGCCTCGCGGACAGTCGCGAAGGCCTCCGGAAGCAGAGAGTCCAGGCTCTCGCCGTCCTGGTAGCGTTTTTTGAATTTATCCGTCTGGGCGCGGAGTTCCGCATCCGACATCGCCACCATGGTATCCCGCAGGCTCTCAATTTTATTGACGAGCGGCATGATCTTCTTGAGCTCCCGCTCAGAATGCGTGCCGAACACCTTTTCAAAAAAGCCCATGTTGCTTCTACTCCTTTAACTGTTTGCTGTTTCTTCTGTCATCAGGAAGCATAAAATGCTGCCCTGCAATTTTCAGATAATCTGTACTATTTTACCACGCTGATATCTGTCTGTCCAGTACAGCGTTCCGGAGCCTGACCTGAGCCGTGAGCAGCAGCCTGAGGCCCGGATCTGCCGGCCTGACTTCCGGCGCCGCAGCCATGCCATGCAGGACATTCCGTCCGGCCGCCGCCGTATGAAAAAGCCCCGCGCCTGACAGCGCGGGGCAGTAAACTCTGTGGTAAAGATCCGTTTCCCTTCCTCTCAGGCTTCCGGCTTTTCTCACCGGAACTGCCCTGTCAGGCCGGCATTTTCAGATAAGGCGCGGCGTCAGGCTTCCGGCTCGATCAGGCCGTAGGTGCCTCCTTTTCTCTTATAGACGACGTTCACCTGATCTGTCTCCGCATTGCAGAAAACATAGAAGCTGTGGCCCAGAAGTTCCATCTGCACGCAGGCGTCTTCCGGATACATCGGCTTGATATCGAAACGCTTTGAGCGGACGATGCGGATCTCATCCGTCGGCTCGCTCTCCTTTTCCAGGAATTCTCTGCGGAAATTGTCCCCCGCCTGATGGCGGTCGATCAGTTTCTGCTTATACTTGCGAAGCTGTCTTTCGATCACTTCCTCAACCAGGTCAATGGATACATACATATCGTTGCTGACCTGCTCCGAGCGGATGACGTTGCCCTTGAGAGGGATCGTGACCTCGATCTTCTGGCGCTCTTTTTCAACGCTCATCGTCACGATAATCGGGGTATCCGCCGTAAAATAGCGTTCCAGTTTTCCAAGCTTTTCTGTGACTGCTTTCCTCAGGGAATCAGTCACTTCTATGTTCTTGCCACTGATTGTAAATCTCATGTGCATGACCTCCTTTAAAAGAGTTTTCTGTAATTAGAGTATAACACAATCTCTTTTAGGGAACAACGAATAGTTGCTACTTTTCATGATCAGCGGCATCCGGAAAGAACAGCGCTTTGCGGTTCCCTGCGGCCTTTTACGCGCCGCAGGCGGCCAGCACATCCCTGTAGGGCATCTGCCCGCCGAACAGATCCAGCGCGCTTCCGACCGTAACATCGATTTTACCGGCGCCTTCCCGGCGGACAGCGGCAAGATCTTCAAAATTCCCGATCCCTCCCGCATAGGTCATGGCGAAATCGCTTCCGCTTTTTTCTATTGCACTGCGCAGCAGGCGGACCAGATCCAGTTCGGGTCCCTGCCTTCTTCCCTCCACGTCCGCGGCGTGAATCAGGAATTCATCGCATTCCCCCATCAGTCCGGTCAGCGTGTCCGGGTCAAGGCGGACAGAAGTGAATTTCTGCCAGCGGTCGGTCACGATATAGTAGTCTTCTCCCTTTTTCCGGCAGCTCAGGTCCAGGACGAGCGATTTCTTTCCGACTTCCCTGATCATCTCCCGGAGATGTGCCTCATTGAAGTTTCCGTCTGAAAAAACATAGGATGTAACAATCACATGGGAAGCGCCCGCCCTGAGCCACGCTCCGGCATTCTCCGGATTCACGCCCCCGCCGACCATCAGGTCTCCGGGGCAGGCGCTCAGAGCCTCCTCCGCCTGGGCGCGCGTTCTCTCATAATAGGGCGAGGAGGGCGGATTCAGCAGGATCACATGCCCGCCCCTGAGTCCGTCTTTGTGATAAAAACGGGCAAACCAGGAGGCGTCCGCCTCCGATACAAAGTTCTCGCTTGCCCGGTCATCCCTGTCCTCCAGAGAACCGCCGATGATCTGCTTGACTTTTCCGTTGTGAATATCGATGCAGGGTCTGAATCTCATCCTCTGACCTGTCTCCTTTTTCCGCCGGGGCTGACCTGCCGCTCCGTAAATAGCCGCGGACACAATAATTCATTCCGCCAGGGTCAAATTTGAGCCCGGGCGCACAGCAGCTCCACCTGCCATGGGTCCGGGCACATAACTGCGGTTTCACTGCCTGAGCCGGTGCTCAGGGGACACTGAAATGAACCGCATTCTTCAGAAAAGCCCGACGATCCTGCCGTCGCTGAGCACGTCGATCCGCTCTGCCGCGGGGGACTTGGGCAGCCCGGGCATCGTCATGATCTCTCCGGTAAGAGCGACCACGAAACCGGCCCCGGCCGAAACCTTCAGGCTGCGTACGGTCACCTCGAAATCGGAGGGAGCGCCGAGCGCCTTCGGGTTGTCTGTGAGGGAATACTGGGTCTTCGCGACGCAGATCGGCATATTCCCGCAGCCCATCGCCTCGAGCTGGGCTGCCTGGGTCTTTGCCTGCTGGGTAAGAACGACGCCTTTGCCGCCGTAGACTCTGCGGACGATCTGATTCAGCTTATCCTCAATGGAACCGGTCAGCTCATAGCTGAAACGGAAATCATTCGGCTCTTCGCACAGCCGCACAACCTCGCGCGCAAGATCCGTTCCGCCTTCCGAGCCCTTCGCCCATACTTCGGACAGAACCGCGTTCACGCCAAGCTCCCGGCATTTTTCTTCCACCAGTCTGAGTTCATTCTCCGTATCCGTCGGGAATGCGTTGATCGCCACCACGCAGGGCAGGCCGTACACATTACGGATGGTGCTGACATGATGCAGCAGATTCGGAAGACCGGCCTGAAGAGCCTCCAAGTTCTCCTCATTCAGCGTTTCCTTAGCCGCGCCGCCGTGATGCTTGAGGGCGCGGACGGTCGCGACGATCACTACCGCGTCCGGCTTCAGTCCGGCGACACGGCATTTGATATCCAGGAATTTCTCCGCGCCGAGGTCCGCGCCGAAACCGGCCTCCGTGACGCAGTAATCCGCCATCTTCAGAGCCATTCTGGTTGCCGTCACGGAATTGCAGCCGTGCGCGATATTCGCGAAGGGGCCGCCATGGATCACGACCGGCGTATGCTCCAGGGTCTGAACCAGATTGGGTTTCAGCGCATCCTTCAGCAGGGCCGCCATCGCGCCCTGCGCATGGAGATCTCCGGCGGTTACAGGCTTCTGCTCTGACGGCTTGCCGTAGGTGTATCCGACAATCAGTCTGGACAGCCGCTCTTTCAGATCCTCGATTCCGGAAGACAGGCACAGGACGGCCATAACCTCCGAGGCGACCGTAATATCATATCCGTCCTCGCGCACTACGCCGTTTGTTCTTCCGCCCATGCCGTCCACAACATAGCGAAGCTGGCGGTCGTTCATGTCCACGCACCTTCTCCAGGTGATCTTGCGGGGATCGATATTCAGCGGATTGCCCTGGAAAATGGAATTGTCAACCATGGCCGCGAGCAGGTTGTTGGCAGCCCCGATCGCATGAAAATCACCGGTAAAATGAAGGTTGATATCTTCCATCGGCACTACCTGGGCGTAGCCGCCTCCTGCCGCCCCGCCCTTGACGCCGAATACCGGGCCGAGGGAAGGTTCCCTGAGGGCAGCGCAGACCTTTTTCCCGATCCGGTTCAGAGAATCGGCCAGTCCCACGCTTGTGGTCGTCTTGCCCTCTCCTGCCGGAGTGGGATTGATCGCGGTTACCAGAACAAGCTTCCCGTCCGGCCTGTCCGCCCAATCATCCAGCAGCCGGTAATCGATCTTTGCTTTGTAGCGCCCGTACTGTTCCACACAGTTCTCATCCACTCCCAGTTTCCCGGCAATCTCCGTGACGGGTGTCATCTCTGTCGCCTGCGCAATCTCAATATCTGACCTGTACTCCAAAATCCGTACTCCTTTCCCGCGGCTTAGCCGCGGCTTTCACCTGTTGATCTGCTCTTTCCGGGATCACCCGCCTTTTTCCCCCGGCGGAAAAAGGCTGTATCATAAAATATTATGAACCATTTTCAGCGGACAGCAGCTGCGCCGCCCTGCGCAGTCCCCCTCCGGTCCCTCTTTCAGGACAGGCTGTCCAGCTCTTCACGCCAGACCTTGACAACCGCGTCGCTGGGCATCCTGAGGTCCCCTCTCGGGCTCAGGGCTACCGAACCGACCTTCGGCCCGTCCGGAACGCAGGATCTTTTATACTGCTGCGTGAAAAATCTCCAGTAAAAGGTCTTGAGCCATTTCAGGATAAATGCCCTGTCATAGGTCCCTGCAAAGACATACTCCGCCAGCCTGAGCACCTTCAGCGGCGCACTGCCGAACCGAAGCACATGGTAAAGGAAAAAGTCATGAAGCTCATAGGGCCCCACCAGATCTTCCGTAATCTGGGCGATCTCGCCGTCCTTCGGCGGAAGAAGCTCAGGACTTACCGGTGTGGAAAGCACGTCCCTGAGAACCGCGCCCAGTTCCCCGTCCCCGCAGGTATCGGCGTAATAGCTGACCAGATGCCTGACCAGAGTCTTCGGCAGGGAACAGTTGACGCCGTACATGGACATATGATCCCCGTTGTAGGTCGCCCAGCCGAGGGCCAGCTCCGACATATCCCCGGTGCCGACCACAAAGCCCCTCTTCTGATTCGCGATATCCATCAGGATCTGGGTCCTCTCCCTGGCCTGGGAATTCTCATAGGTCACATCCGTGACCGACGGGTCATGTCCGATATCCCGGAAATGTACCTGCACCGCTTCCCTGATGTCAATCTCCCTCAGCGTACAGCCAAGCTGCTTCACCATCCTTACCGCATTGTCATGCGTGCGGCTGGTGGTTCCGAAAGCAGGCATGGTAACGGCTATGATCCCTTTCCGGTCCAGTCCCATGAGGTCGTAGGCACGCACCATGACCAGGAGCGCAAGGGTGGAGTCCAGTCCGCCTGAGATGCCGACCACGATCGACTCCGGCTTCACATGCTCAATCCGCTTCTTAAGACCGAGGGCCTGAATCGCAAGAATCTCCTCACAGCGCTCAGCCCGTTCCCTGTCGTTTGCAGGAACAAACGGCCTTGCGGAATAAGCCCTGGTAAGCTCAGTCTCTTCTATCTCCAGCTCAAACTCTGTCGCCACATAGGCGTGATCGGGAAGATCTCCGGGAATCTCGGCAAGCGGGAGTGCTGCCGGATTCCAGAGACCGGTCCGGTTCTCCGCAGCCTCTTCCTCCTCCGGCTGTCCGAAAGCAGGATTTCGCCGCATGGCCTGGGGTCTCCTGGTGAGAGCGGCGGCAAAACGGGACGGATAAGTCGTCATGCGCCTGCGCTCCGCCCTCAGCCTGTCAATATCCAGCTCGCTGCAGGTAATCCCCGTCGAAAACCTGCCGGAATCCGCCAGGATCTTTCCATTCTCGGAAATCATCCGGTGTCCGCCGAATACCAGGTCCTGGGAGGATTCGCCGTCTCCGGAGCTTGCGTAAATGTAACCGCAGATCAGACGTCCCGCCTGACCGGTCACCAGCGTCCTGCGGTATTCACTTTTTCCCGCGACGTCCACGCTGGCAGACAGATTCACGATAACATTGGCCCCCGCCAGGGCATGGCAGGTGGACGGAGGGAGCGGGGCCCACATGTCCTCGCAGATCTCCGCCGCTACCCGCAGCTCCTTCATGGCGTCCGCGCCGTAGACAGGCCGGCTTCCGTCCTTTTCCACCGGACGGCATACGAAAAGCTGGTTCATGCCGAAGGGAACTTCATATCCGTCAAACCAGACCGGTATAATCCGCTCCTCGCCGGGATGAAAATAGCGAGCTTCGTAATATTCATTGTAATTGGGCAGATACCTTTTCGGCACAAGGCCCAGCAGCAGCCCGTCACTGAGTGCGGCGGCCACATTGTACAGCTTTCCGTTCACTTCAAAGGGCAGGCCGACAAAAACCAGTGCCTTGCGGCCGGCCGTCGCGTCCGCGATCTTCTTCAGACATTCCCTGGCCTTTCTCAGAAGGCGCTCCTGAAGAAACAGGTCGTTGCAGGTATACGCAGTCACCGCCAGTTCGGGAAAAACAATAATCTTCGCCCCGTCCTGCCAGGCTCCTTTCAGAAGCCTTATGATCTGTTCTGTATTATAGTCGCAGTCCGCCACCCTGATTCTGGGCGTCACTGCGGCCACTTTTACGAAACCGTCCCTCATTCGCGCACCTCCCTCTTCTCACGCACAGCCGGAAGTTTTCATTTCTGCCGCGGCAGCATCGGCTGATAACTGAATAAAGCTCAATCAGTCTTTTCCTGCTGTCTGCCTTCCCGTCAGCTGTCCTCCTGCTGCCGTTTCCTCTTCTCCATCTGAATCGCGTAGATCTTCTCCAGATCTGCAATGCTGAACACATATTTTTTTCCGCAGAAACTGCAGCCGGTCTCGATGCTCTTTCCGTCGCCGATCATCTCCCGGATATCCTTCGGTCCGATCGAAATCAGCGCTCTCTCAACCCTCTCTTTTGAGCATCCGCAGAAAAATGAGATCGCTTCCCTCTCATGAATCTCCGGGCTGAAATCCCCGAGCAGCTGCGCAAGGATATCCTCCGGCGCCAGCCCCTCCTCCAGCATCGAAGTGATTCCGGGGACAGAGGCAAGTTTTTCTTCAAGCCGGGCAATGACATCCTCCGGCGTACCGGGCATCAGCTGGAGAATAAAACCTCCCGCCTGCCGCACGCTCAGATCGCGGTCCACCAGTACGCCCAGAGAAACACTGCTGGGCACCTGTTCTGATTCCGCGAAATAGTATGTCAGGTCCTCGGCAAGCTCTCCGCTGATCAGGTCCACCGTCCCGACATAGGGATCTTTCAGGCCCAGGTCCCTTATAACCGTAAGGGTTCCTTTACCCACAGCGCCTGCGACGTCCAGTTTTCCGGCCGCATTCACCGGAAGCAGGACGTCCGGGCGGAAAATATATCCTTTCGCGTGTCCGTGTGAATCGGCCGTCACGGTAATCCCTTCCGCAGGGCCGTCCCCCCTGACCTGAATCGTCAGCAGGGCCCTGTCTTCTTTCAGCATACTGCCCATCATGACTCCTCCGATCAGGAGCCTTCCCAGGGCGGCCGTACAGACCGGGCTCGTATTGTGGGCTTTTCTCGCTGTTTCAACCATCTCTTTTGCCGTCGCGGCGAAGGCGCGTACCGCACCGTCTGCCGCTGTGGCTCTGATCATATAATCCATAAGCGTCTTCCGGGCCTCCATTTACCCATAAAGAACAGACTTTCCTTTTCCGCTGCTTTCTTCTTCAGATCAGGCGCAGCGCTCCCGTCAGAATTCCGCCTGCCACGCCGGCAGCATACAGAATTCCGGCGATCATCCAGTTCTCCCTCCGCGAACGGTTGGTCCGGAAAAGAACCAGCAGTCCGATGCCCGCTCCGACCAGAAGCCCCGACATCATGGCGCCCGCGCTCATGGCTCCGTCCAGATACAGGGTCGTGATGGCCACGGAAGCGGCGCAGTTGGGAATCAGGCCCACCATGGCGCTCAGCAGTTCTCCGATCACCGGTTTATTCAGAATCAGATGTTCCAGATTTTCCGTCCCGATCAGGGCCAGGATCAGATTCAGGGCAGCAGAAACCAGAAAGATGTACAGGGTAATGCTCAGTGTGTGCTTTACCGTTGATTTTACGATACTTTCTTCGCAATTACAATGCTCGTGCTCACAGATCCCGTGAATGCCTGCCCCGATCTTCCGCTGATTCAGGCGGCGGAAAAGAAAATCCACCAGGAAACCGACAAGTACTCCGTACACGGCTTTCACCGCAAGGATCCGGACAATCAGCATGACGGGCGCATGGCTGGACAGGAAGATCGGCAGCATCTCGTCACTCGTGGACAGAAAAACGGCGATCAGCGTTCCCGCTGTAATCACCTTGCCGGAATAAAGGCCCGCCGCGGCTGCAGAAAAGCCGCACTGGGGGAGAATGCCCAGAAAAGCTCCCGGAAAAGGTCCGAACTTGTCCGCCCTGCGGATCGCCGACCTCGTCCTGTCAGAAGTACGGTGCTCAATATACTCCATCAGAAGATACGTGACAAATAAAAAGGGAACCAGCCTCAGCGTATCCATCACACCATCCACAACCGCATCCCAAATTACCATGCTGATCAATTCCTTCCATACAGAGATTCATATAGCATCTGTTGTACTGTGCGCAAATAACAGGACAGCCGCAGCAGAAGCTGCGGCGCAACAAGAGCTGCAGGGCAAATCTGCCGTGCAGCTCCGTATTTCGAAAAGATCCCCCGGTGCAGTCCCTGCCTCCCGGCGCCCTTTATACAAGCGGGTACTTGTCGGTGAGGGACCTGACAAGCTTCCTGCAGTAATCCGCTTTCGCGCTTCCTTCTTTAATAGATGCGGCAATGATCTCAGCCACTACGTCAAAATCATCCTCTTTCAGGCCGCGGGTTGTCGCTGCCGGCGTTCCAAGGCGGAGTCCGGAAGTGACAAACGGAGACTGCGGGTCATTCGGAATCGTGTTCTTGTTTGCGGTGATTCCGATCTCATCGAGAGCGGCCTCGACTTCTTTTCCGGTCCTGCCCACGTTCCGCAGGTCCACAAGCATCAGATGATTGTCCGTTCCGCCGGATACAAGCTGAATGCCTCTGTTCATAAGACCATCCGCAAGTGCCTTCGCGTTTTTCACGATCTGCTCACAGTAAGTCCTGAATTCCGGCTGAAGGTCTTCCTGGAAGCATACCGCCTTGGCGGCGATCACATGCATCAGGGGGCCGCCCTGCGTACCCGGGAAAACAGCTTTGTTAAGCTTATGCTCCTTTGCGAACTCCGCGTCCGAAAGGATCATGCCTCCGCGCGGTCCGCGCAGGGTCTTATGGGTCGTTGTAGTTGTCACATGTGCATAGGGAATCGGGCTCGGATGAAGACCCGTCGCAACCAGTCCGGCAATGTGCGCGATATCGCACATCAGGTAAGCGCCGACTTTATCCGCGATCTCGCGGAATCTCTTAAAATCGATCGTTCTGGCATAGGCGCTCGCGCCGGCAATAATCAGCTTCGGCCTGCATTCTGCGGCAATCCGCTCCACTTCATCATAATCAATAAAGCCGTCGTCATTCACGCCATAGGGAACAACATTGAAATAGGTTCCTGAAAAGTTGGCGGAGCTTCCGTGGCTCAGATGACCGCCATGGGCGAGGTTCATGCCCATGATCGTATCGCCTTCCTCAAGCAGGGCAAACTGGACGGCCATATTCGCCTGTGCTCCGGAATGGGGCTGTACATTCGCATAAGTGCATCCGAACAGTTTCTTCGCTCTCTCACGGGCAAGCTCTTCCACAATATCCACGCACTCGCATCCGCCATAATAACGGTGACCCGGATATCCCTCCGCATATTTATTCGTCAGGGGGCTGCCCATCGCAGCCATAACAGCGTGTGATACCCAGTTTTCCGAGGCAATCAGTTCAATATGGCTGTTCTGCCGCTCAATCTCTTTGCTGATCGCCTCCGCAACCTGCGGGTCCTCTAATCTGACTTCATCGAGTGAATACATAGTTCTCTCCTTTTTATGAATACCTTCTGAGTCAAAAATCTGCAGTCTGCAGACGTCCAGCAATCACTCTATCGGATTTTCTCTTTAAAGTCAATGAATCAAACTGTGAAAAATCCGCAGTGCTCTGCCTGAAATTTCGAACAGATCGTATAAAAACGCTTCCGTATTCCCCTGTATTTCCACCATTCTGCATGAGAAGGGCGGTCAAAAGAGTCACAGGATGCTTTCTGCCAGGATCGACGTGAGGTTCGCCGCCATGTGGCAGGCTGCCGGACAGGCAAGGCTCCCGCCCTTTTCCAGAAAATACTGCATGACAAGCCCCATGGGGAAGGCATAGAGGAACTGTAGCGGATTCCCGTGATAGAGGGCAAAGGCCAGGGATACGATCAGGATGCCTGAACGCCTGCTGAACTCCCTGGTCCAGATCCGGAACATCAGTCCCCTGAACAGCAGTTCTTCACACACCGGGGCCAGAAGTCCCGGTCCCAGGATCTGCAGCGGGAGGGATGCTGAAAATAGACGTTCCTGAGCGTTATCCGAAAAAAAGTCTGAAAGCCGGAAAAACGTGCTGCACCCGCCCCAGAGCAGAGAAAGCGCGGCTCCGCAGACAAAGGCCAGGCAAATCCAGGCCGTCCTGTCTGCCCCTGCCGCTTTTTCCTCCCTGAATTTTTCTTCAGACCTCAGCCATAAGGCAAACAGCGGGATGCAGACAGCGGAAGTCAGCACGCTGACCCCGGCGGCGCTGTCCGGGCTTCCTGCGCCGGCTGTCTGCGCCAGGACCAGATCCGCGGCCTGGGCGATGATAAAATGTACGATCAGCGGCAGAAAACAGGAACACACTGCCGGATACCGCACTCTTCCTCTCTCTGACATGTTTCTGTACCATTTTCGAAAAAGAAACTCTCTGCAGCATGGAATAATCTGTTTTCAGCATCGCAATCATCTTTTACAGATTATTCCGGATTCTCATTCTATCACGAAAAACGATTCCGTTATCCAGATCTTCCGTTTTTTTCTTTTCCGGACGCTCCTGTTCTCTTTCTATATAAACGATAAAGGAATAAACCGGTCCCGGCAGCTGCGGGAAGAAGCAAAAGCAGATACAGTAAAAGCAGTGGTCTGTTTTTTCCGTCCTCCTCTTCATGGATTCCGTCGGAAACGTTCCCGTTTTTTCCTGCCGCAGACTGATTCCGGCTGTCACTGGCCGCATCTGTTCCCGCCGGCGTGTCTGCTGCCCTCCTGAAAAGCAGCGTTTCCGTTTCCGAAACCCGGTTTTCAGTCAGAGGAGAAGCTGCTTCATCCCTGGAAGCATTCTCCCCCCTCTTTCCTTCCGGAAGGAAAGATCCTTCCTGAAAAGAAGCGGGATCCTTCTCTGATTCGGATTCTCCGGAATTCTTCTCCCGCTCTCTCTTTTCCGTATCCGTTTCAGGGAATCCGCCCTCCTGAAGGCCTTCTTCAAAAGTCTGTATGCCGCCGGAACCGGCATCCCGTTTTCTGCGTTCCAGTTCCCGGGCTTCCGGCTGAACAGGGACATAGTTTTCCACCTTCTCCAGATCTTCCCGCATGGAAATATATACCGGATATTCCTCTGACCAGCTTTCATTTCCCGCCTCGTCGATGACCCTCAGCTGCAGTCTCTGCCATTGGTCTTTTTCGGCTAAGGTAAGCTTCAGGATCCCGTGATTCTGCTTCAGCATCTCTCCTGAATAGTGGTCTGCCATCTGTCCGTCCAGGAAAATGTCCGCAGACGAAAGAGCCAGATTGTCCCTTACCTCCGCCACAGCTGTAAGAGAAGGAAGCTGATACCGGGCAAGAGGGGCCAGACCGGTAATAAAACACTCCGGCGCCGTGCGGTCTATGGCAAAGCGGACCGGCTCCTTCTGCGCCTGGCTGTCCGTAGTATTGCCTGCCGCGTCCCTTGTCAGCAGCATCACCTCATAAATTCCGTCTTCCAGAAAAGCGGAGGAAGGTACGGTATATGTATAAATCCTGCTGTTGTCGTCCGCCCTGCTCTGCGAGGTCTGAAATCCGCTCCCTTTTCTGAGTTCCGTAAGAGTATCTCCCTTTTTTAACAGAATTCTCGCGTTCCCCACCTCATCCAGATTCATCTCCCGGAAAGTCACGTCAAACGGTTCCCTGTGATAGAAAGTCCTGAGTTTTTTCTGAAGAGAATCCTGTCTTACATAAACCGATCCGCAGCGGTTGACGGAAAAGGACACAGTTTTTCGCGCCACATTTCCGGCTTCATCAGATACCTGCGCCTGCAGGGTATAGAAGGCGTCAGCCTCCTTTGTATGAGGAAAGTCCTCATAGGCAACGGATATCGTCTGTCCGTCCCTGTCTGTCCGAAAGGAGAGGGGCAGAGTTCCTCCCGAAGAAGGCACAAGACTGACAAGGAAAGAGTCTTTTCTGAGAAAAGGGTCCGAAGCCGTCAGCTCAATCTTCAGTTCCCCGGCGTTGGCGCTGCCGTCGCGGACTCCCCTGATCTCAAGCTCCGGGGCTGTCCTGTCGAGTACAAGACAGGGGCTCCGGGAAACACTGCTGTTGCCCACCCTGTCCCTGGTTTCCGCTTCCAGACGGTACTTCCCTTCTGTTTTGATGACCAGGCTCTCGCCGGGGCGGATCACGCTCCAGCTGCCGCCTGTGAGGGCGTCGTCCGGACTCCGGAAATCTCCCGACAGGGTCCGGATCCGGATTCCGTCCAGGCCGCTGCCAGGGTCCTCCGGAACGGAGATCCGTACCGGTATGGCATTTTTATAAAAACGCGTCTCCTCCCCATTACCGGACCCGACCGTGAGAAACCGGGCTTCGGGAACACTGCTGTCGACTGTATAGGGAACGGATGTTTCCAGTGAATCAGCCGCAAGCGCGCCGGATCCGTCCACAGCACGCAGGCGAAAGGTAAAAATGCCGTCCTCCTGAAGGGGGCCGGACCGCATCCCGTCCGTATACCCGCTCCCCTGAACCGGTCTCGCAGTCAGGCTGCTTCCTTTCCGTACAAGGAAGCTTCCATCCTCCTGCTGCAAAAATGCTCCTTCCTCACCCGTAATTTCATAATCGCTTCCTCTGACGGGAGCTTCCGGCAGCACCGTCACTGTTCCCGGGCGAAAGCATCCGGATGAAAGGTCCGTACAGAAGCGGTAGTTTGAGCCCGCGCAGCCGGTCACTGCCCCGTCCGCGCCTTTCTTGAGGACAAGCGCCCCTTCGTAGCATCTGACTCTGCCGCCTTCATAGATCGGGCTCCACCGGTTCAGGACAGACTGGTCGACTTCCACAAGCGGAAGACGGAAATCAGAAGGAATCAGGTCCCGCCCGGCCGCATCCTTTGCAAAGCCGCTGACGCTGACGGCAGAGGCGCCCGTCAGCCGGATATGATCCGCATCCGCCGGTTCCGAATAAATCTTTACGCCATCCGATATCGCAACCGTCAGGACCCTGGGCAGAACCTCCGCGGTCAGATTTTCCGGAAGTGATTTTTTGTCCAGCATAACCCGTTCCGGTTCATCCGTCTCAATCCGGAAAACAGCCTTCACCTTCCTTTTCCCCGCATTCGGACTGTCCAGCGCTGCGCTGCAGAGGACACGGATCTGAGGAAGCGCAGGGTCTGCTTCTCCTTCTCTGTGAACCGCTCTTTGTAATGCCTCCGGAGAGAACTCCGCGGCATCCTTTTCAGACACAGACCTGTTCTTCCGGGCTGAACTTGTCCCGCTCAGCGGAAATTCCTTCTGTGTGATTTCAGTCTCATAAGTCAGTTCAATCTGATCTGTACCGTCATAGATTCTGCCTCCTTCCGGGATCCGTACGGCCGCATTCTTTATATGGACCGTGTATTCTGTCACGAAAAGAGCCTCCTCCCGGCTTTCTGTCTGCGGCAGGCTGCCGCCGGGCATGCCGGGAGCCTCCGTCTGGCTCCCGCCTTCGTCCGGAGCCGGGGGCTGAGTCCCTCCCGGAGAAGGTTCCGGGCCGCCGGATGCCGGCGGATCCTCCTCCTGCATACCGCTTCCTCCCGAGCTTTCGCTTTCTGCCGCCGGGCCGCCTGCTTCAGTCCCGTTTTCTCCTGCTTCACCGTTCTCTGCAGTCCCGCTTCCGCCAGCTGCGCCTCCTTCCGGGGAACCGTTTCCTCCTGTTTCTCCGCTTTCCGCTGTCCCGCTTCCTCCTGCCGGGCCGCCTGCTTCGCTCCCGTTTTCTCCTGCTTCACCGTTCTCTGCAGTCCCGCTTCCTCCTGCCGCACCTCCCTGTGCGGAACCGCTTTCTCCTGCCGCGCCGCCTTCCGCAGGCCCGCTTCCTTCTGCTCCTGTACTTCCCGGGTTTTCTTCCCCCGCAGCAGTGCTTTCAGCTGCCTGAATGTCTCCCGCAGCAGAGCTTTTCCCGTCCGGAATGTCTCCCTGCGCCGTGCTCTCAGCCGCTGTCCCGCAGGCTCCGTCCGCTGCAGGCTGCTGCAGTTTCGTCCCGGTTCCCGGAACAGGGGAGGAAACTGTCTCTTCCGCATATATATATTCCCCCGTCAGGATACGGTATAATCCCGCTGAGATCAGGCAAATGCCAAGTATCCATATAACCGCCGCTCTGTATCCGCGCATCTTCGTACCGGTACTCTCCCCGAAACTTCCGCCCCGCTCCCTGTCCGCTCTGTCCGTTTTCAATCCATCGGCAGTTTCCCCCCAGCTGTTCCGGATCCACTATCCGCTCTTTCTTCCGGCTGCTCTGCCCGCTCCATATTATCTGCCGCCTCCTTTGCAAGAAGGACAGCTTCCAGAATCTCCTGCCTCTTGTCCGAGAGGATCTTCTGCTGCCCGTCCGTTCCCTGTACAGCTTCAGCAGATTCCCTGATCTGATCGAGCCTTTCTCTGATCGCGGCGGCATGGATACCGGCACGGTCCAGATCCTCCGTCAGAAACGGGATCTGCCGGACCGCTTCCAGATAAAGATTCATCCGGTCCGGACTGTTAAGAGAAGCCGCATAATTCAGCAGTTCTCCCTGATCCTCCCAGTAAGCGGCTGCCATCTCCCCCGTTCTGTCTTTTCCGTTTTCCCCGAGCAGAGTCTCAGTTACGGTCCACATACGGTGGTAAAGATCTGCTTCGAAAACCCAGTCTTCCCTGATGTCCGCCTTCTTCCCCGCTTCCGCGGCCCTTCCGAACCAGCCTGCGGCGATCCGCTTTCCTTCCTCTTCATATCCATACCAGTAACTGAGTCCGATCCGGAAAGCAGTTTTTCCGAATTCGGAAGGATTCTCCCCGAGAACTTCTTCATTCGTCCTGTCCTGCCCCAGCTCAACAGTGTACAGAAGCTGGCGCAGAAACTGTTCCTCTTCCCCGGAAAAAAGACCGTCCGCTCCGGCACTTTCCAGAAACTGCAGATAGCAGCTGCTCTCACCCGGTCTCAGGAAAACCGCCCTGCTGTAGTAATCCAGGCTCTCCGCCTCCCCGGAACACGCCGCCCGTTCCAGAAGTCTTTCGTAATTCCAGTTCTCCTCCCCGGTCAGATCGATGGAAGGCGGCAGAGCGTAGACACAGAAAGCAAGAGCCGGGAGGGCAAGGGCAGCGGCGCCGAGAATCTGCAGGCGGGCTTTCTCCCGCCTTCTCTTCCTGCGAAGCCCGGTCAGGGCACGGCAGAGGGAAGAGGCTGTCTGAAAACGCTCCTCAGGCGCTTCCCTGAGGCAGCGTTTCACGATCTTCTCCAGATCCTCCCTGCAGCCCGGGATCCTGCTTCCGGCAAGGATACTGCTGTAATGCTTTCCGCTCAGCATCCGGTAGACCGTCGCGCCGAGCGCGTAAATATCCGCCCTGCCGTCCACAGGCACTTTTCCCGGTCCGGACGAATCTTCTCCCCTTTCGTACTGTTCAGGCGCGGCATATCCGTCGGTTCCGAGGCCTCTCAGCTTCGCAGTCCCTTTCCAGGCGGAGCCGAAATCCACCAGCTTGATCACGCCGTCCGCGCGCCGGATCAGATTCGAGGGTTTGATATCGAGATGGCAGACCGGATTCGGCCGGCTCTCCAGATAGCAAAGCGCTTCCGACAGCTGCTGTGCCACATCCAGTACCTGTCCTTCCTCAAGGACCGCTCCGTTCTTCAGAAAAGAATCCAGGCTTTTTCCCCGTACGTATTCCATCACAAGACAGACACAGTCCTCTTCCCGCAGCAGATCGATAATTTCAGGAAGATGGGGGTTGTTCATATGTTTCATCATGTCAAGCTCATGGCAGGCCTTTCCGTTCTCTTCATCTGTCCGGATTACCTTGACAGCCCAGAAGAGTCCCGTATGGATATGCAGAGCAAGGTAGACGCTCCCTTCCGCCCCGCTGCCGAGTTTTCTGATTATCCTGTATTTTCCCGCAAGGATGCTTCCCTCTTCCAACCATCATCACCTCCTCAAAAGTTTTGTTCATGGATCAGCCCGTATGAAACCGCGATTCACTGAAGCAAAAAAGAGAGGCCCACTTCAAGTGAGTCTCTCCCTGTTTTTTATTATAGAAACGGAGGGATATGGAATCAATTATCCATCTTCTCCAAAATCAGCAGAATTATTTCAGAATTCATTGGAGACAGTCTCCAAAAAGCCTTCAGGCACAGATCATACAGTGCCGGTTTCCCTGCTTACATTCTTTCCGGAGCAGAAAATCCGAGAAGATCAATGCCCTGCTCCAGCACGCGCCGGGTCAGTTCCAGAAGCGCGATGTAGGATTCCTTCTGCGCTTCCTTTTCCTCCGTCAGGATCTTGGTCTCATGATAGAAACGGTTGAAGGCATTTGACAGTTCATAGATATATCCGCAGATCTTGTGAGGAGCCAGTTCCTCCGCCGCTGTGCGGACAGCCGGCGCGAAGCCGGTAAGGGCGATTCCAAGCGCTTTCTCGCTGTCACCCGCCGCAGGCAGGATCGCAAGGCTGGCAAGGGAAGCCGCGCTGCGGCCGGTCTCTGCCAGATAGCGTTTCAGAATCGATTTGATCCGGACAATCGTATACAGGATATACGGACCGGTATTCCCTTCAAAAGAAGTGAATTTGTCGACGTCGAAGATATAATCTTTAGACGCCTGGTTGGACAGGTCTCCGTATTTAATCGCTGACAGGGCGACCACCTTTGCTGTCTCCTTTGCCTCCTCCGGATCGGCTTCATGGTTCTCGAGGATCTTGCGCAGCATCTCCTCATTGATCTCCCGGATCAGGTTCTCAAGGCGCATCACGCCGCCTTCCCTGGTCTTGAAGGGTTTTCCGTCCTTCCCGTTCATGGTTCCGAATCCGAGGAAGTCAAGGCCGGTCTCCTCCTTCACCAGCTTTGTCTTGCGCGCACAGCGGAAAACCTGTGTGAAATACAGTTCCTGCCGCTTATCCACCACATAGATGATCTGATCCGGATCCCAGTTCTCCATCCGCATGACGATTGTAGCCAGGTCCGTTGTATTGTAAAGGGACGCTCCGTCCGATTTGAGAATCATGCAGGGCGGGACCTTCTTGGTATCCGTCTCCTCCGCCACGTCAACGACCAGAGCCCCCTGGTCAGGATGGGCGTAACCGTTTTCCTTCAGATAGCTGACAAGGCCCGGAATGTAGGGCTGCGCGTCCGATTCTTTCTTCCAGAGTTCGAATTCCACATTCAGGCTGGAATAATTCCGCTTCAGATCCTCGATGGACACCCGGAGGATATGCTCCCAGAGGGCATGATATCCTTTCTTTCCCTGCTGAAGCTGGTAAGTCGCCTCCAGTGCCTCTTTTTTGTATTCTTCGTCCTCTTTCGACTTCAGACTGGCGGCCGGATAGATCTCCTCAAGCTCGGAAATGGTAAACGGCGCTTCCGCCGGATAGTCTCCTTCCCAGTTATCATCGAAATAAGGAAGATCCGGCTGCCTGTGCTTCAGCTCCGTGATGATCAGTCCCATCTGAAGGCCCCAGTCGCCCAGATGCACGTCGCCGATCGTCCTGTGGCCGGCAAAATGCAGGATCCGCTTGATGCTCTCTCCGATTACGGCGGAACGCAGATGCCCTACATGAAGGGGCTTCGCCACATTGGCTCCGCCATAGTCGATGATCACGGTCTTCGGCTCAGCCGCTTTTTCTGCCCCCAGATTCTCATCCGCGGCCATCGCGGAAAGATACTGGCTCAGGAAAGGGCCGGAGAGCTTCAGGTTGAGAAATCCGGGTCTGACAGCCTCCACAGATTCAAAAGCGTCGGTATCCTTCAGGACTTCCGCCACATCCTCCGCGATCATCAGCGGCGCCTTATGATAGCGTTTTGCGCCTGCCATGGCCCCGTTGCACTGGTATTCGCACAGATCCGGGCGGTCGGACACCTTCACTTTCCCCAGTTCCGGATCATAGCCCGCCGTCTCAAAAGCCTCTGCCACATAATTGCTGATCAAGTCTAGAATCTGTTCCATCTCATCCATCCTCACATTTCGTTTTCTTTCTCATCAGACGCAGCTTCTTCATGCAGCCAGTCCAGGTACCGCCGCACCTGTCTCTCATATCCGTTCGCGGAAGGCTGATAGAATTTCACGTCCCCCAGCTCTTCCGGCAGATACCTCTGCCTGGAAAAATGCTTTGGAAAATCATGGGCGTATTCATAGCCGATCCCTCTGCCCAGTTTCGAGGAACCTTTGTAATGGGCGTCCTGCAGATAAGGCGGGATCGTGAACTTTTTCGAGTCCACTGCCTCATACGCGTCAAAAATGGCATTCGTACAGGAATTGCTTTTCGGGGCGCACGCGACATAGATCGCGGCCTCCGACAGAATCAGCTGGGATTCCGGCATTCCGATCCGCTCACAGGCCTGGGCGGCGCTGACCGCCACAACCAGGGCCTGCGGATCCGCGCAGCCGACGTCTTCTGCCGCGCAGATCATAATGCGCCTGGCGATAAAACGGATATCCTCACCGGCTCTCAGCATCCTTGCCAGATAAAAGACCGCGGCGTCCGGATCTGACCCCCTCATGCTTTTGATAAAAGCCGAGATGGTATCATAATGCTGGTCGCCGTCCCTGTCATAGCGCGCGACGCGCTTCTGAATGCACTCCTGCGCCACCTCAAGATTTATGCGGATCCTGCCGTCTTCCCCGCGGGGCGTCGTAAGCACCCCCAGTTCCAGGGCATTCAGGGCGGAGCGGGCGTCCCCATTTGCCGCATCGGCAAGAAAATGAAGGGCATCCTCCTCCAGGACTGCATCAAATGCCCCCATTCCACGCTCGGGATCCGTTGCCGCCCGCGTCAGCAGAACTTCGATATCTTCCGCCGACAGAGGCCTGAGTTCAAAAATAACGGATCTTGAAAGCAGAGCTCCGTTGACTTCGAAATAGGGATTTTCCGTGGTGGCACCGATCAGGATCACGGTTCCGTCTTCCACAAAAGGCAGCAGATAATCCTGCTGCCCCTTATTGAAGCGGTGTATCTCATCAATAAAAAGGATTGTCCTGCGCCCGTACATACCCAGGCTTTCCTTCGCCCGGGCGACAACCTCTTCCATATCCTTCTTTCCGGCAGCGGTCGCATTGATCTGGGTAAATTCTGCAGACGTGGTATGGGCGATCACCTGGGCCAGCGTCGTCTTCCCCGTCCCGGGCGGCCCGTAAAATATGACGCTGCTCAGCTTATCCGCGCAGATTGCGCGTCTGAGCATACAGCCTTCTCCGATGATATGCTTCTGTCCCACAACCTCATCCAGACTCCTGGGCCGGATTCTCGAAGCCAGCGGCGCGTCCGATTCCTTCCTGCGGCTGGCCGCATATTCAAACAGATCCATAACCTGTACATTCCTCCGATAAACCTTCCGCATATCGAAAAGAGCTTCTTCATTCACCTGACACAAAGAATCTCATCTCCCTGTCTGCTTCTCCGGCGTCCTTCCCGGGCAGAACTCAGCTGTCCCCGTCTTCCGGCTCTTCCACGAAATCAATCTCTTCTTCTGTCTGCTCAGTTTCCTCATCATCCGGCGTCATGGCGCTGAGCCTGGCAAGTCTCTCGGAGGCGGTCATCCGCTCCAGCCGGTTTGCGGCCGTCGGCAGAACGGAATCTGAAGACGCCGGATCCTGCAGGCTGTCACCGCTTTCTCCTCTCTCCGCCGTCTCCCTTTCTTCTTCCGGTGCTTCTTTCGCGTATTCTTTTCTGAAATTCCTGGCGTTCATGATGCCGACCATGTAAATCACAGCACCGATCAGGGAGCTGTTCGGATTCCGCCCCAGCAGGAAATAGGCAAAGCCGCCGTACGCGACTGCATCCATGACGACGCTCATATAGTATGCCTTCTTCTGTGCCTCAGTCCTTCCGGCAAAGCCGTGTTTCCAGAACATGGCGAATATATCGCCGAGCAGCCAGTAAAAGACAACGAATACAAGAATCAGGATACTGAACGGCCTGCCGGGATTTTTTCCGGTTCTCAGAGCCCAGAAAAGATACAGCAGCATGATGACCGCTATGATAATCACGCTGATCTGGATTCTCCGGTCTATCCTGAGTTCCTCCTCAGGCGTCAGTCTTTTTTTCTCTTTCATTTCGAAAGCATCCTCCTTGCCCATCCACGGGAAACCAGTCCGCTGCCGCTTCTCTCTGTCTGACCTTATATCCTTTCTCAATCTGTCCGTCCGCCCGGTATCGCGGCCTCAGCCGGTCAGCTCCGCCTCCTGCGCAGGCAGCTGCGCCGGAGAGTTGCAAAGTTCTGAAAAAAGTCTCAGAGAAGGATTAAACAACGGACATTATAACAAGCCTGAGCCCGGTTGACAAGTTTGCACTGCTTCCCTATAATGCAATCGAATTTCTTACCCTGATTATCTTATTAACTTCATTCCGGAGGTCGCTTATGAGCCTGCTGCCCAACAATCCGATGATTCTGCTCAGCTATGTGAATACGGAGCTTCGAGATGAATTTCCGGATCTGGATGAATTATGCAAGTTTTTTAACGCTCAGAAGGATGATGTGGAGGAGAAACTCGCCGCGATCGATTATCATTACGACGAAAAGCTGAACCGCTTCGTCTGAGCCTGTCCTGAGAACCCGGACCGCTTCGTCCGGGCCTGTCTGAACAGATGCCGCCTGCTTTTATAGAAAAAACGATTCGTCTGTGTATATGTATTAAGCAGAAAAAGGCACGCATGTCCTTTTCCGTCCAGGAAAAGCCTGCGTGCCTTTTCGTTACTGCCTTTATTCAGATACAGAAGAGCAGATGCTCCTTTTTCCGGCAGCGTCCGATGTCAGCAGCCCGCCGCCGGATTCCTTCCGTTCCGGTCAGCCTGCCAGCTGTCCGTCAGAAGCGTCGTCAGAGCTCAGCATGGCTTCAATCAGTTCCTCCGGAACTCCGGCTTCGAGAAGCTTCTGGAAAATCACATCAAGATTTGCGTCTTCCAGGTAAGCCCCCAGAGCCTCTTCATCCATAACGGAGACTGCATTGGAAGTATCCAGCTTATCGACAGTCACTCCGCCTGATGTAACTGCAAAATACTCGGACAGGAACGGTTCGCCGTTCATGTAGAAGGTCATCGCATTCCAGCCGTCATCGGTTGTGAAATACTCAACATCGAACTGCATATCGGCAATCCTGACGCTGGCTGTGCCGGTCAGATTCCCTTCCGCCAGTGCTTCAAGATCAAATCCGTCCAGAGAAATCACTGCTACAGGCTCGCCGTTCACAAGCACCTGGGCGTTTTCGCTGAAGACTCCGTCCTCGACGCCGCCGGCACCCTGCAGGCCCGTCAGGTTCTCAGTGGAGAAACCAAGAGAGGAAACAATCATGGCACCAAGCTCAACCTGATATGCATGCTGGTCTTCAGACGCCAGGAAGCCGGCCTTGAAGATATCCAGGCTCATGCCGCTCATGAGAAGATCCAGTTCTGCCAGGCAGGGAGTTCCGTTTTCATCCATTCCGATGGTGACCTGCGCGCCCGGAATACTGCTGAAATCGCCTGTTACCGCCAGTTCGGACACAGAAGCGGCAAGCATCTCATAAAGAACCTCTCCGGTGACGCCTTCTGGATCTCCGCCCTGGGAGCGGACAATCAGAGCTGCGACAGTATCCATGAAATCGCTCTCGAAGAAGCCCTTGATCAGTTCATCCTCGGAAACAGTCGTCAGCAGTTCGGGAATCGCCTCCGCTACAGCGGTGCTGTCGAAACCGAAGGTCACCGTATTCGCTTCCACAGACACATCGCCGACGGTCACGGTAGCGGTACCGGTGGACTGCTGCAGGCGGGACATCACGATCCCCATGTACTTGCCCAGTTCCTCCTGCCACTGCTCCGCAGGTACGGAAGCGATATATTCAAACAGCTGTCCGGCCAGTTTCTGAATCTCTTCCTGAGAAAGCTTGATCCCGCCAAGATCAATCTCAGAAGACACTGCGGAAAGATCGATCAGAATCGGCTGTTCTTTCAGTTCCGGGCACTGTACCCCTACGGTCATGTTCGCCAGATCCAAATTCAGATTAATATGATAAAGCTCTGTCTCATTCAGGGTGAGCAGAATATTCACATCTGTCACGCCGCCGTCATCCGCCGCTGCCACATCGACCTGCGCCGTCTGAAGCCAGCTTGCATCCATGCCGCTCTCGGAAAGAGCGTTCCTGTAAGCGTCTTCAAAAACCAGGTAGATCGACTCCGCGAAAGAACCATCGTCTTCCAGGCCATAATCCTCGACAACAGATTCGATATCCGTCGGTTCTGCTTCGGATTCCGCGTAAACGGGGGCAGCTGTCAGGGCCAGCGCTGCCGCAGCCGCAATCAAAGTACGTTTCATAAACATAGAATTCCCTCCTTAATGAAACTGACCAAACTTCAGAGGATGAACCTCTCTCCTATAAAACCCCGATAACATAAGGTCTTCCGGTTGAATGCCCGGATGGTGCTATCACTTGTAAACTATATCAAAAACATATCTTTCATGCAATGAAAAATAGTGATAAAGTAAAAAAGGAAAAATAAAGAATTCGTTAATTTTTTGTCCGTGCGCCGGAAAAAGGGGGCTTCATGCAGATCTCCGTCCGAAATATTCAAAAGAATTACAGGAAAAAAGAAGTGCTGAAGGATATATCCCTCGATGCACAGTCAGGAAGCCGGATCGGCATCCTGGGGAGAAACGGCTGCGGCAAATCCACCCTCCTCTCCATCCTTGCAGGGAGCCTGAAGGCAGACGGCGGGCATTTTCTGCTTTCTGACGACAGCCGTCCCGGGACTCCCGATCTGCTGTCCTCCCCCCGCCTGCGCGCTTCCCTGGTCGGATATGTCCCGCAGACTCCGCCGCTGTTCGAAGAACTGACCGCCCTTGACAACCTGCGCCTGTGGTATGCCGGTTCCGGGCAGGATCCTGCCCGGAAGGACCCGGACGGTCCCGTCTGCCTGCTCGGCGTGGATGAATATCTCCGCCTCCCGGTCAGAAAGATGTCCGGCGGCATGAAAAAACGTCTCTCCATCGCCTGCGCGCTCGCCCGCCGGCCGAAAATCCTGCTTCTGGACGAGCCCGGGGCAGCCCTCGACCTTGTCTGCAGGAATACTATTGACCAGTATCTCAGGACCTTCTGCCGGAAGGGCGGAATCGTCATCACCGCCACCCATGAGATCCCCGAAATTACCGCCTGTACGGATACCTGGATCCTGAGGGAGGGAACGCTGCATTCCTGCCGTTATGACGGTGATATCGAAACGCTCGCTTCGCGGCTCTGATCGAAATAACTGCCGTTGTTCATCTCAGTGAACGCTGTATCTTGCAGCAGGGAGAATTTATCATTTATGATTCTGATGCTGACTTACGCAAAACTTCAGACGAAGCGCCTTCTGCGCTGTTTTCCCGCCATGCTTTTCATGCTCCTTCTTCTTGGCCTGGTCCTTGGCGCTGTGCTGCAGTTCCAGATCCGGCGCACGGAAAACTCCCCGGAAGGCGATGAGGACGCCCGCCTCAGGATCGGCCTGGTCGGCACGGACTCCTCTTCCTACCTCCAGACCGGGCTTACCATGCTGCAGACAATGGATGTCTCCCGGCAGGCTGTGCACTTTACCCCTCTTGAACGGCAGGAAGCTCTTGAACTGCTGCGGAAGGGAGAGCTGAATGCCGTCATCGTCATCCCGGAAGAACTCCTTGACAATCTCCTGAGCGGCGAGACCGGCACGAAGCTGACCCTCTTTCTCCCGGGCTCCGGGGGCGGAATCGGACCGCTCCTGATCAGGGAACTGACGGACGCGCTCTCCTCCATCATTCTCACGATGGAGGCCGCCTCCTATACGCTCGCGGATTTCTACACGCTCAGCGGAGTCACCAATACCGATGACATCGACGCGGCCATGACGGATCTTCTCTATGTTTCTCTGCAGAAAGTGCTGAAGCGGAGTTCCCTCTTTGACTACGCTTCTTCCGGGGAAGAGCCGCCGCTCAGCTTCGGGGCCTACTATCTGTGCGCCGTCCTGATCCTGCTGATCCTGCTGACAGGCGTAATCTGCGCCGGATACTGCATCCGCAGCCGGAGCACCGAGGCGCTTCAGTCTGTTCTGAAGGCGGGATCCCTGTCGGGTACAGCCCAGGTTTTCGCCGAATATTCGGCTCTTTTTCTGCTTACCGTCCTGCTCATGGGCCTGCTGCTGCCCGCAGCGGCTTTTGGCCTGAACCGCAGCGGCTTTGCGCCGAAAGAATTAGCCGTTGAAGGATTGCCGGTTTTTCTGGGTTATCTGCGCCTGCTTCCTGCTGTCCTGCCTCTTCTCCTGATGGCGTCGGCCATGGATCTTCTGATTTATGAGCTGGCGGACAGCCTGCTGTCCGGAATTCTCCTCCATTTTCTGACTGTGATCGTCCTGAGCTTTCTTTCCGGGCTCTTCCTGCCGGTCTCCGGCTTCCCGGAAGGAATCCGGCCTTTTGCCGCGGCACTCCCTCCGGCCCGTGCCCTGTCTTTTCTTGAGGAATTCGTCCACGGACGCGTCTCTCTGCAGGGACCTCTGCTGTCCGTCCTGCTCTACAGCCTCATTTTCCTTCTGGCTGCCGCAGCGCTCAGGACAAGGAGGCTCAGTGCCTGACAGTCCGGCGCAAAATGCCCGGTCCCGGCGGAAAACAATCCGCGGGCGCTCTGCTTTCCGAAACAGCCGGAAACAGGAACGGATCTTAAGTGGAATCCCGCTGTCCTGCCGACCTGATCTCTAAGGAGGTTTTACCGGGGAAATGATTAAGAAAACACGCACGGCCATATTGTGGCTGTACCTGACTCAGAAAAGATTTTTGCTCAGGCCTCTTTTTCTGCTGCTTTTATGCCTGGTCCCGCTGCTTTCCTTTGCGGTGGGACGCATGTCTTCCGGCGCGGACAGTATCATCCGTGCCGCTCTTTCGTGCAGAAACCCGTCCGATGAAAAAGTGCGGGAAATATTCGCCCGCCTGACGGACGGCGGCAGCGCAGCCATAAAGTACTATGTCTGTTCGGATGAGGAGGAACTGAGAGAAGATATCGGGTCGGGAAAAGCCCGTCTCGGATTTGTATTTCCCGAAGACACCGGGGCCCTGTTCGACTCTTTTGCCGCTCAGGAAACCGCAGGCGGCGGCGCGCTCTCCGTTCTCGGAAGCCTTTTGTCCGGAAACTCCAAAGAAACGGATGCCGGCAGCATCCTGGTGCTTGCGGGAAACAATGACGTGGTTACAAAGCTTTCCAGGGAGCAGCTGTACGGAAAGATCTACCAGGATCTTTCGCTGGCCATACTGAAGGCGTGGATGGATCAGCACGCAGGCGGCTTCTATATGCAGAAGGAGGAGCGGGATCTTTACCTTGAAGAAACCATGGCGGCTTATCAGATGAATGAGAATCTTTTCCAGCTCGCCTACCCGGATGAGGAGCTTGTCTCCGACAGAGCGTCCTCGGATTATCTCTCCTCCCCGCTGAGAGGGCTTCTTGCTGTGCTCATGGTCCTGACCGGAAGCGCCGCGGCACTGGTTCTCATGCTGGATGAAAAAGAAGGCCGGCTTGTCTGGATGAAGAACGGCTCCCGCTGTATTTACCGCTATTTCAGTATTCTGATACCTGTCGCCGACACGGCCGTCTTTACACTGATCGCGCTGAGATTTACCGGATCCTTTACCGGTTGGGGAAAGGAAATCCTTCTTCTTGCCCTCCTGTGTCTTAGCGTCACGGGTTTCAGCTGTCTCCTGAGCTGCCTGGTTACGGGCATGACGCTCTACGGGGCGCTGATTCCGATTCTGGTTCTGGCCTGCCTGTTTTTGACGCCCGTTTTCCTGGATCTGACTTTTCTGCGCCCTCTCCAGGCGCTTCTTCCCCCATGGCTCTATCTGAATTCCGTCCATGGGGCTGTCCCGCTTCAGAGCATGTGCCTGTACGCGGTCATTTCCGGACTCCTGTCCCTGTCGGCGGATTATTTTCTGAGGATCAGAGAGACGCCGGTTTTTCCGGCTCTTTAACCGTCGGTAAATCCGGATGATCGTTTCCCTGTTCCGGTACCGGCACGGGCAGGCAGCGCCGGTGTTCCTTCTCCATAAACGCGCGGATCCACTCGCTGTCGATAAGCGCGTCCGCGGCGCCGGCCATGGCGGATTCCTCCGCATAGCTGTCAAACTGAAGCTGTTTCTCTTCCAGAAGCTGCATGACAGCTTCGTCGACTGTCCCCTCGCACAAGAGCAGATAAACCTGGACTTTGTGAACCTGACCCATCCGCCATGCCCTGGCGACAGCCTGGTGCATCAGGGAAGGCTTGATCTGCGGTTCGCAGAAAATGATCATACTCGCAGACTGGATATTCAGCCCGGTACCACCCGCCTGAATCTGACAGATCAGGGCGCTTCCGCCGGGCGATCCCGCAAAACGGTCCAGGATTTCCTGCCGGGCAGCTGCCTCCGTGCTCCCGGTGATCGTCCACACGCAGCGGTCCCCGAGCAGAACGCTGACTTTTTCGATCGTCTCCCGGAAATAGGAATAGAGAATGATTCTGCGGCCCGCGTTTGCCGCCTCCATGCAAAGCTCCCTGAGGCGCAGCGCCTTGGAGGAGGTATTCAGATCTTCCTGCAGAAAAGAAACCCGTCTCGCCCCGGTAAAATTCCCCTCCATTATTTTCCGGTAATATGCTTCCCGGTCCGAGTCTGTCAGGCCGCACCATTCTTCCTTCATCTCCACCGGCGGAAGTTCGGAAAGGACCTCCGTCCTCAGCCGCCTCAGATAAACCGGGGCGATCAGTTCCCGGAATTCCCGCGTCCGGCTCATGGCCGCCAGGGAACGCACCTCATCTGACAGATCAGGCCGTATGAAATCGATCAGGGCGCACATCTCATTGACGTGATTCTCCAGAGGCGTCCCCGTCATAAGCAGGATATGCTCTGCCTCCTCGTCCAGCATTCTTACAAAGCGGGTCCGGTGGGCCTGGGGATTTTTGATATAATGCGCCTCATCGATCACCAGCATGGACAGCCGCATCTTCCGGTCGATCTCACCCACGATCCGTCCCATTCTCTCATAATTCGTGACTGCCGCGCCGCTGCCGGCCTGCCATGCCGCAAGTTCCTCTCCGAGGCTGTCCCCATGAAGCAGATAAACAGGAATCGAAGTGAATTTCCTCAGTTCCCTGCACCAGTTGATCAATACACCGGCAGGACAGACCACAAGGAAATGAGCCTCTCTGTCTTCCGCATAGAGCTCTGCCATCGCGGCAGAGGCCTGTACAGTCTTCCCCAGGCCCATGTCGTCTCCGAGCAGAACCCGCTTCTGGTGCAGGATGAATTTTGTCCCGAACGCCTGATAAGCGCGCAGTTCACCGGAAAAACAGCTCAGGTTCAGCTTCGCATCATTGATCTCCGCCGCCAGATCCGCGGATATGCCGCTCCCCGTATAAGTCTGCGCCGCAGGAGACCCGGAACAGTATTTCTCCAGCAGGATATAACAGACTGCCGCGTTTTCTTCAAAATCCTTCTCCGCTTCGTCTCCGGTCAGCTTCTCCAGCTCCCGGTACTGCCTGCAGAGGCTGTCCGCGCGGTCAAAAAGCGGGGATGAAACAAGTTCCGTAAGCTCCCGGACCGCCTGCAGCTCCCTGCTTTTCGTTTTCTTCCCGGAAAAAAACCAGCGAAAGCGGTTCCGGACCGTAATCCCGGCCAGAATTGTCTCCAGTCTGCCGTGAAAATCCTCCCTCACAGGGTCCGCATCCTGACGGATCAGCCGGCCTCTCCGGAGGCAGGCAAGGGCCAGGATCAGGCTCCTCATCTCAGGGGAACTGTCCCCGGGCAGAAGCCGGACGCTTCTGCGCTCCGCAATCTGTCTGCAGAAACTGTTTACGATCCCCCTGATTGCCGCCGCCTGTTTCTCCCCGATCCCGCTCACGGCCGTCAGGGCGCTGTCGGGAGCGTCCAGCAGGTCCTCCAGATTAAGAAAACCCGCCTCTTCCAGTGCCTTTACACGGATTCCCGCTCTGGAACTCCTCAGTTCCCCGACGGGGATCTGCCTCAGGGAAGCCCTCACATCCTTCATGCGCACCGCTTCCGCGGCCTTCTGAAGCTTATTCTCCTGCCGGCCGGCATCAGCGGACAGGGCTTCCAGTTCTTCGTCCAAAGCTGACACAAGCCGGATCAGCGCATTGATCTCCCTGAAATTCAGCAGCTCCATATAGTACCCCCGTTATCCATTCGGTAAAAACTCCGCGGACCGGCCAAAGATCTGCGGCAGCGGACTGATAGAATAACTATATAGGATTGATTCCGGCTTTACAAGCAGGGGGCGCAGCAGAAAACCGCCTTCCGGCCGGAAGACGGTTTCTGAAAAAAGAAATGATCTCTGTTTATTCCACAACTTCTGCCTGCGCGCGGACGACTGCGTCAAGCGCCCCGTTCTCCACCCTGATTACGATGGTATCGCCCGGCAGGACGTCGCCTTTCAGGATCAGTCTCGCCGCCAGGGTCTCCACATTCTTCTGCAGATACCGTCTCAGCGGACGGGCTCCGAAGCTGGGATCATAGCCGCCGTCGATGACAAAGCTTCTGGCTTCGTCTGTGAGCTCGATCGCGATATCCTGTGCGGAGAGCCTGCTGTTAAGCTGCTTCATTTGCAGGTCAACGATGTTTCCGATGTTCTCCTTCGTCAGCGGATGGAAGAGAATGATCTCATCCAGCCTGTTCAGGAATTCCGGACGGAAATGCGCTTTCAGATCCGCCTGGACTGCCTGTGCGGCTTCATCGCTGATCGTTCCGTTCTCCCGGATCCCCTCCAGCAGGTACTGGGACCCGATATTGGACGTCATAATCAGGATGGTATTCTTGAAGTCCACGGTTCTTCCCTGAGAATCCGTGATTCTTCCGTCATCCAGGACCTGAAGCAGAATGTTGAATACATCCGGATGGGCCTTCTCGATCTCATCAAAAAGAACAACGGAATAAGGTTTCCTGCGGACTGCTTCCGTCAGCTGCCCGCCTTCGTCATAGCCCACATATCCCGGAGGCGCTCCGATCAGGCGGGACACGGAGAATTTCTCCATATACTCGCTCATATCGATGCGGACCATATTGTTCTCGTCATCAAAAAGATTCTGGGCAAGAGCCTTGGCAAGCTCTGTCTTTCCTACGCCGGTCGGTCCGAGGAAGAGGAAGGAACCGATCGGGCGGTTGGGATCCTGGATCCCTGCTTTGGACCGGAGTATGGCTTCCACTACCTTCTCAACCGCCTCATCCTGCCCGATGACTCTTTCATGCAGCTTGTCGCCGAGGGCAAGAATCTTCTGCCGCTCGCCCTGGTTCAGCTTTGAAACCGGGATTCCGGTCCACCTGCTGACAACACGGGCGATCTCATCCTCGGTCACGGACTCATGTACAAGAGACAGATCACGGTTTTTGAGCGCCGCCTCCTCGGACTGCAGCTGAGACTGAAGTCTCGGAAGTTCGCCGTACTGAAGTCTGGCCGCTTCATTGAGATCCGCCTTCTGCTTGGCTGCCTCGATCTGCCGGTTGATCTCCTCGATCTGCTCCCTGAGCTGGCTCAGGTTGCCGACAGCGGCCTTCTCATTGTCCCACTGGGCCTTCTGGCTTTCAAATCTGTCCCTCAGATCCGCCAGTTCTTTCTGCAGATCCGCAAGACGTTCCGCCGAGGCCTTATCCGTCTCCTTCTTCAGCGCGGCTTCCTCAATCTGCAGCTGCAGAATGCGGCGGTTAAGTTCGTCAAGCTCCGCCGGCATGGAATCCAGCTCCGTCTTGATCTGCGCGCACGCCTCATCGACCAGGTCGATGGCCTTGTCCGGCAGAAAACGGTCAGAAATATAGCGGTGGGACAGAAGTGCGGCCGCCACCAGGGCATTGTCCGCGATCTTGACGCCGTGATATACCTCATAACGCTCCTTCAGGCCCCTGAGAATGGAGATCGTATCCTCCACCGTCGGTTCATCCACCATGACAGGCTGGAACCTTCTGGCCAGGGCGGCATCTTTTTCGATGTATTTCCTGTACTCATCCAGAGTGGTGGCGCCGATGCAGTGCAGTTCGCCTCTCGCCAGCATGGGCTTGAGCATATTGCCCGCGTCCATGGCGCCGTCGGTCTTTCCTGCTCCTACGATCAGATGAAGCTCATCGATAAATAGAATGATCTCCCCTTCGCTCCTGCTTACTTCCTGCAGGACTGCTTTCAGACGCTCTTCAAACTCACCCCTGTATTTGGCGCCGGCAACCAGCGCGCCCATATCAAGGGAGAAAATCTTTTTGTTCTTCAGGGCTTCCGGCACGTCTCCCCTGGCCACACGCTGGGCCAGTCCTTCCACAACTGCGGTCTTGCCGACGCCGGGTTCACCGATCAGAACCGGGTTGTTCTTGGTCTTGCGGGAAAGAATCCGGATCACATTCCGGATCTCGTCATCCCTTCCGATGATCGGGTCCATCTTCTGGTCGCGGGCTTTTCCGACCAGCTCCGTCCCGTACTTTGCAAGGGAATCATAGGTTGCTTCCGGACTGTCCGTGGTCACCCTCTGATTTCCTCTCACGGTACTCAGAGCCTGAAGGAATCTGTCCCTCGTCAGGCCGAATTCTTTCAGAAACTGCCTGACTGAAGGAGAAGCGTGGTCCATAACCGAGAGAAAGAGATGCTCTACCGAGACATACTCGTCCCCCATCTTTTTCGCCTCGTCCTCCGCGCTGATCAGCGCCTGGTTCAGATACTGGCCGATATAAGCCTGGCCGCCGGATACCTTTGGTCTTCTTTCGATTGCCTGCTCCAGACTGTCTTCAAAATAGGTCTTCTGAATGCCCATCTTCTCGATGAGCCTGGCAATCAGGGAATCCTCCTGGTGAATAAGCGCATACAGAAGATGCTCCTGCTCAATCTCCTGATTCCCGTAATCGGAAGCAATCTTTTCAAGATTATTGACTGCTTCGATGGATTTCTGTGTAAATTTCTGAATATTCATAAACTGCCCTCCTTTCCGGATATAAAGGCACCGTATTTCTTCTATAATCTGTATCTGCTCAGATTTCCTTCCGGACAGATACGCTTCCCTGTTCATTTTCCGGAAACGCTTATCCCCTGATTAACGCTTCCGGAATTATATATATCACCTTTTGTTAGCCACGTCAATAGTCGAGTGCTAAAATATTTTCAATTTTCAGATAAATTTTTGCCGGACGCTCCTGAGCCAGGCTGTACTGCAAAAGCAGCGCCGGACAGGACAGTTCCTGAAAAAACAGCCGGAAAAAAGCACCGCGGGAAAACCGCGATGCTTTCTTAAATCAGATATGATATTCGGTCAGGCAGGGAAGACAAAGCTTCCCGCCGAAGTCCGCTTCTTACACAACTCTGCAGGCTGCTACCGGAGTCATCCAGTCGATACTGGAGATGATAATGCCGGACTTGCTGTTCGCGGCATGGACCATGGAACCTCCGCCGATGTAGATCGCGACATGATCGATCGAACCTGAACTGCTGAAGAAAATCAAGTCGCCGGGAGCCAGGCTGTCCAGACTTACCGGCGTCCCGCAGGAATACTGATCCGCCGCAAAATGCGGGAGTGTCACGCCGAACTGGGCAAATACTGCCATCGTGAATCCCGAGCAGTCCGCGCCCTGTGTCAGGCTGGTCCCGCCCCAGACGTAAGGATTGCCTACAAACTGCTGCGCATAGGCGGCAATCTCTGCGCCGGTGGAACTCGCCGCCGGAGCGCTGCTCTGAACTTCTGTCTCCGCTGTATAAGTTCCGTCCGAATAGCTTTCCGCCGTATAGCTTCCGTCTGAATAGCTCTCCTCTGTGTAGCTGCCGTCTGAATAGCTTCCGTCTGAATAATCCTCGTCCAGGTAGACTACTTCACCGGAGCTTTCCCCGGAATAGCTTAGTTCTGTGTAGCTGCCGTCAGAATAACTGCCGTCAGAACCCGTTTCCGCATAAGAACTGTCTGCCGCGGCAGATTCCTCATACGCCGGGGCATCTTCCGAATAGTACTCGTATCCCTGATCAGCCTCAACCTGATAGGACTCGGCCGGCGGTTCGCCGTCCCCCAGAATCTCGTAATAGCTCTCGGTTTCTCCTGTATAAATCTCAGAAGAAGCAGAATCGGTATAAGCCTGATCCCCTTCCTTGGTATAGACATAGCCGCCGGATACAACCTCTGTCGCAGCCGCCGCAGCTTCCTGTGCCGGAGCTGTCTCCGCCGGCGCGGCAGCTTCTGTATAAACCGCTTCCGCAGAAGAGTCCGCAGCTACTGCAGCTGCATAGGGAGCTTCCTCTTCGCTCTTTCCCTCGGCAGGCGCAGCCGCCCAGGCAGCTTCTCTGCCCTCGAGCTCATCTTCATACTGCTGGATCGTTCTTCCGGTCGGATAATCGACGTCAGTCTCCACATAAGCGCCGGCGATATAACCGTAACTGTCCGCCGCGAGGCAGACCTTCAGCCAGTCCCCGCTGGAAGCGACGATCTCAGCCTGGTCGCCTTCTTTCAGGACACACATCACTTCACCGTCCGCGTCCGGGCTAGTACGCACGTTCAGCTCCGCCGCCTGTACGGTGGCATAGCGGTACGCTGTCTCAGCAGCAATCTGGTCCGCCCTCTCACCTGTCGCAATCAGATAAGCTGCGACATAACCCTTCACATCGCCGGATTTGATCTTATACCATCCGTCTGCAGTGACTTTCTTGATCACTACTGAATCATGGTTCTTCAGAATACCGACCACTTCTCCTGTCTCAACGTCCGCTGCCGAGCGTACGTTGACGGTGAAGTCCGCCTGTTCCAGATCAACAAAACCGATCGTTCCTGCCGGACTCTGCGCGCCGCTGTTCTCCCCCGCGGCCGCTTCATCGGCAGATACAGCTGCTGAAGCATTCCCGAATACCATGCCTGCGGCAAGGAAGAAAAGACTCAGCTTGGCAATACCCTTCTTCATTATTTACCAGAACCTCCTTTGGCGTGATAGTCTTAAGATTTTATCCATCCCAGGACAGTACTGCAAGTCTCCCATACACATAAGCTGATACATAAAAAAAAACACCAATTTTCCTCACTTTATCACAGAATTGTTAACAAATCAAGCTTAATTTGTAAAAATTAGTCTCCGAAATTTAAACTTTGGTAATCCGGATGACACTTTTCACAGCCCGTCTGAAATCCGCTCCTGCTTCGTTATGCCGCCCGTAAAAAGAAAAAAGAGCGGTCTCCCGCTCTTTTCATCCGCCGCTGTCCGGCCGCCCGATGCTTTTTTGCCGCGCCCCGGGCGCATTCCTTTTTACAGGTCAATCTCGCCGTCAAATACCTTTGTCGCGCTTCCGGTCATGAACACGGTATTGCGTTCCTCATCCCATTCGATCTCCAGGTTTCCGCCGCGCAGGTGGACTGTCACGCTGCGGTCGGTCCAGTCATTCAGGACTCCCGCCACGGCCGCCGCGCAGGCTCCCGTACCGCAAGCCCAGGTTTCACCGCTTCCGCGCTCCCAGACGCGCATGGAAATGTTCTTCCGGTCTGTTACTGTGATGAATTCCGTGTTGATCCGCTCCGGGAAAATCGAATTGTACTCAAAAAGAGGACCGTAATAGCGGATATTGAAATTCTCCAGATTCTCCACAGGCACGACACAGTGGGGATTGCCCATGGACACGCAGGTACCGTACATTCCCGTATCCTCCGTGACTTTGATAAAAGCATTCCGGATCATTCTTCCGTAAGGCTTTACCTCATCCATCGGAAGATACTGAAAATCTCCCGGATCAACCGGGATCTTTTCCGGCGTCAGAATCGGCGCTCCCATGTCCACGCGGACCGTATCGACCTTCCCGTTTTTCAGGTTCAGGTCAAGTTTTTTAACCCCGGCAAGGGTATCCACTGTAATGCCGGTCCTGTCAACGATCCCGTTGTCATAGACATACTTTGCGACGCAGCGGATTCCGTTTCCGCACATCTGGCCCCGGGAACCGTCGGCGTTGTACATTTCCATCATGCAGTCCGCCCTGTCAGAAGGCTGTATGATGATCAGGCCGTCCGAGCCGATCCCGAAATGACGGTCCGAGACAAAGCGGGCAGCAGCCGCCGGATCCGGAATCTTTTCCTCAAATCCGTTTACATAAACATAGTCATTGCCGATTCCATGCATCTTCGTAAACTTCATGCAGTCTCCTCCTTTTTTCTCCTGTAATCCCGCAGCGCTGTTTCAGGGAAACGCTGATTGATTCTGAATAACAGCTCCTGATCGCCCGGAAACAGTGTATCTGCAGGAATTGCGCCGTACAGAACAGCTCCGCCGTCCGGGTTCCGGACAGCTGCTGCCCGGTCAGAGTTTCTTTCCCCGCTCTCTGGCCAGAATCAGCATCCTTTCACTCCGGTCCGTACAGGGTTCTGAGCTGTAGCCGTCAAAGGCGGTAATATATTCCATACCTGCCCGTTCCAGCAGTTCCTTTACTTTTTCCAGAGGGTAAGCCCTCTCCAGGTGTGTCTCCGTATAGCGCTGATAAAGGCTTCCGTCGGGCAGTTCTTCCCGGGACCGGTCACCCGCCCGGCCCGGCGTCCCGGCGTCCTTTCGCAGAAACAGGGTCAGGTCATACTCATTCAGCATGCTGACCGGGTCATAATAGTTTTCCCAGATAAAGCTGCAGTCTTCCCGGCTTTCCGCAAAGGTATGATCCGCAAGCAGCGTCTCACATGCGTACACGGTATTCATGTCAAACAGAAAAAGACCGCCCGGGTCGAGATAGTTATTGACAAGACAAAAGGCCTGCAGCAGATCCTCCTCGCGGGTCAGATAATTCAGGCTGTCGCAGCTGGAAATCACTGCCCGTACCGTTCCGTACAGTTCAAACTCTCTGATGTCCTGGAGCAGGTAAAGAATCTTCCCGGGCAGCCCGGGCGTTTTCTCCTGCTTCTCCATGGCGATCTCCAGCATGTCAGAGGAGGAATCCACCCCTATCATATCATATCCGGACTCTGCCAGGATCTGCGTCAGGGATCCTGTTCCGCAGCCCAGATCCAGAAGGATTCCGTCACGGATGCCGTATTCCCTGAGCAGGCCTGTCAGGAACCCGGCCCATTCCCCGTAAGGGACATTGTCCATAAACGTGTCGTAGACTCTTGCAAAATTTTCATAGGAAGCCATACCGTACCTCCCTGGTTTATCTTCCCCGCCGCACAGCCGGAGCCCTTCTTTCATGCAGCTGCTGCCGCCGCAATCCCGGCGGATACCGCCCTGCCGCGGCCGTTCTCCCGCTTTCCCTTCAGCGCCGCCGTCCGCATCGCAGCTTCTCCCCTGCCATGATCCCGGAAAATGCGGAGGATCCGCTTATCCGACTACATTTGCGAGAAATGCATAGGAGAAAACAGTCATAATCACGGTCGCCATCAGAACGCCGAGAAGGATGGCCGGGACTGCCTTTTTACGGTCCATGCCGAACAGTGTGGCGATCAGGGATCCTGTCCATGCCCCGGTTCCGGGAAGCGGAATCCCGACAAACAGGAGAAGTCCCAGAAATTCACCGCGTTCCATGATCCGGTTTTTCTTTTTTGCGTGGTCCTCAATCTTTTCCGCCAGGAAGCGCAGCCTTGTTTTCTTCATAAAGTCCAGGACCGCTTTCAGGAAAAGCAGAATAAAAGGAACCGGAAGCACATTCCCCACGATGCAGATCGGAATTGCCGCGGACATCTTTACGCCCAGAAGCGCTGCCACGATCAGTCCTCCCCTGCACTCCAGAATCGGAAAAAGGGAGACGATGAAAACGACCAGTTCAGCCGGCATGATATTGCCGAGATTATTGGCAAACCAGGTTGCAAGTGCATTTGTCATGATGAAAAATACTCCTCAGAGCCCTTCTCAGGCTTTTTCTTTTTTCAGCCAGGATTCCAGGAAAGCAAAAAGCGTGTCCATCTGCTCATCCGTACCGACAGTAATGCGGAGATAGTTATCGATCCTTGGCTTATCGAAATAGCGTACAATAATTCCGGCTTCCCTCAGAGCCCGGAAAAGGTCCCTTGCCGCCGCTTCCTTATGTCTTACAAAAAGGAAATTGGAGCGGGAATCCGTAACGATAAAGCCGAGCTTTTCCATCTCCTTCTTGGACCGCTCTCTGGTGGCAATGATCTTTTCGCGCGTATACTCGAAATATCCGCGGTCCTCCAGGGCGGCCTCCCCCGCTTTGATGGCGGTATAATTCATGGTGTAGGAATTAAAGGAATACTTGACGTCATTCAGATAACGGATCAGTTTTTCACTCCCGACCGCAAATCCGATCCGCATTCCGGCGAGCGCGCGGGACTTGGAAAGGGTCTGCACCACCAGGAGGTTCTCGTATTCTCCGGTCAGTCCGAGCATGCTCTCGCCGCAGAAATCGACGTAGGCTTCATCCACAATTACGACCACATCTTTATTGCGGTCGAGGATATCCGTCACATCCGACTGCTTCATGGGAATGCCGGTGGGCGCATTCGGATTCGGGAAAATGACCCCGCCGTTCTCCCCGTAATAGTCTTCCTTTACGATCCCGAAGTTCTCATCCAGCGGGACTGTCCTGTAGGGGATCCGGAACAGGTCCGCCCATACATCATAGAAAGAATAGGTGATATCGGGAAACAGTACCGGCTTTTCCGAATTGAAGAAGGTCAGGAAGCACATGGCCAGCACGTCATCCGACCCTACCCCGGCAAAAACCCTGCTGCTGCTGATCCCGTGAAGCCGGGCAAAGGCTTCTGTCAGGTCCTGGGACTTCGGGTCCGGATATCTGCGCAGATAATCCCCGTCTGTTTCGCGCAGTGCCTTTAAGACTGCCGGCGACGGCGGATAGGGATTTTCATTGGTATTCAGCTTGATAATATTGGCGATTTTCGGCTGCTCCCCCGGTGTATAGGGGACTACTTTCCTTACATTATCTTCCCAGGATGCCATATCTGTTTTCCTCTCTGTCAATTCTGACCCGGCGCTCCCGCCATGCTGCAGGCCGTCCGGGGACGCTCCGGGCCGCCCGAAGCGGAACGGAGAATGCGCGACTTTGTCTTTTCCGCCCTCTCAGGCCACGTCCGATCCGCTTGACGCAAGCTTCCGGGCCTGATCAGCCGCGGCCAGGCTGTCGATGATCTCGTCCAGGTCGCCGTCTATGATCTGTTCGATCCGGTAAAGAGTCAGCTTAATCCTGTGATCCGTCACTCTTCCCTGCGGGAAGTTATAAGTGCGGATCTTTTCCGAACGGTCGCCGCTCCCGACCTGGCTTCTGCGCTCCTCCGCCTCCGCGTCGTGGCGGCGGTCAAGTTCAAGCTGGTAGAGTTTCGCGCGCAGCACCTTCAGCGCTTTATCCTTGTTTTTCAGCTGTGATTTCTCATCCTGGCAGCTGACTACGATGCCTGTCGGAATATGGGTCAGCCGGACCGCGGAGTCTGTGGTATTGACGCACTGTCCGCCATTTCCGGAAGCCCTGAACACATCGAAGCGGCACTCGTTCAGATCCAGATGGAAATCAATCTCCTCCGCCTGCGGCATAATCGCGACCGTCACGGCGGAAGTGTGGATCCTGCCGCCCGATTCCGTCTCCGGAACCCGCTGGACCCTGTGTACGCCGGATTCATACTTGAGTCTGGAATAGGCGCCCTGTCCGTTGATCAGAAAGACGCATTCCTTGAATCCGCCCAGGCCGTTCTCGCTGACGGAAGTCAGCTCTGTCTTCCAGCCCATACGGTCTGCGTAGTGGGCATACATGCGGTATATCTCCGCCGCGAAGAGGGCAGCTTCATCTCCTCCGACGCCGGCCCTGATCTCCACGACAACATTTTTCTCATCATTCGGGTCCTTCGGAAGAAGCATGATCTTCAGCTCCTCCTTCCGCTTCAGGACCTCCTCCTTCGCTGAAGACAGCTCTTCGCGCAGCATCTGGAGCATCTCCTCGTCGGACTCCTCCCTGAGCATCTTCAGCGCGTCCTCAACAGTCTGCTCTGCTTTCAGAAGCTTTCTGTAACACTCCACAAGCGGCGAAAGAGCCGCCTGCTCCTTCATCAGCTTCTGCAGAAGCTCAGGATCTTTCAGGGTCTCCGGCTCCGAGAGCATGCGCATGATCTCCTCCAGTCTTCCTGTCACCTCATTCAGCTGGTCAAACATATCTCCTCCATACAGGCCTCTTAGGACCGCGGTCCCCTCTGCCGCTGCTGCTGCAGCTCTCACCGTTCGGCCGGCCGGGTCCACGCCGCTTTCGTCTGCTGCCGCTTCCTGCAGCTGTCCTCACCGGCCCAGCCTGCCGAGCACCACCCGGTCCATACCTGCCAGGTCCCTGCAGATCCGCACGCCGGAAAAGCCGTTTCGCTCCATCAGTTCCGCAACCGCTCTTCCCTGGCTGCAGCCTGTCTCAAAGACCAGCCAGCCCTCCCCCGCAAGAAATTCCGTACTTTCTGCGGCGATTCTGCGGTAAAAAAGAAGGCCGTCCTCTCCCCCGTCCAGCGCAATGCGCGGCTCATAAAGCCGCACTTCCTCCATCAGAGTCCGGATCTCGCCGGATTCAATATAAGGGGGATTTGAGACAATCATATCATATCTGTCCCCGGCAGGAAGCGCTTCAAAAAGATCTCCCTGAAAAAAAGAAATCTCCGTCTGATGATTCTCCGCATTCTGCCGGGCGGTTCTGAGCGCTTCAGCGGAAAGCTCGCAGGCAGATGCCCGGATCCCCGGACACAGTTTCTTCAGGCTGATGATAATGCAGCCTGATCCGGTACACAGATCCAGGACGCGCATTCCGGGCCTGAGAATCCTGAGCGCCTCCTCCACCAGGGTCTCCGTATCCTGCCGCGGAATCAGGACATTCCCGTTCACCTGAAAGCTGAGCCCGCAGAATTCCTGGCTTCCCGTAATCTGCTGCAGGGGAATCCGTTTCCCCCTGAGCGCAAGCAGCGCAAGATAACTTCCAAAAAGCGTTCCGTCAATAGGGTCTTCCCTGCAGGCCAGATACTTCGCCCGGCTGAGACGGCCGCCGGAAGCATGTTCCAGCAGATAAAAAGCATCCAGATCCGCGTCGGGAACTCCATGTCCTTTCAGTTCTTTTACGCCCTGCTCATATGCCTCCCTGTAGGTCATGCCGGATTCCTCACACTGCCTTTCCATATCCTCTCCGCCGTGGCGGAAGTACGCCCGGGCGTCCGGTCTCCGACACAGTCAAAGCCCCAGTGTAAACACTTCCTCCCCGTGGGAAGGCTCATCCTCCGGCGTCAGCTCATAGCTTGCGCCGAAGTTCTCATTCAGGTACTTCTTCCAGTTGAAAACCGCCTCGACGGACGCGATCCCGACCTCAATCTGGGAATCGTCCGGCTCACGGGTCGTAAGTCTCTGCAGGGCAAGCCCGGGCTTGCTGAGCAGGTTTACAAAAAAGTTGTCATAACGGCCTGCCAGCCGGATAAATTCAAAGGAAACCCCCGCAATAACGGGAATAAGCAGCAGACGGATCAGGATCCTCAGCCCCAGGCTGTCTGTCCGGATAAAGAGGAAAAAGATTACGCTGACGATCATGACAAAGAGGAGAAAACTGGTTCCGCATCTCTTATGCTGTCTCGAACTTTTCCGGACGTTCTCCACATTCAGTTCCAGCCCGTGTTCAATACAGTTGATGCATTTGTGTTCCGCCCCGTGATACATAAAAGTTCTCTGAATATCCTTCATACGGGAAATCAGGAGCATATAGCCGAAAAATATGGCCATCCTGAGCAGGCCTTCCGCGATCGAGATCAGAAGCTCCGATTCCGTCACCCTGTGAAGGATTCTGGAAAGGGCGAAAGGCAGCATCATGAAAAGGGCAATGGAAACGACCAGTGAGAATGCGACTGTCAGGCCGAGCAGGAGGGAATTGTCGGAATCCTCGCTCTTTCCGGTCTCAGAGCGGGAGCGCTCACTCAGCTTCCGGCGCTCTTCATCGGCATTCTTCCCGGTTTTCTCCAGAAGCGCCGCCGCTTCCTCCTCTTTTCCCTGCTTTCTGAGCTTCGCGGCATTCTTTTCAGCTTTTTTCATCTCATCCTTCAGCCGCTCCTCAAGTTCCTGTTCCGACTCCTCGGCAAAAAGATCGGCGGAGAACATGAGGCTCTTCATCCCCAGATACAGGGAATCCACAAAACTCACCATCCCGCGGATGATGGGAATCCCGGCAATCTTCCTGTTCCGGATCACTCCGTTATAGAGCCCCGTCTTCACGGTGATCCGTCTGTCCGCAGTCCGCACAGCCACCGCATAGCGCCCGCCGTTGCGCATCATGACGCCTTCCATGACCGCCTGACCGCCTATATTTGAATACTTCATAAACAATCTCCGCTCCGGTTTCAATTTCACGGTATAAAATGAATTCGAAAAAAGGTTGAGGTTTTCACCTCAACCCTTATTGCTTCAAACCTGTAATTACTTGGCAGAAAAACCATACTTTCTGTTGAACTTATCGATACGGCCGCGTGCCTGTGTCGCTTTCTGCTGGCCGGTATAGAATGAATGGCACTTGGAGCAGATTTCAACATGGATCTCCGGCTTGGTGGAACCGGTTACGAAAGTATTCCCGCAGTTGCAGGTAACAGTTGCCTGAAAATATTTCGGATGAATCTTCTCTCTCATCTCTCTTCTCCTCTTTCTTTTTCTGTGAACTGCCTGCGCTCCTGTCCCAGTACAGTGCGCCTTTTCCCGGCCTTCCGGGCAATCCCTGCAAGTCCATGCAGTTCGCCGTTCTCCGAACGCCATCGTCCTCAATGGCGCCGCGGCAGACTGCCGCCCTCGGAAACAGCTTCGTAATTATAGCATGGTCATAATTTGAATTCAACCACTTTTTTCAGCCTTTTAAACGCCTTTTAAACGCCGCTTAAATGATCCTGCTCCCCTTGACTCTGGCTACCAGTTCCGCATTGTTCCTGGTATGGGCGAAGAGATCCAGAATCCTCTCAACCGCTTCCTCCCCCTTCATGCCGTTCAGGGCCCTCCGCATGGACAGCGCCGCTTCGGCCTCCGCCGGATCCAGCAGCAGATCGTCCCGGCGCGTGCCGGACTTGACAATGTCGATCGCCGGGAAGACTCTCCGCTCTGAGAGCTTCCTGTCGAGAATCAGTTCCATGTTGCCGGTTCCCTTGAATTCCTCGTAGACCACGTCGTCCATCTTGGAACCTGTATCCACCAGCGCTGTGGCGAGGATGGTCAGGCTTCCTCCCTCCCGCATGTTGCGGGCTGCTCCGAAGAAGCGCTTCGGGGGATGAAGGGCCGCCGGATCCAGACCGCCCGAAAGGGTCCTGCCGGAGGGCGGAACGATGAGGTTGTAGGCTCTGGCCAGACGGGTAATGGAATCCAGCAGGATCGTGACGTCCGTACAGTGTTCCACAAGGCGCTTCGCCCTCTCGATTCCCATCTCGGCCACTCTCCTGTGATGCTCCGGCGTCTCATCGAAGGTGGAATCCAGAACTTCCACATTTTCCCCGACAATAGCCTCGCGGATATCCGTGACCTCCTCAGGCCGCTCGTCGATCAGCATAATGATCAGATGCATCTCCGGATTGTTGCGCAGAATCGAGCGCGCAATATCCTTCAGCAGAGTCGTCTTTCCAGCCTTCGGGGGCGATACGATCATACCGCGCTGCCCTTTCCCGATCGGGGAAAGAAGATCCACGATCCGCATCGCCAGTTCTCTGCCCGTCCGCTCCATGCGGAGCCGTTCGTCCGGAAAGACCGGAGTCATATCCTCAAAATTATAGCGCCTGGACGCTTCTGACGGACTCATGCCGTTGATTGTCCTGACGAAGAGAAGCGCGCTGAATTTTTCCTGCTGTGTGTGAACCCTGGTATTCCCGCCGACCAGGTCTCCTGTCTTGAGATTAAAACGCCGGATCTGGGAGGGAGAGACATATACGTCATCGTCGCCAGGCAGATAATTGTTGCTCCGGATAAATCCGTAACCGTCCGCCATGACCTCCAGGACGCCCTCCGCCATATTGCCGGAATCCAGCTGGCGCAGATCCATCGGGGGACGGTCATTCTCACTCAGGAATACGGCATTTGCTTCGTCTGTCTGGCTCTGGATACTTCTCTCTTCCTGCAGCTGGACTTCCGGGCGGGCCGCAGACGGACGCTGGCCTTCCGGACGCACTGCAGACAGGCGCTGCGCTTCGGGACGGGCCGCAGTCAGGCGCTGAGCTTCCGGACGCACTGCCGCAGGGCGCTGACCTTCCGGACGCACTGCTGCAGGGCGCTGACCTTCCGGACGCACTGCCGCAGGGCGCTGACCTTCCGGCTTTGCTGCGGAACGCTGGACATCAGGACGGCCTGCTGACGGACGCTGAAGCTCCGAACGGTCTCCGGCCGGACGCTGGGCATCAGGGCGGTCTCCGGCCGGACGCTGTCTGAAGCTTCTTGTCCCGTTATCCTGAGATCTGTCCGTCCCCGCCGGCCGCCTTTCGTCCGCATATCTGCCTGCAGCATAGCGGCTGCTGCGCTGTTCGCCGTTATTTGCCGCGGAATTCTCCCCTCCGGAACGCCGGGAAGAACTCTCCGGCGTGTCTGAATCCGCCGTGCGCTCCGCAGCTGCGGTGCGGGAGAGAGAATCCGCTCTGTCTGCTGTCACATTCTCCGCGCCTGCAGTCCGGGAAACAGCTTCCTCTTCGCCGGAACCGGTTTTTTCCGCAGCAGCCTCCTTCTGCCTGTCATATTCCACAAGCGCATCCACGACCTGGCTCTTGCGCATGGCGGACAGCCCCCGGATCCCTCTTTTTTTCGCCATATCCTTCAGAAGGGACGCGGAAAGAAGTTCATAATTTTCTCTGTTCATATAACCTGCTTTCTATGAAAAAATACATAAAGACACACAAACCGGAAAACAGAAAAATCTGCCGGTTTTGAATTCTGCTTAACAAGGGGATTGATCATTCAGAAGCTCCGGAAGACTCTTCGCCGGAAGTTCGGCTCTGGAATGGATGTTCCGGAGATACTCCCCTCAGCGGGGAGGTTCAGACGGACCTGCCGTGCGGCAGGATACCTGTTCGAATATCGTTACAGACTGCACCTGCAGCAGACAGCCGCAGGATCTGTCCTGATATAATTCAGACTTTTTTAATATAGCATAAGCGGACTTGTGCTGTCAAAACCAAAAATAATACCCTGGCCGTGAACAGGAACTGTGTTTGCATTTTTCCTTATCCTATTGTATTCTAGCGCTGAATGACTGTTCAAACACAGAAAGGAGCTGGTAACGCTTTGTCATCTGAGCAAATCATCCAGGGACTGATCCTGCTGATTCTGATCATCCTGTCCGGTTTTTTCTCGTCGGCTGAGACAGCACTTACCACTGTAAACCGGATCCGCCTGAAGAATCTCGCAGATGACGGAAACCGGAAGGCCGCCAGAGTTCTTCAAATACTCGATTCCTCCGACAAGATGCTCAGCTGCATCCTGATCGGCAACAATATCGTCAACATTTCCGCTTCTTCGCTGGCCACAACGCTGGCGATCTCCTTATTCGGGAGCAGATCCGTAGGCTTCATGACCGGCGCCCTCACCCTGATTGTACTGATTTTCGGGGAGATCACGCCGAAAAATGCCGCGAACGCAAATTCGGAAAAACTTTCCCTGCGCTACGGCGGGATCATCCATTTCCTCATGGTCGTGATGACGCCCCTGATTTTTCTGGTAAATCACCTGGCCGGAGGCGTAATGAAGCTTCTGCACATCCGCGTGGAAAATGCCGACAGCCTGGTCACGGAGGATGAGATCCGGACGCTTGTCGATGTCAGCCACGAAGACGGGGAGACGACCGGCACGGAGCGGGAGATGATCAATAATGTATATGATTTCGGCGATCAGACCGCCAGCGATATTATGGTCCCCCGCGCGGACATGGTGGTTGTAAGCACGGAGGACGACTACGACACTGTCGCTGAGATCTACCGTTCCGAGCGTTTTACAAGACTTCCTGTTTACGAGAAGGACAGGGACCATATCGTAGGCGTCCTGAATCTCAAAGATTTCTGCTTTGTAGAGGACAGGAACTCCTTCCGCCCGAAGGATCTCATGTACGCTCCCTACTATACCTTTGAAACAAAACCGGTCTCCGACCTCCTTGCGGAAATGCGCGAGAATTCCGCCACGCTTACTATCGTTCTTGACGAATACGGATCCGCGGCCGGCATGCTGACCTTCGAAGATCTGATGGAAGAACTGGTCGGGGAGATCCGGGATGAATACGACGAAAACGAAAAAGAATGGATCCGGAAGCTGTCGGAGCGGGAATACCTGATTGAGGGCGGCGTCAAGCTGGACGATATCAATGACCGCATCGGAACCTCCCTCAGCTCTAAGGAATATGATTCCATCGGGGGATATGTGATCGAGCGACTGGATCATCTGCCTGTCGCGCATGAAAAAGTACAGACCGAAGACGGCCTCGTCCTGAGCGTCGAGAGCATGAACCGGAAGCGGATCGGCAGAGTCCGCCTCACCCTCCCCGAAAAAACAGCGGAGGAAGGCTGACAGGAAATCAGCGGATACAGAAAAGGCAGAGGAAGCTCAAAGATCCTCTGCCTTCATTTTTTCTCCTCCCACCCTGAGCAGATCCAGAATTCTCTCCAGGGGCAGTTCCAGGTAGGCGGAAAGCTCCTCGGCGGAGGGTTTCTCTCCATTTTCCCCCTCAAGCTCTCTGGCGGCATCGGCGAGCTGATTCATATTCCTCAATATTCTCCGGTCGCTTCTGAGCGCCTCTTCCTCTCCCCTGAGCCATTCCTCCAGATAGGACGTGACACTGTTGAGAATTTTTACGCGATAAGCGGACAGCGAGTCTTCCACGGACAGCTGATCCATGGCAAGAAGAAGGCCGATATTGGCCTCCTGTACCAGATCCTCCGGATCTGTCTGTGCAAGGCGCCCGGAAACGGACTGAGCAGCCTGCTGTCCGCGGCCTGCCTTTCCGGTCAGGTCAAACTCTCCCGCCAGGTCGCACACAGTCTGGAGATAAAGTTCGACCAGCCTGTTCCTGGCCTCTGAATCCCCTGAAGAAGCCCGGCGGAAAAGTCTGAATTCTTCCTTCTCGTCCACCGGCAGGATCCTGTCAAGCTCCTCCAGGTACAGCTCAAGGATGCCGCGCCGCCCGGACCGGCTCTCCTCTCCCTGATCCGGATCCGTCAGTTCAATTCCTGCCTGCAGCAGATAATCGCACACCAGAGAAAGCTTTGACTCGTCAAGCCCGGTTCCTTCCAGCGCTTTTTTCACCTGCCCGATGTCCAGCCTCATCCCCTGTTCCCCGGCCAGGTCTGTAAGTCCTTTCAGTTTCTGCCTGAAGACAAAAGTCTCATCCGCCACCTTACCGACTCCTTCCCTTCTGCATAAAGAATATTCACGGCTCTCAGCACAGCATGCTGCAAAGCGCACGTGCGGACCTGCGGCAAAGGCGCACCCGCGCGGTGAAGTTCTGAGTAAAAGAAAGACAGGCCGCCGCATCCCGTGCAGTGGCCTGCATTCACGCCTGCTCCCGCAAGCCAGGCGGTCTCAGTCAATAATCCTGGTTTTCCATATACTTCATATATTTGACAACCATCAGGGCAATCTTCAGAGTAATGGCGTCCTCAAACACCCTCAGGTCGAGACCGGTCTGCTTCTGCAGCTTGTCAAGCCTGTACACCAGAGTATTGCGGTGAATGTAAAGCTGCCTGGAGGTCTCCGAGACATTCAGGCTGTTCTCGAAGAACTTATTGATGGTAATCAGGGTCTCCTCATCAAAATCGTCCGGAGACTTGCCCTCGAAAACTTCCTTGATGAACATCTTGCAGAGCGGTATCGGAAGCTGATAAATCAGGCGGCCGATCCCAAGACTGCTGTAGGCGATGATCTGACGGTCGGCGAAGAAAATCTTCCCTACATTCAGAGCCATGCGGGCTTCCTTGTAGGAGCGGGAAACTTCCTTCAGCTCGTTCACTACCGTACCGTAGGCAATCAGCGCGTTCCCCCTTCTCTCCTCCGGAAGGGCGCCGAGAATCAGTTTCGAAACCTCTTCCAGACGGTCATTTCCTTCATCCGGGAACAGTTCCTTGACGATAATCACACTCTTCTCATCCACTGCCGTGACGAAATCGCTGTTCTTGGTGCCGATCAGGCTGCGCACCGTCTCAAGGGAGCTGTTTTCCCGTTCCGTATCCAGCTCCAGAATATAGACGACGCGGCGCGCTTCGGAATCAATATGAAGCTTCTTTGCCCTGTTATAGATATCAACCAGAAGCAGATTGTCAAGCAGCAGATTCTTGATAAAGTTGTCCTTGTCAAAGCGCTCCTTGTATGCCACCAGGAGGCTCTGGATCTGGAAGGCAGCCATCTTGCCGACCATGTATACGTCGTCCGAGCTGCCGCTCGCGATCAGGATATATTCCAGCTGTGTATCGTCCACAACTTTAAAAAACTGAAAACCGGAAATCACCTGGCTCTCGGCAGGCGAATTCTCGAATTCAAGTACCGCCTCACGGAAATTCTCCGCCTGCTCAAAAGTCGCGGCAAGCACGATGCCTTCCGTATCCATGATACACATATCAACTCTGCTGATCACCTTGAGGCCGTCCAGAGTAGACTGCAGCACCTGGTTTGATATCATGGGCATACCCTCCTTGCGTAAAGTTTCATCAACGATCTGCTCCTGCCTGCAGGGGCAGATGCCCCGCAAAGCGCTTCCATAGTTAAGAAGTTCCGCACTCTCTCGTATGAAAATGCGGATTCTACAGTCAGATCGAACAGAAAACTATTCATATTCACCATAAGTATGAATATAGTGTAAGCTTTTTTTCCAAAAAAATCAACGTGATTTGTGTAATTTGCACGATTCTTTTTAAGGAAACGCTGATTTATTCTGAATGACAATTATTGATACCCCGGAAAAAGCGTTTCCCTGTATATTCTCTGCGTGCGTAATGCGCTCGAAGCCGCGCGCTGCGCGGCTTGCAAATCAGGCCGATGTACACGAATCCGCTGCCTTCGCTCGAAGCCGCGCGCTGCGCGGCAATGCGATCTGCGCACAAAACGCAGAAGCCTGCCCCGCACAGAGGGAGGCAGGCTTTTGAAGCATTTGTCATCAGATTTCAAAGAGCAGGTCGCCGTAGGAAGGCATCGGCCACATATCCTTGTCCACGATCATCTCCAGTCTGTCAACCGGAGTGCGCAGCGCTTCCATGGCCGGCATAATATGTTCATGATAGAATACCGCACGATCCCGGCCTTCCAGCTGCTCTTCCGCTTTTTCAGTCAGATCGGACAGTTCCTGCAGGGCAAGCTTCGTTCTGGTCAGAAGTTCATTGGATTCCGCAAGCAGAGCGAGCTGAACTTCCGGTTCCACCCCTGCCTGCCGGACGGCCGTCACGGAATCGGCCAGGTTCCTGGTCCAGTGAATGACCGCCGGGATGATCGATTTGGAAGCCATGTCGATCATGGTCCGGGACTCGATATGGATCGCCTTGGCATAGAGCTCATATTTGATTTCAGCCCTGGACCTGAGCTCGGATTCCGTAAAGACGCCGAAGCGGCGGAACAGTTCAATCGATACCGGGGAAGTCAGGGCGGGAATCGCATCCACCATGGATTTTATATTCGGAAGCCCTCTCCGCTCCGCCTCACTGACCCATTCATCGGAGTATCCGTTGCCGTTGAAAATGATTCTCTGGTGGTCGGTCAGGTAACGCTTGATCATGTTATGGACAGCCAGATCGAAATCCTCCGCTTTCTCCAGAACATCGCAGGCGTCTGCGAAAGCTTCCGCGACGATGGTGTTCAGGACAATATTCGGAGCGGCGATGGAATCTCTGGAGCCGACCATCCGGAACTCAAATTTATTCCCCGTAAAGGCAAAAGGACTGGTCCGGTTCCTGTCTGTCGCGTCCTTTGAAAAGTTGGGCAGCGTACTGACGCCCGTCTTCAGCCTTCCGCCCTTGATGGAACTGGTCGCCGTACCGGTCTGGATCAGCTGCATCACCACGTCGTCCAGCTGATCTCCCAGGAAAACGGAGATAATGGCAGGCGGAGCCTCATTCGCGCCCAGTCTGTGATCATTGCCCGGATCCGCGGCTGATTCGCGCAGAAGATCCGCGTGCATGTCCACTGCCCTGAGGATGCAGGCAAGTACCAGAAGAAACTGGATATTCTGGTGAGGAGTCTTGCCCGGATCCAGCAGATTGATCCCGTCGTCCGTCGCAAGAGACCAGTTGTTATGCTTGCCGGAGCCGTTCACCCCCGCAAAAGGCTTTTCATGAAGCAGGCATCTCATATGATGCGCTGCGGCCACTTTCTTCAGCGTCTGCATGACGATATGGTTGTTATCCAGCGCAAGAGAAGCCGATTCATAGATCACCGCCAGCTCATGCTGGGCCGGAGCCGCCTCATTATGCTGGGTTTTGGCCGGCACGCCCAGGCGCCACAGCTCTTCATTCACATCCTTCATAAAGGACGCGACCCTCTGGCGCAGTACGCCGAAATAATGATCGTCCAGCTCCTGTCCCTTGGGCGGCATGGCGCCGAACAGCGTCCTTCCGGCATAGATCAGGTCCTTCCTCTGGCGGAAGGCATCGGCGTCCACCAGGAAATATTCCTGCTCAGGCCCTACAGAGGGCGTCACGCGGGCGGAGCGGGTATTGCCGAACAGACGGATCAGACGCAGGGACTGTTCGTTGATCGCCTCCATGGAACGAAGGAGCGGGGTCTTGAAATCCAGGGCTTCTCCATTGTAGGAGCAGAAAGCAGTCGGAATGCACAGAATCGCGCCGGCCGCGTCCCTGCGGATAAAAGCCGGGGAAGTCGGATCCCAGGCCGTGTAGCCGCGCGCCTCGAAAGTCGCTCTGAGGCCGCCGGACGGAAAGGAAGACGCATCCGGTTCTCCCTTGATCAGCTCTTTCCCGGAAAACTCCAGCAGAACAGAGCCGTCCTGCCTGGGCGCGGTCAGAAAAGAATCATGCTTCTCCGCCGTTACGCCGGTGAGCGGCTGGAACCAGTGCGTATAATGGGTCGCCCCCTTCCCGATCGCCCATTCCTTCATCGCTTCGGCGATCTCGTCCGCCACCAGCGGATCCAGGTCCTTGCCCTCCTCGATCGTCCTGCGAAGCTCCCGGTAGACCCGCCTCGGAAGGCGTTCCTGCATTACCCGGTCATTGAACACATCCTCCCCGAAGATGTCTGCGACATGGAACAGCTCCTTTGTTTCACTCATAGTTCAGATTCCTCATCATTACCGGCAGAAAAAAGGAGCGCTCCAAGCAGATGTTCCTGAACGCTCCTTTCCTGTCTGTTATGTCAGTGGTTTTTCCCGCAGTGGTTTTTGAGTACAATACACCAGCTCATTTAAAAATGCAAGCCCCTGTTGTCCGTATCCGCCGTTTCCTGACCGCAGACTTTGTCCCGTGAGGGATCCGGCTGCTTCATACAAGAATCACACAGCTGCATTCACCGCCGAACCTGCTGCGAACAGGAAACTTATCCGTTTACGTTTAAGTATACATCCTCTTTCTGATGGAAGCCGCCCCCTATGATCACATCGTCGATGTTCTCCTTCGTCACAGCCGCCGGTTCAAGCGCATAGCAGGGTACCTCACCGGCCCCGTCAAAGATCGTCTCTGACGTGTGGTAGTCCAGGCTCTCATCCCTGATATCCTTTCCCTGAGCCATCTCCACGGCGAAGCAAGCGGCGATTCTTGCTTCCTCGTCGACTGATTTGTATACGGTCATGGTCTGGGTCCCTTCAACGATCCTCTGACAGGCGGAGAGCTCCGCATCCTGCGCCACGACCGGCACGGTCCCGGCTATGCGGTTCTCCGTGAGCGCCTTGATCGCCTGCCCTGCCAGATCGTCGTTTCCGCACATGACGCCGTCCACTTTTCCCCCGGTCTGTTCCAGGCCTTCATTCACCTTGTCAAAAGCAAGTTCCGCCAGCCAGTTTTCGCAGAAGGACTCATAGACGATATCAATACCGTGCCCTTCGATGGCCTCCTCAAAGCCTTTCTTCAGCTGCCAGACATTATTGTCGCTCTCGGAGCCGAGGATCTCAAAGACTTTTCCCCCTTCCGGAAGGGCCTCCACCAGAGCCTCTCCCATCAGGGTTCCCACCATCTCATTGTCAAATGAAATATAGAGGTCCGTGTCCGCCCCGCGGATCAGGCGGTCATAGGAAATCACCACAATCCCCGCGTTCTTTGCCTCCTGCACCACATCGGTCAGGGCTTCCCCGTCGATCGCGATAATCACGATGACGTCCATCTTTCTGGAGATCAGATAGCGGATCTGCTCAATCTGCTCCTCCACTTCTCCATTGGCATTCTGTACATTGACCTCGGCCCCCAGGCTCTGGGCTGTGGATACAAAAACATCCCGGTCCCTGAGCCAGCGCTCGATCACGAATGAATCAAAACACAGGCCGATCCGGACCGGTCCGCCGGCTGCTTCACTCTCCTTGGAGCCGGCTTCCACAGGCAGGTCTCCGCCTCCGGAACAGCCGCCCAGGGACAGTACCAGGACAGCCAGAATCATATACCGCATCCATTTTCCGAACCATCTGCGCATTCCAGTCTCCTTCCGCCGGTTCAGTCTTCATCGCATCATATCTGCTGCAGTCATGAGAGGATTCCTCCCGGATACAGCCGCCCCGGCCTCCTCCGCCGGTCTCAGCCCTTCAGCGAATCCCGGTATTCTCTGGGCGTCATACCGGTCTGTTTTTTAAAGATCCGGCTGAAATAATTGGGATCCGAGTAACCGGACATGGCGCCGACCTCCCGCACGGACAAGGCCGGATCCCGGAGAGCGTTTTTCGCACGGTCAATCCGGACAGAGGTCAGATAATCGATGAAATTCTCTCCTACTTCTTCCTTGAAAAGCTTGCTGAAATAATAGGGACTGACATTGACTTCCTTCGACACGTCGTCCAGTGAAATCTCACTCATATAGTGCTCGCGGATATATTTCTGCGCACGGGCCACTGCGGATTCGGACTGGTTCTCAATGCGGTCCCGGATCACCCCGGTGATGCTCAGCATATGATCTGTAAACCAGCCGCGGATCCGTTCCGCGTCCGGCAGGGCCGTAACCTGTGTCAGATAGTCTTTGCGATAGCTGTAGGCGTAGTTGACGGCGCCTGCATGGAAAGCTTCCTGTTCGGCCCTGAGCAGGAGCTCCAGCGCCTTCAGCCTCATACTGTCCAGATCCTCCGGATCCTTGGCGAGCATCCAGTCAAAAAAGGCGTTGATATTCCTGCGCACCCCGTCCACGTCCCCTCTTGCAAGACAGGCGAACTCGTCTCTCTCCAGCTCGATGGGATAATTATCTTCGATAATCCCCTGCCGGGTCAGGTCGTCTGTATGCGTTACCCTGGATCTGGAATTCTGAAGGGCTGAAACCGCTTCCTGGTAACTGATGCTGAAGTCCCCGATTCTGCAGATTCTGCCGATTCCGCAGCGGAATTTGAGTTCGAGCTTTTCCTCCAGGCGCAGAATAATCTGGCGGATCCGGTCAATTGCCTCGATGCGTTCTTCATAGCCGAAATGTTCCTGCCCGCAGGGGATGACCAGGACGATCCGGTCGGACATGACCGGTCCGATAATGCAGCGCTGAAAGGATTTGACGATGGAGCGGATCCGGCTGTAAGACTCCTGTGCCTTCAGCCGGCTTCCCACCGGGCTTTCCAGCCTGCCGTCCCGGATCCCGCTGCCAAGCTGGAGCACTTCCGCGTAGGCGTAATCCTCCGATATTTCAAGCAGCTGTTTATAATACTCCTCATCCTGTATATCATTTGCCAGCAGAAGACTGGAGACAAAACCGTTCTCCACAACCGGTATCACAGTTTCCAGCTTTTCCTGGATCTCCAGCTGCTCCGAGCGTTTTGCGCGGAACTGATCCACCTTGGCCATCGCCTCGTCAAGGGTCTCAATAACCGTCTTCCGGGAAATCGGCTTCATCAGGTACTTTTCCACGCCCAGGGCGATCGCGTCCTGCGCGTAGTCAAACTTGTCATAAGCTGAAATCACGTAAAACAGGCAGGAACTGTTGAAGGAACGGATCTCCCGAATCGCCTGGATTCCGTTGATGCCCGGCATCTGGATATCCATGAATATAATATCCGGATGAAAGCTCTCTGCCTGTTCGATCGCAGTCCGTCCGCTTTTGGCAAGAGCCACTTCCACTTCCGAACCGTACTGCCTGCGTATGATTTCGCTGAGCGCCCCCAGCATGATCCCCTCATCGTCCGCAAGAAGGATTCTGTACATGGCACGATACCCTTTCTATCGTCATTCCTGTCCGGAAAGCCTGTCCTCTTCCCTTTTTTTCTGTATTGGAAGCAGAACCGTCACTTCCGTGCCGCAGCCCGCGCCGTCGCTCCAGATGGAAAACAGGTTCTTTTCATTATAATACAGTTCCAGCCGGGACATGACATTCGCCAGAGCGATACCGGCAGAGCCTGTACCGGAGCCCTGCCCGCGGCTTTCCCCGGCGTCTGCCGCCCCCTCTTCAGAAACGGCTTTCTGCTCCGTATCTCTGCCGCCCTCCGGAATCCCGGGCGGGACATTTCCCCTGTTTTCCCAGCTTCTCCTGTCCTCAGACAGTTTCATCAGAGCCTCCAGCTGGGCGCTGGTCATGCCGCATCCATTGTCGCTGACCGTGATGCAGATGCACTCCCTGCCCGTCTCATTCTCCTCCGGCCCGATCCGCTCGGCGCTAAGAAGCACCTTTCCGTTCTCATGATCGTCGTGGATCCCGTGCTGGATGGCATTTTCCACAATCGGCTGAAGAATCATGCTCGGCATCTCGATCTCTTTCAGGGGAATGCCGTCCCCGATCCGGCAGCTGTAGTGGATATCGCCGGCGAAGCGGACATTCAGGATATAGATATAATTGTCCACCGAGGCAATCTCCTCCTCCAGAGTAGCCGTTCCGCCGGTCTTCTTAACATTATAGCGGAAAAAATCCGCCATGCGCCCAAGGAAATCTTCCGTTTTTTCCGCTCCTTCCAGCATGGCCAGCTGGGCCCCGGCGTTGAGGCTGTTAAAGAGGAAATGTGGATTGATCTGGGCCTGCAGATATCTCAGCTGCGCTTCCCTGAGGTGCGCTGCCATCGAGAGTTCCTGCTGCTTCATACGCGCCTCGGTCTCCAGGGCGGTACGCTGGCGCATGATATACAGGCGGATGCTGTCAAGCATCTTGCTGAAGGCGTTTGTCACGATCCCGACCTCATCGTCCGACATGGCCTCCCCTACGGAGACGTCCAGATCACCCTCCGCCACGCGGTTTGCCGCGCTGGCAAGAGATGTCAGGGGACGGATCATCGCATGGACAAGGAGCGAAGCCACGCCGCTGATCAGGCCGAAAACAATCAGGATCAGAATCAGGCTGAAAATCTCCATCTGGCTGAAAGCATTCAGCATCAGCCGGTAATTCTCCGAATTCTGCCGGAAGCGAAGGCTGTTGAGTTCGTAGATGTAGGTACTGATATACCCGTAGATCCGCTCCGTTTCTTCATAAAAAGTCCGGTATTCCTCAACATTTCTCCCGCGTTTGGCCTGAACCGCCGCCTCCGCGTGGGCGGTATAATCCCTGCTCATCAGCCGGATATTGCGCTCCAGCATCATGGTCTCATCCTTTACAATGCTGTCGTTCAGCTCCTCCGTCAGGTCCATGTATTCCTGTTCGAAACGGTAAAAGTTTTCCAGGGCGCTGCTGGAACGGGTATTCAGATATTCGTAGACGCTTGATTCAACCGCGTTCAGCTTGTCTGTAAGTTCGATAATCGATACATTCGAGACAAATACCTGGTCGATCCTGCGGAGCATATAGCGGCTCTGGGAAAAAATATAGATATTCACGCCCAGAATCAGCGTAAGCATGATGCCGAGCAGGATAAGCAGTTTTGACTGGATCGAATGCAGGAAAAAGCGGGGCTTTTCCGCACGTGCAGCTCTGTTCATGCTCTCTCCTCCTCTGTCCGCTTCTTCTCCGCCCTCCTGCTGGTATAGAGGAGCAGGTTCTCCGAGGTGACTGTTTCCAGGGAGAGGTTGAAATAATCCGACACATTCCCATAGCTGATATATTCATCCAGGGCTTTGACGGCGGTCTCCCCGGCACTGGCCGGATCAATGGTCATGGTGACCGGGATCAGCTGCCTCCGGATGGCGGAAAGCGTCTCGTCGGAAGCATAATAGCCTATGATCTGTACCTGGGAAACCAGGTTATAGTCAATCATCGCGTTCAGGACGCATTCCGTCTGAACAGGGCTTGTGCAGATCAGGATATCCGGCCGGCTGTCCTCCACCAGAATATTCCGGATCGATTCCTCCGCCTCAAAATCGCTGGCGGCATCAATCTCCTGTACGGATACAGAGACGTTCTTCCCGTAAGGGCTTTCATTCAGGGCTGCTACGATCTGGGCATAGATCAGGTTGGCAGCCACCTCCTCGTCATCCAGGTCCGTCAGAAGGCAGACCCTCCGGCTGTCCTCCGTTAAGAGTCCCGCCGCCTGTTTTCCGTACAGTTCTCCCAGCTGATAGCTGGAGACACCGACATAGCTGATCCGGTCGGAACCGGAGGCGTCCTTCAGGAGCGTCACGACCGGAATTCCCGCTCCCGAGGCATCCCCGATCGCCTCCACCATTTCCTTCGTCCCGTCCGGGCAGACAATGAGCCCGTCCACATGGGAAGCGATTCCGATCTCCATGCACTGGGTCAGGCTGTAGGAGATCGGAGCGTTCTGCCCTGCCCACTCAAGAACAGCATCCTTCTCATTGCATGCTTTCGAGGCAGAATCGTAGATCTTCTGCCACATCTCCGAATTATTGCCGCAGACAAAGAGATAATGCCTGCTGTAGCTCCCGGTCTGATCCGGACTCTCCCCGAAAAGAGTCATGCTTTTCTGATAATAGATCCTCATGGCGATCATCAGGGCTCCTGTCACAGCCAGCATCACCAGGACATATCTGAATAGTTTTCCTCTCATACCACCACGCTGATTCTGTCGTGTTCCGGGAAAACACTGATTTACCAGCATTTCCCTGAAGACGGAAAGGCCTGCCGTAAGCGGCAGGCCTCTGTCAGACGGATCCGCAGCTGAAAAACCGACCTGCGTCCGGGCTGGTTTTCCAAACGCTCTGCCCCGTCTTATTTTGCAGATTTCTTTGAGAGAATGTCAAATGCAACGGCGCCCAGAAGGACGACGCCTTTGACCACCTTCTGGTAGTTCGCGTCAATTCCCATAAGGCTCATGCCGAGGTTGATCACGCCGACCAGCGTGGCACCGACGACCATTCCGAAGACTGATCCTGCTCCGCCGTAAGCGGAGACACCGCCGACGACGCAGGCGGAGATGGCGTCCATCTCATAGTTGGTGCCCGCGGTCGAATTGGCTGCCTGGAATCTTGCCACAACCGCCCAGGTCGTAATCACCGTCAGGACAGCCATATTCAGATAGGCAAGGAACATAATTCTTCTGGTATTGACACCGGACAGGCGCGCCGCCTCCCGGTTGCCGCCGACCACATAGAAATGACGGCCGATCGTTGTCTTATCTGTGACGAAGCTGTAAATCAGGACAATCGCAACTACCCAGACCAGGACCGTCGGAATGCCGCCGGCCATGCTCAGCTTATAGGCAAAGAGCAGAATCACCGCGCTCAGGAGGACGCATCTGATCAGAACCGCCTGCATGCTTTCCGCCTCATACCCCTTTTTCACCTTCACGGCGCGCGAGCGCACATTCAGAAGGATCACCAGGCAGGCTGCCACGATGCCCGCGATCATGCAGGGCATATTCATGTTGTTGAGCTTGGTCGGGAAGAGCTTTCCGGAAAAAATGCTCAGGAAGCTTTCCGGAAACGGAGCGATCGAACCGGTCGAACTGTTTCCGCTCAGGATCGCGGTTCCGAGTCCGCGGAAGGCGAGATAGCCGGCAAGGGTGGCAATCCACGGCGGAATATTGACATAGGCGATCAGATAGCCAAGGACGCAGCCGTAGCCGACGCCGATGGCAAGAGTCAGGAACACCGAAAGACCGATATTCATCCCCCGGATAACCATGAAGTAGCCGGCAATCGCGCCGAGAAGGCAGACGACGGATCCGCAGGACAGGTCGATGTTTCCTCCTGTAAGCATGCACATCAGCATGCCGCAGGCCAGAATGTAAACGTAGGCGTTCTGTGTAATCAGCGCGTTAAAATTCAGCGGAAAGAATATGGAACCCTTCGTCGTGATCATGAAGAACAGATAGACAAGGACCAGCACGATGATCATCGTATTCTTTTTCAATACAGCTTTAATATTCATAACCATCCTCCTCCCTTATCATTTCTCTCTCTTTGACAGCACGTCAAACATGACAGCGACAAGAAGAACGATTCCCTTGACTACTCTCTGATAGTTTGCCGCGATTCCCATGATACTCATGCCCTGGTTGATGACGCCCATCAGCACGGCACCGATGATGACACCGGCCATGGAGCCGACGCCGCCGTAAGCGGAAGCGCCGCCGACGAAGCAGGCCGCGATCGCGTCCATCTCATAACCCTGCCCGTATGTGGGCTGTGCGGAACTTGCCCTGGCCACGGTCAGGATTCCCGCAAGGCCCGCAAGAAATCCCATGTTGGCATATGCGAAGAAATAAACCATCTTCGTATTGATGCCGGAGAGTCTCGTCGCCTTCTCATTGCCTCCGACCGCGTACAGATAACGGCCGATGGCGGTGTTCTGCGTGATATAGCTGTAAATCAGGAGGACCGCCGCGACCCAGACAAGCACGGTCGGAATTCCCTTATAGGAAGCAAGCTTGTAGCCAAGCCAGAGGATCAGGACCGTCAGCACCAGCATCGTGAACATCTTTCCGGCTGCGGAGCCATGTGCGATCCCCCTCTTCCTGCGGACCGCTTCCCTGCGCAGCGTCAGAAGAACATAAATCACCGCGATCAGGATGGCAGCCGCCATACAGGTCATGTTCAGTCCTTCTCCCTTTCCTATAAAGTCAGGGATATAGCAGTCGGCGCCTCCGCCGAATACATTCAGAAAGCCGGTGTCTTCGATGGCAACCGCATAACCCTGCAGAACCACGTTGGACAGGCCGCGGAAGGCGTACATGCCGGCCAGGGTGGCGATAAAGGGCGGCACGGATATCCATGCGATCCAGAAGCCCTGGAATGCGCCGATCGCAAGACCGACCAGCAGCATGACGATGACTGCGAGAATAAAGTTCATATGCTTCTGCATGATCACCGCGCCGAGCGCGCCGGTGAAGCAGACAACAGACCCGACCGCAAGGTCGATGTTTCCTCCGGTCAGGATGCACAGCAGCATGCCGGAAGCGAGAACAAAGACATAACCGTTCTGAGAAATCAGGTTATTGATATTCTGCGCGTACAGGATCTTGCCCTGTGTGCTGACTGAAAAGAAGATCACAACCAGGACCAGCGCAAGGACCATGGTATATTTCTTCAGAAAATTGCCGATACTGCCTTCTTTCATCGTCAGTCCCCCCTTCCCAGAATCGTGGCCATGATGCTCTCCTGGGTCGCCTCGGCGGCGTTCATCTCGCCGACGATCCTGGATGCGTTCATGATATAGATACGGTCACTCATACCGAGTACTTCCGGAAGCTCCGAAGAGATCATAAGAACGGATTTTCCGGCCCGGGCAAGATCATTGATGATGCAGTAGATCTCATACTTCGCGCCGACGTCGATACCTCTGGTCGGCTCATCAAGAATCAGAACGTCGGGTTCGGCGTACATCCACTTTGCCAGGAGCACTTTCTGCTGGTTTCCTCCGGACAGGTTGCCGACCAGCTGTTCCACTGTGGGCGTCTTGATTTTCAGCTTATCCTTGTACTCAACCGCCACATTGTATTCCATATCCTTGTCAATAACCGATCCGCTGGCCAGGCTGTTAAGATTGGCCAGGGAAGTATTGACCTTGATTGACTGGGACAGGACCAGGCCGTTGCCCTTCCGGTCCTCCGTCACATAGGCAAGCTTGTGCGCGATGGCGTCGCTCGGGCTGTGAAGGTTCACCTGCTGCCCGTTGATTGTCAGGGTGCCGCTGATCTGCGCTCCGTAAGAGCGTCCGAAGATGCTCATGGCAAGCTCCGTACGTCCCGCGCCCATCAGGCCGTAGATCCCGACAACCTCTCCTTTTCTCACATAGAGGGAGACATCATTCACAACCTTGCGCTCCGGATAAAGCGGATGATGAACCGTCCAGTTCCGGACTTCCATATTCACTTCACCAATCCGGACGCCCTCTCTCTTCGGGAAGCGGTTGGTGAGTTCGCGGCCGACCATTCCCTTGATGATCCGGTCCTCAGATACCGGTTCGGCTCCGTGACAGTCGATGGTTTCGATGGTGGAACCGTCACGCACGACGGTTATCTTATCGGATACATACGCAACTTCGTTGAGCTTGTGGGAAATGATGATCATGGTCATTCCCTGCTTCTTGAAGCCCAGCATCAGATCCAGAAGAGCCCTGGAGTCTTCCTCATTCAGGGAAGACGTCGGCTCGTCCAGAATCAGCAGCTTCGCGTGCTTTGCGAGTGCTTTCGCAATCTCGACCAGCTGCTGTTTGCCGGTTCCGATTTCTTTAACCAGAACCCTGGAATTCTCCGTAAGGCCGACCATCTTCAGATATTTGTCCGCCTCCGCGTAGGTTTCATCCCAGTCGATTCTGGATTTCTTTCCTCTTTCATTGCCGAGATACATATTCTCGCCGATCGTCATCTCCGGAACCAGCGCCAGTTCCTGATGAATGATAACGATTCCGCGGCTCTCGGAGTCTTTAATCGTATTGAAACGGCAGACCTCGCCGTTGTAGACAATATCTCCCTCATAGGTTCCGTACGGATAGATGCCGCTCAGAACATTCATCAGCGTGGACTTTCCGGCGCCGTTCTCGCCTACGAGGGCATGGATCTCGCCTTCCTCAACCTGAAGATTGACGTTGTCGAGAGCTTTTACGCCCGGAAAGGTCTTTGTAATGCTCTTCATCTCCAATAATATCTTAGCCACTGGTTTCCCTCCAAAGATCTCTTGAACCCGATGCGTTGATTGCTTCGGTCCGCAGACAGCAGCCTGTCTGAAAACCGCAACTATCAAGATACAGGCGGGCCAAGCCCGCCTGTATCAGCTTAAACCTGCATATCAGTGATTACTGAAGCTGATCCTCGGTGTAGTATCCGGAATCGATCAGCAGCTCTTTGTAGTTGTTCGCATCTGCGAATACCGGCTCGCAGAGATAGGACGGAACAACCAGAACGCCGTTGTCATAAGTCTCGGTATCGTTGACATCGACTTCCTCACCGTTGAGGATCTGGCCAACCATCTTGACAACCTGGCTTGCAAGAGTACGGGTATCCTTGAATACGGACATGGACTGCTTTCCGGCAATCATGTTCTTTGTATTGTTGATATCGCAGTCCTGACCGGTGATGATCGGATATTCGCCGCTGTAGTTTGCAGCAAGAGCGTTCTCAACGCCGAGAGCGGTGGAGTCATTGGAGCAGAGCCATACGTCAACGTTGGTTCCGTCTGCATAGTTGGAGGAAAGGATGTTCTCTGCTCTGGACTGGGCAACTTCGGTAGCCCAGGTCGGGGTAGCAACATCATCAAATTCAACCTGGCCGGACTTCACAACCAGCTTGCCCTCTTCGATGTAGGGTTTCAGCAGATCCATGGCGCCGTTGTAGAAATAGCCGGCGTTGTTGTCGCCCGGGTCGCCTGCGGTGATCTCAAGGTTGAACGGTCCGTCAGCATTCTCAAGATCCAGCGTATCGATGATGTACTGGCCCTGAACGGTACCAACCATGTAGTTATCGAATGTCGCATAATAGGAAACTGCGTCGGACTCCATCAGCAGACGGTCATAAGCGATAACCGGGATGTCATTCTCCTTCGCCATGTCAAGAGCTTCGCCAAGGGAAGAGCCCTCGATTGCTGCGATAACCAGAACATTTGCTCCGGAGGAGATCATGTTCTCAATCTGGGACAGCTGGGTCTGAACGTCGTTGGACGCATACTGAAGGTCAACCTCGAAACCGGCTGCTTCCAGCTCAGCCTGCATATTCGCGCCGTCCTGATTCCATCTCTGGAGATCCTTGGTCGGCATGGAAACACCAACTTTTTCTCCCTCTGCAAATACTGCAGGAGCCATAAGACTTGCTGCAAGAACAGTTGCCAGCGACAATGCCATAAGCTTCTTCATATCAAAACCTCCATTTGATTGAAAAATATTTTGTGGGACATTTTGCATATATCCCCGTTGCTGGAGACACTATAACACTTCTCTTTTGACGATAAAATAGATAATTTTATGAGATTTTAGTCTTTTTTTAAGAGTTTCTTCCTGTTCTGCGGATGTAATCTGGACATTTTTGCCAATGCTTTCCGAAAAAGATAATTTTGTGCTATTGACAGATAACTGCTCTCAGCCGGTCCGGGCTGAATACGGATGCGTCATGTCTGCATGGCAGCAGCCATATTCGGGTCCGGTACCACTACCGGCAGCTTTTATTCAGAAACCCGGATCTGTCTGCGGCTCATCTTCTTTATACAGATACAGGATTTTTTCCAGATTGTTCCCCGTGACTGTCTCCGGGCGCAGAAGGAGGGTATCATTCTGCAGGTCTCCGGACCCGAAACGGTTTCCCAGGCAGCATTCAAAAGGAAAGCCTGCATGCTCGACCCAGTCCTGGCTGATCATTTCGCCGGACAGAAGCGCCAGCGTGAGGTCCACTGCCGCGGCCGCCTCATACTTCCATGGGCAGAAAACCGTCATCGTCAGATCCCCGCTTCTCAGGGCGCCGGCAAGTTCCGCATCCAGTCCCACTGCGGTAATGAGAGGCGGCTTTCTTCCCTGATATCTCTCCTTCGCCCAGTCAGCCGTATCCAGAGCAGTCTGCCCGTCCGCGCACAGAATGAGGTCCGGCAGGACAGACTCCCCGGCGTACCGCTCCTTAAGCTCCGGCAGGGAGAGAAAACACTCCTGTTCCGGCAGATCCTGCATCCGTTCCGGATCCGCGGCCAGGCTCGTCAGGAGTCCTTCATCCATATAAGGCTGGAGAAACTCAAGTGCGCCTGCGCAGATCTGCCCGCCTTCGTTCCGGCCGTCCCCGGGCTGACCTTCCATGTCCTGCCCGTCTGTATCCTGCAGCCCTGTTTCCTGTCTGCCGCCGCCCTTCTCTTCCCTTACGGGCTCCCCGTCTGGTAGCCGGCTGCCGCAGAGGAATTCCACCCGGTAACCCGCATCCCGGGTATGATCCAGATCCAGCAGGTCTGCCAGAAACTGTCCCTGTGCCTCCCCGGCCTGCCGGCTATCGAATGTGACACACCAGGGGATCCGCCTGCTCATCAGCAGCCTGCCAAAGGCAATCACGGGAATACCGGTCCTTACTGCCTTTTCCGCAGCCTTTTCAATGTCGGCGGGATCAGCCGCAGCAAGCAGCAGAAGATCCGGCTTTTCCGAAATCAGGCGCAGAAGATCCTCCTTCTGCTTCCCGGCGTCATCTCCGGAGTAAATGACCTCCGCCGTCACACCCGCCGCGTCGAACTGCTCCTGCAGATAACTGCCGGTTTTTTCCCAGTCCCCTTCCTTTCCGGGCAGCAGAATATCCACTTTCTCTGCCGGACAGCTCATACTAAAAAACAGGAGAAAAATCAAAGAAAAGAATAGAAATCGGAAGCTATACTTATCAAAGAAAGCCCCTTTTTTGGATAGAAAACCGTTTCTGATAATCGTGCGCAGCATAAGAAACCTCCCTGAAAATATGTTCCGGCCCAATCGCCTTTCTACATAAAAAAGACTTATTGTTTGATGCCGGGCTTAAAAGATAGCGATTAGAAGAGCTATAAGCAGAAGAAAAAAAGATATGTTAGTCAGATGATTGCAGCACAAAAAACCAGGTCGGAGGGAATCGCATGAACAATTCTGACATCTGCACAAGTGATTAGTACTTCTTGGCTCATCATAAAGAGCGTTGTTCGAAAAAAAGGCCACTGTCTGAGCCCGTCAGGGCGAGTTTGGACTTTTTTTCGAACGTTCTTAGCGACTTTATGAGGAGCTTAGAAGTACTTCACGCGGAAGCCGTCAGAATTGTTTATACGATTTTCGCAGACCATTTTTTACTGTGGAATTCCGGCGAAAGAATCATCGATAGACAGAACCGGAAAAGGAAACAGCTGAGAGAGTAAGAAAAAAAAGAATATCAAGAAAAGAAAGAAGAATGAATAAAGATTTTTTCAGCATAAACGGAAGAAAACGTTGTAGGAAAGCCAGAAGCAAAAAGAAAAGAGAAAATGGACATCAGCGAAAAAGAAAAGCAAAAAGCAAAAAGCAAAAACAGAAAAGAAAAAAGAGCTGGGTCAAGAAGGGGAATCCGGCCAGCCGGCCGGCGCCGGCTGCCCGCTCTCAGGGCGGGCAGCCGCGCAGCAAAAACACCATCGGTGTAGATGAGTTACCTTACAGTGAATCTGTAGGTAGTGGTGGAGGCAAATTTGCTTCCGGCCTTCAGGATAGGCTTCGCAAATCCTTCCTGATTGATGGAATTCGGATAGAACTGGGTCTCCAGGCAGAAGCCGCAGCGTTTTGTATACTGCGCCCCTTTCTTGCCCTTTTCATCCTTCATGAAGTTTCCGGAATAGAACTGGAAGCCCGGCAGATCCGTGAATGCCTCCAGGCAGATGCCGGTCTCCGGATTGTAAGCTTCCGCGAAGCGCTGGTCGATTCCCTGCTCTCTCTGGATCACGAAATTGTGGTCATAACCGCCCACATACTTCAGCTGCGGCTCGTCGGCTTCGATGTCGCGCCCGATGGTCTTGGGCTGCGTGAAATCGAAGACCGTCCCTGCAACCGGAGCGTACTCTCCCGTCGGGATCGCCTGTCCGTCTATGACCGGAGTATACTCCTTTGCCGCAAGCCAGAGCTGCGTGTTCAAGATAGAACCGGATTCCTGCCCGCCAAGGTTGAAATAAGTATGATTGGTGAGATTGCAGACCGTATCCTGGTCGCATTCCGCCTCATAATGAAGCTTCAGCTCATTTTCCTCATTCAGGATATAGGTGACCGAGCAGCAGAAATTGCCCGGGTAGCCCTGTTCCAGATCCTTATCCTGCACCGTAAGGGTGATCCGGTCATCGCATTCCTTTGTAAGCTCAAAAATGCGCTTGTCCAGGCCGTTGGGTCCGGAATGAAGGTTGTTTTCATTGTCATTGACCGCGAGACTGTAAGTCTTTCCGTTCAGGCTGAATTTCGCCTTGTCGATCCGGTTGCCGGACCTGCCGATCAGGGCGCCGTAATAGCATCCGCCGTTGTAATAATCTTCCACGGTATCATACCCCAGTACAACGTCGCGGAAGCATTCATTTTTATCCTGGAACAGGACACTCACGATCGTCGCTCCAAGGTTCATAATCTTTACTTCCGTGCCCATGCTGTTTCTCAGCGTATAGAGCATGATCTCCTTCCCGTCCCGGGATTTTCCGAAAAGTTCTTTTCTGACTGCCAAAGAGGCCACCTCCTTATATGTTCTGAAACTGCCCAGACCATACGGCCTGGGCAGCTTCCATTCTTAATGCATAATCCGCTGACGGACTGTTTCAGACTTAAGCGAACGGATTCTCGCTCTTGTACGGCAGCGATGCCGGCTGATTGTATCCGATCTCATTCAGATCGACGCCGATCAGCTTGAATACTTCGAACAGAGCCTTGCCGAAATGGCCGAAGGCAACTGCGCCGTGATGCGGATAGCCCTTTTCGATGAGCACGTGGCGATAGAAGCGGCCCATCTCCTTGATGGCGAAAACGCCGATGCCGCCGAAGGATCTGGTGGCAACCGGAAGAATCTCACCTTCCGCGACATAAGCGCGCAGGATGTTGTCCGCGGTGCTCTGCAGACGGTAGAAGGTGATCTCGCCCGGAGCGATATCGCCTTCGAGGGTTCCGTTTGTAACCTCGATCGGAAGCGATCTTGCCATGATCAGCTGATACTTCATCGTAGCGCTGCACAGCTTGGTCGAGCAGGTATTGCCGCAGTGGAAGCCCATGAAGGTATCCGTATGCTTGTAGTCGAACTTGCCCTTGATGGACTCTTCATACATGTCATCCGGTACCGTATTGTTGATATCCAGAAGCGTTACGCAGTCATCGGATACACAGGTGCCGATGAATTCACTCAGGGCGCCGTAGATATCGACTTCGCAGGATACCGGGATTCCGCGTCCGGTCAGACGGCTGTTGACATAGCAGGGAACAAATCCGAACTGTGTCTGGAATGCGGGCCAGCACTTGCCGGCGATGCAGACATACTCTCTGTATCCCTTGTGTGCTTCAATCCAGTCTGTCAGAGTCAGTTCATACTGGGCAAGCTTCTCAAGCACTTCCGGCTTCTTGTTGCCTTCGCCCAGTTCCTTCTCCATGTCCGCGATGACGGCCGGGATTCTCTCGTCGCCCTTATGCTTGTTGAAGGACTCGAACAGATCCAGCTCGGAATTCTCCTCAACCTCGACGCCGAGATTGTAAAGCTGCTTGATCGGTGCGTTGCAGGCAAGGAAATTGTTCGGTCTCGGTCCGAAGGTGATGAGTTTCAGTTTGGACAGGCCATAAACTGCGCGCGCGATCGGAAGGAACTCATGGATCATATCAGCGCACTCTGCTGCGGTGCCCACCGGGTTCTCCGGAATATAGGCCTTGATATTGCGCAGCTGGATATTATAGCTGGCGTTCAGCATACCGCAGTACGCGTCGCCGCGGCCCTGAATCAGGCCGTCCTGGGTCTCCTCGGCAGCGGCAATGAACATCTTCGGTCCTTCAAAATGCTTTGCAAGCAGAGTCTCGGAGATCTCCGGTCCGAAGTTGCCAAGATAAACGACCAGAGCGTTGCAGCCTTCCTTCTTGATATCCTCAAGAGCCTCAACCATATGGATCTCGCTCTCGATGATACATACGGGACACTCATAGATGTCAGCGGCGTCATACTTTGCCGTGTAGGCATCGATCAGTGCTTTTCTTCTGTTGATGGCAAGGGAGGCCGGGAAGCAGTCACGGCTGACCGCAACGATACCGACTTTCGCTTTCGGGATGTTTGTGAACATGTTCATTCCTCCTGTGTAAATTTGTATTGATTTTGTTGATGAATTTGTACGTTCTATTCCGCCATTCTCATCCAATATTGTATCTTGTCACCGGATGTTTGGCAAGATTCTTTTTCAGGCTCCACGGATTCTCCCGGTCTTTCTGATATTTTTTCGTCATTTTGACGAAAGCCGGAAAACTCCGGTGGAAAGCCGCTTTCCTCCGGCTTCCCGGAACTGTCATATCTCACTCGATCGTCAGGTTCTCCCCGATCAGACCCATGGGGCTGCCTTCCGGAAGTCCTCCCTCCGGATGGCCGAGCAGCCATTTGTTTTTCGCCGTAAGGTGGCCGTCTTCGCCGCCCTCATGGCTGCATTCCAGATCCAGATTGGTCCCTTTCGGCAGGACAACCGCTACGCGGAAGCCGTTATCCCCTGTATTGCAGGGCGCATAGTGGAGGCTCGTGGCAAACACGCGCACAGCCACTCCCTTCGGAACATGGAAGGCTTTGCAGGTCGATGTGTCAAAAGTGAAATCTTCCGTGATATCCTGCTGTCTGCCCAGGATCAGATAGAAATCCGTCGATCCGATATTGACCTCGCATCCGGTATGGTATTCCAGGGCGTTCAGCTTGTGATTGTGACCGTTGCAGTAGCCGATCTGGATCGGCGACTCGCCGTATACGACCGTCTCAAGCACTTTATAAATCGGAAGCTTCTCAAGTTCCGGATCACCGGCTACATAAATCGTGCTGTCCTCCGGACACGGCGTCTTATCCAGTGCTTCCAGGAATTCACTGAAATCGATGCCCTCTATGATCCTCCCGTACTCGCGGAATTCCGGAGCTGTAACTTCATAGATAACCATAGTATCCTCCCTTCTTGCGCCGGCGCGCTCCCGGGCGCACCGCCGCGGCAGATTTTTTACTGAATCAGCGGGAAAAGAGCCTTTACCGCCGGATAGATCTTCCTGAACTGCTGATAGCGTTCTTCATATTTTTTCATAAGAACCGGATCCGGTTCTTCCGTGTCGACTACCTTGATGATCTTATCGCAGGCAGTCTCAACGTCCGGATACTCTCCGCAGGCAACCGCCGCCAGCATCGCGCCGCCCATGGACGGTCCTTCCTCGCTCTTCGGGATCTCAAGCGTAATGCCGAAGATATTGGCGATCATCTTTCTCCACAGCGGACTCTTGGCGCCGCCGCCGACGATCTTGCTGGTCTTCACAGTGATGCCCAGGGACTTTGCGACCTCCAGGGAATCCCTGAGAGCGAAGGCCACGCCTTCCAGAACGGCCTGGGTCATGTCTTCCCTGGTCGTATCCATGGTCATGCCGATAAATGTGCCGCGCGCAAGCGGGTCATTCAGCGGGCTTCTCTCTCCCATCAGATAAGGCAGGAAGTAGACATGGTTCTCGCCCAGTTTATCGTCCGTAATCTCCTTCTGCTCCGCGGCGAAATCAGTCGTCTTCAGGATCTGCTCGCTCCACCACTTGTTGCAGGAAGCAGCGGAGAGCATGCAGCCCATCAGGTGATATTTCCCGTCCGCATGGTCGAAGGAATGCAGGCTGTTGTTGGAATCCACTCCGAAATGGTCGGAGGAGATAAAGAGGGTTCCGCTGGTACCGAGGGAAATATTGCACTTGCCCTCGCCGACCGTTCCGGTACCGACCGCGGAGGCCGCGTTGTCGCCCGCGCCGGCGGCTACGACAACTTTCTCCGGGATGCCGAGCTGAGCCGCAATTTCCGGCTTGACGCAGCCGGTCGCCTCATAGCTTTCAAACAGCTTTGGCAGCATGCTGACGCTGATACCGCAGATCCTGGCCATCTCCGCGGACCAGCATTTGTTTTTCACATCCAGAAGCAGCATGCCCGACGCATCCGAATAGTCCGTCGAATGAACTCCGGTGAGCATATATGCCAGATAATCCTTCGGCAGCATGATCTTGCTGATTCTGCTGAAATTCTCAGGCTCGTTCTTCTGCACCCAGAGAATCTTCGGCGCGGTAAAGCCGGCAAAAGCAATATTGGCCGTATACTGCGTCAGAATCTCCCGTCCGATCTTTTCATTCAGATAATCCGTCTCGGCCGTCGTTCTTCCGTCATTCCAGAGGATCGCCGGACGGATCACCTTGTCGTCCTTATCCAGGATTACCAGTCCGTGCATCTGACCGCCGAAAGAGATTCCTGCCACCTGGCTCTTATCCTGGTCTTCCAGAAGCTCTTTTATTCCTTCCATCGTCTGGCTGTACCAGTCTTCCGGATTCTGTTCAGACCAGCCGGGATGCGGGAAATACAGGGGATACTCTTTGGACACAATCTTCCGGATCTCTCCGTCTCCGCTCATCAGAAGAAGCTTCACCGCAGATGTCCCAAGGTCTATACCGATATACAACATAACTGCTCCTTTCCTGACAGGCATGCAGCGGACTGTCCCGCCAGTTCTTCCTCCGGCCTGCCCGCTGAGGCGGCGTGCGCGGAAGACGGTCCGACAAATCCTGCATACTGCAGATATAGCTTAACTATTTACAACTATCTTTATCATAGTTCAATCGATTGTTCTTTTCAACCGAATTCATGGCAAATAGTACCCGGTTTTTCTAAATATTGCTGTATACAAAGACAGCGGCAGCCCTGCCGTATCAGAATAATGGATAAGAGGAGGCGGTTTAAATCCGGCTTCTGCCGGACAGAAAGAACCCTGCGCGGAAATGCCGCAGGCATTCTGCACAGGGTTCCCTGTAAACTCTGTATATCTGAACCTGTTCAGAAGAGGTTCGCTTCCAGCTCCGGGGTCTCCTCCTCGGTCTCTGTCGGAACCACAATCGGAAGGGCGCGGGCCAGATTCTCGATGACCACATGCCTGTGGTTTCCCCCGAATTCCCCGTCCCTGGTCCAGCTGATCTCCTGATCAAACCACAATTCCAGCCGGGCGGTCTTGAAGGTGACGATATAGCGGTTGGACGTCCCGGTCAGTACGGCGTTCACCATCGCCGGGATATCAACTGCAGCCATGCCCGGCATGCGCACCAGGGTCACCTCAAACATACCGTCATTCAGCGTGACGTCTCTTCCGGTGATCCCCTTGAATCCGCCGACGGAATTCGAATTCGTGATCATGCCCAGGATAAAGTTCCCGGTGCCGGACATCTCGGCGCTTTCAAAATGCATATTATAGGTCTTGATCGCCGCAAGGCTCTGTACGCCTCTTAAGAGATAGGCCACGTGGCCCAGCGCGTTCTTCATATCCTGCGGGGTATCATAGGAAACGTCCACGAAGGCTCCGAATGCCGCCACATAGACAAAATAGCTGTCATTCAGGCGTCCAAGGTCACAGTCGAAAACGCTTCCGTTCATAATCGACCGGGCAGCGTTCCGCATCTGCTTCGGAATCCCCAGGCTCTGGGCGTAATCATTGGTACTCCCGGCGGGAATATAGCCGAGAGGCCTGCTGAAGCGGCCGGTCTGCATGCCCGTAACCACCTCGTCCAGGGTTCCGTCTCCCCCGCTGCATACAATCAGGTCAAAATTGTCCCCGCATTCCTGGACAACGCGCGTCGCGTCCTTACTCGCTGCCGTAGGATGAACGACTACTTCATAACCATTTCCGGAGAATTCCTCCAGAATATAGGACAGGCTCATGCGGATCTCGCCTTTTCCTGCCTTCGGATTATAGATAAAAAGCATTCGTTTCATAATATTTTGCACTCTCCGGGCTTAAAGCGGCAGACAATCCCCCGATGAAAAGCAGAAGTTATCTGGCCGAAGAAAGCTCCTCTTTCCTTTCCCCGGATGGTTTCCATCCTTTATAGTTTTCATAGCGGCGCTCACGGTGCTCGCTCTGCGCCCAGAGCTTATCCGCCACAGGTTTCCAGTTCTTCGCGTATTCCACGCATTTGCCGCAGAGATGTTCCGCGCTCTCCGGCTGCTGCAGGTCGGTGGAATGCGCTCCGGACCGCCTGACCATCTGGGTCAGCATGCCCGGGTTCTCCAGCATCGGGCAGGGACGGAGATGATTCTTATTAAAGGGCTGGTGATCGCGATACTCCTGGAACAGCGGCTGCTGCAGGCATTCGAGAACCGTATTCTCATGAATATTAGCGCCGGAATAATGGATAAATACGCAGGGCTCCGCATCTCCGTTCGGGTTGATGTGGAAATAGTTTCTTCCGCCCGCGATGCAGCCTCCCACGAACTCTCCGTCATTCTGGAAGTCCATGGTGAAGATCGGCTTCCCGCCTTTGCGGTTCCGGATCTCACGGATCCTGTGATAGATATATTCACGCTGCTCCGGATCCGGCATCAGTTCCGGCGCCGCGTCCATGCCGACCGGCATCAGATGGAAATACCAGCTGAAGCGGACGCCCTTCTCAATCTCCAGATCCAGGAACTCGTCGCTGGTTACCGTCTCCAGATTATTCTTTGTGTAGGCGATCGAGGTTCCGAACAGGCAGCCATGCTTCTTCAGAACGTCCATGGCATGCATGACTCTGCCGAATACGCCCTCGCCGCGGCGCATGTCGTTGACCTCGGAAAATCCCTCCAGAGAAATGGAGAAACTGAGGTTGCCGACCTTCCGGACCTCCTCCGCAAACGCATCGTCGATCAGGGTGCCGTTGGTATAGGCATGAAAAGCAACGTCACGGTGCTTTCTGCACAGTTTCAGGATATCCGACTTGCGGACAAGCGGCTCGCCGCCCGTGAACATATAGAAATAAATTCCGAGCTCCTTGCCCTGGGTCACCACCCTGTCCAGATCCTCGTAGGAAAGATTCAGGCGGTTGCCGTACTCCGCCGCCCAGCAGCCGACGCAGTGAAGGTTGCATGCGCTGGTCGGATCCATCAGGATCAGCCAGGGAATATTGCAGTCATATTTTTCCCGGTTGGCGCGGATCGTCTTTGTCCCGTGGAACATGGCCTCAAAACCGAGATTCAGAAGCGTCATCTTGAGCACGTTCGGATCCAGCTCGTCAAGCAGCCGGTTGACATAGATATTCCATTTCTCATTGGGGTCCCGGATCATCCCTCTGATATTATCATACTTCTCTTTTGTAAACATGTCACCGACATATTTTTCCACAATATCAACCAGATCCAGCATTCCGCGTACCCGGTCCTTCTGCATCTTCCTGAGCATGATATCAATGCCCTTGGAAAAAGCCAGCCTGGCTGCCATATGCGTAAAATCCGCCATTTTTTATACCTCCTGTATCTTACTTCCTCTCATCCCGCATCCCCTGCGCAGCTTCGGACGCGGCCCCTCTTTTCCGGTCAGATATACCTGACCAGGATATCAACTCCGACAAAGGCCAGCATGCAGCCGCCGACGCCATAGATCAGATAGCGGAACAGACAGCCCTCCTTAAAGCCGGTAAAAATCCCCGTAATCACCGCGATAACCGTCGCGCAGGCAATGATCCCGGTGGCCCTGTAAATATTATGGCCGATAAAGCCCCAGCCGATTCCGGCCAGGAAAGTAAACAGCGCGACCATCAGCGCTTCGAGAACAATCCTTTTGTAACCGATCTCGCGCAGCTTCTCATCAATCGGCTCATGCCGGATCGTCTTGTACAGCATATAGCCGGCAATCAGAAGAAAAATGATCCCTGCCAGAAAATAGCACAGATTTCTCAGATCCGCCGAGGAAGATTCCGAAAAAAAAGGAATCGTCGTCAGCATATATCCGCTCAGCATGGCCAGAGACTGAAAGGCAAAGAAGATCAGGCAGAGCACGCAGACCTTGAAAAGCTGTATGCTGCGGACCATCGTCCCTTCGTACTGTGCGATCAGGAATACATTCATCGACAGCCCCACCACGATCAGCAGGTTTTCAACTACACTCAAACAAAACTCACCCCCACAGCATAAGAAACCGGCAGTAAAAACCACCCCGAAATACCTGTACCAGTTTACAGGACAGGCTGTTACTTTTCAAAATACAACCTGCGGTACTTGAAAAGAAAAAGACTACATTTTACCCGAAATGTAGTCCTTTTAGGCCATATCATCTGGTTTTGTATATCTGCTTTATCTGGTTTTTAATACCAGATAAAGCCGCTGATGAACACGGGATGATTCACTCGCCTGAAGTCTGGTCTGCAAAAATTGTATAAACAATTCTGACGGCTTGACTTCAGGCGCCGCAGTCACAGGAGAATTCAGCTGCAGGATCCATCCGGTTCGTACGGAATCAGATTCGAAGATCAGGCCTCCTCTGCATAATTGTGCAGAATATCCAGTATCTTCTCCAGATCCGAAGCCGGAATCTGGCCGGGCGCCGATGAGCGGCCTGCCGTCCCGAAGGTAAGGCAGCTGCCCGTAAAGGAACACGCGCAGCGGGAAATGAGTCCTTCCTTCCCCATCGACATCGTAATATAAGGCCGGTCCGCCAGTCCATCTTTCATGCGGAGGGAAGCCTTCATCAGCCGGAGCACATCCGACCCGGACGCGGGCATGACAGCGATCTTGGAGATATCAAACCCTGCCTCCTGCATGGCGCACAGCTTTGCGGTGATTTCTTCCGCAGGAGGCGTCGTCTGAAAATCATGGGCGGACCCTATCACTTTTACGCCGCTTTCTTTTAAGCGGCTGAGGAAAACTCCGCCGTCCTCCATCTTTTCAAAGCGGGCATATTCCACATCGACCAGATCCGCCTCCGGGGCTGCTTCCAGAATCTGCCGCCTGTAGGCCTCATCCGTCAGATCAGCAAGGCCGCCCTCCTCCTTTGTCCGTATGGTAAAGAGAACCGGTCTTCCGCCTGCGGCTGCCCGAAGGAGCCGGAGCGCGTTGACACAGTTATCCCTGTAATAATCCGCGCGAAATTCAATCAGGTCAATCTCCGGAGCCGAAAGACGCTTCACCGCTTCCAGCAGCTCCGAAGCGTCCGCGGCTGTTACCGGGACGCAGATCTTTACCCTTCCCTCTCCAAAAACGACATTTCCTGCCTTTACTGTCTTCATACCGGATCCTCCCGCTGATCTTCAGGGCCTGCAAAGAAGCTCCGACGGATCTTCTCCACCGGCATCTCCTGTCCGGTCCAGAGGCGGAAAGCCTCCGCCCCCTGCCAGAGCAGCATGTACATGCCGTTGAAGGTCCTGCACCCCGCCCGGCGCGCATCCTCCAGCAGACGGGTTCTTGCCGGATCATAGATCAGGTCCATCACCGTCAGTCCTTCCCTGAGAAGATCCGGATCCGGGAGCGGGGATTTTCCGCTCTGCGCAGCCATTCCGACGGGAGTCGCGTTCACCAGGAGCGAACTTGCGTCAATCTTCTGAGCGAGAGCGGTCCTGTCATCAAGATCCGTCAGATCCGCTTCGCAGTCCGTCATCCGGCTGATCTGCTCCGCCAGTTCTCCCGCCGCTTTCCAGGAACGGGTACGGCGGTTTGCTATATGAAGCTTCTTTACGCCGTCCAGCGCGGCCTGAACCGCCGCTGCCCTGCCTGCTCCCCCTGCGCCCAGAATCGTCATCTCCGCGCCGGCAAATTCAAATCCCTTCTCCCTCACGGATTCCGAAAAGCCGTACCCGTCCGTATTATGGCCGGTCAGGCGCCCGTCCCGGTTGACGATGGTATTGACTGCGCCGATCATACGCGCGGCCGCAGACACTTCATCCAGATACTCCATCACGGACTGCTTGTCCGGCATCGTCACATTAAAACCGAAGACATTCAGCTCCCGGAAGACTTTCAGGGTCTCCCCGAGCCGGTCCGGCGTGACGTCAAAGGCCAGGTAGACCCAGTCGATCCCGCGTTCCCGGAAAGCCATGTTATGCATGGCGGGAGAAATGCTGTGGCTGACCGGCGAGCCGAGAAGGCCACCGAACCTGGTATGTCCGGTTATCTGATTCATAATACTCTGCTCCGTTCTATATACGCCGTCTCAGGCTTTTTATATCTCTTCTGACCAATGTGCACCCGTGCCGCCGGCAGACTGCACCGTTCAACATCCGCGATTTTGCCGCTGCCCATAAAGAAAGCCTCCGGCCTTAGCCAGAGGCTTTCCGAATCTTTTATCTCAGTTCCTCTTCAGGAAATCCGGAATCTGGATATCTCTCTCCGCCACCTTGCTCTGAGGCGTTCTGAGCGTAGCACCGCCCGGAAGCGTCGTTGTCCTGGGCTGCGCCGCCGGCTGCGTCTTTGCCTGGCTGCGGCTGTTGGAGAAGGAGAATCCGCCAGCCGGTCTGGATTCCTGCTTCGGGAAGCGGTAATCAGATCCGGTATTTCTGAAACTGCTGCCTCCGAACAGAGGCTTTTCATCCTTCTTGTCCGGATCCTCAAGCCCGGTCGCGATCACGGTGATGCTGGCTTCATCCGCGTAAGTATCATCGTACATGGCGCCGAAGATGATATTGGCGCCGTCGCCTGCCAGTTCCTGGACATAGCTGGCCGCGTCGTTGGCATCCATCAGGCTGATGTCTCCGCTGATATTGATGATCACATGGGTCGCGCCCTCGATCGTTGTCTCAAGCAGCGGGCTCGCGACTGCCTGCTTGACAGCCTCCAGAGCCTTGTCGTCGCCCTTCGCCTGGCCGATTCCGATATGGGCGATGCCCTTGTCCTGCATGACGGTCTTCACGTCCGCAAAATCCAGGTTGATCAGAGCCGGGAGGTTGATCAGGTCTGTAATGCCGGAGACGCCCTGCTGCAGGACCTCGTCCGCCTTTTTGAAGGCTTCCGGCATCGTGGTGCGCCGGTCGACGATCTCCAGAAGCTTGTCATTCGGGATGACGATCAGGGTATCCACGTTGTCCTTCAGCTTATCGATACCGGTCAGAGCATTGTTCATGCGGATCTTACCCTCGAACCGGAAAGGCTTCGTAACGACTCCGACTGTAAGGATGCCCAGTTCCTTGGAGATACCGGCAATCACGGGAGCCGCACCGGTTCCGGTTCCGCCGCCCATACCGCAGGTGACAAATACCATGTCAGCCCCCTGGATCGCGTTCCGGATCTCTTCCGTGCTCTCTTCCGCGGCCTGCTGGCCGACTTCCGGTTTTGCTCCGGCGCCGAGGCCTTTGGTGATCTTCTCGCCGATCTGGATGACCGTCGGTGCCTTCGACATGGCAAGAGCCTGCTTATCGGTGTTGACACCGATGAACTCCACTCCTGCGATCGTATCTTCAACCATACGGTTAACGGCATTGTTTCCGGCACCGCCAACGCCAATTACTATGATCCGTGCACCGGATTCGGTTTCATTCGACATAATCTCTAACACTGGATCTTCCTCCTTGTTCTCATGCTCCCCAAATCAGTACCGGGCTGAAGAGCCCTATATCCGCATCCGGCGGTCTTCACTCCCACCCCTTATTCAGTCCTGTGAAACAGACCGCGTCCATTAAAGTCCATATCTATTTAAATATACGGTGATTTGCGCATGAAATCAAGCAAAACATTTATGAACTCGCCGTTCTTTGCGTATTTCAGCGCTTTTCAGGACCTCCGGCCATCTTCCGGCAGCCCGGGAGAGCCGCCTTTTACGGCTGTATCAGCTCCCCGGTTCTGGGATCGATCTCATTCCAGTAAGCGTCCTTGACATTGCCCGCTTCGTTCACGTAGCAGCCGGCGATCGGATTGCCGTAGGAGTCGACGACCTCCCCGTTCACCACGCGCGCATCATAGCGCAGGGTGCCGCCGGAGTCAAATACCATGAATACAGCGGACGGCGTCTCCTCAGCCGGCTCCTGATTGTCATCCTCGTCCTGGCCGGCTTCCTCTCCTCCTGCCGAAGAATCTGTGCCTACGCCTGCCAGGGTTTCCGATCCGGTCTGCCCTTCCGTAGGCGCCGCGCTCTCGGTTTCCGCTTCCTCTTCCACGGCCGGAGCCTCCTCCCTGAAGGTGATCGCCTCGTTTTTCCCGGTAAATCCTTCCATATTCAGAGTACCCTTCTGCGAGGAGACCTCCGGATACAGCTGTACCAGATTGGCGATTTTTTCCTCCAGGTATTCATCCCGGCCCAGCTCCACAGTAACCGTCCCCAGGACCAGGGTCATATTCCCGTTTTCATCAAAATTCACGGAATCCGGAATGAGTCCGGACTTGACCAGAAGCTGGGTGATACTCAGTACGGTCCTCAGGGACGCCTGATTGTCCAGCGTCAGTTTCTGATACAGGACCGGTTCCTCAATGGTTACCCCTGACACATAGGGAACCTGGTCGTAGACATTCTGCGAAATCTCCTGGACCACGCCCTCAGAGTCGAAATAAACTCTGTTTCCGTTATATTCCAGCTGCCCGATCAGCGTGCTCTCCGCGACAATGATCCGCACGGAGGTGGGCGAGAGCATCTTCGCCTGCACGCCGGACAGATACGGCGTATCCTCCGCGGGCGTACTGGTTCTGTATTTCCAGCAGAAATAGAGCGTATTCTCCGTCAGAAAATCATAGATCAGATCATCGCGGATCTTTTCCGAGGAATTGCGCTCATTGCCGATAATCTCGATTGAATGAATCCGGAAGCCGCCCAGAAGAACCGCCGCGGCGATTCCAAGCACAGCCGCCAGAATCAGGACTGCTCTGATGCCTCTGCTCACTTTTCCACCCTTTTCAGCTCTCTCACCATCTCTTTGAAGATCTCACCGCGTTCCTCATAATTCCGGAACATGCCCCAGCTTGCGCAGGCAGGGCTCAGAAGAACGGCGTCCCCGCTTAAAGCCAGCTCCCTGCAGCGGTCGAAGGCCTCCCGGAAGCTTTCGCAGAGGTACACCGGCTCAAAGCCGTGTTTTGCGGCGCACTCCGCAATTTTTTCCTTCGTAGCCCCGACCAGGACAAGCGCCTTCACCTTCCCGCCGAAGCTCTCTATCCATTCATCGTAGGAGGAATCCTTGTCATATCCGCCGCCGATCAGGACCGTCGGCCTTATCATGGCCTGTACCGCCTTGATCGCGGCATCGGGGTTCGTTCCCTTGGAATCATTGTACCAGGCGACCCCGTCAATCTCCTCCACAAACTCAATCCGGTGCTCCACCGCGCGGAAGGCTTTCAGCACCTCCCTGATCTCATCCGCGCTTACGCCGGCCGCAAGCGCGCAGAGAGCCGCGGTGCATACATTTTCATAATTATGCGCGCCAAGCAGATGCAGCTGATCCACCGGGATCAGATCTCCGTTCCCGAAGGGACCCGACATCCTGATCACGCCGTCTTCCACATACATGCCCTCTTCCAGGACTCTGGCGCTGGAAAACCACAGAACGCGCACTTTCCCGGCAATCCTCTGCCCGAAGGAACGAAGTTCGCTGTCTTCATAGTTCAGTACCAGATAATCCTCCGGCGTCTGGTTCAGGGTGATCATCTCCTTCACCCGGATGTATTCCTCCATGGTATGATGACGGTTCAGATGATCCGGAGTAATGTTCGTGATCGCGCTGACATGGGGATGGAAGGCATGGATCGTCTCAAGCTGGAAGGAACTGATCTCGGCAACGCAGATGCTGTCCCTGTCCGTGCGGAGCGCCGCGTCCGTGTAGGGATTGCCAATGTTTCCGACTACAAATACCTTCTCTTCACCTGCGTGACGCTTCATGATTTCTCCGAGAAGGGCCGTGGTCGTTGTCTTTCCGTTGGTTCCGGTGATGGCCAGAACCTCCCCCTGGGAACACTGGTAAGCGAGCTCGACTTCCCCCCATATGGGCACTCCGGCATCCCGGATCCGGTTCACGTCCGGAAGATCCGTCGGCACGCCGGGGCTGAGCACGCACAGGTCTGCTCTGCGGATCTGCTCATCCGGAAGCTCTTTCAGGACAATCTGCGTACATTCCGCGGCAGAAGAAGAAAGCGACTTTCTCACGGCCTCTTCTGTCAGTTTCTCATTTCCGTCATACAGTACCGGAAGCGCCCCGGCGTCCGCAAGAAGGCCTGCTGCCCCGATCCCGCTTTTTCCGGCGCCGAATACAAGTACTGTCTTCCCTTTCAGTTCCATGAAAATCTCCTCCCTGCGGGCGTATCTGCCGCCGTCAGCTCAGCCGGATCGCAGCCAGCATGCACAGAAGAATCGTCACTATCGTAAATACCGCCACAATTCTGGTCTCCGACCAGCCGCTCAGCTCAAAATGATGATGGATCGGTGCCATCTTGAAAAATCTCTTGCCGCCGGTTTTGCGGAAATAGGTGACCTGGATCATTACGGAGAGTACCTCCACCAGGTAGACCAGGCCGATGATCAGGATAAAGACCGGCATCTTCATCATATAGGCTGCGCCTGCGACAAATCCGCCCAGCGCCAGAGATCCGGTATCCCCCATGAACACTTTGGCCGGATGTACATTATACAGAAGAAATCCGAGAAGCGCGCCGAGCACCGCAGCCGTAAAGGGTTCGATCCCCGCCTTGAAAAAGCAGGCACAGATTGTATAAAACACAGCTACAACCGCCGTCACACTGGACGCGAGCCCGTCCAGGCCGTCAGTAAAATTCACGCCGTTCACTGTACCGATGACCGCGAAGTAGGCGATCACGGTGGCGGCGATCCTGACCGGCAGTCCGGACAGGACGAAGCCTTTCGTGAAAGGAATCAGGTAATCCAGGCATTCCGGTGCGCGGAGCCAGAGATAGGCGATAAACGCCGTCGTCACGATAATCTGGCCGGTCATCTTCTGTCTGGGATAAAGACCGTCCGACCGCCGGAGTACAACCTTCAGGTAATCGTCTATAAAACCGATGACGCCGAAACCGGCGGTCAGGAAAAGAACCGGCAGGACTCTCGGATAGCGCCGGGCGAAAACCAGCGATGTCAGAATCACCGATACCAGGATCGCGATCCCCCCCATCGTGGGCGTCCCTGCCTTCTTCAGGTGGGACTGGACGCCTTCCACGCGTTCTGTCTGCCCGACCTTCAGCCGGATCAGGAACGGAATCAGGAGCGGGCAGATCACCGCCGTAACCGCAAAGGAAAGAAACACCGCCAATATCGCATCCAAACTGATTATCATTCCCTTTCCTCCTTCTCTTCCTCATCTACCGTGACGCCTTCCCAGGTTGTGTCGTCCTCCCCGTCGCCCTCCACCTTGACTGGCGGGGACGCAATGTTCGGATTTTCCGCAACCTGTTCGGAATCCTTAAGAAGGTTGCTGATATCGACTTCAATCTGGTTTCCGTATCCGTCCGTCACGATACCGGTGCTGCGGTCCAGGGTGCAGCCGCTGATCTCTTCTCCTTCCGAATCGAAGACCAGGCCGTCCTGGTTGATATATGCGTCATTATGAAGAATCCCGTTCGCGTCGAAGCACTGGAAATATGCGCTCTTGACATGGTTTTCCACGGTATCGTCCCTGGAGATGCCGAGGAACATCAGCAGGTCATCCGTGACCGGTTCGGTCGGATACAGTCCCATATAAGGGAACAGATCTGTGGCAATCCTGCGGAAAAGGGTCTGCGCGTAGGTACTGTCTGCCTGCTCCGCGACATTGGGCTCATCCACAACCACGTAGATTACGACTTTCGGATCATTGATCGGCGCGGCGCCTATGAAAGAAACCAGATATTTCCCTTTTGCGCGGCGTCCGGTCGTCAGATCGATCTTTTCAGCCGTACCTGTCTTTCCGCCTGTAAGGTAGCCGGGAACCTGTGACTTTCTTCCGGTACCTTCCTGCACCGCCGTCTTCAGATAGCCGCGCACCAGTTTGGAGACAGAGGATGATATGGGCTGGCGCAGGACCAGCGGTTCCACGGTATTGACGTTCGTTCCGTCCGCTTTCAGCACCTGCCCCACCACATGCGGCTGGTAATAATGGCCTCCGTTCACGACGGTGGAGAAGGCGGCCGCCTCCTGGATCATATTGATGGTAAAGCCCTGCCCGAAGGTACAGGTCGCGAGCTCGACCTCATGCATGGTCTGCCGGGAATAGACTACTCCGGCGTTTTCGTTGGGCAGGTCGATTCCCGTCCTCTGTCCGAAGCCGAAAGCCGACTGGTAATTGATGAAATTCGTAATCCCCATCCGCATCCCGATCGTCATCAGGGCCACGTTGCAGGAATTGACAATGGCGTATTCCAGAGTCTCATCGCCGTGTCCGTAGATATTATCGCAGTTGATGCTGGTATCCGTGATGAAGAGATTCCCGCTGCAGTAGAAAGCATCTCCGTCGTTGACCGCGCCCACCTGCAGGGCGGAGGCAACCGTAATCGGCTTGAACACCGAACCCGGCTCATAACCTTCCGATACGCAGAAATTCTCCCACATGGTATTCAGGGCGTCCACATACTCTTCGTCATCCATGGCCTTTACTTCCGCCCCGGAATAGTAGGCGGACAGGTCGTTTGGATTATTCAGGTCATATTCCCGGTTGGTAGCCATGGCAAGCACGGCCCCGCTGTTGGGATCCATCACGACGACGCCGACATTCCTCGCGCCTTTTCCGTCGTGGAGCTCATCTCCGTAAGTAGCGTCAAACTGGTCGATCTTTTCCTGGACAATCTCCTGCATATTCATGTCCAGTGTCAGCCGCAGGGTCTCCCCGTGCTCCGGCTCCACCGTTGTGCGCTGGAATTCCGAATCCTCATTCAGGTAACCGAACTCTCTTCCGTCGGTCCCGTTCAGGATATCATCGTAATAATTCTCCACGCCCGTCACGCCGACGTCGATCGCGTTTGAAAAGCCGACAACCTTGCTGGCAAGGGAACCGTACGGATAGGAGCGGATATATTTCTCCTCAAACCAGATCCCTTTTACATTGTTTCTCTTCTTCTTTTCTTCCTTATAGGCATCCGCGCCCATGGTCTCGGGATCCAGATCTTTTCCGCTGCAGTAATCCTCGAAGGCTCTCTTCGTCTCCGCGGGCACGTCGCGCAGAATAATCTGGTAGCGGGAATCTTTCGTCTTCTCATCCATGATCCGGTCACGGACCATGGCCGAATCCAACCCGAGCATTTCCTCCGCCGCCTGAATCGTGGGCTCGCGGAAATTCTCATCCGTATTAATGACGTAGCAGTCCAGAATGACATTATAAAAGCGGTCGCTCCTGGCCAGAACGATCCCGTTGGAATCCTGGATCTCCCCTCTTCTGGCGGGAATCGACCTGGAGTCGTAGCTCTGCTGCGAGAGCACCTGCTTCGCGTATTTGTTCCCCCTGGTCGCGGTTATGGTCGCGATCCGCACCAGAAGAAGAATCAGCAATAACAAAACAAATGCAAAAGAAGCCATAAGCTTTTTTTGCATTGTCCTTGAAAATCCTCTTTCTTTATTTTTTCTGGTTCTGGCCAAACTATCACCCTTCCGCAGACGCTGCAATGATCGCCTTATCAGCCCGGTATCTCAGCATACTGCCTGACATAATCCTTTGAAACGGGAATATATCTGACGATCTGTTCCTCCGTCGGATACGCCATGCCGAAACGGTTCACAGCGGTCTCCCGGACCTTCTCAAGGTCGACGCCGGACACAATCTCATTGTAGACCGTATCATTCTCCATCTGCAGGTCCTTAAGCTGAAGCTGAAGGCTTGCCGCCTTCTTCTGGAGCTGTGTGGACTGGGTCTGCAGCTGCAGGAAAATAATACAGAAGGCTACACACAGAACAGCCGCGGCTGTCAGGAAGAGGACATAGGCCATATTCATCTGGCGGGTGCGTTCCCTGTTCCGGATCAGACGGCTGCTGACGTCCTCCTCTCTGAGATCGCTCTCCAGAGGAGCCCGCCGGACAGTATTCCCTTCTACCAGCTCAGTATACCCCGCATAGCCCATTCTTTCAATCTGTCTTTTTCTTCCTGCTCTGTCAGCCATTTTCATACTTCTCCTGCTGTCTGCGCCGTGCGCGGACAGGCACTGCTTTCTTTCTGTTTTCTTCCATCTTCTGAAAACGACGCGGCCCCGCTTCAGATCCGCCGGCAGTGTGTATCGCCGTGAAAGGCGCTTTATCTGCCAGTCTCCCCAGAATGGCCTGTGCCGCACTCCCTTCAGAGTGCTCCCTGCGGCACTTCAGCCGGCAGTCCCGTACAGGGCCGCTTTCTTTCAGATGATGATTCTCTCAAAGACGCGCAGCTTCGCGCTCTTTGACCTTGGGTTGTCCTCCGTCTCCCTTACAGAGGGCAGGATCGGTTTTCTGGTTATGACTTTCCCTTTCGGTTTTCTCCCGCACACACAGACCGGAAAGTCCGGCGGGCATATGCATGGATTTTCCGCTTTCCTGAAGGCATCTTTTACGATGCGGTCTTCCAGGGAATGGAAAGTGATGACGCAGAATCTTCCGCCGTCATTCAGGAGATCTATGATCATGTCCAGAGAATTCATTAGGACGCTGAGCTCCTGATTGACTTCAATGCGGATGGCCTGAAAAGTTCTTTTTGCCGGGTGTCCGCCGGTTGCCCGCACTTTCGCCGGGATCGCGGCTTTTATAATATGAATCAACTCCCCAGTCGTTTCAATGCTCTGAATCTGTCTCTCCCTCACGATGTGCTTCGCGATATTCTTTGCGAACCGGTCCTCCCCGTAATCCCTTATTATCCGGTAAAGGTCCTGTTCGCTGTAGCTGTTGACGACCTCCCTCGCCGTCAGCGCCTTTCTCTGGTCCATCCTCATATCGAGAGGCGCGTCCTCCCGGTATGTGAACCCGCGCTCCGCATCATCAAGCTGATAGGAAGAAACCCCCAGGTCCAAAAGAACTCCGTCAACCGATGAGATCCCAAGTTTCTTCAGTTCGCCGGCCATATTTCCATAGTTGCTCCGAACGATCGTCACATGGTCTTTGAACTGTTCCAGGCGTTTCCCGGCCGCCTCCACCGCAGCGGCATCCTGGTCGATCCCGATCAGCCGTCCCTCCCCGGACAGCCTCGCGGCAATCTGTTCCGAATGCCCGCCTCCGCCGAGTGTCCCGTCCACATATATTCCTCCGGACCGGATACACAGCGCATCGATCGTCTCCTGAAGCAGAACAGAAGTATGTCTGAATTCCATACAAGTCTCTCCTTCTGCATTCCGTCCCGCATACAGATCCGCCCTTACAGATCTATATCCAGTCCGTCCAGCGCTTCCATGGACGCGTCGATGTCATCCGCCGCGGTAGCCTCGATGTACTTCTCTCTGCTCCAGAGCTCTATGCGCTTCATAGAGCCGTCGATCACAACTTCCTTGGTCATCCCGGCGAACTCCCTTAACATCTCCGGGATCAGGGCTCTTCCCTGTTTATCAATCTCACAGAGCGTCGCCCCGGTAGCAAAGAACCGGACTACCTTTCTGGCTTCTTTGTTCGTAAGAGGCAGTTTTGAAAGCTTTTCCTCGAAGATATTCCACTCTTCCACCGGAAACACAAACAGGCAGCCATCCAGTCCCCTTGTCACCATGAACTGCTCACCGAGCTGCTCCCGGAATGCTTTCGGAACAATCAGTCTGCCTTTGGTATCCAATGTGTTTTTGTATGAACCATAAAACATACAGAATACCTTCCTGAGGATGCGGAAGCGAGAGAGAACGGATCGTCAGCTCGCAGCATTTCTACCACAATCTCCCATTTTCAATCCACTTCACACCACTTTCTACCACCTGCATGAATATCTTAAGGCAAAACCAATCATGGCGCAAGACAGAACATCCGTTTGTTTTCCGGCATTTTGTGCAATTTAACTGTTAAAAAGCCCGCTTCGTTTGACACATTATCTGGTTGTCTTTCCTGTTTTTGTTACCAGATCTTGTGAGAAGCCTGTCCTGGCATTTATAAAACATTCACATTTTTGCATAAAAATAAGACAGGGGAATGATTTTTCTCCTGTCTTATTTTCCATATTATAGGTGGGACGCCGAAGGTACGGTTTCAGCCTGCCCGGAAACCGTTTCCGGACCGCTGTGCCGGCGCGCGGGAAGCAGTTTCCCCGGATCCTCCGTCCGGATGATCTGCCCGAATATCTCTCCGGATGCGGCCGCGTGAGCGCTGCCTCCGTCTCAGTCCGGAATCTCCGTCAGGATATCTCTCTGGAAGCCCTCCCACATGTTGGCCCCCGTATTCCAGTCCCGCAGGTCCGTCACAATTTTATGATAGAAGGCCTGGCCCCCATAAACGATGTCGTAGGTTCTGGCATCATCCCTCGCCTCCAGATGTCTGCCGAATGAGCAGTTCTCCACATCGTCAGAGCTGTAATCATCCATGGTCCCGTCCGGCCAGAAGATATAGAAGCGCGGAATCTGGGGCTCCGAACTGTGGCGCACATCCCCCAGGCGGCGCAGAAGCTCTCTCCCTTCCGCCTCATAACAGCTCAGCACATGGGCATAGCGCCAGACCGTCCTGGTAAAATCCGAAACGCGGAACTGCATGAGCCAGTCCTCGTCCATCATACCGTCCCTGTCTGACCTTGAGATAATCAGGACAACCGGAAACTGCCGTTCGGGATCCTGGACAGCGCGGACCACATCTTCGATCCCGTCCGCCCGGACGATCCTTCTGCGCCCGGACAGCGGAAGAGCGTTAATGATTCCCACATTGTCCACCAGGCTCTTGTAAAATCCCGGATAGGAGAAGAAATTGGCTGCCGTACTTTCCCTGACCGCGTCTTCCCGGTCCGGCTCCGCGTAGCCATTGACGATCTCCACCCAGATCTGCCCTTTTTCCTTTTCGTAAAGATGAGCGTCCGAGAACCAGACGCGGCCTCCGGCTTCCGGGTCCAGATGGCGGACATGCGTATTCATCACATGTTTTTCCGGATGATACCTTACCGTCGCCTGATACGCCATGACGTCCGCGTGGCAGCTGCACACTTCTTCCGGAATTCCCGGGAAAAGGTTTCCATATTTCGATACCACCCAGCGGTAGATCATGCGCGCGCTTTCCAGGAAGATCAGATCCGGCGTCAGTTCCCCGTCCGGATGGAGCCTGCTGCCGTTCACCCGGGTCTTCATCTGGAAAACCGTGTGCCGCGCCAGAGGCTTCAGCTCATAATGACGGGATTCCGCATCGGAATCCTCCCGTCCGTCGTTGAAAACGTCCCTCTTTTTAAATACGGCTGTCAGCCGCTCATCATGGAATTCACTCTCATTGAGCAGGGCGATAATCGTATTGACGTTAATCGGGACCCGGCGGCTTCGGGCCAGCAGCTGGCCGATCAGGGCCGGCCGGGCTGTCCGGAAGACCCGCTTTGCCAGATTATCCGTATTGACCATATCGTCGTTCAGGATCTGTTCCACTTCCGGATACAGCTGGGCTTCCCCCAGCTTCAGACGGAAATGGCTCTTTATCATGTCGCTCCACCTGCCGGACTTGTAAAGGGCGTGGCCCAGATCCTCGAAAAGAGTGACCATGGACTTGTCACAGAGTTCGAGCGTGGCGAGGATGGAATTGAAATAGCGGGAAAAGCCCGGATAATGGCTCCACAGTTCCTCTCCCTTATAGCGCATGTCATGCTCTACTTCATGCCAGCCTTCAAAAAACATGGTCTTGATCTGTATCTCGAAGGTATCGTCGATGCACATGTCCCAGGTCTCCGGTGAGATCTGGACCTTGAGATATTCCGGAAGGCGGAACACGCCGTTCAGTTTTGCGGGTTTGAACTCATCCTCCTCCCGCTTCGACGTCGACCATTCGATCACGTCAAAGGTTCTGACCATGATCTCCCTGCAGATATCCACATCATCGTCAAAATACAGGTTGATCCTGACCCCGATCAGATCCTGCAGTTTACGGCTGCCCCCGTAATCTTTCATCTCAAATTTGCTTGCCATGGAGGCAGCCGTCTTGATTCTGGAAAAACAGCGGAAATACAGGCCGCACTGCTCCAGACGGTCGCTGATGATGCGCTTGAGATCCTGCTCCACCAGCGGGGGAACCCTGACCTTCGCGGCCAGCTCCTCCTTTGTAAAAGTGATTCCTGCCTCCTCCGAAGCCGCTTCACTTCTTAAAAAACTGTCAAATACTTCTCCCATTCTGATTAACCCACAATAGTCCTTACTGATAGACCGGATTGCCGTACATATCGTATCCCTGCCCGGTCGTCGGATCCGTCCAGGCGATCTGGGCCGAGGATCCGGAAGAACCGGAACCGTCGTTGATCGGATTGCCGTACGCGTCGTAATGCTGCCCGGTTGCCGGATCCGTCCAGGCTACCTGCGAAGAGGAGGATGAGGAAGAACTTCCGGAACCGTCGTTAATCGGATTGCCGTACGCGTCATAATGCTGCCCGGTCGTCGGATCTGTCCAGGCAACTTCCGCTGAGGAAGACCCACCCTGATTCATGGACGCCTCTCCCTGGGAAGAGGTTCCCGCGGACGCGCCCGAACCCTGCGTCGTCTTCGCGCCGATATACCCCTGCACTACAGACGCCGAATCCGGATACCGCTGAATAAAGGCGTTGAAGGTGTCATCCGCTTTCCCGGAGTCGCCGGCGTTGAAATATGCGAAGCCCAGATAATACAGGGCGTCATAATACATGCTGTTGCTGCCGGTCGGATCCGAATCGACCGCCTTCTGAAGCTGGGAAGCCGCTTCCTTATAATTCCCTGCCACATAGGCAGTGGTTCCTGCGTTATAATACTGGGAAAACAGGGCGTCCCCGACCATAAGGGTCAGGTCGTCAAACAGCTGTTTTCCTTCGCCGTCATAATCGCTCTCATTCAGCTTTCCAAGCGCTTCGACCGTCTTTGTCTGGTCTCCCTTCACATAGAGGTCCGCAACCTGCAGAAGTCCCTTGTATCCTTCCACCCTGCTGTTGGCGTCCTCCTTCTCCTGCTTTGCCTTTGCCGTCTCTTCATGAGCGGAATCCACCTGGTCCTGAAGATCCTGGACCGTAGCCGTGATCGTGGCAAGAGAAGTGTTCGCGTCCGTCACGGACCGGTTCGCCCTGTCGTTGGCATTCTGGCGGACGGCCGGGACCGTCAGGAACCAGACAATCGCCGCGCCCAGAAGAATTCCAAGCATGATATTGATGAAAGTCGCGATTGTGGAACTGTCCCGGAAAGTCGTCGGGGCAATGATCGTCTGATTGCCGCTGACATAGCGCAGCGCCTTCTCTTTCGCGCTTTCGGACTCTTCTTTTTTGCGTCTGGACCTTCCGAAAAGGGAAGTCCGGCCTGTCTCCTCCTCGATCTCGGTCAGGAAACGAAGGGTTGTCGTATTCGTATTGTCGATGGCGGATGCCTTCTTCAGCAGGCGCCTGGCCTTTTCCCATTCCTGCCGGTGCATATACAGAAGCGCGAGCAGCTGGTAAGCCTTGACCAGCTTCGGATTGCGTGAAATAACTTTGCGCAGCTGCATCAGGGCCATGTCCTCATGCCCCTGTCTGCAGTAATCAATCGACTGATTATATTTATGAATCGTGGAATTGATCTGATCCAGCCGGTTCCTGTTGTTCTGCAGAACCTGCAGATAATCATTTGCCAGATTGTCCTGCGGCTTCAGGTTCTTGCTGATGACCCATTCCACCAGGGCACTGACCACTTCGCCGGTCTCAAAGTAACACAGGCCCAGGAGGTTCCTGGCGTCTATATTCTCCTTATTAAACTTGAGTGACCGGTTCAGGCAGGAAACCGCTCCCGAGAGGTCCCTCACCTGCGCCTTCTCCAGTCCCCGGTTGTATAACAGATTGGATATTCGGACGATACGCTTCTGAAGCGTGACATCCTGCCCGCAACCGGGACAGTAGTCCTTTGCCGTCAGGACCGTACCGCAGTAGATACATTTCATCTGATTCTCAATCCCCGCTCTATCTGCTTCATTTCTTCCGGTTTTCTTTATCGTCCCGGATCATCTCTCTGAGGATATCCGTGACGTCCGTGAGATCACGGCTGTAGATCGCATCCTCTGCTTCATTGACATCCATGCTCGGATGGAACTTTTTCAGCTCTTCTTCGTAATTAATCATTTTCGCTCCCGACCGGGCCTGCTGCGATGCCGCAGTTCATGCCCTCTCTTTCTTCCCGGCTCTTCCGGTTCAGGTCCCGCCATTGCGGCCGGATACTTCACGCCTGATTCTTATCCCGGCTCTGCCGGATCAGTTCTCCCCTGATCTCCCCCACCATATATAGGGACCCGGCACAGAAAAGGATGCTGTCCCCTCTTCGCGCGGCAGCTTCCCGAAAGGCGGAAAGGCAGTCCGCCTCTGCCGTGACAGGAACGTCCGTATAAGAACGGAACAGCTCCGCCAGGCTTTCCGCACGCACCGCGCGCGGTCCGTCCAGCTGCGTCGTGACAATAAACTCAAAGCGCACCTGCGTGCAGATCTCACGGATCATCTCCGGGTAATCCTTATCGGCTGCCGCCGTAAACAGCAGGCTCACCGGCCGCACGCAGGCGATTCTCCGGACGGTTTTCAGAAAATTCCGGATCCCGTCCGCATTGTGGGCCCCGTCCAGGATAATTCCTTCCGCAGCCGTTTCCATACGTCCGCCCCAGCGCGTCCCGCTGACTGCCTGCAGAACTGTCTCATCCGGGATTTTTTTCTCCGGATCGAAGACTCTCAGAGCCGTCATGGCCAGAGCCGCGTTCTGTACCTGATAATCCGCAGGAAACGGAACCCGGGCAGAAACATAGTCATAATACCTGTTATTCAGTACAAAATCAATGCTTTTGTCCGAGCGGGCGGTGATCTGCGCCATCTGCGGATAGACGGGAATTCCGGGCGATCCGGCGGCTGCGGCCTTTTCCCGGATCAGTTCCGCGGCCTCCCTGTCCGACGCGTCATAGACAACCGGCACCCCCTTTTTTATGATGCCCGCCTTCTCAGCCGCGATCGCGCGGATGGTATCTCCGAGATACTGCATATGATCCATACTGATGGAACTGATCACGCTCAGAGACGGATGCGCCACCGTACTGGTCGCGTCAAGCCGGCCGCCCAGGCCGGTTTCCATCACAAGAATGTCGATTTTCCGCCTGCGGAACCAGACCATCCCCATGACAAACAGAAGCTCGAAATAAGTCGGATGCGGGTATCCTTCCGCCTGCATTTTCTCAACTGCCCTGAGCACTTCCAGGAATACGTCAGTAAATTCCTCATCGGAAATCTCTTCCCGGCATACCTGAAAGCGTTCATTGATGCGGATCAGATGCGGAGAGGAAAACAGTCCGGTCTTCCGCCCGCTCTGCCGGAGTATATTCTCCAGGAAAGCGCATACGCTTCCTTTTCCGTTGGTCCCGGCGACATGGATCACCTGAAAGGCATCCTCCGGATGGCCGAGGCGGTCCAGAAGCCGCACAGTATTCTCCGGTTCGTTTTTCTTCGTAAATTTCGGCACATCCCCTATATAGCGGACTGCATCCTGGTAATTCATGCCCTGACCTCTGTTCCCTGCCGCCTGTTCATGGATCTCCTTTTCCTGCTTCATGGTCCGCGGACCTCCCCACAGCAGGCTGCAGATGGAGAAATCGGGCAGGCCTGCCTGCCCGATTGGAATCTGATATTGTAAGGAACGCAGTCATCCGGCAGCAGTCTGTCCGATGACCGTCCGTCCCTGCATCTGCCGGAAAGTCCGGCGGATCAGTTCAGGAAATCCTTCAGTCTCTTGGACCTGCTGGGATGTCTGAGCTTCCTGAGCGCTTTTGCCTCGATCTGGCGGATCCGCTCTCTGGTGACATTGAATTCCCTGCCGACCTCCTCCAGTGTTCTGGCCCTTCCGTCCTCCAGGCCGAAGCGCAGCTTCACGACCTGGCGCTCCCGCTCGGTCAGTGATTCAAGGGCGTTGGCAAGCTCCTCCCGGAGCATGGAGAATGTTGCGGAATCCGCCGGACTCAGCGCCGTATCATCCTCGATAAAATCGCCCAGATGGGAATCATCCTCCTCGCCGATCGGCGTATCAAGGGATACCGGATCGCGGGAAATTTTAAGAACCTCCCTGACTCTGGAGACCGGAACGGAAAGACGTTCCGCCACTTCCTCCGGAGTAGGCTCCCTTCCGAGTTCCTGGAGCAGCTGCCTCGTCATGCGCAGGGTCTTGTTGATCGTCTCCACCATATGGACCGGAACCCGGATGGTCCTTCCCGTATCCGCGATTCCGCGGGTGATCGCCTGCCGGATCCACCAGGTCGCATATGTGGAAAACTTATACCCCTTGGTATAATCGAATTTGTCCACTGCCTTCATGAGGCCCATATTCCCCTCCTGGATCAGGTCCAGGAAAGGCATGCCTCTGCCCACATATTTTTTCGCGATGGATACGACCAGGCGCAGGTTCGCCTCCGTGAGGGCTTTCTTGGCTTCCTCGTCCCCGGCTTCAACACGTCTGGCCAGCTCCACTTCCTGCTCGCTTGTGAGCAGGGGAACATTGCCGATCTCCTTCAGGTACATGCGGACCGGATCTTCGGTGGAAACGCCCTCAAGGACGTCCACTTCCTCCACCTTTTCAGCCTCCGCTTCCACCTCCTCGATAAGAACGTCCTCATCGTCATCGGATTCAATCAGAAGCTCTACGGTGTCGTCGTCATCATCAATCCCTTCCTCCGGAGCCTTTCCCCGCGAGACATCGATATTTTTCTGTTCGAGATATTCATAGATCTGATCCGTCTGCTCTTCCGTAAGCTGCAGCGTTTCAAATGCCTTGATAATCTCCTCTTCACTGATCGTATTCTTGTTCTTCTTCGCCGTCTCAACGATCATGTTCAGTGTTTTTTCAAACAGCGCCTGTGAGTCTGTCTCACCCATTCGGAACTCTCTCCCTCCTGCTGTAAACCATCCTACCTGTCTGAACCGGTCAGTGCTCCCGTCCCGCAGATCCCTCTGTGAGTGCCGGCAGCTCTGTCCCCCTCATTGTGATGACCGGACCGCCCCTGTGAGCGATATAGTCTCCCGTAATCAGCACCTGTCCGATATTGTCATCCTTCGGAATCTCATACATAATATCCAGCATGAATTCTTCGATAATCGACCTCAGCGCACGCGCCCCCGTGTCTTTCCCGAGCGCCAGATCCGCAATCGCCTCCAGCGCGCTGTCCTCAAACTCAAGCTTTACCTCATCGAGTGCCAGGAGCTTCTGGTACTGCTTCAGAATCGCATTCTTCGGCTCTTTCAGAATCCGGACCAGCATAGCGCGGTCAAGCTTCCGAAGTGCGAACATCATCGGCAGACGTCCTATAAACTCCGGTATCATGCCGTAACGGCGAAGATCCTCCAGGGTAGCCTTTGTCAGAAGATCCGGATCATCATCAAAACGGTCCTTCAGTTCCGACTCAAAGCCCATGGAAGACGATTTCGTCAGTCTCTCCTTAATAATATCCTCAAGCCCCGGGAATGCGCCTCCGCAAATGAACAGTATATTCTTCGTATTCATGGTCGTCATCGGCACCATCGCATTCTTGCTTGTGGCGCCCACCGGAACTTCAACTTCACTTCCTTCGAGCAGCTTTAACAGCCCCTGCTGCACGGATTCGCCGCTCACATCTCTCTGATTGGTGTTCTGTTTCTTGGCGATTTTATCGATCTCATCGATAAACACGATACCCGTTTCCGCCTTCTCCACGTCATTGCCGGCTACCGCCAGGAGCTTGCTCAGCACGCTCTCGATGTCATCGCCGATATAGCCGGCCTCCGTCAGGGAGGTGGCGTCCGCAATCGCAAGCGGGACATCCAGGAGTTTCGAGAGCGTTTTCACCAGATAGGTCTTCCCGCATCCGGTCGGTCCGATCATCAGCATGTTGGACTTCTCTATCTCGATCTCATCCAGGGAATTCGTGTTTGTCTTTACTCTTTTGTAATGGTTGTATACCGCTACAGAGATGATTTTTTTTGCCCGGTCCTGGCCGACCACATACTGATCCAGTTCTGCCTTGATCCTGTGCGGGGCGGGAAGCGCCCTGATATCGAAAACCGGAGCCTTTTCCGGCTTCTTTTCTTTCTTCTTTTCCGCTTTCTCCGCGGAAGAGGAAGCGCCCCTACCGTCCATCCGGAACATCCCCATATCAGGGAAATTCTTCAGATTACTGAGATTCTGGAGATTCAGCATGTTCCGGATTTCCGGATTATCCATTGAATCAAAGGATCTCTGCATGCAGTCCCTGCAGACGGTGATTCCGCCCGGCAGCGTGATCATGGGACCTGCCTTGCTTTCGCTGCGCCGGCACATAAAACAGACTTTATCAAAGCTGTCCTTTTTATCTTCCGTGCCCGTTTTTTCTTCTTCCATTCCTTTCCTTCCCTGTATCTGCCGTATTCAGGCATCCGCAGTCAGCTGAGCGTAACCAGCAGTCTGCGCACTCTTTTTTCATTATACTTCCCGCGGCTGTCCGCGCGCAGGTAGGATACCTGGACTTTATCGCCGGCTTTCGTCTGACCCAGGACTTCCCTGAGTTCTTCCAGGGTTAAAGTCTGCCTTCCGTTGAGCCCGACAATCACATCGCCTGCCGCAAGGCCTGCCTCCCAGGCTCCGGACTGACTGATCACATCCGCGATATATACGCCGGCCGGAAGCCGGTCTATAATCTGCCTCTCATCGCTGATCTCGGCTACGTGGATTCCGAGCTGCCCTCCCTGGGCGGCGTTACCGGTGCGGTCAGCCGTCTCCGGTTCCGAACCTGCAGCCTCTTCTGATTCCGGAGCTTCCGTGCCTGCTTCTTCAGTGCTCCCGGCGGCAGCTGTTTCTTCCTCTGCCGTTTTTTCCGCCTCTTCCGGGAGCACTTCCGGCTTTTCGCTCTCCTGCTGAAGAGCCTTTCCGGCTTCTTCTTCGGTCTGCTCGCTGTTCTTAAGAGGCATCACTGCCGAAAGGAGCGCCTCCGCCTGATTTGCTCCGTTGATCCGGTCAAGGGCAAGGACTGCTTCGCCGAAGGGCAGGATGCTGCTCATTCCATCCGCGGATTTTTCTGCCGCAGCCGCAATTCCGATCACTTCCCCGCCCATATTGACAAGGGGGCCGCCGTTGTTCAGAGCATTTACCGGTATATCCGTGAGAATATACCCGCTCTGTCCGCCGGCCGGATCCGTCCGGGCGCTGACGGCGCAGACGATTCCCTGCATGACAGACTGACCGTAGCTGACCGTCTTGCCGACAAGGGCGACATTCTCTCCTACCGCGGCCTGTCCTTCCGTATTGATCTCGGCCATCTCCGTCCGTTCAAGTATTTCGGGCGCGATTTTGTTCTTTTCCACTCTCAGAAGCGCCAGGGAGGTCTGTTCATCCGTACCGCTCAGAACAGCCTGCGCCAGTCCGCCGGCCGCATCCTGCTCCCCTGTGTTAAATCCGACAGTCAGATCCCCGTCATCTGCGGCAATCTGTCCGTCTGTAAGGATATAGAGGTTTTCATCGTCCTCCTGCACGATGAAGCCGGAACAGAAAGGAACTCCCTCGAGGCTGCCCCCGCCTTTGCAGTATGCGCTGACCGTCTCCGGAGAAGCCGCGGTCACCGATACCAGACAGGGCGCCACAACCTGTACGATGTCAGTCAGACTGCTGGGCTGCTGAACACCGGCGGCCTCCGGCGCCGGCACTGCGGAGACTGTGATATCTTCCTCCGTCTCGGACTCCGGCACGGCAGCGGCGGGCTGCTCCGGCACAGGAGCGATTCCCTCTGTTTCCTCCGTTACGGAACCGTCCGCGATCGAGAGCACGGCAGCCTCCGTCTCCGTATCCGCGTCATCTGCGGACTGGACCGTATGCGATTCCTTTATGGTTCCCGGTATCGAAGCATAGATCAGGGAACCGAGGGTCGCGACCGTAACGACAGCCGTCAGGACAATTCCGGGCCACTTCGCTTTCGGCCTGTCCAGACGTTCTCCCGTCTGCGTGTCATATTTCGGCTCGTCCTCTTCCCAGTCAAAATCCCCGTTCCGGTCCGCGCCTGACTTTGCGGTAAAGCCATGGACCGGTCCCGCTTCTTTGCCGGCCCCGGCGCTTTCCGCCGTTTCTCCATCCGGTCCGGAAGCGGCCTCTGCGCTGTCCGCGGAAGCGGATGCAGAACCTTCTTCTTCCGGTACTCCGTCTTCCGGATACGGCCGGTCCGCCTCTTCTTCTCCTGCGGGCATACCGTCAGCTTCCTCCTCATAAAAGTCCGGCTGTCCGCTGTCCGGGCCGGCTTCCTCTTTCCCGTCCGTCCCTGAGCTGAAATCCAGATCGATTACATCCTGATCCGGATCCTCTTCTGCAGACGGAGCCGCCGGCTCTGCCGGATACGCTTCCCCCCATTGTCCGTCCAGACCGAAATCCTTCTCATCACTCATAAGAATTCTCCTCTAAAATGCAAGATCAATTCCTGTTCTCTTTCTGTTCCCACCAGGACGGGCTGGCCGTCAGGCGGCGGATCAGCCCTCCCGGAAGAGACCGGTAACGGCGTCCCAGAAAATAACCGGCATATTTACAGCCGCTGGTCACAATCAGGGAAAGAATCTTCTCCGGATGGCCCTGCCGGACCAGCCAGCCTGCTGTTCCCTTCACCAGCTTCAGGCCCTCGCCTTCGGAAGGGACTCCTTCGAAAATTTCCGGGTGGTCCGCCTGTGATACTCCCAGGTCAAAATTCCGCCGCAACTGCTGCATACCGCTGTAATTGTGGGAATGCCATACTTCGGCGTCCGCGCAGTAGGCGATTTTAAAACCGTTCTGAATCAGCTTTCCGGCCAGGATCATGTCTTCATTGAAAATCACATGCCTTTCAAAACCGCCGAGCGCAAAATAGCTTTCTCTTCTCCACGCGGCGCATACGTCCGAGCAGAAGAAGGTTCTGATTCCGAGTCCCGCAAGATCATTCCGTGACTTTATGCAGGATCTGTCCGGGTAATTGAACTGTCTCGTATACCGCTCCGTCATGGAGCTGTCCTTTCCTGCCAGCTGCCTTCCGTAAGCGGCCGCCACTTCCGGATCCGCAAAGGCATCCGTCAGGCGCTCCGTCAGATAGCAGTCCTTCGGCAGTGCGTCCTGTGTCATGCACAGCACCAGATCCGTATTCGCAAACTGCATTCCCAGGTGCCTGGTTCCGCCGTGATCAAACTGACTCTTTTCGATATGAAATACAGAAAACACCGGGAAACGGTCCCTGAACTCATCTATGATTCCGGAAGGAAAGTAAGCTTCCTCCGTATTCAGGATCAGGACCCTGTCGGGGCGTTTTTTCTGTCTCGAAAGCCTCCTGAGAAGCTCCTTAAGTTCCTTTCCCGGCCTGTAGGACGGGATCAGGACAGTCAATGTAAAAGTATTCATGGCTTCCTCCGGCGATTCCTGCCGGGACTTCTATCTCCGGGATCAGTAGATTCCGGTCGTATAGGCGATCTCATCGGATATCTGCTGAACTGTGGAGGAAGGCGTATATCCTTCCGTACCGTACAGGAAAGCGTGCAGCTCGGAAACATTGTTTGCCAGATTGACCGGAACCACACAGTCCCCTGCCGCGATATTCGCTGCCTGCAGTTCAAAGGGGAAGCCCGTTGTCTCCCCGAGCGAACAGCCTGCGGCAGTGGTGGCGAGACCGATCAGTTCAGTGTTGGAAAAGCTGGTGGAGATATCATTGAGCAGCGAATCCGCGATCTGGATCAGCTTGGGCACGCCCTGCTTCCTCGCGGAGTCAAAAATCTGGGTCAGCACTGCCCGCTGTCTCTCCGTACGCTTGTAATCGCTTCCCGCCGTATAGCGGATCCGGCAGTAGGCAAGCGCCTGTATGCCGTTCAGCAGCTGATATCCCGCCGATTCGACCGGGGTGATCTCCACCCCCGTAACCTGGGAATTCTCCGTCTGGTAACCGTTGATATAGGGAAGTTCTTCTTCCGTCACGTCTATATAGACTCCTCCGACCAGATCGACCGCCTTGATCAGGGATTTAAAGTCAACGGTGATATAATCCCTGATGTCCAGATCCAGATTTTTGTTCAGCATATTGATGGAACGGGACGGGCCTCCGAAGTAGTAGCACTCGGTTGCCTTCCGGTACTCCCCGTTCGTATTGTCCAGATATGTATCCCTGTAAACGGAAACCATCCGGATCGACTTCGCCTTTTTGTTCAGGCAGCAGAGGATAATGGTATCGGAATGCGCCTCCTCTGTAAGCTTCCCCTCACGGGAGTCCACGCCGTATATGACAAAAGTCTGATAATTGCTGCCCGCGCTTACGCCTTCGTTGCTGATGATGCCGCTCAGTTCCACACGGTCCATCCGTGAAAAGCGCCAGATAAAGAAGAGCGCAGCGGCAGCCAGAAGCAGCAGAATAATCTTCCAGAGAAAGTTCTTTTTCTTCTTTGTACGGATAGTCTCACTCCTTTCCGGCCGGCCTTCATATTCCGCCCTGCCGTCCTCCCTGTACCGGTCTTCCCCGGCAGCTTCCTGCCCGCGGCCGGAAGATGTTCTCCCCCTTCCGGCAGGTCCGCGGTAATTCTCCTCTTCCTGATAAGAGCGGTACGGCTCCCTGTAACCTGCTCTGTTCCACTCTTCCTCCGCCGGGTTTACAGGATCCGCCTCCCTGGCGGCATCCCGGCCGGATCCGGCGTCCCGGTAAGAAGCGCCGCGTCTGATATAAAGCCTCTCCTCGTCAGAGCTTTCACGGCGCCCCGTCTTCCTGCCTTCGTCATAATATCCCTCCGGCATCCCGTAAGAAGCCTGCCTGGAATAACTGTCTCTTACGCCGTAACCGGCGTCCGAAAAATCCGCTCCCGTTCTGGTATAAAGTTCCTGCTCTTCATCATCCAGAAAGCCTTCTTCCTGCCTGTCATAGCGGCTTAAAGGCTCCCCCTTCTTTTTTCTTCCGAAAGCCATCTTATCTCCTGTGTCTCCCCCGGAAAAGCTTTCCGGTATGATAAGGGAGCACTGATTCATTCCTTCATCTCTGTTTAAAGGAAAACACTGTGATTCCGTGTTTCCTCAGTACGCGTTTTTATTGATAAACCCTTTGAACACGGTCAGAAACAGGATCTTGACGTCGAAACCGATCGTCCAGTGCTCAATATAATAGATATCATAATCAATTCTTCTGCGGATGGAAGTATTCCCCCTGTATCCGTTTACCTGCGCCCATCCCGTCATCCCCGGGCGTACCTGATGCTTGACCATGTAGCGGGGAATTTCCTCCCGGAATTTCTCCACATACTGGGGCCGCTCCGGCCTGGGACCGATCAGGCTCATATCCCCTTTCAGTACATTAAAGAGCTGCGGAAGCTCGTCGATCGAGGTTTTGCGGATAAATTTCCCCACTTTTGTGACCCGGGGATCATCTTTCGTCGTCCAGCCCTTCTTTTCCTCTGTCTGGCTCTGTACCTCCATCGAACGGAACTTGTACATCTGGAAAGGCCTGTTGTGCAGGCCCACCCGCTCCTGGCAGAAAATCAGCGGTCCGGGACTCGTCAGCTTTATGCAGACAGCCGTAACCAGCATAACCGGCGAAAACAGGACAATCGCGCAGATGCTTCCCGCCAGGTCCATGCATCTTTTTACCAGCGCGTTGAAGGTATCTGAGAGAGGCACATAGCGGATATTGATAACCGGGAGTCCCTGCAGGTCCTCCGTATAAGGCCGGGAAGGAATGATATCCAGATAGTCCGGAATAAACTGCGTATGGACGCCGGACTTTTCACATGCGGCGACAATCTTTTTCAGCTTGTCATATTCATCAAGGCCAAGGGTGATCGCGATCTCGTCCAGGTCATTCTCCGACAGGACTTTCTCGATATCCGAAGTAGTCCCGACAACCGGAATATTGTGATAATACTTCCCCTGCGCCGAGGAGTCGTCCAGGATGCCGTTGATCTGATAGCCCCATTCCGGATTCTGAAAGATCCTCTCAATATAGCCTTCCGCCGCGCTGGAATAGCCGACCAGCATGATATGCTTGAGGTTCATCCCGCGGGCCCGGATCCTGTGCAGCGCCATCCGGATAAAATTGCGCTCAATGACAGTCGCTATGAAATTGATCCCGGTAAACATGAAGATCAGGCGCCTGGAAAAATCCGGCTCATTGATCAGGTAAAGGACAAACATGAACAGGAGGAGCCCGACTGTATTGGCCAGGAAGATATTACTGGCCTCCAGTCTGCGCCCCTGGATGCGCTTCGGCGTATACAGCTTGAACGCGTCGTACAGGATAAGATAGCCCGGAACGATCACAAGCAGGGCGGACATATATGTCTGCACCGGCAGCGCCCCGGAATTCTTCCGCGCGAAAATCTGAAACTGAAGCACATACGCAGTCAGGTAGGAAGCGGTTATAATGCCCGCATCCAGCACGACATGCAGCCTGTTAAAATGTTTCTGATTATCTTTAATCAAAACAGCTCACCCTTATTCTCTTCCGGAGCAGCTCCGGTCTCCCCTTGCACCCGGGTTCCCTTATCCCGGTCTTCCCCTTTACATCCGTATCCTGCATGCGCTGACCCTGAATCAGTGACGGTTCCGGGTCCTCCCTTCCGCGCCTGCGGACAGATATGGAAATGATAAATCCGCCGGAATCAGACAGCGGATTGCGCCGCGTCCGGCATGATAATTAAAATCATCCTTTGAGACGAAGCCAGCAGTTTTTCCACAGCTGCAGCTGAATCCTGAGGTAATTCCCCTTCGGATGTTCTGAGAACCGCACTCTTCCCGGCCCCCTGCACATGGACAGCCCCCTGGCAAGTCCGCGTACATATTCTTTTCCAAGGCCCAGTCTCGTGAAATAAAGCGTTTTCACGGCAAAGCCCGGCGCAAGAAACGGCGCGTTCAGCAGAATCTGCCAGCCGGGCATATTCTTCCAGATCAGATAGACGCTGTTGCGCGAAGCAAGCTTCACCTTGAAAGCATTGTGCGCGCTTCCGCTGGTTGCGGATCCCGCGTGATACACCACAGCGGCAGGTACATACCAGTTCCGGAAACCGAAAATCTGCGCCCTGTAGCCAAGATCGATATCCTCCAGATAGGCAAAATGCCTCTCGTCCAGCAGTCCGGTCTCCTCCAGCATGCTTCTTCTGTAGATGGCCGCCGCGGCGCAGCAGGCAAAAATCTCCTGCGCTCCGGAATAGCGTCCTGCGTCCTGTCCTTTTCCGCGGGCGAAGGCCCATCCCAGGGCACAGTAAAAATCACCCGCGTCATCCAGCACGGAAGGATCCGACAGCCGGATCATCTTCGCGGCGCAGGAAAAACGCTTCTCATCCGCGTCCATGGCTCTGTGAAGTTCCTCCACCATCCTTTCGGAGCAGACGGTATCATTGTTCAGAAGGAGCACGTACCTGCTCCGGCTCATCCGGATCCCGGCGTTCACCGCCCTGCAGAAGCCTGTGTTCCTGTGATAGGCCCGGACCTTTACCTCGGGAAAACGCTCTCTCACGAAATCGACGCTCCCGTCATCAGAACCGTTGTCAATCAGGATGGTTTCAAAATCCCTGTCCGTCTGCTTTCTGAGGCTGCCAAGACAGCCCTCCAGCCAGCGCATTCCGTTCAGGTTCGGGATCACAATTGTAATGTCTTTCATCTGCTCTGCATCCTTATCCATGTTCCCGGAAGGCCGGTTTTAAACAGGCATCGCGGCCATCGTCAGGCAGCCGGAAGCCATTCTGGCCGGAAAAGCCGCGGATCGGGCGCGCTTCAGGTTCTCAGCGTGTAATCCCACCTTGCGAGAGAGAAATTCGGATTATAGTAAGGGTCGCCACTGTCATAGTAGGCTTTCCAGTGCTCCTTCATATACCGGACTTCCTCCCGGTAGCGCCTTGCCTTCTCTTCCGTATATTCATCCCCCCGGCTGGCAGATTCATAATGGACAGCCCTGACAAAGGGGTCGTAGACCACCAGCAGGCCCCGTTCCCTGATTTTCAGGCAGAGGTCCACGTCATTGAAGGCAACCGCCAGCTCTTCCGTAAAGCCGCCCGCCTCATCAAAAGCGTCCCTCCTGACCATCATCAGGGCTGCCGTGACTGCGGAGAGATCCTGCATGGTCTCCGCCCGGTGCATGTAGCCGCCGAAGGAACCGTTCATTCCCGTGAACAGGCTGCCGGCGATTCCGCCGATGCCCAGGGCAATCCCGGCGGACTGGATCTTCCCGTCCGGATAAAAGAGCCTGGCGCCGACCGCTCCGACTTCGGCTCTGGACGCGACAGAGAGCATCTCTTCCAGCCAGTTTTCAGTCAGCAGCTCTATGTCATTGTTCATAAAAACAAGAAACTGTCCTTTTGCCCTTGCGGCCGCGTAATTGTTCAGTGCGGCGAAGTTGAAGGGACCTTTCCTCCGGATGACGCGCACATGGTCTTTCCCCTGGACCGAGCGGTAGTAGTTCAGAATCCCGGAAGACGATGAATTATTCTCAACAACCAGAACCTCATACTTGCTGTAGGAAGTTTTTTCCCGGATGGCATTCAGGCAGCGTTCCAGAGACTGCTTCTGTTCGCAGTTCGGAATCAGGATCGAGACAAACGGCTCTCCCTCAGCTTTGTAACGGACCCGGTAGAATCCGTGATCCTTCCTCTGGCTGACCTCCGCCCGGAGTCCCTGCCGTTTCAGATGCTCCTCAACTGCCCGCTGTCCGGCGTCATAGGCGTATTTCTTGCTGTCCGGATTGTCAGCGGTGGACAGATCGTGGACCCGCCAGTGATACAGCGCCCCGGGCAGATGAAGAACCGGGAATACTTCCGTCCCCGCAGGGCCGTTCTTTTCTTCCCTTTCTCCTGCCGCAGCAGCCTTCTCCTCCGGATAACCCGGTTTTTTCAGGTCGCGCCCGAAGATCCGGTCCACGCAGCGCAGGATAAACTCATGATCCTGCGCCCCTTCAAAAGAAGGATCAATTCCGCCCGCGTCCTGAAAGAGCTCTCTTCTTACCATCAGGAAATGACAGATGTAGTTGTTGGATCTGAGAAGGTCCAGATTGAAATCCGGCTTGAAATGAGGCTGGAAATACTCTCTCCCGCCGCTGCTGCCGAACCTCATCTTGTCCTCATCCGTGTAGATCATCTGCACGAAGCGGCTGCCCTCTCCCAGAGCGCGCAGGGCTTTCGCCGTCTCATACAGGGCGTTTGGCGCCAGCATGTCGTCATGGTCGAGGAAACAGATAAAATCACCTGAACAGGCAGCTGCGCCGGCATTCGTGTTGCGCGCGATCCCTCCGTTTTCCTCAAGGCGGACCAGCTTCACGCGGCTGTCGCGCTCTTCATAGATTTTAAGAAGAGAGGACAGCTCTTTGTTTTCAGGACTCGCGTCCGCGATTACCAGCTCCAGATGCGGATAGGTCTGGCCCAGCACGGAATCCGCCATCTCCCGGAAATAAATCTCCGGCGTATTCCAGACAGGCACAAGGACAGAAAACTTCACGGACCCGTCAAATTCTTCCTTTCTCTGGGCCTTCAGCGCATCCGCGTCAGGCGAATGCTCCGCAAGCCAGGGACCGTACGGGACATCGTCCGGAGTCAGCCGTTCCCTCACCCGGACCGCGAAATCCTTTGGTCCGTAGTGGCGCAGATAGCGCAGGGCTTTCCTGATATAGTATGGTCTGAGTTTCTGCAGCAATGAACGGCTCATATCCTACGTCAGCCTCTTAGTGCTCGAAGACGCCTCTCAGCGGTTAAATCCCGGATAATCCAGGATGCACTGCGCGGTATAGCGCATATCCTCTTCCGTCAGATTGTAGAAAAGAGGCAGCCTCATCAGGCGCTCCGATTCCTTCGTCGTGTAAACATCCTCCCCGTGGAAGCGGCCGAATTTCCTGCCTGCTTCGGACGAATGGAGGGGCACATAGTGGAACACACACAGAACGCCCTTTTCTCGCATATAGCGGATCAGGCTGGTTCTTGTCTCAAGATCCCTGACCTTGATGTAATACATATGGGCGTTATGAACCGCGTAGTCCGGAACAAAAGGCTGCTCGATCAGTCCCGCCTCCGCCAGCGGCCGGAGGGTTTTATGATAATAATTCCAGATGCTGAGGCGCCTGTCATTGATCTTTTCAAAGACCTGCAGCTGCGCCCACAGATAGGAGACGTTCAGCTCGCTCGGCAGATAAGAGGAGCCGTAATCCACCCAGGTATATTTGTCAATCTGGCCGCGGAAGAATTTGCTGCGGTTCGTGCCCTTCTCCCGGACAATCTCCGCCCGCTCCTGGTCCTCATCCGACTGGAAGCAGATGGCGCCGCCTTCTCCCATCGCGTAATTTTTCGTCTCGTGAAAGCTGTAGCAGCCATAGTCGCCGATTGTTCCGAGGGCGCGTCCCTTGTACCAGGCATTGACGCCCTGGGCGGCGTCCTCGACAACCTTGAGGCCGTGCCTTCCGGCGATGTCCAGAATCCTGTCCATGTCACAGGCGACGCCGGCATAGTGCACCGGGCAGATCACCTTCGTCCGTTCCGTAACCGCGTCCTCGATCAGATCCGGATTGATGTTCATGGTCTTCGGATCCACATCCACAAAAACGATCTTTGCCCCCCGGAGGACAAATGCATCCGCCGTAGAGACAAAAGTGTAGGAGGGCATGATCACCTCATCCCCGCTTTTCAGGTCACACAGCCAGGATGCCATCTCCAGCGCGGAGGTGCAGGAAGTCGTCATATAAACATGCTTCACATGAAAACGGCTGCTGAACCAGTCTGATACTTTTTTTGTAAACGCACCGTCGCCGCACAGTTTTCCGCTTTCGAGGGCTTCCTGAAAAAAGGCAAGCTCCGTGCCGACAACCGGCGGCCTGTTAAAATCTATCATGTCTTCTGATACCTCAAATGATAAAGTGATGCGCCCGCCGGAAGGGTGGTCAGCAAAATCGCATCACCGCTTTTCTCCGGCCCGGCTTCCGGCGCCGCGATCATATAGCCGCTTAGCATGATACCGGATTGCTCCGCGATTTACATCCGTTACATCGAAAAGATCACGATTCCGGCAATCATAATCCCCATGCCGATCAGCCTGCGCCGGGAGATCTTCTCCTTCAGCAGCAGCACGCCGATCACCGGAACGAAGATATAACTCATCGGCTCGATAATCGGGGAATATGTCAGCGGAACATACTTCAGGGCGTACATGGTCAGAAAAGTGGACAGAAAGAAGATGAAATAAGCACTGACCACCATGGGGTTCATGTACTCCTTCAGCTTCGACGCATGCTCCCTGTTCGCCTCCATCTTCAGCATAACCTGCGCGATGGAAGAAATAAAAACCGAAACAATCCAGACCGCGATATAGCGCCCGAGTCCCTCAAACATCTCCCTTCCCCCCTTCCGGAGGCAGGCTGCTTCCGTCGCTGCCGCTGTCCCCGCTCACGCCGACCATAATCCCGAGCAGGATCACTGCCGAACCCAGAATCATTTTCCAGGTAACATGTTCGTGAAAGACGAGAACGCCCCAGATCAGTCCCCAGATAATTGTAATTGGCTTGTTGGTAAAGGCAAATGTCAGGGACATATGCTTCAGCACCTGCTGCCAGGCAAGAGCGAAAGCAAAGGTGATCACCAGCACCATACCGTAGCATATACAAAACCGAAAAGACAGGAATTTCTGTTTTCCTGCCATTTTTGACGCCACGCCGGCCAGCGAATTGACGATCAGGCTCAGGTGAAGGGCGATAAACCACTTCAGGGTAACCTCGCCGATCCGGACGCCTGAATGATTCTTTTTCATATTCTGCTCCCCCGAATGGGCAAACTAATCAAGGTATTATATCACACAAAGAACTGCATCGCAAGATGGGACTCTTCCAGTTACGGTTCACGGCCTCAGGCTTTCTGCGACCAGTCGCATTTCCGGCCGGAAAGATTCGGATTGTAGAAGGGATCGCCCGCCTTCAGGAACTTTTTCCAGCGCCGGACAAAAAACTTCTTCTCATCTTCGAAACGTTTTTTCTTTTCCGGCGTATCCTCCTGCCCCCGGCTCATGGATTCGTGATGGGTCAGCAGCGCGGTCGGTTCAAACACATTGCGGTATCCCAGTTCCAGCAGCCGCAGACAGAAATCGACGTCGTTCAGGGCCACGGCCAGTTCCGGACTGAAGCCCCCCGCGCTGCGGAACACGCTTTTTTTCACCATCAGGCAGGCTGCCGTCAGAGCGCTGACGTTCTGCAGAACCGCCGCCCGGTTCATATATCCGGGATCATCGCCGTCAGCGCCTACCATCATGCTGCCGGCAAATCCCATGAGACCGGTCACGATGCCTGCCGACTGGACTTTTCCGTCCGGATACAGAAGCTTTGGACCCACAGCCCCGACTCCCTCCGCCTGGCAGGAGCCCAGGAGGCGCTCGATCCAGTCCGCCGTCCGGACCGTCACATCGTTGTTCATCAATATGATATAGTCCCCGCTGCTGTTCATAACCCCCTCGTTTACAAGGAGGGAGAAGTTGAACGGCCGGTCAAAACGAATGACCCGGACCCTGCTCTCTTTCTCACAGATCTCCCTGTACCATGCAAAGGTTTCCTCCGAGACAGAATTGTTTTCCACAATGATGATCTCGTAGTGATTCCATGAGGAACGCTTCAGGATGGAACTGACGCAGGAGGAAAGCATCTCCACATTGTCCCTGCTCGGAATGATTATGGAAACAAGCGGGCTTCCCAGGGGGTCTCTTCGGACGTGAAAACTTCGCATACTGGGGCCGCCCTCGATAAAAGCCATGGTCCCGGTTCTCTCCAGATCCTGCTCCAGAACCCGGCGCAGTCTCGCGGGGCTGATCATGGACGTCCCGCGCTCTTTTCCGTGGCAGAGAATTTTCGGAACATGGCGCACCCCGCCCTGCGCTGCCGCGCTTTCACAGCAGCGGAGCACAAAATCATAATAAGCCGGCTCATCCGCCAGAGACCAGGCGGACGGAACCAGTTCCCAGTCCGGCCGCTTCTTCCCCTGTTCCTTCAGGCTCCGGGTATCCGGCTTCGGAAAAAACAGATCTTTTGCCATATCCCGGTCAGTCCCGGCATAAAAGCTCCGCACGATGCCGGCCCGGACCGCGAACAGATACCCCACATAGTTCATGGAGCGCAGATATTCCGGACTGTAGTCCGGCTTGAAAAGCGGACTGCTGAAGATTTTGCCGCCGTCAGGATCCGCTCCTCCGGGTCCTGCCTGGACCTCCCTGTAAGAATCCTCATCCGTGTATACGGCATCCGCCCCGTCCTGCAGCGCTTTTACGATCTCAAAGAAAGCATCCCTGGTGACAAGATCCCCCTCACGGATCACGATCAGAAAATCATCATCGCTGATCTGTGAATTCAGCGTATCCGTAAACTGATACTTGCCGTAAGTGGAAGCCTGCACGGAGGCAATCGTGGCAGCCCGGTCCCGGGCTGCCCTCCCCTCCTGCAGGTCCCGGTGCGCCGCTTCTTCCATGCTTCCCGCCTCCGGCGAAGTCAGGATCACAGTGAGAACCGGGCTTCTCTTCATCCAGAGATTCTTCTGGTATCCCACAAGCGAGGGAGAAGGCTCCTGCCTGCGCACCCAGGCGTCATAATCAAAGCGCGCGTCCCGGACTTTCTCCACCGCGCGGGCCCCGAATTCCTTCAGCCCGCGGCTTCTCAGATAATCAAACCCTTTCCGGAAGGCGTTTCTCCCATCGGGTGCATTTCCCTGAACATTCCCATCCATCTCTTTTCCAAAACCTTCCTTGCCGCTGCGTGCAGTTCAATCCCCCAGATGGAGGTATTTCAGATAGGGTGCCCTGGCCTCCCGGACCTGATCCCTGCAGCTGAAAGTTCTCCCTGTCAGGGTAAGATTCGGATTGTAGAAGGGATCCCCCGCCGCCAGCTCCTTCTCCCATTTCTTCACAAAATGGCGGATCTCCGAATGAAATCTCGCGAGCTTCTCCGGACTGTCCTCCGCTCCCCTGGAGACAGACTCATAGTGGAAAAGTCTGGCATCCGGCGCTTCAAGGATCCGCAGGCCGTCCCGGCGCAGCCTGAGACACAGGTCCACGTCATTGAAGGTAACCGCGAGCTCCTCATCAAAGCCTCCGGCCTTCAGAAACAGCTCCCGGCGCATCATCAGGCAGGCGCCCGTCACAGCGCTGACATTGTGAAGATTCTGAAGGAGCAGGGAAGGATAAAGGCCTTCCCAGACCGCAGGATCCTCACCCTGAAAGGCGTGGGCGGCGATGCCGCCGTGTCCCAGAATCACGCCTGCGTGCTGCACGGTTCCATTCCCGTACAGAAGCATCGCGCCCGCCGCCCCGACCCCGGAGCCTGATGCCAGGCGCTGCAGGATTCGCAGGGAATCCTCCCGGATCACGGCGGTATCATTGTTCAGGAAAAGGAGATAATCCCCGTCCGCATTGGCGGCCCCGAAATTATTGATTGCGGAATAATTGAATCCTCTGTCCCAGGTCAGGATCCGCACCCGGGGATCTGTCTTCTGAAGGGCTTCATAAAAGCGGAAAGTTTCTTCTTCCGTGCTGCCGTTTTCCAGGATCAGGATCTCCAGATTCCGGTAATTGTTTTTCTCCTGCAGGGACCGGATGCAGCGCTCCAGGTCATCCGCATGATCCCTGTTCGGAATCAGGACCGAAATAAGCGGATCGTTTCCCTTCCCGCCGGATACGGAACCGTCCGCGGAACGATCCCCTTCCTGCCCTGCAAAGCCTCTGCCCGCCGCATCCGCTTCATGGTACAGAATCCTCGGGATATGACGGATTCTCCCGTCCCTTTCATGCCCGGGGGCGACATCTTCAATCAGCGCAATCCGCTTCAGGAACTTATGATATTCATCCTCTTTCCAGTCCGGGGAGGGAAGTCCCGCTTCAACTGCCGTCTTCGTGCGCACAAGAAAAACATTCCCGATATAATTGACGCGGGATAAAAGCTGCGGATCATACTCCGGGCGGAAGGCCGGATTCATCTTGCGCCCGTCCGGGCCGATCCGGTCAGAGTCGAAATAGATCAGATCGATCTCATCCAGCGATTCATTGAGCAGCTTCACGCACTGGTAGAGCAGATCCGGGGCGAGGCTGCAGCCGGGCCCCGCGAAGAGCATGTAATCCAGATCTCTGCACTCTTTTCCGGAGCGAAAAAAACGGTAGATCTGCAGGCTCAGAGACTGCAGCAGGGCAGTCCGGTCCGTCCCTTCCGCGTGCGCCAGCACGCCGATCACCGGCTGCCAGGCAAAGACCTCTTTCGCCATCCTGGCATAGTCCCGGGAGGAAAGCCTGCTCCTGTCCGCCCATTTTTCATAGGAAAGCTCCTGCTGCCCCGTATGAAAGATCCGGTCCTTTATCGTGGCAACTGTTCCCTGAAGGCCATAGTCCTCCAGGTACCTCCTCAATTTCCCCATATCCGTATCTGTCCGCCCGCATTTCCGGGACGTTCCTTTCTGTCATTTTCCCATGTGCTGCTTCTTTATGGAAACTCTGATGCATCCGTTCTTTGCGCCGCCTGCAGCTGCCCTGCCTTTCCTGATGCCGGCAGACAGCCCCTTCTTTGCGCTGCGCCCCCTGCAGGGCGGGCTCTCCGCCGCGCGGCACTGCCTCTGCGCTTCCGCTCCGGTCTACCTCTTCTTAAACAGCCTCTTTAATGGCTCCTTGAATGGGATATCCGCTTCGGAGATCTTCCTGGCAAAACGGTAGGAAGTCGTATTCTTCAGCATCTCCAGCGATGAGCGGAGCATGCTGTTTTCCTCCCGCAGGCGGTTGGCTTCCGCCACATGGCCGCGGCCTGTTACGCCGGGATTGGCCTGCGCGTAGGCCTGGAAAATAAAATCCCGCTCTTCGCCGCTGACCGGTTCCCTGCCGGTTTTCCCGCTCTGCGGCGGGGCTTCCGTCATGCGCAGCTTCCCGTAAAGCTCCAGGTACTCCTGATCCATCCGGGCTACTGATTTAAGCCGGAGCGCATTCGTCTTCTCCTTTTTTTCCTTAAGCAGTTCCGGGTTCGTCCGGATCCTGTCCAGAAGCTCCGTCAGCTGGTCAGGACCCGCGTCCGGGGGCAGCAGCCATCCCGCTCCGGTCTCCCTGATCCGTTCCCCGACAGCCCCTATATCCGTCCCGATAACAGGAATCCCGCAGGCCCACGCTTCGGAGAGGGTGTAGCAGAAGGTCTCCGCCCAGATCGGCGGTATGACAACCAGATCAATCTTCGCAGCCCTGAGCAGGGTCCCGATGTCCTCTCTCCGGTAGAGGCCGGAAAAGAAAACGTGGTCGGTGCTCCCGTCTCCTGACACATCGTCGTCGCCGACTTCCCCGAATACGTAAAAATTATAATTCCTGTTCCCGGAACAGATCATGCTGTTAATAAGAGCGGAACCCTTCGCCCTGGTCACGCCGCCCAGAAATCCCACGGAAAAGCGCTCCGGGGCCCGCCGGCAGATGCCTCTGTAAACCCTGCCGTCCGTGTAATAAACCCCGTCATGACGGATCAGGATCCTCAGCGCGTAGCTCCCATCCGGAAAATCAGGCAGATCAAATACCGTGTGGATCCCGCTCCACAGATAAAGAGGGTTCGCGACAGCCTTCGCAACGTCCGTGCGGGCCGTTCTTTCCGCCTGCATATAATGTGCCTTCCGGTTTTTGTCGGTGATGACCAGGACAATGGAAGTATCGCGGCTGTCGACGTCCTCCAGGTAAGCCCAGCCGACCACATAATGGAATCCGGAGGCGCCTCCCGGCTGTCGGTCCAGGCAGGAATGCATCTTCCCGGTCCGCACCACGGCGCGGCCCGACCCCTTTCCGGAGCCCTTCAGGAGAGCAGTCCCGCTCTCCTTCTGATAGTCGGAGCCGTGTCCGATCACCATGCTTTTCTCCTTAAGAGAAGGATAAACCTGCAGCATATAGTCCCTGGCAGACGCGGTCGGGAAGACGATCCCGGCGCACAGGGAGAGGGCTTTAAGGCACTCTTCTCTCCAGCGGCTGATCACGTCCACATTGCAGAAACCGCAGTTTGCCCGCAGGCAGCTCCTGCAGCGCTTAGGGTCCGCAGGCGCAAAAGTCCCGGCGGAAGGGCAGAACTTCTCGTCGTCCCTCAGCAGCTTGATCGTCGGGCAGGTATAGTAATAATCATGGAGCGTCGCGATCACCGGAATCTTCATCTCCCTGCACACGTGGAAGATATCCAGCGTCAGGCCCTGGGTATGATGTACATGGACCAGGCTGATTTCAAAGATCTTAAGGATTTTCCTGAGAAAATCCGCCTGCTCCCTGTCTCTCATGACCGGGAAAAGCTCCTCCTTCGCCGGAAAGCGGAAGGAGAACTCCGCTCCGCCCGAGACAGCGGACTTCCCGGTATAGGCTGTCAGGCAGAGGAAATCCCCGTCCCTTGCAAGGACAAAGACATTGTAGTCCTGAAGCATCCCGTCCTTCAGATCCCGCACATGAAGCTGCGTTCCGCCGATATTTGTCTCAGCCGTCTCCTTAAAATCCAGATGAAGGACATAGAGCAGATTCGGCCGTCCGTTTTCCAGCGCGGCGTAAAGATTCAGGTTGTCCCGCAGCTCCTGGTCCGGGTTGGAAGCGCTGTAGAGGTCATTTTCCTTCATCTGGTCCGGATACCTCTCCTTCAGGATTCTGGTGTGCTCCTCAAGAAGCCGCTTCTTCTCCTCCGTGTCAAAGGAGCCTGTTCCCTTGTGGTAAATGAAAGTATCATCACACAGTACATGGATGTAGCCAAGCTGGGCGCAGCGGTTGCAGAAATCATTCTCCTCCCCGTAACCGCGCCCGAAGGTCTCAGCGTCAAAAAGCCCGGCTTCCGCGCAGGCCTGCTGCTTTACATACATGCAGTAGCCCACTGCAACCGTAACGCGGGGATACCTGTGCAGGCTGACTCTCTCAACCAGATCCCCGTAGGAATCGACAGTGAAGCCCTCCGGAAGCCTGTTGTCCCGGAAAGCCACCGGGACTGAGGCGAGGGTCGCCGCATTGGAAAGAGGCGTCACGGTCGCGATCCGGTCCGAACGGTAAGCGCAGCGCTGCAGCTTCTCAACCCAGTCCCGGGTCACGATCGTATCGGAATTAAGCAGAATCGTATCACGCCCGGACCGGGCAAGCCCCAGATTGACATTGGCGGAAAATCCCTGATTCCGCTCATTAAAGACAGCCTCAAAGCCCTGCTCCTTCGCAAGCGCTTCCAGAAGGGGCCGGATTCTCTCATCAGGACTTCTGTCGTCGATCAGGAGCACCCTGTGCAGGCTCAGATCCGTATGCCGCCTCAGGCTGTCCGTACAGAGGACCAGATCCTCATATCCGTTGTAAACCGGGACTACGATGTCAACCGGATTGATCTGTAAATTCATGGCACTCCCCTTTTCTTTCCCTTTCTCCGGCGCTTCCGCTGCCTGACTTCGCATACCGCCTTCTCGGCAGGCGCGCAGGCTGCCCCGTCAGCGCAGCTGCTGCCTGAGGCTGCGCGGCTTTTTTCTTCTGACGGCGCAGGAGCTTCTGTCAGCTCTGTCAGCGCAGCTTCGACCTGAGTTTGCGCACCGCTTTCTTCGCAAGCGGCTCGGACGCATCCAGCAGTTCCCGTCCCCGTTCCATCGCCCAGACCGGAGTCTTCCTCTCAAGAACGCCGGAAAGGCGGATGATCTCCGGAACCTGCCCGCGGAAAAGCAGCTCATAGGCAGGATCCATCGTCAGGAAACAGCAGCCTTCCTGTTCCGGCCCGGAAGCGTTCAGCGGGCGCACCTGCGCCTGCTCCGAACGCAGCGTGCAGATGCAGGGGCTGCCTTCCACAGGGTCAAAACGGACCGCCTTCACTTTTTCCGGATCCTTCACCGGGAATTCAACCCGGAAAGCCCCGTCTTTCAGAAGCATCGTCCTGTGCACGGCCTCCTCCTCGCTGAATCCGTTTCCATAGTCAAGGTAGAGGGTCGCCATCGGCGTCAGGTCATCCACGGGATTCTTCAGGTCTCTCAGATTGACGCCCCGGACGGGCCAGGAAAAAGCCTCAAGGGAATTCGCGCCCACATATTCTTTCTCAAAATGGTCCGCCCAGTTCCAGAAAACTTTCCTGTCCTCCTCCCGGATGGAATATCCGCCAAGCAGTTCCGCTTCCGGCAGAAAGCTGTCAAGCGAAGGATGCATGGAATAAAGCTCGTTCACAGCTCTCCAGAGGATAAACTGTACGGGAACCGGAAAATCAAATACCCATTCAGCGTCGATCACATATGCCGTCCCGTCCTCCTCCAGGAAAAGATTGTCCAGGATCAGGTCGATGTCGGCGTTTTCCGCACATGGGCGGCTGCAGGAGGAAGACGCGCTGCCGAAGACCTCCCTGAAGGCCGGATTTTCCTCCGCCTTTTTTTCCTCGGGATCCGCCGTTTCCAGCAGACAGCGGTACAGGGCGTCAAACAGCTCTTTCACCCGCGCAGCGTCTCCCCTGTCAGCGGCGTCCGCGGCTTCCTGTCCGAGGTTTCTCCCGTTCAGCCAGGGATAGCTCAGGGAACCGTCCCCGTTCTTCTCCCCTTTCAGCAGACGGACCCGGTACTGTTTTCCATCCAGGCAGAAAACCGGTTCCCGGCCGGCTCTGTTTTCCGCTGCGCCCTTTCGGTCCGGGCCGGCGGCCAGCTCCCTCTCATGCATTTTTTCAAGATGCGCGCGGGCTTTCTTTGTCAGAGGACTCTTCACCGCCATTTTCTTCCCGTCCCTGACACAGGCCAGGGTCTGAATCCGGAAGCCTTCAGAGCGGTCCGAATTGATCTTCGCATAGAGCAGCTTTCCGCTTTCTTCAGCTTCCTCTGTCCCTGCCTCGATCAGAAAGGAGTTGGAAAAACGGTCCATGATTCCTTCCTCGCAAAGGCTCCGGGCCATCTCGTTCTCCGGAAACAGATCCAGCCGTCCGGGGTTGAAATTCCAGTTGTTGCGGCAGAAATTCCTGGCGGTAAGGGTGGAATCCGTGAAAATCTCATTCGGGAATTTGTAATCCGGGCTGGGGTAATAAAATCTGTGCCAGGACAGGCCGCAGTTCTCCATCATGCGCAGCCACTCCGCCTTCGAGAAGGTGCGGACCGCCTTATTGTCCGGATAATTCTTAAGCCCTTCCATGTAATTATCCGTATGATCCTCCGGCGCACCGCAGAAATACTTCAGGCCCAGCCGGTTCTCGATCGCGATCAGCAGCAGCCCGTCATCCTTCAGATAACCCCTGCAGCGCATGAGAAAGGTCTCCCAGGGATGATCCCCCTCCGTATAAGAGCCGGCGTACTCAAAGACGCCGTTCAGGATGACATAGTCAAACTTTTCCGGGAATTCCATGTCGTTGAGATTTCCGACCATAATCTCCAGGTTCGGATAATCCTTATGCCGCTCGTAATTAATCAGAGACCGCCTCTTCGACAGATCCACGGAAGTCACACGGGCAAGCCTGCGGCAGAGAACGCCGGTAATGGCCCCCGGTCCGGCGCCGATCTCAAGAGCGGACGCCCCTTCGCGGAAGGGATACCAGGAGAGAATATTCTCTCTTACCGGAGACAGATGGTAAAGGACAGGAAAGGCCCTGTCCCCGTCGTCGCCGGGATTCTTTCCTGCCCTCACAAGACGCAGGATCGTATCCTCGATGTCGCCATCCGAATACTGGTCCCGGCCGCTGTAATAACTAAGATTCAGATTCGCCATATACCTCTGTCCTTCCTTCTTCCGCAGGCTTGTCCCGTTTTCATCAGGCTTCTGCCCGTCCTTCAGGCAGGCCTTCCGCTCCGCGGCCGGCCTCTTTTCCTCCCAAAGCCTTCAGCCTTCTTCCGGATCCAGCTCGCATCTGCTGTTCAGGTCGTAAAAGCCGACTGTATCCCGGTCGGATACAACCGTCATGGCGATGACGTCGTAGAGCCTGTGAAAGACGCGGAACGCCCCGTCCTGGTAGCCCGTACAGCCCAGAGAGAGCAGATACTCTCCGCCCTGCAGGTCAAGGCGCTGTCTGAAGGATACCACATGGCTGTCGCCCGCCTTCATGGCCGGTACCGGAACCTTTTCCATGGTTGTATTCGTGCCGCAGATCTCAATCCCTTTGAGATTCTTGATTGTAAACGCAAAAATCGGCTCCCGGATCTCCGAGTTGGCGCGCACCTTCATCTTCACCGTAAATTCCGTGCCTTTCAGGAAACTGGAAGCAGGGAGGCCTTTCTCGTCAAAGAGGCCGTAATCCGTGATCTCGCCGTGCCGCTCGCCGTATTCCACTAAAGAGGGATTGGCCGGGAAGAAACTCTTCCAGGGCCGGGACTTCATCGCCCTTAAGCGCTGCTCATCCCGCCTGCTCTTTTTTCCGTCCTTCCCGCCTGCTTCCGGTCCGGCGTCAGAAGATGCATCTTCCGTCCGCGTTTCCGGATCCGGCCGGAAGATCTCTTCCTCCTCCCCGGGCGCGTGGAACTGATCGACCAGGATCTCCTTGTAGATATCGATCGCTTCCCTGGGCGTCCCCTCGAATACCTTATTCCCCTGATTCAGCAGGACCGCCCGGTCACAGTAGCGGGAAATGGCCGAAAGATCGTGGGATACAAAAAGGATCGTTTTTCCCGCCTGCCGGAATTCTTCAAACTTGCGGTAGCATTTGGCCTGAAAAAACACGTCGCCCACCGAAAGCGCCTCGTCCACGATCAGGATCTCGGGATCGATATTGATGGCGACGGCAAAGGCAAGGCGGACGAACATGCCGCTGGAGTAGGACTTCACCGGCTGGCGGATATAGTCTCCGATATCGGCGAAGTCAATGATCGCCTGCAGGCGCTCATCGGTCTCCTCCTTTGTGAAGCCGATCATCGTCGCGTTCAGGTAGATGTTCTCGATCCCGGTATACTCCATGTTAAAACCGGCGCCGAGCTCCAGCAGGGCGGAAATCCTCCCGTCCACTTCGATCGAGCCGGAGGTCGGGGTAAGAACGCCTGTGATCAGTTTGAGAAGCGTCGACTTTCCGGAGCCGTTCGTCCCGATGATGCCGACTGTCTCCCCCCTCTGCACATTCAGGCAGATTCCCCTGAGCGCGTATTTTTCCCTGTAATTTTTCCTGAAATCCAGTCCAAGTGACTCCCAGAGCCGGTCTCTCTGCCTGTCGTACAGGCGGTAAACCTTTGTCACGTCACTCACACGGATCGCCAGATCTTTTTCCTCAGTCATTCTCTGTCCCTGATCTTCTTTCCTCTTCACGCCGCTCCCCGGCATGCCGCGCCGGCATTCCGGCCGGCTGCTTTTCTGCCCCGGCAAAGCAGCGCGCACGGCAGACCGCCTTTCCGGGTATATGTCTCCAGAATCGGATCTCCTACAGTACATCTGCGAAATGACCCCGGCTCCTTCTGAAAGTCCGTGTTCCCCACCAGTAGACGACGGCTGTGAAAAGCCAGAAATACAGGGTAAGCAGCGGATGCTTCCAGAAAGGTACATGCCAGATCAGGGAATCCCTGTAACCGTAGACAATATAGTACATGGGATTCATCTTGAACAGCTTCACAAGAAGCGGCGGCAGGCCAATCGAATTCAGGTCCCACATGATCGGGGTGGCCCACACGCCGATCTGCAGGATAATGGTGACAAGCTGGACCATGTCCCTCACAAGCACGGCAACCGCGCCCGTAAAATAACTCAGGCTCAGGACCAGCAGGAACATGCAGATACTGTAATAAAAGATCTGGAGTGTATAAATCCCCGGAAACTTCCCGTAAATGCAGTAAAGCAGGTAAGTCAGTCCCACGAAAAAGAGGTGGACAAAAAGCGCGCTCACGCACTTTACCATGGGAAGAATCTCGATCCGGAACACCACTTTCTTGACCAGATAGCTGTATTCCACCAGTGACGCGGTTCCTCCGTTCAGGGCGTCATTAAAATAAAACCAGGGCACAAGTCCCGCGAGCATCCAGAGAAGAAAGGGGACGTCCCCGATCTTCGCGGTCTGCCTCAGTCCGACCTGGAAAACAAACCAGTAAACCAGCACCGTAACGACCGGCTGGACCAGGGCCCATACAATGCCCAGGTAGGAGCCGGCAAAGCGCTTCCGGAAATCGTTCTTCGCAAGCGACCAGATCAGCCTGCGCTGCGTAATCAGATTGTTCAGCATAGACACGCTGCGTGCCTCCGTCCGTAAATGAATATAGCTTCAGGGATGCCTGTATTTCCACACCCCGTGAATCGCATAGCTGAGAAAGAGGAAGGCCGATTTGACAGGCCCGAAACCCATGTAGCGGTAGACCCGGAAAGTCATCGCCGCGCTCTTGAGCTTCTTTCCGGACTTTCCGGACTCCGACAGACGATACCTCAGAAGCGGTTCATTGATTCCGGCCGCATCCCCGTAATCTCTCAGGACCTTCATCCAGGTAATATAATCCTCGTGGGCGTCTTCGTGGATCATCGGATACTGTCTGGCCACTTCCGTCAGCAGCACCACCGAGGAACAGTTAATCTGGTTGTGCCAGAGCAGGTCCCGGTAGGAGATGGTCCTCTTCACCCCGATCACCCGGCCTGTCATGCTGCCGTCGGGTCTCATCAGCGCCCTGCCTGTACAGCAGAGAACAGAGCCTGTCTCATAGATCCGCGCGAACTGCTTCTTCAGCTTGTCCCTCTCCCAGATATCATCCGCATCCAGAAAAGCCACATACTTTCCTCTGGCCAGAAGAACGCCCCTGTTGCGGCTCTTGGCCGCGCCGAGCCTGATTTCATTGTGATGGAAATGCACCCTCGGGTCATCCCGGTACTTCTCTTCCAGCTTCTCCAGCCCGTCCGTCGAGCCGTCGTCCAGAATCAGGATCTCCATCTCCTGCACGCTGCCGCGGCCGATCAGCTGGGACGACTCAAAATGCATGTCCTGATTCAGCGCGCTCTCGATCGCTTCGCCAATCGTCCGCATTCCGTTATGGACAGGCATGATTACGGATACCAGGAGACCCGGCTCCTGATCCGCCGCCATCTCCTCCGCTGTCACGCCGCTGGGCAGACCCGCGGCCTGTTCCAGCGATTCCGGGGCCTTCGTCATCTCCGACTGCTGCTGCTGCCAGCGGATCTCCTCAACCGTATTCTGGACATCCTTCTCCAGCTGCCTGCGGTCCGTCGTTTCCCCCTGGGTGTCCGCCGCCGTCATCTGGGCCTGGTCGACGCCTTCCGTGTTATCCTTCTGGAAGAGCACCTTGACCGTCGTCGCGATCAGCTGCAGGTCCAGCAGGAACGAATAATTCTCGATATAGGTCAGGTCCAGCTTCAGCTTGTCGTAAGGCTTGGTATTGTACTTGCCGTAAACCTGGGCATACCCGGTAAGACCGGCCTTCACCTTGAGCCGGTAGGAGAATTCCGGAATCGTCTTCTCATACTGCGCCGCGATTTCCGGCCGCTCCGGCCTGGGGCCGACGATGGACATATCGCCCTTAATAATATTGAAAAGCTGCGGAAGCTCGTCAAAATGAATCTTGCGCAGGACTCTTCCGACCGGCGTGATGCGCTTGTCTCCCCTGGAAGCCAGCCGGGCGCCGTTCTTCTCGGAATCAATCGTCATCGAGCGGAACTTTATGATCTCAAAGACTCTCCCGTTCAGCGTCAGGCGCGGCTGCCTGTATAAAACCGGGCCTTTGTCATAGCATTTGATCGCGAGGGCGATGAGTCCGAGCAGCGGGGAAAGGAGAACCGCCAGAATCACGCATACCACAAGATCCAGAAGACGCTTCACAAACTGCTGTTCCACCGTAAGGCCGCGGTTCCTCATAAGAAGAAGCGGCGTATCAAACATATGGATCTTTTCGGCGCTCATGAGCATGATGTCCGAGATCTTCGGGCTGCAGTAGCAGCGGATATTCTGTTCAAAGCAGTATTTCACCAGAACGTTGCGCTCATGGGAAGGCATATCGCCCAGGATGCAGGTTTCATGGTTCAGGATCCGCTCCCTGATAAAGGGAATCCCCTTATCCAGCGGAACAGCCTCGGAAATCAGATATTTATCCCTGCGGGAGGCGATGTTCTTCAGAAGCTTTTCCGGATTGCGGGTATCGTAGATCACAATAACCGACTTCGGCGGATACAGAATGTTGTAGATCCACCTCATGAAAATGACCCACAGGATCACCACGGCCAGATTCACACATGTCAGGCGGATCATCGGCCGGATATGGTGAAGGAATTTCCACCGTCCGATCAGCGCCAGCTGCAGGTAGGCTACCGCATTGGAACAGACCACGCTGCAGATCTGCCCGATTATGACGTCCTGGACCCGCATGTAGCCGACCTTCAGAGCCCCGAACAGTTTGGACATCAGGAACAGGATCAGGGCGTACATGGCGAACAGTGCCAGATGCCCCCACTTGGCATAGTAAACCCGGATAATCCTGCGCTTGTTGTATTCTGTAAGCCATATATAGGCAAAATTCGCGGTCTGGACCCCGATCACCAGAAAGGAAGCCAGAAACATGATCAGCCGCTTATATCTCTCTCTTCTCACTTGATCTCTTCTCTTCTCAAAAAGACAATTCTCCGCTTTCCGGTCCCGCCGCGCCGGCTTTCCCGAAAGCATAGTTATGAGAATTATATTCTACTTCCCCCCAAAACTCAAGAGCTGTGCAAATGTCCGCCGGTTACGATTCACGGCCCTCCACACATCAGACCACAGACCATCCGTGCTGCGCACGTATGCCGCATCTTCGATGCTTCTGTCTGAGGCTGTGTGTGGAGTAATCAGAACCTGTTTCTTACGTGCAAGCACGACGAACCAGAACCTGATTTCAAACAGGCCGTGAATAGTAACGTCTGCCGGAAACCCCAAATTCTTTTCTTGCCGTGTTATTTTTCTGCTGTTATAATATGTTGTATTGCCCGGCCGGTGTTTCCGGCCCTGAAACAGTTATGGAGGTGTAAACATGTCTAAATCCCGCAGATGGCAGGCATGCATCCTGGTCTCGCTTGTGCTTGTCCTGCTTCTTTCTCTCTCCGTTTCCGCGGCGGAAAATCCGCAGGCGGCAGTCCGCATGCAGAACGGGGATGCAGTGCTCTATAATCCGTCAGATAACTCTGTCTATACGAACCTGTCCGGATTTCAGGAAGTCCCGAGAGGAAGCGGTTTCTACTACTTCTTCAGGAATACGTCCGGCGTTGTCTATAACAGCGGAAAGTTCGCCGCAGGCGGAAAGATCTATTTCGCGCACGAGAACGGACAGCTGCATGTCGGTCTTCTGACATCGGGCAGAAAAGCCTGGTATTTCCTGAGAGATGCCAGCATGGTCAGGCAGACCATCGTCAAGTCGGCTGACAGAGTCTTCTACTACGCAGGAAAGAACGGCAAACTCAAGACCGGTCTGAAAAAAATCAACGGCGCTTACTACTACTTTGATCCTGACGATTACCAGATGCAGTTCGGCTGGGTCGAATCCGGCGGCGACACACTGTACATGAGAGGCTCGGGAGAACAGATCGGCCAGGCGGTGACCGGCTGGCTCGTCCTCGACGGTTCCAGATACTATTTCAACAAAAAAGGCCGCATGGTAAAAGGCTGGCTGACCCTCGAAGGGAAAAAGTACTATATGGACAAAACCACCGGCGCCTGCTATACCGGCAAACGCACAGTGGACGGAAAGGAATATGACTTTGGTGCGACCGGAGCCATCACGACCACGATAAAGGCAACCGGCCCCTGGTCCATCCGGGTCAACCAGTCGACCTGCACCGTAACGATCTACAGAGGTTCCACAGCGGTCAAGGCTTTTGACTGCTCCGTCGGTCTGAACGGCGCCACCCCTGACGGGAACTACCGGATTCTGGACCATCTGAGATGGCATGAGCTGATGGGACCCTGCTGGGGACAGTGGTGCTCGCATATTTCCAGCGACATCCTCTTCCACTCGATTCCGTACAGCGTAAACGGGGACAAATATTCCATGTCCTCCTACGGCTACAACCGGCTGGGCCAGCCCGCTTCCCACGGCTGCATCCGCCTGGCGGCAGGCAACGCCAAGTACATTTATGACAATGTTCCGATCGGAACGCCTGTCACTGTCTTTCACGGTTCCGCAAAAGACGATCCTCTTGGGAAACCCGCATCTCCCCATGTGGGAAGCTGGTCCAAAAGTTATGACCCGACCGATCCGACCATCTGAATGTAAAACGCTCTTTTCATGATTCACGGAAAAGTCTTCTGTCCGGAAAAGAGACCCTGGTCAACTAAAAAGAAGGCTGCAGGGATTCAATGCCCGCAGCCTTCTTTCTTTTACCCTTTTAACAGATCACGCCCCGGTCCTCCCGGCCATAAGCCGCCGCCCAATGATCAGTCTCCGGATTCTCCACTGTCCATATCTTCTGTCAGAAATTTCGACAAAGCTTCCATCGCTTCTCTTTCGTCCGCCCCGTCGCACTGCAGGAGAATCTCTCTTTCCGCAGCCACCTGCGCGCTGAGGACACTCAGGACGCTCTTCAGATTAAAGCTTTTATCGCCGATCACCATCTGTGACCTGCATCTGTAGCGCATCGCCAGCTCACACAGCCTGCCGGCCGGACGCAGATGCAGGCCCCGCTGACTGCTCAGCAGGATCTCCTGTTCAAGCATAGGACCAACTCCTCTCAAATACGAACTGCCCCTTACGGTGCGGAGATCTGTTCCTCCACCTCAGACTGCTTCTCCGTCTTTGATGAGCTTACCTTGATCGTCACAGGGCTCGCAAGCTCATAGCCGAACGGAAGCTCAACCTCAACCGGAAGCTCATAGCTTCCTTCATTCGCGCACTGACTCAGATCCAGGCTGAGCCGGATCTGCTCCTGAACCAGGCGTTCCCCCGATTCATCCAGCGCATGGACACTTACCGGAAGGACGTCCGCCGGCGTAAATACCAGCGTCATATTCTCCGGCCTGCTGCTCAGGCTGATCGCGCTGAGGGGAACCTCCAGCGTGACATCCCCGTTCTGTTCGATGAGCACCTCCACCTGAACCGTAGGATCCGCCCCGGCGATCAGCTTGATTCCGGTCATTTCCGACAGGGTATCCGTCAGATCAATCTCCGCCGTAATCGCCTCCCTCGCTCCGCTCACATCGATCTCATCGACAACCTCAAAACCGTCACCGAGTCCGGCAAGCGCTTCATCTGTACCGGATACACTGATACTGGCGGGAATCGTATCGATCTCGGAAACCCTGTATCCCCACATCGGGGTTCCGGCAGTCCTGACTATAATCGGCAGATCTGTCCGGATCTTCCACAGATCCACGTTAACCGTCACCATATGGTCTGTGAGAACGGTTCCGGACTCGTTCTTGAATTCCAGGCGGCTCATCTGCGCGTCGGTGAGGACCGAACCGTTCTTGTCATATACCCGGAGTGTGCTGCTCAGCGTCGAATCCGCTTCGAGCCCGGCCACATTGACCGGCGCCACCACCTGGTTGATGATCCGCATCAGGGATTCCGGTCCTGCGATCACGATATTCTTCCCTTCCTCAACCGAAGTGCTTCCCACTTCATACCCGCCTGCAGGTGCGCCCTCGGTGGATACGGACGCGACAAAGGTCTGCTCCACCTTATTCTCAAGGATCACTTTCAGGGAGGAGGGCATCATCTGGATCTTATCCCAGGTGACGGACGGATTGGAACAGGATACCGTCAGGGGAACCGTATTCATCTCGTTCAGGTTCTCCATGTCCGCTTCCACATAAAAATCAGAGCCGTTTCTTGCCAGCGTCTGCAGAACGGAGCGTCGGTCCGTCACGCGAAGGGTAACCGTTCCGCTTCCTTCCGGTTCCACGACTTTTCCGATATCCGCGACAGAGTCCTGATTCACGATCGTGATCGGCACATTCGAATACAGAATGGTTCTGGTCGGGTTGTCCGCATTTGAAACCAGCAGCCAGATCACAAACGCAATCACCAGGGACACGATCTTCAGCCCCAGGTTATTGAACAGCGCATGCATGATCTTATGACCCATTCTTCACCTTCTCCTTCCGAAACACAGCCTTTTTTGAGAGCACAGCCTTGTTCTGCAGCTGTGTCAGGCGGTCCCTGAGCTGTTTCTGACTTACGTTCCGGTCCAGCTTTCCCTTAAAGGCAAGGGAAATATTGCCTGTCTCCTCCGATACAATGATGGTCAGGGAATCCGTCACTTCCGAGACGCCGACGCCCGCCCTGTGCCGCGTTCCCAGCTCCTTGCTCAGATTCATGTTGTCCGAAAGGGGCAGGTAGCAGGTAGCGGCTGTTATGCGGTCGCCGCGTACGATCACCGCCCCGTCGTGAAGCGGGGTATTGTGTTCGAAGATATTGATCAGCAGCTGGCTGGTCAGGAGGGCATCCACCTCGATCCCGGTTCTCTCGAATTCATGAAGATTCTCATTCTGCTCGATTACGATCAGGGCGCCCGTCTTGACGTTGGCCATCTCGACCGAAGCCCGGACAAGCTCTTCGACAGTCCGGTCACTGAAACGCTGCTCCACCTGCTTTCCGGAGCGGAACAGGCTGAACAGGGATACATGGTTCAGGATCTCTCTCTCCCCGAGCGACTCCAGAACCTTCCGCAGCTCCGGCTGGAACACGACAACGCCCGTGATAATGGCGATGCTCAGGCCCTGATTGATCAGATAGATCAGGGAATCCATCTGGAACAGATAGATCACGGTAACCGCCACGCCCAGTACCAGGATTCCTCTCAGGAGCGCCCAGGCGTGGGTACTCTTGATCCAGTTCAGGATGCGGTAGACCAGCCATCCCAGGATCAGGATCTCCACGACGTCCGTCGCAGTGATGGAAAACGACGGCAGGTTCATCCAGTAGAAGGGAAGATGGAGCCAGTACAGATGCCGGCTCAGCCATGATGACAGATCTGAAATAAAATTATTCATATCTGCTTCCTCCTTCCTTCTTATTCCGTGTCCTGCCGCGGCTCATCTTCGGTACAGCCCTCACATAGTACATATAATCGTCATCTTCAAAGCGCAGACTCTCCGTTCTGCGGTAATCAAGGGAAAAGCGGAAAACAAGAACAAACCCCGCCAGAAGCAGCCCGACCGCCAGATCCGCCGCCATCCCGGGCATATCAAAGCCCCCGGGATACACCAGTCCTTTGATTCCGTACAGCATAATCAGCGCCGTAAGGCCCGCCAGAACGGAAACCGGCGCCATATAGGACGCAGGAATGATCCGCAGCACATAAACGATCAGGAAACCGGCGGTCAGGACAATGGCAGTCAGGACCCATGCTTCAGAGGAAAGCACGCCCTCCATCAGTCTGAGAACATGTTCGGGCGTCCTGGTACCCACAGTAAACACAGCTTCCATTCCGGCTTCCGCAAGCCCGGGTATGCCCAGCGCAGCCGGGAAGGCTGCCAGGAAACAGCCGGCAGCAATACCGGGGACCGCGTTCAGTTCCAGAAGCAGAGCCCCCGCCAGAACGGCCGCCGAAGGAATCTTCAGCAGGCACAGAAGCATTACCGTGATTACAACCCAGGCGTCGTCCGGGAAAAAACTGAAGAACAGAAGCAGGAACAGAAGTTCCAGCACCGCTGCCGCAAGTGCGGCTTCAAGACTGCACAGCCAGGCACAGAAAACGATCCATACGCACAGCGGCAGAATCGCGGAAGCCCCCGGCAGAAGGCATCCCGCAGCGCCCGCTGCAAGAGCCGGAAGATAACGGACCGGATCTGCAATTGTCCCGCCGCAGCTGCCGGTCAGGATCAGACAGCACAGGGCGGTAAGCGCGGAAAATTTCAGAAAGAGATTCAGAACCGTATCATGCATGGAATAAAACAGGGCCAGACTGTCCCTGATTCCAAGTAGTGCTTTCATAGCCGAATCCCCCTGCCTTTCTCTGCTTCCGTACCTCTCCGGCTGCTCTTTAAAGCGCCGCGCATATCCTTCTGTTACCAGTCCGGATCATCTTCTGAATCATCATATCCGTCATCTGCATATCCGCTGTCTCCATAAGCGGAGCCTCTGAATTCAAAGTCATCAGAACCGGATTCTTCATAAGCCGGCTCCCTGTCCGGAAAGATTTCCTCTCCGGGGTCATTGAAAGGAAAATATTCATATGCGGCACCGTCCGTCTTCCGGCCCTGTCCATCCTGCAGCTCGCTGAGCTGAAGAAGCAGTTTCTGGTATTCGTCCGCTTTCCCGCGCTCCTTCCGGCACCTCATCATGGAAATCGGCAGGGAAATCCCGACTGTCACTGCAAGCAGCAGCAGATAAAACATCCCGGATCTCCGGATCAGGGGAACCAGGGCGTCTCCCGCAAAGCTGCCGAGAAGAAAATCGATATGGCTGACCGCCCAGATCGTAAGGCCGATCAGATAAAGCGCGGTCATCCGGAGCGCATTCAGCCAGACGGGATTCGTGATCCGGTCAATGCGGAAAGAGTCCTCCGCATCCCGGATCTGCCGCCCGCAGTGCTTCTCCAGCATCGCAAGCCGCGCCATGATTCTGATCTTTTCCGGATCCGCCATGTTCCCCTCCCCTGAAATCGTATGACTGCGCCGCCAAAAATATGGTCTGCAGAAATCGTATAAGCATATTTCTCCGACCCGGCTTCCGGCGGGTGAATCATATTACGATAATGATACCACGCACAGGCATTTTTCACAATCAGGCATCTTTCATCAATTCATCGGAAAACCCCTCGGGCAAAAAAAGAGACCGGTTCCCGCCCCGCGCGGATCATCGCGCAAAGCAAAAACCGGTCTGTTTCATTTACGGATCTGCCGGGAACAGGAGCCCCGCTTTTCTTTCTGCGGCCAACAGGACTTGAACCTGCACGGTCTCCCACTGGAACCTAAATCCAGCGCGTCTGCCAATTCCGCCATGACCGCCTGTTTCTTTTCCGTCCAGTGGATTCTACCATTTTCTTATGCAAAATACAAGATTTTTGTCCTGCCGTGTTTCGGGCTTTGCAGGCTTTCAGCAGAAAAAAAGAGCCTTCGATCTCTCGAAAACTCTGCAAAATCACTGCCATTAAGGCAGCTGAATGAGGCATCGGGGACTCGAACCCCGGACAACTTGATTAAAAGTCAAGTGCTCTACCACCTGAGCTAATACCCCAGAATGAAAGAAGCCCCCTAACGGGAAACTCCTGAAAGGCGTTCTGCCAAGCTGGGCTAACCGGATTCGAACCGGTGAATGCAGGAGTCAAAGTCCTGTGCCTTACCGCTTGGCGATAGCCCAATAGGTAAGGGTGGGTATAGGGATTTGAACCCTAGGCCTCCAGAGCCACAATCTGGCGCGCTAACCAACTGCGCTATACCCACCATATTATTCACTTTCCAGTGAAACGAGCCTGAAGGGATTCGAACCCCCGACCCACGGCTTAGAAGGCCGTTGCTCTATCCGGCTGAGCTACAGACTCAGAATACAAAAGCGGGTGATGGGAATCGAACCCACGTATCCAGCTTGGAAGGCTGGTGTTCTACCATTGAACTACACCCGCATATTAACATATCCTGTTGTAAGATGATAGTCGGGGTGACAAGATTCGAACTTGCGACTTCCTGCTCCCAAAGCAGGCGCTCTAGCCAAACTGAGCCACACCCCGCGAATCAAGTTTACCTCAGACACAAACAGGATTATATAGTGTGAATTTCAGTTTGTCAACCGTTTTTTGAAATTTTTGTTACTATTCACGGCTTATTTGAAATCAGGTTCTGATTCGCCGTGCCCGCAGGCAGAAGCTGTTTCTGATCTGCCGCGCCTGCCCGTTTTTTTACAGCTGTCTGAGCTCCACCTCAGGGCGCTTCCCCGGCTCAAGGGTGAGAATCATGTAAGTGCGTCTCCTGGGGCTCTGTCTCGGATAGGAGATGCTCCCGGGATTCAGGATCATCAGTTCCGGATCGCTCTCATCAATCTCCGGTCTGTGCGTATGCCCGTAGAGGGCGATCTCGCAGCGGTTTCCCTTCGCATCCGCCGCCAGTTCCTGCGTGCCGTAATTCACATAATGGGTATGTCCGTGGGCGAGCAGGAGCCGGTGTCCTGCGAGGGTCACGATCCTCGCGGGCGGATAGTCGGCAAAAAGGTCACAGTTGCCGGACACCAGATAGACCGGAATGTCTTCCCCGGCCACACACATGCAGAACTCCTCCTCATCCTCCTGCGTGTCCCCCAGGTGGATCAGGACGTCAAAAGGCATCTCCCTTTCCAGTGCCTCCATGACATTCGAATCACGTCCGTGCGAATCACTCATGACAAGTACTTTCATAGATCCTCCCCGTCAGCTGCCTTTCCCAGTTCCTTCTCCAGAAGGGCGTGCATCGCGCGGAAAGCCTGTCCTCTGTGGGAAATCCGGTTTTTCTCCTCCGGGGAAATCTGGGCGGAAGTCATCCCGTACTGCGGCAGGAAGAAAATCGGATCATAGCCGAACCCGTTCTCTCCTTTCCGTTCCCAGGCAATCCTGCCCTCCATGGTTCCGACGGAAGTGACAGTTCTTCCGTCAGGCCACGCCACGGCGACCGCGCAGACAAAACGCGCGGAGCGCAGGGGTCCGGGCGTTCCGTCCGCCTCCGCTCCCGGGCGGAAGGAAAGATCTCCTGCTCCTCTGCCGGCAGCGCTGCCCCCGTCTTTGTCCGCGTCCTGCGGAATGTTCTCCGTTTCATGCGTTTTGCAGAACTCGTTCACACGGCGGATCAGTTCCTCATTTTTCTTCTCATAAGGGGTATCGTGTCCCATAAAGCGGGCGGAATGAATGCCGGGGGCGCCGTCCAGGGCGTCGATCACAAGGCCGGAATCATCCGCGATCGCCATCTCGCCGCAGGAAAGGGCGACCGTCTTTGCCTTTATAACTGCGTTCTCCTCGAAAGAAGAGCCGTCCTCGACGATATCGGCACAGACTCCCGCTTCCTCCATGGACAGGATCTCCACGTCAAGATCCTTCAGAATCTCACGGATCTCCCTCATCTTATTTTTATTTCCGGTCGCCACTACCAGATGCTTCTTCATTCTTCTGCACTCCTTGTATATGCTTTCAGACAGACATTTGTCCCGTATGTCTTCTGTGTATTTTCCCAGGCACTGCCGTTTTTACTGATATAGGTCTCCCGTCCTTCGCAGGTAACCGTAGTGGTATACTCATCCTTCTCCATCTCAACAGCGACAGGCTTCACAGCCCCGGGGGTATCCAGTTCCAGGACCAGGGCATACTCCTGTCCGGCGGCAAGCGGACAAGCCTCAGGAAACTCCACCGTATAGAACCCGGCCGTCGCGATCTCTCCCCATGCAAGGAGCCTGGAAGACCCGCTCAGAGATCCGGCTCCCGTGAATTCGGGCACCAGGCTGATCCGGTAGGAACTAGCGGCTCCGGTAACATAGAATCCTGCCGCCGCCAGGCTCTCCTTTCCCTCTGTCCGGAAGACGCCCGCGCAGAAGCAGCGGCTGTCCCCGTATCCCTGCCTTCCCAGCCAGCCGAGGCTGTCATTTTCCCGGACAAAGTCATAATGATCGTTTTCTTCCACTTTCGAATAGGCGATCCCGCCCTTCCGGAAGAGATTGGCATCCTCGTAGGATACATAGAACAGGCCGTCCAGGCCGAATTCTTCTCCCCAGGTATTCTGGCAGATCCAGGCGCCGTTGTGCCGGGGCCTGATCCGGAACCGCTCTCTCGGAAAGCTGTCGTCCCAGCCCAGTACCAGGATATCATGGTTTACCGTTTCCGCCATGGGGTTATGGTAAGCGCAGGTATCGGCGTTGTAATAATGATATTCCTCACTCTGCACTCTCGCCGTATCCATGGACAGGGAAGACTGCACCGGTCCTCTGTCGAGGATCATCTGCTTAATCTGGGGCCTGTCCATCCCGCCCAGCAGCTGCATCTGCTGCACATGAACGGCTGCGCTCAGGCCGTCGGGGGATTCCCCGTCCCCGTAGGGATCCTCCTCCTCCGGAACGGGTCCTTTCCAGTCAGCCAGATAAGACATGATCATATAATAGTCGCCGCCGTCGCTCTGGCTGATGGCGTATCCGTTTTTCCGCGTCATGTGGTCTGCGGAAAATGAGCAGACCTGCTCCGGGAGCAGCTGCGCTTCCACGGCGGAAACCGCGCAGAGCGCCCAGCAGGTATAAAGTCCCTCCTGGCTGCGCACCCTGGGCTGCTTTCCCTGGTCCGCCCAGCTGAAACAGGCGGGCTGTACCCCCGTTTCAAAAGGAAAACTCACTTCCAGCGCAGGATCCTCATTCCCGGCATCCCGGCTGAACGTACCGCTCTCATCCGCCGCTTCCGTCCTCCGTATTCCGGCCGGAGACAGTCCTGCTGCCAGACACAGAACGGTTATAAAAAGAAAAATGCCTGCGGCCTGCAGCCGCATCCAACCCGTATTCCGTCTCATCTTTCGAGCCTTATCCGGCCGAATCACCGGCAATCGTCGTCATCGCTTGTCCCTGCCAGTCCCTTCCGGCGCCGGCCGCCTTGCCGGCGGTTTCGGTCCGATGTACTGGTAAAAATATGTCTTAATCATCCCGTTGTAGATCTTGCGGTTTTTATCCGCTTTCTTCCCGATATATCGCTCCGCGTCCTCATAGGAGGTGATGATATACTCCGACCAGGAATCCAGGCCCCTGAAAGCCTGCCCGATCTCCCGGTAGAGCGCGGGCAGGGCCTTCCGGTCCTCCAGCCGCTCCCCGTAAGGGGGATTTGTAATTACAAACCCGTATTTTTTCGGGTGGCGGAGCTCCGATACCGGACGCTGCTGAAAATGAATCAGGTGGTCAACCCCTGCATTTCTCGCGTTTTCCCGGGCCGCCCGGACGACCTCGCCGTCGATGTCATAACCCTGAATATCGGTTTCGATCCTGTCGTCGATACGCGAGGAAGCATCGTCCACCGCGTCATACCAGGCTTTTTTCGGAATCAGGTTCTCCCACTGCTCTGCCAGAAATTCCCTGTTCATACCCGGCGCGATCCCGGCCGCCATCATGGCCGCCTCAATCGGAAATGTGCCGGATCCGCAGAAGGGATCCACCAGGATCCGGTCCTTCTTCCAGGGAGTCAGCATAATCAGCGCCGCCGCAAGGGTCTCGGAAATCGGCGCTTTCGCGGTCATGAGCCGGTATCCCCGCTTGTGCAGGGAGGTTCCCGTCGTATCGATGCCGACCGTCACTTCATCCTTCAGAATCGTGACCCGGACCGGGTAGTCCGCCCCGCTCTCCGGAAACTGCGTCAGATGATAATGCGCGGCCATCCGCTCAACCATTGCTTTTTTCATGATGGACTGTATGTCCCTCGGGGAAAAGAGCCTGCTCTTGACGCTGGTTGCCTTTGCCACCCAGAAACGCCCGTCCTTCGGAATCAGTTCCTCCCAGGGGATCGCCCTGGTTCCCTGAAACAGATCCTCAAAACTTTCCGCATGGAAGGACCCTGCCTTCACGAGAATGCGTTCCGCCGTTCGCAGAAAAACATTTGCGTAGCAGACAGCGGCCCAGTCCCCGTAAAAGGATACCTTTCCGTCCGTCACCTCCGCAACCTCGTAGCCAAGATCCGTAATCTCCCGTTTCAGGACCGCTTCCAGTCCGAAATGGCAGGGAGCAATCAATTCGAGTTTTTCCATAACTTACCTCATCCGGGAATCAGTCTCCCTGAAATATCCTTCCTGCTGCCATTTGATTTTCCGACACTGAATTCCGCAGCAGCTCTGCGCCCGTCCGCTTACAGAAAATCCAGGTCCTGCTCAAGATAAGTCTCTCCCCCGAGCGTCTTCAGGGAAAAAATCCCGTCCTCCAGGACTGCGCAGCTGTGCGCGCTGCCCTCCTTGGGAATCGACACGGACCCCGGATTGAGAATCATGATATCTCCGGCCCTCTTCACTCCGGGGATATGGGTATGGCCGTGCAGGAGAAGATCCCCCGGCCTGAGCGGCGGCAGATTTTTCTCATGCCAGACATGACCGTGTGTGCAGAACATGACATGGCCGGTATCATACAAGATACCGTTCCCGCCGTCCTCCGCCTTTTTCCGGCTGATCAGGGGAAGAAGACAGTAATCCGCCATCACGGGGAAATCCAGAACCATCTGGTCCACCTCGGCCTCACAGTTTCCCCGGACGCACAAAATATCATCCTTCAGGGGATTAAGCATGGCGATCACTTTTTTCGGCGCGTAATCCTCTGGCAGATCATTCCGCGGCCCGTGATAGAGCAGATCCCCCAGAAGCAGCATCCTGGGACTTCCCTCCCGTTCTCTGGCCTCCAGCATCTTTTCACAATAATACGCCGATCCGTGGATATCCGATGCGATGAATAATTTCATAAAAGCACTTCTCCTCACAGCTGTTCCCGATCCCTGCCCCCCAGTCTCTCCCCTTACTGCATCCGGGCCGGCGGGCTTGCGCAAACAAGTATCTGTATAGTATGCGTATGCTGTATTATGCTGCATGATCGCATATTAATATTATGCACTTAACATTTTCTTAACATTTTTCAAAAAAGCAGTTGCTTTTTTTTCAGACCTATATTATAATTCAATCTGTAAGAAAAATTACCCTTAATAGTTTTTTTTACAAACCCCTTATTAATTATTTATACTCCCCTTGAAATGCCGGCAGCTCCCCTGCCGGCATTTCTCTGTCTTAGCGAAAAACAGGAAGCACATCCCTTTTTTCCAAACCATAAACGGCAGGAAACGGCTCCCTGTGACGGAGCTTCAGGCACTGCCCGGAATAAACCCGCTGCCGGCTTTTAACGATACACCATTTTTGATTCCTGTACAAGCACCATTTCCGGCTTCTGCCTTTCCTGCTGCCGCCATGACGGGTTTTCCCGGTTTTTTCTTATCGCTCTATCTCCAGTCCCGCTTCTTCAGCAGCCCGGATCAGTTCCCTGTTCCCCTCATTCTGCGGGCCGAAGGAACGCAGGGTGCAGATCACCCTTTCGCAGCGGAGCAGAGCCCCGCAGGCATCGGCAGTATCCTCCGCGCGCACGGGTTCAAAAGCCGGACGCAGAAAGAGCTCATTTGCCAGGGCGCGGGCAGCCGCGGCGTCTGTGTCATTCTCATTCAGGACCCCTGTCGCAAAGGGAATCCCTTCCCTCTGCAGTCTGCGGTATACAGGCAGCGCGGATCCTCCTCCGCCAATCACAAAGACACGGCTCTCTCCTCTGACAGCCGGCAGCTCCACGCCCCCTCCGGCGGGAATGAAGCTTCCTTCCGGAAGGTCATACAAAACTCTGATTTTCTCCTCCTGAAAGATCTCTTCCGGACTGCCCTGGTCCATAATCCGGTCCCCTTTCACACAGACCACCCTGTCCGAAATTTTCTGGGCCAGATCCAGCTCGTGGAGCGACAGGATGACCGCGATCCGGCGTTCCCGTGTCATATTTCTCAAAAGGCCGAGAAATTCCAGCTTATGCCTCACATCCAGGAAAGAAGTCGGTTCGTCCAGCACGATCAGCTCCGGTTCCTGGCAGAGCGCCCCGGCCAGCAGCACCCTCTGCCGCTGCCCGTCCGAAACCGCGCTGAAACTCCGGTCCCTGAGATCCCAGATCTGCATCAGCTCCATGGCGGAACGCACCTTTTCCCGGTCCTCCTTCCCCAGGATCCCGAGCCTTCCGGTATAAGGATAGCGCCCTGCGGCGGCCGCCTCAAAACAGGTCACCAGTTCCGGCCTGGCGCGGTCGGTAAAAAGCAGCGCGAGACGCCGGGCCAGCTCATTTCCCGAATAGGACGCCATATCCCGCCCCTCCAGAAAAACAGTCCCTCCCAGCAGGGCAAGCTGCCTGCTGACGGAACGCAGAATCGTGGATTTTCCCGCTCCGTTCGGCCCGATCAGGGTCAGGATCTCCCCCCTGCGCACTTCGATGCGGATCCCCCGGATCAAAGCTTTCTTTCCATAGCCGACGGTCAGATCGTCTGTACGAAAATAAGAATCAGACACGATACAATATTATCCGGTTTCCTGCAGGAATTCCGGTTTTTCCTTTCTCCCGGGCTTCCGGGTTCTCTGCATGGCCGGGTCTTTCACCCCTCCCGCTTTTTCCGCAGCATCATCCATATAACGACCGGAGCCCCGAAAATGGCAGTAACGGAACTGATGGACAGCTCTGTGGGCGCGAATACCGTTCTCGCGATCAGGTCGCACAGCAGGCAGAATACCGAACCTCCCAGAAAACTCGCGGGGATCACCAGAACCGGCCTGGAGGTACGGAGCAGGTTTCTTGTCAGATGGGGAACCGCGATCCCCACGAAGGAAACCGGCCCCGCAAAGGCCGTCACCGCGGCGCTGAGAACGCTCGAAAGCAGCACCAGCGCCGTCTGAAGAAGGCGGACATTAACGCCCAGACTGCGTGCGTAATTTTCTCCCAGCAGGTAAGCGCCGATCGGTTTGGACAGAAAAAATACCAGAAGGAAGGCCGGGAGGATAATCAGCGACATGGAAGACACATTTTCCCATGTCATCCCGGAGAAACTGCCCAGGGACCATCCGTGCAGATTCACAATATTGGAATCGTCCGCGAAAGTCACCACAAAATCCGTAACCGCCGAACAGATATAGCCGATCATCACTCCGGCCACAATCAGGACAGACATGCGGTCTGTCCTGACGGAAACGGCAAGGACAAAGCACATGGAGAGCATCGCCCCTCCGAAAGCGGCCAGCACCATTTCAAAAGAGCTGACCGGACGGCCCTGGTTCAGAAGAAGAATCATGACAAGGGCCACCGCCAGCTTTGCTCCGGAAGAGATTCCCAGGACAAAGGGTCCCGCGATCGGGTTATGGAAAAAGGTCTGCAGGGCAAAGCCCGACACCGACAGACCTCCGCCCAGAAGAACCGCGGCAAGAGCGCGGGGAAAACGGATCTGCCAGACAATATTACAGTTCGTCGGATCCCCTTCCCGCCGGAAAAGGATCCTGAAAATCTCGCCCGGAGCTATGGACACGGATCCGGAAGCGATGTTCACCAGCAGCAGAAGGAGCAGCGCGGCCAGCAGGAATGCAAAAACCGCCCCGCAGCGTTTATATCCGGAACCGTCCGCCATAAGAGCCGTCCTTTCTTTCCTTCCCGGCTGCAATCACGGCAGCCTCTTCAGTCCACATGATAGAGATATACGTACTCCCCGTCCCTGTCACCCGAAAGCATCCTGCTGATATCCACGATCAGGTCCGCAAGGCCGGTCGGCTTTTGGAACAGCGACTGTGTCGTGCACCAGACATTGCCCTCCTGTACCGCCCTGAAATCTTTCAGCACAGGCCCTTTGTCGAGCAGTTCATCCACACTGTGAATCGCGCCTGCAATCGTTGAATTATAGATCAGGTAATCCGCGTCCTTCGCCCCCGCGTAGAATTCTTCCATCTGCAGGTTCACAGTAGAGAGCGCATTCTCCTCTTCTGCCCCGAGGTCAGGGAAAATATAGCTTCCCCCCGCCAGTTCTATCATGGCCGGGACATAATCCTTCGCCTTGCGGACGGTGACCAGTCCCTGCTGGTTGATATTAAAAAAAGCCACCCGCTTCTCCGGCGGATGTTCTTCCGGGAGATCCCCGACCCCTGACGTCTGTCCGAGAACCCGCCTTACTTTCTCCTCCATCTCATCAAAAAGCTCGTCCGCCTTTTCCTCGCTGTTCAGCAGGGCTCCGTAAAAGCGGATCCACTCGCTTCTGCCGAGAGGATCTGTCTCATAGGAAGAATGCTCCACCAGTACCGGAATTCCGAATTTTTCCAGCATCTCCTTCACTTCCGGTTTATGATAAATCATCGTCGATTCCAGGGCAAGATCACATCCGAGGGAGACGATTTTCTCGTAATCCGGAGCGCTGTATTTGCCGGCGTAGACCATCCTTCCTTCTTCCATGGCTCTGTTTGCGCCGTCTGAGTCCCATTCCCCCGGCTCTTCACAGGACAGGGTCACTCTGTCAAGCTCCTGCAGACAGTCAAAAAAATCCATTGCGCTTGTCGCCGCCAGATAGATGGAATCCAGAGGCTGAACGAGAACGGTATATTCAGGAGAGGCTTCGTCAGCCGGCAGGGCGGGAAGCTCCCCGCCCTCCGGAATCAGCAGAAAATCCCCCGTATCCCGGACTGAGATATACTTATATCCGCCCTCGTAGTAATCCACGCTGAACTGATCCGCGTGAAAAAGCCGCATGCTCTCCTTATAGACAAGACCGGGGATCCGGGGGGCGTCTGTGCGGATAAAGACAGGCTGATCGTCCCCGAAAGCACTCTCCTGCCCGGAGCTCCCGCTTCTTTCCGCTTCCGGTCCCTGCCCTGCAGAGTCTGCGGAAGAAGCCGGCAAATCTGTCTCTGCCGCTTCAGTGCCGGCTGCAGGATCCGGCAGGTTCTCCGCAGCTGTAATGCCGGCAGGCCGGCAGAGAGCCGCCAGAAGCAGAAGCGCCGCCAGCAGCCCGGCCCGCCGCCTCATTCCGTCTCCTCAGCACGGACGGGCCTGGAGACCGTCAGCAGATAATCCTGCTCGACCTGCATTCCTTTGATCGCCACAGAATCCACAGTCATCGGAAGCGCGGTGTCAAATACGGAGAGCGGAATCCGGAAGGACGATTTCTCCTCCCCCTCCAGCGCGTCATAGCGGACATCGCCGATCACGATATAATCATAATTGGAAGAGTCGAATACCAGCAGGCCTTCAGCCGCCCCTTCCTTCACTTCAACTTCCATGGGGGAAATCAGCTTCAGCCTTCCTTTTCCCTCCAGGGAGACCTCCGCCTCATAGATCCCGTCCTCCAGGGACAGATCCTCAATCCCGGTCCCCCGGGCATCAGGGAATGCGGAAGCAGGGATCATTGCGGACTGAAAGACCAGAGTTCTTGGATACCACTGTTCCTTCTTTTTTGAGAATGCAGCGCAGGGTACTCCACCGTCCAGCTTCTCCAGCGGGAAATGACGGAAGACCGGTTTCCCGTCCTCATTTTCCTCAGAATAAATAAACTGCTCCGCGTCCGCCTGCGCGGCTTCTTCCGCGCTCCCCGGATAGAGATAGAGATAACCTTCCCCGTCCATAATCAGATCGGCATACATCGATCCATTCTCAACCGTCAGCAGCACAGCGCCGATTTTGAACATGGAAGAACTACTCTCGACTCCGATCTCATAGACGCCGTTCTCCAGCATATCCGCGCTCACGGTATCCCCGCTCTCCTCCAGCTCCTCCACAGTCGTCATATCGGAGGCGTCGGCCACATGCGAAGTGTCAAGGGCTCTTGCCTCCTCTATTTTTTCCACCGGAACAGACCAGTTCCCGATTCCCGTATCCTGCCCCGATGCCCCGATGCTTTCCGCAGGCATCTCTGTTTCTGTCTCAGAGGCCATAACGGGATTCCGGAATCCTCCCGAAGACAGCAGCAGGGCTGCCATACAGGCGGCCAGGAGCATTTTCCCTGCACACCCTGCAGATTCCGCAGGCATTTTCACACTTTCTTTCCTGATTCGCTTCATCCTTTTATCCTCATATCCATATCATGACTGCTGCGCCAAAAGTCATGCCGTCAGAATTGTTTATACGATTTTTCAGGCCATACTTTTGCTGCCGCAATCATATCATGATCCACCCGCCATATTAAGCGGCGCTGCCCTCCCCGCCTTGAAGAGAACAGCGCCGCATCATATTCAGCCGCTGTTTCCGGCGGACGAACCTTCCCGGGATCCGCCCTGGTGTCTGCTGTTCACAGCCAGTCTCCGGGTTACGGGATCTTTATCCGATCTGATCAAGCGCCTCCCGCACATGCTCCACATAGATCTGCTGGATCTCCGGAACCTGGCCGAGGCCGTCCAGGATGCAGTCCACCTCATAGCCGGCGTCCTCAAACTGTGTCCGCAGAGAATCCGGCTCATCGCTGGCCATGTCGTTGTGGGCGTGATCTCCGGCCACGACCATCAGGGGATGAAGGACAACTTTCTTATATCCTTTTCCTTCTATCTCATTCAGGACGCGCTCCGTGTTCCACTCCTCCGACTCAACCGTCGTGATATAGATATTTTTGAAGCCGCCGTCCGTCAGCGCCTGCTGAAGTTCCCCGTAATCCTTGTCGGAGTCCGCCTCTGTCCCGTGTCCCATATAGACCAGGGCAGTCTCGCCGTCGTTATAATTCTCTAAAAGACTGGCCAGGATCGGAGCAACCTGATCGTAATTGGTGTCATCATTATAGCCAAAGAGCGGTTTTGTGACAGCCACGTTTTCAAACTCATCTGCATACTCCGCCACAGCGGCGACGATATCCTCATATTCATAGCCTTCCATCAGATGAGTCGGGCAGACGATCAGATTCCTGACCCCGTTGTCGACTGCTCTCTGCAGGCCTTCATCCATATCATCGATCACGACGCCGTCCCTGTTTTTCACATGATCGATAATGATATTGGCCGTAAAAGCTCTCCTGACGCTCCAGTCCGGAAATGCCGCGGCAACAGCGCGCTCAATACCGCCGACAGTGGCATAGCGCGAATAGTTGTAGCTGGTTCCGAAAGAAACGACAAGGATCTCCTTCTCCCCGATCTCATCCTGGTTAAGGGGATTGTCCATGGAAGCGTCTCCGGTCATATAATTCTCTTCCTCTTCCTCCGCTTCCGCAAATTCCTGTACTCCTTCAGGCTCCGTTTCGGCGGCGAAAGCCGTTCCCGAAAGCATCAGGGCCGATACGGCGGCCGCTGCCATCATTTTTTTCCAGCTACTGTTTTTCATCTTTTTCCTCCTCCTGCCGGCAATACAGATTAATGCCGGTAAAATCTGCTGCCCGGCTCCTGTTAATGGATTATTTTACTGAATGATACTGATCCGGCTGAAGACTGTACTGTCTGCGGAGGACTGCATGCTGCAGAAAAATGCAGCTGCGCCGGACAGAAAAAGACGCATCCCCCTGTCCGGAAAAAAAAGGAAACCGCTGCCCCGGGGCAACGGTTTCCTGCAGTTACATTTCATTCTGCCCGTACAACCAGTTACTCGTGGTCCGGGCTTCCGGATCAGGCCGGCATAAGATACGGAAGCCCTGTACACCGGCAGGCAGGTCTCCTGGCTCACGGTGATCCCGTCCGCGCGCCTTCCCGGTTTCCCAGTGGCATATGCGCAGACCAAGCCGTATACAGTGACGAGTTCGCACAGGCATCAAACCTGTTTCCCTATTATCCGCAGCCCATGCAGCGGCACCTGCCGGTTTGTCTTCAGTTGGATGAACTAACCTTACCATAAAGACGAAAGCCGCGCAAGTACAGCAGTTTCCGGCAGCTGAGCGTGCTGCCCGGATATTATTTGATTCACCCGCCGGAAGTCAGGCCGGAGAAAAGTTTTTATGATTTCTGCAGACCATACTTCCGGCGCCGCAATCATTTTAAATCAGGACGGTCACTCCGCATCTGCGGGGAAACCTGCGGGCTTCTGCGGAATCCAGCTGCAGGCTCCGATGCCGTAAGTATCCGTATCCTGGAAATGCCACCATTCGGAGGCAATTCCTCTCATGCCTGCCTTTGCGGCCATCCGGTCCAGATCCTTCGAAGCCTCCGTCATCCCGGACGCATAGACAGTCGAGCCGGGTGTCTGATACTTCGCCGCCCTCCAGGAGAGCTCATCCAGATTGCTTGGCATGTCCGGCTGCTCCCCGTCGAGCCCAAGAAGCGTACAGTCTATGGCAATCAGGCGGTTGTGGGCGGAGACTCCGGAGGAGAGAAACCAGCCCTGGTTCCAGCCGTTTGCAGAAAAGCCATCCCGCACCCGTGAATTGACCGCTGCCAGCGCGGAAGCCGCTTTATAGATTTTCACCGTAACCTGATAAGGCCTGTAGGCATCCCAGATCATCAGCTGATATCCCTCCTGCTCTGCCAGGGATGCGAGAGCGGCGATCTTGTGGGCAAAGGCGATGCTGACCGGGACCGTGAATTCCTTTCTCTCAAGCCTGGGATTGTACCATTTTCCGGTCTTTCTGTTTCCCCAGCTGTAGAGCCTGCAGCCGGTCACCCCGGGAATCGGGACGCCGCTGGCCTTCATCACGGCGCCGTAATTGTAATTCATGTCATAGACGATGTCCGGCAGGACGTCCGGCAGATTCACGGCCAGAAGATTTCTGCCGATCCAGCCTGTCTCCGACTGGAAGGAAACCTGCACGCGCGACCCGCTTTCCTTCAGAGCGACCATGGCTGTTCCCGCTTTCAGGGTCCGGCCATTCAGGCTGACCGCCCGGACCGGGTAAACCGCGGCTCCCCGGATCGGGAGAGAAAACGGCGTCTCAGCAGCCGACGCCTTCTGAAAACCGCCTGCCGGAAGGCTCAGCATAAGCAGGAAAAGAAGCAGTCCGATCCGCAGCAGAGTTCTCTTTCTCTTTCTGTCCATTCCTTTCCCCCCTCATTTCGGATAAATGCAGACCAGGGTCTTATCCGTCGTATTCTGCATGATCCGGATCATGTTTTCCTCCGAAACCGCTATGCAGCCCATCGTATAGGAACGCGGGCCTGTGCAGTGCAGGAAAATTCCGGATCCTTTTTTATAAATATTCTGGGGATTGTAGCCGATGTTCAGCGCGTAGTTGTACTGGGGGCTGCACTCGATCAGGTGTTCCCCGGCGATCGGATGGTCCGACCGGACCAGCGTGTTATAGGTATCATACTCGCCGGACCAGTAACAGCTTTCATCGATCACCGTATACCTGAGATCCTTAAGGCCCGGGTTCTCCCTGATTCCGAAACCTTCGGTGATATAAAAGACTCCTGTCGGAGTCTTTACGTCCCCCTCCTGTTCCTTGTTAAGGCCGTTCTTCCCGCAGAAACCCCTGCAGGACAGCAGCTTTCTCCATTTCAGAGTTCCCTCTCCGGCGGCCTTCTCATACATGATTACTTTAACCCTGCTGCCGCCCAGATATTTGACAAGAATCAGCCTGTCGGTACTTTCATCTGCCGCGTACCGGCTCTTCAGCTCTGCCCAGCCGGAAAATACAGGCTGATCCGCTTCCGACGCGAAGACATGTCCCTTCGGGAAGGTCAGCAGCAGAAGCAGAATGATCTGAAACCATTTTTTGAATATCCCGTTTTTTCTCATCTTTTTCATATTTTCTCCCCCTGTCCCCTTGTTTTATCCTTCAGCTGAAATCCACGTCCGGCGTAATCTGGATCTGATAATCCGGATACTGTTTTTTCAGTTTTTCGTATACTGCCGCACATACCGCCGCCCGGTCAGGAGCGTCGAAGCTGATCACCAGGTCAAAACGGATAATCCGCGCCTCCTGATCCACATAGAAGCCATGCATCTGCATCACATATTCCTGATCCAGGGCGGTTTTCCCGATCTCCGAGCGCATCTTCGTGATTCCGGGATCCTTTGTGTTGACGGAATAAACGCTGATCGCGGTAAGAATCACCTTATGCTTCCTGTACACTTCGGCCGTGATCTCCCGGGTCAGCACATCCAGCTCCCCGGCCGATAAGGTATCCGGCACCTCGATATGGATGGATCCGTTGTAGGCGTCCGGCCCGTAATTATGCAGGATCAGGTCATAGGCGCCTCCCACGCCCGGGAAAGAACGCACTGTCTGTTTGATCTCTTTTGACAGATCTGCATCCGCCCGTTCTCCCAGCACCTTTGACAGGGTCTCCCGCAGCATCCCGATCCCGGACTTGATGATGATGACAGAAATGACCGCTCCCAGCCAGGCTTCCAGGGAAATGCCCTTCCAGAGATAGATCGCCGCAGCCGCGAGGGTCGATGCGGAAATAACGGAGTCCAGGGTCGCGTCCTCGCCGGAATTGATCAGGGAATCGGAATTCACTTTCTCACCGGTGCTTTTTACAAAACGGCCGAGAAGCACTTTGACCAGGACGCCCGCGGCGACAATGACAAGGGCGGGAACCGTATACTCCGGCGTATCCGGGTGGAGAATCTTCCTGGCCGATTCCGTGAAGGAAGTGATCCCGGCGTACAGAACGATCAGAGAGATCACCATGGCGCTCAGATATTCAATCCGCCCGTATCCGAAGGGGTGTTTTCTGTCCGGCTGCTTCCCCGCAAGTTTCGTACCGACAATGGTGATAACGGAAGAGGCGGCGTCGGAGAAGTTATTCACCGCGTCCAGCACAATCGCTATGGAATGGGTCAGCAGCCCGACCACAGCCTTGAAGGCCGCCAGGAGAACATTGGCGAGAATCCCGATCACACTCGTCCGGATGATGATCCGGTCGCGCCCTGACGCCCCTTCTGCGCTGCTGTCCTTATACAGCTCCTCATCAAATGTTTCTTTTATCTCAATAAGGCCCATCGTACATACTCCTTTCTGTCTCCGATTCCCGGCTCACAGTCTTTCCGCGGCTCCAATCCCCCCGCACTGCGGGCGAGCTGTTCCATTCCGCCCCGGCGGGATTGATCCCGGATGCACGGGAGCTTAAGCCGCCGCCCGGCCGGGTACAGCCGCTGAACGGAGGTTCATTCTCTTCCTGCAGCCATATACAGAAGCGCATTGCAGATACACGCCGCAATATTGCTCCCGCCTTTCCTTCCGCGGGCGGCAATACAGGGAACATCCAGGCTGAGGATCCGTTCCTTTGCCTGGACAACATTGACAAAACCGACGGGTACCGCAATAACCAGAGCCGGTTTCAGAAGCCCCGCCTGAATCTGTTCCGCAAGGCGCAGCAGGGCAGTCGGCGCATTTCCGACCGCGTAGATGCAGGAGGCCCCGCCTGCGGCTCCTTCCGTCCGCAGAGCCTTGTCCATGCTGACGGCCGCTCTGGTGGTCTCCTTTTCCTTTGCTTCAAGCGCCACGTCCTCATCCGACATAAAGCAGCAGGTCCTGCCGCCCAGCTTCTGCAGGCTCTTTTTATTGATGCCCGCCTGGGCCATGCGGGTGTCCGTGATAATGACCGCCCCGCTCCGCAGGGTCTCAAGGGCTTTTGGAATTACATCCCCAGTAAATACCAGATTCTTCGCATAGTCAAAATCCGCGGAGGTATGGATGCAGCGCAGCACCACTGGAGCCGTCTCTTCCGGAAGGACAATCCCCATCTGTTCCAGCTCCCTGCCTATAATCTCAAAGCTTCTTTTCTCAATCTCCGAAGGCTTAACCCATTCCGCTTCCGGTCTCATCCGCTGCTCCCCTCACGCAATCCCCTCTCATTACGGCTGCATAAGCGTATTGTTCCGTTTTCATATCTCATCCGCCGCATTTCTCACGCAATACCCTTCCATAATATCTCATAGATCCGCTTCATATCAAGGCTCTCCCGAAGTCCCACAGCCAGTTTCACGTACTGCGCCTCTTTATAGGTCCGGTAATCAACCGTCCTCACATCCGACGGGCGGATCCCGCGCCTTTCGCAGAGAGCGGATACGATTGCCTCCCGGACCCCTGCCAGGTCAAACAATCCATGAATATAGCTGCCGCAGACGTCGCCGCAGACGCAGCCCCCGCTCCGGCTTTCGCCCGGACCATTCCCATGGCTCTCAGAAAACTGCAGGAAACTGTCTCCTCCCGTCCGCTCCGTCCTGCCCATATGGATCTCGTAACCCTCAAATTCTTTTCCTGCCAGGCCGCGGAAGAGGCCGCCTGTTTCCCCGAAATATCCGTGAACCCTGCTTCTGGTTTTTGCTCCGGAAAAAACAGTGGAAAGCGGAAGAAGGCCGAGCCCGCGCATCTGTCCTCCGCTCTCCACGCCCAGAGGATCGCTCAGCGTCTGCCCGAGCATCTGGTAACCGCCGCACACCCCGAATACCGCGCTTCCGGCCGCGTGCGCCTTAAGAAGGGCGGCTTCCATGCCGCTCTCGCGCAGCCATCTCAGATCGCCCATGGTATTCTTGCTCCCGGGAAGGAAGATCAGGTCCGGGACGCCAAGCCTGGAGGGCCGGTCCACATAGCGCAAGGACACTCCCTCCACATATTCAAAAGGATTAAAATCCGTAAAATTCGAAATTTTCGGAAGACGGATCACGGCAAGGTCCAGGACAGGGACCTTCCCTTCCCCTGCTTCCGGGTCCTGCCGGACAGACTCTCCTCCTGCACAAGTGCCCGTGATCAGGGGCCTTTTCTCCGCTGCCGGCGCAAACCGCCCGCTCAGGCTGTCTTCATCCTCGAGATCCACGCTCAGATAGGGCGTGACTCCGACAACCGGGATTCCGGTCAGCTCTTCCAGCATTTCCACTCCCGGGTCCAGGATCGTCCGGTCTCCCCGGAACTTGTTGATGATCAGGCCTTTCACCAGAGCCCGCTCCTTTTTTTCAAGAAGCGCGACAGTGCCGTAGAGCTGGGCAAATACGCCTCCGCGGTCGATATCCCCCGCCAGCAGGACCGGCGCATGCGCAAGCTCCGCCATCCCCATATTGACGATGTCATCCTTTTTCAGGTTGATCTCCGCGGGGCTCCCTGCCCCTTCCAGAACGATAATGTCATATTCCTCATCAAGCGAACGGTAGGCGCGCATGATTTCCGGGATCAGTTTCTTCTTAAAGGAGAAATAGTCCCGGGCGGAATAATTCCCGAGCACTTCCCCGTTTACAATCACCTGGCTCCCGGTATCGTTCGTCGGCTTGAGCAGGATGGGATTCATCCGGACAGAAGGCGCGATCCCGCAGGCCTCCGCCTGCATCACCTGAGCCCGCCCCATTTCAAGGCCTTCCTCCGTGATAAAGGAATTCAGGGCCATGTTCTGGGATTTAAAAGGAGCGACCTTATATCCGTCCTGCCGGAAGATCCTGCACAGGCCGGCAGCAAGCAGGCTTTTCCCTGCCCCGGACATGGTCCCCTGAATCATGATCGCCTTCGCCACACTGAACTCCTTTCCCTGTACCGGCTGCAGTGCCCCGTACTGACTTCTGTCCCCCGGAATCGTAAAGCTCTCCCTGCGCATCAGCGAAATTGCCGCTCCTGCGCCCGGCCTTCTGCCGGCAGTTCGAAAGCGGAAGGCGTTTTATCTTCCCGGATTACTGCTTCCAGACAGGCGCAGAGCGCCTCGTTCTCCTCTCTTCTTTTCACCGCAATCCGGAAACAGCCCGGAGCAAGTCCTCTGCAGCTGCCGCAGTCGCGGATCAGGATGCCTTTTTCCGCACAGCGCTCCGCAAGGTCCTCCGGGCCTTCAAAAAACAGATAATTGGCCTGCGAGTCGTAAAGCAGAAATCCCATGGCCGACAGCTTTTCCCTGAGAAAAAGGCGCTCCGTACAGATCAGCTTCCCTGCCCTCTCCAGATAACCGCGCTCTTTCAGGGCTGCGATGCCCGCCAGCTGCGCAGGCAGCGATACATTCCAGGTCTGAAGGCCGGCCCGGATTCTTAGCAGGAGTTCCCGGCAGGAACTGACGGCATAGCCGAGTCTCAGTCCTGCCATCGCATAGCTCTTGGTAAATGCCCTCAGGATCATCAGTTTCGGATTCTCCGGAAGCTCTTTCAGAAGGGTCGCCTGAGCCGGGTCCTGAAGCAGGGCGTTGAAACACTCATCCAGAACGAGGAGCACTCCCTTTTCTCTGCAGTATTCCGCAATCTTCCGCAGCAGCTCATGGTCTGTCAAAAGTCCGGTCGGATTGGCGGGATTGCAGAGAAATACCATATCGATATCCGGCGATATATAATCCAGAATATCTTCCCCGATCCGGAATCCCCTGCTTCTAAGGCAGCTGTAGTAGCGGATTTCCGCGCAGCCGGCGCTTTTAAGCGCCCGCTCATACTCTGAAAAGGCAGGCAGGGCGATCAGAGCCCGCCGCGGTTTCAAGGCCTGGGCGGATGCCATGATGAGTTCCGCCGCTCCGTTCCCGCAGAGAAAATACTCCTCCGGCAGCCTGCAGACTTCAGAAAGTGCCCTTTTCAGTTCCCTGCACTGCGCGTCCGGGTAGCGGTCAGCCAGTTCCGACGCCTGCCGGACGGCGGCCTTCACGGAATCCGGCATACCGAGGGGATTGAGATTTGCTGAGAAATCCAGCCGGTAATCCCCTGTGTAGATCTCTCCGCCATGCTCCTGGTACAGCATCCGCAGCCTCCTCCCGAATGTCTTTCTCCGGTCAGTACACAAGCCCGCGCAGAACGCCCATCAGCAGCAGTCCCAGCACGGAAGCAGTAAGCATCAGCCTGTTCGCGCGGGGAATATCCTCAGGAGCAATCCGGCGGATATCGTCCCCGATGGTCTTTTTCTTTGTAAGCTTCCCAAAATAAAAAGCATCTCCCGCCAGCTGCAGGTTCAGGGCGCCCGCCATGACGGATTCCGTCTGCGCGGAATTCGGACTTGCATGATTTCTCCGGTCTCTTCTCCAGATCCGGTACGCCCCCCGCGCATCCACCTTCAGCAGAGCGCCGGCGGCAATCATAAGGAGGGCGCTGAGCCTGGAGGGCAGGTAATTCAGGATATCATCCAGCCGTGCCGCAGCCGTCCCGAAGAAACGGTAGCGCTCATTCTTATAGCCAACCATGGAATCCATGGTATTCACCGCCTTGTAGATCCAGCCGGCGGCCGGTCCTCCGATCATCAGGTAAAACATGGGGGCAATGACCCCGTCCGAAGTATTTTCCGCGATGGTCTCCACCGCTGCCTTCGTAACTCCGGCCTCATCCAGATGAGCCGTATCGCGCCCCACTATCATCGAGACCGCCCTTCTCGCCCCGGGCAGGTCTTTTTCTTTCAGCCTGTCGTATACCTTCATGGACTCATCCCGCAGGGATCTTGCCGCGAAAAGCCAGTAATTCAGGAGAACGGATACCAGAAAATACGCAGCGTTTCCGCCTTTTGCGGCAAAAAACAAAAGCCCGTAAACGGCAAGGCCGGTGAATGCCGCTGTGCAGACGGCCAGACATGCGCCGGCCGCGCGCTCCCCCTTTTTTCCGCCAGGAAAGAGCTTCCTCAGCAGCTGCTCAAGACCGGTAATCAGAAGGCCGATCAGCCGGACCGGATGATACAGCCAGTGCGGATCTCCCGCCAGCAGATCAAGGGCGAATCCCGCCAGAACCGCATACAGTGTATAATCCGCTCTTCCTCCGGACACGGTCTTTTCTCCTTCCCGTTTCTGACAGAATCCGGCAAACCGGCAGAATCCATTCCTCTCAGAATTCCAGACGGTTCGCTGCTTCCCTCAATTTTCTGAAATCAAGACAGGCCCTGAGAAAACGTTCCGGAAGCTTCGGATTGGAATAATAGTACAGATGCGGGAATCCCGCAAACAGATTATCTTTCAGCTGCATGCAGGCCCAGCTCCGGTTTTTCCATTTTCTGGACGCCGTGCAGGCGGATCCGTTATCTGTCGTATCATAGTAATGAAATTCATGGCCCCGTATCTCGCCAAGCCCCTCCAGGCGCAGCCACTGCTCCAGGGTTCTCGGAGCGGGATCAGGCCGGTAAAGATCCCTTTCACAGATCCGGTCCGGTTCCGGAGTCCGGTAAAAAGGCCTGCCCGAATCCCGCTTCTGCCCGGAAACGCACTCCTTTCTCAGGCTCAGGGACAGGTAGCCGAACCGGATCAGTCTCCCAGTCCGGAAGGCTCTTCCGTGCAGCACGCCTGCCGCCGGAAATACACGCCCGTTCTCATCCTCCAGCTCCTCCATGAGATACATGAAACCGCCGCATTCCGCCATCGTCGGAAGTCCCCCGCGCACAGCTGCGGACAGTTCGCGGAGCATGTCCGGATTCGCTGCCAGTTTTTCCGCATACAACTCCGGATATCCCCCGTAAAGAAGCAGGCCTTCCGAACCGGGAGGCAGGCCTCTGTCCGAAAGCGGGCTGAAAGGCACAAGCTCGGCTCCCATCTCTTCCAGCAGTGCCAGATTCTCTGCGTAGGCAAAACAGAAGGCTTCGTCCTGCGCCAGCGCAATCCGGATCTTCTTCCCTGAATTCGTGCTTCCGGCCGGCTGCTTTCGCTGCAGACATGGGTTCGCAGTTTCCGGGAGCAGATCTTTTTCCCGGACGCAGCCTTCTTCTTTCTGTCCGCAAAGCGCTTCCCCGGATGGCCGGCAGTCCCCTTCCGCCTCCCGCGCCAAAGCGTACAGACCGTCCAGATCAACGGTCTTTTCCAGCTGCGCGGCAAAGCTGCCGAGCTTCTCCTTCAGCCCCTCCAGCTCATCCGGCATGATCAGGCCAAGATGACGGCTTTTCAGTTCCAGCGCCTCCAGCTTCGGCACGTAACCGAAGACCCGGATCTGCTTTGCCGATCCGGCCCCCGGATCAGCAGGGTCCCCGTTTCCGGCCTCTGCGCTCCCGTCCTTCTGTCCGCTTCCGTCCGGAGTTCTTTCATTGAGTTCTCTCTCAATCGCTTCCTTCAGTACCGGATACAGCATCGGGCTTACGCGGTTCAGAATCACGCCTCTGATCCGGCTTGGCTTCCGGAAATCGGCAAACCCCCGCAGCGTAGCCGCGGCGGACAGACTCATTCCTTTCGCATCCACGATCAGAACGACGGGAGTTTTCGTCACCCGGGCCAGATCGTAGCTGCTGGCCGTATCGCTGCTCCCGCCCAGACCGTCATAATAGCCCATCACGCCTTCCAGGATCGACAGGTCGCTGCCTGCTGCATATCGGCGCAGCAGATATCCTGTCGTCTCCTCATCGGTAAAAAACGTGTCCAGATTCGCCGAAGCGCTGCCGAGCACTTTCCTGTGAAACATGGGGTCGATGTAATCCGGCCCGCATTTGAAGGACGACAGTTTCAGTCCCCGCCTGCTGAACGCCTCCAGAAGCCCGCAGCTGATCAGGGTCTTGCCGCTTCCGCTGGAGGGAGCCGCAATCATAAGCCTCGGATAATCTGTCTTTCTTTGTCCCTGATCCATTCTCTCCCCTCCAGGACCCGGCACTGCCGCTGTATGCTTCCCGCTGCAGCGTTTGCCGGTCCCGAACATTTTAAGCCCGGACAGGCAGATTCTTCTTCCTTCCGGAGCGGAATACGCACCTTTGTTTTATACCCTGCCTTCGGCGGCGATCAGATAAACCGGATTCTGCCCTGTCATCAGATGACTGTTCCCTGCTTTTTTTGCCCTGGCAGCTGTAACCGACACAATCTCCGGCTCTTCGAAGGGCATTGCGGAAAGACAGCGCAGGGCCTCCGAGAGAGTCTCCAGCGTGACCGCGCTGATTACAAGACGCAGCTGCGGGTTTTTCCGGTAAAGGGCTTTAAGAATCTCCTTCAGATTCCCGCTGCTCCCCCCGATAAAGGCCCGGTCGGGAACCGGGAGTTCTTCGAAGGCTTCCGGCGCCATCCCTCTGATCACGGTCAGATTGGAGGCCCCAAGGGCACACTGGTTCTTCCGGATCAGATCCGCCGCATCCTCCCTGCACTCTATGGCGTACACATGACCTCCGGCCGCCTGTAAGGCGCACTCAACGGACACAGATCCGGTTCCGGCTCCGACGTCATAGATGATACTGTCCTTTTCCAGCTGCAGAAAAGACAGGACCAGCGCCCGGATTTCGCGTTTCGTCATCGGAACCGTCTTCCCGTTTTCCGCCGTGCCGTTCCCGGCAATGATCCGTGAAAAACGCTCATCACCAAGTCCCGCGCTCACCGTCCGGTCAGGCGCGGGATTCGTAATCAGCACCGCCGTAAGGTCATCAACTTCCGCCGGAGCTGTTTCCGCCTGCCCTGAAATCTGTACGGAGCTCCCTGAAAGAAATTCTTCCGGCCTGCCCCGCAGAATCCGCTCCTGAGGGGAGGACAGACTGCAGCCTGCTTCCAGCAGGACATGCCCGAGTTCAAAACGGATCAGGTCCCTGCACAGATCCTCAAAACTGCTTTTTCCGCCTGTCAGGACAAATACTTTTCTGTTTGTCCGGACCGCTCCGATCACGTTCTGGCTGCATCCGTGCAGGCTGGTCAGCACAGCGTCCTCCCAGCCGGTCTTCAGAACTGCGCAAAGAGCCGACACAGAAGAAATACCGGGAAGAACCCGCACGTCCTCTGAGGCAAATGTCTTCATCAGCTGCCTGGCTCCGCTGTAAAAACCGATGTCGCCGGACAGCAGCACAGTAACCTTTTCAAATTCGGGATGTTCTTTTACAAAAGCGGAAATCCGGTCCGCGCGGTATTCGCAGAATGCCGGTTTCCCCGCATCCCTTGGGGAAAGGCAGGAGAAAGCTGCTTTCAGCATCCGTTCTGCCCCGATCAGGACGTCCGCCTGATGCAAAGCATCCAGTACATCCTGCGTCATCCCGGAGGGACTCCCCATACCGATCCCGGCAAGGGTGATCCTCCTGCGCACCGTAAATGGAAGTTCTTCTGCAAGAATCCTGCGCAGCTCAGGCAGATCCGCCGCAGACTGCATTGTTCCTGGCAGTCCCATTTCTCCCTGTCCGGGGAAATCCGTCTTCTCCTGCCTGCCGTCCCCCGGTCTCTCCACTACGATCAGTTTTACTCCCGTATTCCGGGCGGCGGCAAGTTTTTCCTGAAATCCCCCTTCTTTTCCGGACTCTTTGGTGACCATATAAGAAGCGTGTATCTCCCTAAGCAGCGCCTCGTTCATTTCCCTGCTGAAGGGTCCCTGCATGCAGATCAGATTTTTCCCTGAAAAGCCAAGCCCCACTGCTTTATTTACAGATTCCGGTACCGAGAGGACTCTGGCTGTGACCCTTCTTTTATAGTCCTTCAGCTTCGTATATGTTTCCAGATCCCTGCTTCCTGTGGCAGCCAGGACAGCTCCCTCTGTCCCCTGCAGATAATCGACAGCCTTCTCCAGAGACGGAACTTTCACGCAGTCCTCCGTGATCTCCCCGGAAGCTCTCTGCAGGCGGATATACCTGCAGCCGCATCTTTTACAGGCCTTTGCGATATTCTCTGATGCCAGGGCCGCGTAAGGGTGCGTTGCATCTACAACTATCGATATATTCTCCTGCTCCATAAGAGCCTGCATCTCATCTTCCGCAAGACGCCCCGCCCGGATCCTGATATGGCTGAAGCCGCCCTGCTCAAGCAGGCTTCCGCCGTAATCCGTAGCGGTACAGACCAGGGCAGGGACTTCCTGGCGGTCAAGATACTCCGCCAGCTCCCTTCCCTCCGTTGTCCCCGCAAATATCAGAATTCTCTTTTCCGTCAAATCTGTACCCCCGCTCTGTCACCAGTTTTCCGCCGACGGTCTTTGTTCGTTCATTCCCGACATAGACCGTCGTGAACATATCCGTCTCCGCTTCCCGAAGCTCTTTCAGTGTCAGGATCCGGAATGCTTCCCCCTCTCTCCCGATCCGGGAGACGCAGCCGCACATGGTTTCAGGGCTGCGGAAACGCAGGATCAGATCACACGCCTTCTGAAGATAATCCGCCCGCTTCCTGCTGGACGGATTGTAAAAAACAATCACAAACCCGCTTCCCGCCGCGGCAAGGATTCTCTTCTCAATCAGATGCAGCGGCGTCAGGAGATCGCTGAGAGAAATCAGGCAGAAATCATGCATGAGGGGCGCTCCCAGCAGAGCCGCTCCTGACAGGGCTGATGTCACGCCGGGAACAATTTCAACCCGGATCCCGGGCCACAGGGCTCCCAGCTCCAGCACGGGACCGGCCATACCGTATACCCCCGCATCCCCGGAACAGACCATGGCCACTTTTTTCCCGGCGGAAGCTTCCCGGAAAGCGATTCTGCACCGTTCAAGCTCCCCGCGCATCGGGGTTGTGAGAAATTCCTTTCCGGGATAAATGCTCCGGACCAGGTCTGCGTATACTGTATATCCGATAATCGTATCGCACTGTTCCAGGATCCGGTCTGCCCGGATCGTCATGTCCTCATAGGAGCCCGGGCCGATACCGACCACCCAGAGTCTGCCTTCCTGTTCCGCCATCGCTTCCCTCCATGCCGCTGTTTAAAAACAAAGCCGGATCCTCTCTGCAGCCAGGGCCGCCGTCATTCCGTTCTGCGCGATCTTTGGCAGAATCAGCTTCCCGGGCTCATTTTCCGTCATGGCCCCCAGAACGGCGCTTCTCTCGCAGACATTATCAACCCCGACCATCGATTCGACAAATGTCGATGCGCTGAAGTGTCCGGGAACCCGGGTCAGCTGCTGAACGGTGTAAGTCTCATAGGGCAGTCTGTATTTTTCTGCAAAGAGAACGACAGCCTCTTCATTTTCCTTCAGGTCGATGCTGCAGATCTTTTTTACAGAATGAACAGAAACGTCAGAGGCATCCAGAACCTGAAGCAGAAAGGTCTCCAGTTCCTCCGGCGTTTTTCCTTTCCTGCATCCGACTCCGAGAACTGTACAGCAGGGAACCAGGGCAAGCGTTTTTTCAAAATACCGTGCCCGCTCATTCAGGGATATATTGATCCCCAGAATCGGCCGTTCCAGCATCTCATCCGCTTTATAGGGAAGCGCATTCTTCTCCAGAGGGCTCAGTTCCGGCGGAATCATTCCTTCCGGTACAAACTCTTCCGCGCAGCGCAGTCCCACCGGCCTTCCGGCAAGCACCGCCGCAGAAATCTCCCTGGCCAGCTCCATGCTCCCGATGAAGAGCTTATTCTCCCTCGCGAAGACATCCACCGCGAAGCGTTCATTCAGGTCTGTCGCCGTAGTGATAACCGGCTGCGCGCTGATTCCCGCCGCGATTTCCCGGGCAAGGGCATTGGCTCCTCCGAGATGTCCTGAAACCAGAGAGATCACCCAGCTTCCCGTCTCGTCAATCACCAGTACCGCCGGATCTTCCGCCTTCGAAACCAGGAAAGGAGCGATGGACCGGACCGCGATCCCGCAGGCGCCGACAAACAGAATGGCGTCACTGTCCAGAAAGCGCTGTCTGGTCCATTCCTTCAGCGAATCATCAATGTAGAATAAACCGTCCGCTGAGGCAGTTTCTCGTCTTTTTGTAAAGAGAGTGAATCTGTTTGTCTCATATTTCCCGAGTACTGCGCGGATCCTCTCCGCTGTAGCCGCACCGCGGTCCGTAAAGCACACACATGCTGTCCTCATCATCCCTCTCTGTTCTCCTCTCCTTTCCGGTATCCGGTCGAAAATGCGGGATCATAAAGCCGGGATCTTCCGCCGCCGGTACGCCCGGCAGCTTCCCCTACGATCAGCAGCGCCGTCTTTGTAATCCCATGCCTCTCACAGGTTTCCGCCAGAGTGGCGACCGTACAGGTATAGGCTTCCTCATCGGGCCAGCTTGCTCTTCTGACTACTGCGGCCGGCGTATCCGGCTGGTATCCGCCCTCCAGCAGGTCCCGGCAGACGCTGCGCACCAGCCCCGCGGACAGAAACAGTACCATTGTCGCTTTATGGGCGGCAAAACTGCGGATGCTCTCCCGCTCCGGAACCCCGGTACGTCCCGCCGCGCGTGTGAGAATCACGCTCTGCGTTATACCCGGCAGGGTATATTCCAGATTCAGGGCAGCCGCCGCCCCGCAGAAAGAACTGACTCCCGGTATATAGTCATAGGAAATCCCCATACGGTCAAGCGCGTCCATCTGCTCCCGAATCGCTCCGTAGATGCAGGGATCTCCGGTATGCAGCCGGACAGTCGTTTTCCCTTCCCGCTCGCTATTCTCCATCAGATCCAGCACCTGCTCCAGGGTCATCCGGGAACTGTCATAGACCGCGCAGCTCTCTTTTTTCTCTGAAAACAGGTCCGGATTCACCAGGGAACCCGCATAGATGATCAGATCCGCTTCCCTGATCAGTCTGGCGCCCCGCACAGTGATCAGGTCCTCCGCTCCCGGTCCCGCCCCCACAAAATGTACCATCGTTTTTCCTTTTCCTTCTGTCTTTATCTTCTTCCGCAGCCGGAAACGGCCCCGCTGCCCGGCCATTCACTCCTGACCCTGCGGATCATCTCTTCCGCGCCTTCCGTCCTTCCCAGTTCGCCCTGTACCGTATTAAAAAGTACGGCTTCAGCCGGAACGCATCCTCCGGTCCTTAGCTGAAGGTAATAGCGGATCTTCTCACAGGCAATCTTCATCGCCTGAGGCAGCACCCCGTATTCTTCCATAATACCGGCCGCTTCGTCCGTTGTCTCCGTCTCAAGGATCCGGCGGGCGCCTTCCGCCGGAATGCCTGCTCTCAGCGCACAGGCTGCGCAGAGTTCCGCACGGCTGTCGGAACAGCGGGAATGGGTGTTCATGATACCGCCCGAAACCTTGATGAATTTACCGATATGAGAAACGAACAGCAGGCCGTCCAGTCCCAATGCGGCGGCATGGTCCAGGGTTTCTCCCAGGAAGTTGCTGCACAGGACCGCCTGGACCCCATCAAGCCCCAGATCGTTGTGCGCGAAGGTCTCTCCGTAGTTCCCCGGCGTTACCAGCAGACAGCGATGCCCTTCTTCGCAGAGCATATTCATCTCCAGACGGATTGACTCTGTCATGGCCGCTTCGCTCACAGGCTCCACAATCCCTGTCGTCCCCAGAATGGAAATCCCGTCCCGGATCCCAAGCCTTGGATTAAAGGTCTTCCGGGCAGCTGAGGCACCCTCCGGAACGGAGACGGTAATAAGCAGGGACCCATGGTAATCATAATCCTCACAGATTTCCTGAACAGCCTGAAATATCATTTTTCTCGGAACCGGATTGAGCGCGGCCTGCCCGATCTCCTGTTTCAGCCCCGGCCTGGTCACGCGCCCTACGCCCTCCCCACCGTCAAGAAAAATATAGGGACGGTCAAAGGCAGATGACGCCTTCAAAAAACCGGCGGCAGAGATACTGCTTTCCTTCTTTAAGACAGGATCCCATACAAATGCGGCGGAAGAAATCCTGCTGCCGCACTCTCCCGCAGGATGCCTTCCCGCAGCCGGACCGGCGAAGCTCCCATCCTTATCCCAATCTTCCTTACCCAAAGGACAATTTACAGATGCAGGACTTCCATCGTCAGGAAAAGACAGCTTCTTTCCGGAAGATTTTACAAAGGCCGCTTCCGCCCGGACAAGGATACCGTCCGTGACGTCCGGGTCGTCTCCCGCGTCCTTCCGGACGGCGCAGGATACGCTCCGTCCGTCTTCCCCCCATTGGATATCCTCTATTCTGAGAGAAAGCAGGATGCCCTTTGGCGTCAGCAGGGAAATCTCCTCCGTCCGCCTTCCCGAGAGGAGCATAAGCGCTGCCGCCCTGGCTGCCCCTGCGGCGCAGGATCCGGTCGTGTAACCGCAGCGCAGTTTTCTGCTCCCTCTCCGGATATACCGTTCTTCCCCGGCCACAGTCCGCACCTCCTCTGTATTTTCAGCTTTTATACTGCAGAAACAGCTCCTTAATCCGGCTTCTTAATCCGCTTCGGTTATTTTACCCGATTCTCCGGAGACATACAAGGAGTGGGGACGTCAGAAACCGATGCCCCGGTTATGTGTGAGCACGACGTGTACGGCCATACTTCCGGCGTCGCTGCCACATATTATAAAAATCTTAAGAAAAATTCGAAACACTCTCATTGACCTGTTTTTTTCATCCACATATAATTATTATAATTGTTTATCGTCACAGGGAGGGATTTAACGATATGCTGAACTACCGCCGCAAACTTTTATTTACCTTATGTATAGCCATGATGATGCTGATGCTTCCTTTTACGGCCTTTGCGGACACCACTCCCGGCAAGGTTGAATCAGTCACGGCAACCGTCACGGCAAAGAAAGTCAGCCTCTCCTGGAGTTCCGTAGCCGGAGCCCGCGGATATGATGTCTATCTGCAGGATGCAAAGACAGAAGAGACTTTTCACGCGAGAGTGAAAAAGCGTACCAGCACCACGATCACAGGTCTGTTACCGGGCACTACCTTCAACGCATGGGTGGAAGCTTACAACCGTGCGGGAGAAGGAGAAGCGTCTGACAGCATCACCTGCACGACGCTTGCCAAAACCAGCGGAAAGAGCGTCAAAGACGTTCATACCATGTATTTCAGTGCCTACCTCAACAAAGAAGAGCAGGGGCTTCCGCAGGGAACGAAGGTTGTCGTTACGGATAAGAGCTATATCAGGGCGGAAAACAGCGAGGTCGTTCTTCCCAACGGAAACATCCGCTTTATCCCGGAGATGTCTCTTACCTATACCGGATGCCTGAATGAGCGGGGCGACTACACGACCCAGGTCAAGGAAGACTTCATCAACCGGAAGGGCGTGGGAAGCGCGACGGAATACCTTGTCTGGGTGTGCACAAATTACCAGAAGTTTTACGTATTCCGCGGATCCAGCGGAAACTGGACATTATTCCGCACTTATAAGTGCACGACCGGGTCTTACGAATCCCCCACCCGGCCAAGCTTCGGCTACCGGATCAAGAACAAGATTGATTCCGTAAGCTTCGATGAATATTCCTACGGGAAATACGGTCTTTACTTCGGGCAGTTTATCCATACCTGGCCCTATTACAAAGGTTCGGAAACCAGCAAAGTGGCAGGCTACAGAACCCTGGGTTCTCTTCCCCAGTCCCACGGCTGCGTACGTCTGACGGACGAAGCTGCCCTCTGGTGCTATGAGAATCTCCCGATGGATACCAGAGTTGTCGTATTCTGAGATACTGCTTCCGCAATTCTTTTGCCGGCTGAAAACAGAATAAATCAGCGCTTTCTGCGTTCAGAAAAAACAGCTGTCCTCTTTCCTTCCGGAAGTGAGGACAGCTGTTTTTGTTTTATAAGAGCGGACCGCCCGGATGCCTTACTGCTCTGAAGCAGCATTCTGTCCGGGGATCAGATAATCCTGCAGGTCTGAAAAAAGCAGGGAAAGGATACTGCGGGAGTCCGGACCCGTTCAGGCTTTCCCCCCGCCTCCCAGCACCATCTCCTGGTTTTTTACATTTACTCTGGTATTCGGTGCGACAGAGCTGGTAATAAAGCAGTTGCCGCCGATCACAACGTCATGGCCGATCACCGTCTCGCCGCCCAGAATGGAGGCTCCCGAATAGATCGTGACATTGTCCTCGATGGTGGGATGCCGCTTCTTCCCCTGCAGCTTCTGGCCGCCCCTTGTGGAAAGCGCTCCGATCGTGACGCCCTGGTAGACCTTTACATGTTCCCCGATGACGGTAGTCTCACCGACTACAATGCCGGTCGCGTGGTCGATCATAAAATATTTCCCTACCGTGGCGCCCGGATGCAGGTCCACGCCGGTCTTGCTGTGGGCATGTTCGGTCATGATGCGGGGAATCATGGGAACCCTCAGAAGATACAGCTCATGCGCCAGGCGGAATACCGTGATGGCATAAAAGCCGGGATAGCAGAGAATAATCTCGCTCTTGGAATAAGCGGCCGGATCTCCGTCCAGAGTCGCCTGCAGGTCGGTATCCAGATACTCCCTGACGCGCGGAATCCTGCGCATGAATTCGATCACAATCCGTTCGGACTCCTTCCGGATCTCCTCCCCTGATTTGGCATGGAATTCATCCGTGTAAAACAGAGCCTGCTCGATCTGTTCCTGAAGATTGATAATGATATCATCCACGATCGTGCTGATGGAGGCATTCACATTGTATACGCGCCTGCTGCTGTCCGGATCTCTGTAATAGCCCGGATAGACGATCTGGAACAGTTCATGAAGAATATGTACGATCACGTCCCTGCTGGGTTCCGTGGCATTCTCAATCCGGTCAATCGCTCTTCTTTTTCCGTAGTCGCCGAGAATCTCCCGGACAACCGCTGCTGCCTGCTCCTGCATGCTTCGCGTTCCGTTCCTTCCTTCCATAGCCTCCTCCTGTATCCACTCTTCCGTACGATTCACGGCTCTGTTTCAGCTGCTTTTCAAAAAGCCGGAATCTGATTTTAAGTCAGCGTTGAACCGCGGCTTTGTTTCAGATATTTTTTCACATACTGGCCGGTATAAGAGACCGCGTTCTCCGCAACCTCCTCCGGCGTTCCTTTTGCGATCACCCGGCCGCCTCCGTCGCCGCCTTCCGGTCCCATATCGATCAGATAGTCCGCTGTCTTGATCACATCCAGATTGTGTTCAATGACGACGACTGTATTGCCGACGTCCGTCAGTCTCTGAAGAATCTCTATCAGCTTGCTGACGTCGGCAAAATGAAGACCGGTCGTGGGCTCATCCAGAATATAGATCGTCTTTCCCGTACTTCTCCGGCTCAGTTCCGCCGCGAGCTTGATCCTCTGGGCTTCTCCCCCGGACAGCTCCGTGGAAGGCTGTCCCAGCTTGATATAAGAAAGTCCCACGTCATACAGGGTCTGGATCTTATTGCGGATAGAGGGCAGGTGATCGAAGAACTTCAGCGCCTCCTCCACAGTCATATCCAGAACTTCATAGATATTCTTTCCCTTATAATGGACTTCCAGGGTCTCGCGGTTATAGCGCCGGCCGTGGCAGACCTCGCAGGGAACATAGACGTCCGGGAGAAAGTTCATCTCGATCTTGATAATCCCGTCGCCGGCGCATGCTTCGCAGCGCCCGCCCTTTACATTGAAAGAAAATCTCCCTTTTTTGTAGCCTCTGGTCTTCGCCTCAGTAGTCGTGGCGAAGAGATCGCGGATCTGGTCAAATACCCCCGTATAGGTAGCGGGATTTGACCTCGGCGTACGTCCGATCGGACTCTGGTCGATCATGATCACCTTGTCCAGCTGCTCAATTCCGTCGATCCCGCCGCATTTCCCGGCGATCTGACGGGCCCGGTTCAGTTTATTGGCCAGATACTTATACAGGATCTCGTTGACCAGAGAGCTTTTTCCCGACCCGGATACACCGGTCACGCAGGTAAAAACGCCGACCGGGAAGGAAACGTTGATCTGCTTCAGGTTGTTCTGGGCAGCGCCCCTGACCGTAATCCATCCGGCCGGTACTCTCCTTGCCGGCGGCACGCGGATCTCCAGCTCGCCGGACAGATACTTGCCCGTAATGGAATCCCTGCATTTCATCAGGTCTTCCACCGTTCCGGCGGCTACAACCTCACCGCCGTGGGCTCCGGCGCCCGGCCCGATATCCACGATATAGTCCGCCGCGCGCATGGTGTCCTCGTCATGCTCGACAACCAGAACGGAATTGCCCAGATCCCGCAGATGGAACAAGGTATTCAGCAGCTTGTCATTGTCCCTCTGGTGCAGGCCGATGGACGGCTCGTCCAGAATATAGGCAACCCCGACCAGCCCGGAACCGATCTGCGTCGCGAGACGAATCCTCTGGGCTTCCCCTCCGGAAAGGCTGCCGGTAGCCCGCCCGAGCGACAGGTAGTCGAGTCCCACGTCAACCAGGAAGGAAATTCTGGCACGGATCTCTTTCAGGATCTGTTCTCCGATTTTTAACTGCTGTCCGGTCAGCTTCATGTCCAGGGATCCCAGGAAATTCTTCAGTTCCCCGATCCCCATGCAGGTCATCTCATAGATGTTCCTGTCCGCGACCGTCACCGCCAGCGCGCCCGGTTTCAGTCTCTGCCCGCGGCATGCCTTGCAGGGCGTAATCTGCATAAAAGTCTCATATTCCGCCCTCATGGCCTCCCCGGAACTCTCCCGGTAGCGCCTCTGTATATTCCGGATCAGCCCTTCGAAGGCGACGTCATAGACGCCGACCCCTCTCTGGCCCCGGTAATGCACCTTCACCTCATGTCCGTCCGTACCATAGATCAGAATATCATGGATCTTCTCCGGATAATCCTCAAATGGGGTATCAAGACGGAAGCCGTATTCTTCCGCCAGGGCGTCCAGCAGGGATCTGGTGAAACTCCCCTCCTGTCTGCTGGACTGCCACCCGGGAACGACGATGGCCCCCTCGTCAATGCTCAGGGACTTGTCCGGGATCATGAGATTCTCATCGAATTCCATCTTATAGCCGAGGCCGGTACACTCCGGACAGGCTCCGAAGGGATTGTTGAAGGAAAATGACCGCGGTTCGATCTCATCGATCGAAGTCCCGTCATAAGGGCAGGCAAAATTCTCGGAGAAAGTGAGCATCTCCGTCTCTTTGTGCGTGCTTCCCGCGTCGCTGTCCCCCGAAGCAGAAGTAAGAACTGCAGCGCTCACGGAAGAGACATCCTGCAAAGGCTCCCGGCTTTCTTCCGCCCCCGGGCCCTTTGCTGCCGCGGCTGCCGCCCTGTTTCTGAGAATCTCTTCCGGTGTCCTTCCCAGCTCATCCGGATGCAGATCCGATCTGCTCCTGGGTCTCTGCACCTCGACAAAAGCCAGTCCCCCTGCCAGTTCCATCACCTGCTCCAGGGACTCGGCCAGACGCTTCTCAATCCCCGGCTTGACGATCAGCCGGTCAACCAGAATTTCGATGTTATGCTTAATGTTCTTATCCAGACGGATCTCTTCGCTCAGTTCATACAGGCTTCCGTCAACCCTCACCCTCACATAGCCGGACTTTTTCGCCTGCTGCAGGACTTTGGCATGCTCTCCCTTCCTGCCTCTGACTACCGGAGCAAGCAGCTGCATCCTCGTCCGTTCGGGGAGCGCCATCAGCGTATCGACCATCTGGTCCACGCTCTGCCTTTTGATCTCCCTCCCGCAGGTGGGACAGTGAACGATGCCGCACCTTGCATACAGGAGCCTGAAATAATCGTAAATCTCCGTGACCGTTCCGACTGTCGAGCGCGGGTTGTGGTTCGTGGACTTCTGGTCGATCGAGATCGCGGGGGGAAGCCCCTCGATGCTCTCCACCTTCGGCTTTTCCATCTGTCCCAGGAACTGCCTGGCATAGCTGGACAGCGACTCCATATAGCGCCTCTGCCCTTCCGCGTAGATCGTGTCAAAGGCAAGAGAACTCTTGCCGGAACCGGACAGTCCCGTCATCACAACAAATTCATTGCGCGGGATATCCAGGTCGATATTCTTCAGATTATGCTCCGCTGCCCCGCGGATCCTGATATACTTTTTTATGTCCCTCTTCGGGGCTGTTTTTTTCTGTGCCATATCTTCCTTCTCTGTGCGTGTTTTCCACCCGGGCGCAAAATGCCGGTGCCTTTCCGGCGCTTCCGCTGATCAGCACCGCTTCTTTCTCCCTGACGCGGATCACCGGTGCCTGCTCTGCGACGCAGGCCGCGTTTCCTCTGTATGCGAAATCTCCGCGCCTGTGCAGGACTCATTATAACACAGCACAGGGAAAATGTGAACATCTGTTCGGAATAATCCGGTCCTGCTTTCTGCCATCTGCGGAACTGAGAATTCTTATATCTGAAGGCTGTTCAGGCATCCATCTCCTGAAGCATCTTTTTGAGTCCGATCATCTTATCGCGCAGCATGGCCGCGTCTTCAAAGTTCAGCTCAGAGGCTGCTTTGCGCATCTTCTTCTCGATTTCCCCGATCAGTTTTTCAAGTTCTGCCCTGCTCATGGATTCCGGATCCTTCTCACTCCGATCCTCCTCCGCGGCAATCTCGCGGGAGATAGCGATCAGGTCCCTCACCTTCTTTCGGATCGTAGTAGGCGTTATCCCGTGCGCTTCATTGTAGCGCTGCTGCGCCGTCCTCCTGCGGTTTGTCTCGTCAATGGCCCGGCGCATGGAATCCGTGACGGTATCCGCGTACATGATGACATGGCCGTCCGCATTGCGGGCGGCGCGGCCGACCGTCTGAATCAGAGCTGTCTCCGACCTGAGGAACCCCTCCTTGTCGGCATCCAGAATCGCAACCAGCGTGATTTCCGGGATATCGAGTCCTTCTCTCAGCAGATTGATGCCCACGAGTACGTCAAACACGCCCAGGCGCATATCCCGGATGATCTTTGTCCGCTCCAGGGTATCAATGTCCGAATGCAGATACTGGACGCGGATCCCTGCTTCCTTCAGGTAATTCGTCAGATCCTCCGCCATGCGCTTGGTCAGAGTCGTCACAAGGATCTTATTCCCCTTTGCCGTCTCTTTATTGATCTCGCCGACCAGATCCTCCACCTGGCCTGCCACAGGCCGCACGTCTATGGCAGGATCCAGCAGTCCGGTAGGTCTGATGATCTGCTCGGTCCGCAGAAGTTCATGCTCGCTCTCATAGGGACCCGGTGTTGCGGACACGAACATGATCCGGTCGATCTTGTCCTCAAACTCCTCGAATTTCAGCGGCCGGTTATCCTTCGCGCTGGGCAGGCGGAAGCCGTAATCCACCAGCGTGGACTTTCTGGACTGGTCGCCATTATACATGGCCCGCAGCTGGGGAAGCGTCATATGGGACTCGTCGATGATGATCAGAAATTCATCCGGAAAATAATCCAGCAGGGTCTGCGGGGGCGTTCCGGGCGCCCGCCCGTCCATATGCCTGGAATAATTCTCGATACCGGAGCAGAAGCCGGTCTCCCGGAGCATCTCAATATCATAATTCGTCCGCTCGGAGATTCTCTGGGCCTCGAGCAGCCTGTCCTCGGACCGGAACCAGGCCACGCGTTCCTCAAGTTCCGCTTCGATGCCATGAATCGCCTCAGCCACTTTCTCCGCAGGCGTCACATAGTGGGAAGCGGGAAATACTCCGATAAAGGAAAGCTGGGAGCGGACGTGGGAAGTCAGCGGGTCGATCTCCGTGATCCGGTCGATCTCATCGCCGAAAAATTCTACCCGGTAGGCGTAATCATCCGTATCTGCCGGAAAAATGTCCAGCACATCCCCGTTTACCCGGAATGTAGATCGATGAAAATCGATATCTGACCGGTCATAGTGGAGCTGGACCAGCTTTCTCAGGACTTCGTCCCGCTCCCTCTCTTCTCCGACTCTCAGGTACAGCGCCATCTCGCGGAAATCGATCGGGCTGCCCAGGCCGTAGATGCAGGACACCGAGCTGACCACCACAACGTCCCTTCGTTCTGTCAGGGAAGCGGTCGCGGAGAGTCTCAGCTTGTCAATCTCGTCATTTATGGAAGAATCCTTTTCAATATAGGTATCCGTCTGGGGAACATACGCCTCCGGCTGGTAGTAATCGTAGTAAGATACGAAATACTCCACTGCGTTCTCCGGAAAAAACTCCTTAAACTCCCCGTAGAGCTGGGCCGCCAGCGTTTTATTGTGCGCGATCACCAGAGTGGGAAGCTGCAGCTGGCTGATCACGTTCGCCATGGTGAAAGTCTTGCCGGAGCCTGTCACGCCGAGCAGTGTTTCCATCTGATTCCCTTCGCGAAATCCTTTTACCAGAGCCGCGATCGCCTCCGGCTGATCGCCGGTGGGCGCGTATTCCGAATGAAGCCTGAATTCCATGGCGGAGCATCCCCTTTCATGATCCTTTTGCGAAGCGCTGACTTTTGGCGCTTCTGATTCGCCGCATATACGGTTACAGCGCGCCGGAAACTCCTGTCCCCTGCTTACCGCAGGCAGATCGTGCAGACAGTCCCCGGGCACTGTATTCACCATATTAAGAGATAACCGCAGGGCTTGTCAATCATTCCGGAAAGTCCGGCCGGTCCTGCCGCATGGCTCCCCGCGCACAGCCGGCCCGCCCCTGCGGACAGGGGTATAAAGATTTCTGCCGCACTGCCGCATTACCCGCCCGCCTGCTGAAAAATGCGGTAACCAGTTTTATACCGTACCGGTATATATGAAAAGGGAGCCGCGCCTGCGGCTCCCCGGAACTTTCTCATCGGCAGCGATGAACCTGTCTGCCGGTGCTCACTCAGGAATCTTGTCCTGTACCATCTTCACGCAGCCGTACATTCCGGCGTCATTCCCGAGTTCGGCCAGGGCGAAGCGGGTCGACGTGGAGGCATGGAACGCTGCCTCGACATAATACTTCTGCACGTAATCAATCACCATCGGCCCTGCCTTGCTCATGCCGCCGCCGATGACGTAAATCTCCGGGTCAACCACGCAGGAAACCAACGCAAGACCGCGGCCGAGAATACTTCCGAACTCTTCCATAATCTCTATGCACATCTTGTCGCCTGCCTTGGCGCCGTCGCAGACGGCTTTGGATGTGACATTCTCTTCCCTGCGCAGGCAGCTGTCTTCATCGCTTGCTTCCAGATGCTTTTTCGCTAGGCGCGCCACGCCGTTCGCGGAGGTGTACTGCTCCAGATGACCTTTCTTGCCGCATCCGCAAAGAACAGTCTCGTCCGGATTGACCAGCATATGGCCGAGTTCCCCGCTGGCCCCGAACGCACCGCTGAAGATCTTGCCGTTAATAATCACGCCGCCGCCGACGCCGGTTCCGAGAGTGACCATGACCACGTTGGAATAGCCTTTTCCGCCGCCCTTCCACATCTCTCCGAGAGCTGCGGCATTGGCATCGTTGGCCACTTCCACAGGAATCCCGTTGAGAAGCCGGTTGAGTTCTTCATGGGCGCGCACGACTCCCCAGCCGAGGTTCACGCAGCGGTTGACCGTCCCGTCCTCCAGGACAGCGCCGGGAACATCGATTCCGACTCCGCGGATCTCACCGGGGCTGATGCCGCGCTTCTGCATCTGCAGCAGGATCGAATCCGCGATATCACCGAGAATATATTTGCCGTTCTCTTCTGTCCTGGTGGGAATTTCCCACTTGTCCAGGAGCTCCTCATTCTCAAACAGACCGATTTTTACAGTCGTTCCACCCAGATCCACACCAAAAATATACGGTTTCATATCATGTTCTCCTCATCTTGTGCTTTTTATTCCTGCCTGCGGCTCCGCCGCCAGGATTTCTGACATCTATTTTACCAGAAATTGCGGAACAGAACATACATTTTTTAACTTCTTTCCTGCTTCTGTATATTCTTCTGCACCTCTTTCCGTCTTTCAGGAGAAATCTTCCGCGGAAATAATACAGCAGTCTCCGTCTCCGGTATCTGCTCCTCCTTTCCCGGTAAATCTTTCGCGGAAATAATACGGCAGCCCCTTCCTCTGGATTTTCGTACCTGCGTATGCTATCATTCCCTTACTGTCAGAAAAGAAATACGGACAGGATACACGGCGGATTACCGGATCTGCCGCGGGTCCTGACCCGAAAAGAACGGAGCGGCAATACGCTCCGTACCGGAAGAAAAGAGGAAGCAGATGAGCAAAGGCAGGGTTCTCGTTGGAATGAGCGGCGGCGTGGATTCTTCGGTCGCGGCCTGGCTTTTGAAAGAGCAGGGCTATGAGGTCACGGGCTGTACCATGCGTCTTTATGATTATACCGGAATCGGGCTTAAGGAGCAGAACAGCTGCTGCGGCATAAAAGATGTGGATGACGCCCGGGCTGTGGCGGAACGGATCGGGGTCGGATATCTTGCCCTGAACCTGATGGAAAGCTTTCGCGAAGAAGTCATGGATCATTTCGTGCAGGAATACCTGGACGGCCATACCCCGAATCCCTGCATTGACTGCAACCGCCGCCTGAAATTCGGCCGCCTGCTCTCCTGGGCGAAGGAACACGGATTTGATTACCTCGCGACCGGCCATTATGTGCGCAAATGCTTTCTTGACGGCCGCTGGTACCTGAAAAAAGCCGCGGACCTCAGCCGGGACCAGAGCTATGTTCTTTATCCTGTCACGCAGGAGACGCTCTCCGGGCTTCTGTTTCCGCTGGGGGATCTGAAGAAGACAGAGGACGTGCGGAGAATCGCCGAAGAACAGGGATTTGTCAATGCCCGCAAACATGACAGCCAGGACATCTGCTTCGTTCCGGACGGAGACTATGCCTCTTTTATCGGACGCATGGTCAGCATGGAAGCGGACCGCTTCTGCCCGGGAAAGGAACATCCCGCCTGCCTTTCGCCCGGCAGCATCATTGACCGCAGCGGCCGCGTTCTGGGCCGGCACCGCGGCGCGGTTCACTACACGATCGGCCAGCGCAGAGGCCTTGGCCTTGCCGTGCCCGAATCGGTTTATGTGCTTTCAAAAGACATGCAGGCCAATACAGTCACTGTAGGTCCCAATGAAGCCCTGTTCAGCAGGGAACTCACCGTAAAGGATCTTTTCTGGCAAAGGCCCGCGCCGGAAGAGGGGGAAGTCTTCCGGGCACGCGTGAGAATCCGTTACCAGCACCGGGAACAGGAAGCCTCCGTCACAGTCCTGCCGGGCGCTCTTGTGCGCGTCCTTTTTGATGAAGGGCAGCGTGCGGTCTGTCCCGGCCAGGCGGCTGTATTTTACGACGGCGATCTGGTTCTGGGCGGCGGAACGATTCTGTAATTCCCCCGGTCTTCGGCCGCGCACAGACAGCTGCCCGCCAGATGCCCGGAATGTGCCTCTCGCACAAAACACGGGTCAGAGTCCTGACGGACTCTGACCCGTTTTCACTGCAGCTTACTTCTTTCTGTCAATATCTCTCCGCGGTCAGGATGGCGACGGATCTGGCATGCATGGTTACTTTCTTCCAGGCAAGCCCTCTCTCCTCACCGCCTGTCGACGTGAAGAGATGCCAGCTTCTCGACTCCGGCAGATCCGGAAGGACGATCTCCACCGGTTCCCAGAAAACGTTGACCGCGCAGCACACGATATCGTCCGTCCTGGTATTTTCATCATAACCGGCGTAGATAATATAAAAAGCCTTCGTCTCCTTGGTAACCCGGGCGTTCCAGGGGGTCCCGGCATGGACGGACATGTTCGGGAAACCGCAGCGCGCCGTCTTCAGATCCCGCCTGATGCAGGGATGCGCCTTGCGGAAGGCGATCACGTCCCTGGTAAATTCCAGGATATTCCGGTTCTTATCGCAATAGTTCCAGTCGAGCCAGGATGCCTCGTTGTCCTGGCAGTAACAGTTATTATTGCCGAACTGCGTGTTCGCGAATTCATCTCCCGCCAGGAACATCGGCGTTCCGCGGCTCATCATAAGAACCGCCATGGCATTCTTGACCATCTTCGTCCTCAGTCGCTCGATTGCGGGATCATCGCTCGGTCCTTCCACCCCGCAGTTCCAGCTCCGGTTGTCATTGGCTCCGTCCGTATTGCCCCAGCCGTTCGCCTCATTGTGTTTCTGATTGTAGGCGTACATGTCATACAGCGTGAAGCCGTCGTGACAGGTGAGAAAATTCACGGAAGAATTGTATCCGATATAACCGTGCGGGCTCCTGCCCTGCTCCGAAACATCCCGGGAATACAGGTCCGGCGAACCCATCATGCGCTTGGCCGCTTCGGGCGCCTCCCAGTAATCTCCCTTCAGGAAGGAACGCATATCGTCACGGTAGCGGCCGTTCCATTCCGCCCAGCGGTTCCATGCGGGGAAACTGCCGACCTGGTACAGGCCGCCGGCATCCCAGGCTTCCGCGATCAGCTTTACATCCGCAAGGATCGGGTCCATGGCAAGCCGCTGGACCAGGGGCGGATACTCCATCGGGGAACCGTCCTCATTTCTCCCCAGAATGCTGGCGAGATCAAAACGAAAACCGTCGATCTGATAATTGACCGTCCAGAAATGCAGACATTCCACGATCATCTCCTGAACGACGGGATGATTGCAGTTCACCGTGTTGCCGCAGCCCGAAAAGTTATAATAGTCCCCTTCCGGCGTAAGCATGTAATAGATATTGTTGTCGAAGCCCTTGAAGGAAATAAACTTTCCGTCCTCATTCCCCTCCGCCGTATGGTTGAATACAACGTCAAGGATCACCTGGATCCCTGCCTCATGAAGCGCATGGATCAGCTGCCGCAGTTCTCTTCCCTCCCGGTTGTATTCCTCGGCGGAAGTGTATCTCGCATTCGGGGCAAAGTAGCTGACCGTGTTGTATCCCCAGTATTCAAGGAGCATCTTTCCCTCAAACTCCCGGGCGTTCATCATCTCGTCAAACTCAAAGATTGGCATCAGTTCCACCGCGGTGACGCCGAGCCATTTGAGGTAGGGAATCTTCTCCCTGACTCCCAGAAAGGTTCCCGGCGCGGACACGCCGGAATTCCGGCCGAAGGTAAAGCCCCTGACATGGAGTTCATAGATGATCAGGTCCTCCATGGGTACCTTCCTGTGGGCATGGTCCGCCCATTCATAGGATCTTCTCACAACCCTGGCATGGTAGGCCTTATCTCTGGGCTGCGGCTCCCCCCAGTGCCGGTTGGAGGTCACCGCTTTTGCGTAGATATCCAGCAGCACATGTCTTTTGTCAAAAAGCTGGCCTTTTTCAGGACAGTAGGGACCGTCCACCCGGTAGGCATACTCAAAACGGGAAATATCGAGTCCGAAGACAATCATGGTCCAGACATCCCCGATCCGGTATCTGTCCGGAAATGGAATCACCGCGTAGGGTTCCTGCTCGCCGCGGTCAAAAAGCAGCAGCTCCACCGCAGTGGCGCCGCTGGAGTGCAGCGTAAAGTTAACGGCACCGCTGTATCCCATGGCGGTCGCGCCGTTCAGCTCGCACAGCCCCATACAGACCGCGTAGCCGGCAACGCTGTCCCGCGGTCTTCGCATATCATCCACTATACTTGGGAAATCATTGATATTGTTGTTCATCGCACCTTTTCCGTAAATTCAGTCTTGCTGTCAGTGTATTTTTTCAGTATAACACATGTTATGCCCATTCACTGATTTTTTTATGATCTGACACTGAACCCGTGCTACCATTCACGGCCTGTTTGAGAGCACATTCTGATTCGTCGCGTTTGCACGTAAGCAGAAGGGTCTGATTTCAAATGTGGGCCTGCGAAGCAGGAACCCCACTCACAGCGGACCCGAACCTGTTTCAGACCGGAAGCGCCCCGTAATGTCAGGGAAAAAAATGCCGCAGGCAAAGATGTCTGCGGCATTCCCTTTTAAGATTCAGATATTGTCAGAACAAAGCCATACGGATCAAAGCTGCGGGCCTGCTGCTACAAGCGCCTTGCCTGCCTCGTTGCTCTCATACTTGACAAAGTTCTTGATGAACCTCTGAGCAAGATCCTTCGCCTTCTCATCCCATTCCGCAGCGTTTGCGTAGGTATCGCGCGGATCCAGAATATCTGTCGCAACGCCTTCCAGCTCTGTCGGAACCTCGAAATTGAAATACGGGATCTTCTTTGTCGGAGCCTTATCGATGGCGCCGTTCAGGATCGCGTCGATGATTCCGCGGGTATCCTTGATGGAGATACGCTTGCCGGTGCCGTTCCAGCCAGTGTTGACCAGATAAGCCTTGGCTCCGCTCTTGTCCATTCTCTTAACCAGCTCCTGGCCGTACTTGGTCGGATGCAGTTCAAGGAAAGCCTGTCCGAAGCATGCGGAGAAGGTCGGGGTCGGCTCGGTGATTCCGCGCTCGGTTCCTGCAAGCTTGGCTGTGAAACCGGACAGGAAATAATACTGGGTCTGTTCCGGAGTCAGGATGGAGACCGGCGGAAGAACTCCGAAAGCGTCAGCAGACAGGAAGATAACACACTTGGCTGCCGGGCCTCTGGAGACTGGTCTTACGATGTTCTGAATATGGTCGATCGGGTAGGATACACGGGTGTTCTCGGTAACGCTCTTGTCAGCGAAATCGCACTTTCCGTTCTCATCCAGGGTAACGTTCTCAAGCAGAGCGTTTCTCTTGATCGCGTTGTAGATATCCGGTTCGGATTCCTTGTCAAGGTTGATAACCTTGGCGTAGCATCCGCCCTCAAAGTTGAAGACGCCGCTGTCATCCCAGCCGTGCTCGTCGTCGCCGATCAGAAGTCTCTTCGGGTCGGTGGACAGAGTGGTCTTGCCCGTTCCGGAAAGACCGAAGAAGATCGCGGTATTCTGGCCGTCCATATCTGTGTTCGCGGAGCAGTGCATGGCAGCGATGCCCTTCAGCGGCAGATAATAGTTCATCATGGAGAACAGGCCCTTCTTCATCTCGCCGCCGTACCAGGTATTCAGAATAACCTGCTCATGGGAGGTTACGTTGAAGGCAACGCAGGTTTCGGAACGAAGTCCGAGTTCCTTGTAGTTCTCGACTTTCGCCTTGGAAGCGCAGTAAACGACGAAATCCGGCTTGAACTCTGCCAGCTCTTCAGCGGTCGGCCTGATGAACATGTTTGTGACGAAATGTGCCTGCCAGGCAACTTCCATGATGAAGCGGACTCCCATGCGGGTATCCTTGTTGGTGCCGCAGAAACCGTCGACAACAAACAGTCTCTTTCCGCTCAGCTGCTTCCTCGCAAGATCCTTGACCGTTGCCCAGACTTCCTCGCTCATCGGATGGTTATCGTTCGGATAACCCTCGGTTGTCCACCATACCGTGTCCTTCGAACCCTCGTCCATGACAATATATTTGTCTTTCGGGGAACGGCCGGTATAAATACCTGTCATGACATTCACTGCGCCCAGTTCACTCTCCTGGCCTTTATCATAGCCAGTCAGTTCCGGTTTCATCTCTTCCTCGTACAGGAATTCATAAGAAGGATTGTAAACGATCTCGCTTACGCCTGTAATCCCATACTGACTCAGATCAATATTCGCCATAGTACATAAACCTCTTTTCTGAAATAACGATCAATAGCTGCCTATGTGTTGACTGTTTACTCTATAAAAAGGTCTTAAAGCCGACCTTTCTGCCGTTAGGTATTATACAGGAAGAACGGCTGAAAATCAACAAATTCACATGATTGCGTTATAAATTTCACTTTTGCATAAGTTTGAAATCAAATTCCTTCGAGGTATGGTGAAATTTCCGGCCCGGTATGATAAACTAGCTTCATCTGCCGGCCGGGGTTCCGATACCGCAGGCCGCAGGCGGGGTTCCGGGCGCATTGCGCGCCCGGAGAATGAATCCGGAAACGCCGGTCCGAAAGCTTTTGTCCGATGAAAAAAGACGGATCGCCGTTTCCCGGAAATGATACACAGAACCAGCATGCCTTTGTTCGGGAGGAGATTCCATGAGTATCCGTGAACATGTAATGAAAATGAAAGAAGCAAGTCCTGCCATGGCGTCACTTCCGTCTGAAGTGCGCAACGCCGCCCTGCGCTCCGTGCAGGAGGCGCTGTCCGCGCACCGTGAGGAGATCTTTGCCGCCAACCGGGAAGACCTGAAAAAGGCGGAAGAAACCGGCATTTCCGCCGCTGTCGTTAAACGGCTGCGTTTCGATGAGCACAAGCTTGCGGATGTCCTTGCCGGAATTGACGGCCTGATCGGACTGGAAGACCCGGTCGGCAGGGTGACGCTGCGGCGCGAGCTGGATGAAGGTCTGACCCTGGTCCGCGTGACCTGCCCGATCGGAGTGATCGGTATTATCTTCGAAGCCCGTCCGGATGCCCTGGTACAGATCAGTTCCCTCTGCATTAAGAGCGGGAACTGTGCCGTCCTGAAAGGCGGGAAGGAAACCGCGTCCACCAATACGGTTTTATTCCGCCTGATCCTTGACGCCGTATCCGGAATACTGCCGGACCACTGCCTCCTGCAGGCTTCCGCCCATTCGGAGGTCGACGAACTTCTCGGCTGCGACGACTGTGTGGATCTGCTGATTCCGCGCGGATCGAACCGTTTTGTCCGTTATATCATGGACCATACGAGGATTCCGGTCATGGGGCACTCCGACGGAGTCTGCCACACCTATATCGACGAGGATGCCGATTTTGAAAAAGCCATTCCGATTCTTCTGGATGCGAAGACCCAGTATACGGCTGCCTGCAATTCAACGGAGACGCTTCTGGTCCACCGCGCGATTGCGGAGCGCTTCCTTCCCGCCGCGGCGGCAAGGCTTTCTGAAGCAGGCGTACGGCTCCGCGGAAACGCGGAGGCTGCTGCCCTGATTCCGCAGATCCGCAAGGATGACATCATGCAGGAGGAAGATTTTTCCACCGAATATCTGGACCTGGTCCTCTCGGTACGCCTGGTCGGATCCGTGGAAGAAGCCGCCGTCCACATCAACCGTTTCGGCTCCCATCATACGGACGCCATCATCACGGAGAATAAGGAGCACGCGGAGACCTTCCTGCGCCTGGTGGACTCCGCCGGTGTGTACGTGAACTGCTCTACCCGCTTTGCTGACGGGTTCCGCTACGGTTTCGGCGCGGAAGTCGGCATTTCCACCGGCAAGCTTCACGCGCGCGGCCCCGTCGGCCTGGACGGCCTGGTTACTTACAAATACCGCCTCTATGGAAGCGGACAGATTGTCGGCGACTATGCCTCCGGAAAGAAACAGTTCCATTTCCGGGATCTGCCCGTCTGATTCCCGATCCTGTCCCGGCCGGATCAGGCCGGGCACACGGCAGATTCAGCTGCCGGATATAAGCTTTCCGTCTGCAATAACCTCTCGACAGAATATTTAGAAGGCTGCCGCATCCTGTGACGCGGCAGCCTTTCTTCACACCCCCGCTTCTGCTGCAGGGAGACACATGCTCCGCACTCTATCCGTGCTTCAGCACAAGGCATTCGAAGGGCCTCAGCTCCTTCCTGTCATAACTGTTTTCGTAGTTTCCGAGCATTCCGGTGTAAGAAACGATATCATAAGGCGTATGGACATGTTCCATACGGCCGCCGAGATTGCACATCGCCATGATTTCTCCCTCCGCATCCCTGCCGCCGGGCAGAAAACGGCGGTAACAGATCATGTTGCTGCTTTCCCTGTCAAAAAACTCAATCATGCCTTCGCAGACAGCCCGTTCCGTTCTCCGGATTTCATCCAGCCTGCCGATGTAGGCCTTTACTTTCTCGGAACTGTCCGGAACCGTAAGCTTCAGCTTTCCTCTGAGCAGCCACAGAGCGGTGGCATAGCTCTCCTCCTGCCATTCCGCAAACCGTTCGCTGACCGCGGGAATCCCGCAGCTTCCCGCTTCCAGCAGAAGATCCCAGCTGATATCCGGGAGAATTCCTTTTTTCTGTGATTCCATCTGCCACTGCGTCAGGAAGCATACCAGCCTTCCGACGCCGTCTTCTGTTCCAGTGACTCCGAATGTATCTGCCGTATCATCTGTTTCAGCCTTTTCTTTCGCACCCTTCGTTTCATCCATAGGCCTGTCCTTTCTATGCTCAGTTTCTTTTTAGCATACTTGTTTAAACAAAATCAAGTGAAAAGGCCGGGAAAATTGTTAACAATTCATGAATCATTGTTTTCTTCATTAAGACTTGACGAAAATAACTGGAATTATATAATTATAAAGGGGCTGTTTAAACAACCGTCCCGCTTCTTTCAGTTTTAGCGCCATGCAGTTTGCGGCTATGCATACTTCATCTTGTTTCTATAATTGGGGAGAGGGTAAGAATGCCAAAGTCTAAATTTGAATCGATCTACAAAGAACTTAAAAAAGACATAGAATCAGAAAAACTGCCCTACCAGTCGCTCATGCCTTCGGAGAATCAGCTGATCGTCCGCTTCAGCTGTTCGCGCAATACTGTCCGGAGGGCGATCTCCATGCTGGCGGAGGAAGGCTATGTCCAGCCGATGCACGGCAGAGGCGTCCGCGTTATCTATACCAAGGGCACCCCTACCAGCTTCCTGATCGGAGGAATCGAGTCCTTCCACGAATCTGCCCAGCGCAATGCCATGGAGCATACAACCAGGCTGATCCGCTTTACGGAGCTGACCGCGGATGAACATGTCTCCAGGCGCACCGGATTTCCTGTAGGAACGGAACTCTATTTTATTCAGCGTGTCCGTTCCCTCGACGGAGATCCCTGCGTATTCGATATCAACCTCTTTGACAAGACCCTTGTCCCGAACCTTACAAAAGAGATCTGCATTCACTCGATCTACGACTATATCGAACAGGAACTCGGTATGCAGATCGTCATGAGCAAGCGCCAGATTACGGTGGAGCGCATCACCCAGATTGACGAAGACAACCTGGCGCTCAACGGATATGACTGCCTGGCTGTCGTATCCGGCCAGACCTTCAACTCGGAAGGCGTGATGTTTGAGTATACGGAATCCCGCCACCGTCCGGATTATTTCTGTTTCCAGACAACCGCCCTGCGCCATCGCGAAAAGCCGGAAGATACCAGCGAGATGTAAGGCAGTTTCCGCTTTTCCTGGTAATACTCCGTTATAAACAAGACCTGCCCTTCCTCCCGTGGGGGCGGAAAAAACCGGCCCTGACCGGCACAGACCGTGCCGGCAGAGACCGGTTTTCTGATTCTCCGGGCCGTCTCAGTCTTTCCTGAAATCAGCGGCATTCATGACATTACAGACTGACGTCCGCCGTTCGTTCAGCAGAGGAAGATATTCATCCTCAGTGAGATGATGAAAATGGAAGCCCAGCTTTTCCTGTGTCCGTTTCGACCGCTCGTTTCCATCGTAATAGGAGCACCAGATCCGCTTCAGTCCCAGGTCATGAAAACCGTGGGCAAGCAGGGCCGCAGATGCCTCAGACGCAAGTCCCTGCCCCCAGAAAGGTTCCGCAAGCCAGTAACCAAGCTCGGCCTCCACCGTGACGCCGTCCGGCAGCATTGCGCGGACCGCCCCGGCACCTTCCTGCATTCCGGCAGAAGCTTCCTTCCCTCCTTCCGGCTCCGGGAGGTCAGGCATACTGCAGCAGGCCGGATGAACGCTCTTCCTCTCGTCAAAATAGCTGATCAGGCTTCCGTTCTCATCGGCAAGCCGGAAATTGGTAAGCCCGGCGCAGCCAACCGGCTCGCTGGTATCTCTTAAGACTATGGCGTAACATTCCGGTCTGCTTAAGACCTCCCTTATGACATCCCGGCTGTCCCCTTCGCTTCTGTGCGGCGGCCAGCCGGCAGAAAGCCCGATCTTCGGATTTGACGCCCACTGGTAGAGGACTGCGGCATCCTCCTCAAACCAGGGACGCAGAATCAGCCGCTCTGTCACCAGACAGTTGTGTTCATTGAGCACGGACCGCAGCAGCACGCCGTCCCTGTAAACCAGCTTCAGAGAGAAAAATGGGAATTTCCGGTACAGAATAAGAGACAGAAAAATCCGGTCCCCGACCCAGTGCGGAATCTTTGTCAGCTCGCTGACCGGAAGCCATTCCAGGACGCCTTCCTCGCAGCTTTTCAGTTTTCCGTGGAATTCTTCCGCAAGAAACAGATGCATATACTCTGTCTCATCATCATCGGACTGGAATGTGACGATACCGCAATACCGGTACTGGTCAATATAAAGTCCCGTCTCCTCGCGCACTTCTCTTCTCATGCATTCTTCCGGACTCTCTCCCGGCTCAAACTTCCCCCCGACGCCGATCCATTTCCCGTGATTCACGTCATGCTCCTTCCGGATCCGGTGAAGCATCAGACAGGAATCATCTTTCATAATATAAACCAGAGATGTCTCTTTCATCCTGCAGTTCCAATCCCTTCCGGCTCTGCAGCCGTTTTATTCTCTTCCCAGCAGCTGACTGACCAGCCTGACGCAGTCTGCAGCATCCGTGGAATATCCGTCCGCTCCGATCTCCCTGGCGTACTGCTCCGTGACGGCAGCTCCGCCCACGATGATTCTACCCTTATACTGCCGCTCCTCCGCCCTCCGGAGAACCTTTTTCATGTTCACCATGGTGGTGGTCATAAGGGCGGACAGGGCGACCACCGCGGCGTCCTTTTCCAGAGCGGTATCGATAATCTCATCAGCGGGTACATTTTTGCCAAGGTCAATGACCCGGTATCCGTAATTGCGGAGCATCAGCGTCACCAGGTTTTTGCCGATGTCATGCACGTCCCCTTCCACCGTGGCGATCACGATCAGAGGCGCTTCCTCCGTGCCGGCGTCCCTGACAAGCATAGGCTCCAGAAAAGCGACCGCTTCTTCCATGGCATTGGCGGAGGCGATCAGCTGCGGGAGGAAATACTCCTTGCGGTCAAACAGATCTCCTACCCGGTTGATAGCCGGAATTAGGATGCGGTTGATGATTTCGCCGGCTTCTCCTCCTTTGTCTGTTTCCTTCCTGGCCAGTTCCCTGATTCCGTCTTTATTTCCTTCCAGAACCGCCTGAAAAAGCGGATGCCGTTCCAGTTCACTGCATTCCGGGCTTTCTCCGGATGCGGCGCTGTTCTCTGAAGGGCCTGACGACACGGCTGCGGCAGTTCCGCCTGAAGAACCTGACGCGCTTCCTTTCCCGTCAGCTGATGCTGTCCGGACGCCGCTATCTGGAAGGGGCTTCCGCTGCGCGTAATCCTGCATCCGGCGGATGTAGGCAAGATCACTTCCCGCACGGTTCATCAGAAGATCCGACGCTCCGGCCACATTCATCAGCAGGTCCTGCATGGGATTCGCGATCGCCAGGGTCAGTCCCTGCTGAATCGCCATAGCCAGAAAAGCAGCGTTCACAAAGCCTCTCTCCGGAAGGCCGAAGGAGATGTTGGACAGGCCGCAGACGGTCGGAAGGCCCCGCTCCCTGCAGAAAGAGACCGTCTCAAGACAGTTCAGGGCAGCTTTCTTATCCGCCCCGACAGTCGCCGCCAGAGCGTCTACAACCACATCCTCATGCCGGATCCCTGCCTTCTCCGCCCTCTCAAGGGCGTTTGACAGCAGCCCGTGCTTTGCTTCGACCGTTTCCGGGATCCCCTCGTCGGAAACCGGAAGCAGGATAAACATAGCCCCGTACTTTTTCGCTGTGCGGATCAGACTGCCGAATTTGGCTTCTTCGCAGGAAATGGAATTGATCAGGGCCCTGCCCGGATAGATCCGGAGCGCGGCCTCCAGGACTTCCGGAAAGCTGGAGTCGATGCAGAGCGGCAGGTCCGTTACCATAGTCAGTTCGTTGATCACATCGGTCATTGTCCGCTTCTCGTCGATTCCGCCTGTCCCGCAGTTCACGTCGAGTATGGCGGCGCCGGCCTGCTCCTGCTCTCTCGCCATTTTCCGCACAAGATCGAGCCGCCCTTCCCGAAGTTCTTTCTGCAGCGCTTTCTTTCCGGTGGGATTAATCCGTTCCCCGATCACCTTAAGGCTCTCTCCGGGTATGATCTCCGTTACTTTTCGTTCGGAGCAGAGTACCCTCCTTTTTTCCGTTTTTACCGGAAGCGGCTTTATCCCGTCCAGCTTCCGGACGAGGGCTCTGATATGCTCCGGCGTCGTACCGCAGCAGCCCCCGATTATCCGGGCGCCGGCCCGGACCAGGTCCAGGCAGCTTTCCGAGAATACTTCCGGCGTCATCCGGTAAACCGTCCGATCGCCCTCCAGCTCGGGAATCCCCGCATTGGGCTTTACGATGACCGGAATCTCCGAGTAGGCATAAAAGCGCTCCGTCAGCTCTTTCATCCGGTCGGGACCCGCGGAGCAGTTCAGCCCGACGGCGTCCGCTCCCAGCCCCTGCAGGGTGACGGGCACGCATTCCGGCGGGGTTCCGAACAGGGTCCTTCCGTCAGATTCAAATGTCAGCGTCGCCATCACAGGCAGATCACAGACCTCGCGCGCGGCGATGACGGCTGCCCGCGTTTCCTGCAGGCTCATCATCGTCTCCACAACCAGAAGGTCCACCCCGGCCTCGCAGAGCGCCCGGATCTGCTCTTTATAGATGTCCACCAGTCCCTCAAACTGCATGCTGCCGATCGGGCAGAGCTGTCTTCCGGTCATCGTGATGTCGCCGGCGACAAAAGCCCTGCCGGCGGAAGCCTGCCTGGAGAGTCCCACAAGGGAAGCATTCATCTCCGCAAGCCTGTCCTGGAGACCATATTCCTGAAGCTTGATCCGGTTGGCGCCGAAAGTAGGGGCGTACAGAATATTGCTTCCCGCCTCCGCGAAAGCCTCCTGCAGACGAAGCAGCGCATCCGGATGCTCCAGAATCCAGAGCTCCGGACATACCCCCGCCGGCATGCCCGCCTTCTGCAGATTCGTCCCGGTAGCACCGTCAAGAAATAAAAGACCTTCCCTGGTCAACCTGCTGAATTCTTCTCTTGTCATTTCTTACATCCTTTATATAACTTTATCATGCGCATCCCTGAACTTCCGTCGGGAAAGCGTTCATTTTTCCAATGATTCTCTGACGCGAAACACCGGGTCACAAAGATCGGTAAAGCGGCCGGCAGCTATTGTCTGTCAGGAAAATCCATATAGCGGATGAACAGCTCCTCAAAGCCGCTCTCATTTGCCAGAATCCGCTCCTTGGCCTGCTCCGCGATCCTCCTGATTCTTTCCGTGCTGTCCGGCTCACAGAGACTTTTTACGGCGCCCGCAAGCGAAGTATTCCCGGCCGGCTCCGCCTTCCCTGCAAGCTCTTCCGGAATCAGGCCGATCGCCGCGGCTTTCCGCGGATTCAGGAAAGTCCCGAAAGCGCCCGCCAGGAAAACCCTGTCGATCCGGCCGCAGGCAAGCCCTTCTCCCCGCAGGAGAATTTCAATTCCTGCCCGGATCGCCGCCTTGGCCAGCTGAAGCTGGCGGATATCCTCCTGGGTCATGCACACAGAGATTCGCTGCACTTTTCCCGTGGCAGGAAACGGAGTCTTTTCTCCCCGGCCCGGGTTGAAAGATCCCTTCCCCTGCAGGGCGTCTCCCTGCAGAATATATCCCGTCTTAAGCAGATCAAAACCATGCCCCCTCAGATCCTCGCACAATCTTCCGGTGTGGTCCATAAGTCCTGCTTCCAGCAGAGCTGCAGCCGTCTCTATGACTCCGCTCCCGCAGAACCCGGCCGGAGCTTTGCCGCCGATTGTCTGTACCAGAACAGAAGATCCGCGGATCTCAAGGCCGCAGACCGCCCCGGGAACGCTTCCCGTCCCGCAGGAGAGATTTCCGCCCTCCAGCGCCGGCCCTGCCGCGGCGGAAGCGCAGCTGATCCTGCCGTCCCGGACGAGAACCATCTCTCCATTTGTCCCGAGATCCAGGAACAGGGTATTGCCCTTCAGCAGGTCCAGATCAAGCGCATATATGCCGGCGGTAATATCAGCGCCGATAAAACTGCTGATCCCCCGCAGGATCCGCACCTTAGAATCCCTGCCGTCCCCTTCTGCAGCGATACTCTGCGGCCTGTCCCGGCCTGCTTTCCCAGACTGTTCCGCCTTCTCGGTCCGGCCTGTTTTTTCAATTCGTTCTGCGTTCTCAATATAGTTGGTTTTTTCAGCACCTTCTGCTTTCTCAGTGCAGCCTGCTTTTTCAGCACCTTCTGCTTTCTCAGTATAGTTGGTTTTTTCAAAAGGCTCCGTTTTCTCTGCAGAATCCGGCCTGTCTCCGAAAACAGCGCTCCAGGGCAGTTCTTCCCCTCCCAGAGTCAGCGGCCGGAAGGGATAACTGCCCAGGCCGCCGCAGGAAAGTCCCAGCAGAAGATGAATCATGGCTGTATTTGCCGCAATCGTAACTTCTGTTCCGGCCCATGCAGAAGGAGGCAGCAGCTGCCTGATCAGAGTCCTGATATCCTCCTTTACCAGCTCCGAAAGCCGGTGAAGATTACCGCTCTCTGCCGCCTGGATCCTGCTGATGACATCCGCGCCGTAAAGGCGCTGTCTGTTCAGGCCGGAAACCGTCCGGATCACCCTGCCCTCTGTCAGATCCGTCAGCGCAAGGGCGAGTGTAGTCGTCCCAAGGTCCAGGGCGATCCCATAGCGATGGCCTGGCTGCGGCTTCTCTTCTGTGTCCGGCCTTCCTGCCAGGATCTCAAAATCTTCTTCCCTGTAATCCGGAATCTCGATGCGGACAGGACCGGCCGGGCGCTGCAGGCAGGCAAGTCTCCAGCCCTGCTTAAGCTCCTCCCGCGAAAAGACTTCTCTTTCCCGTTTTGAAGGAACAGACACTCCGGCCGAAGCAGCGATCCGGATGCGGCAGCTTCCGCAGCTTCCGTTCCCTGCGCACAGGGCGGGGATCCTGATATTCTTTTTCCTTATGTACTGCAGGAGATTTTCTCCTGCCGGACAGACCAGCTGCATCTCGTTCCCTCTTCCGGCAGCTTTCCTCTTCCCTGCCTCTGTTTTCCGCCTGCCGGGCAGGCAGTTTACCGGACCGACACCGGGCGGGATCCCTTACTGCTCAAGGCTGCGGGATCCCTCCGCCCGGTTTTTCAATCCGTCATATAGTATTTCTCAGAAGCGCCGTCCTCGAAGGTCAGCTCCAGATAATGTCCGTCCGGATCACTGCCGTAGACCGCGGAGCGGACTTTCCTGTCGGAGATGACCTGCTCCTGCTCCCCGTCCCTGCCGGCAGTCTCCGTCCCCGAGACAAGCCTGCGGTATTTGCGGAACACTTCGTTCTGGGTGTCTCCTGTGACGACCTGCGAATAGTTCTGCATGTTTACCATGGCGTAGTTTTTGACAATCCGGTTGTTGTCGGTCATCACCATGATATAGGCAGGCGCTCCGTCCACATTGATAATGCTCGGGAAGGAAGCCAGATATCCATACTGCTGCAGTTCTCCGTCCGCGGCCGCCATGGCCGAGCTTTCATCGGCGCCCGCCAGAGTCATATACCTGACCCTTCCGGTCCGTCCGTTTACCATCAGCATTCCGATGTCCGAATGATCGGCGCTGGTAGCGGATGTGACGCCGGTATAGATCCAGATATCCTTCTCATCCGCCACATATCCGAAATCGGATACGCTGTAGCTTTCGCCGTCCTCGTCTTCAAACTCACATTTCGTGGAAATCCTGCATCCTTTTTTGCCGAAAATGGAATTCCAGAAACCGCCGCTCAGCATGCCGTAATTGTCATACTTCTCGCAGACATAGTCGCCGTCAAATACGGTATCCACCCATTCGGGAACCTCTGCCAGCCCAAAGCGCTGCGACTGCCCCGTAACGGCATCCGTAAGAACCACTCCGATATTTTCCGGATTCAGCAGGAAGAGGCGGTGTCTCTGAATCTGTGTGATCCAGTAAGGATTGCCGTCCTCGTCGATTTCAAAAAAGGTCTCGCCGAACAGGAGCGCCGGATACTGCATCCGCAGATGTCTTCTGATATCCTGGGAAAAATAGGCTCCGGGCGTATAGCGGATCCCGTTCTGCATCCGTATCAGTTCCGCGGTTCCGGCGATCGGATCCACGATCAGATATCCGGGCGTTCCCGTTCCCTTGTTGTTCAGATATTTAAACAGACCGTCGTAGTCCACCGCAGCGGTCTTTTTTACTCTTCCCTTATAGGTGATCTGCGTATATTCGCCGTCAACAAACTGGCTGACCACATCTTCCAGGGATCCCAGTTTCCTGGAACCGATCCGGGACGCAGTCGCCGTATCGATCAGAGCGATATCACTGACCGAATCCACCTGCGGCCTCGCCTCCTCAAAAGTTGTCGTTTCGATCTCTCCGATCGTCGTCGCGTAATTGCCTGCATGGAATACCGGGGAACAGAAAAGAAGCGCAAGTCCCAGCAAAAACATCCCGCCGATGCCGAACAGAAAAGCATTGCCGATCCATTTAACGGAATGATAGGAAAGTCCGCTCCCGTCTCGATGTCCTGCCTTCCTTTTCCGGCTGATTCCGATCACCTTCTCCGTTTCGGGTATGCCTTCCTCCCGTTCCTTTGCGCTTCCCCTGCCGGGAATTGCCGGAATCATCAGCAGCAATGTGCCGAATACCAGAACCATGCCCCAGAACGGAACCGAGGTCAGATTCAGCGGAACCAGCAGCACATATTCCGCGGCAAGCAGAAGCGCCAGCCACAGAGCAAATGCGATTCCTCTCATTTTCATAAAGATTCACCCCCCATATCTTTAAAGCACTGTCTCCGCCGCCTTCGCGGAGTTATCCTTCTGTTTCAGCCTGTCCGCATATAACCGGTCCCGGCGCTGCCGGAGATCGGAAGATCCAGCAGGATCCGGAAATGCAGATCTCAATCTTCTGCAGTTTATCATAATGTGGTTCATCTGAACAGTCATAAGTCCTGAACAGGTCTCCCCGTGACATAATCCATACAGACTCTGTCCTGAAAGCATCAGGAACAGGCGGGCGCTGCCCTGGACCCGGTCTTTCCGGAGTGTTACTGTTGACGGCCTATTTGAAATCAGAACCTGCTTCTTACGTGCAGGCACGACGAATCAGAACCTGATCTCAAATAGGCCGTGAATAGTAACTCCCGAGTCAAAAAAAATCGCTCCGTAAATAGGCATCCCCGCAGGAGTATGGTATGATAAAAACAGTGATCAGACTGCTTTTCGAACCGGAAACATGGCAGCGGAACCACTGTCTGAGAAGCAGTTCCGTTATGATTCAGCCACGCAGACTCAGGCTTTGCCTGCACACGGAACAGGATACTGTATACGGAGGGAAAAATATGAAAAAGGTCTTTGCCAGCGATTTTGACGGCACGCTGTATTTTTATAAGGCGGAGGTAAAACTGCCTCCCAGGTCTGTTGAAAAGATCCTGGAATACCAGGCGGCCGGGAATTACTTCGGTCTCTGCACCGGCCGTCAGATCGGAGGTCTTACCCCCTTTATCACAGGGCATTTCACACCTGATTTCATGATCACCAGCACAGGCTCGAATATCGTGGACCGGAATCTGAACGGGATCCGGAGGCTTGAGATCGACCGGTCTGTCATCGACAGCATCGTCAGGCTGATCCGCCCCCGCGGCAACCGGATCTCCATCGATATAGACGGCGTGATCAATGTATTTGAAAAGATGGACTATCCGGGCGACTATAATGTCATCAGCGGCATGGACGATGCGCCGCAGGGAATGGTCCACGGCGTGGGCATTCACTGTGAAACGCTGGACGAAGCCGCCGCCCTGACCGCGGAATTAAATGAAAAATTCGGCGCTTCCCTCAATGCTTTCCAGAATGTCATCGAGGTGGACATCGCCCCGAAAGGCTGCTCCAAAGGAGCCGGCGTCCAGGCAGTACGGGATTATTTCGGAGACTGTAAAGTATACGGAATCGGCGACTCGCTGAACGATCTGCCCCTTCTGCTTGCTTCGGACGTCTCCTACACCTTCCCCTACGCACCCGCGGAACTGCAGGAAAAAGTAACAAAGATCGTCCCCACAATCGTGGAAGCGCTTGAGGACAGTATGCAGGATCCTCTGTAAGCCAGAACTTCACCGCGCGAATCCTGTGATTTCCGCGGAATGGATGAAAGGAAGCCTGCTCAGCCGCAAAGCGATAAATACGGAGGTATCGCCATGAGACAATGGACACTTGAGGAACGTTACCGCATCCTGAAAGGACCGGAAGATATCCGGGACCTGTACGACCGCATTCAGGGCTCTTTCTACCGCCAGAGATACCATGTGCAGCCGATCACCGGCCTTTCCAGCGACCCGAACGGTTTTGCCTTTTACGAAGGGAAATGGCATCTCTTTTACCAGTGGTGCCCCTGGGGCGCCGTACACGGTCTGAAATACTGGTATCACGCCGTCTCCGCTGATCTGATGAGCTGGGAAAACTGCGGTGTCGGAATCTGGCCGGACACATTTTTTGACAATAAGGGCTGCCATTCCGGCTCTGCCATCGCGTCAGGAGATGATCTCTACTTCTTCTACACCGGCAATCACAGAGATGAAAACTGGGTGCGCACTCCCTTTACCTGCGCGGCCCGCATGAACGCGGACGGAAAACTGGAGAAACTGGAAAAGCCCCTCTTCGGGCCCCGGGACGATTACGCGGAACATCAGAGAGATCCGAAGATTATCTATGTTCCGGAAAAGAAAAAATATTTCATCTTCATCGGCGCCCAGACTCTCGACAAAAAAGGGACCGCCCTCATCTACGAATCCCCGGACCTTCTGTCCGGCTGGCAGTTTGCAGGACAGCTGAATGTCCCCGGCTATGAGGATTTCGGCGGCATGTGGGAGTGCCCCTGCATCGTCAGGATCAGCGGGAAGGACGTCCTGATCTTCTCGCCGCAGTACACGACCCTTCCCGGCCGCGGAAACAGCACAAACCACAACGTCTATCTGATCGGCCGGATGGATTATGATACCCTGACCTTCACCCCGGAAAGCGATTTCCAGTACCTTGACTATGGTTTCGATTTCTATGCAGCCCAGTGCTGTGCGAATGTGGAAGATCCGGACAAAGCCATCCTCGTATCCTGGATCGGCCTGCCGGACAATCATTATCCCACGGAGGAAGAGGACTGGGAAGGAAGCCTGACGCTGCCCCGCGAGCTCCGGATCCGGGACGGCAGACTGGTTCAGACGCCGGTGTCCTCGATCTTCTCATTCCGGGAAGCAGAACTGGATCCGGATCTTCAGCCGGCAGGGGCGGATGACGGTGCGCAGGAGGATACAGGCAGGCTGCTCGTCAGCGGCGCACAGCTTCCCCGGGCCTGTGAACTGGAAGCGGTCTTCCAGGACGGGAGCGCCGACCTGAACCTTTTCACCAGGAAGGACGGAAGCGGCGGATTCACGATCCATTATGACGCCGCGGCGCGCCTTATGACTGTGTCGCGGACAGGCATGGAGAAGCGCTTTAATGAAAATGTATTTGAGACGATCAGCTTCTCTCCGGAGACGGACCTGAAAAAAATCAGCGCCTTCATCGACAGCTGTTCCGTGGAGCTGTTCATCAATGACGGAGAAAAGACCTTCACCTCCCACATCTATCCGACGGCGGAGGAGCACCACTTCGCCGTTTCGGAAAATGCCCGTGTAAAGGTCTGGGGACTGAAGACAACCGTGACGGACAAATTCGTTGTATAAACCCACCGTCCGGTACTGACAGGTCCTGCCGGTATTGCCAATGCTGCAGACCCGGCTTCTTCGATGCCTGCCTTCTTAAGGCTGCAGGAATCATACAAGGATAAAGCAGCGGCCTCTTTCAGCTTTCATTACCAGAAAACGGCTCCCGCCTGTATGGAAAAATCCATACCGGCAGGAGCCGCAAATATTTTTCCTATCAATTCAGAAGCGGCAAAATGGCGCATCAATGCGGCACCAGCTGCCATAAATCAGCAGCATTCCGCTGAGGCTGCTCTGCCGCCTGTTACTCAAGCGGGACGTCGTCGCCCAGAAGCTGGTTCAGCACATCCTGGCGCACCGCGGATACATATGTATCACGGATCTTCTGCCGGAGCGGAAGTACGGAGCGCGGGGAAACGGACAGTTCATCGATTCCGATGGACAGGAAGGTCTCTGTCAGGTCAAGGTCTGCGCCGAGCTCTCCGCAGATACCGACCCAGATGCCGTTCTTATGCGCATTGTCGCATACCATCTTCAGAAGGCGCAGCACCGCCGGGTGATGCGGATTGAAGAATCTGCCCAGATCATTGTTCTGACGGTCGCAGGCCAGGGTATACTGGGTCAGGTCGTTGGTTCCGCAGGAGAAGAAGTCGACCAGCTTGGCCAGGCGGTCGCTCATAATCGCGGCAGCGGGCGTCTCAATCATAATACCGATCTGCACGTCATCACTGTAGGGTTTGCCCTCGGCATCCAGTTCTTTTTTGACCAGTTCGCACATCTTGCGCGCTTCCTTGACTTCCCAGACAGAGGTGACCATCGGGAACATGATGCAGAGTTTGCCGTATGCGGAAGCTCTGAACAGTGCGCGGAGCTGCGTCTTGAAAATCTCGGGCCTGTTCAGGCAGATGCGCAGCGCGCGGTTGCCCAGGGCCGGATTTTCCTCCTTGGGCAGCTGGAAATAATCGATCTGCTTATCCGCGCCGATATCCAGCGTACGGATGACAACTTCCTTGCCGCCCATATCAGACAGAACCTTCTTGTAAGCTTCAAACTGATATTCTTCGCTCGGATAATCATCGCAGTTCAGATACAGGAATTCCGAGCGGAAGAGTCCGATTCCGCCGCCGTCGTTGTTCAGGACCGCGGGCACATCCTCCGGATTGCCGATGTTGCAGAACACGCGGACTTTCTGTCCGTCCTTCGTCACGTTTTCTTTTCCCTTCAGCTGTTCCAGAAGCTTCTGTCTCTTCTTCTGCTCCTCCAGTTTGGTGAGCATGTAAAGCCTGGTCTGCTCATCCGGATCGACTACTATATTTCCCGTACTGCCGTCGATCACCACTTCCCTGCCTTCGTACTCAGGCTTCATCTGCCCGGCCACGCCGATAATCGCCGGGATGCCCATCGTGCGCGCAAGAATCGCCGTATGACTGGATCCGCTGCCGCCCTCGGTAACAAAACCGAGAATCTTTGACTTGTCGAGCTGTACGGTCTCGCTCGGAGCCAGATCGTCAGCGGCAAGAATCACCGGGACATCGGAATCAATCCCGCCCTGGACCACGCCGGTCAGAATATTGATGATACGGCTGGAAACGTCCTTTACGTCGGCGGAGCGGGCCTGCATATAAGCATCTTCCATCTGGGCGAACATATCCGCGAACTGGGCAGCGATATCCGACACGGCTGCTTCCGCGTTCTGTTTCTCCTCTTTGATCAGGCTCTCGATGCCCTCTTCATAATCCAGATCTTCCGCCATCATCTGATGGGTCTCAAACAGCAGCGCAGCCTCGTCTCCGGCTTCCGCCCTGGCTTTCTCCGCCAGTTCGCCGAGCTGTTCGATGGCTTTGGCCTGCGCAGCTTTAAAGCGGTCCCATTCCTCTTCCACATTCTCCGTAATGAAACGGCGGATCGTGTTCTCTGCCCGGTGATAATAATAAAGAGGTCCGATCGCAACGCCTGTTGACACACCCTTGCCCTGGATTGAAATCATAATCAATATCTCCTTCCGTATACTGTATTTTTACAGGGCGGCTGCCCGCAGGGCAGCCGCCGGATTTGATGAACAACTGTTATTTTCAGCTCAGGCGCCAGCCCGGACCGCGGACAATACGGTGCGCGGATGCGGTAAGGCGCAGTTTTTATAAGCTGCTGTCTCCGGTATTTACTTTGCGCCGAATTCCACGCCTTCAAGATCCTCGGAATTGGTCAGCAGAACCGCTACGGTATCGCTGTAGCCTGCAGCCTTGATCTTTGCGCGGCTGAAGCGGATCAGCGGCTGGCCTGCCTTAACCTGGTCGCCTTCATTCACCAGGCAGGTAAAGCCGTCACCGTTCATATTCACTGTGTCTACGCCGACGTGAATCAACACTTCCATATCGTTGGCCGCGATACCGACCGCGTGTTTGCTCTCTGCCACGGAACTGATCTCACCGTCAAACGGAGCGACCACGAGTTCATCTGTCGGCTCGATGCCTACGCCTTCGCCGAGAACGCCGGAAGCAAATGTCTCATCCGGGATCTTGTCGTAAGGGATAACATTTCCTTTTACCGGCTGCAGAACGCTTCCGTTCGCACAGCGGATAACCGAAACAGCGGGCACCTCAGCCGGTGCCGGTGCTGCAGCGGGAGCCGCCGCGGGAGCCGCGGCCGGAACTTCCTCTTTCCACAGTACCGTGGTAAGAACAAAGGCAACGCCTGCCGCGATAATCAGTTCCACCAGATACATGGGAACATTCGTGACAGCCGGGATGCCCGGGATACCGGTGACGCCGTAAGTAGTCGCGCCGAATCCGACCCATGCGGCAAACAGAGCGCCGACCGCTCCTCCGACCATACCGCAGAGGAAAGGTTTCATGAAGCGGAAGTTGATACCGAAGATCGCAGGTTCGGTAATACCAAGGGATGCGGAAAGAGCAGACGGAACTGCTACGGATTTGGTCTTCGGATTCGCAACCTTGAGCGCAACAGCAAGGCAGGCGCCGAACTGCGCGAAGTTCGCTGCGGAAGCGATCGGCATCCAGGTATTCACGCCGCCCTCAACAGAGAGCATGCCGGCCTCGATAACGTTGTACATATGGTGCAGACCCATGACAACCGTCCACGGATAGATTGCGCCCATAGCGGCGGCGCCGACGCCGTGACCGACGGTGATCAGCCATCTTGCAGCTGTAAGGACCGCATTCTCGAATACCGAGAAGATGGGGCCGATGATCGTGAAGGTAATAAATGATGTTACCAGAACCGTGCACAGAGGAGTGATGAACAGGTCAAGCATCTCCGGCACCTTCTTATGCAGCCATTTTTCAACCGTACTCATCAGCAGTACGGCGAGTATGACAGGAATGACGTGTCCCTGATAACCGACCTGCTGTACATTGAAAAAGCCCAGATGCCAGGTCGGGATCTCGCCGGCGGCGTAATTACCGACCGTCCAGGCGTTGATCAGAGCCGGATGTACCATCATCAGACCGATAACAGCGCCAAGGAAAATGTTGCCGCCGAATACGCGGGCGGCGGAGACCGCTACAAGAACAGGAAGCAGCGCAAAGGCTGTATTCGCGACCAGATCGAGGAAAGAAAACCAGTCGCTGGTTCCAAACGCAGGCCAGAACTTCGGAATCGCCTCGACGATACCCATCATCAGGCCGGATGCCACGATGGCCGGCAGAATCGGGACAAACACGTCGCCGGGCGTCTTCAGGATCTTCTTCCAGAGAGGCATCTTGCTTGCCGCGGCTGCCTTGGCTTCATCCTTGCTGGAGGCGGAAGCTCCTGTCACCGCAAGGAATTCATCATATACCTTGTTAACGGTTCCTGTACCAATGATCAGCTGGAGCTGTCCGTTGGATTCGAACATGCCCTTGACACCGTCAACATTCTCAAGGGCTGCCTTATTGACCTTCCCGTTATCGGCAATAACGAGCCTTAAACGTGTCGCGCAGTGCGCAGCGCTGATTACATTCGATCCGCCGCCTATATTGGCAGCGATCTCCTCAGCACATTTACGATAGTCCAGTGCCATAGCTTCTTCTCTCCTTTTTTTATGAAATAATAAAACCGCGGCAAAACGATTGTGTCAACCGCGGCAGGTGTCTGGTTAAGTATACAATAAATATGGTGCTCTGTAAATCTGCTTTTGTTAAATCTAACAGATTATTTCAGGGTCTTTCGTCATTCTGTCCACCAAAGAGCAACAAAACGAATTGTGCGGAAATTCTTTAATACACGGATTCATAGCCCTTCACACCGAATTTCTTTTCTCCGGGAACAGGGGCAATCTCCCGGACCTCCATCCTGTCGATCCGGATCGGGCGGCGGTCTTTCAGACCGATCAGAAGTTTCCGGATCTGTCCCGCCGTCCCCTGAACTTCCATCTCCACGCGGCCATCACCGAGGTTTTCCACCCAGCCGGTAAGACCCAGCTTCTTAGCCAGCAGGCAGGCCTGGTACCGGAATCCGACAAACTGAACCCGCCCGCTGAAGAAAATATGCCATCTTGTTACCGGACTCATCATTACACTTCTCCTTTTCCTCTGCTTCGCCGGAACGAGCTGTTTCTTTTGCCGGCCTGAAGACCTTGTCTTCCGTTTTCCATTGCCTCGCAGACAGAGACTGACAATCATCCCTTTCTATTAACTATAGCACAACTTTTCCCGCCAGGTTATGATCCACAGCTCTCCGCCCGGCAGGCCGGAATGCTGATACGGTTCACAGTCCTCCGCATAACAGGCCGGACATATTTTGCGGACTGCCTTGAAAGGCCGGCGGGAATTCATTATGATAACGATAAAGACAGAAATATTCATCCCCCGGCGGATGCCTTAAGCGTAGAGATGAATCCCGGCAGCAGAGGCTGCCGTGCGCAGGACGCATTACCTCCGGCGCGGAATTGATTAAGAGGGCATGACATGATTTCTATCAGCAGGAGTTCCACACGCACCAGGGATATGACAGAAGGCTCCATCATTAAACAGCTCCTTCTTTTTGCCGTTCCCCTGATGCTCGGCAATATCTTTCAGATGCTCTACAACACGGTTGACTCCATCGTAGTCGGAAACTTTGTCAGCAAGCAGGCGCTTGCCGCCGTCGGCTCCACAACGATGATCGTCAATATCATCGTATTCTTCTTCAATGGTTTCTCGATCGGGGCAGGCGTCGTGATCAGCAGCTGTTTCGGTTCCAAAGATTCGGAAAAGCTTCACAGCGCGGTTGAAACCACAATGGCTGTGACCTTTCTTTTCTGCGTGCTTTTCACCATTCTCGGCATCCTCTGGGTCAAACCCATGCTCTCCTTCATGCTGACTCCGGAAGATGTATTTGAGGATGCCACTGTCTACCTGACGATCTATCTGGCCGGCATCTCGGGACTGCTGATCTACAACATGGGAAGCGGGATCCTGAGAGCCGTCGGCAATACCACCCTGCCGCTCCTTTTCCTGATCCTGACCAGCGTCCTGAATATCATACTGGACCTCCTTTTTGTCCTGGGTTTTCACATGGGAATTGCGGGCGTTGCCTGGGCAACCATCCTCTCCCAGTTTGTTTCCGCCTTTCTGACTCTCCTTCTTCTGACCTCAAGCCAGGAGATCTACCGGCTGGTCTGGAAAGATCTTCATGTAAACAGGGCAATCCTGAAGAATATCTTCGCGGTCGGCCTGCCGGCGGGCATCCAGTCAGTAATTACGGCCTTTTCCAATACCTTCGTCCAGGCTTATATCAACTCCTTCGGGTCCGGCTGCATGGCAGGCTGGAGCTGCTACAACAAGCTGGATACCTTCATCATGCTGCCCATGTCCAGCATGGCCATGGCGTCGACCTCCTTTGTCAGCCAGAATATGGGCGCGAAAAAAGAAAGCAGGGCAAGGCGCGGTACTTTCCTTTCAATTTTCCTGACTCTGCTGGTTACAGGAGGGATTGCCGCCGCCCTCTTTCTCTTTGCCCCCGCTTCGATCGGTCTCTTTACAAAGGATCCTTCCGTCATTGAGTTCGGCGTGCTCTTTATCCGGACAAATGTGTTCTTTCTGCTTGCCAACTGTGTCAATCATGTTCTGGCGGGCGCCCTGCGCGGAAGCGGCGACTCGACCGGGCCCATGTTCATCATGATCCTTTCCTTTGTGGTCATCCGCCAGATTTATCTGTTCTTCGTCACCCGCTTTGTGGCAAATACGCCCCGCCTGGTCGGACTCGGCTATCCGGTCGGCTGGGTCTGCTGCTGCCTGATCGAGCTGGCTTATTACTATTTCCGAAGAATCCGGAAAAGCACTGAATGAAAGACTCTCTCCTGGACAAATCCTGACACAGCTTTCTTCGTCAGAAAAGAAGATCAGCCCGCAGCAAAAAATGCTGCGGGCTGTTTTCATCTCACCCGGATGAGTTTCAGAACCTTCATCCGGAAACACTGATTCAGCTGCCTTGACTGATAAAAAAGGTATTTATCAGCGTTCTCTTTATAAATGCGCCACTTTCTTCGCTGCAAGCCTTCCGAAAGTCATGGTGCGTCCGCAGGCAAGACCCGTGAACAGGTTCGGATAATTGTTGGCGAAGAAGCCGCCGGTGCAGTCGCCGGTCGCATAGAGTCCTTCGATCGGGGTACCGTCCTCACGGATTACCTGCATCTCGGTATTGATCCGGCAGCCGTCCAGCGTGGTCAGATGCCATGCAGCGGTGCGGATGCCGTAGAACGGCGCCTGGTTGACGGGGGTCATACGGTGCTTTTCTTTTCCGTAATCCTCATCCACGCCCTTTTCGCACAGCTCATTGTAGCGCGCCACAGTTTCGGCAAGGGCGTCCGCGGGGATATTCAGCTTCTCAGCCAGCTCTTCGATTGTATCGGCTTTCTGGAGATAGCCGGTTTCCAGATGAGAATTCTCCCCTTCCATCATATCTTTCCAGCACCCGTCAAAATCTCTGTTGGAGAGCGCCCCGTTATCAAACGGGAACAGACGGCAGCAGCCTACCTCGTCAAACTGCTCCGCGTAGGCTTTGCTGTTCGAATCAAAGATGTCGCAGTAGGTATGATAAGGCTGCATATACATGGAATGAAGCATGAACTCATAGGGGCCGGACTCGTTGCAGAAACGCTTTCCGTTCAGGTTGACCTTCAGGAACGGCTGTTCGCCGAACCAGAACCACTTGCCGTTGGTCTTGTAACCGGCAGTCTCGGTCGGAAGAACCGACGCGCGGTTGAACATCATGGACGCATGGCAGGGATCCATCTCTCCGCCCGCCCAGAGCATGGCCTTGATGCCGGAGCCGTCCGCCTTGGATCCGATCGGAACATTCACTTTCATCTTCATGGTCTGCGGCTGCAGGGCAAGCATCATATCCGTGTTGGTCGCGTAACCGCCTGTGCACATGATAACGCCCTTCGAAGCATTGATGCGGACATAATGCTGATCGACCTGATCCTGGGCGATGATGCCGGTCACTTTTCCGGCATCGTCCTGTTCAAGCCTGACCAGTGCGGTGGAGAGCTTCCACTCCACGCCCAGTTCATCACAGTGATCCATGAAGGTGGAACTGGTGGTGACATCCTCCGGGCAGCTCTCGGTCTTATGCGGGCTGTGTCCTGTCGCGTATGCCTTGTCGCGCCCCGGATCACTCTGATCCCCTATGCCGCCTTCCAGACTCATATACCAGTTTCCGGTCGATTCCATCAGATTGGTAAGCCAGTCCACCATCTCTCCGGAATTGTCCATCCACACCTTGACCAGGTCACTGTCAATATACCCGCTTGAATAGCGGACCAGCTCCTGGAGCGCCTCAATCTTGTCAATCTCAAATTCCGGGAACTCCTTGAAGGCTTCCAGCTGAAGCTTTGAATTGATTGCTCCGATATCTTCACGGATGCCGGTCGGCTTTTCGCCTTTCTCCACTACCAGAACCTTCGCGCCTTCTTCAGCCGCCGTCATGGCGGTGATCCAGCCGCCTGTGCCGCAGCCCACTACCAGTACTTCGGTATCGATTTCTTCTGTAATGGCACTCTCGTCAATTTCCGGAGCTTCCCCAAGCCAGTCAGAGCTCTCATCCTTCTTCTCCGACAGCACGACTTCCTTGCCGGAAGCCTGGGAAATACAGTCTGCGGCCGCCGTCCGGATCGCATCGCTGGTAACGGTAGCACCGGATACCGCGTCTATGTCGGCGCTCTGGGCGTCCAGAATTGCCTTAGCCATATCTTCCCCGATCTTTCCGCCGATTTCTGGCGTTTCTTTTGAAACGTCGATCTGGACATCGGTGATGCTCGTCGCGTCGAAGGTCATCGTTACCGTTACATCCCCTGCGATACCCATGGCGCTTGCGCTGTAGGTACCAGGCGTGTAGATCCCTTTCTCCTCCGCCGCCGCCAGCATGGAACCGCCCATCATCGTAGTAACTGCTGCCGCGCCGGCAGCGCCGGCCATTCCTTTCAGGAAATCACGTCTTGTAAAATTGGCTGCCATCTTTTCCTCCTCATTTATGCCTGTCAATCTCTCGCTTCAAATAATGCCATTAAAACACTTACTACATACTGTCATATTTATTCTGCCATTTTCAACTTGATTAATCAACTGTTTCTTCCGCAAAATCTCCGTCTTTCGTTTTCCCCGTTCTCCTTCCGGCAAAATTTGCAAAATAAAACCCGCAGGGCAGCGGAAAGAGCCATGCGGGTTCAGATATCTGTACAATTTCAGCAGTACCTGTATTTTCAGCGGTTGTTTTCATAGCGGAAGACCGGGCGTCCTCCCTCAAACGGCACGTCCATCAGATAAGTATGCCGGTTGATGTCATAAAGGGGATCCCCGATAATCTCATCATACTGTCTTGCGTGGTAGGAAGTAACCAGGTTCCCGTTCTCATCCGTGAAGAAAGTGTTGTGTCCCGGACCGTACAGTCCGTGTTCCTCACTCGTCTGCAGCACCGGCATACGCTCCTTTTTCCAGGCGTGGGGATCCAGAATCTCCGCGTCCGCGTCAATGCTCAGCATTCCCATGCAGTAGCAGGCTCCGGTAGCGCTGGCGGAAAATGTGACGAAAATCCTGTCCTCCGTCTTTACTACCGCAGGCCCTTCATTTACCCAGAAATCAACCCGCTCCCAGTCATAATCCGGCGTCGTGAGCAGAACCTGCGCCGTCTTCATGACGGTCGGGCTTTCCAGCTCGGCTATATACAGGCTGGAGATCTTCTTCCCCTGGTTTACCTTCTCCGCCCAGATTGTATACAGATGTCCGCGGTGCTCAAAGACTGTCATATCCAGGGAGAAGTCATTAAAGCAGAAATCATCGGCCCGCTTCAGCATCCCCATCTCCGTCCAGGAATCCTTCATCGGATCGCTTCCCTCACATTTGAGTACATAAGGCCGGATCGCCCAGACGTCATCCCTGTCGCCGCCGGCGAAATAGATGTACCAGCCGCCGTTCAGGAAATGAAGCTCCGGAGCCCAGATATGAATGCTCATGATCCCTGATTCATGCTTTGTCCAGACCGTATGCTCTTTTGCTGAAGCCAGGCCTTCCAGGGTCCGGGAGTGCCGCAGGACGATTTTGTCATAAGCCGGAACGGACGCAGTAAAATAAAAGCTGCCGTCCGGCGCGTGAAGTATATACGGATCTGCCCTCTGCTCTATAAACGGGTGGTTATAGTTGGTCTTTCTGTAATTTTCCGCGTTCATCCTGCTCTCACTCCCTCAATTCATATGTTCCGGACCGGAGCTGTAGCTCAGGTCCATTTTTTGTAAGGGCATCTTCCCCCTCTGGAAGTCGCCCGAAGTTCCACATAACAGCCGCAGGCCCTGCAAGTCCCGCTGTCCAGGTAATCACAGCTTCTGCAGATGTCCAGCCTGCGCTCTTTTACTTTGTCGGAAGCCCTCTCCGAAACTTTCATCAGCTCTGTCACTCTGAGAATATTCTTCCTGTAGGCTTCCTCGTCGATCTCGCTCAGAAGGCATCTCAGGCAATGCCGCCGGCTTTGGCTTTCATTCATAATTATTATCCGTCTCCCCGGCAGAATCCCTCTGTCCGTCAGGCAGCATGCCGGCTTTCCTTTCCCTGCTCTATATTTCAGAACAGCCCCGGCCGTCTTCCGGCTCAGGGCTGTCCCCGTGCTCATTTACGGCTTCACCGTAACATTGTAACTTCTTTCCAGACTCGTCTCGCCGCTCTGAATCAGCGCGGTCAGTTCAACCTTCGTCTTCTCTTCCGGAGCCAGAATCTGTCCGTCCTGAGACAGCAGATTCTCATCCGAGCATGTCCAGCTGATCTGGCAGCCCATGAACTCGGAGGGAAGCGCTCCATGTTCTTTCACCGCGTTCACAATCACTTTTTTCAGGGATTCAGCCGCCATGCCGGCCACCATCTCTCCGCCGGCGGTATCCGCCGCACTGCCCCATACACAGGTATTGTCATCACCGATAGCCGTAAAAGTCATCACGGCGTCCGACTCCGTGTTTTCCTTGTGCTGCCGGAAAAAGATTCCGTGATAGCCGACTCCATTAAGATCCATGGTCAGGTAATCATACCCCCTGCCGGAATCGGATTTCTCCCAGCTTCCGCTGACGCCGCCGGAAACGCTGCCGTCCTCGTTCAGCGTAACAAGCTGCGTCTCCAGCATATCCCCGCTGCTCTTTGTTCCATGGTTGATGAATTCGTAGGTTCCGACGACTTCCTGCGTCTCATAATGCTCCGGCTGTTCTCCTCTGTACTCATATACAGCAGTCACAGGCCAGTTTTCCTCATTCAGGAACTGCTGGTGGACTCTGACCTCGTGCGCTTCCAGCTGCGGCTTAATATCAAAGCGCTGATGGTAGACCAGGTAGCGGCTGCCGTCTGATGCGTTCAGCTGTGAATTATGTCCCGCCGCTCTCTTTCCGATCTGGTCAAAGAAGCAGTAGTTGCCGATCAGCTTGATCCCGTACTTATCCCCGTTTGACTTATTGTCCGCCGCATTGCCGCCGGCTGCGTCCAGATAGGGTCCGGTTACATTCTCCGAACGGAACAGGCGCATATTGTAGCCGCCTTCCGCCATCAGTCCGCCATAGGTGCAGTACAGGTAGTAATAGCCGCTCTCCGGATCGTAGGAGATATAGGGACCTTCTCCGGACTGATGGTCTCCGCCGATCAGGTGGACGCCGAAATAGCGGTCCACGAAATTGCCGGACGGCTCATCCGTCCCGTCTGTTCCCGGATAGACCGCCCTGCCGGTCTCTCTGTCCAGTTCCAGGAGGAACATGCCTCCCGACCAGGAACCGTAAGCCATATACAGCTTCTCTCCGGAAGCGTCAAAGAACACATTCGGGTCAATCGCGTTCGGCGCATAGGTATGGTTCCAGCTTCCGTCGGCGTTAAACCAGTTGTCGCTCACCTCGTCGATGCCGCCGCCCGAAGCCCCCAGCTCCGTCAGTTCCTTCAGATTCAGGTAATCATTGTCCCAGCTGGTATCCCTGCTGCTTTTTCCGTCGAACTCTCCGTTCTTTGTAAAACCGGAATAGACAATTGTGTCCCCGTAAACATAGTCTCCTGTGAGTTCCTTCGCGGTCAGGAACGCGATGCAGGACCTTCTCCAGGTGGAGGAACAGCACAGATAGAGCATATACGCGCCTGTATCCCCGTCATCCCATACGTAATAGGGATTCCAGATCAGATCCGGTGCCCACACGGCATATCCGTTCCCGCTGCAGTCTCCGTCATTGAAACCGGCCCAGCGGAAAGGTTCTTCCAGCATGGTCTGCAGATCGCCGTAGAAGGGAAGTCCTTTTCCATTGCCGTAATCAAAATTCAGCTGCTTCCATTCAATCAGATCCTCCGAGGAAGCGGATGCCGTATGGGATCCCACCACATAGAACATTCCGTCCGCATCCTCGAATACCGAAGGATCATGCACGCATACATGCACTGCCTTTTTCAGTTCCTCCGCCGATGCTGTATCCGCTTCTGTTTCAGCCGTAACGGCTGTATCCGCCTCCGTCTCGGCTGCAATGGCTGTATCCGCTTCCGTCTCCGCGGCGGCAGAAGCGCCCGGCAGAGCGAGCAACCCCAGTACAAGTCCCGCTGTGACCAGTTTCATTCTCATAGAGTCCTCATTCCTCCACGGTGATATGCAGCACGCTGCAGGCCGGGATCGTAAATTCCAGATTGCCGTTCCCGATTGTCAGTTCAAATTCTCTGGAAGCAACCGTATCCGGAGCCTCAAAGGTATTCTTGTCTCTCATCGCACCGGTCAGAATCCGGGCGGAAACTTTCCTGCCCGCATATCCGGTAATCTGTGTACTGACAGGATAATCCTCCGTAACAGACAGGTTGCCGAGCGTTATCTGCAGTTTTCCGTCAGCGCTGACCGAAGCCGACTCGGAAAGATTCGGAACCATCCATTCTTCTTCCTCGCCGATCATCTCTGTCTCGATCCGGCTCTCCACCAGCTGCGCGTCCTGGTGCTCCTTGAACAGGTCAAATACATGCCAGGTCGGCGTCTTCACCATCTGCGGACCCTCTGTCAGGATCACGGACTGAAGCACATTGACCATCTGGGCGATGGCAGCCATCTTTACACGGTCGGAATGCTTGTTGAAAATATTCAGGTTCAGGCAGGCTACCAGAGCGTCACGCATGGTATTCTGCTGATAGAGGAAGCCCGGGTTGGTGCCCGGCTCCACGGTATACCAGGTTCCCCACTCATCCACGATCAGGCCGAGTTTCTTCTTCGGATCATACTGATCCATGATGGCGCTGTGCATACGGATCAGTTCTTCCATATACAATGTTTTCGCCAGGGTCTTGTACCAGGTCTTCTCATCAAAGTCCGTCGCGCTTCCCTTGATCTCCCAGCCTTCCGGATGGGTATAGTAATGGAGGGAAAGTCCGTCCGCATTGCCGTGCATTCTCGCTTCGCAGTGGCGGAACAGGGTCTTCATGACGCCTTCGGTCCATTCCGTATCAGCCACATTGGGACCGCAGGCGATTCTCCGGATATAAGAGGGATTGTCAATCCCCTGCTCCATCCCGTTTCCGGCATGATACTGTCGCACATAGGTCTGGTAACGGCGGTATTCATTCGCATAGAACTCCGGAGTCATGTTGCCGCCGCATCCCCAGTTTTCATTGCCCACGCCGAAGAAATCAACCTTCCATGCTTCCGGATGCCCGTTTTTCGCGCGCAGGTCCGCCATGGGGGAGACGCCTTCAAATGTCATGTACTCAACCCATTCCGACATCTCCTGCACGGTTCCGCTGCCCAGGTTGCCGTTGACATAAGTCTCGCATCCCAGCTGCCTGCACAGTTCCATGTACTCATGCGTGCCGAAGCTGTTGTCCTCCACAACGCCGCCCCAGTGGGTATTGATCATCTTCTTGCGGCTTTCTTTCGGACCGATGCCGTCTTTCCAGTGATACTCATCCGCGAAGCATCCGCCCGGCCAGCGCAGAACAGGAACCCTGATCTCTTTCAGGGCTTCAACAACGTCGCAGCGCATGCCGTTCACATTCGGTATATCGGAGTTCTCTCCCACATAGATGCCCTCATAGATGCAGCGTCCGAGATGTTCCGAAAAATGACCGTAGATCTCCTTATTGATTTTGCTCTTTTTAACAGCAGCATTGATATAATAATTCGCCATTTTTATCTCCCTTATAATGCAGAAACTCTCAATCATGCAGAAACTGTCATGCACATCAGCCCTTTACGGCGCCGGCGGTCATGCCGTCGATCAGGTACTTCTGGAAAATCAGGTAAATCACCAGAATCGGGATGATACCGAACATGGAGCCTGCAATCAGAAGGTCGTAGTTGTTGCCGTAAGGAGTAAGAAGGGTATTCAAACCGATCTGCAGCGTGAACTTGTTGGTATCACGGAATACAAGCATGGGCCAGAGCATATTGTTCCAGGATCCCATCGCGCAGAGGATGGCCATGGAAGCAAAAGCCGGCTTTGTGATAGGCATCATGATCCTCACGGAAATTCCGTACTCCGTGCAGCCGTCAATCCGGGCCGCGTCCAGCAGCTCCAGCGGAAGTCCCTGCATGTACTGCCGGAAGAAGAAAATCGTCGAGGCAGCGCACAGGCCGGGCAGGATGACTCCTGCTCTGGTGTTGATGATATGCAGTGAGGTTACTTCCTGGTAAAGCGGGAGCATCAGGATCTCAAAAGGTACGCACATGGTAGCGATAACCATGAAGAAAAGAAATCCCTGCAGCCTGAACTTGTACATGGTCAGACCATACGCTACAAAATAGCAGACCAGAAGGGTCAGCACCACCGTGAGAATGGTCAGGATCAGGGAATTCTTATACCACATGAAATACTTGGCGGAGTCGATCTTGCTGTTGCCGCCGGCAAGGCCGAACAGATACAGGTAGTTGTCCAGGGTCATCGTCTTGAAATCCCAGTTGATGGCCAGACCGTTCTGGACCAGCTCACGTCCTGGACGGAAAGAAGCCAGAAGACCTGCCAGCAGCGGGAAGGCGATGAAGAAACACAGAACCGCAAAAAGGAGGGTTACCAGGAAAGACAGCCCTCTGTGGTTGGCTTCCATGGTCTTTTGATTGCTCTTATTCACTGCCATATCATGATTCCTCCCTCTTAAACGTACCGGTCGCAATCAGCTGTACAACATTGATGGCCAGGGCGATCACCATGAGAACCATACCGACCGCGCAGGCGTATCCCAGGTCATTCTTCTCGATACCTCTCTTATAAAGGTATCCGACGATTGTCAGACCGATGTTCTTCGGCGAAGAGTTGCCGTTCCACAGCATGAAGCTCTCAAGGAACATGGACAGACCCGCGTATACGGAGATTGTGATAACATAGATGGTTGTCGGCTTGATCAGGGGCAGGGTCAGATACCAGAATTTCTGTCTTGCGTTGGCTCCGTCAATATCTGCCGATTCGTAGATGGAATTGTCGATGGCTTTCAGGCCGGAGACGAAATAAAGCATGTTGACGCCGGTCCATCTCCACATACAGAGAAGCAGAAGCGCGATCCAGGCCGTCCATTTTGTCTTCAGCCAGGCGATCGGCGTATGTCCGAGGGCAATCATCAGCTGGTTCATCTGGCTTCCGTCAGATTCAGAGAACATCATACGGAAAAGCATACCGGAGATAACCACGGAAGTAAGCGCCGGAATGTACATGATGACCTTCCATACGCCCTTGGCCTTTGTCAGGCGGCTTTCCATCATAACGGCCAGCACCAGCGGGATCGGAATCATCAGAAGCAGCGTCAGGGCCATATACTCCACGCTGTTCAGAACCGCGGTCCGGAAGAATTTATCATTGGCAAGCTTTACATAATGGGAGGTTCCTACGAAGGTCCTGTTCCCGAAACTGATGTCCTGGAAGCTCATGACGATGCCGCTGATCAGCGGATAAGCCCAGAAAATCAGAAGGCTCAGTACAAATGGCAGCACGAATACAAAGGGCGCCACCTTCTGAGAATAAAAGAGCTTTTTAAACTTTTGCATAACAAATGTTCTCCTTCATTTTCCGGAATAACTGTCTGCTGAAACTTTTAAAATATCTGGTACCGGAAGCTTCGCAGAAAGTGGATCCGGTAACTTCTCTGCCGTTTTCCGGAAAAAGGAGCCTGGGAATGCTATTCCCAGGCTCCCCCTCATCCATCCATCATTCGGTTTTCTCTCAGGAGAAACCAGAAGGCTCCGTTTCTCCCGTACAAGTCATCCTGCGTGGCTGCAGAACGGATCTTTCCGGATTACATCAGCTCCATCTCAAGATATTCCTGGCACTCTGCCAGTGCCTCGTCGATATCCATGCCGTCCTCGAAGACCTCATTCAGAGTCGTGGTGCACATATAATCATTCAGAGTCGGAGAAACTTTGGTGGAGTAGATCGTTCCGATCGCGTCGTCATTGGCAATCTGCTGAAGAACCTCATAAGGCTTGCAGCGGAAGAAGGTGTTGTACTGATTGCTCTCGTCAAACGCAAACTCATCATCGAACCAAAGTGCGGAATTGCAGACGTCAAATCCAAGAACGCTCCAGATGTAGGACTCGCCTTCCTTGGAAAGCTTCGCCCATGCCAGGAACTCAGCCGCAAGAGCCGGATCCGCGCTCTGCTCTGTAACGACCGTACCGGTTCCGCCGATACCTACGGAGTACTTCTGGCCTTCCTCAAATACCGGGATCGTGGTGATGTCGTACTTGCCTTCCATCTCCGGCATATAGTTTGTGAAGCGGCTCATGTACCACATTGCCTTCGGGAAGGAAGCAACCTTGCCCTCGGAAACGTTCTTGAATCCGGCTTCAAGGTCGATGTGTCCGTCAGTGGAGATCATGGCGATGCCGTCATCCAGCCACTGCTTCTGCATGGTCATCATCTTCTTTACGGAATCAAGCTCAACATTCGGTTCGCCGTCCGGGCCGCCGGTCCAGTCATCGCCGTACTCAGCCATGGCAATCCACATCCAGTCAACTCCGCCGGTATCAACGCTGGTCAGGAAAACTTCGCCGTTGGAAGCTTCTTTCAGCTGCTCGCCGAGCGCGGTGTAATCATCCCAGGTCTTGACTGACTTGTAATCCAGTCCGTAGCTCTCGAGCAGTTCCGCGTTCCAGTACATAACGGAAGCGCCTACGTGAGTCGGAACACCGATGCGGGTTCCGTCAGCCTTGGAATAGACATCCAGACGGGAGGTTACGCAGTCTGCCTCATACGGAGCCAGTGCATCGTTCAGGGCATAGAGCGGTGTGTCGTCGCCTGTGTAGTTCGGGAACTGTCCGATCTCAACGTCGCACATATCCGGAGCGCCGCTGCCTGCCTGCAGGGACATCATCAGCTTGTTATGCATATCCGAATACGGATAGGTGCTGAAGGTAACATTCAGCTGCTTGTCCGGATTCTGCTCGTTCCACAGTTCGACCATCTTTCCGTAGAACTCGTTGTGAGCGTCCACGAATGACCACATCTCAAAATGGGTTCCGTCTTCCGGGCCTACAGTTGTGACTGCAGTTGCCTCGCCTTCTTCTGCCATCGCAGCGAAGGGCATCGCTGCCATAACAGCAGCAGCCATAGCGACACTAAGCCATGTCTTCTTCATCTTGCTTCTTCCTCCTGATTTAGTGCTGTCCATACCGGACAAGTGTTTACTGTCTCGCCTTAGAGTTACATCCGCCGCAGCAACGCGGCTTCTTTATGGCTACACTATATCCCTGTTCCCTTTTGATGTCAATAGCGATAGCCAAAATATTTTAGGTTTTTCTATACCATTAATTCACTTTCGAAAATTATGCACAATTTTAATTGATTGTTTTTGTGCAATATTTCCATATAAAAAATAATGTTTTAATTTTGTCTAAAATCATCCTTTCTATTTTAAAATAATCATGTTAAGATAATGGCAGGCTTCAGCCTGTCTCACCGTCCCCGGAGAATCCTTCTCCCGGCAGCAGTATGTTTCCTGCGCTGATTGAAGTCAGGGCTGACGGTACAGGGACTTTCCCGCGAACAGGTGCATTGTCCGGATCCTGGCGGAAAGCAGACGCAGACCATTATAAAAGAGAAAACAGAGGCCATGATATGAGATATATCAGCAAGTTTGAAGAAGAGCTTGAAGTTTTCAGCGCACTCGGTTCAGAAGTGCGTGTAAGCATCCTGAACCTTCTTATAAAAAACGGAAGAATGAGCATGAATGACCTGGCGCAGGCTCTGGATCTATCCAACGGGGCCCTGACCCCGCATATCCGAAAACTCGAAGGCTGCGGCCTGATCCGGGTCAATACAGACATTTCCCGGCATGGAAACCTGAAGATCTGTGAACCTCACCTTGAAAAGATCCTGTTCGTTTTTTCCGGAAACCAGCAGCAGCACAATGAATTCCGCTCCCACCTGCGGGTCGGCCAGTATTCTTCCTGCAGCGTATACCCTACCTGCGGCCTTTCCTCCGCAGATTCCCTGATCGGGGACGTCGACGACCCCAGGTATTTCACCCACTGGAAACACTATGAAGCGGATATTCTCTGGTTCACAAAAGGTTATGTGGAGTATATGATCCCCTGCGTCATCCCGCGGCATTCCCGGATTGAACAGATCTCCGTCTCCATGGAACTCAGTTCCGAAGCGCCCGGCAGCAATCCGCACTGGCCGTCCGACCTCCACTTCTATCTGAACGGAACCCTGCTGGGAGTCTGGACCAGTCCCGGCGATTTTGCGGACGTCCCCGGACTGTTCACGCCGGAATGGTGGTTCCCCAACTGGAACCAGTACGGCCTCATCAAAACGCTTGAGATCCGTTCGGACGGAACTTTTATGGATGATCTGAAGATTTCACCGGTCACAATCGGGGAACTGAACGTTACGGGCAAAGCACCCATGTATCTGCGCATAGCGGTTCCGGACGCTGCCCGCCATATCGGAGGGCTGACCCTCTTCGGCCGGGATTTCGGCAATTACAATCAGGATATCGAATTCCGGATCCTGTACAGTGTATAAAAGGGAGACCGCTATGATAAGAATCAATGGACTGACAGAAGGACTGGAGCTGTTCAAAACGCTCGGTTCGGAGGCGCGTATGCAGATCATCGAACTGCTCGCCAAAGAGGGGCCGATGAACCTGAATGAAATTGCGCAGGCCCTGAATCTGACCAACGGGGCGCTTACCGGCCACGTCCGAAGGCTTGAAGAATGCGGGATCATCAAGGTAAAAGCTGAGCACACCGGCAGAGGCTTGCAGAAGATCTGCTCCCTTGGGGAAAACCAGATCCTCCTGAATATCCATCCCCAGATCGAGGAGCGCAGCAGCAAGGTGTACGAGACAGAACTGCAGATCGGCCATTACAGCAATTACGCGGTTCTCTCTCCCTGCGGACTGGCAGACAGCCTGCAGATGCTCGCGCAGGAAAATGATCCCAGGGTTTTCTCCTATCCGCAGCATCTGGACGCGGAGATCCTCTGGTTCCATGACGGGTATATTGAATACCGGATCCCCAACCTGCTGCCGGAAAATCAGAGAATCGTGCAGCTTACCATCAGTCTGGAGATGTCTTCGGCGGACCAGGGGGCAGCGGCGGAATCCGGTTCTCTTATTTCCTTCGCCCTGAACGATCAGCCTCTCTGCAGCTGGATCACGGAGCCTGAAATCAATTCCCGGGGAATCTACACTCCTCTCTGGTGGAAAAACCATCAGTGCCAGCACGGTCATCTGAAGATGCTTGTCATCAACGAGATGGGGATTTTCATCGACGGCGTTAAAGCACAGGAACCCGGTACAGGCTGGACCTTCCTTGACAGCCATAACGAGATGAGGCTGCGCATTGAAACCCATCCTTTCGAAGGGCATGACGGCGGCGTTGCCATATACGGCAGCAGCTTCGGCAACTACAAGCAGAACATCCAGGCCATCGTCCATTATGTGCCGGAAGATCTGTTCGCCGAATAAACCCGGTCAGATAAGAAAACCGGCCGGACAAAATCCGGCCGGGAGAAAACATATTTAAAAATAAAAAAGATCCTCAAACTTTGTGTCAAGCGCAATGCACAGGATAAGCGCCAGCTTCGCTGTCGGATTAAACTGGCCGGTCTCGATGGAACTGATCGTATTCCTTGAAACTCCGACCAGTTCAGCCAGCTGTGCCTGCGACAGCTTTTTCTCGCTGCGGACCTGTTTCAGCCTGTTTCTCAGAATCAGCTTATCGTCCATCCCGTCACCTCACCAGCTGAAGCACAAACATAACAAAGAATGCCGCCGCAAGCGCGAGCTCCGCGATTCCAAATATAAGTTCATGCTTTTTATTAAGGCGCCTGTATTTCCCGAGCAGCATGGACCCGGCCATGGAAAGATAAACCGCCCAGGTACCGTAATTAACCCTTCCTGCAAGAAAGCCTTCCAGCAGAATGACCGCCATGCAGACGATGCCTCCCACCGCGGTGGCCAGCTGCCCTGCCCTGGCGAAAGTGTCCGCCTCCATCTCATCTCTTTTTCTGTTTTCCTGTCTGCTTCTTTCCAGAATTTCTTCTTTATTCACAGCAGATTCCACCTCCCTTTCCTGCCTTCAGCATTTCATCCGGACCGCCGTGCAGCCGGCGCGGTCTGCTCTTCTTCCGCCGGGTTTTCCGCAAAAATCCCCGCTCTTCCTTATTGTCCAAGTATACTTGGCATAACAGCATTATAATACTGCCAAGTATACTTGTCAATATGTTTTCTTCTTCACAGGCGGATGATCTTTGTCGCCGTTTTCTCCTGAAAACGGACGTCATGTTCTACCATCAGCATGGTCGGACAGAAGTCCAGAATCAGTTTCTCAATCTGCATTCTGGAAAATACATCGATATAATTCAGCGGTTCATCCCAGATGTAAAGATGGGCCGGAGTAACCAGACTTGCGGCAATCAGAACCTTTTTTTTCTGTCCCTCCGAGAAATCTCCCAGCTTTTTGACGAACTGTTCCCGGCCGAGATCCAGCTGCCGCAGCACGGCAAGAAAAAGGCTCCTGTCCAGAGCGCGGGCTTCGCAGAAATCCGTCAGGGAACCTGACAAAAAAGAAGTGTCCTGGCTTACGAAGGATACAGTCAGTCCGGAAGGCACTTCCAGAATTCCTCTCTCAGAAAGTTCCATGGCCGGGTCATCCTCAGGCAGGAGGGCCAGCTTCCTGAGGACCGCTTTGAGCAGGCTGGATTTTCCGCAGCCGTTTTCCCCGGACAGGATAACCCTGTCCCCGCGCCTGACCTGAAAGCGCAGCCCTTCAAACAGGACACGCCCGGCCTTCTCATAGCACAGGGAGAGACCGTCGGCATTGACCAGAACTTCTTTATGGAAACGAAGCGGCATAAGCTTCAGATCCCTTACCTGCTCAATATCCTGAAGAAGACCTTCCTTCTCCTCAATCTCCCGGTCAAGCCTCCTTTCATAAGATTTTACCCTGGCCTGCATCTTTTTAGTCTTTGCCCCGATAAAGGACCTGGTGGAGATGCTTCTGTCATTTTCCTTAACCGGATCAAATCCGATCTTGGAGCGTTCGCTCTTGTCCGCCCAGCGGCTGCTTCTGTCCGCGGCAGTTTTCAGCTTCCCGATTTCCCTCAGGTGTTTCTCGTTCTCCGCGCGGGCAAATGCGTCCTTCCTCTCTTTGTTCTCCCACCAGGATGAAAAATTCCCGGCCTGCACTTCCACCGTTTCCCGGTTCAGAACCAGCACATGGTCACAGACGGCGTCCAGCAGGTCCCTGTCATGGGAGACAAGAATAAAGCCCTTTTTCGCGGCCAGAAACGCCTTGACAATCTCCCTGCTTTCCTGATCCAGGTGATTGGTGGGTTCGTCAATCAGAAGGAATTCATTTCCCTCCGCAAAAAGTACGGCAAGCATGATCCTGGTCCGCTCTCCCTGGCTGAGCGTTCTGAAAGGCCGGTACAGGCACTCCGGGTCCATGCCGAGCAGGTTCATCTGAAGCAGGATCTGCCACTGTTCCGCTTCCGGTTTCCAGCTCCCGCGAAGGTCTTCCGCCGTCTTCTCCATGTCATCCCTGCTGGGGGAATAGGGGAAATAATCGAAACGCGTGCCTGCCGTAATCGTTCCCCTGTACTCATAGTTTCCCATGAGCAGATTCAGGAGGGTCGTCTTGCCTTTCCCGTTTCTCCCGATCAGTCCCAGTTTCCAGTCTGTATCTATATGAAAAGAGATATCCTCAAGGACGGTATCCGCACTGCCGTCGTAGGAAAAAGTCAGCTTATTCACGCTGATCTGCGCCATATGTTTTACCTCCCTCTATCCGGGACGGCCCCTCCGGACAGGGCAGCTTTTTCCTGTCCGCTTCCGCGATGACTGCATGCATCGCGCACAAAAAAAATCTGCTCTCCACCGAAAGCAGATTATACGTATATCATGAAGACCGGTGTATGCCGGAACACCCACAGAACACTGCTGTGAGGGGTCTCAAATGAATACGGATAACCTGATCCGGCATACACAAACAGACCCTTAAGGGCCATCCAATCCTGTCTGTATCCGCCAAATCAAATTATCTGTTCTTCAATCCCTTCACCTTACACACTTCCGTGAGCCTTCTCTTATTTTTCAGAGATTATAACATCCTGTCCCGTGCCCGTCAACGGGACAGGATGATCTTTGACAGCTTTCGCCGTTACTTTTCATTGTCAGACGAAAGCTGCAAAGCAGAAACCTTCCCCACAAGCTCTGACAGCAGCATCCAGGATGCGGCATACCCCTCAATTGACGCTGAAAAAACGCTATGCTATCATGAATTGGTTATAAACTGATGCCAGGGCTTGCCGGCGCGCTTTATGAACAAGAGAACAGATCCATTAATCTGTCTACAGCTGTTTTCTAATCTGTTTTTAATCTTTCTTAAAAGCTCAGTTAAGACTGGGGTTTTATCATAGGCATCGTCAAAGAGAGGACGGCCCGGAAAACCGGGACCGGTTAAAATATACCTGCCGGAGCGCAGGCACAGGAAAGGAACAGTTATGGATAATCTTGAAAAGGTTGAAAAGCTCAGAGAACGTGCCAATGTAAGTTATGAAGAAGCGAAAGCTGCCCTGGAAGCGAATAACTGGGACCTGCTTGACGCGATGGTGGCCCTTGAAAAGGCAGGACGCACAAGCAGCCCCGGCCAGCAGAATTATTCAACCAGCTATGACCAGCAGACAGAATACATCCCGGTTGTGGAGAAGGTGAAGGAACAGCAGGCGCATCAGCCCCGTCTGGGCAAAACAATCGGGCAGGCAGTCAGAAACTTTATCCGGATCTGCCGTGACAATTCCTTCTGCATCAATCACAAAGATGAGAATATCGTACGTATCCCGCTTCTTGCAGCCGTTGTGATCCTTCTTCTCAGCTGGAAGATCTCGATCCCGGTCATGCTGGTCGCGCTGCTTTTCGGAGTCCGTTATTCCTTTGAGGGAAAAGACGATCTGGAAAAAGCCAATGCCTTCATGGAATCTGCGGGAGCCGCCGCGGAAAGCCTGAAGGAAGGGTTCCGCAGCGCAAGCGAAGAAAACGCCAGAAAGAGGGAACAGAATCAGGAAACACAGGAGTAAGATATGAGCGCAAAAATCCTTGTTGTGGAGGACGAAGCAAAACTGGCCCGATTTGTCGAGCTGGAACTGAAGCATGAGGGATATGAGGTAAAAACAGAGGGCAGCGGCCGCGCTGCCCTTGCCGAGGCTCTGGCCGGAGACTATGACCTGATCCTTCTGGATATCATGCTTCCGGAACTGAACGGCCTGGAGATTCTCCGCCGGCTGAAGAAAGAAAAAGATACGCCGGTTATTCTCCTGACAGCCCGTGATGCCGTTATGGACAAAGTATCCGGTCTGGACGCGGGCGCGGTTGACTATGTCACCAAGCCTTTTGCCATCGAAGAACTGCTGGCGCGGATCCGCGTGGCTCTGAAGCTTCATCCGCGGCAGGACGGCCATTCATCCGAATCCCAGCCGCTTTCCGAAGGCACGCTCCGCTGGGGGCCGCTCCTGATGGATATTCCCAGACACCGTGTTACCATGAACGGGCATGAAATCTCCCTGACCAACAGAGAGTTTCTGATGCTGCGTACTCTTCTGGAGAATACGGATATTGTCCTTTCACGGGATACCCTGCTGGAAAAAGTCTGCGGCTATGAGTATGCGGGTGAAACCAACGTGATCGATGTCTATATCCGCTACCTGCGCTCCAAGATCGACGACGCGTTTTCCGTCCGGATGATCCGGACCGTACGGGGCGTCGGTTATGTCATAAACCGCTGGGAAGAGTGAACGCCGGGCGCATCACTGCCCGGCTTCAGTCGATGCCATTTTTCTTAATTCAGAAATCATGAAAAAAACAAAAATCAAATCCCGGGAAAGCGGAAAAGCTGTTATAAAACATGCTCCCTACGGGGATCAGTCCAGGCGGATGACGTCCATCACCCGGAAGCTGCAGATCAGGCTGATCCGCAGGAAGCTGGGCATCTACCTCTTTTCGGATTTCCTTCTCTTCCTGCTGGCCTCAGTTGCCTTCTTCTTCGGTCTGGAATACAATCGCTTCTCTTCCCTCAGTTTTCTGCAGGATACCAGCCGGACCCTGACCACGGACAGAGGCGTTAACCAGATCTGGTACATCGTCAGGGATAAGAGCGGGGCTGTTCTTCTGGAAAAAGACGTCACCCTCTTTTTAATAGGAGCCGGAATCACCGTTGCTTCCATCCTCCTGCTGCAGCTGATCAGTCTCCTGCTGGGTTATTTCGGTGAGAACAGGCAGATCCGCCGGATCCTCAGTCCGATCAATGAGATCGCCCTGCGCGCGGATGAACTGAGCCGGCTCTCCTTTACCGAAGACAAATATCATGTACTGGAGGATGCGATCGAACACATCCGTCCCGGCGAGTCGCAGACCCTTTCTTTTCAGGATTCCGATCTTGTCGGAGTGGAGGCCGCAATCAACAACCTTCTGGTCCGGATGCGGGACAGCTACCGCCAGCAGGCCCGTTTTGTCAACGACGCTTCCCACGAACTGCGCACCCCCATAGCAGTTATCCAGGGTTACGCCAATATGCTGGACCGCTGGGGCAAAGAGGATGAAAAAATCCTTGACGAATCCATCAGCGCCATACGCAATGAGGCGGACCATATGAATCACCTGGTAGAACAGCTTCTCTTCCTTGCGCGCGGCGACAGCGGGAAAACGTCCGTCAATCTCGGGGAAACCGACCTTTCCGCCATGATGCAGGAGGTCTATGAAGAGTCTTTTATGATTGACGAGGATCACCCTTACCGCTATCATCCGGCCGGGGAACAGCTGATCATACAGGCGGATGCCGGGCTGCTCAAGCAGGCGGTCCGTATTCTTATAGATAACGCTTCAAAATATACGAAAGCCGGCGACGAGATTCTCCTGGAATGCGGCAGGGCCGGGCAGAATGAGGTATATATCCAGGTACAGGATACCGGCATCGGCATGGAGGAGGCGGATGTGAAGCAGATGTTCGAACGCTTCTACCGTTCAGATGAAGTCCGCTCCTATCAGGGAACTGGTCTGGGGCTGTCTATCGCAAAATGGATCATCGACAAACACAGGGGACATTTTGAGATTCTCTCCCGGACCGGCCTGGGGACAAGAATCCGCATTATTCTGCCCATACAGTAAAAAAACTGCGCGGAAGCCTGCCCGGAATACGGGGCTCAGTCAGGCTGCCTGCGCAGTTTTTCGTTCTCAGTTATTCAGGAATGTCTTCGGCGTTCCTGCTTTTATTTGCTTTTGGCCGGATGGGATGCCGTCCAGAGCTTTTCCGCTGTCGGTTTCCAGTTCGCAGCGTAGGCCTTGCAGCGTCCGCACAGTGCTTCCGCTGATTCCGGAGCTTCCAGATCCGTTGACTTCGCGTTTGTCTGCTTCACGATCCGCTCAAGAATCTCCGGATTCTCAAGCATCGGGCACGGCCTCAGATGATTGTCGTTAAAGGGCTGATTATCGTGATACGCCTGGAAGAGCGGAGACCTGAGGGATTCCAGCAGTGTTTTTTCATGGATGTTGGAATCCGAAAAATGAATAAACACGCAGGGATCGACGTCGCCGTTCGCGTTGATATGCAGATACCGTCTTCCGCCGGCAATGCAGCCTTTGGTGAATTCGCCGTCATTCTGGAAATCCATGCCGAAGATCGGCTTGGTCTGCCTGTATTCCCGGATCTTATGATAGATATACTCTCTCTGTTCCGGAGTGAGCATCAGTTCCGGCACCGCATCCTTTCCGACAGGCATATAGTGGAAATACCAGATAAAGTAAGCGCCCCAGGCCACTGTCTGGTCGTAGAAAGCTTCGCTGGTAATACTTTCAAGATTCTGGCTGGTATAACATGCGGAAATTCCGAAAGGCAGGCGCTTTGAACGAAGAATCTCCATCGCCCCCGTAGCTTTTTCAAATGTTCCCGCTCCTCTGCGGCCGTCTGTAGCTTCCTCGAACCCTTCCACACTGATCGCGGGAATAAAGTTTCCAACCCGGAGCATGGCGTTCGCGAAGGCTTCGTCGATCAGGGTTCCGTTGGTAAAGGACAGGAAGATGCAGTCATCATGCTCCTCGCAGAGCCGGATAATATCCTTTTTCCTGACCAGCGGTTCGCCGCCGGTATAGATATAAAAATATACGCCGAGTTCTTTTCCCTGCCGGATGATGCTGTCGATATCCTCATAGCTCAGATTCAGCCTGTTGCCGTATTCAGCCGCCCAGCAGCCGGTGCAGTGCAGGTTGCAGGCGCTGGTCGGATCCAGAAGAATCGCCCATGGAATATTGCAGTTATACTTATTCCGCAGCTCCTCCTGTTTTTTCCAGCCGATCATGTTCGCGTTCAGGAAGAAATTCGCCACCAGCTTATTCAGAACGCGGGGATGCATCTCTTTCAGAACACGCATCGCCAGCTTTCTCCAGTTCGAATCCGGGTTATCGATCAGGAATTTCCTGAAATACTTTCTCTGAACCGCAAAGGATCCGTTTGAAAAAAGATCGAATCCGTCCAGAAGCTTTTCCAGATTCTTCTCGGGATCCTTCTCGATGTAACTCATAATAATATTAATTCCGGCTTTCTGAAGCCTTTCTTTTATCTCGGGCATAAAACAATCTCCTTCATCCCTCTTATCGGACCATACCGCAGATTCAGTAGTCCTTCCCTCATATTTTTTTGCTCCCGAATACCTATCATATCTCAAACAATCTGAAAGGTAAAGCAAAATCAATGCAGGCGACATGGTTCATGTCTCCTGCACTGTCCCGCCCTGAGGCTGATTAAATTCATGGTACCCGCGCCGCCTCTCCCTGAAGCCGGCTGGGTTCACGTCTCCTGCGCTGCTTCGCCCTGAGGCCCCTTATATTCAAACAGCAGCATCGTCGTATCATCAAACTGCGGTTCCGCTCCGGCAAAGCGGTCTACAGCCAGCCTGATATTCTGCAGTACAAGCGACACCGGACCTGACGGATTACTGTTAAGAGCGTCCACCATCCGCTCTGTTCCAAACAGTTCATATTCTTTATTGTTTGCTTCTGTTACACCATCCGTGTAGACAAATATCCTGTCTCCGGGTTCCAGGTTTATCTCATGCTCCTTGAAAGAAATCCCCGGCATTACGCCCAGAGCCGGGGAATGCTTATACTGGACCAGTTCAAACCTCCCTCCCTTTCTGCAGAGAGCAGGATGCTCATGCCCTGCGTTGGAGACCATGCCTCTGCCGGTTTTCAGATCCACGATCGCAAGCCAGACGGTAACAAAAAGATTCTCGTCGTTTCCTTCGCAGATCTGCTCATTGACGTCATGCAGAATCTGTGCCGGGCTGCCGCCCAGCAGCGCACGGTTTTTTATCAGCGTTTTGGATATTACCATGAACAGCGCTGCCGGAATCCCTTTGCCGGAGACATCTGCCATAACCAGGGCCAGATGATTCTCATCCATAAGGAAGAAGTCGTAGAAATCTCCCCCAACCTCTTTGGCCGGATCCATGGTAGCGTAAATATCGCAGTCAGCCCTGTCCGGGAATGCGGGAAAAGTGCTCGGCAGCATATCCGCCTGGATTTTTTTCGCAACGTTGAGTTCCGCGCTGATCCGCTCCCTCTCCGCTGTTCCCGCGGCAATCTCCAGCATATACTGCTCGATCCGCTCAACCATGCTGCCGAAGGACTCTGACAGATGCCTGATCTCGTCATCCTTTCTGAACAGCCGCCGGGACAGTTCCAGTTTTCCATGCTCGTAAGTATCCACGCTTTTGTTCAGCAGCCCGATGGGGACCAGCACATTATGTTCAAGATAGATCAGCAGAGTCAGAAGAATGCCGAAAATGAGGATTACAAAAATGATTAAAATCCGCTGGACAAACTGATTCAGATCGCGTTTGAAATAAGGCAGAAGATAATCAAGTTCCACCATGGCACGGACATTCCCGTCCTGATCCAGCACCGGCGCCCAGGTACTCAGGCCGTCCCCGTATGTCTCGGTATTCTGATAGGTAATCTGATCATGCGCCTTTTTGGCTTCGATATCCGGAACGATGTTTTCATACTCGAAATCCGTATACTCAAAGACATCTCCCCAGGATGCAATATATTGCATATCATCCTCCGGCGTCCTCGCTTCATAAAGATAAGTGAAGCTGTCCTTCCCGGGAACAAAGAGGTAGAGGTAAAGCGGAGAATATGCGCTGATCTTCATATTGTCGTAAAAATCAAGCAGATCTTTCACATATTCATCTGTTTCCCCTGTTTCGGCGTAATCAGCTATTTTTTCCCACTTTGTCCTCTCCGCCGCGATCCGGACCATCTGCTGGGCTTTGTCATCGTAGAATCTGAGATAGGTACTCCGGAAGGCATAATAGCTGACTCCCGATATAACTGCCGCCATGAAAAACATAAGAATCAGCAATACCAGGGTGATACGGGGGCGCAGTCCCTGCTTCAATTTCGTTTGATCCATCTCTTTCCCTCTGCTATTCTGTAAACCCGGCCGCCGGATTATAGTCTGTGCAGCTGCACTTCCGCCCCGCACCTGCAGTCTTTTCCGCAGATCGGGCATTCCATGCCGTATTTTGGAAGATCCCTGTAAAAAAAGGGGATGATTTTTTCGAAGATCACTTCTCCGTTAAATGTGACGATCTTTTTTGCGGGAGTCACCCCTTCCGGATGGATCCACGCCTCCGTAAGAAAATATTTTCCGCCTCTTTCCCTGGCCATGTCCGTAATCCGTCTCGCCAGCTCGCTTGCGATTCCTTTTCCGCGCCAGGCGGCCTCTACATAAAGGGTATCCCCTGTAATTGTTTTTTCTCCGCCGGTTATTTTTTCTATTTCAGATTTCAGTTCCGGGTGAGGCAGGGTAAATATAATATCATCTTCTATACAGGTATAGAAGCCGATCATCTCTCCGTTTTCCACTGCTTTCACACCGAAATAACCATTCATATCCCGGTGGTGCCGGATATCATCCTTAATCTTTTTGCCGTGTGTGAGATACTGTTCGGAGAGTACGGCAATCGTTTCGAGATCTTCCGGACCGACAGGACAAAACTCCATTTTCTTAACTCCTTATTCCGCTTCTTCTTTGTAATTACCTGCTTCTTTCGCCATCAGGAGCATAAAGATCAACGTAAGTCCGAGCATGACAGAAGCAAAAATCCCTATTCCCTCGCGATAGCCGAAAGACAGCAGCGCGCCGTAGGTTACAGGCCCGATCGTCTGTCCCAGGCTTTCCGCAACAGAATATACACCCATGGATTTTCCCGCCCCGTACTTCCTGGCTTCAGGAACCATGTCGAAATAACTGTACTGGCAGGTATAGGCAAAGGAAATAACCACAGACAATACCACAACTCCGATCATAACGGTCAGCAGTCCGGGATGAATGACAAACAGGAGCATACAGAGTCCCATAGCTGCGCTCGCGATGATGATGCTCCACAAAGCTCCGAAGACTCTGAGCATAAGCTCGGAAAGGGCAGGTCCGAGGTAAATGACAGCCATTCCGCAGACCAGATAGATCTGGCCGATCCTGACCTCTGTGATGCCCCGTTCCTGTGCAAACAGCGGGAAGAAATACTCCCTGTAGGAAAGGGACATCATAAACGGAAGCAGCATCATGGCGAAAAATCCAAGAACACGGCGGTTAAGCAGGAATGCCTCGAAACCTTCGCCGCGGCTGTCCGCCGCATCCTGCGACCCGGCGGCAGGATGCACGCTGCCGGATGAGAGCGACAGCAGTACGCCCAGAAACACAATAACCGCTCCTGTACCGTAGACGGTTCTCCATCCCCCCAGGGAAAGGAGCACGGAAGCAAGACCCGCGCCGATCGTTACGCCCGAAAGAATACCGGCGGAGATTCCCGCAAAGGCAGCGGCGCCGACTTCGCTGTTTCTGCACGCTGCCGCAGCAGTATTGCATCCGACATATACAAGGCCCATACCGCATCCGATCAGCATCTTGCCCATCAGGATCGCCGGATAATTCCCTCCCGCAAAGCAGCAGATAAAGCCGGCCATCTGTATCAGCATCCCGGTCGAGATCACCCTCTTCGAACCGAAAATCTCTGTCAGTCTTCCCGCGAAAAATGACATGATGGCCATCATCAGCAGCTGGGCAGACATCGGGAGAGCAATCGCCACGCTGTCCGAAACCGGAAGACCGCCCCCGTAGAGCTGACTGCACAGAATCGCAATGAAAGCGTCCTGCATGGAGTCAGCCACATAGGAAATAAACATAATCGTACGTACCGGAACCGACTCCACGTCATCCAGATGATCAAGCTTCATCTTCTTCTGCAGGAATCCGATCAGGAAGATCAGTTCCAGAAGAAGCATGGTCAGAACGACCGTACTGACGGCGGCGTTGATCAGAAGTTCCCTGCGAAGCTCCGTCTGGCTGCGTTCAATGGCATCGAGGCTCTGCCCCACTTCCAGCAGGGCAATGATATTCCCCTCCGAATCCCGGATCGGAGAAAGCATAAAGGTCCAGGCCCCGTATGAGCTGATCTCCGAAGTCACGAAGCTCTCTCCCGTATGCAGGACCTCCGCGTACACATTATCCTCAGGATCATCTTCGTACACAGGATAAGTAACCGGAAGCGTATCCTCGAAATCCATCAGATAGGCGATCTTCCCGTCCAGGATCCGGTAGATCACATAGTAATAAAACTCGCCTTTTTCATAATAATTCCAGATATGCTTATCCAGAGGAGCCTTAATCCGCGCATAGAGTTCCGTATCATGGTCAGCGGGCGAACCCAGCTGCGACACCTCCTCCGGTTCCAGCTCCAGCATCAACAGCTCGGAAAAAAGAGAGGTCTGCTTTTCACTGGCAGTTGTACTGGCATCCAGCAGCCGGCTGAGCAGCATATAGGAAAGGATAAAGAATACTGCCAGGCAGGTCAGGATAATCAGCATTACCCGCATGGAGTTTTCATTGGAAATAACCGAGATCACGATCCAGTACAGCATTCTTGCGGCAAGAGCCGCAAAGATCAGGCCGGATACGATCAGGAAGGCCCAGAGTACAATTACCCACGGATAGTATACGCATCCTGCCGAATCCACATATTCAGAAGAGGCGCAGGCACCGCTTCCGTCTCCGTGAAGTCTGTAGAATCCAAGATTGTCCGTTGCCAGTACTTCATTACCGTCCGCAGATACGTCAAGCTGATAAAGAAGAGAGTCCGACTGATAAAAAACCTGCTGCTTTTCAGGATCCGCAACAGGAAAATGACGGACGGTCATATCGGTCAGTTCCGTGTAATAGACCTCGCCGCTGCGGGCAGCCATATCAAAGGGCATCCCGCCCTCTTCCTGAACCAGTACGGAGCTGTCTCCGGAACCGTCATACATCCGGATCGTTCCGGTACGCTCGGCAGCTGCAAGCATTCCGCTTTGTATATCATATGCCGCGTCCGTCCTCACGGCCTCCGCGGCAAAAACTGCCACATCTGTTATCCCGCCGGACTGGTCCGCCTTTTTTACCTCGACTCTGTCCGCATAGTTAAGGGTGAAGTAGATCTCGCCTCCGGATTCCTGCAGTTCCACAATATGGCCGTACTGCAGCGGAATGTCTTCCACTTCCATCCCGGTATAGTCAATCTCGTACAGAACCTCTCTCCCGCCTTTTCCGATCCGGATCAGGCGTTCCCGGTCAAGCAGATTCCCTCTTCTGCCATAGGTGATATCTGAAATATAGATGCTGCCGTCGGAGCTCTGGGCGCAGTGGGTCGCGTAAAAAAACAGATCCTGTTCTTCTCCGCCGTCATACCGCTTTTTCAGTTTTCCATCTTCGTTAAGAACCAGCAATGTCTTTTTCCCGTTATCGATTACCAGAGTACTGCCTCCGGAACCGAAGGCCATCTCACTGGCGGACTCTATAACGTATACCGGTTTCTGTCCGAGAAGACTTCTGTTCACGGCAACGATTCCGGCTAAAACCGCTGCTGCCGCAAACATGATAATAAAAATAATGATTTCTTTTCTTCCGGGTTTACCAGAAACAACATTGTGTTCTTCTCTTCCCATTTCCTTACTCCATTTGGTATGAACTCGGATTTTTCTGCCCGTAAAATCAGCTGTTTTTCTCCATCTTGTTTTTTCATCTTACCATAAAGCATGCATATTATCCACAGGAAGATTAACTTACCGGGATCGTTTCATCCGGCTTCAGAAAAATGAATTCCTTTTTTCTGATGGCATTGATTTACGGATATGCTGCGGAAAAAGAGTTACTATTCACAGCCTGTTTGAAATCAGGTTCTGCTTCGTCGTGCTTGCACGTAAGAAGCAGGTTCTGATTTCAAATTTGGCCTGCGAAGCAGGACCCGCCCCCATAACCTCAGACAGGAGCATCGAAGATGCATCATACGTGCGAAGCACGGATGGTCTGAGGTCTGATGGAGGCGGGGCTGTGAATAGTAACGAAAAAGAAAACCACGGCGCATCTGCCGTGGTTTTCATACTTGCCCATTTTCCTTATCCTGCTGTAAAATACAGATATGGAAAGGAGATTTTTCTTATGAATCTGGCCGAAATCGAAACCTTTCTCACTATAGTATCAACCGGAAGCATTACCAGAACAGCGGACCTTCTGTTCATCTCTCAGCCAACGGTAAGCCATCGCCTCAGGTCGATCGAGGAAGAACTTGGCTTCCCGCTGATCGTGCGCAGGAAAGGGCTCAAGCAGGTAGACCTGACCCCGAAAGGCGCTGATTTCATTCCCATCGCCGAACGTCTGCTCGCTTTATGGAAAGAAACACAGCTGCTCAGCCTTTCGGAAGAGCAGATCCCCATCACCATCGGATGTACGGACAGTCTGAATACAGCTCTTCTGGCCCCGCTCTACAGGAAGATCATGGTCTCAGATGAACAGATCGTACTGAACATCCGCACTCATCAGTCTTCCGAACTCTATCAGCTGCTCAACAATCACGATATTGACATCGGTTTTGTATATCATAAGCTGCATTATAAAAATATCATCACCGAGAAAATCTACGAAGAGCCTCTTTATCTGGTCCAGTCAGAGCATCCGGCAGTTCCAAAAGCTCTGATTCACACAGATGAACTGAATCCATCCTCCAGCATTTTTCTGAGCTGGGACGACCAGTATCAGATCTGGTACGACAGATGGATGGCCGCTTCGGCCAGACCCCTCCTGACCGTAGATACCATCACCATGCTCTCACGCCTGTGGCTCGATGATTCCTGCTGGCTGATCGCTCCCGCTTCAGTCGTCCGGGAGTTGAGCCGCAAGCGCAGACTGTTTGTGAGCAAAATCAAAAATGCCCCTCCGCTGCGTGTCTGTTACAAGATCACTCACACAACGCCCAGACTTTCGTCAGTGCGTGCAGTCGAGCGTTTTGAAACACTGCTGGAGGAGCATATTCAATCTCTCACTTTCACCTTTCCCATAGGGGAACTGATCGGGCCAGGCATTACAGAACCACAGCCGTAATACTTTATTCGCCGCCCCTGCTGCCTTCTTCCTGCTCAGGGCAGAGCAGTTTTACGCCATTTTTCCGAAGGCGGTCACACCACTTGTCAGACGGTCTTTTGTCGGTAATCAGCATATAGAGACGTTCCAGGTCCACCATATGTGCAAACGCGATCCTGTCAAATTTGGAGGAATCCACCAGCAGAATCGTCTTGGACGCATGATCGATCATTCGCTTTTTCAGTTCCACTTCTTCTTCATTTGAGTCATAGACCCCGCCGTCCAGATTGATCGCCTTGCAGCTGAGCAGCGCAAACTCCGTGTTGAAGCTTTCAATAATCTTCTTGGTCACCATGCCTTCAAAGGCACAGGTATTGGAGTTAACGATTCCTCCTGTGGAAACCAGCCGTATTTTTGTATCCGCCAGATTCTCGATGGCTTTGATGGAGTAGGTCAGAACCGTGATTCCCTCATGAGCGGACAGCATTTTCAGAGCTTCAGCAACAGTGGAGCTTCCATCGGCGCAGACTGTCGTATTCCAGGGGACCACGGAAGCTGCCAGAGCAGCGATCTCGCGCTTTTCTTCCGGATTTGTCTTCTCCCGGCGCCGGTAATCGATATTCTCATATGTAATATTCTGGTTCAGAATCGCTCCGCCGTAGGTTCTGGTAACAAGGCCTTCTGTCTCAAGCTTGTAAAGATCGCGCCGGATTGTTTCTTCCGTCACATCAAACTGCCTGCTGAGTTCTGAAACGACCACCCGGGTCTCATTCTTTACAATCTTTCGAATTTCTTCGAGCCTCTGCTGTATCGTCATACCCTGCCTCCAAGCTTTTCATATTTCATCTGCAATTTTATCATAGGGCTTTTTTTTCTGCAAGAAATCAATTCCGTGCAGGGAGGCAGGCAGTTTCTGACCCGAGAGCGCCGCTTTCAGTGTTCTCTGCGCCGGATCGTACTGCCGCGCGGAGCAAAACTTCTGTTCATGGAACTCCGCGCAGCCGGAGTTCGTGGTCAGCGCTTTTGGAAGCTGACAATCTCGATCCCCTCTTTCTGGAAGCGGTCTCTGATTTTCTGCACAAATGCCAGCGCCTTCGGGCCGTCGCCGTGAACGCAGAGGGTATCTCCGCTGATGCTCAGTTCTTTTCCGCTTCTTGCAATGACCTTTCCTTCTTTTACCATACGGACACAGCGGTCAATGGCAATATTTTCATCGGTGATCATGGATCCTTCCTCTTTTCTTGGAACCAGCGAAAGATCATCCATGTAGGCGCGGTCTGCAAAGATCTCGGCTTTTGCCTGAAGACCGATCTTCACGGCTTCTTCGCCAAGTACCGCTCCGGCGCAATAGTAGATGATCAGCTCAGGATCGATCTCGTACACAGCTTCCACGATAGCCCGGGAAGCTTCGCGGTCATACTGGCACAGATTGCCCAGCGCGCCGTGAGGCGCCACATGCTGCAGTTTAATACCCGCGCTGCTGACGAACGCATTCAGGGCGCCGATCTGATATTTCATATAGTTCTTGATCTCAGCCTGGGAAAGGCTCATCTTTCTTCTTCCGAAACCGAGAAGATCCGGGTATCCCGGATGCGCCCCTACGCTGACCCCGTTTTCCTTAGCCATCTGCACGGTTTTTGCCATGACCATCGGATCGCCGGCATGGAAACCGCATGCAATATTCGCCGAGCTGACGGATCTGATGATCTGCTCGTCTCCGCCCAGTTTATAAGCCCCGAAGCTTTCGCCCATATCGCTGTTCAGGTCCACCTGAAACATATCTGTATCCTCCCATCCTTACTGCTTTGCAGAAATCAGTATGATTCACTGTCTTTGATCTTCTGTATTCTGACGTCATATGCTTTTCCCCTGATCGTCAGGATAATATCCTTTGTATATTCATATTCGGGGACCGGCCTTTCCGCTTCAGCAGCTGCGGGAAGGTGCGAAGGATCCCTGACCTGCTTCATCAGATCTTCCAGCCGCTGTACTTCCTGTACAAGAAGTTCCTGCGCCTCTTCCACTGCCACTTTTTCAAAACGGATGCGGTCTCCGGCTCTGCACTGGCCGATCAGGGGAAGGTCAGCCGTGATCACCGTGGCGATTTTGGTATAACCGCCTACGGTGGCATGCTCCGCCGCCATAAGAATAGGCAGACCCGTACCGGGAACCTGGATGGACCCGGCGACCACTCCGTCGGATATGATATTGCTGTCCGTTTTATGCTCGATCTTATTTCCTTCCAGACGGTATCCCTGCCGGTCAAAATCCTGCCCGACCGTATATTCGCTGCCGAGGAAGGTCCGGATTCCCTGTTCGGTAAACCGGTCTTCCTGAGGTCCCATGATTACTCTGAGAGTGCGGACGCCGGACGGAATCTGTTCCGCATCCGCAAACCAGGTTTCCGGATGCGGCAGAGCACTTCCGCTGTCCCCTACCTTAAGCAGATCATCCTTCTGCAGTTTTCTCCCTTCGTACCCGCCGAACTGTTTTCCGACCATGGTGGAGCGGCTTCCCATAACGGGCTTCACATCGATGCCGCCGTGTACGGCCAGATAACAGCGGCAGCCCGCGGATGCAAATCCGAGTCTCAGAATATCTCCGCTGTTTACGGACAAGGCTCTGTACATGTCCGCTTTTTTTCCATTAATTACCGGTTTCATGTCAGCACCCGTAAGGGCGATCACATGGGGAGACAGAAACTGGTACTCTCCGCCCATCAGGGTCATCTCAAGACCTGCTTCATCCGGATCGTTGCCTGCCAGGATATTGGCTGTCCGAAAAGCACGAAGATCCATGGGACCTGACGGGGACACGCCATACTGCTGGAATCCTTTTCTGCCGCCGTCCTGTACGCTGGTCAGGATTCCCGGGGCAAGTACTTTAATTGCCATCTTCAGTCCTCCTTCTCCCAGCTGCGGCAGACATAGCTGCCGTCTTCAACCTGCTTTCTGATATCAAGATATTCTTCTTTGCTTACCGGCCTGTGCCGGATCCACTGCCCCGCGTGAAGAAGGAAGGGATCCTCTTTCCGGTAATCACAGGCCAATACCGGAGTAGCTCCTATAATGTTCCAGCCGCAGGGCTGATCAAAGGGTATGATGTCGGATAATCCAAGCTGTACAACGATACTGCCGCCCGGGATTTTCAGCCTCGGATTTTCCATTCGCTTGAAGGAAAATGGATTTTCAAACCTGGCAGTATAGGGATGACCCGGCGCAAAACCAAGCATATAGACGAAATAATCGCTCTGGCTGTGGATCCGGATGATCTCTTCCTCTGTTTTATGTTCGATCGAGGCGATATGTTCCAGGTCAACCGCATACTCTTTGTCGTAGCAGACCGGTATCTCTGTCACCATGGCCGGCGGCAGGCTGACGCGCCCCATGGTGCCCAGCCTTTCCCGGACCTTTTCACAGGCCTGTTTCCATCTGATTTTCAGAGGATCATAGAAAACCAGGAGCGAACGGTAAGTCGGAAGCATTTCCCCCATCCCTTCAAAAGGGGATTCCTCCAGAGTATGCTTCAATGCCTGTACCCTGGAATTAACTTCGAGGCTGATTTCGTTCTCAAATTCAACTAACAGCGAACTGTCGCCTGCCGGGCGGATCACCGTCTCAGACATATGCCTTACCTTCCTTTATTTTTTAAGTCCTGTTTCGCGGAGATAATCTGCGTATCGTTCATCTGCCTGTGCGCGGGAGCGGATCGCCGTTGTCGCGCCGATCTTTTCAATGGCAAGCGAAGCAGTGCAGTTTGCGAATCCGGAAGCTTCCTCAAGACTTTTTCCTTCCATGATGCAGGACAGAAAACCGGATGCGAAATTGTCGCCGGCTCCTGTCGTGTCCACTACCGTCGCTTTCGGATAAGCGGGAGTGATAAAACGCTCTATGCTGTTTTTTACCAGGCATCCCCGTTTCCCGATCTTCAGGATGACATTCTTTACGCCGCATTCCAGCAGGACGTCCGCAATCTCATCAATGTCCGATTTTCCGGTCAGAGCGGCAGCTTCGTCATAATTCGGGAAGAAATAGTCTATATAGGAAAGCGCTTCTCTGACATCATCGATCGTCTCCCCGTTCTTGGCCGCAACGATGTCTGCGGCAATCTTCATGCCGCCGGCCTTCGCGCGTTCAAAGAGCTGTACCATGAATTTTCCGTCCAGAAGGGGATTATTGAAAATGCTGGCAAAGCACAGCATTTTCGCCCCGTCGATCGCGGACAGGTCAAGATCATCGGGCCCGAAGGTCCAGATACTCCCGCTCTTATTGTTGATGAAGGTTCTCTCGCCGTCTTCCCAGATCAGTCCGACGTTGAGCGACGTGATCTTTTCTGGATCTACCTTGATGTAGTCCGTGGAAACACCATTTTTTTCACACTGTCCCAGAAGGAATTTCCCCGTACTGTCGTCGCCGATGCAGCTGATCAGCCGTACGTCATGCCCCAGCCTGGTGATGACAAAAGCTTCGTTAATGGCGTCTCCCCCGACCTTCATCTCCATGCTCTGTGCCGAATAGGACGCCATATTTGTGATTTCCTTGCTTACGGGATAAACCTGCAGATCCGCGATAGCCGCACCGACGATAGCAATGTCACATTTCTTCTCTTTATTCACAGCATGTCTCCTGTCTTTGCCCATTAACGGCACAAGCCCGGAACCATCTCTTCCGGGCAGTGCCATGCTCTTGTGCTGTTATCTGTCGAGTGCCTCCGCCATGTCACGCATCAATGCGACATCTTCCGGCTCAAGCTCCAGTTCTGCCGAGCGGGCATTCTCATGAATCTGGTCCACGGTCGTGCTTCCCGAGAGCAGGGTGATATATTCGCCCTGGCCGAGGATCCAGGCAAGTGCCAGATTCGCGATGGAGCAGTTGTATTTCTCAGTAAGCGGCTTCCACTCATCCATCATGTCCATGGCCTTCTGCATGTTTTCAGGCTGGAACCATTTCTTCGGGATCTGCGCGCCGACCGGTTTGTAATCTCTGGGCATAGTACCGCTCAGAAGTCCCATTTCGAGCGGTGAGTATGCCTGCAGGGTGATTCCGTTTTCCTTGCAGCAGGGAATGATATCTTCTTCGATCGCGCGGTCCAGTACACTGTACTTGGCCTGGACAATATCAAGATCGCCCCATTTCAGGTATTCTTCAATGTGATGGATATCCACATTGGCGGCGCCGATCGCGTGGATCTTTCCCTGAGCCTTCAGGTCGTTCAGCACTTCCATGGTCTTCTCGATCGGAACATAATATTCATCATTCACACTCTGCCAGTGTGTCATGTACACGTCCACATAATCCGTGCCCAGACGTTCAAGGCTTTCTTCGATCTCGCGGCGGATGGATGCACTGTTCAGGTTCTTGTAAAGCTGAATCCCGTTTACAACGTTGAACAGGGAACCTTTCATCTCCTGGTCCCAGGTAACGCCGCACTTTGTGATGATCGTCACGTCTTCTCTTTTCATCTGTTTGAGCGCCATTCCGACGATCTTCTCGCTGTTTCCGAAGTTATACCCGGGAGCTGTGTCAATCAGGTTGATCCCTACCTTAGGGGCTTCACAGATTGTGTCAACAACCGTCTTAAGATCATGGTCTCCGCCCCATGCGGAACCGCCGCCGATGGACCAGGTGCCAAGTCCCATCTTGGAAATTTCTTTTCCAGTCTTGCCAAGCTTTATCATTCTCATAGTATTTCTCCTGTAATGGAATACATCAGCCGCTCTGTTCTGAAGCGCGGCAGGCGTTCTGTCTTACTGGTCTGCTCTTCCTGCGTCTCCGAAGAGATTGATCTTGTATGCCGCGCGCTCCTTGACGGCTTTGCGCACTTCCCTCTGCATGGCCAGGAACGGCTGATCCTTGTTGGCATTGACCGCTTCCATGGCAGCCTGGCAAAGCTCTGTATGGATGTTGATCTTCGCGATGCCAAGGGAAATCGCTGTCTTGATATCCTCATCACCGATTCCGGAAGCTCCGTGAAGGACCAGCGGAACATTTACTTCTTTGTGAACCTTTTCCAGGATGTCAAATGCAAGCTTCGGCTCGGAAGAATATACGCCGTGAACGTTTCCGATGGCGACCGCCAGGGAGTCGCATCCGGTTCTCTCGACAAATTCCTTTGCTTTATCCGGCTCGGTATAGTGATAATCGGAAAGCGCTTCCTCATAGACGGTCTCGTTCCCGACATGACCCAGCTCTGCTTCTACCGGGATGTTCAGGGGGTGGAAATAATCCACGCAGCGCTTGATCTCTGCAACATTCTCTTCAAAAGGAAGCGCGGAAGCGTCACGCATGACAGAGTTCATGCAGTGGTTGACCGCATTTTGAAGAATCGTCATATTACGGCCGTGATCCCAGTGTTCAATGACGGGGATGGAAGCCCTTTTTGCCATGGAGTCCATCATGTAGCAATAGTCTTCGAATACGGTATTTCCGGTGAAGCCGGTACCGAAAGAGATGATGATCGGCGCGCGCAGTTCTTCCGCCGCATCAATGACGCCCATGAGCATCTCCGCGTTCCATACATTAAAATGAGGGATCGCATATTTTCCTTCGCTGGCCTTCTGTTCCCAATATCTGATATCTGATAACATTTGTTTTCCTCCTGATTATTCCGGCATATGAATGACAGATTTGATAATCTCGGCTTTTTTATTGACAGAATCCTCGAATGCCTGCTGAACATCCTTATAGTCATAGGTCGCCGTGACCATGGATTTCACATCAAAGCGCCCGCTGCTGATGGCAGCGATTACGGCCGGATAGCAGTTTCTGTAACGGAAGCTGGTCTGTATGGTCACTTCGCGGTTGATCTTCAGGAAATCCACCGGAACTTCTTTGGACTGGGTTCCGACCTGCATGATTTTTCCGCCCCTGGCGACGATCTGGACTGCCTGCTTTGCGGTTATGACGGCACCGGCCGTTTCAAACACGTAATCGGCGCCCATGTCATCCGTAAGACTTCTGCAGACTGCCACCGTATCTTCCTTTGCGCCATTAACCGTATGGGCTGCGCCGAGCTTCTCAGCAAGATCCAGTCGGTTGTCCATCACGTCAACTACTGTAATATCGGTCACGCCGCAGGATTTAAGGCCCTGAAGGGTCATCAGTCCGATGCAGCCGCCGCCCAGGATCACCGCAGATTCTCCCGGTCTTATTCCGGAAAGGAGTGCGGCGTGCATTCCCACGGAAGCAGGCTCTACCAGAGCCCCTTCCACAAAATCCATGTTATCCGGCAGATGGAAAGTAAATTCTTCCGGATGGACCAGATAATTGGTCAGGGCGCCGCGGTAATTGGGCTGTGTTGCCATGAAATCCACATCCGGGCAGAGGTTATAGCGGCCGGTACGGCAGTATTTGCAGTGCCCGCAGGGGACGCCGGGCTCGATGCAGACGCGGTCGCCTTCTTTGAATTTAGTTACCTTCGGTCCGACCTTCACCACGACGCCTGCGCACTCATGACCGAGTCCGATCTCCTGATTGGGGTCCTTTGGAGGAATGAAAGGTCCGAACTGAAATCCGTGCACGTCAGATCCGCAGACCCCCACTTCTTTTACCTGGATCATGACATCCGTGTCTTTCAACACCGGCATCTCAGCTTCCCGGATCTCCATCAGACCCGGATGGACAAGAATCGCCTTGGAATTTTTCACTTTATTCCCCTCCGTTCAATCATCATAATCGTAAGTAAAGATGACCTTGATCGCTTCCTTCTTCGCCATCGCGTCGAAGCCTTCCCTCCACTGGGAAAGACCAAGCCTGTGGGTGATCATCGGTTGTACGTTGATCTGTCCGGATGCAAGAAGCCGGATACAGTTTCTCCAGGAAGTGGAATCATATGCCATGTGGCCGATGATGCTCTTGTTCCAGGAGGTAATATCATTGATCGAGAACTCCAGCGGACGGAAGCCCATTCCGACACGTACGACCTCGCCGTTCGGGCGGAGCATCTCGATCGCCTGCTTCAGGGCGATGTTCGCGCCGGAGCATTCCACGACAAGACCCAGATTGTCCCTGCCGCAGATCTCTGTACAGCGTGCAACTACGTCCTCCACAGAGCCGTTGACACAATGGGTGGCGCCCAGCTGTTTTGCAATGTCAAAACGGACCTTGGTATCATCCTGAAGACCGACCATTACGATGTTGACGGCGCCCATCAGCTTTGCGATCTGAAGGGAGAACAGGCCAAGCGGACCGGTACCGAAGACGACCACATCCTGTCCGGGCATCAGGGAAGACTGCTGCGCAACTGCCTTGTAAGCGTTGCAGATCGGGTCAAGAACAGCTGCCTCTTCGTATTTGACGTTCTCCGGGATTTCCCAGATCGCATGCTTGTGGATTCTGAGGATTTCACCGGGAATCTTGCAATACTTGGAGAAACCTCCTCCCCAGGTGTTCCAGTCAAGACCCAGATTGATCTTGTGTTCACAGCAGAGGAAATCTCCGCGCTCGCATGCCGGGCACTTGCCGCAGACATATGCGGAATTGTCGGAAACAACTCTCTGTCCGACTTTCCAGTCTGTTACTTTCTCACCGACTTTTACGATGTCGCCTGCAAATTCATGGCCGCGGACGGACTTCTGCTGATCGGGCGGGCAGTTGGTGTCATCGTATCCTGTATCCACTCCCCAGTGCTTCATGTCGGCGCCGCAGATTGCCGCCGCGCGGATCTTTACGATGATATCCTCCGGTCCGCATTCAGGCTCCGGATAGTTTTCCATCATCTTATAACCGCCAAAAGCTGTTCCAAATCTCATTAAGGCATGCATAACGTCTGCTCTCCTTTCCTGTTCATGCTTTGTTATATACAGCTGAAACGAATCTTCCAAGATTCATCAGCCGCCCAGGTAAGCCTTCTTTACGTCCTCATTGGTCAGGAGCTCTGCTCCGGTTCCGCTGATCACGGTTTCCCCGTTCTGGATTACATAGGCATAATCCGCAAACTTAAGGGTCTCGGACGCATTCTGCTCGACAATCAGGATCGTGATCCCCATACGGGCAATTTCCTTGACGAATTCGAAAATCTCACCGACCAGCTTGGGCATCAGACCAAGAGAGGGTTCGTCAAGAATCAGGACCTTGGGATTCATCATCATTCCCCTCGCGATGGCAACCATTTGCTGTTCGCCTCCTGACAGGGTTCTTGCCGTCTGCTTCGCACGTTCCTTTACCCGCGGGAAGAGTTTGTAGACCTCATCCAGATTTTTGTGCAGCTGATTCTGGTCCTTGATCAGATAGGCTCCCATCAGCAGGTTGTCCTGTACGGAAAGATCTCCGAACAGATGGCGGCCTTCCGGAACCATGGAAAGGCCCATCTGCGCCAGTTTGTAGGGCGTTACGCCAACTATGGACTTTCCTTCATAGAGAATCTCTCCGCCCATGGGTTTGATCTCACCGGTCAGCGCGCGAAGAGTCGAAGTTTTGCCCGCTCCGTTGGATCCGAGGATCGCAAGAATCTCGCCTTCGCCGACAGAGAAGGAAACATCATGTACAACTTCAACATAGCCATATCCGGCGCGAAGGTTTTTCACTTCGATTATCTTTTTCTTATCACTCAGACTCATCCTTCGAACCTCCTCCCAGATACGCGCTGATTACTTCAGGATTAGAAGTAACTTCTTCGGGGCTACCGACCATGAGCAGTCTTCCGGAAACCAGAACGACGACCCGGTTGGAAACTCTCATGACAACGTCCATATTGTGTTCAATCGTCAGGATCGCGATCCCCATCTTGTTGATCTTCCGGATCAGCTCAACGGCTTCCACACGTTCGGTGGCGGTCAGGCCTGCCATTGTCTCATCCAGGAGAAGGAGTTTTGGATCCGTCGCCATCGCGCGGGCAATCTCGAGACGTTTTTTCTGTGCCACATTCAGTTTGCCTGCCAGCATGTCCCGGTATTTTTCCATGCCGCACAGCTTCAGGACTTCCTCCACCTTATTCGCAGCTTCGCTCATACTGTTCGTATGGCACAAAGCGCCGACCACCACGTTATCCTCCACGGTCATGTCGTTGAGGGACTGGGGAATCTGGAAGGTTCTGCCGATGCCGATTTTCGCGCACTCATGAGCGGGAAGGCTGGTAATATCCTGTCCGTTAAAGGTAATGCTGCCGCTGGTGGGGAGAAATGCTCCGGAAATCGAATTGAACAGGGTGGTCTTTCCTGCACCGTTCGGACCTACGACGCCGACGATCTCTCCCTCTTCCACATCAAAAGAAACATTCTCGTTCGCTACCAGGCCGCCGAACTTTTTTGTAATCTGATTTAATTCGAGGATTTTGCTCATTTTGTCACCCCCGCTTTCCTTCTGTCAGCCCATTCACGGATCTTGGCCGGAAGCGTAAGAAGTCCGCCGGGCAGGAACAGTACGATGATAATAACCAGCACGCCGTACAGCACCATGTCCAGGCCGCCGAATCTGCCGAGGAAAGATCTGGTATATTCGGACAGGCACTCGATGATGACCGCGCCGAGGATCGGTCCGAGAACCGTTCCGATACCGCCCATAACCGCAACCAGAACGATCATCATCGACACATTCAGGGTCATCATGCTCGCAGGATCAAAATACAGCATATACTGGGCATACAGGCTTCCGCCGAGGCTTACGATCGCGGCGCTCAGCATGTAGGCGCGGATCTTATATTTGGAAACATCGATACCAACGCTGGCTGCTGCATCTTCATTCCCCTTAATCGTTCTGAGATAATAGAAGAATTTTCTCTTGCTGAGGATCTTAATGATGATCAGAACCGCCAGCATAATTGCAAGATAAAGGTAGTAATAAATTCTGGAATCCTTGAACTGAAGGTAGAGCACTGAATTCAGTTTCTTGTTGAACATGGACACGCCCTTGGCACCGTTCGTAAACTTCAGGTTGACGCAGATATAGCGCATGCACTCTGCCAGAGCCATTGTGCAGATCGCGAATGCGTGGCCTTTCAGTCTCAGGATCGGTTTGCCGATCACCCATGCGAAACACGCTGCCAGACACATACCCAGCGGGATCGCGATCCACGGGGTCAGCTTGAAATACTGCAGTGTCAGGCCGACGGAATAAGCGCCGAGTCCATAGTACATGCTGTGTCCATTGGATACCTGACCGCAGTAGCCGCCCATTACGTTCCAGCCCATGCCGAGGATGGACCAGATGACAATCAGTATCAGAAGATTGCGTACAAACAGGCTGGAAAATATCTGCGGTGCGATCAGCGCAAATGCGAGGATAACAACTAGCAGGACGACCTGTTTTTTGTTCATATCGCCAAATATAGCTTTCACCTTATTTCCCTCCAAACAATCCCTTAGGCTTGAACTGCAGTATCAGCATGAAGATCACGCAGACACCCAGGTATTTGAATGCGGTGTTGAAGTATACACCGGTAAGGGAGTCTACAAGTCCCATGATCAGACCGCCGACGATGGCGCCTTCCACGGAACCGAAGCCGCCCATGACGACCGCGATAAAACCGAACAGCTGGAAGTTGCCGCCGACACTTGGGTAACAGTAATAATAGTAAGAAAGCGCGCATCCTGCCGCACCTGCGATGGCTGCGGAAAGGCCGAAAGCCAGTGCATAAGACCGTTCCGTATTGATTCCGACATGCTCGGCCGCGGTCTTGTCCATGGAAGTGGCGCGGATCGCCTTACCCTGTCTGGTCTTATTGAGGAACCAGAGCATGAAGGCGAATACGCAGACAGCAATCAGGAAGGGAATGATCCTGTTCTTTGCAACAACGATGGGGCCGAGATTGATGGAGCCTTCCATGCCGGTCTTCTGAATGGTCTTGAAGGTTCCGCCGAAGAACATCAGCATGCCGTTTACCAGCACAAGGCTGAGTGCGAAAGTGATCAGTCTCTGTGAAAGAGTCGGGCCCTGCAGGGCTTTGTAGATTATGGTCTTGTAGATGCCCAGACCAAGGAGGAACAGGATCCCCATACATAACGGGAGCGCCAGGATCGGCGGAAGCCCTGTTGCAGTTGAGAAGAAGTATGCCACGAACATGGCGATCATAAGAAATTCGCCCTGGGAAAAGCTCAGAATTCCCATAACGCCCCAGACCAGCGCAATGCCCATGGCTATCAATGCATAGATGGTGCCGTTAATAAGGCCCTCATACAATGCCTGAAGTAAAGTGGACATAGATGTACCTCCTGTCACCTGATTACAAAAGGCTGCCGCCCATATGCGGCAGCCTCGTCAGTTTTTCTTGATTAGGTAGGGTTTTCCGTTATCTTGCGGACCAGGTCGGAGCTTCAAAAACAGCGTCCACGGTCTTTACTTCTTCCGGATAAACGGTTTTATAGGAACCACCCTGCACCTGCATGATGACGCCGGTAGCAGCAGTATTCTGGTTGTACTCGTTCATCTCGATGGCGGTCCAGGGCATGAAGATCTGCGTGCAGTCTGCATCCGGAGCCTTAAGAGCTTCGGCAAGCGCCTCAGGATCGGTGGAGCCGGCCTGGTTGATGCAGGAGGCGATCAGAAGAACGTCCGCGCAGTCTTTGGACATACCCTCATTAAATGCGATACCCTTTGAGTATTCCGGATAGATCTCCTCAAGAGACTGGATGCAGTCTTTCTGAATGTCCTCTGCCCAGCCGCCGGTGCTGAAGATGTACTCAGTCTTTTCGCCAAGCGCGGAGAAGAAGTCAGCTGTAACAAATCCGCCTCTCTGGCCGATGAGCATCTTGGGGAACCAGTCCTGATCGCTCATGGTGTTGATCAGAAGGATGACGTCGGTCGCATAACCGGCAACCATCAGACAGTCGGGATTTGCTTCTTTCAGCTTGATGACCTCAGAAGAAAGGGAGGTGGAGTTAGCCGCATAAGTCATGTTCTCAACGACTTCATATCCATATTCATCCGCCAGTGCTTCTTCTACAGTAACGATATTGGCACCGAACTCGGAGTCTTCGGAAAGGAAGGCAACGGTCTTGATTTCGGTGCCGGCCTCGTTGGCTTCGCCCATCAGTTTGAAGGAGTCATCGATGTAGGTATTGTCTGTCAGGTTGTACCTGAACAGCCATTCATAGTCTTCGCTTCCATCTGTCAGGGTTACTGCGGAACCTGCTGTTACAAGCGGAACTTCATACTGTTCGGTAATAACAGAGATGGCCTTTGACATACCTGAGGTCAGCTGACCGGTCAATGCTACGCAGCCTTCTTCAGAAATCAGTCTTCTGGCCTCGGAAGTAGCAACTGTGGTATCGCCCTTGGTGTCGGCCTCGACCAGCTCGATCTTGGCACCGTCAAGGTTGGGAAGTCCTGCATCCGCCGCCAGAAGCATGTTGACATCAGCATGTTCCTCGTTGATCAGATCTACGATCATTTCCGCAGCCCAGGTAACCTGCTGTCCGTTTTCAGCAGCGGTTCCGGTAAGAGGGGCAAGCCATCCGATCTTAATCACATCTTCCGCATGGGCAACGGCAGTCAGGCCGACCACCATAAGGGATCCGATCATCGCAGCGCTAAGAGCTTTCTTCAGGTTCATGTGGTTTCCTCCTTGATAGTTGTTGGTTATGTTGGTTTGCAGGTTGATTGTGTTTGTTTTGTTGCTTTTCCTTGTTGGAAGTTGCATGATTTGTTGTTTTCTCGTGGCACATTTCTGTTTTGTGTCTCTATCATAGCGTAGTTTATGTCTGAAATCAACATCTATTTGTCTGTTTTTTACATTTCGGGATAATGAACAAAATCATTTCGCCAAATTTATCTATTTTGCTACAAACCGCAGCTATTGTCTTATCATTTGGAACCTGTTATAGTTAAGGAAATAGATGTTGTTTTTCAACATTTATGTGTTTGTTTGTTGTTGTTTTCTCAATCAAAGTCAACACGTCTCTTTTTGTTCTTTTATCTTCCGAAGTCAACGCAGAAATGAGGAGGTCTCTATTTATGAAACATTTCAAGCAGTTTACATCCTTTGCCCTGGCGGTTGTGCTTGCCGCCGGCTTTACGGCAGCAGGTGCGGAATCGGAAGCAGGAGAAAGCTCCGCCGCTTCCGCTAATACGGTAAAGCTTGGTCTTATGATCGCAAAAAACGGCCAGTCTCTTTCCAGTGATGAATGGGAAGTCCTGGCAGACATCTTCGAGGATGTCATCAACAACAAACACGAAGATCTGAGTCTTCCATTTGCCTCAGACGAAGGACTGCCCGGGTTGGGAGGAGCAAAAGTCGAGTTTGTGACCGGTGAGCAGATCGATACGCAAACCGCTGTCATGGTAGCGGATCAGCTGATCCAGGAAGAAGGAGTTGTCGGACTGTTCGGGCATTTTACTTCCACTACTACCGCAGCCGCCATGGTTTCTGCAGAGAAGAATTCCGTCCCGCTGCTTTCCGAAGGCACTTCCATGAGTCTTCTGAATGCCGGATACGACTACTGGCTGCGCAGCTTTGGCGGCGATGATTTTTATGTACAGCGTTCCATGGAATTCATCAATTCCGTTAAAGAAGCTTACGGTGACATTTCCACCATCGCGCTCTGCTCCGAAAACTCCGACTTCGGTACCGGTATCGCCACTTTAGAGAAGGCTGCTGCTGAGGAAAACGGTTATACGGTAGTCGAGAATGTTTTCTATGATTCCGCAGACCGCGACGTCTCTTCCAAGGTCCGTCTTCTGAAAGATGCGAACGCAGACGTGGTTATGATGAGTTCCTATGCGGCGGACGCTCTGGCTTTCATGGAAGAGTTCAAAGCGCAGGACTATTTCCCGAAGATGCTTCTCGGACAGCGCGGCGGCTTTATGTCCTCAGGCTTTGCCAGGACACTCGGGGCTGATGCCGACACCGTCCTTACTACAGCACGCTGGGCTGACACTCTGGATAATGAGGCTGCGAAACAGATCGCTGCATTATTTAAGGAAAAAACCGGCAATACCCTGATCGGTGACGTTCTTGTCGACGTATGGAACGGTGTTCTTCTGTGCGTGGCCATCAATCAGGCCGGAACCACGGATGCAGCGGCTGTCCGCGAGGTTTTCGCAAAGGGACTTGACCTTGATCCGGTCCTGGATCCCATGGCTTCGGGAGGATATGTATATGGCGAGACCGGCGACAACGAGAATAAAGACTGCATCATTGTCCAGTATTCAGGCGGAGCCCTGAATCCGGTTTATCCGGAAGACAAAGCTGTTGCGGAGCTTTCCTATCCTTCCGTCACATGGAGTGAAAGGTAAACTGCAGACGGGCGCCCGGAAGCATCAGAGGAAGGTCAGATTACTCTGACCTTCCTCATCCGACTCTTTCCTTCAGAGATATGCGCGGCAGGAACCGCGCGGCGAAGTCTTGAAATCAGCGAATAAAAAAGATATCATAATAACACGAAACCAGGAGGATATGATTGTATATGGATACACGTAAGGGTGTGTTTTTTTCAGATGAATATCAGGAATACCTGAAGAGCCAGTTCAGTTACGCGGATTCTGATCCCGAATACGGGCACAGGCTTTTTTTCGAGAATTCAGGAGGTTCTCTCCGCCTGAAACAGGCCGTGGAGATCAAACGGGAGCTCGAGGAATTTCCGGACTGTCCTGAAAGGACCAGAGGACGCGGAAAGGATCTGGGCGTGTTCGTCTCAGAAGGAACCAAAGAGATCATGAACATCATTTTCGGAACCTCCCAGGGTGCTCTGGTTACAGATCTCACTGCTTCCCAGGCCATGTTCCACGCGGTTACCACGATCCTTGACAACGTAAAATGGGGAAGCAATGCCGTCACGACGCAGCTGGAACATCCCTCCGCCCATGATGCGGTGGAATATGCCTGTATCCGTACCGGCAGGGAATTCCGGGAGATCCCTGCCGACCCCGTAACCGGAGGCATCGAGGTTGACGAGGTTCTGAAGCATGTGGATGAAAACACGGTGCTTGTCAGCGTCATGGCTGCTTCCAACATTTCCGGCAACATCATGGATATCAAAGAGATCTCCCGCCGTGTGCACGAAATTAATCCCGATATTTACGTGATCAGCGATGCTGTACAGCACGCGCCTCACTGTGTGATCGATGTGGAAGACTGGAACGTGGACGTGTGCAACTTTGCGCCATATAAGTTTTTCGGCGTCAGAGGCTGTGGTTTTGCCTATGTCTCCCACCGGGTCGCCAACATGTTCCATGCCCGCCTTCTGTTTAAAGCACCTGATGTATGGGCTCTCGGAACGCCGGCCCCCGGAAATTTCGCGGCCATGATGGCCGTGATCGATTATGTGTGCAGCATAGGCCGCCATTTTTCACCCAGCACCTATGGTTCAAGAGAATTGTTTGTTGAAGGCATGAACCGGATTCATCTTCAGGAACGCGCTCTTCTGCACCGTATGCTGGAAGGTACCGGAGAAGTCCCGGGGCTTCGTCATATTCCGGGTGTCCATGTCTATACCGACATCGAAGATCTGACCAAAAAAGACCTGATCGTCGCCATGAGCATAGACGGCATCGGTCTGGCTGAACTGGCAGAGGAATACATGCACCATGGCGTTACGGTATTCGAACGCCTGCGCAGCAGTCAGTATTCTGAAAGGATCGTACGCACTCTTGACATGGAGGAAGGAGCGATTCGGGTGTCTCCGCTCCATTGCCACGGAAAAAAGGATATCGATGAATTCCTGCGGATCACCAGATCCATCGCCAGGATGGCGGCAGGAAAAAAAGAAAACTGATGGATGTGATTCAGGAGCAGAGTATGGTTCCGAAAAATAACATGATCAGGGAACAGGATGTAAAACAGGCTCTGTATGCTGCCGTGGCAGTGGGTGAGGCGATTCTGGAATACGGGGGCGAGGTGAGCCGTGTGGAGGACAGCATTCAGAGGATCTGTTCCTCTTACGGCTTCATTCGGGCGGATGTGTTCTGCATCACTTCCACCATTATCAGCACAGCTTATACAAAAAATAATGAAGCGGTTACACAGAGCTGCCGCATTACGCACATCGGAAATGATTTTGACAAGCTGGGACGGGTCAACGACCTGTCCCGGATCATATGCAGGGAACATACCGATCCGGAAAAAGTTCTTGCCAGGCTGAAAGAGATTGAAGCGCTCGGAACAGCCCCGTTTCCGGCCCGGATGCTCATCTATGCTCTGGTGCCGGCGTCTTTTACGGTCTTTTTCGGGGGAAACCTGGCAGATCTCATCATCTCCGGCCTGATCGGCAGCATACTGTTCTGTCTGGAAAGCAGGCTGAAAGACGCAAGATTCAACAGGCTTTTCAGCGCTCTGCTCTGTTCGCTTGCCGGAGGCTTTCTGGCAAACATCCTGTCCCTGGGGATCAATGGCTGCAATCCGGCACTGATCAGTATCGGCAACGTGATGGTCTTTATTCCCGGCGTCAAATTTACGAATTCCATCCGGGACCTGATGACCGGTGACACGGTTACCGGTCTGATCTGTCTTGCCGAGTCACTGATCATGGCTGTGGCGGTCGCTCTTGGATTTGCCGCGTTTTCGCTGCTCTTTATCTAAAATGGATAAAAATATGAATGAATATCTTCAGCTGATCGCAGCTTTTTCAGGATCCGCCGGATTTGCGCTTGCCTATAATTTCCGCGGGAAAAAACATGTTCTGACGGCCGGCCTCGGCGGGGCCGCCGGCTGGCTCTGCTACCTGATTGTTCTGCACGCTTCCGGCAATGAATACCTGGCCGGTTTTGCGGGAACTGTTCTTTGTTCCTTTTATTCTGAGGCAGCGGCACGATTCCTCAGAACGCCGGCCACAGGGCTGCTCATCGTGAGTTCCATTCCGATGATCCCCGGCGCTTCTCTTTACCGCTGCATGCAGCATCTGCTTCGCTCTGAAATGGAATTGTTTGAACGGGAGGGGGCATACACGGTTCTGTTTGCCAGCTGTATGGCGGCAGGATTTGTCTTTTCGGGGACTCTGATCCATCTGTTCCGCAGCACAAACAAAAAGACTGAATGAGGCTGTGAAAGCGCGGAATTCTTACCCGTTCTTTCACAGCCTCCTCCCTGCAGCGGATTTTGCTGCAGATGCCAACTTACCGACGTCCTGCGGGACGTCATACTTTGTCTCCTGAGCTGTTCATATATTCCTGTCTGTTACTTACCATGCGGATTCCCGTGGCTTCAGCTGCAGGAACAGCAGACTCAGTCCGGTTCTTCTGAAAGATTCAGGCTCTCAACGATCTTGCAGAATCCGCTAAGATCATACGTGGTTCCCTCATGATTCTGAATCCTCTTCAGAAGAACTTCTTCTTTCTTCTCTCTTGCCAGGGTGATCTCGTAGACCTCTTCTGCCCTTTCCTTCGGAACAACCACGACATCATCATTGTCCGCGAAGATCAGATCGCCGGGACGGATGGTTACTCCGCACATCACGACCGGATGATTGATCTTTCCCGGGAAAGCTTTGGTCGTTCCGACCACATTTATGGCTGCGGAAAATACCGGGAAGTTCAGTTCCTTCATCAGCATTGTATCGCGTACGGCACCGTCTGTGATCATTCCCACACATCCTTTTGCCTGTGCGGAGGCGCTCATCATGCCGCCCCACATGCCGCCGGTCCTGGTATCTCCGGAATAAGCGATTACAAGCACATCGCCGGGTTTCAGCATATCAATAGCCTTGTGTACAATAACGTTGTCTCCGGGTCTTGCCTCAACTGTAAAAGCCGGTCCGCAGATTCTGGATCCCGGCCATACCGGATGCACCTTTCCGCCAAATGCATTAATTCTGCCCATGGACTCATGAATGGAAGCGCTCTCTTCAAACTGAGAAAACTTTTTTACCATTTCCGGGGATACTTTCTCATAATGCTTAATAATATCAAACATTTTTCTTCCTCCTTGTTTTTGTAATCGGAAAACGCGGATCCGGTTCCTTTACAGACTGAAACAGCAATTCAACAGCATTTCCCTTATACGGCAGGGGAGATCTCGTCCGTTCTCTCCGGCTGCATCAAATTTTCATGTCCGGAATTAATCTACCACAGTTCTATATATATTGAAAATGAATGTATTCAATATTATAAATTCGTTTTCTCTATATTATTATCCTATCTTTTTTCATCCTGAAACAGCAGAAATCCTGCATCTGATGCTGACGTATGCCCCTGCGTGATTTCTTCGGAGGAATGGATCAATTCACCATTTTATAACAGCCGGCGACTTTGTACAGCGACACTCTAAATATAGATTTTATGTATTTTTTATATAGATATTATTCGTTTTACTTTTTATTTTTGCTCACCTACAATGAACACAGAAAGAAAACACAGCTGCCTGAAAGGCAGTCAGACAAGAGACTCAGACAGGAGGTACTCTGTATATGTTCGATACTTCAAAAAGGATGGAAGCATTACCCTTCTCCGGCATCCGCGTGATGATGGAAAGGGCCACCAGAATGCAGAAAGAAGGTCAGGATGTTATTCATATGGAAATCGGCCGTCCGGATTTTGATACGCCTGAAGTGATCAAAAAAGCCGCTTATGACAGTCTGGAAAAAGGGCATGTTTTCTATACCTCCAATTATGGCACTCCGGAGCTTCGGGCCGCGATCGCCGAGAAGCTCACAAAAGAGAACAATGTCGCCTACGCTCCCGAAGAGATCCTGGTAACCATCGGCGTCGGCGAAGGCACATATGCTTCGATCGCCGCATTTGTCAACCCGGGTGAAGAAGTCCTGGTTCCCAATCCTGTATGGCTTAATTACATTCACGTACCCGAATTTTTCGGCGCGGTACCGGTCACCTACTCGCTGAAGGAAGACAGGAATTACCAGATCGATATGGATGAGCTTGAAGCGAAGACCACGGAGAAAACCCGGATGCTGGTCATCAACACGCCCGGCAATCCAACCGGTACCGTACAGAGTCTTGAAACCCTTCAGAAGCTTGCCGACTTTGCAAAAAGACATGATCTGATCGTTGTCTCCGATGAGATTTATGAAAAACTGGTCTACGGGGGCACAAAGCATGTGAGCATCGCCTCTCTTCCGGGCATGAAGGAACGCACCATCACCCTGAACGGTTTCTCCAAATGCTATTCGATGACCGGTTGGCGGCTCGGCTACGCTGCAGCTCCTGTTGAGTTTATCAAAGGGCTGGTCCGCGTTCATCAGTACATCAACACCTGCGCATCCAGCTTCGTACAGGATGCCGGCATTGTTGCGCTGAAAGAAGCTGAACCGGATGTCCAGGCCATGGTGAAGGAATATGAGCGCCGAAGGAACTATGCCGTAAAGGCTCTGAACGAGATGGACGGCATCAGCTGCAGGATGCCGGAAGGCGCATTCTATATCTTCGTCAATATCAAATCCCTTGGAAAAACGTCGGCTGAGGTCGCCGATTATCTGCTTGACGAAGCCAAAGTGGCAACTGTTCCCGGCACAGCTTTCGGAACGGAGGGTGAGGGATACATCCGTCTTTCCTACGCATGCAGCTATGAACGGATCGTGGAAGCCATGGCCCGCATGAAGAAAGCTTTCGCGGAGCTGAAGGCCTGAACGAAGTATGAAGCAAACCACAGTAAGGCGGATTTAAGAAGACAGTTTATGTCTGAGCGGTTTATTAAAAACCTGAAATCAGGAACAGTCTTTCACAGCTATGATATACAGCCGGCACAGAACGGCAGAACGGAGACAGATTATCATGAATACCTATATCAGCAGTGTTATAAACGGGGTCAAACAGAAATACGCCCATCAGCCTGAATTCTGCCAGACAGTAGAGGAAGTCCTCTCCTCTCTGGAACCCGTTGTGGAGCGTCATCCGGAGTACGAAAAAGTCGACCTGCTCGGGCGGATGGTAGAGCCGGAGCGTATGTTCACATTCCGTGTCGTATGGGAAGATGACAACGGAAACTGGCACACAAACACCGGATACCGCTGCCAGTTCAACGGTGCCATCGGACCCTACAAGGGCGGTATCCGTTTCCAGAAGAACGTGAATCCCAGCATCATGAAATTCCTGGGCTTTGAACAGACCTTCAAGAACAGCCTGACCGGACTTCCCATCGGAGGGGGCAAGGGCGGTTCCGACTTTGATCCCACCGGCAGGAGTGACAGCGAAATCATGCGCTTCTGCCAGAGCTTCATGCAGGCATTGTACCGCTATATCGGGCCGGATACCGACGTTCCCGCGGGCGACATGGGCGTAGGCGGAAGGGAAATCGGATACCTGTTCGGAGAATACCGCAGGCTGAAGGGAAAATTCGAAAACGGCGTTCTGACTGGCAAGGGCTTCTCCTACGGCGGTTCCCTGATCCGTCCGGAAGCAACCGGGTACGGCGCTGTTTACTATCTCGAGAACGTTCTGAAGGATGACGGACAGGATATCAAAGGCAAGACGATCGCCTGTGCCGGTTTTGGCAATGTTACCTGGGGAATCTGCAGGAAGGCTGTAGAGCTTGGGGCAAAGGTCGTCACGCTTTCCGGTCCCGACGGTTATGTCTACGATCCCGCCGGTGTCTGCACTCCTGAAAAGATCGACTTCCTGGTCGCAATGCGCGCCTCCGGCCGCAACAAGGTAAAGGATTATGCCGACAAATTCGGCGTCGAATTCCATGAAGGCGAGAAGCCCTGGGGCGTCAAAGTCGACATCTGCATGCCTTCCGCGATGCAGAACGATGTACATCTGGAAGAAGCGAAGAAGATCGCAGCCAACAATGTGCGCTATTACATCGAAGTCGCCAACATGCCTACAACCAATGAAGCTCTGCGTTTTCTGATGGAGCAGCCGGATATGATCGTGGCTCCTTCCAAGGCAGTCAACGCCGGCGGCGTCGCCACATCCGCTCTGGAAATGAGCCAGAACAGTGAGCGCCTGGTCTGGACAGCGGAGGAAGTCGACAATCAGCTGCATAACATCATGAACACGATCTACAAGAATTCTGTGGACGCCGCCATGAGAAACGACCTGGGTTATAACCTGGTGGCCGGTGCCAACATCGCAGGTTTCGAGCGTGTCGCGGATGCCATGATGCAGCAGGGAGTGTTCTGACCGGGATTCGGGAAATCCTGCCGGCGGACATTCTGAAGAAGGATACGAATATGAAATGCTTTGCCATCTGGCCCGAAGATCCCGTGATTGAATCTGCCAGACTGAACGCCATATGGGAACATGTCTGCAGAGCTGTCTTCTGCGGTTCCTCCGCTGATCTGACAGTTCTTCATACAATGGAGGAGCTTTCCAGCCTGCTGAAAGAACCGGCAGCCCTTACGGGCTGCCGGGTACTTTTCATTATTGCGCTCGGGCAGGGCGGAATTAATCTGACCCTCAGCGCCATGATCCGGCTGATCAGGCTGAATCCGGGCTGCATGAACAACTCTGCCGCCGCCATGATTGTGGATGGCGAAACAGAACTGTATACCAAATCTGCCGCTTCCGAACTGGCCCTGACTCTTTCCATGGCAGGCTGCGCTCTGATCGGAAAAAGCCTGGTGGAAGGCACAGGGAGCCTCTATAATTTCACGGTCAGCGCCGGAAACCTGGGTACGGATCTGACTTCTGCATATAAAGCAGCTGCAGCGGATCTGGTTCACCGGCTGATGAACTTCCGTTTCGTGAGAGGAGCGGTCCCCAGAATTCTCTGCGTGCATTCCTGCAACCAGGCTACTTCCAATACCCTGCAGCTCTGGAATTATGTTAAAAATGGCATCCGGGCGGATGCGCAGACCCGCGAAATCTCCCTTCGCAACAAAGATGTAAAAGACTGCGCAGGCTGCTCTTTTGAGACCTGCATGTATTACAGCAAAAATCTCAGCTGTTTTTACGGCGGTACCATCGTGGAAGAAGTTTATCCCGCACTGGAATGGTGCGACCGACTGGTACTGCTGTGCCCGAACTACAACGATGCGCTGAGCGCCAGCCTGACTGCGATGATCAACCGCCTGACCTCTCTTTTCCGGAAAAAACCCTTTTACAGCAAGCAGCTCTTTTCGCTGATCGTTTCCGGCTACAGCGGATCGGATCTTGTGGCGAGACAGCTGATTGATTCCCTTTCCATGAACAAGGGCTTTACCCTCCCGGGCAGATTCGCCCTTATTGCCACAGCCAACCTTCCAGGCAGCATCGAAAGGATTCCTGATATCCGGGAAAAGGCCCGTGAATTCGGAACATATCTCAGCCTGCAGGGAACTGCTTTCACGCAGACTGTAAATTGATGCGGCCGCATATGAATCCCTTCATATACAGGAGAAAGCCATGACAGCTTCAGAACGAATTCTGACCGGTATCCCTGAGATGGACACCGCCTTTAATTACCTGCGCTCCGGCGATAATGTAGTCTGGCAGACCACGGACCCCGAAGATCTGATCCCCTTTGCCGAACATTTCGCGCATCAGGCCATACGGGACCGGCATCCCTTTGTATATGTCCGTTTTGCCGGACATGAATCTCTTGTTTCCGAAGCGGAAGGGATCCGGGTCCTTGCTTTTGATCTGGATCACAAGTTCGAAGATTTTACTGTACGTCTCTACAATCTGATCAAAAACAGCCCGGCAGATACCTGCTATCTCTTCGACAGCCTGTCAAGGCTGCAGACCGCATGGTCCACCGATCTGATGATGGCGAATTTCTTTTCCATCATCGGCCCTCTTGTAAACCAGACCGGATGCTGCGCCTATTATCCCATAATCAGGGGAAGGCATTCTTATTCCACCATCGCCAAGATCCGTGACAATACGCAGGTATTTGTGGATCTGTACCCGGATGGTGAAAGCTGCTTTATCCGTCCTATGAAGGTCTGGCAGCGCTATTCTCCCACCATGTTCCTCCCACATGTATATGAAAAGAACAGCAGCCGCTTCTACCTTGCGACAGAAGGCGTCAGCATCAGTCATTTCTACAGCCTGATGAACCGGACCATGGCGCAGAGCGAAGACCAGCACGAGGATTACTGGGACCGTTTCTTCCGGAAAACTCAGCTGAAGTATCAGATGGGCGAAGATATTTCAAGGCTGTGTGAGCTGATGTGCAGCGAGATGGTCACGCGTGATGAACATCTGAAGGACATCGTGCTTAAGAATTTTGCTCCGGAGGATTATTTTGAGATCCGCAGCCATATGGTCGGGACAGGGATGATCGGCGGAAAGGCATGCGGTATGCTTCTTGCCAGGAAGATCATCGAGAACTGCTGTCCGGATACCTTTTCCTGTCTTGAGCCCCACGACTCTTTTTATATCGGCTGTGATGTTTTTTATTCCTATATCGTTCACAATCACTTCTGGGAGATGCGGGTTAAACAGAAGCAGGAAGAGAATTATTTTTCTCTGGCTCCCGAGATGAAAAAGCTCTTGCAGAGCGGTTCATTTCCCACCGATCTGGAGGAACAGTTCCTCCGCCTTCTGGATTATTATGGCCAGGATCCTTTCATCGTGCGTTCCAGCAGTATTCTGGAAGACGGCTTCGGAAATGCCTTTGCCGGCAAATATGAGTCAGTATTCTGTTCCAATTCGGGAACCCGTGAAGAAAACCTGAAAGAATTTGAAGACGCGATCCGTACTGTCTACGCCAGTACCCTGAGCATGGGCGCTCTGGAATACCGCAAAAGGCGGGGACTCGAAAAGCAGGACGAGCAGATGGCTCTTCTCATACAGAGAGTCTCCGGTTCACGTCATCATCATTATTTTCTGCCGGCTGCAGCGGGCGTCGGTTATTCCATGAGTCCCTATAAATTCGGACAGAATATGGAGGAACGTTCAGGAATGCTGCGTCTGGTCATGGGACTCGGTACTGCAGCGGTCGACCGGATGCAGGGATCCTACCCGAGACTTGTCTCCGTCGACGACCCCGCCAGGCAGATCGTTGCAAGTTCCGCCGAGAGGCATCAGTTTTCTCAGAGAAAGGTCGACCTGATCGACACTCAGAAGCACGGTTTTGCCAGTGTGGATCTGGGCGAGATCGAACCCTGCCTGCCTTACTATCTGAAAAGAAAACTCCTGTCCCACGATTACGAAGCCGAACGTTATTTCCGCGATATGGGCTCCAACCGGGATATCTGGTACATTTCCTGCGACGGAATTGTCAAAGATCAGTCTCTGATGCAGGAATTCAGCCGGATCCTTTACAGCCTTCAGGAAGAATATAACTATCCGGTAGATATCGAATTTACCATCAACCTGACAAAAGACGGGAAATACATGATCAACCTCCTGCAGTGCCGCCCTCTGCAGGTTGCAAAGGACTACGAAGTCGTTACACTCCCTGATCAGTCAGACAAAGATCATATCTTTCTGGAATGCAGCAATGCCTCCATGGGTCTTTCGCGGCAGTTAAAGCTCGACTATGTCGTCATGATCGATCCCATCGGCTACTATCGCATGGAGTATAAGGCGAAATATGAGGTCGCCCGTGCGCTTGGTGCCATCAACTGGCATCTTCGCGAGCAGGGAAAAAACCTGATTCTTTTCGCTCCCGGCCGCATCTGTACCTCCTCGCCGGAGCTTGGCGTACCCTGCTCCTTTGCCGAAATCAGTGAGTTCAATGCCATCTGCGAAATCTCGGAAACGGGTGCGGGATATATGCCGGAACTCTCCTACGGCAGCCACATCTTCCAGGACCTGGTGGAAGCCAACATCCTTTACACAGCTGTCAACGACAACAACAGGACACAGACCTTCGCGCCCGGCAAGCTTGACAACTTTCCCAACCTGCTGGCTGAGATGGACCAGAAGAGTGCCCATCTTCAGGAAATCATCAGGGCCTGCTGTGTTTCGAAAGCGGACTGGATGCTTTATTACAGCATGCCGGAGGGAAGGATGATCATAACGACCTGATAAAAACAGATCCGGACTTAAAAAGCTTCGCCATGAGATTCAAACTCATGGCGAAGCTTTATATAGTCCGGGTCTGCCCTGTTATCGGCGCTGCCCTGCTTGCTTTTTTTACACGAATCCGTTCTGCTTTATTCTGAGTAGCCGCTTTCTTCCAGATTCCTGTACGCCCTCTCCAGCCTTGCAAACAGCGGATCCGGAAGATCCCTGATCTCCCAGTCTGCCCCGTCCGGGGTCGTTCGGTTTTTTGCTCCGAAATACAGACCGTTCAGATAACAGGCACTGTAATTATATTCCCCGGAAAGGATCGCAAGAACCGTAAAGACAGCCGAGGAATAGGCCGGCGCGATAAAGGGCTTGAATCCAAGTGCGCGAACCCTGTGATTTGCCGATACCGTCAGATCTGTAAGTTCTTCAGAAAGCGACTCGTCATAATGCTCCGGAAGAATGCTGTTTGCAATGACCAGATCCTTCCCATGGGGTCCGAAAGCCCTCCCCTCCTCAAGATATACGGAAAATCTGCTGTCCTGGCGCGCATAATAAGCAGCTCTCGCATTCATGACGCCGAGTCCGCAGCCCTGGAACTGCAGCGGGTGCAGAGGATGCACAGGCCTGCCGGCTGGCGGCTGCTTTTTCTGTGAACTAAACTCCTTCTGCGACTGTGGCTGCTGTACCTGTCCGCACCCTGTCCGGGCGGCAGCCAGACACAGCAGATCCACGGGATCCGAAACCACGATGAACAGCCCGCGATATCCATCTTCAGCCGCCTGTCCGGCGTAGCTTTCCACGATCGGTTTATTTGCGGCGTACTGTGCCATCCTGACATCGGTAATTCCTGAATTCAGGTCAGGAACAGAACGGGTGGCACAGAACAAAAACACATCACAGTCAAAGAGTTCTTCCTTCTTCAGCAGCTTAATATGCGGAAAAACTCTCCCCGTAAAGGGATCCGCAATCTGCGACAGCTCTGTCTGCATCCGCCGGCACTGCATTTCGTTCAGATCGTACAGGCCAAGTCCGGATATTTTTTCCCCTCCAAGGGTTGTAAGGCCAATCGCCACATTCTGGCCAACATCTCCCAGACCAGCCATATGGACCCGGACTTTTCTTCCTTCATCCCGGCACAGCCAGCTGATCTCAGGTGCCGCACCAGTAATTTTCAGCATTTTATCTTTATTCTCGTCCATCATGACGAGATCTGTCAGTTTTTTCATCTGGTCACTCCCTCCGGTCCTTTATTTCCGGTTCGTCGGATATTTCAGCCTGTGCAAACGTTTCAGCTGCTGTGCGATCACTGCAGATGTCAGCTCCTGAAGCATGGTTTCGTCGAAATTAATGCTGTCGGGATGTCTTGGCTGCGCGATGACCTCTCTCAGGCGCTCTGTAACCAGACGCCTGCCGTACAGGCGGCTGTATTCTTCTTCAAGAGCCATGAAGATATTTCGGGCGTTGGCAAGACAGACCTCAGACAGATGATAGACTGATGAAAGGTCCACATCCCTTAAAAATCCGGGTACTTCATAAGGAAGAATGGTGTTGACAGATGGAAGCGATAACGGCGGTGCCGATGATCTTTGTCCATCCTCAGAAGCCCTGCTGCCGTCAATGCCTGCGCTGTCTCCTCCAAGAAACGGATACAGATCTGATTCGATGAACCAGGTTTTCATATTCGGAACCGAATAGACCGAACGAATCGGTATCCCACGGGAACAGGCCAGATCTTTCCCTCTTCCCGACAGCACCCCGGTGATCAGCTGCAGTTCACTTATCCCTGCTTTTTCACAGGATTCCAGAATCTTTTCGGCACGATATCCGCTGTGATACAGATCATCCACCAGGATCAGCGGCCTGTAAAACGAACGGATCGCGCGGATCTGGAGATCCAGTGAAGCATACCCTGGGAATTCAGAGATGGTAAAATGCTCCAGATCTTCATCGTATACTTTTTCGGTATCCAGTCCTTTTGTCACCGTCTCCGGAACAACATTGCCCTTCAGGATCTTTCCGAAAGGCACACACATTTTCGGAGGATATTTCAGATCTTCCTCCCCTTCAGTGCGCGGGTTCTCTTCCGTGATCAGCCTGACAAGGCGATGGTTCATGACGCCTGACTCAAAGCACAGCACCAGCTGCCCCGGAAACATACCCGTTATGGCCTCCAGAAGAGCCAGATGGGAGGACCTTACAGCCAGGCGGACTTTCAGACTGAGAGAAAGAGGCTCCTTGACAGCTGTGGCCGTGTCATAAAACAGAACCACGGGATTTCTCAGATCAACGATTCCCACATCCCGGATCCCTGCAACCGGCACGAACCCGTGCGTCTTCAATGTATCTTCATATCTGTGCAGGCAGAAACAAAGGGCATAGGAAAAGCTGTTTTCCTGGAACCATTCCAGCGCTTCGTTCACGGCCGTCAACCTTTTGTCATCTGTTTCGCTTACCTCTCCTTCGAGTCGGGTGATGACCGCGACCCTGCCTGAAACCAGACTGCGCAGGACAGATGCCGTCTCCACATCCTGGCATTCCTCATAGAGGTCTCCCTGACTGATTTCATGATACCACACCTTTCCGCAGATTCTGCGTTCCTGTTTTACCTCAACAATAGAAATGACACCCGGTGCGATCACCGTCTCAACCGGAAGGCAGACTGCAGCCTTCTTATATGCCGGTTCCATGGCATACAGTCCGTAGTTCCGGATATAATTTTCCGCAAGGCTGCTGACCAGGGTGGAGATCTCCCTTCCCTCGTTTATATTATCCCGGATCATGGTGGAACTGATGCTCTCCAGATGGGAAGGCAGGCGGACAAATATCGGCTTCTCCGACAATTTTCCGCAAATCTCTTTTTCATTCAGGTCGGAACTGTCTCTGGAAAAGATAATATGAGGCAGAATCTGGACAGAATCTTTTACGGCTTTTTTCCGGTATGCGGATGCATTGACTATCACATCGCTGCCGGCCACCAGCGCGGGTTTTTTTCCGTTCATCGCGGCGACCAGCCTGCGGATATCCTCCGGAAAGGCGATATTTACAGGTATTTCCTCCGGAAACAGATATACATCCTGTATCTGGGCCGTAGACATTTCGATAATCTTCCGGCGAATTTCAAAAGGCTGAGCCCGCTTGGACCAGGAAAACTCATCGGCAGCCAGATATACCCTAAACCCCATATCCCGGATTTCCTGCACGATCCTTGTATGTCCAAGCGAGAAAGGATCAAAGGTTCCGGGGAAGAAAGCGTACGGAAGGTCCTGCTCATGCAGAGGCAGTCCGTGACAGGCCTGCTCATAGTCTGAAATAAAAGTATAAATGTAATGCAGTGCAGCAGCGGTAAAATATCGTGTCAGGCTTCCCCCTTCAAATCCGGTCAGTGACAGAATCTTTCTGGCCATAAAAGAGAAATATAATTCCTTGCGTGCAAGAGAAAATGCCTTTCCGCCGAATAGTCTCTGGCCTGTAATGTAAAGGCTTTCCCGCGAGATTTCCACCTCGTAATGGGACAGGCCGATACACAGAAGACCCAGCGCTTCTTTCTGCAGGCCTTCATCAGCTGAAGCGGGATTTTCAGGAAACTGCTCCAGATATACGCCCACTGTCTCAAGCGCGACAACGGCGGCCTTTTTGCTGCTCCCCGTAATCAGCGTTTTCAGATGCTCCAGAAAATCATGCTGTTCCATACCCGAAAGACAGAACAGAAGCTTCCCGAGAAAAGACGGTATATATTTTGCAACCGAATACTCGTTAATCTCAAGCGCTCTTGCTAGCTCCAGAAGGATCTCGTACCGCTGGGGCGCCTTCAGATGCTTCATCACATCCAGAAGATGCTCCCCCGCCTGAAGCCTGTTGACGATCCTGCCCCCGAACTGCAGCAGATGAAGCAGATGTGATGCATACTGGTAAACTTCATTTTCATCGCTCCGCTCTTCATAAAGCTTATGCAGGATCTCAAGATTCAGATACTTGTAGATCCAGGGGATTCCCGCCCTCTGGTTTTCCAGATACAGGCTGGACAGATCATAAACGCCGATCCCTTTCACGCTTGGGATGCCGAAAAATTCATTGATCCTGGCATCCAGATAGCGCAGGCAGTAGTTTTCCCCGGCAATGGTCTCTTTGTCCATTCCGGTAATACAGGCATAGGATTCTTCCGGCCGGAACCCCTGTCGGAGCCATCCCAGCAGGAACCACATGGCTGCTACCCGGATCTCGCCGGTCTTTTTCCGTGCCAGCAGGGAAGCAAAACCACTCAGGATCCGGATGTCTTCTTCCTCACAGCAGCGGTATGGAATCTGGGAAACGCAATCGATCAGGATGAAAACAATCAGGTCAGAATAAGCCAGGCTGCGGCACCTTTCGGCATATACATGGATCAGTCTGCTTTTCTGCTGGTCCGGCAGCGCTTTCAGCAGTGTGTCGATGACTGTTTTCAGTGCATAACCTGTCCAGCGGATCTGACGATCCTGCATATAGGGCTCCGGTGAAAGAATCCGGTCCAGAAAGCTTTCCCATGCATGAATCATGGAATCCCCCAGGTTCGGGCATTCATATCCCGACGGGATCTCCTTGGTAAAGCGGATCTCATAATCCGCGATAATTCTGCCTGCGAGCGAAGCCGCCTGTCTGCGGATATCTCCTTCCTGATGTGACATCATACCGCCCAGGAACCTCAGCAGACGTTTTTTCTGTTCCTGCGGAAAATAAACCGAGTATTCTCCTGCTGCTGTCAGGAAAGCCCGTACATGCCTCCAGTCCTTTTCGCTACGGATACGTTCCAGCAGAGTCCTGAACCGTTCCTCGTCGTTCGAATCATGCATAACGGACAGGTTGAATCGGATCGCCAGGTGTTTGAAGCAGTCCGTTAATTCCTGTTCGTTCATCAGAACCGGATATTTCTGTCCGACGAAGCTTCCGTCCTCATGAAAGCGGGCACCTGCTTCATCTGCGGCACTGAAAACCGGCGTTCCGTCTTCGGTATCGAGCCCTGTGCTGCAGCCCAGAGAAATCAGATAATCCTCAAAATCCTTCAGTTTTGCGTACACTCTCATGTAGCGCTGCTTTTTGACATCGTCCACATTGTCGAGTTTTGACAGGATCACATCAAAGGATTCTTTGAGGGTCCAGAAATGGATCTGCTCGCTGTGATCCGGGCCAAAGACACTCTTGACCCGGAAATCAGCGTAAATCAGCAGCAGGCTCTCACAGGAGAGATTGTCCAGTTCCAGATCCCACACAGAATGATTCGAGGCGATGCTGCCGATCACCGGAATATTGTACAGGCGGCAGAACTGATAAGTATAGTAATAATGCAGGTACGGCACTCTCCTTGCTTCCGTGGGACGGCAGCCGAACTTTCCCATATCATGGACCATGGCAGCTGCCGACATCAGGCCCGGATCCACACTCACTTCGGAATGGAGGAGCTGCCTTACCATATGCATCGCGACATGATGCACGCCTGCCACATGTCCCAGCGTATTGTACGGAGTGCACACCCGGGACAGGCGGAGAAAAGCATACACAAAACCTTCATGAAAGCTTTTTTCAAAGCGGCTGTATTCCTCCCGGATCCCGCAGTATGCTTCTTCCTCCGGCTGCATAAGGCGGAAATCTCTCCTCGCGTCAAAAGGAATCTCAGCCTGTTCACGTTCAAAAAGCCTGTTCAGTACCTTCAGATAAAACTCGACAGCTTTCCGGCGCTCAGTAACCTTCTCCACTTTAAAATTTCCCGGAAAAAAGAGGGATTGCAGAAAGGAAAAACTGTATTTCAGCCAGTCTTCAGGCGGATCCGCGCACAGGCTGTTCATCGCCGGCAGACAGATCTCCAGCACTTTTTTCAGGTCTGTTCCGGTCTGCGGAATTCTGTATTCCTCTGTTATTCTCCTGATCAGTTTATTATGATCCGTCATCTTTTCCTCCCAGGTATCGGAAAAAGACCAGGTACCCCGCACCTGGTCTTTACTCCCGCGTCAGCCGGAAGCGGTATCCTTCCCGGCTGTGCCCATCTGTCAGATAAACTTACTTTCTGCTTATTGCTTTCAGGATTTTTTCTTCAATTCCCGCGGCGTTCAAACCATAATGATCCATAAGCTCCTGCGGCTGTCCGGACTGCCCGAAACTGTCATTGACCGCCACCATCTCCATCGGAACCGGACAGTTCAATGCCAGACATTCTGCTACAGCGCTTCCCATACCTCCGTAAATCTGATGCTCTTCTGCCGTCACCACCGCGCCGGTTTCTTTTGCGGCTCTTACCACAGTCTCCACATCAAGCGGCTTAACTGTATGCAGATCATAGATCCTGACGGAGATTCCCTGCTCTGCCAGTTTTTCTGCCGCATTGCATGCCTCGTAAACCATAGCGCCATTAGCAAAGACCGTAACATCTGTTCCGTCCTTTACAATCCTTGCCTTCCCCAGTTCAAAAGGTGTGGATTCATCTGTCACGACCGGAACCGCCTCACGACCAAAACGAAGGAAGCATGGTCCGTTTACCTTTGCAACCGCAAGTGTCGCTTTTCTCGTCTCTTCCGCATCACAGGGTACCACTACAGTCATATTCGGAAGCACCCGGGTAATGGCGGTGTCTTCGAGAGCCTGATGTGTAGCGCCGTCAGGACCTACGGAGATCCCTGCATGAGCGCCGCCGAACTTGACATTCAGATTATTATAGCATACCGTGGTCCTGATCTGATCCCAGGCTCTGCCTGCCAGAAATACACAATAAGTCGAGCAGAACGGAACCATACCGGACAAGGCCAGCCCAGCTGCCGTTCCTACCATATCCTGCTCCGAGATCCCCATATCCAGGAACTTATCCGGATATTTCTCTCTGATCCATACAGTCCTCGTAGATTTTGCCACATCCGCGTCCAGGACCATCACTTTGCTGTCCTCTTCAGCACACAGTTCAAGCAGGGCCTTTCCATATCCGTCTCTCATTGGGATCTTTTCCATTTTCCAAGTCCTCCTTATCTGTTTACTTCTTCCAGAGCCTGTGCCAGCTGATCCGCATTGGGGGCGGTACCGTGCCAGTTGCAGTCATTTTCCATAAACGATACGCCCTTGCCCTTAACCGTATTCGCGATCAGAACAGTAGGCTTTCCTTTAAATGCAGCTGCCATGGCAAATGCTTTCAGCACAGCTTCCAGGTTATGACCGTCAACTTCGATCACGTTCCATCCAAAGGCATGCCATTTTTCAACCAGATCTCCCAGATCTTTAATATCTTCGGTAGTGCCATCCAGCTGAACATGGTTGTAATCCACAATCGCGCAGACATTGTCCAGCTTATGCTGGGCTGCGGTCATAACGGCTTCCCAGATCTGTCCTTCCTGAAGCTCGCCGTCTCCCAGGAGGCAGTAAACCCTGCTGTCTTTATTCTGCTTCTTCAGGCCGATCGCGATTCCGTTTGCCACAGAGAGCCCCTGGCCGAGGGATCCGGAGGAGCAGTCAAGACCCGGAGTGCTCATCTTATGCGGGTGACCCTGCAGAATACTGCCGAATTGTCTGAGCGTCTTCAGTTCTTCTGTCGGGAAAAACCCCTTTCTTGCAAGAACGCTGTAAAGAACCGGCGCGACATGACCTTTTGAAAGGATAAATCTGTCCCGGTCCTCCCAGTCGGGATTTTCGGGGTCTACATGCATCACATCTCCAAAATACAGAGCTGTCATGATCTCTGCCGCAGAAAGAGAGCCGCCCGGATGTCCGGATCCGGCTTCGTGGACCATGGTCAGTATATCCATCCGTACTGTTCTGCACATCGTCAGCAATTCATTCAGGGTCATTGTGTCCTCCTCCCATAACGAACATATCATAACGATTATCTCAACAGGCAGCCTGTATGTTCCGGCTGCCGGCTTCTGATTTGATCTTAGCATCAGATAAATATAAAGTAAAACTGATATATTTCATTAAATATATTCTAATTTTCTATATTTAAATAACCTGCCGGTATCACTGTTCACTACCCTCCGCATCAGGCCATAATTCATAAAAAAGAAGTTCCCATCATGCGGAGAACAAACTGCTCCGATGACAGAAACTTCCGTTTTACAGTCTTGTCAGACCTGATTTTTTCGTATGCCTGAACAGAAAATACACCACAATTCGCCGTGGAGATGCGGACGAAATTCTGGACCAGATGAGGTCATTAACAGGAGAAGGTTACGCACATGTATTCCTACGAAGAACGATTGAAGGCCGTCCGGATTTACAGCTCCAGAGTTTCCAGATCATCCGGGACATAAAGATTTCCGTGATAATACTGAGATCCTTCCTCGATATAGAGTTTCTTTCTGTTATTCCCGTTTTTATCCTCCGAATGATAGAGAAGAAGATTCCTTACATTCAGCTTCTCCGCAAGCTCGCAGGCATCCTTTACCGTGGAATGGTGCTTCTCATAAGGCTTAAAGATATCCCGCTCCGAATAAAGACAGAACGCCTCATGAAGCATCCATTCGCTGTTCTCCGCATACTTTTTTTCGCAGTCCGAATAAGGTTCATCACCGCAGCAGGTCAGTTTCCTTCCGCTTTCCGGATCCATACAGAATCCATATTGTTTTGCCTTGGTCGACTGGATATCAAAGAAGCTGATGTCGTGCCCGATGATATTCATCGTTTCACCGTCATGAACCTCAACCAGATGCAGACGGTCGTCAATGAATCTCGTCTCCTTCGGACGAAGCAGCTTTCCGGCAAAATCCCTGATCAGATCCAGAATTTCTTTATGTGAATAGATATATGCTTCGCCCTTATATGTACCTTCGTTCATGAACTGGCAGATCATCCGGACCATCCAGATGATTCCCATCAGATGATCCACATGCTTGTGGGTAACAAAGATATGGCGCATATCCATCCAGTTGTATCCGGCATACTTTAACTGACGCAGAATTGTGCTGCCGCCGCCGCCGTCCACCATAAAATACTGCCCCTTATCCTCTATGACAAAACACGTATTATAATATTCGGTTACATGCGCATTCCCTGTCCCTAACATTGTCAGTTTCATATTCTGCCTCCTTCGTGAATCATTAAAGTCTTGCATTCCGCTGCCAGCGCCCGCTCAGATAATAAATCCATGCAACCGTGCAGCCCATGCTGAATCCAAACAGTCCGTTCCACCAGATAATCGTATGCCCGAACAGGCTGCTGTATCGGAACAGATAGGTAACAAACACGCGCATACTGAGCGCGCACGTAGCCACAATCGTTGGGAAGCCGCTGTGGTTCGCCCCCTGAAAGACGCCGAACAGCGGTACATACAGGGATAATATGACGTTGATAAATGCGACGGTTCTGATATGTGCTGTGCAGTATTCCGCTGCCTGGCTGCCCAGTCCGAACAGGCCGATGATTTTCCCGGAAAAAATCCAGACCATAGCCGAGATGGCAAGCGTCATCCCCAGCGAAATCAGCAGTGTCTGCCGGACGCCGGTCTTTACCCGGTCCATCCTGCCAGCGCCTATGTTCTGGCCGGTATAGGTTGCCAGCGTGGTCTGAAAGGCGTTGCAGGGCAGGTTCAGGTACATCTCGATCCGCTGCCCGACAGTAAAGGACGCTGTCATCTGCTGTCCGAAACCGTTTACAACACGCTGGATCAGTGTCAGTCCCATCGAGACAATGATCAGCTGCAGTGCAATCGGAAAGCCGACGCGGACCGTCTGCCGCACGCACCTGCCGCTCCAGGTATATTCCCGCAGGCCAAAGCGGAATATCGGATATTTCCGCGTCATATAGAGATAGGCCGCGGCAAACGAAGCAGCCTGCGCGATATCTGTCGCGGCCGCCGCTCCTGCGACGCCCCAGTGAAATCCCGCCACAAACGCAAGATCCAGTACAATATTCAGCACTGATGAAATCAGCAGAAAATAGAGCGTAGCCGCACTGTCTCCGACAGCCCTGAGGATGGACGAAAAAATATTATATCCGTACTGAAAAATCAGACCGACCGCATAGATCCGGAAATACTGCAGGGTAAGATCCAGAAAACTCTCCGGAACATTGACCAGGAGGGTATAGGCCGGCCTCGCAAGCACGATGCCGATGACTGCCGCCGCAGCGCCCAGCATCATCAGAAACAGAATGCCGGTCGAGGCATTTACGCGGACTTCTTTCTCATTTCCGGCGCCGAACTGCTGCGCGACAACAACGCCGTTTCCGGCGGAAAAGCCAAGCGCCAGCGCCAGAAAGAGAAAAGCAAAGCTGCCCGTCGTTCCCACCGCCGAGAGCGCCGCTTCTCCGGCGAACTTGCCGACCACGATGGCGTCTACAGTATTGTAAAGCTGCTGCAAAAGAGAACCCGCCAGCACCGGCATCGCAAAACGCACAATATGCTTCCACGGGGTTCCCTCTGTCATTGTAATTCGATTCATAAAATGGATTCCTCAGTTCCTGTTCGGAATCAGCTGCCTGAAGAGCAGATTCCAATTTTCCCCAGACATCCTAAGATGATACCGTTCGCGATGGCTGTAAGCCGCTGTGTGTCGCTCCGGATCCGCTGGATTCTTCTGATCTCTTCCGGTTTCATTGCGGCGAAAGCTGCTTCTGATTTTCCGGGACCGCCTGCCGCTATCCCTCTGGCCTGTAATACTTTTATCATGGAAGAAGACGGGATGTCAGCCAGGGCTGTAAGCATGCCTGCAGACATTCCGGCAGACATGCCGCTCTGAAAATCTTCTGTCGCGCCTGCTGCCGCTAACATCTTCTCTAAGGTCACGCCGCCTCTCGGAGAGGCCGGCGGGCTTGTAAGCGCTTCATAAATTCCAGGCTTTTTCGGAAGATAAGTCCCGTTTATCATCTTTGAGAGTATCGCTGCGTCCACTCCGGAATCACGGGCATATTCCCTTAAGGACCGACCCTCTCCCTTCGCCTGTTTTACCAGTTCTCCTACGCTGATCCCGCTCATATCAGCCCTCCATGACATTATCCATCACCGCATTGCCGCTCTCATTTTTTCTGCCGCTTCTTCCCGCTGCCTGCAAAGTTCTGCCCATGTCGGTCCGGTATGAAGCAGTTCATCGAATTCCTTCAGAACTTCCGGAATGTCTATATGCTGCGGACATACGGAAGCGCACGCGCCGCAGCCGATACATTTATCAGGCCATTTTTCAGCCGGTGTTCCGTCCATCTGCATCTTTACCGTGAAAGCTGATGCAAATTTCATGTCATTATACCCTGCAAGAAGCATCGGAATATCAAGTCCCATCGGGCAGCCGCCGCAGCAGTATCTGCATGCTGTACATGGAACTCCCTTTTTCAGAGTCTCTGCGATCTCCAGCATCATATTCCACTCTTCTTCACTGAGAGGCGTCCCGTCCGTGAACGTCCTGATATTATCTTTCATCTGTTCAAGACTGGACATACCGCTCAATACAGTGGCCACCTCCGGAATCTCTGCAAGCCATCTGAAAGCCCATGACGCAATGGACTCTCCGGGTCTTAAGCCTTTCAGTCTGGCATTGTTTTCTTCTCCGAGGTCAGTAAGCTTTCCGCCCCTCACAGGTTCCATCACCATAACAGGAATCCCCCTGCTGCCGAGCAGTTCAATCTTCTTTTTTGCGTCCTGAAGCGTCCAGTCAACATAGTTTAACTGAATCTGGCAAAACTCAATCCTGTCTCCAAAGAAGTCCAGTATTTCCTCCAGGTTCTCTGCCCTTGCATGGGTAGAAAACCCGAGATGCCTGATTTTTCCGAGTTGCTTTTGCTTTACAAAATAGTCAACTATGCCATACTCCCCGCTTTTGTATGTGGCAAGACTGTTTTCATATACATTATGAAAGAGATAGAAATCAAAGTAATCCACGCCGCATTTGGCAAGCTGCTCATGAAAGATACCGTCACAGTCATACTTCTTCATGAACTGATGGCCCGGAAATTTAGTTACCAGCCTGAAACTTTCCCTCGGATATTTTGCAAGTGCCTTTCCGATCGCAATCTCGGACCGGCCGTCATGATAAGGATACGCTGTGTCAAAATAGTTTACGCCATGCGCCATGGCATAATCCGTCATCTCGTTTACCTGATTCTGGTCTATGCTTCCATCATCTTTCAGCGGAAGTCTCATTGTTCCGAATGCAAGCTTTGATATTTTTTCTCCGCACGCTGTTGAATACTGCATTGTTTACCTCCTCTTTCCATATATTGCACTTCCATCGCCGATATCTTTCCTGGCGATACCCGGGACAGGATATCTTCCGGCAGGGATTCTTCTTTCCTTAGCCGCCGACCGAAGCGGCAGCGCAGACGCAGGGCTGCAGGACATCACTGCGCCTGCGTTTCCGTAAGCCTCTCCAGCTCGGAAGCCCATCGTGAAACAAGGCCGGGATCCGCCTCATTTTTTATAAGCTTCGCAAGGGCAAGTACCGTTCCGATCAGCTTTGCCTGGAAGACTTTTTTCCGTATGACCTCTTCCTGCTCGTCTTTGTAGTACTCAGCTGTAAACATCTCCCATATTCCCCGGCACTTTTCAACAGGCAGCCCGAGGAAAGAATTGATGTCCGAGCTCCCTTTGTCCGCATTGCACAAAAGAGTTCTGTAAAGTCCTCCCAGATCATAGACTGCCTTGCCTGTCGAGAAGGAATCAAAGTCGATGAACAGCATCTCATCTCCGCTGACCATGATATTATTCGGCTGAATATCGCCGTGCACAAGACATTCGGGCTCATCCACCGCTTCAATGATCTCCCTTGCCCTGCCCCTGTACTCCTCCTGCAGCACACAGTCACACCGGTCCGCCTTACAGAGTATTTCCCGGCCGAACAGGTCCCTCATGAATTTTTCCAGCTTATTCTCATCCCGGATCTCATGAAGCTGTCTGACAAACTGTGCATAGCGGATAATATAAGCGTCGCTGTTCTCTTCCGAAGCGATAATCTGCATCAGAGACCTGGCATGGATGAGTTCCATCAGCGTGACGATCTTACCGTCAAAAACGGCATATCCGAAGGAGAGCGGCGCAGGGATACCGCAGATAAGCGCATTCTTCAGAGCGATTCGCCGGCTGACAATATCGAAATAATCGGGTTTATCTTTGAACGTTTTCGCGGCCAGCTCGTCAGACACTCTGTAAATGACGCCGTTCGCGCCTTCATTAAGTTTTTCGCAGCGGCTCAGATCAATCTCCGGAAGTCTGTCATTTTCCTCCAGGTATGCTTCAAATCCTTCGACACTGAACAGAACCGTGCAGTCGGCATTCAGGTTTTTCAGCACGAATCTTCTTCCGGATGTTTTCAGATCTGCAAAAACTCTGATGCCTTCCATGTCGATCCAGGTCAGCGTGCTGCAGTCGAATATTACCCGGACATCTCCATACTTTTTAAAAAAGCATTCTATATCCTGCCGAAAAGTATCGTTCCTTTCTCCTGTAAGCTGCCCGGCCAGATAACATACATAGGGGTCGTCCTCCGCATTCTCCATTTCGATGCTGAATCTTAAGCCTTTCCCGGAGCAGAGGCTCAGATAGTAGCGAAGGAATTTCCGGAATTCCGGATCCGCGGGGAGCAGAAAAAAGTCCCGCTTTGTCGGAATCTTTCCGCGCGATGCGGCGCTGTAATATTCATCCCTGGAACTGTATTCAGGGCATGGCATATCATAGCGCATGAACAGATAGGTGCTTATGAGCATCGAGATTTTACCGCAGCCGTCCGAAAAAAAATGTCCCACAATATTAATGACATATTCGCAGAATGCGGCGATCTCCTCTACCTCGAAGCACTGTGAGGTCAGCAGCCAGTAGAAGCCTCTTATGAACCAGTCCCACATGAACGGGAGATCCTTTATCCTCGCATAATTGAACCTGCTGCTGTCCTCTCCGCTCCTGAAAAGGCAGCCCTCTTTGACGATCCCTTTGTTTGTAATCTCCGCGGTTTCCAGCACAAATGCCTCGAGTTCCTTCACCGACCTGAAATTACGTCTCCGGTTTTCATACAGGAACCCGATTGCCTGTTCCGTGTTCCTGAAAGCAAGATTCCGGGCATCCGCGGCGCTGTCCGCGGCCATCGAATCAATTTTCGTGCTGCTTGCTGACACATCCAGCTTACCGTTCGCTGTGCGCGACATAACCATCATATTTTTTCTGAATTGCCCGCGGTAATCATTCAGTGTCATTGTAAAGCCCTCCTGAACGAAATATATCAATAAACTGCGTACGCTATAAAATATGGTCTGGAAAAAATATATAGGGGAACACTGATTTACCAGTGTTTTCTTAGTGCTGTAATCGATAAATCATTATAGTCATAAAGAAAGAAACCTGTCTATAATAACTCACTCCATCAGCTTTCCGAACCCGGATCTGCACAATAAAACGGCAGGCCCGCCTCTTGTAAACCGGCAGTCATCCGGCCTGTAAAAATACTTATATACTCTGTATCAGGCTGTGTTATCATAGGATCAGTACCCAGGTCACCAAAGACAGTGAAAGACAGGTGATATGAAATGTCCGCTGTGTATCCCGAAAAAATAAAAAAAGAACCCAATGGTTCCTACTCCTGGTTCTGTTCCATTGATCCGGACTACTACCGGAAAAGTATCCGTCCGGGTTTTATTGCATGTATTTTCATTGCTGTGTTCCTCCTGCTTTTCGGTGCGGTGTTAGCCTGGCAATATCACAATTGGGAGTATTTTCTGATCGTAGCCGGCTGTACAGGCGTATTCATGCTGATCGCGCTCTTCTTCTTCGGTCTGGCATTCTCCGCTTCAGATCCCCAGGAGACCTATGTAATGTCAGAAATTTATATAAAGTCCGGCTACGGCAAATCTTCCGTGTATCTCCATTATACGAAGCTGAAGACGGTCATCTTCTCCCGCAATTACATAGAACTGAGAGGAAAGACTTCCAAAATGCGTGTTTATATCCCGGCTGAAGACTTCTATTTTGTAAAAGATTATATACAGCGTCATCTTCCCGGAGAATGCGACATCCGATATGAGTGAGGAATGCATGTATTATAGCATTCCGCTGCAGGCGCAGTTCCTGTCCCTGACAATGTCAGTTTCAGAATACATCCTCCCGTTTAATCACAGCAGCATCTTTTCCAGCCTTTTTGCCCTTTCAAAGGCCAGTTCTAAAAAAGCCCGGATACCCAGATGCGTATAATCCCAGTTCATCGGTTCAATTGTTATCGGGCCCGAATACCCTGTTTTCTTTATTTTCTCCATAACAGCAGGCCAGTCCACACTGCCGTCAAAAGGGAGCTGATGCTTATTATAGATGCCCCCGTTATCATGAAGATGCAGTACTGTAAGCCTCTTTCCGTAATACTCCAGCAGGTCTGTATCAGGAGCATAGTTTAAGTGATGGCAGCTGCCATAACAAAAACCGACATGCGGAAATGTCACGCGGTTGAGTACGGATGTCAGATTCCGGATATTCCGAAGGTTTTCAAATGCCAGTTTGACATCCAGCGTCCCTGCTTTGTCAATTATTCTGTCCAGCCTGTCATTTCCGATCTCATTGATCGGGAATTCATCAGCGGGAAGATGGATCACTGCCGCCGGAATATGATGCGTATGACAATCTTCCACGCATTTCAGGTAAAAGTGCAAAACATGATCTCCCTGCAGATTATCCAGAGACAGGTCATTCTGGCCATAAACAGGAGTATGTATGTTTTCAATCCGAAGGCCGGCGTCCCGTGCCAGATCAGCGTCTTCCGGATATTCCTCCCCGCGTCCGAACTTGTCGCTCCACCATAACATAACGCAATCAAACCCGGCGTCCTTGATCAGTCTGTAGCGTTCACTGAAAGACACGTCATATCCCGGTCCGTATCCAAAACAGTCATATATTCCAGTCATTTGAGAAGTACTCCGTTACTTTGCCCGTACCTTTAATGTCTTCAGGTATTCCTTCTGTTCCTCTGTAATTCTATAGCTCTCCACGCTTTTCTGGATTGTCTTGTTGTGTACCCAGCAAGACAGCCTCTTTTCCTCCAGATACGGCAGAACCAGTTCATACTGCTTCGCCAGAGCGGTCGCGAAAAACCATGCGATCATCATGTTGATATAATATTCATCTGACTTGACCTCTGCGACCAGATCCGCATACTTTGTATCAAACCCCTCCCCCAGAAAATGCTGCATCAGCATTCCGATCGAGAACCTGACCGCATAGGTCTGACCGGATCTGATCCATGCCCGGATGTAAGGGAGCAGTTTCCCGGGTTCCTTTTTAAATGCTTTTGGGGAAAGCTGGTCACATGTAGCCCAATTATCAATATAAGGCAGAAAAGCGTCAACTTTCGCCATGCAGCTGTCAAAATCTTTCTCCAGCGAAATCACAAAAGCATGCAGCTGATCTTCATCGAAATACTGATGCGGCAGGCAGGAGAGAAATCCATCTGTATCTCCTTCTTTGTACAGGCGCTTTGCGAAAGTGCGCAGTGCCGGTGTTCTGACGCCTATAATTCTGCCGGCAGTTACAGTTGGAATGATTTTTGCCTGCAGAAGAGCATAGTCCTTATCCTGCATCCGGAACAGCTCCGTTACGATCTCATCTCTGTTCATTTCCGATTATCCTGTCCTCGTTCATCAACCATTGACCCATTCCGGCCCCTGCATCATCATTCGGGCATACCCTCAGGCCGAATTTCTCATATAAAGTTTACCACAATCGGAGCTGCCTATGTCAAAAATCCTGATCGGGGCCGCCGGCGGACTCCGCTTCCTTTCCCAATCCGTATCTGACAGCATCCCGGGCTTTCGCATCAAAAGGCTGAACCATTTGAAAAAGGCGGTGTCTGGACTTTGCATCCTGGCTCCGCCAATTCGTATTGTATCACAGGAAAAACGGCATATGATCCATGGGGAACTTCTTCCGATCCTGCATTAAATCCTTCATCCGGGAGCTGCCGCGTTTCCGGCGTCCGCCTCCCGGAAGAGCGCTTCCAGTATCTCGGGTGTGACGGAACCGACCATATTGTAGGTGACTTCACCCTTCCTGTTCAGCACGATGGTCTGCGGCAGGGTTGTACTGCCGTTGACGATCCCGAAAATTGTGTCATCGTCATCATCGAGAGCAAACGGAATAAGCCAGTCATCCCAGCCTCTGGAGCGGACATAGTCGTCCGGTTCCTGCTCACCGGTCATTGAGGAGTGAACCGCCAGCATGGCTATGTCACCCTCGTGCTCCTCAAAGAGTTTTTCAAACTCGGGCAGCTCCTGGACACAGGGTGTGCAGTAGGTTCCCCAGAGGTTGATAAAGACAATTCTGCCGCGCTTGTCGGCCAGATGGAATTCTCCGCCGTCAAAAGTAGGCGTCGTAAAATCCGCAAGCTGCTGGCCGGTTTCATAGCCGATGGGCGCATCGCTCTTATAGCTGGCAGACGCGTCACTTTCATTGCCGGCAGACGCATCGCTTTCATTGCCGGCAGACGCGTCGCTTTCATTGCCGGCAGACGCGTCGCTTTCATTGCCGGCAGACGCGTCGCTTTCATTGCCGGCAGGCGCATCACTTTCATTGCTGACAGGGGCCTCATCTGCAGAGATCTCTGCGGTCTCTGTAAGCGCTTCCGTTCCTTCGGTCTGATCCTCTGCGAAAGGAACCGCTTCGCCGGATGACGCTGCCGGAGTCGGTGCGGGCTTCGCGGCTGAACGCTTCTTTACGGTCGGATCAAGGAAGTTGAACCACAGCAGGGCTGCGCAGAGAAGAATCAGGGCCGCGCCCCAGGGCAGCTTGACAAGTTTCCTGCTGCTTTTCCCGGAACGCTCTCCTTCATCCTTACCTTCGCCTGCAGGCTCTTTCAGCAGACAGCTGCCGGCCCTGATCGAGATGGCCTTCTCCGGGCAGACTTCCATGCACCTGCCGCAGTTGATACATTCGTGGTCGCCCACGTGCCGCACATCCATGCCGCAGGAGCGCACACAGCTGCCGCAGCCGCTGCACTTCACGCTGTCAACCTTCACACCGATAATGTTGAAGCGGTTAAACAGGCCGTAGACCGCACCCAAAGGGCAGATAAAACGGCAGAAACTGCGGTAGCAGAACACGCAGAACAGCCCTATGATGAGCATGATGATGAATTTGCGCGTGAAAAGAATCCCCAGCATGGAAAACCTGGCCGTGTTCGCCGGGTTTGAGAGCAGGCCCATGGCCCCCTCAAAAGTTCCCGCCGGGCAGATATACTTGCAGAAGGCCGGCAGAGGCAGATTGTGTTTCAGCCCGTACCACAGCGGGATGGCGGCAGCAAAGACTGCCAGAATAATGTACTTCAGCCAGCTGAGCGCACGGGTAATGAGCGACTTTCTGATCTTCGGAGTCGGAATTTTGTGAAGCAGCTCCTGAATCAGGCCGAGCGGGCAGAGCCAGCCGCAGATGGTACGGCCGAAGATGACCCCGAAGAGCGAAAGGATGCCAAGCACATACCACCCTGCCTGATGGCCGGAAGACGCCAGCGCATTCTGGATGGAACCCAGCGGGCATGCTCCTATGGCGCCGGGGCAGGAATAACAGTTGAAACCCGGCACACAGGCAAATTTCGTCTTGCCGACATAGATTTCCCCGTCAATGAAGCCCCTGAGATGGGCGTTATAGAGCAGCGCGCTGTATAACTGTACCAGCCGGCGGGTACTGGGGCGATGGCGCTGCCACCAGGAGGTTTTTATATTATCCAAGACCAACACACTCCGTACAGATATTTGCAGCTTTGGTGTAGACTGCTTTTGCGCTGCCGTTACAGACGCCCAGAATCAGGAAAACCACCGCCGCGGCGACCACAACCAGCTGCAAAACGCTCTTTGCTTTCAAATCTTTCCTGTCCCCGTCCGCTCTCGCTTCCGGCTTGATGCCGGATGCATTTTCTTCCTTGATTCGAAGGCGGGCCGCCTCGGTCTCACGCAGGATGCTCTTCTCCTGCAGGACGGCCGACACCATGAGGCATCCGAGCCCCAGAATAATCCACGGGAAAATATGCAGGGCGAGCGAGGCAATCATCTTTTCCAGATTGCCGTCGGGAAAATGCCCGCCGTTGGAAAGATAGATTCCGACCGGAACCATGCACAGCAGAAAACAGAACCATCCTGCCCGGAAGATTCTTTTCTGCTTCCGCTGCTCTTCCTTCATCTGCCCGTCAGGAACCGCCACACGTGAAACAGTGAGATCGCGGGCCAGTCCGGCATCCTTGACGGGCTTGTCGGCGTTTTCATCTCTCACTGCCAGAATCCAGCCTGCAGCCGTAAAGCCGATCGCACCGAAAAACAGCGGGGCGATCGATTTAAACTTATCTCCAACCGCTTCCCGGGTATAGATCCATTCCATCGGGTTTTCCGCCTTGCGTGCCCTGCCCTCGCGATAGATGGAGGCGGCCGCGGCCGCCATCAGGATTACCAGCAGGATGCAGAGCACGGACTGCAGAGCCAGATACAGTTTCTTTTCTGTCATAACAGTTACCCTTTCTTCAGGAATCACGTCCTGGCTTTTTGACAGATCAGGGTATCATTATTCAACCTTATCCAGGGGGATACAGATGTCGCAGTAAGTTTCACCGGTCAGATACTCTTCGGTACTCTTCACATAGCCTTCGGGGACCTTAAGAATGTGTACGTTATAGATCGGACCTTCTTCCGCCGCAAAGACAACAACGCCATTCTCATCCGTCTTGCCGAACATGCAGGCGGTATCCGAGCAGAACTGCACTGTTGCGCCCTTGACCAGATTGCCGTCAGAGTCGCTGACGATCACGCGATAGACGCCTTCGCTGTTGGCGGCAATATAAGGTGTGGCAGGTCTTTCCATCCCGACCGTCTTACCTTCAAGTAGGCCGCTGATAATTTCTTCATAAGGCTCCATGGTCTGCGGAGCTCCGCGGAAGGGAGGGCTCAGCAGGGAGCCGTCGCTGCCGAAGAAATAAGAAGTGGGAAGAGCACCGTTCCAGTCAAGAGTCTCATCCAGATTCTTAACAGGCATCAGGTTGAGATAATTCACATTGTGCTCTTTCAGGATCTCTTTACATGCATCAAGCTCATCATCTGCGTCCATACAGATGCCGACCACCGCAACGTTCTTCTCCGCAAGACGTTCAGCCATCTCGCCAAGCGCGGTCATCTCATTGACGCAGTTGTGGCACCAGGTGGCCCAGAGGTTGACCATGATAACATCGTAATTCTTGAAGATATCTTCACTCTTTATGGGATTGCCGTCAAGATCCGTGCCTTCAAAGCTGAATACTTTGCCGACCATGTCTTCGCCCGGGATAACCGGAACATAATATTCACCGTTTTTCAAAACATCCTGTATAGCGGCCTTCAGAACCTTGAATTCTTCCTGGTATGCCGGTGCAATGCCGGCCAGATATTCCTCCGTATTATCTGACTCTGCATCGTAATAACTATAGAATACCAGATTGCCGACTGAAGCAAGTTCAGTCATATTGCCCATTGCCTCTTCCAGAAGGGCAGCCATCCGATCGGAAAGCTGTGTGCGGTCAACGCCGTAAACTGTCGCCAGGCTGCCCATTTTGCTCCTTAGCAGGGCCAGGTCGGCTTCGGTGATCTCATCCATTTCCTTCTGCACGATGGCATCGAATTCTTCTCTTGACATTGCATAGTAGACGAAGGACACGGGGTAGACGCCGTGCTCGACCTTCCCATAGGAGTCAGATTCAAATATACCTTTGAGCTTATTTTCATCAAATTCATCCGTGTATGTAAGAGTCATTCCACTCTCTTCCATGACTTCTTTCTTTTCGTCTGCGAACACGACGGTGCTGAGGGAAAGCAGCAGCAGAACGGTTAGCAGCATGCAATAGATTTTTTTCATTGATAATACCTCTCTTAAAAATATCTGATTCTTTACTTTAACAAATCGCGACCCTGTCTTCGGGCGCCAGATACATGTTATCGCCTTCGGTAATTCCGTAGAAATTCAGGGGCCTTTATATCCGCGTTATTCCGCACCGAGCTTCGCCAGGGCGTCGTTCAGCGCCGGCAGGTACTCTTCCACATGCGCGCCGCGAACCGGCTCTGCAATCATCCGGCCTTCGCTGTCAATGAAGAAAGATGTCGGAAGAGAGATGAGGGTGGGGAGCACCTCTTCCATATCTTCGGGCGGTGCGAGGTTCAGATAGTCTACGCCGTATTCTGCCAGAATTTCTCTGGCAGCTTCGTCCATACCCTCCTCATCCGCATCTATACACATGCCGACAATCTGACAGCCGTTCTTCTCGAATTCTTTCGAAAGTTCTTCGAGCTGCCGCATCTCCTTCTTGCAGGCAGCGCACCAGGTCGCCCAGAAATTGAGCATTGTAACCTTGCTGCCGGCAAAGAGCTCTTGGCTGGTCACCGGGTTGCCTTCCAGGTCGGTCGTTTCGAAGGAAAGCACTTCGCCGGCATCCGTATTTATCTGCTCAAATTCGGGAGCTCTGAGCGTCAAAGCATTCACGAAGGTTTCGTGATCGGCGGCAATATCCTGGAATTCATTAAAATATTCCTCGCCCATGGCTTCGCGGTATTCTTCTTTGCCTTCATCAAGCTCCGCGTACTGGCCGATGAAAAAAGAAAACTCCCCGTCGCTGCCGAGCTTCTCGAACCAGGAAAAATCGTCTTCACGGATACCGTTATGCGCTTTCAGTTCTTCACGCAGTTCCTCCTCGCCGCGATCAGCATTGATAATGAAAATATCATAGAGATAGGCACACTCCCTCTGGGTAGCCCACTTGGGATCAGCGGGTACAGGCGGATCTTCTTCTTTCACCATCGCGTCCATCCAGGCGTTAATGTAGTCATTGTACTCGTCAAAGTCTTCCTCCGGGAAGGCATAGTAAGACGACCTGATCTGAAGGATGCCGTCATCAAGAAAACCTGAATTCCAGTCCAGGGAGCCCTTGAGATTCCGGTATTTCTCAGGTATTTCAAAGTGAAAACCGAGTTCCGGTTTGTCAATCACGTACGGATCAGCTGCTTCCGGGTCACTTCCCTCCGCCGGGACGGTTATGCCGGCTGAAGACGCAAGCAGAACCGCCAGCAGAATACACATCAATTTTTTCATTACTTCCCTCCTCTACTGAGCATATTCACGTCTGTTTCAAAATTTAAAAAAATATAACATAGCGAATTTTGAAAGTCTACATTCCGGAACAGAGTTTTTGTTCACGGATGTATTGCACTTCCCTGCATGTAATTGGTAACCATTAACCATGTTTTTTCAGTCTGTTATGGATGCCGTTATAATGACAGATCTGTTGTCTGGTCATTCACTGTATGCTCAGATATGACGATCTTCGCCTCTGACATTCTCTTATAGTTTCTTTTCAGCTTGTTAAGATCATGCCTTCCCATAATCATGATACTTGTCGCTTCCCAGACAGCAACCCACCCGATAATTGAAAGCACTTCCAGATTTACACTTTCCGAATCCAATGACAGATAATACCAGATTACAAGAACGACAATGCCGAAGACGGCAAGGCAGGCTGCTTTCAGAGAGAGCAGCCTCAGATCCTTTTTAACCATATCCCTTTCATAGCCAAAGTATTCCCTGATCCTCTGTTTAACGCTTTCCTGGTTCACAGGCGTATCACTTTCAATATGAATCATATAATCATCCCTGTTATTTTTATCCACCTTCGCAAAACTGCGGGAAATAAAAGACAGCAGGTCTTCAGACATCATCTTATGATCAGGGTCATATTCAGAAAACAAATCCTGTTCATCATGGATTTTCAGTTTGATTATCCGCGTAGCAATAATGAACACTTCCTTTCTGTTCCAACAAATTAACGACGTGTCTGTACACGTCGTTTATTTGCTGCATCCTGTCCGCTTTCAGATTTTCACCAGCTCATAATCTCTGCTGCCGAGGCCGATTTCTTCAGCGTGAATCAGGCCGGCCTCCCATTCAGCATCCGGATGGTTCATGTGGAAATATTCATGGTTGGGATCTTCCTTCCATAAAGACTTGATATGCCGGTCAAGACGGCTTCCCTCGCACACGGGCATCTTGTTGCACAGATCGACACAGGCCTGATCAAGGGCAACCGGGTCGAAGGACGCAAGCATCCCTACGTCAGGGATGATGGGAATGTCGTTCTCACTGTGACAGTCGCAGAAAGGCGAAACGTCACAGATCAGCGAGATGTGGAAAGCCGGCCGGCCTTTCACCACCGCATAAGTGTATTCCGCAATTTTCTGAGAAAGAAGGGCTGCGGAATTTGCAACACTGGGCTCGATGGCATCTTTCGGACAGATTGCGAGACATCGGCCGCAGCCGACGCATTTATCGTGGTCGATACGCGCTTTCCCGCCTTCGATCACGGGTCCTCCGTGAGCGCAGATTCTTGCGCAGGAACCGCAGCCGATGCAGAGTTCCGTCTCCACAACGGGCTTGCCCTCCCAATGCTGCTCCATCTTGCCCGAACGGGAGCCGCTGCCCATGCCGAGGTTTTTCAGTGCGCCGCCGAAGCCGGCTTCCTCATGCCCTTTGAAATGGGTCAGAGAGATAACGATGTCGGCATCCATAATAGCCTGGCCGATCTTGGCTTCCTTGACAAGAGGGAGATTGACGGGCACCAGCGCCTCGTCGGTTCCCTTGAGGCCGTCCGCGATGATCACATGGCAGCCGGTCTGCAGCGGGGAAAAACCGTTGAGATAGGCCGTGTCCATATGGTCGAGGGCATTCTTCCGGCTGCCGACATAGAGCGTGTTGCAGTCGGTCAGGAAGACCTTCCCGCCGCGCTCGCGCACGTAATCTGCAACCACTTTTGCGTACTGCGGACGCAGATGAGCGAGATTCCCAAGCTCACCGAAGTGGATTTTGATTGCGGTATACCGGTCTTCAAACTGGATCTCCTCAAATCCGGCGCGCTTCATCAGGCGGTGCAGCTTCTGTGGAAGCGTCTCGGAAGGAGTTGCATGGAAATCGGTAAAGAAAACTTTCGACTGACTCATAATAATTCTCCTCTGTCCTGTGAAATCATAATAAGTTCAAATGACAGGCCGGTCTGCCCGGCCTGTATTCCTGACGGAACATTAAGCAGGAAATTATCTGTTGAACCCGGATCCTGAAGATAAGAATCATAATAGCAAATTTATTCAGCGTCCACAAGATAATTGTCTGTAAAAAGGACAGATGGCGGGACTCCCTTCTGCCCGTTCAACCGCCTGTTTTTCAGACGTTTCCGCTGCCTTCCGATAAAAAATAAAACCATGCAGGAAGACCGTATACAAGGAGTTTAATTAAACATTTTAGTATAAATATTCTGCCCGTAATCCAAACGCTGTTACCGGTGATCCGGCGGTACGCATCCTTGCTCTCAGCTGGCTGATCTCCATTCCCAGCCTGGTCATCTCGGCTTCCATGCAGGGCCTGTCCCTTGCGCGTCCCAGCATGCTGTTGACCATGCTTCGCCAGGCTGTTCAGCCTGTTTTGCTGGCATTTATTCTTCAGATGACAGGTAACCTGAACATGGTCTGGCTTTCCTTTGCGATTGCGGAAGCACTCAGCGTTCCGGCGGCCATCCGGTTATGGATAAATAAATCCGCCATGCTTCCAAAACCGGAGCCTGAGGAGCCGATCAGTTCTGATTCCCTCTGTCCTCTTCCAGAGACTCACGCACAGGCTGTATCTTCAGGCCATCCACTATCGTAGCAGACATCTTTGCCTTTTTCCCTTTGTCTTCAGCCCGAAGGTAAATAAACCCGAACACGCAGAAGACCACCGCGCCGATGAAGTTGACCAGCAGGTCCTTCATGGTGTCCAGGATACCGATGTCCAGATAACCGTCCGAGATCTCCAAAACCTCACCTGAGGCAGTATATATCTGGGTTTTTACAATATCAGCTGCCCGGAATGCCTGCTGGGTGCCGGCAGGATCAAGTTTCGTTGACTGAAAACTCTGTACGATGAAGTCCTTCTGCATGTCCGTTTTAAGGAACAGATCCGCGCCGCACTCGATAAACTCCCACATCACGCCGATGGTCATGGAGAAACAGAACGCCACCATGACCAGATACAGCGGTGAAAGTTTGACATTCTTACTGTTGCGGTTGAGCAGATCGATCGTGACAAAGCCTACGGCAGCGAACAGGAAACCGTTAAGGGTGTGAAGCAGGGTATCCCATATTGGAATCGTGGTATAATAATGGTCCAGTTCTCCCAATATCTCCGCGGCAAATATGAAGCAGTAAAGGATGCCCTCAAGGAGCGGTGCAATCTCTATCTTCAACGCTCCTTCCAGAAAACTGGGAATCAGGAACAGCGCCAGGGTCAGTGCGCACAGCACCGCGCTCTCATAGTGATGAATGACGATGCCCCGGATAAGAGCGGCAAGCACCATGAGCCTCAGAAGAGTGTACAATATGAACACAACGCGGTTTTCCTTTATTCTGGCGTGAAGTCTTTTCAGATATCTGTTCAGAGCTTTCATGATAATCTCCATTCTGATGTTTTTTCTTAAAATCCCGACTGTTCAGAATCTGTTTTTTCGAAACGCTTTAATATCCATGGAAAGATGAATGCTACGTAAAGCATCTGCAGATAACAGGAAACAAAGGTGCCGGGCGCGCCGGAAATCCAGTTTTTAACTGCGGGCACGAAGATCAGGCTGACAGCATAATAACTCAGCAGACCGACTGCAAGCCGAGTGAACCTTTTCACCATGGAAATGTCAGTGGAAAACTGAACAAACCGTCTTTCCAGAATCCAGCCGGTCAGAAATGCGGCGCACCAGCCAACGCCCTTAAAGGTGTCATTGGCCATTTTCGCCCCTTCCACCAGCACTTTTCCAGCCGCGTCTTTGTCTACGGGATAGGGCTTGACTGCAGCATATATTGCTACAGCGATTGCGAGCCCGACACCGATACAGACCACAAGAAGATCCTTTTCAGGATGGATCTTTACCCATTCCATCAGCTTCACAGTCAGCCACATGACCAGGATTCCGGCTGCGGCACCGACCAGAACGTCCTGCGGTGTATGCACGCCCAGATAATTACGGCTGAATGCCACAAGCAGGACAAGGAGGCCCAGCACGATGCGCAGCACCCGGGGAAGGTCCTTTCGAACAGCACCGCCGCCATATACGGTCGCCGCGTTCATCGTATGTCCGCTGGGAAACGAATAACCCGTTGCCGTGGTGATGGAATCGCCGTAGGGCACAACACGGGCGTCCCTGATCCACGGCCGATAGGCGCAGACCGTCACCTTCAGCATACCGTTGACCAGCCTGTTTCCGCTCCAGCCCATCAGAAGATAGGCGCCAAAGTCTTTACTGACACACCAATAGAGTAACGCCATGATGATGAGCGCCGTGTTCAATTCACCCAGCCAGGTCATCTTTGAAAAAAAACCGGCCAAAAACGCGCCTGCACCGTTTCGAAAATCCTGTAAAGCCAAGAGAATGTTGATGTCCATTTTTTCCTCCTCTGCAAAGCCCGGGTGCCACAGGCTGCTGTAATCCAAAAATCCTGTGCCGCCGCATTTATATGTTACGTTCAAAACGATCTTTTCTCATCCTGCTGCTGAAATGTATATTAAGATTTGCAGTATTCCAGGCACAGCATGGCCAGATCGTCAAAATGCTCCGCATCGACGGCGAAAGTTTTCACAGCGCTGCGTACTTGCCGGACAGATGAGATGATACGCACTCCGGAACATGTTTATGATAATTATTTTACAACGAATACTGCTATCATACCATGGGTTTCTCTGGCAAAAAATTTCAGGCAGCATCTCTGCCGCCTGGTGATCAAAATTTCTATATTACCAGCCGCCCGTAGCTCCGCCATCCTTCGGTTCATCATCCAAGTGCCACGTCCAGCGCCATCATCAGGCTGAAGCCGACGGCAAAGAACACGACGCCGATATTGGAATGTTTCCCGGCAGACATCTCCGGGATCAGCTCCTCCACGACCACATACAGCATGGCGCCGGCAGCGAAGGATAAAAGATAGGGCATCGCCGGGACCACAAGACTGGCGATCAGGACCGTAAGCCCGCCGAACAGCGGCTCAACGGCGCCGGGCAGGACGCCCAGCCGGAAGGATTTCGGCTTGCTTTTTCCCTCCGCGAAGAGCGGCATGGAGATAATCGCGCCTTCCGGGAAATTCTGGATCGCGATGCCGAGCGCCAGAGCCAGCGCGCCGCCTGCCGTGATATTGGCCGAGCCGGACAGTAATCCTGCGTAGACCACGCCGACTGCCATGCCCTCCGGGATGTTGTGCAGCGTCACCGCCAGCACCATCATGATCGTTCTGTTCAGACTGGATTTCGGGCCTTCCGTCTGATCCGCCCGGTCGATGCCCCTGTGCAGATGCGGGATGATATGGTCCAGGAGGAGAAGGAACAGAATTCCCAGCCAAAAGCCGATAAAAGCCGGAAGGAATGCCCATCTGCCTTTCTCTGCCGACTGTTCAATAGCGGGGACGATCAGACTCCAGATGGACGCCGCCACCATGACGCCCGCTGCGAACCCTGTCAAAGCCCGCTGTATACCGGCTCTTAAATCCTTCTTCAGAAAGAACACACAGGCGGCTCCGCCTGCGGTGCCGATAAAGGGGATCAGGAGTCCCCAGATAACCGCTCTCATCTCCATCCAAACAAACCCTTCTTTTCATAGGAAGCCGATTCGACGCTCAGGCAGCTGTACCCTGTAGCATCTATGGCCGCCTTCAGGCGAGCGGCATCCACTGCTTCCTCCGTCAGAAAAGAGGCTTCTTTTTTGCTTCTGGAAGCAGCGACCTTCCTGGCGGCCGGAACCGCTTTGCTGATCGCATCGCATACATGTGCCTCGCACATCCCGCACATCATACCGTCGACTTTCATTTTTCCGAGAAAGCCCTCGGGTTTTCGTGTCTGGCTCACAAAAGCCTTAAACAATCCCATTTTTTATCCCCCTCAATGCTCTTGCATTGATACAAATCCTCACCGGATACCGGCATCAGGTCCGGAAGCAGGACGAAAGGAGCGCCCTTGCTTCCGAATTCATTGATAAACATAAAGTTCCCTCTGTTAGAAGTTGCTAACCGATGGAGTTTAAAAAAGGTCATGCTCTTCCATCGTTATAAGAAGAAGACCGAATGTATAAAAGGCCAAGGAAGCTATCAGTAGTTAGGTTTTGCTAACTTTCAATTATTATATTCCATGCCAGGAAGATTATCAAGATGAAAGAAAAGAAAAACCTTCGGGTGACGGCCCCGGCCTTTTATCCGACCGGGGCAGCGAATCAGCTCGTGATCTCTTATTTCTTCTTCACCGGATAGCAGATCTCCGTCACAAACTCATCCGGATTCTGTGTCTCATGCGGGCTGACGTGGTAAATGTTCAACATCGGCTCAGCAGCCTCGTAGCCATTCGCTTCCATCCATGCGATCACAGCTGTATAGACATCCGTGATCTGGGTATAGCTGCCCTGGTAAGTGCAGCTGGCCACCGTAACCTCCGGAAGTGTACGGAACTTCACATGCTCTGTATCCGGATAACTTCCCTTTACAGTCTTCCACGCCATCATCTCCACGTTTTCTTCCTTGTACTCACCATCGAGATAGGTCACTGCGCACAGGCAGGGATCATCCTCCACGAGATTCATCCGGCAGGTTTCCTCTGCCAGTTTGCCCCAGATCATGCCCTCGTCTTCATAGCGGGGAATGTTCATCCGGATGGTCGCGGCATAGCGCTCAGGAATAGTCTTCAGGGTAACGTTATAACTCATATCTTCTTCCTTTCTCAGCCTTTTTCTTGCTGCGTCCAGAAGCGTCAGTTTATATGCTGTATCCTTTGATAAGGCCTCCAGTTCTTCCTGTCTGGCAGAAAAAACTGTTCCAGCTTCTCACGGTCATCATAGACTTCAAGGATCCTGACGATATCCGCAAGGGAAAAGCCCATATCCTTCAGAGCGGCAATGCGGCCCGCTACAGGGAGCTGATCCTCTCTGTAATACCGGTAATCCGTAAAGCGGTCGGTCTCAGCCGGTTTCAGAAGGCCAATCTCATCATAATGGCGGAGCATTCTGACGCTGACTCTGGACAGTTTTGAAAATTCTCCGATTTTCAGCATGGCGGTACCTCCTGTTGCTGATTTTTTGAGCTCACGTACATCTTAATGCCTGCCATAATGTGAGAGTCAAGGGCTTTCTTTCACAATAAAGTTAATAGGGCGGTGTCAGGACTCTACATCCTGGCACCGCCGAATTTGCCTATAGACGATCAATATTTTTTTCTTAACTGCCGATACGCCACATTTCCAATCACGATCTGAATTAAAAGCAGTCCAAACAGATACAGCACAATGACCTTGTGGTCTGATATGACTCCTGCTTTTCCCAGGATAGAAAAAACAACCTCGGAAATGCAGATGATAAGCAATCCGATCAAATAGGCGATTCTGCCCGACTTATCACGCAGCTTTTCGTTCAGCTCATCATGGTGGTTGATATCCGCCTGCTCCTGCATTTCCTGATATCGCACCTGATTTTTCGGATCAGACCAGTAAAAATGCTGGATAATCCTTGCGATTCCAGGGCCTAAAGTGCCTCAAGCAAAACCCCAGAGTAAACCGTCGACTGCAGTCTCGCTGAAAGCTGCAGCCAGAACAAGACAGATCCCTACAAGCAATAATTTCATGCCCTCATTCAGATAGTTCTTTTTCATCATTAGCGCCTTCCTTGTAAATAAAGATCTGGTTTCTTGTTTTTCAAGGATGACTCTTCCATCTGTATAACCCTCGCTCTAAATGATCAATTCTGGTCAGGGGAGTAGCACGGTCGTTAGTCGATTCATAAAAAGTACAGGCCTCTGCGTAATTTCCGGCCTCTGTTTTCACCATAACACGGGAACGGTTCGCGCCAGTGAACCGCGAACACGATGCAGCCGCGGCAACTAATCCGGCCTTCCGCACAACATCGCCGGTAAAGAAGATCTCGTCATATTCCCCGCACTTGCAGCAGGGTATATTGAAAATGACCAACAGGATTCGAACCTGTACTCCCATCGATGTGAACGATGTGCCTGCTCTGCCCGGGTGTCCCTTCCGAAACGCGACATGCTCTTTACAAGCACATAATTAACCTTGCGATTCTTGCGTTAGACTAATCATCAATCGCAATAATGCTGCCCTTTTGTTTATTATTCTATCACGGCTTGCCACTTATGAATAGATGTGTTATCCCAGCCCTCTTATTTGTTTTCACGTGACAGCAGTACTACGGTCTCAACATGGCACGAGGAAATGAAACTACTAATTCATACCTGCGCCGGTAAGCGGGAACTTGTCCACTGACTGCTGCCTGTTCGCAAAATCGTGTCCAGGAACATATCAACG
>CACZBW010000004.1 GCA_902779575.1 uncultured Lachnospiraceae bacterium
CAAATCTGGTGGGCGAAGCCTTCATGCACCATGAAAAGCGGAAGGTAAACAAAGGAGCGTGCATCAGCTTCCGCGGCAAGCAATACGAGACGAAGGCCTAACTTTAGATAATCTGAATAAGCTTTCCTCTATTTAATAACATTTCGACCTGAGTAATCAGGTCATTTTTTATTTTAGGAGGAAATAAATTATGCCCGAACTGAATAAAGCTAATCGACAGGTGTGCGATGTTGATATTAGATTCCTGGATACCATGAAGCCTTTCCTGTTCTTCGATACGGCGAATACTACCACTGTCGGACTGACTGGTGATTCCGTATACGCTATGAAGAAGGGTACTCGTGCCGTTGCGTTCCAGAACCCGATTGAGGGTTCTCTGACCATCGAAGCACAGGTAGTTCCGTTTAAGTTCTATGCGATGCTGTCCGATGGTACAGTTGAAACTGACGCTGTTAAGGCAGTCAAGAAGACTATCACCGCTACTACGGCAGGATCTCTGTCTATTCCTGGCGCACATGCCGGAACAGTGTATGTATTCGCAGAAGGTGATTACGGCGGAACTGAGATCGAAGGTACTTACGCTTCTGATACTTTTACCGCTACCACAGCGGAAGATATCGCAGTGGGTGCAAAGTATGAAGTTGGTTATATCACCACTAAGACCACTGGCGTTAAGAGAGTATCCTTTAATGACAAGAAGGTTCCGAAGGATTACTATATCACCATGTCCACTCTGGATAAGGATGAGGAAGGTACGCTGACTCCGTTCATTATCACGGCTTATAAGGCTACGGTTAACCGTGACTTTGAAATGAGTTTCAATTCTGAAGGGGATCCTGCGAGCATGAGTATTTCTTTCTCGCTGTTAAGTAATAAGGATAACAACGTTCTGGATTTCATTGAAGATACTTCCGAGGATTAATTCATCAACTAAATGGTGTTATCACCGTTTCTTAATACTCAACTTGGGGATAAGTGTAAAAAGCTTATCCCCTATTTTTTTTGCATATATTTTTTACGAAATTTTTGTTGGAGCAGAAAGAATGTTAAATCGGCAAGAACTAATAAATTATCGGCTTTTGCGTGGTGTTTCGCAAAATGAGGTAGCCAAATATTCCGATATTTCGCAGACGCTTGTTGTTCTCTTAGAACAGGGTGAAAAGAGCGTTACAGAGTATAACCATAGGGAATATTGCAAAGGTGTAAATGCGGCTTATCAGGCAAAGAAAGAAAAACTGAAGAACGCACCGGAGAAAGTCGAGAAAGTAGAAAAGAAACCGCCGCTGAAAAAGATGGTACGGAAAAAGTCCACGCCAAAGAACAGCGAAGCGGAAGAATAAAAAACCAGTTGGAGAGAGAGGAAAAGCTATGGAGAAAATTATAAATTATGCAACAGAGTTTATTGAATCATTTTCCAGGGTGGTGGCAGGATCTTGCCCAACATCCAGAAAAATATTATTTGGTTCTGACGGATGACATGGATTCGTTCTATTCCTGTAGGTTTTTGCATAAGCGTTTCGGTGCGGAAATCGGCGGTTTTTACGAATTCGGAAAAGGTCTGTATCTTTCGGACAGAGCAAAAATAGAAGACAGAAAATTAATATATGTGGATTGTTCCGTGGTTCGTGATGGCGAAATGTGTTTCGACAATCACAGAACTATTTTCACGAATCACATGGCAATCAATCCAAATTCGATTTTTGATAGAACAGACGAAAAAAATTATTTTAAAAAATATTGCGGAAGTACTTTGATGTTACTATATGCGCTTTATAAGGGTGATTTGTCAGATCTTGAAAAGGAAACCCTAATAGCCATCGATGGCTTTTATATCGGATGGTATCGGAACAACGGAGCGTTCAAGAACATAAATCAGTTCTGGTTAGATCTACTTGAACTTGACGAACTGATTCCAATTCTGGACAAGCGCAACATGAAGTATTTCATAAATCTGATTGGGAAATATCAGTTGAATGAAAAAATCTATATAGATAAGAACAAACTTTTCACGTTTGCGGATATCCTGCCCCACGATCATTTTTCTTTGGTCATGCCGACAGAAATGAAGTGGACAACAAAAAAGGACATCCAGAAGATTACTGTGTCGAATAGATCAGTATTCACGGCAGCGGAAGTGTTTGATGGTAGTTATAGTGCGGATTTTATTAAGAGGATAGCACAATGAATAATTATCAGTTTATGTATGGTCATAAGCTTGATGCAGAGGAAATCAGAAAGAAGTACCCCTTCTGTAATGTGAAGGTAAGCGAACGTATAGCGAAGTCTAAGATTTATACAATTACGTTTGATGCACGGATGGCATATAGCTATCGGAGAAAAGGCTATAACGTGATTGTGTGGGGTGGGATTTATCGAGGTGTGACGGTTTTTGTATTCAGAAAACGCCGCATAAGTATGCGTTCGCTGCCCTTCAGATAATGGGGAATAAAAGATAGAGGTAAGACTATTATGAGACAATATGAGGTAGTAAAAATTGGAGATCGGCACGAAATTGACGGCGAATTCTTCAGCCAGGATGTAATTGAGATTTATCCGCTTGACTCGTTCCGGTTTGATTCGGACATGGCTGAAGAAATTTACACTTATATTAAGGGTGTCGATGAGGATCTGACAGGCGCATTTCCGATTCTTGAATTTGAGGATGGGGATTATATTAGATGTGTTGCGGTTCTGGGGATCATCGGCAAAAAGAACGATTTTAAACAAGATGTTATGTTGTCCATAGATCCAGAAGTAACCAGAATTGCGGATGATTACTGCAAGGATTGTTACTACAGTGCTGTTTCGAACGTGGCGCAATGGTCACGGCTTATGCAGATCTGTGAGGATAATCATCTTCTGGAAAAAGTGGTGGATTTTGTAAATATGGAACTTGCGGAATAAATGATATGCCGTGATAGCATCAAGTAAACGTTGTGATACTGTCACGGATATTTTTTTGAAAGTGTAGTTATATGTGAAGTATATTATAATAAGGTAGGGATACAAGAATGGGAAAAGAGTATGAAGAAATGACAAAAGACGAACTGATTCAGAGTTGCAAGGAAAAGGATTGCACCATCAGAGAATGTATGAAGCAGATAGAAAGGGTTGATAGTCCTATTCTCAGTAAAAGTGATATAATGCGGCTATATAACTGTGAAAGTAATAAGGCACTCAGGATCTTGAAACTTCTCTTCCAGATGGGGAAGGGGAACAAGGTTGGAAAAGAATATTATGTAACTCGTGAAAATCATAATGAGTTCATGTACAATTTCCAGGGAAAAGAAATATTTGTGTGACTTTTGAATACTATTAGAAACATCAAACTATCACCTAAAACTATCACTTTTCATATTTTTTATGTCTAAGAATGGCTTAAAATAAGGATTCTTAGAATATAATATTAAAATCGTCAATTACAATAAGTAATATAGAAACAGAAATATCCGGCAGCTGTCCGGCCAGGTCATCGTACCTGCCGGGCAGCTGTTTTTTGATCCCCTCCCTTTTTCTCACAGCCTGCGGTGAGAAAAGGGTTTTTGCATCAGCGTATGATGAATCCTCTCGGCCTGTTGTGGCTGAATTATAGCCGGTAAATTATTCTGTCTTTTTTCGTTTCTTTTATTCTGTAGAATCATCAAATTTTTTGTGGTAAGATTGCTTTGTGTTTATATGTGATTGCAGTGCCAAAAGCCGGGCCGGAAAAACGATTTTACAGACCTTATTTTTGGCGGGCAAATCTTTCTATTTGTGATGATCAATCAATTATTCCGGTTTTTCCGGTATACTGTCTGCTTTTTGAAATCCGGTTTTCGTGCATTGTTTTGGGACCGGGTTTTGGAAGAACGTTTCTGAACGCCGGTCCTGAAGTTCCCGGGACCGGGTTCCGGAATATACATCCGGGGGCTGTATGGAGGATTTTATTTATCTGATCGGGAGGAAAGCCGCTGATAAGGTCTGGCTTGATATCGTCATGGATGATATTCTGGTCGAATCTCTGCTGATCTATACAATGCTGCAGGTCTGCTGTGCGTTCGGTCTGCACGGCATATTCGCCAAGCTGAACGGGAAAAAGAGCTGGGCGGTCGTGCCGGCTGCAGGCGTTGCCTATCTGGGGGACCTGTGCGGATGCAGACTGGCCGGATCTGTGATCGCACTGTGCAAGATCGCTGCCCTTGTGGCGGCAGAAGCGACAGTAAGAGTATATACCATCCCGCTTTTCGATCCGGATGTCCTTGCCTTTCACTGCGGAGTCACCTGCATTCTGCTGGCTGCGCTCCTGCTGGTGCGGACGATCGCCGGCTGTTTTCTGTACCGGAAACTGATCCGGAAGTTCGGGGTGGAGAGATGGTGGATGCTTTTCTTCCTGCTCGAACCGAACCTGACAACATTGTTCTTTGGCTTAAATCCGAATATCCGCGGATAAGCCGCAGGGGATATATGATATGAAACATGAACTGGTACGGATTATCCGGATCACACTGATCTGCGCCGCGGCTGTGATGATCTTCACGGCAGGAGCCGCGGCTTCAGATTCGAATAACGAAGCAGCATTTGAGATGGAAGAAGCACGCAGGCTGGACGAGAAGACAGCAGGCCGTGCGGCGGATATAAGTGAAGTAAGCCTGATGCCCGATCAGATGATCTGGTATGTCCGCGGGATGCGCGGAAAGCTGCAGGATGTCAGCCTGTATACGGATATGGAGAAGGCAGAAGTATCTGAGTACGGCATGCTTGGCGAGGAGGGCGGTCCGGCTCCGAAGACGCTGATCCTTCTGGATAATTCGAATTCCGTGGCGCATTCATTCTCCGACGGACCCGAACGGATCCGTTCGATCCTGACCCGTCTGATCTGGAACCATCAGAGCGGCGAAAGATTTGCCATCCGGACCTTCAGCAAAACCACGGAAACAGTCCTGGATTTTACGGATAATTATGATCAGCTGCGGCTGGCTCTGGAACAGATCCCTTACCAGGATCAGTACACCTATCTCAGAAATGTCCTCTATGAACAGATTTATGAGCTGATGCAGGACGGGGAGGATGCCTATAAGCGGATCATCCTCGTTTCCGACGGCACGGATGACAGCCGGCTTGGGGTGACATACGGGGAACTGACGGATCTGCTGAACAGTGAGAACTATTTCCTTCCGATTTATACGGTTGCGCCGGCTTATCTCCCGGCGGAAAGCGAGCTTGATAAAGTGTTCGCCCTGTCGAGGCTGACAGATACGCCCTACTATTATCTGCCGGAATATGACACCCCCACGGATGTGGCGGACGGGATTGTAGCGGACGGACATAAGATTGCGTATTTCAGGATACCGGTTCCGGCGGAGCAGCGTACCGGAGAATTCCGGGGATTCACCCTGGAAACAAAAACTTCAGAGGGGAGTTATACTCTGGAGCATACGCTGCTGATGCCGGCTGCTTCGGCGGAGGATATCGCGCAGGTTCAGTCACAGAAAGTCCTGAAGGCCGAGGCGGAGTCGGAAGCGGAAAAAGCGCTCCGGCAGGAACTGGATGCGATGCAGGACCGCATTGACCTGCTTGAGCGGGCAGCAGAAGAAAAAGAAAGCGAGACCCTGAACACGAAAACAGAGGAACCCGTTCCGGAGCCTTCGGGCGCCGTCCGGGAGACAGAGGAAGATATCTACGGATTCCCGAGTGATGTCATGGAAGAGTTCCTTTCTGAAAACAGGGAATACTTTTTCTTCCGCAGCATCCGCAGCGTGATCTGGGCGGCAGCGGGCATCATGATGCTCATGCTGATCGGGTATCTGGTCTACGGAGACCGGACCCGGAAGAACCGGAGAGCGTTTGAGGAACTGGCGGATGAGACAGACCGGGAAGCGGTGAAGCCTGACCTGTCAAGAAAACTGACAAAGCGCGTGGTTCTCTATGATCCCGGGCAGCCGGGGGTCAGCTATGGGATTGAGATCGGTCAGGATCAGACCATCGGACGTTCCCGTACGCGCTGTGATATTGCATTTCCGACGGACCGCTTTATGGCGGGAAGACAGGCGCGGATCTTCTTCCGTGACGGGAAGGTTTTTATTGAAAACCTGGATTCGGGCAATACAGTTGAGCTGGATGACCGGTCCGTTAAGGATACGGCGGAGCTTAAAAATGGTTCCAGACTGACTCTGGGCAGTACGGAATTGAGAGTGCAGTATGAATGAATATCTGAATGAAGTGCTGCGCGATCCCAGTACCCTGGTGATGGCGGCGATCCTGCTGATTCTGCTGATCATGGTGGTCGTGCTGCACAGAAAACGGAAAAAACGGGAGTTTATCTATGAGATAAGCGCCAGAGACCAGCAGCTGGCAGAGCTGGACGCACGACTTGCCAATCCTGAGTACATCGACAGGACCGGCCCCGGTACGGTAAAGCGTTATCCCTATGAAACGACTTATTTCAGCGAAGCACTTGCACAAAGGCAGTTCAGCGCTAATTTCATCGGCATTCTGGTGGAGACGGAGATGCGCCGTGAAAGATTTTTTACGGACATTTCTGCGCCGATCGAAGTCGGACGTGATTCTTCCTGCGCGATCACACTCTCAGACATCAAGCTTGCTCCGCGGCAGTTTGTGCTGGAGATGAACGGGGACAGGGTCGGGATCCGGAATCTGGCGCCGGACAGGACGATGGTCCTGGAACGGGGGGATATGTATCACCGGGTCCGGGATAAGGCAGTTATGCTGGAGGACGGAGATGTTATCCGTGTGGGCAAGAGCAGAATCGCCATATCCTTTGCACGGTAAAAGGGTCATAAACCGTAACGGTAAGGAAGTTTCCATATGAGCACAGTCCTGACGATTTACAACCAACAGAGCTTCTGCCGGCAGCTGCTGCCGTCCGACAATAATGTGGATTATTATTTCACGCTGGCCGGAAAGAAGTTCTGCCTCAAGAATAATCTGCAGCTTCATCTGGAGATCATCAATAAGGCCTGGCGTGTTCTTCCCGGAAAGGATTATCTGCTGTTTCTGGAAAATGAAGATGGCGTTCAGGCGCTCTCTTCGGCCTGTCCTCTGAAGGACGGCATGCGTCTGCTGGTTCAGACGCCCGACATGGCGCAGGTCAGAATCCGGGTTCGGGAGTCAGAGTTTCTGCGTCCTTATCAAAAGGTTCTGTTCCCGTCGTCCGGACAGATCCGGATCGGGACTGACAGCAGCTGCGACATCCGCATTCCGGGCGGAGAGCGTCCCCGGCAGGATGCGCCTGCTTTCGAAGCTCAGCAGGATGCGTCAGCTTCCGAACCGCGGCAGGACACGTCTGCTTCCGGACTGCAGGAGGACAGTCTGCTGGTCCGCCTCAGCAGGAAAGAAGGACAGACATACCTTGAAAATCTGTCCGGAGGAAGCGTCTTTCACAACATGGACGCGGTGCGCGGGCTTACCCTGCTGACTCCCGGGGACGTGATCGATCTGTCCGGAGGCAGGCTTGTCTGGCTGGGTTCTGTCATAGCGCTTGAAGATTCCGGATGCTTTGAGACCAGCCTGGAAGCAGCGCGGGAGGAAGAAGGCGGGGAAGCGTTTCCGTCCGGTCCTTTTCCGGGGGAAAGAGAGCTGTACCGCCGTTCTCCCAGGAGGCTGGAAAAGCTGGACACCGGCGTGATCGAGATCGAGTCGCCGCCGGATCCGTTTACCAGAAAGAAACTTTCTCTGCGCCAGATGGTGGGCAATTCGGTGCTTATGGTTGTCCCGATGCTGGCGGGAAGTCTGATGATGATCATGGCCAGCAGGCAGCAGGGCGGCATGACCAGCCTGTTCATGTATTCGGGGCTGGTGATGGCGGTATCCTCCGTGATTGTGGGAATCATATGGGCGGTCATCAGCGCCAGGGGGGCCGCTGCGGAACAGAAAGCGGAGGAGAATCACCGTTTCGAGGCCTACAGCGCGTATCTGATTACCAAAGCGGACGAGATCCGGGGCCATTATCTGGCGAATAAAGAACGGCTCCAGCGCCTCTACCCGGATTCGGAGGTCTGCCTTGGCTACAGCAGCGAAGGAAGGGAGCTGTGGAACAGGAATTACCGGCAGGATGATTTCCTGAAGATCAGGACGGGGCTTGGAAACATCCCCTTCCAGATGGAGATCCATATCCCTGAGGAACGTTTTTCCATGACCGATGATTCGCTGCGCTCAAAGCCTGAATGGATCCGGGAAAACTATCAGACACTTTATGATGTCCCGGTTCTTCTTGACCTGAAAGAGCATTCTCTGTGCGCCCTTGTGGGCGGAGAGGAGAAATATGGAGCCTTCGCGCTGATGCGCACGCTGGCACTGCACCTTGCCGCCACGCACTGTTATACGGACCTGAAGCTGGTGTTTCTGTATGACAGCGGGGCGGAATCCGAAGAATGGGAGTTCGCGAAATGGCTGCCCCATGTCTGGTCTGAGGACAGGAAGATCCGGTATACGGCCGGCAGCCGTTCTGAGATCAGCGATGTCTGTTATGAACTGACACGGATCTTTCAGCAGAGGATGGAAAGGCTGAAGGCGAAGGACAGGGATGCCGGTCAGATGCAGCTTCCGCATTTTGTGCTCTTCTTATCGGATCCGCGGCTGATTGAAGGAGAGCGGATCTCCCCGTATGTATATAAGAATGCGGAGAAGGTCGGCCTGTCCACCTTCATTTTGTCAGATTACAGGGAGAACCTTCCGAACGAATGCTCGTATTTTCTGGATGAAAATGACATGTTCGAGGGGATCAGCTTCGGCGGTGGACGGCTGCCGGTTGCCTTTGACAGGACCAGCCTTCGGCAGCTGAACGGCTTTGCACGCCGGATTGCAGGAGTGCGCGTCAAAGAGACCAGCAGCGGGGGAGAGATTCCTTCCTCCGTCAGTTTTCTGGAAATGTACAAAGTCTCCTCCGTCGAACAGCTGCAGGTAAAGAACCGCTGGCTGAAAAACCGCACCTATGACAATATCCGGGGACTGCTGGGACTGAAGGGCGGAGATGAGCCGCTGTATCTGGATCTGCATGAGAAGTATCACGGCCCGCACGGACTTGTGGCAGGCACGACAGGTTCCGGAAAGAGCGAGACCCTGCAGACTTATCTGCTGTCCCTGGCTGTGGAATACAGTCCGGACGATATCAGCTTTTTCGTGATCGACTACAAGGGCGGAGGAATGGCAAACCTCTTCGAAGGACTGCCGCATCTGACCGGTTTTATATCGAATCTGTCAGGCCCCCAGATCTACAGGGCGCTGGTTTCCATAAAAGCGGAAAACCGCAGGCGCCAGCAGCTGTTCAACGCGGCGCGCGTCAATAATATCAACCGTTACACGCATCTGTATAAAGAAGGGCTGATTCAGACGCCGATCCCGCATCTGCTGATCGTGATCGACGAATTTGCGGAACTGAAGAAGGAAGAACCGGATTTCATGAGGGAACTGATCTCTGTCGCCCAGGTCGGAAGAAGCCTTGGCGTGCATCTGATCCTGTCTACGCAGAAGCCCTCCGGAACAGTAGACGACAATATCTGGAGCAATTCCAACTTCCGCCTGTGCCTCAGGGTACAGACAGTGGAGGACAGCGTCGACATGCTTGGCACCCGGGACGCCGCCTATATCACACAGGCAGGCAGAGGGTATCTGCAGGTGGGCAATCAGGAACTGTATGAGATGTTCCAGTCCGGCTACAGCGGAGCGCCTTACGCGCCGGATGCGGTCCCGGACAGCGAAGCGTCCGCACTGATCTCCCTGACCGGTCGGGCAGAGCTTCGATATGACGGAAAAGCGCGGGCAGCAGGAAAAACAGAGGACTGTTCCCAGCTGGATGCGGTCAGGGAATACCTGATCCGGACAGCCGGGGAGGAAGGATATGCAGGAGGGCATCAGCTCTGGATGCCGACTCTTGCGAATCCGGTTTATCTGGAGAATTTTGAAGCATATTCGGCACGTGCGGCAGGTACGGACGGATACCGGGACAAGATGACGGAGGAAGACCGCTGGGATCTGACCGCGGTAATCGGGCAGACCGATGATCCTCAGAACCAGGAGCAGAAGCCCCTCATGATCAGTCTGGCGGACGGCGGAAACCATGCGGTGATCGGATCGATCGTAAGCGGAAAATCAACGCTTCTGCAGACCATCGTCTATTCTCTGGTCACGACTTATACGCCGGCGGAGCTGAATGTATTTGCGATCGATTATTCAGGAAGGTTCCTGGCGGCCTTTGAGTCGCTTGCGCATACAGGCGGAGTCATGTTCGACGGGGAAGAGGAGAAAACCGAACGCTTCTTCCTTATGCTCTCCAATATGCTGGAGGAGCGCAAGAAAAAGTATCGCGGCGGCAATTATGCCCAGTATGTGAAAGCGCATGGGACGGAAGATCCCGCGATCCTCCTTGTCATCGACAACTTCGGCGCGTTTCAGGAAAAAACCGGGGAAAAATATCTGGCAAGGCTGATCGCCCTTTCAAAGGAGGGCGTGAGCAATGGCATTTTCCTGCTGATTTCCGCGGGCGGTTTCGGTATGAATGAGCTGCCGAACCGGCTGGCGGAAAATATGGGTACAGTACTCACGCTTGCTCTTCCGGACAGGTTTGCCTACGCGGATGTGCTGCGGGTGACGAGGGTGAACCTCATGCCGGAGACACAGTTCAGGGGACGCGGCCTGTGCAGGATCGGGGATCAGATCCTGGAATATCAGGCGGCGCTGGCTCTTCCGGCTGACGATGATTTTCAGAGGATGGAGAGCATACGCCGCAGATGTGAAAGCCTCAACACACTGTGGAGCGGCCCGGCGGCGCGCAGGATTCCCGAGATTCCCGAAAATCCGCTGTCCGACTCCTTCCTGGCGCTTCCACAGGTGAAGGAAGCGCTTCAGGACGAACGCTTTCTCCCCGTCGGCTATCGAAAAGACAATGCGGAAATCTGCAGCCTTGATTTCCGGCGCATTTACTGCTGCCTGATCGCGGGGCTGAGGCGCAGCGGGAAGACAAGCCTGCTGCGGCTGATGATTCTGGAGGCGCTGCAGAAGGAATGCGCCGGTATTGCCCTGATTGACCTGTCAGGAAAGCTGAAAGATCTGTACGGCCAAGACGGCCTGAAGGTGATCGCGGACCACGATGCGCTGTATGACTATTGCATGAATGACCTGACTCCGGTCTTTAAAGAACGGAACGGGAAGAAGCACGAACTGATTGATCAGGGGCTGGAAGAGGATGAGTACTATGAGGCGATGTCCTCCTTCAGGCCTGTCTTCATATTCATCACAGACCTGGTAGTTTTCCTGCAGGTGGTCTATGCGGACAGCCGGAACATGAAGGGATTCATGGAGACCCTGTTCCGGAAGGGAGAGGATCACAAGATTTCGTTCATAGCGGCGCTGCCGCTTGAGAACAGGGCGGAAGCCGCCGGATTTGAGGCATTCAGCCTGTTCACCCAGTACCGGACAGGGGTTCACATGGGCGGGAACCTCTCGCAGGATCCCTATCTGTCCTTTGACACAGTCGGATTCAAGGAGCAGTCAAAAACCGAACTTCCCGGTATTGCCATGGTTCCGGAGATGGGGACGATGGATCAGGCGGTGAAGCTGGTTGTTCCGTACGCACCGAGGGTTAAGAAATGATTCTTGTGGAACTGGATGTCCCTTCGCTGGGAGCATCCTATAATATCAGCATAAATGAGTATCAGAAAGCCGGTATTCTTCTGGGAGAGCTGCTTGAGCTTGTGCGGAAGAAGAGCGGGGAAAAAGAGACGGACGCGCAGGGGTATGATCTTTTTGCCGTGCCGGGCGGGGAACGCCTGAAAAAGGATCTTCCGCTTGCTGCCCAGGGAATAAAGGACGGTGCAAAGCTTGTCCTTGTATAGGGCTGGTTCGTATGATATGAGGAAACGCTGATTTATTTTGATATTTATGCCCTTGCTGCCATTGCTTCAGCGTTTTCTCAGACGCCGGAGCATTCCGGCAGGGCAGAAAGGCTGGCCGCCGGCCCGGACAGGCTGCGGAATCAGGAAAGGAGAAGATTATGTGGGAAGGCCTGCTTCCGATCGGGAGCGTTGTCATTTTAAAGAATACGAAGCAGAAGATGATGATCTGCGGGATCTGCCAGCAGGTGGAGGAGGAAAACGGAGGCGTGCTTTATGATTATTCCGCCTTGCTTCACCCCTATGGATATGTATCAAAGGATTACCTGTATGTCTTTAATCAGGAATCGATCGAGAAGGTCTGTTCCATCGGCTACATTGATGAAAGACTGATCGCGGCTTATAAAAACGTAAATGCGCTGCTCCCCAGAGTGCGTTCCGGGGAACTGCCGCTGGAAGAACTGGAAAAGATCAGGCCCGAGCGGCCTCAGATCGAGGCACCGTAAAGGAAGGATGAGGATGCCATGTGGAAAGGAGTATTGCCGATCGGGAGCGTGGTGCTGCTGAAAGGCGGCGACAGAAAAGTGATGATCTGCGGGGTCTGCGTCACGAAGGAAGATGATGATTCCCGTGTCTTTGATTATTCTGGAGTGCTTTATCCGGATGGGCTTGAGGATCCGGATAAGCTGTATCTCTTCAACAGAGACAGCATTGAGCAGGTTTTCTATGTCGGGTACATGGATGAGAACTCCGAAGAATTTCTCCCGCAGGCTGAGAAGATGCTGGGGGAAAAATAAGGAAAGGGGAGCTTTTCCTGCGCAGCGCCAGGGGCGCATGGGATGAACCGGGCTTAAGAAAGAAAAGATGTGGGAATGGAAAACAGCTGAAAGAAACGTATATGGAAACGGGCTGAAAAACAGACTCACAAAATCAGACATAAGATAATACGGCTGCGCGGCTGCCTCAGCTGCGCACAGAATGTTTTATAAGCAGATACAGTAAAACAAGGAGGAAAGACAATGGCGGAATTTACAGTGACATCCAATCAGGTAAGGGCAAAAGAAGGCGAACTTCAGAACCTGAACAGCAGCTACAAGCAGAAGATCGACTCGCTGGAGCAGATCGTAAAGGGACTGGACGGCATGTGGGAAGGCGATGCCCATGACGCCTTCCACGCAGCGTTTGAAAAAGACAAGGTCAATCTGTGGAACTTCTATAATGCGATCGAAAAATACTGCGCGACGCTGCTTGAGATCGCCCAGAACTATGAAAAGGCAGAAGCGAAGAATGTTCAGACCGCTTCCGGGAAATGAGTCCTGAACAGCTGATAAACTGATTTGTCTGCCAAAAGTATAATTTCAAGCTGACTTTTGGCGCCGCATTCATAAGAATAATAACAGCAGAAAAGACTGAAATAAATAATTATAGAAGAATAATGAGAAAGAGAGGCTTTTATAATGGCTGATACAATTCGCGTTACACCCAAAGAACTACAGGACAAGGCCCAGCTGATGGAAAATACCGGGAATGAGATCAAAAACCTAAGCCAGAATATGACAGCGAAGGTTATGGAGCTCACAGGCCGGATCTGGAGCGGCGAAGCCCAGCAGGCATATATAACCCGCTTCAAGAGCCTGCAGGAGGATATCGAGCGGCTCAACAAACTGATTACCGACGAAGCACAGCACCTGTATACCATTGCCACAGAGTACAGTACAACTGAAGAGACGAACATCGCCGCGTCAGGAAATCTGTCGGAGCATGTGATTGCCTGACACAATCCTGCAGACTGCCGCTAAAGCTGCGGGAGAACGGATCAGCGCACAGGAAAGAGGAAAGAGGATACAGACATGTGGAATGGAATGCTGCCGATCGGAAGCGTCGTAGTTCTGAAGGACGGGGAAATCCCGATCATGGTCACGGGCTTCTGCCAGGTGACGCTGAATAATGAGGGAGAACCGGGAGAATTGTATGATTATGTCGGAGTTCCTTATCCGGCCGGATTCACCCGGGTTGATGAGATGATCCAGTTTGACCATGACGCCGTTGAAAGGGTCCTGGCGATCGGATTCATCAATGAAGACATGCTGAATTACATGCCCAGGATCCAGGAGATCGTGGACGGACTCAGAGACGGCTCGGTCACACTGGAGCAGCTGCTTGCGCCGTCTGGTGAAAATGGCTGAGAATGCTGACCGTAAAAGGTACGGGAGGAACAGGTCATGGATGGTAAGCAGTCGGCTGCAGGAGGTAAAATGGCTGGGCTGATAAGAGCAAATATCGGCGGAATCGACCAGATCCGCACGTCCCTCGCAGAAAATCTTGAGGCCCTCCGGAAAGAAGAAAAAGAACTTCAGGAGGCGGTCGCAAAGCTTGGTATGATGTGGGAGGGGGAAGCGCATACTGTCTTTCAGGCGGATATGGCGGAGAACTGCAGGCAGATCGTCGAGATCGATCAGGAGATCGCCGGGATTCTGGGACTGGAAGAGAAGGCTGTCAGTGAGTACAGCGGCGCGGAAACAGAGATTCGTTCTAAGATCGAGAGCCTGTGACGTTCCGGGAGAACCGGCGTCTGTTAATCCAGGCATCGGTATGGCAGGATGGTGAATCATGGGAGTAGAAATTAAAGTCACGACGCAGGAGCTGAGGAATGCGGCAGCGAATATCCGGAACATCACGGAACGGATCCAGAATCTGTATGCCCGGATTTCAGAAGAAGCCCAGAAGTTTCCCGCCCAGTGGGAAGGGGAGGCGGAGACGATGCACCGCCAGAAGCTTACAGCTGCCCTGGACCGGGCGAAGAAGGCGGGGGATGAGCTGAAGAAGCGGCCTGACCGGCTTCTGGTAATCACCGGCGTTTATGAACAGACCGAGCAGCAGAATATCGGAAGCGCGCAGACACTTGACAGCAACGTGATTTCCTGACGGGAGAGGATAACGATGACGGATGAGGAGAGAAAGAACGGAATCTATGCGGAACTGTCCCGCCTGAAGGATCTTGCCGGGAAAATGCGGGCTGTCGCGGACGGACTGAGGAAACTTGTCCAGGGAGATTACGAAAACGGTCTTGGAGCGGTAAAGGAATGCTGGACCGGCGAAAATGCCGAGCTGTTCCTGGGCAAAGCCCGGAAGGTGGGCGATGACATGTCCGAAACAGCGAAAAAGCTGTCAGAAGCTGCTGATACACTGGAGACGATCGCCAAAAACTACGCGGAATCGGAACTGAAGGCGATCGAAATCGCGAGAAGCCATTCCTGAAGGGAAGCGGCGTATCGTTACAGGCAATTCTGCTCTGGTAATAATACACATGACGGATCTGGAACAGTGTGATTCGATACAGAGCAATGTGGAGGAGGTAAGGCTGTGCCTCAGAAATCAGAATTCAGGGTTCTCCCGGACCGGCTTGGCGCCGCGGGTGAGCAGATTGCTTCCTGCAGGTCGAAGGCGGAAGGGCTGGCGGAGCAGCTGGCGGAGATCCAGCGCGGCCTGAAGGGAAGCGCGTCTTCCGTCGGCCAGCTTGAGCATTCTGTTGCTGTGCTTCAGGAGGACATCCGGAATCAGGCGAAGCGTATGGATCAGGCGGCGGAAACCGCTCTGTTCAGCGCGGTCAGATACAGCAACGCGGAGCGGGGGATTCTCGGGCAGCCGCTGCTTGCCTTCAGCAGTTCTGCAGCAGATACAAAGAAAGCAGCGGGAAGCGGAGCAGGCTCTTCAGGGGGAACCGGAAGCGGAAATTCGTCCGGGAAGGAGACCGGGAAGAAAACAAAGCCTGCCGTCAGCAAAGGGGGGCCGTCTGTCGGACCCGGCGCGGCCGCAGGCGCGGCTGCCGCAGGGATGTGGATCGATCGTTATCATGATTCCAAATCCGGATGGACGGGCACGACTTATAAAAACTCTGACGAATCTTATATCTCCGCTTATGTCAGGACAAAGACCGGGCCGGATGGAACGGAAGAAAAGACTGTCAGCGCATATCTCGGCAAAACAAGTACACAGTCAAGCGTGAGTTTCCTGAATGCGAGCTCCCCGATCGGTTCTTATAAGGTGAGCGGAGACGCGAAAGGCTTTGACAAATTCGCAGGAAAGATTGCCGATCTGGAGAAGCAGTTTAATAATAAATACAGTTATAACACGTTCCGGAAAAAGGATCCCGCTGATCCCACAAAAGACCAGAAGGGCGACTGGTCCGGCCGTGTCTGGGAAAGCCAGAAGGTTCCGGCGGATCCCTCTAAGCCGAACGGACCGGCAAAGACCCGGATGCAGCGCCATCTGACCGAAGAAGATAAGCTTAGAAACAGCTTTTCGAAAGATATTACAGGCGCAAAACTTGTCCAGTGGAATAAAGAGGCGACAGCCTCTGTGGCTGGTGTGAGCGTTTCGAAAGAGGGCAAGCATACATCCGGATCCGCAAGCCTTTCTGTTTTCACGGCAACAGCCGCGGCAAGTGCCGGCGCCGGCGTCTACTATGTGGTGAAGGACGGAAAGAAAGTGCTTGCCTACGGCGCGGACGCAAAGGTCGGTGCCTCTGCTTCCGTTATAAAAGCCGATGCCAGCGGGAAAGCCGGCTATGCGCCTGATGCGCTGAAGGATATACTGGGGAAAGACTTTAACCTGGTCGGTGTGGAAGGTGCCGCGGAAGGCAAAGTTGGCCATGTCGAAGCGAATGCCGGGGCGAAGGCGCGTATTGTGGACGGAAAGCTGGAGCTGGCTGCTGAAGGAGATGCCGGCGCGTACGCAGTCAAGGGATCGGTCAGCGGAAGAGCAAACCTGCTTGGCGTAAAGGTCGGCGGCTCTTTGGAAGGCAATGTCGGAGTCGGCGTGTCCGGCAAGATCGGACTTACGGGCGGTAAACTGCGCTGTGAATTCGGATTATCTGTCGGACTTGGATTCAAGGCGAAGTTTGACATCGATGTCCAGGGGGCGGTGGATGCCGTGAAGAACGGAGTGACCAAAGCAGCGGCCGCTGTTGCGAATGTGGCAAAGTCTGTCAGTGACAGTGTCTGGAAAGTCGGTAAGTCGATCGGCAGTTTCTTAAGTAAATGGTGATACAGAAGGAAGGAGACGGCAGTATGGAGGAGCGTCCGTCCGTTCAGGACCGGGAGAAGACTCCGGCCCACAGGAGAGAGGAAGCTGTCAGGGATCTGCTGGGCCTGAATCTGGAACTGACCAATGTATGCCCCTTCCGCTGCCCCCAGTGTTATGTGCCGTCCGGCGGAAAGACCCGCTTCCTTTCCAGAGAGACGGCACTTGGCTGGATCAGGGACGCGGACAGGAACGGAATCCGGTATGTGAATATGAGCGGAGGAGAGACGCTTTGCTATCCCTTTCTGGAGGAACTCATCCGGGAGTGCGCAGGAAGAGGGATGAAAGCGTCTGTTTCTATTTCCGGCGCGTCCGCCTCGAAGGAAAAGCTCCTCGGGCTGCATGCGGCAGGAATCTCGAGCATCTGTGTGTCCCTGAACGGGAGCACGGCAGAGATCAACAACGTAACCCGGCAGGGCCATGAGGAGGCGCTTGCGGCGCTCAGATGGCTCAAAGAGATCCCTGACTGCGTCACGCTGGTCAATTTTGTGATGCATGGCAGCAATGCGGCGGATCTTCCGGACCTTCTGCGCCTGCTGGAAGACTATGACGTCTATGCGCTGGTGATTCTCGGAAACCTGCCGGCGGCAGACGGCCAGGCCTTTGATCCGCCGTCTGACGCGCAGATCCGGTCAGCCGCCAGGATGCTGGAGCAGTACAGGGGACCGGTAAAATGGCTTGTAAACGGCTGCTTTTATGAACTTCGCTCCCTTCTGCCCGGAAGCCAGAACCTGGATGCGGAACGGGACTTCTCAGGCTGTACGGCCGGAATCACACATCTGAGCGTGACTGCGGACGGACAGCTGACGCCGTGCAATCATCTGGATTTTCCGGAAACATATGACTCCATCGGAGCTTATCTGTCTGATTCCGGAACCATTAAAAAGCTCCGGGCTCTTGCCGAAGAGGATCCCCTGTTCCGGCCCTGCCTTGAAGGCCGGGACTGCCTGCGAAAAGAGGGTTAAGAACCTTGCAAAAGCGCGGAACTTATGCTAATCTCGTTCTGTTATACAGGATGCGGTTCCTGTCTGTCCCAGGCAGAGGTTCCGTTTACCTGTATATTCCGCGGAGCGGATCTGTTTTCAGAATCTGACCGCGGGTACAGACAGCCGGACTGGAACATTCCGTTTCAGTTTCAGAGGTAAGGAGAGAGTGCATTCCCCCGGACAGATTTTCCTGAAGACGGTGCGGCAGTTCAACTGCATGGCAGCAGTCCTCCGGGACAGATCCGCTGCGAGGGAAGACAGAAGGCGGATATGGGAAAAAGAATTAATGTAGCGCTGCTTGGGCTGGGTACGGTAGGAAGCGGTGTTTATAAGGTCATGAAAAACCAGCTTCCGGAGATGCCGCATAAGCTGAACGCAGAACTGGTTATCACAAAGATTCTGGTCAGGCATCCGGAACGTTATCAGGAGAGCGTGGAGGATCCGTCCGTTCTGACAACGGACTTTCAGGAAATCCTGGAGGATCCCTCGATCAGTATCGTGGTGGAGGTGATCGGAGGGATCGAACCGGCCTGCACTTATATTATGCAGGCCCTTAAGGCGGGGAAGAATGTCGTTACGGCCAATAAGGATCTGATGGCTGTCAAAGGCGGAGAACTTCTGGAGCTTGCGGACGAGAACGGCCGCGAGCTGCGCTTTGAAGCTTCGGTGGCGGGAGGAATCCCGATCATCAGCCCTCTGAAGGACAGTCTCGCAGCCAATGAGATCACGGAGATTATCGGAATCGTCAATGGAACGACGAATTTCATTCTCTCCAAGATGACCGATGAAGGCGTGGACTACAAACCGGCGCTCGCCGAGGCGACCGATCTGGGATATGCGGAAGCGGATCCCACCGCTGACGTGGAAGGATATGACGCCGGCCGGAAGCTGGCGATCATGGCGTCGATCGCGTTTCACTCAAGAGTGACCTTCGACGACGTATATACAGAGGGAATTACGGGGATCACGGCGAAGGACATCGCTTACGCGAAGACCCTGGGCTGGGTGATCAAGCTTCTGGCGGTTGCCCGCAATACCGGAGACGGGATCGAAGCCAGGGTTCATCCCATGCTGATTCCGCAGCAGCACCCCCTTTCCACCGTGGCCGGCTCCTATAATGCCGTGTTTGTCCACGGCGACGCGGTCGGAGACGTCATGTTCTACGGGCGCGGCGCGGGCGAGATGCCGACGGCCAGCGCGGTGATGGGCGACGTCTTTTCCGTGGCAAGGCATACGGTCTATGAGACGAAGGGATCCACGAAGGACAATGTCTACCGGAAGATCCCGATCAAGACCATTGATGAGATCAGAAGCAGGTATTTCCTGCGCATGGAGGTGGAGGACAAACCGGGCGTGCTGGCGACGATCGCGAGTATTTTCGGCAACAACTCGGTTTCCATCGAGCAGGTGATCCAGAAAAGCAAAGTAGGGGATGATGCGGAGCTTGTCATCATTACGAGCAAGGTCCGGGAACGCCATATCAAGGATGCGCTCCTGATCCTGGGTTCCGCCAGTGTAGTCAGAAGAGTTGCGACGATGATCCGTGTATATTGAGCGGACAGGCAGATCCGGGGATTCCCCGCGGGCCGGGAATAAGAATATTCATATACCTGACGCAGGGCAGATCCGGAGAGAACTGTTCTGCAGCAGGTCAGGATATTCCGTATGCCTGACGCGGGACGAAACCGGGAATATCCGGTCTTCCGGACTTGATTCCGGACCGGCCGCAGAGAGAGAGGAGATTAAGGAAAGATGAGTAAAAAACCTACCGTTTTGATGATTCTCGATGGATATGGCCTGAATCCGCGCACAGACCATAATGCAGTCGCCCTGGCGAACAAACCGGTCATGGACAGGCTGATGAAAGAGTGTCCTTTTGTACCTGGACAGGCGAGCGGCCATTATGTCGGCCTGCCGGAGGGACAGATGGGCAACTCCGAGGTCGGACACCTGAATATGGGCGCGGGAAGAATCGTTTATCAGGACCTGACCCGGATCAGCAAGGAGATCAAGGACGGAGATTTCTTCCGGAACGAAGTTCTCCTCAGGGCGATGGAAAATGTCAAAAAGAACAACAGCTCCCTGCATATGTACGGACTGCTGTCGGACGGCGGCGTGCACAGCCACAATACCCACGTTTATGCCCTTCTGGAGATGGCAAAGCGCGAAGGAATCAAAAATGTATTCGTACACTGCTTCCTTGACGGGCGCGATACGCCGCCCCAGTCCGGCGTTGAGTATGTGCAGGCTCTCCAGGATAAGATGGATGAGCTGGGCGTCGGCAAGATCGGCGTTGTTTCGGGCCGCTATTACGCGATGGACCGCGACAACCGCTGGGACCGTGTCGAGAAGGCTTACAGGGCGCTTACCCTGGGCGAAGGCGTTCCCGCAGCGTGCGGCGTTGACGCTGTAAAGGATTCCTATGCGAACGGCGTTACGGATGAATTTGTCATTCCGGCGGTTTCCATGGAAGACGGCAAACCAGTCTGCACGATTAAGGACGGCGATTCCATCATTTTCTTCAACTTCCGGCCGGACCGCGCAAGAGAGATCACCAGATGCTTCTGCATGGACGAGTTCGACAAGTTTGACAGAGGACCGCGCAAGCAGGTCTTCTACTGCTGCTTCACAGACTATGACGTAACCATTCCCAACAAGGAGATAGCCTTCCCGAAGATCCAGATCACCAATACCTTCGGAGAATTCCTTGCCGCCCACAATATGACCCAGGCCAGAATCGCCGAGACGGAGAAATATGCCCATGTCACCTTCTTCTTCAACGGCGGCGTGGAGGAACCGAACCCCGGTGAAGACAGGATCCTGGTCAAGAGTCCCAAGGTTGCGACCTATGACCTGCAGCCGGAGATGAGCGCGCCGGAGGTCTGCGACAGATTCGTCGAGGCGATCAAATCCGGAAAATACGATGTGATTATCACAAACTTCGCCAATCCCGATATGGTCGGCCATACGGGCGTGGAGCCGGCTGCGATCAAGGCAATCGAGGTTGTGGACCAGTGTGTGGGCAGAGTTGTCGACGCGCTGCTTGAAGTAGGCGGGCAGATGTTCATCACCGCGGACCACGGCAATGCCGAGCAGCTGGTAGACTATGAGACCGGAGCGCCCCATACCGCGCATACCACGAACCCGGTTCCCTTTATTCTGGTGAATTACGATCCGGAATATACGCTGGATGAGGGCGGCGCCCTCTGCGATATCATCCCGACCATGATCGCGATGATGGGCATGGAACAGCCGAAGGAGATGACAGGCAGAAGTCTGCTGATCCGCAAATAAATAACAGGGCGGACCATTGAACAAAGCGGTCCTGTGGAACACCCGGAGGGTTTTTGACAGCCCTCCGGGTATTTTTTTGTTCAAAATACCCGTGAACATTCTGTGAAATGGCAGATTCATTCACAGTTCCGACACAAACCCCCGTTATGATGAAAACCGTTAAGAAAAGCGGTGCGGGTATCCGGAGCAGGCATCGCGGATGAAAACGAAACATGACGGGAAACAGATTTCTCCCGGCAGTATAAAACAGATGCAAGAAAAGGGGGTTAAGATTATGTATAGAAAAGAGAAGAAGATGGCAGCAAAAAAGGCCGGATCTCTGCTGACCGGCGGAGTCCTTATGGCAGCCCTCGCACTTGGCCAGATCAGCCCTGCGATGGTATACGCGGAAGACGGTGAAACCAGTCTTTCCGTTGCAGAAGCACAGGCGGAAGAGGAGCAGGGAGCGGAAGAGAAGGCTGAATACACGCAGCTCGAGACAACCAATATCAGCGACGTGTCTGTCTCCGCGATCGACGTTTCCAGTATCGTGGAGGCCGTGATGCCGTCCATGGTTACAATTACCGAGTATTCCGTCCAGGAAGTCATGAATTATTTCGGCGGACCTCAGCAGATGGAGGTGGAAGGAGCCGCTACAGGATTTATCATCGCCCAGGACGATGACGAGATCATGATTGCGACAAACAATCATGTTGTTACCGATTCAACAGATGTTTCGGTGTGCTTCTACGTGAAAGACAAAGACGGTGAGGAAGTAGTGGCGCCGGCAAAGGTGAAAGGAACCGATCCCGCTACGGATCTGGCAGTCATCGCGGTTTCTCCGGATGATATCCCGGACGAGGTGCTCAGCGAGCTGAAGATTGCCGTACTTGGAAGCTCAGATAACCTGAAGATCGGCCAGACCGCCATCACGATCGGCAATGCGCTCGGCCTTGGCCTGAATGTCACCTCCGGCATTATCAGCGCGCTGGACGTTGAGGTAAATACGGATTCCGGTTCCTGGACAGAATTCCAGACAGACGGAGCTTCGAACAACGGACAGAGCGGCGGAGCGGTCTTCAACGCGGACGGCGAAGTAATCGGCATTTTCAACGCGGGCGCTGTTTACGGCGACAATATGGGATGCGCGATTCCTGTAAGCGTCGCGATTCCGGTTCTGCAGAACCTGATTAACCGTGAGACCAGAGACGCACTGGAAGATCATGGCTATCTCGGCGTTACCGTCGTGCCGGTATCCGATGAGGCCAGCGAGATGTACAATATTCCGCAGGGCGCGTACATCTATGAAGTTGCGGAAGGATCCGGCGCAGAGGAAGCAGGACTTCAGAAGGGTGATATTATCACCGGACTGGACGGACTGACGATTGACTCCCAGGCCACGCTGCTTCGCCAGATCACCTATTATGAAGCGGGCGAGACGGTCGAGGTCAAGGTTATGAGACCTACCGGGACCGCATATGAAGAGCAGACCTTTGACGTAACCCTTCAGGCAGGCAGCAAGGACGCGGATGATGACGGGAAGGAATCCGGGAAGAAAGGCCGCGGCAAAAAAGACCGTGACGAGATTCCGGACGAGGAGAATCTTCCGGAAGAAGAATCCGAAGACTGGCCGTCCTTCGATGACCTTTATCCGGACGCACCGGAAGGTCTCGGCGATATCTTTGATGAGATTTTCGGCGGCGGACATTCCTCCGGAAACGGCGAAGACTATTTTGTAAGCCCGGAAGGCAATGAAGGCGATTTCTGAATTCCTGCCTGCGGTCTCCCGAGATCCAGCCTGTCCGCACTCTGATGCCGGGAGGCTGAACAAAACCACCCTTTGATACTGCAGAGTGCAGATCGGATTTCTTGAATTTGTGTCCGGCCTATGCTAGACTGTACAGGCAGTGCGGAACATCCCTGCGGGAAACTGCGGGGATGTTCTTTTTGAGCGGCAGAGCCTCCGGAAGCGGCTGTCATCTGCGGAAGGACAGAGGAGAGAAGATATGGCGAAGGAGTCCATAAAACTGATAGCGAATAATAAGAAAGCCTATCATGATTACTTTATTGAGCAGACTTATGAAGCGGGCATTTCTCTTGCCGGAACAGAGGTTAAGTCTTTAAGGACGGGGAAATGCAGCATTAAGGAATCTTATATCCATATAGAAAACGGTGAAGCGATCATCTATGGGATGCATATCAGCCCTTACGAGAAGGGGAATATCTTTAATAAGGATCCGCTCCGTCCCAGGAAGCTTCTGCTGCACCGGTACGAACTGAACAAACTGATGGGCGCCATCACACAGCAGGGCTATACGATCGTTCCCCTCAGGATCTATTTCAAGGGAAGCCTGGCAAAGGCGGAGATCGGCCTGGCAAAAGGAAAGAAGCTGTATGACAAGCGGGCGGATATCGCGAAGAAGGACGCGAAGCGGGATATGGAAAGAGCCTTCCGGGAGTATAACCGCTGAGACTGTGAAAAGTCTATGAGTTTTCGGGCGACTTCCTTGACGGATTCAGGAAGTCTGGTTTATACTTGTACTGAAACAAAGTCACAGGTTCATCCCGTGCCTTTGCCTTAATCTATGGGGTAGTAAAGGTTTCGACGGGGGCTGTGAAGCTGGAGAAGCTATCCGCAGGCAGATGCGTTAAATCGCAAACCTAAATATAAACGCAGACGATAATTTTGCGCTTGCAGCAGCCTGACGGCTGCGGCTGTCTGACCTGAAGCACCTGCACTTCGGGACCCAGGCATCGAGCATGCAGGAAACGACACATGCAAAGCTTTGAGCATGCGGGCGTAATATGAAGCTACCGAAACCGTAAGGGTGTCTGTTCCCGTGCGGCGGGGGGAATCTCAAAGAACCGACTATGATAGTAGAAGGACGGTGGACCGGCTTTCGGACACGAGTTCGACTCTCGTCTACTCCATTTTTCAGGACAGACATATGTCCGCTCAGACTGATCGGGCACAGAAGGGCTCCTGCGCAGGCAGGAGAAACTGCCCGGACAACAGCCGGCATCATAATCGGGATGAAGATTATGATGCCTTTTTGTTTACGCAAAAAATTTACTGTGATGTGCGAATGAGGATTCAAAACGCCTGCGGCGTTCCCGCTGCGGTGAGGCCTGTCCGGCGGACAGATGGCCGGCACCGGTATGAAAGAAAGGCTGGATAAAGATGGACACACTGAAAATACTTGTGGTGGATGACGAAGCCAGGATGCGGAAGCTGGTCAGAGATTTCCTGGTGAAGCAGAATTATGAGGTGATCGAGGCCGGGGACGGCGCGGAAGCGCTTGATCAGTTCTTTTCCGTCCGGGACATCGCCCTTGTGATTCTGGATGTAATGATGCCGAAGATGGACGGCTGGGAGGTCTGCAGGGAAATCCGGAAGGAATCAAAGGTACCGATCATCATGCTGACAGCAAGAGGTGACGAGCGGGACGAGCTGCTCGGCTTTGAGCTGGGCGTGGATGAGTATATCTCGAAGCCGTTCAGCCCGAGAATTCTGGTAGCCCGCGTCGAAGCGCTCCTGCGCAGAAGCGGGGCTGTCGGAGGGGACGATATTCTGAAGGCGGGCAAGATCGAGATCAACAAAGCCGCGCATCAGGTGAAGATTGACGGGAAGCTGGTCGAGCTCTCCTTCAAGGAGTTTGAGCTGCTCACATATTTTGTGGAAAACCAGGGCATCGCCCTTTCCAGGGAGAAGATTCTCAACAGTGTCTGGAATTATGACTATTACGGCGACGCCCGTACAATCGACACCCATGTGAAGAAGCTGCGCGCCAAGATGGGGGATGCGGGAAGCTGCATCAAGACGATCTGGGGCATGGGCTACAAGTTCGACTCTGCAGAAGAAGAAAACAGGTAAAATCCAGGCGGACCGCAAAAGATAACAGAAATTTCCAGAATCAGCAGGCAGGATCATCCGGAGGACATGATTGCTATGAAGAAGAGAATGGCTCTGATGACTTTGACCATGAGCCTCACAGCGGCTTCCGCTGTATGGGCCGGCGCATTTGACAATTATGTGGACTACCGGAATCCGGACGGATCGTATTCCTATTATTTCGATCAGGGAGTTCTGGTCACGCTGGATGAAAACTGGTATCAGAATACATTTGTGAAAACAGGAGACCGGGGGGCGTCCTTCTATCAGAAGGCAAGCTATGACGCTTATGCGGGGGAAGGCGTTGAAGGAGGAAGGCTTTTTACCATCGGCGCGTCTGTGAACACAGATTTTTCGGAGCTTCCCAGCTTTGAATATATCGGATTTGATGAAGACAGCTGCATGAATTACTATGCGGAGCTGCCGACGGATTATCAGGCGTATGCGGGCGATGAGACGATCCGCGCCGGGTATGACGCCCTGTGGGCGGAAGTGAGGGACGTGATCGCCGGAATCCGGATCGGGAGTGAGATCCGGGGAGGAAGCGGGCAGGTTGTTCTCGATGGTAACGGCCTGGGGGAAGAATTGCCTTCTTCAGACAGCGGGCAGTCCGGCCAGCCGGTTTCTGTGGCCGGTACGGCTTCGGAAAAACCGTATGTAACCTTTTCTGACTGGGAAGCGGAACCGGTTTCAGAGACGCTGAGTGCGTATACAAGGGACATCACCGTCTCGGACGGCGGGAACTATATATTGACCTACCTCGATATTACGGGTTCGGACAGATACTATTTCAGCTATGACGCGATCTGGCAGGGGAAGGGCCGGCAGAAAGTGTTTTCCAGTGACTGGGATTCCGAAGAGATCCGGATCGGCAGACTTTTCCCCTTTGAAACGATGGATGAATGCGGCATGGACATTGACCAGATCATTACGGATCATGTGAGCATCCAGGCATCGGACGGATCGGGTTTCATTCTGATCTTCCGGCCCGTCGGCGGGAAATATGACGGGACTGTCCAGACCGTTACCGTCATGAACGGAAGAAGGGACCTGACTGCGGATTCCTACAGGGAAACGGAATATGTCGAACTTCTCGGCGTGCTCCGTTTTCCGGAAGAAGAGAGAAGCGCGCTGCATTTCGGAGAGAATATCATTCAGCCAGACAGTACGGGCTTCCAGATCCAGATGTCCGTATATGCGGACGTGAATGACGGGATCGCGCTGATGGTCTATACGAATTCCTCAGGGAATGAGGTATGCGTGGCGCAGCCGATTATAGACGGCTTCGGCGTTCTTACGGCCTATGACAGCGCGGATACGGCTGAGGAGATCCGGGTCGGGCGGTTCGGAATCATGGGGTTCACCTATGACAGTAAGGATGCCCTGATTGAGGGAATTGATTTTACAGGGAGAATTCCGGACCCGGACCAGTCCGGAGCAGCTTCCGCTCCGTCAGATCCGACTCCTTTTCCGGCGGGCGGAATGACAGGAAGCCAGGGACAGGACACGGGAACACTGGCTGAGGGCGAACACCTCATCACGCTTGACGACAGATCGAATGTGATCGTGGACTGCCCGGAAAAGGCGAAGGCAGGGACCCTGGTTACGGTTCATACAGTGGGAATGGCTGACGCGGAAGTGGTGATTGAGGTAAACGGAGGCGACATCGGCAGCTGGCAGGACTGGGGGACATATACCTTCTATATGCCGGATAAAGATACAGAAGTGAAAGCATGGGTCAGTACAGCAGGATATTCGGGAGCCTGAGCTTCCATTGATAATCAGAACCCCGCCGGGCGGTCCGGCGGGGTTCTCTGTTATCAGGGCAAAGCCTGTTTTCTTTATGCGGTTTTTTGCTGATCCGAAGTAGGGGCGGGAAACGATCAGGGGCGGCGGATAAGCCGGGAGCCCTGACGGCCGGCGCTTCAGCTTCTGTCAGGATCTGCCGTGAGCCGGGAGAAGGGGATGAAATCCTCCGGTTTTTCCGGTTTCTCCCCGATTTCTTTTTCCATCCAGATCATATTGTGCCATCTGCCGAATTTATAGCCGCAGCGGTCGTATCTTCCCACTGTCCGGTATCCCATCTTTGCGTGAAAGCGTTCGCTGTCGTCGGTCAGGTATTCGTCGGTTTCATCCGGGACTGCGATGCAGGCATATACGGTAAACACATTCTGCGCAAGGAGATATCTTTCCAGCTCCCTGTAGAGCGCTTTTCCAAAGCCGATTCTGTGAAAACGGGGATCCAGGTAAATTGAGACTTCCGCGCAGTGTCTGTAGGCTTCCCGCCCTTTGAAGGGCGAGGCGTAGGCGTAGCCCGCGATCTGCCCGTCAGCTTCGGCGGCAAGGTAAGGATAGTCCCGGGAGATCTTCCGGATCCGCTCCCTGAACTCCGTTTCCGATGGGGTGCTGTATTCAAAGGATACCGCCGTGTTCTCCACATAGGGACTGTAAATTTTCAGCAGCGCCGCTGCATCCGCTTCGGATACAGGGCGGATTGTCAGTTGTTTCATTTTCATTTCTCCATCCGCCGGACCGGCATTTGCGAGCCTGTCCCTGAAAAGAAAAAGCGGAATATATGCTGTATCCTGTGTTTCCCCGGAAAAGCTTTATACAGATACAGTGGGTGAAAAGGATCATTCCCAGAAATCTTTTCTTCCGGTTGCCTCAGCCAGGACCTTCCGCAGTTCCATCATGGCTGTATAGTTGGGCAGGGCGTAGACCGGATTCTTTTCCCGCATCAGCTTCTGCAGAAGAGAACCGTAGTCGTCGACCAGCTGCATGGCGGAAGCAGGAAGGCCCGCTTTCTTCAGCCGGTCCGCAAGCTGGGACCTGCATTCTCCCGCGACATAGATCTTCTTCAGATGGGGATCCGAGACGAGCATCTCGTAGTCGGTATCGTTGATCCAGGAGATGTCATGCCCGTCTCCGGTCCGGTTGTTGAGGCACAGGACTGCGGTATAGTCTTCCTTCAGGCCGGTCAGGTAGGAAAATGCCTGATTGCAGCCCGCGGGATTCTTCACGAGAATCATCTGGAGCCTCTGACCGTTCAGATCGAAGGTTTCGAGCCGTCCGAACGCGGCTTTCGCGCTGGAAAGAGAGTCAAGGACCTTCGGGATGCTGAGACCGAGCGCCATGCAGGCAGCCGTCGCGGCAGCCGCGTTGCTGATATTGTAGACCGCGGGAATCGCGATCCGGACAGAGCGGTTTTTTCCATGGATCTGCATGTTCACTTCACTGCCGTCCGGGCCGACTTTCTCGATCGAGCTGATGGCCACATCCGGATCTTTTCTGCCCCAGCCGCATTTTTCGCAGCGGTATCCGCCGAGGTGCGCGTAGGTGTGGTAGGAATAAGTCCAGGCTCCTCCGCAGACCGGGCAGACGCCGGCGTCTTTCAGATCGATATCGCCCCGCACGCCGACTTCTTTGTTCATGCCGTAGAAAATCACCCGGTTGGGGACGTTCAGGGAAAGGGAGGCCGACCGGGGTTCATCCGCGTTCAGCACGAGGGTGGTGTCCGGAACCAGCTTTACTCCTTTCCTGATTTCTTCCAGCGTGTTTTCGACGCCCCCGAGACGGTCCACCTGGTCGCTGAAAAGATTCGTGACGACAACCGCTTTGGGATGGACCAGAGGAACCACCTGTTTCAGGGCAGCCTCGTCGCATTCTATGACCGCGTAGTGCGTTTTCGGCTTCCCGGTCCAGCCCGCGTTGCAGGTCAGGTTCGCGGTGATGCCGGACAGAAGGTTTGCCCCTGACCGGTCATAGAGGCAGTCGTGTCCGCAGGATCTGACGGCATGGTCGATCATGCCGCAGGTAGTTGATTTGCCGTTGGTTCCGGTTACGACGACAATCTCCATTCCTTCTGACGTGGCCTCCAGAATGTTGCCGGCAAATTTCATGGCGACTTTGCCGGGGATGGCGGTGCCGCCGCGGCCGCTTTTTCTCAGCGCGGACCTGGTCAGTTTGCAGGCAGCGGTGGACAGAATCACCCGGATTTTATTTGGCTTGGACATATCGTATCATTCTCCTTATAGAAATCGCTTCCGGACCCTATATTACCCTTCACAGGCATCAGAATGCAAGCCTTATTCTCATTGTTCAGACAGGGGGCCTGTGATAAAATATAAGGGACAGCCGGTTTGCTTCTGCGGCGGCTCCGGCGGAAGGAGAGCTGCAGAAAAACTGAACAGCACACAGAAGGAAAGAGGTTCCGAGTATGAGCGAAGTGGATCCGAAACTGCTTGAAATGGCGGAGGTTTTTCATATTCCGAAAAAGGCGAAGCTGAAGTATATCATCCTTCCGGCAAAGATGCCCGGTCTTTCCAGAATGATGAACCGGACTAAGAAAGGGAAAAGCGGGAACGGCCGGGAGGGAGGACCAGATCGATGATTATCGAATTAAAGGATATCAGCAAGGCTGTGAACGGCAGGCCTGTCCTGAAGGAAATCAACTGGCATATCGGCTCGGAGGATACCTGGCTGCTGACCGGCGCCGCCGGGAGCGGGAAGACACTCCTTCTGCGGATTGTTCTGGGTCTGGAAAAAGCGGACAGCGGATCCGTGAATCTTTTGGGCGATTACAAATACGCTTCCGTCAATGCGGGCGTCGTATTTCAGGAAGACCGTCTGTGCGGGCAGTTCTCGGCCGTGGAAAATGTGGCGATGGTCAATGAACGGCTGTCGGAGATGGTCGCCGAGGAGGAACTTGGAAAGTTTCTCAGAGAAGAGGAACTGTACGTCCCGGTGAGCAGCCTGGATCCGGTAACGCGCCGGATCGTCGTGATTATCCGGGCCTGCATTATTCCTTCGGACGTCCTTCTTATGGACGAACCCTTCCGCGGTATGGAGGAAGGGCTGAGGAGCAGAATGATCTCCTATATCCGGGACAAGGCCGGGCACAAGGGCATCGTATTTGCCCAGCGCGGCGGGGAAGGGCTGGAATTCTGCCGCAGGTTTGACCTCGGCGGCTGAGCTTAAGGGAGACGCCGGCCGGACCGGCGTGCCGGCCGGCGCCCCTTCTGCTGACTTTACTAAGCTGGGGCCGGCCTCTGCGGAGCGATGCTTCAGGCAGCGCCTCCCGCTTTTTTGACGAATCTTTCAGAAAGCGCTTTCCTTCTCATATTCTTCTGTCAGGAAGCGGATGAAATCTTCGGCGTAACTGCTGTGCCGGAAGTCCTTCCGGCAGATGACGCAGAGGGTACGCGACGCGCTGTCTTCCGGAAGCGGGAAAACCAGGATTCTTTTTTCCTGCCGGAAATTCCGTGCCGCCCGCTCGGAGATGATGGAGACGCCCAGGCCTCCCGCAACCATATTTTTGATTGCCTCCTGATCATTGATGCGGGCGGCGACCTTCAGATCTTTTTCATTGACTTTTATGGCAGCCAGGAAGCGGTCCGCGCTTTTCTGGCTGCCGCTTCCTTTTTCACGGAGAATGATCGGCTCTTCAAGAAGGCGGCGGATCACCGGTTCGGGATCCGCTTCCTCCTGCAGACGCAGAAACGGCTCGCTGACAGGCGTAATAAAGACCATATGATCTTCACAGAAGGGGATGCAGTCCAGTCCGGGGACGGAGCATTTCATCCCGATCAGCCCCAGGTCATAAACCTTATCCAGGATTGCGTCGGTGACAGACTGGCTGTCTCCCTGGTGTACCACGAAATAGACGTCCGGATGCAGACGCCCGAAAGCGGGAAGGACTTCCGGAAGGACATAGGCGGACGGGATCGTGGAGGCCCCGAGCTGGAGGATCTTCCGTTTTTCGCTGCCGCAGCTTCTGATCATGCGGTCCTGCATGTTGAGGATGCTGACGGCATATCCGTATACTTCCTGTCCTTTTGCCGTCAGCTCTACGTTCTTTGTGGTCCGGATAATCAGGGAGGCGTTCAGTTCCGCCTCCAGCTGCCGGATATGCGTGCTGATGGTAGGCTGGGAGATGTAGAGAATCCGGGCAGCTTTTGTAAAACTGCTCTGCTCCGCGACGGTGACGAAAGATCTCAGCTGTTTAAATTCCATGATATCTGTACCTGCTTCTTTCTGCGGCTGTCATCGCCGGATCAGGCCCTGCCGCGGGTCAGTTCCTCCAGCGCGCTCAGAGCCGCGTCCACGTCCGCCTGCGTATTGTAAAAACCGAAGGAAAAACGGATTGTTCCCGTCGGATAGGTTCCCAGGGTCTTATGGGCGGAAGGAGCGCAGTGAAGGCCGACCCGGGTGAGAATCCCGTATTGTTCTTCCAGGAGGACGGAAGCTTCTGCCTGGTCCAGGGACAGGGTCTGGATGGAAACCACTCCGGTGCGGGAGTCTATGCCTTTTTTTCCGGATACGCGGATTCTTCCTTCCTCTTCCAGCTTATCCAGACCATTCAGGAACCGCTCTGTAAGCAGAAGCTCGTGCTGCCTGATCCGGTCGATGCCCGTTTCCTTCAGGAAAAGAAGACTCGCATGAAGACCTGCGATTCCGGGCAGGTTCATGGTTCCCGCTTCATAGCGGTCCGGCATGAAGGAAGGCGTTTCCTCCGTGTGGCTGAGACTTCCGGTGCCTCCGCAGATCAGAGGGCCGACCTGCCGGATCATATCCTCCTTCAGCAGGAAACCGCCGGTTCCCTGCGGTCCGAGAAGGCCTTTGTGCCCGGTGAAAGCGAGGGCGTCGATGGCGTATTCTTCCATATCGACGGGAAATACGCCGGCGGTCTGGGCGGCGTCGACGATAAAGGCAATCCCGTGCTTCCTGCAGAATTTTCCGGCTTCTTTCAGGGGCATCATGGTGCCGCACACGTTGCTCGCGTGCGTCAGAACCAGGGCCCTGGTGTTTTCTTCCAGATATTCCTCCATGGCTTCTGTCAGAAGGCTTCCGTCAGGGCTGCAGGGAATCCTGCTGAAGCTGACGCCGGATGCCTGCAGCTGCACCAGAGGCCGCATGACGGCATTGTGTTCCATGGAGGAGACAAGGACGTGATCCCCCCTGCGCAGAAAACCCCGGAGGATGACGTTCAGGCTTTCGGTCACATTTTTCGTGAAGATTACATTTTTCAGGTCTTCCCCGCGGAAGAACTCACAGAGCATCCGGCGTGTATCGAAGACCATCTCCTCCGCGCTGTAGGCGTCCCTGTAGCAGCCCCTGTTGATATTGCTGCCGATCCGGGTCATATAATCATACACCGCATCCGATACCTGACGCGGTTTCGGAAAACTGGTGCAGGCATTGTCAAGATAGATTTTTTGCATGACTGCCTCCGGTAGTATCTGTTTTATATGTGCAGGCACTAAAAATTTTTGCAGACCATATTACTGGCGTACAAATCAGATCTGAATTGCAGTGCCGGAAGTCAGGCAGCTGCATACCATACTTCTGACAAGAGAATCATAACATGATTTATTTAAAAATCAAATAAAAGCGACAGGAAAATAAATAATTGCAATTTGAACAGGATTGGAAAGCGAACTATAATTATAGCCAAATTCAGATTCTGTCCGGGATCTGCATTGTAAAAAATGTACAGAAAAAAGGCGTCTGAGAGCGCCGAAGAGGAGGGACTTGTGAACAGATCAAAAGAAATGACACAGATTATAGCAGGAGGGCTCGTCATAGGCGTGATCGCCTCTCTGCTGGTATTGTTCGGGAATCCGTCGAATATGGGCTTCTGCATTGCCTGTTTCCTGAGGGATACCGCCGGAGCGCTCGGACTGCACCAGGCGGCGCCGGTTCAGTATATACGTCCGGAGATTATCGGAATTGTCCTGGGCAGCACGCTTCTTGCCCTGGCGGGAAAGGAGTTTTCGCCGCGCGGCGGCAGTTCGCCGATGACCCGCTTCATCCTTGGTTTCTTTGTGATGATCGGCTGCCTGATGTTCCTGGGCTGCCCCTTCCGCATGATCGTGCGTCTTGCCGGCGGCGATCTGAATGCCCTGTTCGGTTTCCTCGGATTCTTCCTGGGAATTCTGACCGGCGTCTTTTTCTTAAACAGCGGTTATTCTCTTCGCAGGACCTACAGGCTGCCCGCGCTTGAGGGCGCCATTCTTCCCGCCGCCGAGATCGTTTTTCTGATTCTGCTTGCGGCGGCTCCCGCATTCATTCATTTCACGGAAGCGGGAGGCGGCCCCGGAGCGAAGCACGCGGCTCTTCTGATCAGTCTCGCGGCCGGTCTGATTGTCGGCGCCATCGCCCAGAAGACAAGGCTCTGCATGGTCGGCGGCATCCGTGATATCATCCTGTTCAGGGAATACAGGCTGATCTGCGGCTTCGCGGCCATCCTTGTCAGCGCCCTTGTCTGCAACCTGATTCTGAATGCCGCAGTCGGCGGATACTTCCGTCTCGGTCTGGCAGGACAGCCTGTCGCGCATACCGACGGGCTCTGGAACGCGCTCGGCATGTATCTTGCCGGATTTGGCTGCGTCCTTCTGGGAGGCTGCCCGCTCCGCCAGCTGGTTATGGCCGGAGAAGGAAATTCCGACAGCACCTCAGCCGTGTTCGGACTGATGGCCGGAGCGGCATTTGCGCACAATTTCGGCCTTGCCTCCAGCGGGGAAGGCCCGACGGCAAACGGGAAGATCGCGGTTATCATCGGAATTGCGGCGGTGGCGGCGATCGCCTGCATCAATACATTCAGGAGGGAGGACTGAATATGACCACCATCGACGCAAGAGGCCTTTCGTGCCCGGAACCCGTGATTATGACCAGAAAAGCCCTGAAGAGCAAAGAAAACAGGTATACGGTCCTGGTGGACAATGTGGCTTCCAGGGAAAATGTCACCCGTTTTGCGGAAAGCCAGGGGTTTCGCGTAAAGCTGACAGAAGAGAGCGGGCAGTACCGCCTGGAACTGAGCAAATGAATTATATCGCCACCTTTTTCAGCCACTTCGGCGCCATGCGTTTTCATAAGCTCTGCGGCAGTGCAGGCTGGAGATCAAAACCCGGTCCCGTACCCCGGGATCTCAGCTCCAGCTGCGGAACCTGCGTCCGTTATGAGGCGGGGGAGGACTTTCTTCCGTGCGGGGAAGCGCCGGATGAGCTGGAACAGATCGTGGAGGCTGCCGGGAACGGCTATATCCTGAAATACCGGGCCGGGGGGAGCTGATCCGGCCCGCGGCTCCGGTGCGCAGCCCCCGGATCATAAAAACAGAGGCTTTCCTGCCTGCCGTTATGACGCAGTCAGCGCGCCGTACAGGGGAAAGCATGTATGGACGGAAGGAAGAAGTATGGAGACAGATGTAAGGCTTACAAAACTTGCCGGCTGTGCCGGATGCGGGGCAAAAGTCGGGGCAGGGACGCTCGTCAGCCTGCTGAATGGCTTCCGGACAAGGACCGATCCGAACCTGATCGTGGGTTTTGACAAGAGCGACGACGCCAGCGTCTACAGGCTGAACGATGAGCTGGCCCTGGTGCAGACGACGGATTTTTTCCCGCCGGTCGTGGATGATCCTTTTGTGTACGGCCAGATTGCGGCAGCCAATGCGCTGAGCGACGTCTATGCCATGGGAGGGGAGCCGAAGCTGGCGCTTAATCTGATGTGCATTCCGGAGCAGATGGACGCCCATACCGTACAGGAGATTCTTCGTGGCGGTTATGAGAAAGCCTATGAGGCGGGAGCGATCATTTCCGGCGGACATACGATCCACGGAGCGGAGCCGCTTTACGGCCTGGCCGTGACCGGATTTGTGCATCCGGACAGGGTTCTGACAAACAGCGGCGCCAGACCGGGAGATGACCTGATTCTGACAAAGCCGCTTGGGGTCGGGATTCTGATGACAGCCGCAAAAGCCGAGATGGCGGAGCCTTCTGTCCTGGAACGGATCTGCCTGCAGATGAAGACCCTGAACAAAGCAGCAAGGGACATCATGGTGAAATATCCTGTGCACAGCTGTACGGATGTGACCGGCTTTGCCCTGCTGGGACACAGCTATGAGATGGCCCAGGGCAGCGGCGTATCGATCCATATCGATGCGGACCGGGTGCCTTTCCATCCCGAAGCGCTTGAGCTGGCGCGGATGGGCCTGATTCCTGCCGGAGCCTACCGGAACAGGGATTATGCGGAGAAAGGCGTACGGGCCTCTGAGAAGGTCAGCCGGGAGCTGCAGGATATCTTCTATGATCCGCAGACCAGCGGAGGCCTCCTGATCGCGGTGCCGCACGAAAGCGCCGGGGCCCTTCTGGAGGAGCTGAAGGACCGTCTTCCCTGCGCGGAGCAGATCGGCTGGGCGGATACCCCGGAGGAATACAGCGTTTACCTTGAGAAGGAATAAGCTCCTGAGGGCGTCCGGCTTTCACCGGAACTTTGTATTTACAGTGAACTTTTGAAACTCTGTGGAAAAAGAATATAAATCGTGATATGCTGAAGAAGCATGTCAGCGGGATACAGATCAGCGCCTCTGCGGCAGTTGCGGGGGCGCTGGTCTGTTTCAGCATAAAAGGATCTGTTCTGCCGGCTGCTTGGGCCGGACGGATTCTGCATTCCGGAGGAATCGGGACTTATGAAGAAATCGGTTGCCAGGCAGCTGGCGGTCATGTTTATCAGCCTGCTTGTTCTGGTTATGGTGGCGATGCTCTTCGCCAACAATGTATTTCTGGAACGTTTCTATGAGATCAGGCTGCGCAGTATTCTGATCCGGGCGTATACGCTGGTGGACGCGCATATCGGGGAAGACGGCATTGATGAAGATTATTTTCTGGGAGAATTTTCCGAACTGGAACGTTCCGGCAATATCAGACTGGTCGTGCTGAATCTGAATTACGAGCCGGTAATCGGAAACGGGGAATCGGATGACGTGGTCATGGCGGGCAGGCTCTACGCCTACAGCATGGGCTTTGACAATGATGACGCGAAGATCCTGGAAGAGACGGATTATTATACCATCCAGAAAAAAACCGATACGCGCATGGGGAGTGATTTTCTTGAGATCTGGGGAATCCTCGCCGGCAGCGGTTATCACATCATCATGCGCATACCCATGGAGAGCATCCGGGCCAGCGCCAGGATTTCCAGCGAGTTCATTCTCTATACGATCGTCATCGCAATCCTGGTCAGTATCTTCATGATCGGCTGGATGAGCAGGCGGATCGCAAAGCCGATCCGGGAACTGACCATTCTGTCCGAGCGGATGGCGAATCTGGACTTCGACGCCAGATATACCAGCGGCGGAGAGAATGAGATCGGCCAGCTGGGAGATCATTTCAACAGGATGAGCAGGACCCTGGAGACGACGATTTCAGAGCTCAAGACGGCCAATAATGAGCTTCAGAGAAACCTGGATGAAAAGATAAAAATGGATGATGAGCGCAGGGAATTTCTTTCCAATGTTTCCCATGAACTCAAGACCCCTCTTGCCCTGATCCAGGGATACGCGGAGGGCCTGAAGGACTGCGTCAATGATGATCCGGAGTCCAGGGACTATTACTGCGATGTGATTATCGACGAAGCCGGAAAGATGAACACCCTGGTGCGCAAGCTCCTGACGCTCAATCAGCTGGAATTCGGTGAGGACGTAGTGGAGATGGTCCGCTTCGACCTGGCGGACCTGATCAGGGGCAAGGTTTCCTCCACGCAGATTCTCGCTGCCCAGAAGGAGGCGGAGCTTGGCTATGAAGGGCCGGACAGCCTGCCGGTCTGGGGAGATGAGTTCAAGGTTGAGGAGGTTCTCACGAACTATCTGAGCAACGCGATCAACCATGTGGAGGGAGAACGGAAGATCGTGATCCGTGCTGTGCGCCCGGAGGGCAGCGGAAAAGTCCGCGTCTCCGTCTTCAACACCGGCGAGGGAATACCGGAGGAGGACCTGCAGCTGGTCTGGGATAAGTTCTTTAAAGTGGACAAGGCCAGAACCCGGGCATACGGAGGCAGCGGCGTCGGCCTTTCCATCGTGAAGGCAATCATGGAGTCTTTCCATCAGGCATACGGCGTAAACAACGTTCCGGGAGGGGTCGAATTCTGGTTCGAGCTGGAGGATGCCGCCGGAAACACGGAGGAGGAAGAGCAGGAAGAAAATGATCCCGGGCAGGAAGAGCAGCTGATGAGGAGGCCTGCAAAAACCCCGAATGTTCCTGTGGACGCGGAGTGGGTCAGCGCGGAAGACAGCTGAGAATCCTGCCGGATGATGCGGGCTCTTTTTTACGGGGCGGGGAGCTCAGCGGCGGGAAGGCCGCAGCGCCCGCAGATTCTGCGGAAGACAGTTTCAGAAGCGGCTTTTGGAGTAAGTATGAAAAAGGACAGCGAGAATCCGATTATCGTGGTCGGCGGAGGCGCCGCCGGCATGATGGCGGCCTGCGCGGCCGCCGGAGAAGGGGCGAAGGTGCTGCTTCTTGAGAAAAATGAAAAACTCGGGAAAAAGATCTATATCACAGGAAAAGGACGCTGCAATTATACGAACTGCTGCGAGACGGAGGATTTCTTCCGCCATGTCCCCTGTAATCCCCGCTTTCTGTATTCCAGCATCTACGGCTTTGATCCGCATGCGGTGATGGACTGGTTTGAGTCCAGAGGCTTAAAGTCCGCCGTGGAGCGGGGAAACCGTGTTTTTCCAGCAAGCAGCCGCGCCTCCGACGTGACGAAGACGCTGGAGACAGAACTGAAGCGCCTTCGTGTCGAGATCCGTCTGAACTGTGAAGTCAGGGATCTGCTTACAGAAAAGGAGCCTGAACGGAGGGTTTCCGGCGTCCGGCTTGGGACAGGGGAGCTTCTTCGGGCAGAGGCGGTGATCCTTGCCACCGGCGGAAAATCATACCCCTCGACCGGCTCGACCGGAGACGGGTACCGGTTCGCGTCGTCGGCCGGCCATAAGATTACGGAGCTTTCCCCCTCGCTGGTGCCGATTACGGTACAGGATGCGGATATTCCGGAAATGCAGGGCCTGTCCCTGAAAAATGTGCGTTTTCAGGTGCGTGACGGCAGAAAGACCCTGTTCGATGACTTCGGGGAGATGATGTTTACCCATTTCGGAGTGACGGGACCGCTTATCCTCTCCGCCAGCGCGAACCTGCAGAAGCAGATCGGGAAGAAGCCTCTCAGCGCGGAGATCGATCTTAAGCCGGCGCTCTCAGAAGAGAAGCTGGATCTGAGAATCGTGAGAGATTTTGAACAGAACAGCAACAAGGTTTTCCGAAACGCGGTTTCCGGCCTCTACCCGGCCCGCATGCAGCCGGTGATCATCCGCAGATCCGGGATTCCGGCAGGGAAAGCGGTGCATGATATCACGAAGGCGGAGCGGATGGAACTGATCAGGGTTACAAAGCATTTCCAGATGACCCTGACGGGGCTTCGGGGATTTCAGGAAGCGGTAATCACGCACGGCGGCGTATCCGTAAAGGAAGTGGATCCCTCCACGATGGAATCCAGAATTCTGCCGGGCCTGTATCTGGCCGGCGAACTGCTCGACGTGGACGCTTATACCGGCGGATTCAATCTCCAGATTGCCTGGGCGACCGGCCATGCCGCGGGAGCGGCGGCTGCGGCGTCTGCAGCGGAAAGAACAGGATGAACAGATATATATTATTGCATGAAAACGAATAGAAATGCAGACACTGCTGGATAGGCTTTCTTAACAAAAAACGGATACTATTGCAGAAAAATGAATGGAAATACGGACGGCGCCGGGAAAGAGCATGTGGACGGAACGAAGAGGCGGATATCGCCCGGGAGACAGGGATGAAGCCGGTTCTCCCGGGCAGTGCAGCAGAAAGGAGCTGAATATGAGTTTCAATATCGCAATTGACGGTCCGGCAGGAGCCGGGAAAAGCACGGTTGCCCGGAGGGCGGCCGGGAAGCTTGGCTTCATCTATGTGGATACCGGAGCCATGTACCGGACGATCGCCCTGTATATGCTGCGCGGGCAGGTGAATATTGACGATGAGAAAGAGCTTGCCGCTGCCCTGGACAGGATTTCTGTCAGTCTGAGCTACCAGGACGGGGTGCAGCATATGTTCCTGAACGGAGAGGATGTCAGCAGCCTGATCCGCACGCCGGAGGTATCCGCGACGGCTTCGCTCACATCGGCAAAAGCCGCCGTCAGAGCGAAGCTTACAGACCTGCAGAAGGACCTTGCCGCAAGGGAAAATGTCCTGATGGACGGGCGCGATATCGGGACATGCATCCTTCCGGACGCCCAGCTGAAGATTTTCCTGACAGCCAGTGTGGACGAGCGGGCGCGCAGAAGGTATCTGGAGCTGAAAGAAAAGGGAGAAGACTGCGATCTGGCTGCGATCAGGGAGGAGATCGCCCTGAGAGACTACAGGGATTCCCACAGGGAAAGCGCGCCGTTAAAGCAGGCGGAGGACGCCGTACTGCTTGACACATCCGATATGGACGCGGATGAGGCAGTAAAGCGGGTTGTGGAACTTGCAGAAGAGCGCATGCGCGCATGCGGACTGGCGGACAGCTGATTATAGTTGAGGTTGGAATATGGGATATGAAAATCAGCCGGATGCGGCGGAGCGGATCCGCCGGCTGGAGGAACTTGCCCGGGATGGAAAAAACGGACTTCCCGGAAGCCTCTGGAAATCTGATGACGGAACTTACGCTGTCTACGTCGCCAAAAGCGCCGGCTTCTGCTTCGGCGTGCGCCGGGCGATCGACACTGTCTACCGGGAGATCGGAAAGGGGAAAGAACCGATCTATACCTATGGCCCGATTATTCACAATGATACGGTAGTCAACGACCTGGCTGCCAGGGGAGTCCGGGTGATCCGCACAGAGCAGGAGCTTGAAGAACTGCACGAAGGAACGGTTATCATCCGCTCCCACGGGGTAGCGGAGCGTATTTACCGGAAACTGGAGGAGCAGGGCCTGCAGATTGTGGACGCTACCTGCCCTTATGTGAGGAAGATACACCGCGCCGTGCAGGAGAAGGGAAGAGACGGTTATGAGATTGTGATAATCGGCAATGCAAGCCATCCCGAAGTGGAGGGGATCCGCGGCTGGTGCAGCGGCCCGGCGAGCGTGATCGAGACAGAAGAGGAGGCGCAGGCCTGGAAACCCGCCGGCGGGCTTCCTGTATGCATCGTCAGCCAGACAACATTTCATCACAAGAAATTTTATAAACTGGTTGAAATTATCAAAGCTTTGAGTTATGATATCCCTGTCGTATTGAATACTATATGTAATGCAACGGAAGAAAGGCAGACAGAAGCCAGGTCGGTCGCATTGGTCGCGGACGCGATGATTGTGATCGGTGGTAAGCACAGTTCAAACACACAGAAGTTATATGAGATTTGCAAAAAAGAGTGTAGTAATACTTTTTTTGTTCAGACTTTCGATGATTTGAATCTTCGGCTAGTGCCATCCAGGGGCATCGTAGGTATTTCAGCTGGGGCTTCCACCCCTAATATTTTAATCGAGGAGGTTTCAAAATTATGTCAGAAGACAATTTTGAACAGATGCTGAATGAAACTTTTAAGCCGATCCATACAGGTGAGGTGGTCGAAGGCGAAGTCATCGACGTAAAACCGGATGAGATTATTCTCAACATTCATGGAAAGTCCGACGGTATTATTACGAAGAGTGAATATTCGAATGATTCCAGCATTGATCTGACCGAAGTGGTCCATGTCGGTGATACGATGGAAGCAAAGGTTATGAAAGTCAATGATGGTGAGGGCCAGACGCTTCTTACCTACAAGAGACTTGCAGCTGAGAAAGGCAACAAGAGGCTGGAAGAAGCGTTCAACAGTCATGAAGTTCTTAAGGCACCGGTAGTTCAGGTGCTGTCCGGCGGCCTTTCTGTGGTCGTTGACGGAGCTCGTGTTTTCATTCCCGCATCTTTGGTGTCTGATACTTACGAGAAGAATCTCGAGAAGTACAAGGATCAGGAGATCGAGTTTGTTGTAACAGAGTTCAATCCGCGCAGACGCCGCATCATCGGCGACCGCAAGCAGCTGCTTGTAGAGCGCAAGAAAGCGATGCAGGAAGAGCTGTTCTCCAGAATCAGCATCGGCGACGTTGCAGAAGGCGTTGTCAAGAATGTTACCGATTTCGGCGCATTCATCGATCTGGGCGGGGCAGACGGACTGCTTCATATCTCTGAGATGAGCTGGGGCCATGTGGAGAACCCGAAGAAGGTCTTCAAGGTTGGCGAGCAGGTCAGAGTCCTGATCAAGAATATCAACGGCGAGAAGATCGCTCTTTCCATGAAGTTCCCGGATGAGAATCCGTGGCGCAGCGCTGCCGAGAAGTACAGTGTCGGCACCGTTGTCACCGGAAGAGTTGCACGCATGACTGATTTCGGCGCATTCGTTGAGCTGGAACCGGGCGTTGACGCTCTGCTTCATGTATCCCAGATCTCCCGCGAACATGTTGACAAGCCGTCGGATGTTCTGAAGGTGAACCAGGAGATCGAGGCAAAGGTCGTTGATTTCAACGGCGATGGCCATAAGATTTCCCTGAGCATGAAGGCTCTTGAGCCGCAGGCACCGAAAGCGGAAGAATATCAGGATCAGGAAGAAGAAGTGACCGAAGAGTAAGATTCGGACAGAAAAAAAGAGAAGCCGGGAAGCGAAAGCTTCCCGGTTTTTGTTTGGAAAAGACTGCCGTTATGATCTGCGAAGCCGGAAATGCCGCCGCGGCCCCGGACAGAAGGATCGCAGATCCGGCACAGCCGCGGAGTCATCCCTGCAGTCTGCCGGAAAAAGCGGTACGGACCAGCGAGTGGACATAGGAGGAGAAGAATTCAGGATCATCGGCAGACTGTCCGCTCCATTCAAACCAGGACAGCCGCTCCCTGTATCCGGTGCGGAAAACGGGCTGATAAAGTTCTGCAGGCTGCGGCAGGAAAGTGCCCTGCTTTTTTACATAGCAGTTTTCCGCTGACGCTTTTCTGCGGTGTCCGGGATCGACAAAAGATGCGACAGACTTGTGCAGAGCGACGTCTTCCTCCGGCAGATAATAATAATTCTTATAGTCCTTAAAGAAATGGCGGAATGTTCCCTTCCGGAGAGGGATCTGAACCTGAACAAGACTGCCTTCCGCGGAAACGGACCAGATTACGGAAGCTTCTGCCGGAGCTCTTTCTTCCCGGCAGAATGAAGCGGAATCCTTCTGGCAGCCGCCGGCAGCGTTTTCATGGCTGATCCCGGAAGATTCCGACAGGCTGAGGAAGCGGCTGCGGACAGGGACCGGGACGGGCGCTTCCAGACAGAAGGCTGCGTTCAGAAGAGCTTCTGTCTTCATTTCCTCCTTCGACTCTGCTGCGGTGACGGGGGCACTGCTGGCCAGCAGGAGCGGGTAAGACAGCAGAGGGGTCAGTTTCAGCATTCCCAGGACATCCTCATAATTGTGTAAAAGAAGCATGGACAGCCGCTCCCGGTTCCTGTCCGCTTCGGAGCTGTTTTTCCGGCTGTCCCTGTAAGATCGATATACATCGATCAGTTCTCCACCGGACCAGCGGTCCTGCCTTTCGATCCCGAGGAAGTCTTCCACTGCTTTCTGGTTCAGCTTTTTAAGACCCAGCATATCTTTAAGCGGGCGGATCTCACGGTACAGGTCCAGAGTCTCCATGCCGTTAAGAGGAGAGGGCATTCCGAGCGCCTCAGCCCGGCCGTTCAGGTAGGGGATATCGAATCGACAGCCGTTGAACTGGACGAGGGTGCTGTATTCCCCGCACAGACGGCTGAAGAGACTGAGTATTTCACCCTCTTCCGAAGCGGCTTCAGAAAAATACTGACATACGGTCCACGGCGCTGCGTCTTTGTTCTCCTCCCCGGCAGAACGGTTTTTGACCGCAGCCCCGATCAGATAAAGATGGGAGCGGACAGGGCTCAAGCCAGTGCTTTCAATATCAAAAAAGAGCGTTTTTTCCGGATCCAGGCCGTATGCGGTCAGGTAACGCTCATCGCATACGGCATCATACTTTTTTATAATCATACCGGTATCATAGCACAGACAGCGCTTCTTAAGCAAAAGAAAAGAGGGAACTGCTGTTACGGCTCTCCGCGCAGCAGCCCGCATCTGCGCCTTTCGCCTGCATATCTGCGCTTTTCGGGGGTATAAAGACAAACAGGCCGGGATATGATATAATAAATCAGTTTGCAGAAGGCAGATCAGGAGGATTGGACAATGATGAAGAAACCAGTGCTGGTAATTATGGCCGCGGGAATGGGAAGCAGGTACGGCGGTCTGAAACAGATTGATCCCGTGGACCCGGAAGGGCATATTATTATGGATTTTTCCATTTATGATGCGCAGAGAGCGGGTTTTGAGGAAGTGGTTTTTGTAATCCGCAGGGAGAATGAGCAGCTTTTCCGCGAGGCGATCGGAGACCGGGTGAGCCGGAAGATGAAAGTGAAATATGCCTTTCAGGAGCTTTCCGATCTGCCTGAGGGCTTTCAGGTACCGGAAGGGAGAACCAAGCCCTGGGGGACCGGGCATGCTGTTCTGAGCGCCGCCGCTGTGACAGACGGTCCTTTTGCCGTGATCAACGCGGATGATTATTACGGGGAACAGGCATTCCGTCTTATCTATGACTATCTGATGAACATGCAGGAGAAGAACTGGCATGACCGCTATGTGATGGTCGGTTACCTGCTGAAGAATACACTCACGGAGAATGGTTCCGTATCCAGGGGCATCTGTACCACCAGCCCGGACGGATACCTGGAGACGATCGTGGAGAGAACCAAAATCATCCGCACGCCGGAAGGAGCAGCCTTCAGCGAAGACGAGGGTGCGAGCTGGACCGGCGTGGATCCTGATTCCATCGTATCGATGAATGTCTGGGGCTTCCCCGCGGATTTCATGAACGAACTGAAAGAACGTTTTCCGGGTTTCCTGAAGGAGAATCTGGAAAAGAATCCTCTGAAATGTGAGATTTACCTTCCATTTGTGGTCAATGACCTGATGAAGGAGGGAAAAGCACGGGTTCAGGTGCTTACAACACCCGATCTCTGGCACGGTATCACTTACCATCAGGATAAAGCTGATTTTGAGCAGGCTGTGCAGGAACTGAAGAATAAAGGCGTCTACCCGCAGGACTTCTGAGAAAAGGACGGGATTTGTGCGGAATTCCTGCTTCACAGGCCTGATTTTTATCAGACCTGCTTACTGCGTGTAAAAACGGCGAAGCAAAGCAGATTATAAATCGGCTGTGTATCGTGACAACTGATTCTGAAATTTTGCAAAATCAGTATGATCAGGATTGACTTTTTATGTTTTCTCATTTATAGTTATTCGTTAGTATGGACTAATTAAGGAGTAGGATTTATCATCTGAAGATGCCTGCAGAGCAGGAAGCACCCCGCTGTCTCAGACAGGAGCATCCAGGATGCCGTGTACGCGCGCGGTATGGGGGAGATCACAGAAACTGAAAAAGAGATGGAGATGATTGACAGGATGGAGAACGACAGAGCTTATCTTGAAAAGCAGGCTGTGATAGACAGATTGAGAGAACAGGGATTCCGGATCACCAGACAGAGGGAGCGGATTCTGGATGTGATTCTGGAAGGAAACTGTACATCAAGCAAGGAGATTTACAGTACGGTCAGAAAAGAAGACTCCTCGGTGGGGTTTGCCACGGTATACCGCATGGTCAACCTTCTTGAAGAGATCGGGCTGATCAGCAGGAAAAACATGTACCGGATTCCGAGACATATCTTTACGAATGACCGTTATTTCTGTACAGTGCAGCTCAGTGACCGGACAGATCTTCATTTTGACGCGGAGGAATGGAGAAGGATCATACAGAGCGGGCTGAGAACATGCGGCTATCTGAAGGACAGCAGCACCGGGGTGACCGGGATTTCGATCTCGGATGCGGTGATTGCCGGGCGTGCGGAAGCAGCAGACGCAGAACCGGAAGATTCCGGGATGGAATAGAATAAAAACGATAATCTGCATGCCGGCACGTTTTCGTGCCGGCATGCTTCTTTCCGGAACAGATCTTTCGTCTTTCCGGACAGGGCAGGCTGCTGTCTGCGGCAGCCCGGCTGCCTGCCTGTATCCGGTCAGCCTTTTTTCTGTCTGAGAGACTGAAAGACCTGCGGAAGAAAACGGGGAATGTCTCCGGCCAGCATGCTGCAGGTTCCAAGCGAAGCGGCGGCTGCGTCTCCGGCCAGGCCGTGCAGACAGACGCCCGCCCGGGCGGCATCCAGAGGAGTCAGGCCCTGGGCAAGGAGGCTTCCTATGATTCCGGTCAGCGTATCTCCGGAGCCTCCTGTTGCCATTCCTTCATTTCCGAAGGTACTGATCATGGTTTCAGACCCGTCCGTGACGACAGTACGGGCCCCTTTCAGGACAACAATGCAGCCGTTTTTACGGCTGTAATTTTCTGCTGTCGGGATCGGAAAAGCGGCGGCTTCCCCGCCCGGACAAGCGGCGAGTCTTCCCATCTCTCCCGGATGCGGCGTAAAGACAGCCCGGTTTCCGGCAAGCGGGAGCAGTTCGGGATTCCCGGCAAGAAGGTTCAGCGCATCCGCGTCGACCACCAGAGAGCCGTGCCAGTCGCTGAGAACCTGCCTGAGCAGTTCCAGGCTCCTGGCCGTTTTTCCAAGCCCCGGCCCAATCGCGACGGCGTCCGCCCAGTCGAGCCAGGGGCGCAGATCGTCATCCCAGGGGACAAACAGGGCTTCCGGCAGGCTGCTCTGCAGGATAATCCGGTTTTTCTCATGCGAACAGACACAGACCAGGCCGCATCCGGTCCGGCAGGCAGCCTCGCCTGCCATGACTGCGGCTCCTGCCATGTTGTCAAGGCCGGCTATAAGCAGCAGCTTCCCGTAGGTGCCCTTGTTGGCGTCGGATCTGCGTCTGGGCAGCAGAGAGAGAAGGTCGGATGCCTCCGGTACACATGCAGGATCCTGGCCTCCGGAAAGACCGATATCGGTAATGCCGACGTCGCGCAGGATCAGTTCCCCGCAGTATTCCGCTCCCGGGTAGAGAATCTGTCCGATCTTGCGGAAAGCGAATGTTACCGTGCAGTCAGCACGGATGGCGGTCCCGCATACCTGCCCGTCGTCAGCGGAGATACCGGAAGGAATATCGATCGCTATAACCGGGGTATCCATCCGGTTCACTGCCCGGATCAGATCGGCGTAGCGTCCGATGATATCCCTGCTCAGCCCGATTCCGAACAGTGCGTCCGCTATAAGATCATAGTCCTTGAGCGGTGCGTCATCGGGCAGGACGGTACCTCCGTAGTTTTCGAAGATCGCGCACTCTGTGCGGGTCTGTTCCGTCATGGAGGAATGTTTTCCGACAAAAAGAACATCCGCTCTGATTCCTTTCAGAAGCAGCAGCCTGGCAAGCGCGAAGCCGTCGCCTCCGTTGTTGCCGCTTCCGCACAGGACAAGGACACGGCGGCAGTCCGGATATCTGCTGCTGATAACGTCAGAAACAGCGAGTGCGGCCCGCTCCATGAGAACCAGGGACGGAACCCCCATGCGCGCGGTTGTCAGGCGGTCACATGCCTGCATCTGTTCACGGTTCAATACATAATACATAGTTTGCCACCTCCTGTATCAGGAAACGCTGATTCATCCGGTTTTTAAGTGATCAGAGTCTTCAGCTCAGCGTTTCCGAAGAAAAGAGCTGTTCTGATGAATTTTCCCGGATTCGTCTTTACTGAGATTTTAACACAGAAACAGAAAGAATGCTTCTGACAGGAGACGGAAAACTCCGGACATTTTCTTACATTGACTGACAGGGAAATGAATGATAACATAAGAAAAGCTATTCAGCAGCCGTGTTCCCTGAGCACGGAACAGGCAGGATAAGGCTGCATTAATTCAGGTGAAGGGAGGTCTGCTTGTGTTTAATATAGGCGGTACGGAACTTCTCCTTATTCTTTTTATTGCCTTTGTGGTGGTCGGGCCCAAGGATATGCCGAAGATCGGGCGGGCGCTCGGGAAAGGCGTCCGGATGCTCCGTTCGCTGATCAGTGAAGTCCGGGAGGAATCCGGCTTCGATGAAGTGGATGAAGCCGTGAAGGATATTCGCCGGGACATCCGGGACATCCGCCGGGAAGTTGATATCCGCCGGGATATTGACCAGGTCCGGAAAGAAGCTGACCTGAGTAAAGAGGTGAGCAGCCTGCAGAAGGATCTGAAAGAGATCGGCAGGGATGTCAGCCGCGATCTGAACATAGAAATGGAGGAGAAAAGATGAGACTTGGTACGACGGAGATTATACTGATTGTGGTTCTTGCACTTGTTATTTTCGGCGGCTCCAGGCTTTCGGGAGTCGGCAAAGCACTCGGAACAAGTATCCGGGAGTTCAAGCAGGAAGTGAAAGCTGCCGATGACGATGACAAGAAGAAGGAAGAAGAAAAGGCTGAGAATTCAGACGGTAAGGATGCGTGATGGCAAAAAAAAAGGAGCCCGCAGGACCGGCGGACAGAGAGATAGATGAGGAGAAGCAGCCGCTGCTTGCGCATCTGCTTGCCATGCGGAATATGATCCTGTATTCCGCGATCGCGATCCTGATCGGTTTTGTAGTCTGCATGTATTTTGCCGCGGACCCGCTGCTTGCTTTTATCACACAGCCGATCACAGGCCGCGGTGTGCAGGTCATTTATACGACTGTCAGCGAAGCGCTGGTGACCAAGCTGAAGGTTTCGCTGCTTGCCGGAGTTGTTGTGGCGAGTCCGTATGTGATGTATCAGATCTGGGCATTTGTAAAGCCGGCTCTGTACGAGAATGAGATCAGGGCATTCCGCCCGCTTTTCTTCATTGCCCTGTTTCTGTTTGTGCTGGGAATTTTTTTCAGCTATTATTGCGTATACGGTCTTGCCATAGACTTTTTTCTTGTCGCGGGGGAAGATCTTGCCGTGCCGATGCTTTCGATCGATCGTTATGTGAGTTTTCTCGTAGGATTTCTCTTTCCTTTCGGGGTGGTCTGTGAGATGCCCGTTGTGATCTACATGGCGGCAAAGAAGGGACTGGTCGGTTACAGAACGCTGGCAAAGAACCGCAAATATGTCCTGTTCGGCATTTTTGTTCTTGCGGCAATTCTGACGCCGCCTGACGTTGTATCCCAGGTGATGCTGGGACTGCCAATGTATGTGCTGTATGAAGTCAGCGTCCAGATATCGCGCTTTGTGGGCAGAAAATCGGAAGAAGACGCTGAGGCGTAAGACGGGAAATACTGGTGAAATTGAGGATTATTGCAGTGAGAAGAAAAAGAACCGGGATCCGGTGTCGTGTAAAGTCCGCTGGCAGAAAGCCGGCGCGGCTTTGTTTTCGTCAGCCGGCACCGGTTTTTTCGTTTTTCCTGGCAGCTGCTGTACTGGCGGGCATGTCTTCACATGCCGCCTTTTCTGCGTTGGGAAATGAAGATGTACCTGAGATGAGCCGCGGCACTCAGATAATGGACCGGCTTTCTGCAGAAGGCGGACTGATGCAGGACGGAAGAGTATGGGCCGGACTGGAAGCAGGAGAGACGGAAGCGGAGACGGGAATTCCCGGACAGGAAGAAGAACCGTCCGAAGATAAGGCGGATCAGCCAGGATGGGAGGCATGGCAGCCTGTCTGGGAGGCATGGCAGCCCGGACGTGAGGCGTGGCAGCCCGGACAGGAGACAGAACAGCCGGAACGCGAAACACGGCAGTCCGGGCAGGAAACAGTTCAGCCGTATGAAGGTCCGGGCCTGTCTGATCAGACAGATCCCGGGATTGATGTAGGCGATGAACTCTTCATGCTTCTGCCGGATGAGATGGAGCCGGACACAGAGGAGGAAGAAAAATGGGGACCCGAAGATGACGGCTGTCTGACAATCGGGATCGGGGGCAGTCAATATCCCTTTGCCTGGATCCCGGAAGATGCGGTCTATCCCGATTATACGGAATATTCCGGGATCGATCTGGACGCTGCGGTCCAGATCGCCGCAGACCTGGACATGATTCTGCAGTTCCGGGCCTATTCTTCTGAGAGAGAGGCGATGGAGGCTCTGCTTGCCGGGGAGGTTGACGCCGTGATGGGCGGTATCCTTCTGGAACGCTATGAAAATCCCCGTCTGCTCAGCGGCCTCGTTAAGCAGGGGAGCTGGGGGACAGATACAGATGGAATCGCATTTACAGAGCCGTATCTCAGCTACCAGGCTGTGGTGCTCGCAAGGCAGGACGAGCCTTCCGTTACCATGCCATATCCTTTTGCGCTGCAGGGGAAAAAAGCAGGCGTGCTCTCCCTGTGCGGGGAGGATGTCTGGATGTCTCACTATGACCTGCCCGGAACAGAGATTACGGTTTACAGCTCGGACTGGGATGCCCTGCATGATCTCAGATACGGGCTGATCGACTGTATCATTACCGGACGGAGAATGGCTTCGAACCTGATCCGCCTTCAGGGCGGGGGATCGGTTCAGACCGGCAGCAGGGCCATCTTCCTTTTTGAAGATCATTACGCGGCGGCTGTCCGTTCCGAAGACGAGTCACTGCGGAAAAAACTGAGCGGCGCCATGGAAAGCCTGCGCCTGAAGCGCAGGGGCGCGGGGATTATTACGGAGGAGATCCTTCGCAGGCATGCGGATCCGAATGATCTGCCCCGTTATCCGGCTTATCGTTATGTCTCTCCTGCTGTGCGCAGATACAGACTGAGAAAGCTTGTCCGGACTTTTTCACGGAAAGCCCGCAATCTTCTCGCAGACGGATATTAAGGTACACAGATCATATAAGTGTTTCCTGCCTGCAGCCTGTCCGTAACCGGCCGGATGGCAGTGCAGTGTCCTTTCATGCAAAGACAGGCCTCAGACGGATCAATTACGGAACAGAAAAAAGTACTTGACAAATAGATTGAGCCATAGTAAATTGGATACAACTTAAATGAATGCTGATGAGCGGATGCAAGGAGGTTTATTATGGCATCGATCTATGATTACAGTGTACCGGCAACGGATGGAACGGAAGTGAAGCTTGCGGATTATAAAGGAAAAGTGATGGTGATCGTGAATACCGCGACCGGATGCGGCTTTACACCTCACTATGAGCCGCTTGAGAAGATGTATGAGAATTACCATGAACAGGGACTGGAGATTATCGACGTGCCCTGCAACCAGTTTGCCGGACAGACGCCCGGAACCGATGAAGAGATTCATGAGTTCTGCACGCTGAAGTACAATACACAGTTCCCGCAGATGAAGAAGTCGGATGTGAATGGCGAGAACGAGCTTCCCCTCTACACTTACCTGAAGAGCCAGAAGGGCTTTGAAGGTTTCGGCAAAGGACCCAAAGCGCTTATGATGTCCGGGCTTCTGAAGACGATCGACAAAGATTATAAGAATAATCCGAACATTAAATGGAATTCCACAAAGTTCGTCGTCGACCGCGAGGGAAATGTAGTGGCGCGTTTTGAGCCGACCGCGGATATGAAGAATCTGGAGGAGTGTGTAAAGTCTCTTCTCTGAAAAAGTACTGGTGAATCAGCTTTTCCATAACCTGTATTCTGTATTGTTACAGAATAAGATTTCCCTGAGACCGGGCCGTAAGGAGGCAGCGGTTTCAGGGTTTTATATTTCCGGCTGAAAAGTATGTGTGACAATTTCCTGCAGATAGGGTATAATATATTCCGTGTGCGGCGGCGAAGGCGCGGAGCATGGTCTGTGTTCTGCTTCGGCCGCTGCAGAGTGTCTGACCGGAAGGTCTGCGCTCGCTTCGGTCTGCGCGGAATTTGGGCCGCAGGCATGCAGCGCCGCGTCAGGAGCTTCGGGGCGTTCCGGAAGAATGGCTGCACAAAGGGGATGTATCTGCAGAAAGGCTGAGAGGAATGCCCGATCCGCCTGTCTGCGAAAGAAGAGAAGGCCCGGGGATGCCGCAGGGCAGTTCCGGAGCATAGGAGGGGCTGAATCATTATGAAGTATACTGCGCTACTGGTTACTCTGGCATTGACCGGTGTGTTTGCGTCGGGATGCCTGGCTGCAGAGACGGAAGCAGAGATGCAGACGGAAAAGGAAGCCGTTGTCAGGCAGCAGAAGAACGGATTTGACGAGGCACAGACGGAACTGGTCGAGATCGGCGGCTTTACGGTGAAGATTCCTTCTTACTGGCAGGCCGAGGAAGGCGAGATCAGCCTGGACGGCTCTGATCAGGAATACTACTGTGCATATGCGGAGCGTCAGGGAAAGGTTGCCCTGCTTCAGATGGAAGCAAACGTGGATGATCAGGAGTCGGTCACATTTTCGCTTCTGGAGGACGAGGAGCAGGAGATCGCCCAGGCTTTCGGACAGTCTTTTGATACATATGACTGCAGTCAGTCCGAACTCTATGAGCTTAAGGGGAGCGAGACTCCCGTAAAAGGATATCTCTGGACCTTTACCTTCTCGGTTCAGGGCCAGCAGGGAGACGGACAGTTTCTGATGTTCCCCGCGGAGGACGAGAACCGCTGGATGCAGGTTCTCATGATGCAGACGGACAATACGGAGTTCGACTATACAGGAGATTTTCAGAAGATTCTGGAGTCAATCCGGAATGAGAAGGACTCAGCCGTATATTACAGAACCACGACAACCATCAATATCCGCTCGGCCCCGGATGAGACCGATGATACGAACAAGCTGGGCAAGGTCCCGGAGAATACGGTTGTGAAGGCGGATCTGACCGGTGAAGTGAATGAGCGCTGGGTAAAGGTAACCTACACTGCGGAAGATGGAAGCAGCATCGACGGCTGGGTCAGCAAAGATTATGTGGAACAGACCCGGGCGCCGGAGCCGGAAGCAGAGACGGAATAAGAACAGATACGGAATTACAGAAAACGGTCTTCAGCAGATGCTGAAGGCCGTTTTAAATTCGATATATCAGAAGGAAATGCGGGAATTACACGGCTTTCCCACCGGGGAACGGTCATTTTTCAGAGTGTTTTCCTTCATAAAGAGGATGTCACGTCGCAGTATACTTTCCGGAAGAAAAATATGGAGAGTACGGCGGAGATTACCTCCGAGATCGGAAAGGCCCACCAGACCAGATTGACGTTCCCTGTCATCCGGGCGATCAGCCAGGCAGCCGGAATCAGGATGATAAGCTGCCGGCAGAGGGAAATGATCAGGGAATAATAGCTTCTGGAAAATGCCTGGAAGACAGAACCTAAAATAATTCCTACCGCGGCAAGGGGAAAATTGAGGGCGATTATCCGCATGGCGATGGAACCGATCCCCATCATGTCCTCCGATGCATTGAACAGAAGGAGCAGCTGGCGCGGGAAAAGCTCAAATATAAGGGTTCCGCAGGTCATGACACAGATGGCCAGAAGCAGGCTGAAGCGAAGGGCTTCATCGATACGCTTTTTGCTTTTTGCCCCGTAATTATATGCCAGGACCGGAATCAGCCCGTTATTCAGGCCGAAGACCGGCATGAAGAAGAAGCTCTGCAGCCGGAAGTAGACGCCGAATACGGCGGTCGCGGTTTCAGAGAAGCTGATCAGGATCCGGTTCATAAGGTAATTCATCAAAGAACCGATCGACATCATCAGGATGGACGGAACGCCGACAAAATAGATTCGCCCGACGATCTCACCGGAAGGGCGGAGGATACGCCTGAAGCTTAAGTGAATGTCGGGGTTCTGCCTGAGATTCAGGCAAAGTCCTGTCACGGCCGCGACGGTCTGTCCGAGCACAGTGGCAAGGGCAGCTCCCGAAACGCCCATGGCAGGCAGTCCGAAATACCCGAAAATCATGATGGGATCGAAGATGATATTGATGATGGCGCCGGTCATCTGGGAGATCATCGACTGGAAGGTGCGGCCGGTGGACTGCAGAAGCCTTTCAAAAGTCACCTGATAGAAAAGACCCAGCGACATGCAGCACACAATATGCAGATAAGAGCAGGCTGCGCCTGCAATTTCTGGATTCGAGGTCTGTGTCCGGATAAATGGTTCCGCGCCGAACGCGCCAAGAAGCAGGAAAAGCAGGAAGCTGAGAAAAGCCAGCAGCAGTCCTGTATTGGCGGCGCTGTCTGATTTGTCAAAGTCTTTTTCGCCGAGCGACTTCGAGAGAAGGGCGTTGATGCCGACGCCGGTACCGGCTCCCACCGCAATCATCAGGTTCTGCATGGGAAAGGCAAGCGTGACCGCAGTCAGCGCGCTTTCACTGATCCTGGATACGAAAATGCTGTCCACAATGTTGTAAAGAGCCTGTACGAGCATGGAAAACATCATGGGAAGGGACATGGATATGATAAGCCTGCGGACAGGCATTACGCCCATCTTGTTTTCCTGCATGGTCTTTTTCGCCATAGATGATTGCAACCCTTTCTGAATGTGCCGGCGTTCCCGGTATCTTCCGCAGGTCTGCGGATCAAAAAGACACTTTCCGGATGAACCGGGAATTCTGCATGGTTATGCCCCTGCCGCGGATTCTGCGCGGCAGGGGCAGTTCTATAAATCCGGCAGCGGCCTGCTGTTCCCTGCCGCTGCAGTTCCCGATGAACAGGCTTGTTCAGTCCGGGAATCAATATACAGTAAGGCTGATCAGCCCGGGAGAAAATCCGGATTTTTCACAGCCTGCAGATGTCTTCCTGATCCACCAGGCGCATTCCGGCAGACTTCGCGGCTGATGCGGCGGCTTTCGTATCGTCCGGACGGAATACCATATAGGCATGTTTCGCATCCGCTCCGCCCAGGAAGGCGTACATGTACTCAATGTTGACGCCGGCTTTTGTGAAGACCTTCAGGATCCTGTTCAGTCCGCCCGGCTCATCCGGAATCGCGATTACCACAACCGGGGTCAGAGTGTGCACATATCCTGCTTCTTTAAGAACAGTCGTTGCTTCGTAGACATCGTCCACGATGATGCGCACGATACCGAAGTCTTTGGTCTCAGCCAGGGAAAGCGCACGCATATCAATCTTGTTTTCTCCGAGCACGGCAGTCATGCTTTCCAGCGCGCCGGCCCTGTTTTCCAGAAATACAGATATCTGTTTCACGCTCATATCTCAGCTACCCTCCTTATTTGCAGTGGTTTTTCAGCTTCCTTTTTGCGAATCGCATCAGATCTTTCTGCGGTCGATGACGCGTACGGCTTTGCCTTCGCTGCGCTCGATCGACTTCGGGCTGACCAGAGTGATATTTGCCTTGATTCCGAGCATGGACTTCATGCCTTCCGCGAGTTCCTTCTGGCGGCGGGAAACTTCGCCGAGCTGGTCCGTGAACATCTCCGGCGTCATCTCCACATGGATGTCCAGCGTATCCGTATTGTTGACGCGGTCCACGATGATCTGGTAGTTGGCCGGATATCCGTTGTTCAGGAGAACCGTCTCAATCTGGGACGGGAAGACATTGACGCCGCGGATGATCAGCATGTCGTCGGAACGTCCTCTCGGCTTGCCCATCCTGACATGCGTCCTGCCGCAGGAGCATTTCTCGTAGGTAAGCGTGCAGATATCCCTCGTGCGGTAGCGGATCAGCGGATATGCCTCTTTATCCAGGGAAGTGAAGACCAGTTCGCCCTGGGAACCTTCCGGCAGAACTTCCCCGGTATCCGGATCGATGATTTCCGGGATGAAATGATCTTCATTGATATGCATGCCCTTCTGGGCGGAGCACTCAAATGCGACGCCGGGTCCGGACAGTTCCGTCAGCCCATAGATGTCATATGCTTTGATGCCGAGCGTGTTCTGGATATCCTGCCGCATTTCCTCGCTCCAGGCTTCTGCTCCGAAGATGCCGGCTTTGAGCGGGATCTGGTCGGGCGTAAGGCCCATCTCCTTCATGCTTTCGCCCAGATAGGCGGCGTAGGAAGGCGTACAGCAGAGGATCGTCGTGTTCAGGTCACGGATAAACATGATCTGACGCTGTGTATTCCCGGAAGAAGTCGGAATGGTGAGGCAGCCGACCTTGTGGCTTCCGCCGTTGAGGCCGGGACCTCCCGTAAACAGGCCGTAACCGTAGGAAACCTGGCAGACATCTTCATCGGTTCCTCCTGCCGCGGTGATAGCCCTGGCGCAGCAGTCTTCCCACAGATCGATGTCATGCTGGGTGTAGAAAGCGACTACGCGGCGCCCTGTTGTTCCGGAAGTAGACTGAATGCGGACACATTTCTTCAGATCGCAGCCCAGCAGGCCGTATGGATAGGAATCTCTCAGGTCGGCCTTGCTCAGGAAGGGAAGCTTGTGCAGATCATCCACGGAACGGATATCGTCCGGGGTTACGCCTGCTGCTTTCATCTTCTCCCTGTAGTAAGGAACATCATTCCATACATGCTGTACCTGCCTGACAAGCTTTTCGCTCTGCCAGGCGCGGATCTGTTCTCTGTCGGCACATTCGATGTCTTTCTGATAATAGCGCTCCATCCTTTTTGTGTTCCTTTCTGTAAAACATATACTCCGCCTGACTTATGCATTGCGCCCCAGCGCAAAAGCCCTGCGGTTTATCTCGAGGAATCTGGGAGGAACAATCTTTTCGATTGCCGCAAGCCATTCTTCCTCGGGCATATCAAAGTAGTGGGACAGTCTTCCCATCAGGACGAGATTGACGGCCTTTGCCGTTCCGGCCTGGGAGGCCAGGGAAAGGCAGTCGAGGGCGTCGACCTTCGCGCCGGCAGCGCGCATCTTTTCGACCAGATTCTCCGGATATTCCGCGGCGCCCATGATAACAGGCATCGGATCGATCTGCTGGGTGTTGGTCACGATCTGGCCGTCTTCTTTCAGCCAGGGAAGCCATCTGGCAGCTTCCAGAAGTTCAAATGAAACAATATAATCAGAAGTTCCGCGGTCGATCACCGGGGAGGAGACATGGTCGCCGAAACGCACGTAAGTGACTACCGAACCGCCTCTCTGCGACATGCCGTGTACTTCCGAGACCTTGACGTCATAACCCTGCTGGAGAAGCAGCTGGCCGAGCAGTTTGCTGGCGAGCAGGGATCCCTGACCGCCGACACCGACGATCATTACATTTTTCGTTTCCATGGTTAGTCCTCCTTTGCAGTGCTCTCATAGGCGCCGAAACGGCACAGCTGGCTGCAGACGCCGCATCCGACGCACTGGGTGGCGTCGACGACCGCTTTCTTATCCCGGAAGGAGATGGAAGGACACGCGATCTGCATGCAGGCGCGGCATCCGACGCATTTATCCGGATTCACTTTCAGAGGAGCCTTGTGCTTCACATATTTCAGAAGCGCGCAGGGTCTTCTGGAGATGATCACGGAGGGAGCGTCGACGTTCAGCTCCTCGCGGATCACGCTGTCGCATTCGGACAGGTTGTAGGGATCCACTACGCGCACGCGTTCAAATCCCATGGCGCGGCAGAGTGCTTCCAGGTCGATCTTTCCGGCCGGGTCCCCCTTGATGTTGTAGCCGGTCGTCGGATTCTGCTGATGTCCTGTCATGCCGGTGATGGAGTTATCCAGGATGATAACCGTTGAGTTAGACATATTGTAGGCGATATTGGCAAGGCCGGTCATTCCGGAATGCATGAATGTGGAATCGCCGATTACCGCGACGGTATGGCGCGCGGTTTCCGGATCCTGCATTTTGATAAAGCCATGGATGGCGCTGACGGAAGCGCCCATGCACAGGGTCGTGTCCACGGAACTGAGCGGAGCGGCGGCCCCGAGCGTGTAACAGCCGATATCGCCCAGGCAGGTGACCTTGTTCTTTTTCAGGGTATAGAAGAGCCCGCGGTGCGGACATCCGGAGCACATGGCCGGCGGACGCGGCGGGATCGGGTCATCCAGGGCTTTTCCTTCATACAGTTTTTCGCCCAGGCATTCCGCGATCATATTCTGGGAGAATTCCCCGCACATGGGAAGAAGGTCCTTTCCGCTGACCTCAAGTCCCAGCTGGCGGCAGTAATTCTCGAAGACCGGATCCATCTCTTCCGCGACGACAAGCTTTTTCACTTTCGACGCGAAATCGCGGATCAGCTTTTCCGGAAGCGGATTGGACATACCGAGCTTCAGGATGGAGACACGGTCCCCGAACACTTCCTTTACATACTGATAGCTGGTCGAGGAAGTGATGACGCCGATATCCGTTCCGCCCATCTCCACACGGTTGACCGGAGCGCTCTCAGCCCACTGAGCGAGTTTTTTCGTGCGCTCCTCGACGACGGGATGGCGTTTTTTGGCGTTGCCCGGCATCATGACATATTTGGCGATATTCTTTTCATAGGGGATCTGCTCCGGGACAGTGCGCTCGCCGGCTTCCACGATCGACTGGGAGTGGGATACTCTCGTGCACATACGGATGATCACTGGAGTGTCGAACTGTTCGGACAGTTCGAATGCGATCTTTACAAATGCAAGCGTCTCTGCAGAGTCAGAGGGCTCCAGCATGGGAACCTTGGAGGCGATGGCGTGGTGGCGGGAATCCTGCTCGTTCTGGGAGGAATGCATGCCGGGATCATCCGCGACCGCGATGACAAGACCGCCGTTCACTCCTGTGTAGGACATGGTATAGAGCGGGTCCGCGGCGACGTTGAGGCCGACGTGCTTCATGCCGCAGAAAGCGCGGCGTCCTGCCAGACTGGCTCCGAAGGCGGCTTCCAGGGCAACCTTCTCATTCGGGGCCCATTCGCAGTAGATTTCATCATATTTGACGGCTTCTTCCGTTATCTCCGTACTGGGAGTCCCGGGGTAGCTGGAGACGAAGCAGCAGCCGGCCTCATAGAGGCCCCGGGCGAAAGCCTTATTGCCAAGCATCAGTTCTTTCATGTAATTCAAGGTCCTTTCTCTAAAATTTTCGGCAGCAGGGTCGCTTCACCAAAGAAATATCAGAGGCAGGCCTTTGCTGTTGAAATTTTCATCTGTCTATAATATCATGAAGAATCAGATGGGGCAACAAAGAATTCAGATTTATGGATGCGTCATGCAGATAAGCAGCGGCAGAAAAGGGGAGGAAGCGATGGCGGCAGTATTATTGAGGGCATTTTCCTTTTTCCTGATCATCCTGGTCGGCATTCTGCTCAGAAAGAGCGGGTTTCTGCCGGAGCAGGCAGGGGATACGGCGAAAAAACTTGTGATCTATGTTACCCTCCCCTGCGCGATTATCCTGAATTTTTCCAGGACGCAGGAAGTGAGCCCGCTGATGCTGCTGATCACGCTGATGGGACTTCTGTCCAATATTCTGATGCTGGCGGCAGGGGTGCTGCTGACGCGCCGCCGCGACCGGCGGGACCGGGTGCTCTATATGTTCTGCATGCCCGCCTTTAATATCGGCGCTTTCTGCCTGCCCTTTGTGCAGAGCTTTCTGCCCGCCGAGGGCACCGTCACGGCATGCATGTTTGATGTCGGAAACAGTCTGATGTGCACAGGCGGAACCTATGCTTTCGTGGACAGCTTCTTCTCAGACAGAGGGAAGGGATTTGATATAAGGGGCTTTTTCCGCAGACTGCTTTCCAGCCCGCCCATCCTTGCCTATGTGGGGATGTTTCTGCTGATGATTCTGAAGCTGCGGCTGCCGGAAGCGGTTCTGACTCTGATTGAACCGGCGGCAGTGTCGAATACATTCCTGGCCATGCTGATGATCGGCCTTCTCTTTCATCTGGAACTGAAAAAAGAATACCTGAAGGATATTCTGCGGATCGTGGCTTACAGGCAGATCTTCGGGGTTCTCCTTGCCTTTGTGAGCTATTTTGCGCTGCCTTTTGACCTGGTGATCCGGCAGACGCTGGTACTGATCGCCTTCGCTCCGATCAGTGCCGTCGGGCCTGCTTTTACGGGGATGTGCGGAGGGGACGCCGGCAAGGCGAGCGCCGCGAACAGCATCACGATCCTTCTGAGCATTCTGGAGGTTACCGTCCTGCTTCTGCTGCTGGGTCTCGGATAAGAGACTGTTTCGTTTTTCTGCTGAATGGGTTTCCGGAAAAAAAGGTTCTGAATCAGACGCTTTTTGTCTGCTTATTCGGGAAAAAAGATGAGGCGGGACTGATTTTCGGCGGAAATGCTGAAAGATAAAGGGCAGAATTCGTGAATTATACTAGTCAGACAAAAAAGTCTGTGTTATGATGAACTTAATTGAACAAGGTCCGAAAGGACAGGTCAGTTATTTTGTAAATATACTGGAAACCAGTTCCAGGCAAGAGGAGGATAACTGTTATGAAGCACAGCAACATGTTGGCCATGATCCTGGCCGGAGGACGGGGAAGCCGTCTGCATGAGCTCACCAGCAAGGTGGCAAAGCCGGCTGTCTCTTATGGGGGAAAGTACAGAATTGTCGACTTTCCCCTGAGCAACTGCGCGAACAGCGGAATTGATGTTGTGGGAGTCCTGACTCAGTATGAGTCCGTTCTTCTTAACAGCTATGTCGCTGCCGGAAGCCGCTGGGGACTTGACACCAAGGACAGCGGTGTCTTCGTTCTGACTCCCCGTGAGAAGGCAGAGTCCGGTCTGGACGTGTACCGCGGCACCGCCGACGCGATCTCGCAGAACATCGATTTCATCGATCAGTACAATCCCGATTATCTGCTGGTTCTTTCAGGCGACCATATCTATAAGATGAATTACGCCAAGATGCTGGACGCCCATCTCAAGGCAGGAGCGGACGCCACCATCGCGGTTCTTCCGGTTCCCATGAAGGAAGCCAGCCGTTTCGGCATCATGAATACAGATGCGGATGGAAACATCGTGGAGTTTGAGGAGAAGCCGGCAAAACCGAAGAGCAATCTCGCATCGATGGGCATCTATATCTTCTCCTGGAAGAATCTCAGAAAGATGCTGGTCGCCGATATGAAGGATCCGAATTCCGACCACGACTTCGGAAAGAACATCATCCCGACCATGCTGAATGAGGGGAAGAAGCTGATCGCCTATAAGTTTGAAGGCTACTGGAAGGATGTGGGAACCATCGATTCCCTCTGGGAAGCGAACATGGATCTTCTGAACAAGCAGAACGGCCTCGATCTGGACGACCGTTCCTGGAGGATCTATACGGAAGACGTTTCCGCGCTGCCGGCTTATATCGGGCCGAATGCGGATGTGGACAGGATCTATATCACCCAGGGCTGCGAGCTTGAGGGCGAAGTAAAGAGTTCTGTTCTGTTCACGAATACAGTTGTCGCGGAAGGCGCGAGCGTGGTGGATTCCGTGCTCATGCCCGGCGTAAAGGTGGAAGAGGGAGCTGTTGTCACAAGAGCGCTTGTTGCCAGCGGCGTGAAGATCGGCAAGGGTGCCGTGGTCGGCAGCCCGGACAGTGAAAATATTCTTCTTGTTTCAAAGAATGTGAAGGGGGTGGAGTGATCATGGCAAAAGCATTTGGTATCGTAACTTCGACTCCCAGAAGAGTCAACGTCTACGGACTGCAGGACTGCCGTCCGGCCGGAGCGTTTTCGTTCCTCGGCAGATATCGTGTGATTGATTTCCCGATCTCGAATCTGACCAACAGCGGGATTGAGAATATCCAGGTTTACCTGAACAAGTTCCCGCGTTCCCTGACGGACCACCTGGGAACAGGCCGCCAGTACAACATCAATTCCAAGAACGGGCGTCTGCAGCTTCTGTACTGCAATCACAACAACCATAATGAGGTCTATAATACCGATGTTTCGGATTATCTGGACAATATGGATTATCTGAACCTCATCTCCCAGGAGTACGTGGTGATCCAGCCCTGCTATATGATCTTCAAGCAGGATTTCGCGGATGTCCTCGAGGAGCATATCCAGTCCGGCGCGGATATCAGCATGCTTTACCATAAGGTAAACAACGGAAGAGATCATTTCCTCAGCTGCAGAGTCGTCACCGTCGACAAGGACCAGAGGATCACTTCTCTTTCTGAAAACCGCGGGAACCGGGCTTCCCAGTCCGTCTTCATGGACAGCTATGTGATGAAGAAGGATCTGTTTATCGATCTGGTCAAGAAGGCGAGAGACTATTCCTCCACCTTCTCCCTTGCCCAGATGATTACCAAGGAGTGCGAGGAGCAGAACCTGAATATCCGCGGCATCCAGCATAAGGGATATTTCGCGGCAATCTGTGATCTGCAGTCCTACTATGACGCGAGCACGGAGCTTCTCGACATGAAGGTCGCCAGATCCCTGTTCAGCGACGACTGGCCGATTTATACCAGAACCACGGATTCCTGCCCGACGCAGGTCTTCGAAGGCGCGAATATCTATCATTCCCTGGTTTCCGACGGATGCGAGATCGAGGGAACGGTCGCCAATTCCGTGATCGGCCGCGGCGTCAAGATCGGCAAGGATGCGGTAGTAAAGAACAGCATTGTTCTCTCTTATTCCGAGATCGGCCCCGGTGTCCATATGGAATACCAGATCGTGGACAAGTGGGCGAAAGTGATCAAGACAAAAGAGCTTATTGCAAAGCCGGATGATCCGGGTTATGTAAAGACCGCGGACAGGCTGTAAGCGGAGACGGGGGCGGAACACGGCAGCCGGTGTGAACAGGCTTGAGCTGCCGAAAGGAAGGCGGTGGACGATTCCCCGCTGAATCCCTCTGATATGCCGTAAGAAAAGAATATGTCAGGCAGGGCAGGACTGGTAAAGGATTTTATCAGCCTGCCCTGCTTTTTCCGCTCCGCTTCCTTCAGGACGGCGGCCTGACGCAGGGATCTGTGAAGAAGCGCGGGCTGACTTCAGACCGGGTGCCTGGCGGCCGTTCTCTGAACACAGGACAGCGGCTTGACAGAGCCGACTCTCTGATGGGATAATGGGCCTCAGCCGGAAAGTGCCTTCCGGACAGAGATATGCTTCCCGCATGCAGAAGAGAGCATCATTTCGGCGGGATGGGAAGAGGGCGCCTGCTCTGCAGGCGCAAAATATGGAGGTAAAACAGAATGGCAATTAATCCTATGGAACTACTGAAACTGAAAGACCGTCTGAATCTTTTCCGGAAGGATCATCCGAGAGTCGGCAGCTTCATGTCCGCTGTACGGGAGGATATGCGCCCCGGAGCAGTCCTGGAGCTGAAGGTGACTTCACCTGAGGGAAAAGAGCTGGTCACGAATATCAAGATGAATGAAAACGATATCGAGACGCTCAGACTGCTGGCCAATCTGCGCGGGAAAAAGTGACGCACGGATCCCGGTACCGGTTTTATGCTGCACGATGACGGGAGGTACTGCTGAAAATGGACAGGGAAAGACTTGACAGGCAGATCCGCTTTATTCTGGAACTGGACAAAGAAAAGTCAATTCTGCGGCAGACGCATCTGAGCGGCGGCGGGCCCAGGGAGAATGACGCGGAGCACGCCTGGCACCTTGCCGCCATGACATGGCTGCTGAGCGAATATTCCAATCAGCCGGTCGACACGGCGAAGACCATGCTCATGGTTCTCCTGCACGACGTGGTGGAGATCGATGCCGGCGACTCCTATGCCTATGATCCGGAAGCCCAGAAAAGCGCTCCCGAAAGAGAGCGGAAGGCCGCCGAAAGACTCTACGGTTTGCTGCCTGAAGATCAGGGGAGTTTTCTGAAGGCTCTCTGGGAGGAGTTTGAAAGGGGAGAGAGTCCCGAGGCTAAATTTGCCCATGTGATGGACAATCTTCAGCCCATGCTGCTGAACCATTCCAACGGCGGACAGGACTGGAGCAGCCGCGGCGTGCGCCGTTCCCAGGTTGAGGAGCGCAACCGGCACACAGCGGAGGGCTCGGAGGCGATCTGGGCCTATATGAAGGAGATCATAGAGCAGAATCTTCAGAGGGGCTCCCTGAAGGATGAATAATTCTCCGGAATCTGATTCCGGAAGCTGTTTTAAGGCGGCGCGCGCCGCTGCCGGACATGAACGGAAGGAGAAAGACATGAAGAGTTTTCTGGAACTTGCAGAAGCAAGATATTCCTGCAAGAAGTTTTCCGACAGAGCCATTTCGGATGAAGACCTGAATTATGTCCTTGAAGCGGGACGCCTTGCTCCGACAGCAAAGAATCTTCAGCCACAGCATATCTATGTGATGCGTTCGGCGGAAGCCCTGGAGCAGATTGACAAGCTGACGCCCTGCAGATACGGAGCGCCGGTCGTTGCCGTTATCGCTTATGACCGTGACAATGTTTTCACTTTCCCGGGCGGACGCGCCACCTCCGGTGCGGAGGATGTCTCGATCGTGGCGACGCATATGATGCTGGCGGCAGCGGACAGGGGCCTGAATTCCTGCTGGCTGAATTTCTTTGATCCGGATAAGGCAGCCGCGGAGCTTGACCTTCCGGACAACGAAACAGTGGTCCTGCTTCTGGATCTCGGCTATGCCGCGGAAGGAGCTGCGCCGCTGGCGAATCACACGAACCGCAAAGCGCTGTCGGAAACAGTGACCTGGCGATGAGGGAATTTCCGGGCTGTCTGCGGCAGACGGAGTTTTCAGCAGGAAAGTATGGAAAAAAGAAGTTAAGGATAAAAGATAAATCATTTTGATTCGCAGAAGACCGGATAAACAAAAAGAGGATAACACTATGGATAACGGCATTCTTAAAAAAGCGCTGGCCAGGGGGATTCTGGTGGGCCTGATTCTGGCACTGGCAGTACTGGCAGCACGTGTGCTGGTTGCGAAGACTGATTTTATAGCGACGGTAACATCCTGGTACGGAATTCTTTCCCTTATTTGTTTTCCGGTTGGCTGCATCCTTCTTTTTTATTTTGACCTGAAGAAAAAGTAATTATAATCGGATTTGTTCTGAAGAAAAGCTGTTATAACCGGACCGCGCAGAATAAAGGACAGAGGATGTTCTTTATTCTGCGCGGCTGTTTCAGTGGACGCCTGGAGTGGATCAGATGATACGGATAGACTTGATAACAGGATTTCTGGGTTCCGGAAAGACCACCTTTCTGCATGGTTATGCCCGGTATCTGATGGACAGCGGGTTGAAAATCGGGATCATAGAAAATGATTTCGGAGCGGTAAACGTCGATATGATGCTTCTGCAGGACCTTGAGGGAGAGCAGTGCGAGCGGGAGATGGTTGCGGGCGGAGCGGATCTTGATACCTACCGCAGGCGCTTTCGCACGAAGCTGATTTCCATGGGGATGAGAGGATTTGACAGAGTCCTGATCGAGCCCTCCGGCATCTTTGACGCGGAAGAGTTCTTCGACGCGCTCTGTGAAGAACCCTTAAACCGCTGGTATGAGATCGGGTCTGTCATAGCCATCGTGGATGCCCTGCTTCCTCCGGAACTGTCGCGGGAGTCGGAATATCTGCTGGTGTCCCAGCTTGCCGATGCAGGCTGCGTTGTACTGAGCAGGTTCCAGCTGTGCGGCGGAGAAGGCGCGTCGCGGACGGTAGATTATCTGAATGCGGCCATGCAGCGTTTTGGCTGCGGCAGGCGCTTTCGCCTGGGAGAGGAGAAGGCAGACGCCGCGTCTGTGATCGCGGCCGACTGGTCTTCCTTTACCGCGGAGGATTACCGGAAGATAGAAAGTTCCGGTTATCAGCTGGCGGAACATGCCCGTATCTCAATCGGAAAGGATGAGGGCTTCCAGTCCCTTTATTATCTGCAGCGTCCTTTTACGCCGGACAGCATACGCGAGGCTGTCCGGATGCTCTTTGAGGACAGGTCCTGCGGGAATATATTCCGGATTAAAGGGTTTGCCAGAGATAAGGAAAAGTGGATGGAAGTAAATGCGGTCCGGAGCGGCGGCGTTGTGATGAAGCCCGCGCGGGAAGGACAGCAGGTGGTGATCGTGATCGGTGAAAAGCTGAACCGGGAAAGGATCAACCGGTATATGGGGCAGGAAGCTGTCTGAAACAATGTCAGCTGCTTAACCGCTCTGCTCATTTTGTCTGGACAGAAAGGTTCCGGAAGGGAGAAAGAGATTATGAAGACAGTGCTGTACGACGGAAAACCTGCGAAAGCAAATGACCGCCCGGATCTTGCGGGCGGCAGGCCGGAGCAGGAGATGATGACCTACAAGTTTCTGGATAAGCTTGGGATCGGCTATAAGAGGGCGGACCATGATCCTGCCGAGGATATGGATGCCTGCACCGCGATTGAGAAGGTGCTGAAAGCTCCCATCTGCAAGAACCTGTTTCTCTGCAACCGGCAGCAGACCATGTTTTATCTGCTTCTGATGCCGGGAGACAAGCCCTTCAAGACGAAGGAGATTACGAAACAGATCGGTTCGGCCCGCCTGTCTTTCGGCCCGGAAGAATACATGTGGGAGTATATGCATTGTGAGAAAGGCTCCGCCAGCGTGCTGGGGCTCATGAACGATACGGAGGGGCATGTGCGGCTTCTGGTGGACCAGGACCTGAAGGAGAATCCTTATATCGGATGTCATCCCTGCAGGAATACATCTACTCTGAAACTGCATACAAAGGATGTATTTGAGACCTTTGCGCACGCCGTGAACCATGAGATTACGTGGGTGAAGCTGACCGGGCAGGCTTAAGAGAGCCCGCGGGAGCAGATGAAAAACGGAACGCAGAGAAAAAGATCCGGCCGCCTGATAAGCTGCCCTTCGGACAGCAGATCAGTAAGGCCGGATCTTTTCATTTATTTCTGCGGAATCTTTCTTACTCCGGCTGTTTAAGCTCTGCTTTCCACAGGCCGTGAAGATTGCAGTATTCATAAGCCGCGAGGGCGCTCTCGCCTTCTGCAAGAAGGAATTCAGCCTTCGGGGCTTCGCCCGGATTCAGCCTCCGAAGCTGATAGCCGCAGCTGGTCTCGAGAATGATGAACTGGATATAATGTTCGTCAAGCATGGGATGTTCGACAGAACCGACCGTAACCTGAACCCTGTTGCCGCGGGCGGCCAGAACCGGCACATGCTTTTCCTGCGCCGCATCGACAGAGCCGGGAATCAGCTCTTCCATCGCATCGCCGCAGCACATGGTCGGACATCCCGACTTCTTCTCGACAAATACCATTTTGCCACATTTTGCGCATTTCAGAATGATCATGTCTTCTTTCCTCCTGTTAGAACATTTCCTTTGAATCGAGAATGATATTTCCATGTCAATATTGTAGCACAGGAACCCGCCGCACATAAAGCTGTTTTCGGAAAATCATACACATCACTGCTGTTTTCCGGACGATTTCTCCGGCAGGCACAGCAAAGTAAGCAGACCAGGCTGCCGCGAAGAAGGGAATTCTTTCTTTACAGGGAGGCCGGAGAAGGGATAAACTGGATATATCTATTATGTTTTGAAGGAGGTAGTCAAATTGATCAGACATATCAGAAAAAGAGCGGCCGCCGTTCTGTCCGTACTGCTGCTGGCTCTGGTGCTATGCGCGGCTTCAGTGCAGGCAACATCACTCGGAGATCTCCTGGAAGGTCTCGGCTGGACCTTTGAGGATTCCGACGATGCGGACGTGAAAGAGGATGAGAAAAATTCCGGGAAAGCCGGAGACAGCCGTGCGGATGCTTCTTCAGACAGGAAAGAGGAAAAGAATACAGGCTCCGGCGGCAAAAGTTCCGGATCCGCGAAGCCGGAAGAAAAAGCCGGAAACGATGAGAAGACAGACGAAGTGGAGCAGTCTTCTGATTATGAGATCCTGGATATTGAAGAGGGGGAGGATTATGACAGCCGGGATGAGGTCTGCGCCTATCTTGTCCAGTTCCATGAACTGCCGCCCAACTTCATGACCAAAAAGGAGGCAAGAAGAGAGGGCTGGGAATACGGCGCCCTGAATCAGGTGCTCGAAGGGATGAGCATCGGGGGAGATTATTTCGGGAATTACCAGGAGGTTCTCCCGGTAGTGAAAGGCCGCTCCTATTATGAGTGCGACATTGATACCGGCACAGCGCGGAGCCGAGGCGCGAAGAGAATCATTTATTCTGACGACTGGAATATCTATTATACAGACGACCATTACGAAACCTTTACTCTTCTCTATGGAGACGATGATTATGAAAGAGAATTTGACGACTGAGTCCGCGCAAAGCTGTAAGCAGCTTCCGGAAGGGGCCGGCAGAAAACCGGAACCGGGATGCGCGGAGGATTCAGCCGGAGCAGGAAAGACAGGTTTCCGCTCCGGAACGGTCAGCGAAAGGAGACCTATGGAACGGATCTATCTGAATGCGGAGGAGATATCGACAAAGGAGAAGATGGCAGGCTATATGAAAGAAGCCTTCCGGTTTCCGGATTATTTCGGGGGAAATCTGGACGCCTTAAACGACCTGCTGTCAGAGGTTTACGAGGATACGCAGATCTGCCTGACAAGATCAAATCTGGAAAAGATCTGCGGCAATTCCTACGCCTACCGGACACTGACCGTACTCGGCGCGGCGGCGGCGGAGAATCCGCATCTGGCGATACTGTTTGTACAGTAAGAATACGGAAGCCACGGGAATCCGTGCGGCGAAGTTTTGAAATCTGACTGCAAATGCAGTTTTTCGCTGTGACATATGCGGCTGAACAAAGGCAGCTGTGCGATGAACAAAGCTCAGGCCGGCCGTTGTATTTCAGGAGCAGGACCCGGAGATGAAGAAAAAAGAAAAGGTGGAACTCCGCTACTATGATATTCCGCAGAAGGAGGGGGTACTTGCCCTGCTGGGGGAGAACTGGGTCAGGAGCTACGGGGACGGGATCGATTACCTGCATTTTCACAATCTTCTGGAGATCGGCGTCTGCAGGAGCGGAACGGGCGAGCTGGTCCTCGACAGCCGGATCGTGCCTTATGGCCCCGACATGATTTCCGTGATACCGAAAAATTATCCTCATACGACGAACAGCACGCCGGGCACGGAGAGTGCCTGGGAATATCTTTTCCTCGAGCCGGGGATGCTGATGAAAGAGTATTACGGGGAAAATGAAGCGGCCTTCAGGCGCTTCCTGGAACTGACCGGGAGGGAGGCTCTGTTTGCCGGAACACGGGAATATCCGCAGCTGGCAGGGATCGTGGACGCGATCATGGACGAGATGCGGGTAAAAAAGAGTTTTTATGTGGAAAAGGTCAGGGGACTTCTGACGGCTCTGCTGTTTGAGATTGCCCGCATTACGGAGATGGAGGCGGCTCCGCATGTCCCGGATTCAAGAGTCTTCGGGCAGATCAGCAAGGCCTTGCGCTATGTGGACCGGCATTACGCGGAACCCGTGCGGATCGGGGATCTGGCGGAAGCCTGCAGCATCAGCGAGACCCATTTCCGAAGGCTGTTTTATGAGTATATCCATATGACGCCGGTCGAGTACCTGAATATGGTGAGGGTGCTTCACGCCTGTGAAATCCTCCGCTCCTCCAACGATACGATCGCCGGGGTGGCGGTGCGCTGCGGCTTTTCCACCGTGTCTACCCTGGACCGGAATTTCAGGCAGGTTCTGGGCGTGACGCCCGGCCAGTGGAAGAGAGATCCGAAAAACTATGAGAGCAAACTGCTGGAGGTCAACGTTTCGGTCAGAAAAGGCTGGTAAGGACGGAAAAGCTGAGAAGAAAAGCAGAATCAGAATGCTGAATTAAAAACCGGAACAGATCCCGTGAATTAGATGACTGCCGGAGAAACACAGACTAATCCGTGTTTCTCCGGCAGTTTTATGATGAAATCGACGAAAAACACCGAAAAACAGGATCGGATGAGCCTGTATTTTTTGTGATTATCCCCGCTGAGCTTCGCTGTTTTCTGTCAACCTGACTAAAAAAGTCGAAAATGCGCAAAAGATGGGCAATTTCGTTCACGATTCCGGTTCAGACTTGCTACAATAGACGCATGGGACAGCCTGTTCAGACAGGCTGCCGAAGCGAAGTATACACACGGAGGTAGATAAGATGAAGAGAAAACTTTTTGCAGTTCTGACCGCGGGAATCATGGCAGCTTCCCTGCTGGCTCCGATGACGGCATTTGCAGAGGCGGAAGGCGCAGACGTCGCGTCCGAAGACGAGAATACTCTGTCCGTATACGCATGGGATGCCAATTTCAATATCCCGGCTCTGGAAGCGGCGGAGAAGGACTATCAGGAGAACGTGAACCCGGATTTCAAGCTGAACATCATCACCCAGTCCGGATCCTCCGACGTTGAGAACGCGGTTACCCTTGCAGGCCAGTCCGGCGATTACAGCAACCTGCCGGATATCGTCCTGTTCCAGGATCACTATTTCCAGCAGTTCTATGTAAGCTATCCGGAAGCATGGCAGGATCTGTCCGCGGCGGACATCGACTGGTCCGATTTCGGAGCTGAGAAGCTTTCCTTCAGCACCTATGAAGACGTACATTACGGCGTACCGGTAGACAACGGCACCGCGATCATGGCTTACAGAACCGACCTTCTGGAAGAAGCCGGCTACAGCATGGACGATATGAGAGGCTGCACCTGGGACAAGTTCATCGAAGTCGGCAAGGCAGTCTATGAGAAGACCGGAAAGTACCTGCTCTGCATGGACGGCAGCGGCAATGACCTTCCCTACATGATGCTCCAGGCTGAGGGCGAGTCCCAGTTCACGGACGGGGAGCCGACCTTCGCTTCCAATGAGAAGTATATCCAGATCATCAAGGATATTGTCATCATGGTTGAGAACAACATTCTTTACCTTGGCAACAACTGGTCCGAGTACACCGACCAGGCGATCGTGGGCGACATGGTTGCAGGCGTCCTGAACGGCAACTGGATCATCCCGACCATGGAACAGGCTGCTGAGAATTCCGGAAAGTGGGAGATCACCTCTCTTCCGACCCTTGAGGGCGGCGCAGGCTTTGCTTCCAACGGCGGTTCTTCCCTGTACATTACCGGCAACTGCACCAAGCCGGAGCTTGCGGCAGATTTCCTTGCGAAGACCTTCGGCGCGGGCAGCACGGCTACCTATGATGCGGCTCTGCTGAACGGCGGTGTCATCACCTGCTCCGCGAAAGCCGGCGCTTCCGAGGTTTACCAGGAAGGCATCGACTTCTTCAACGGCCAGCCCATCTATTCCGATATCGTTGCGATGGGCGCGAATGTTCCGGTTGTTGAGCAGTCCGATTATCACTATGCATGCCGCAACTATGTAGGCACTGCGATCCAGAACCTGATCCAGGCAGGCGAGCCGACAGACGAATCTGTACAGGCAGCTCTGCAGGATGCTCAGGACCAGCTTGCATTCGAGATGGCCGGCTGATGACAGGACTCTGCGATCCGGGACAGCGACGGAGATCCGTATGGATTTCCTGCGGAAAGATGTCCTGAATCCCTAATCTGTAACCCTGGCGGGGATGCCTTCCGCATCCCCGCCTTTCTTAACTTTTTGCGTGGAGGGAAAAGAGTGAGTAAAAAAGGGAAAGGCGTCAGAGCAAAGGAGAGGAGAGCCGGCTGGTTCTTTCTGATGCCCGCGACGATCATGATCTGTATTATGAGCTTCTGGCCCATGATCCAGGCGTTCATAACGTCATTCAAATCCGGAAAGGGAGCCCAGCTGTCCTGGGCAGATCCCTGGAATTTCAACTATTCGCGTATTCTCCAGGATAAAATCTTCATCACTTCCCTGAAGAATACATTCCTGTACCTGATTATCGAAGTGCCGATCATGCTGATTCTGGCCATTCTTCTGGCGCAGATCCTGAACAACAAGGATCTCCGCTTCAAAGGCCTCTTCCGCACGATGGTATTCCTGCCCTGCGCGACTTCTCTTGTATCCTACGCGCTGATCTTCCGTTCTCTTTTTGCAACCCAGGGCCTGATCAACCAGGTGCTCCTGAATCTTCATATTATCAGTGAGAATATCAACTGGCTGGGAACCGCGGGCACCGCGAAGGCGATTATCATCATCGCCCTGATCTGGAGATGGACCGGATATAACATGGTATTCTATCTGGCAGGCCTGCAGAATATCGATTATCAGGTTTATGAGGCTGCGAAAATCGACGGCGCATCCTCCTGGAAGACCTTCTGGGGAATTACGGTTCCCCTTCTGAAGCCGGTCATTGTCATGACCTTCATCATGTCCATCAACGGTACCCTGCAGCTGTTCGACGAGTCGGTCAACCTGACCAACGGCGGTCCCGCGAACGCGACAATCACCATGTCCCACTATGTATACAACATGGCCTTCGGACAGGGCGTCGGCCACTTCGGATATTCTTCCGCCATGTCCTTCGTGATCTTCATCATGGTTGCGATCCTTGCCTGGATCAATATGAAAGTAGGTGATACACGTGACTAAGAGAAATAAGTCCATGGTTCAGCGCAGGCTGATTCCCAGCTATATCTTTCTGATCATCTGGTCCTTTATCAGCGTGTTCCCGCTTTTCTGGATGATTACGGCAGCTACCAACAATACCGTCGATATCTCCCGGGGCCGGATCTGGTTCGGAACCGCAGCCGCGGAGAATTTCCAGAAGCTTCTGGCAGCGCAGCCGCTCTGGAAGTCCATGGGGAACTCTTTCATCTATTCTATCGCACAGACCATACTGTGCCTGCTGATCTGCTCGCTGGCCGGATTCGGCTTTGAGCTCTACGCGGACAAGGCGAAGGACCGTCTGTTTGCATTTCTGCTTCTGGCCATGATGATCCCGGGCGTCGCGACCATGATCCCGCTGTTCACCATGATTTCGAAGATGGGGATGCTGAATTCGGTATGGGGCTTCATTCTTCCCCAGATCGCCACGCCTTTCATGATCATGATGTTCCGGCAGAATTCCCGCAATTTCCCGGCGGCCATCATGGAAGCTGCCAGAATCGACGGGCAGAGCGAAGTGGGGATCTTCTTCCGCCAGTATATGCCGATCATGCGTTCCACCTATGCGGCAGCGGCGGTTATCACCTTCATGAACGCCTGGAACGCCTACCTCTGGCCGAAGGTTGTCATGACGGACAATAAAGCGCAGACCATGCCCATGCTGATCGCCAATCTGGCTGCCGGGTACACCATCGATTACGGTGTTCTGATGATGGGCGTTCTGTTCTGTTCCATTCCGACGATGCTTGTCTTCTTCATTCTGCAGAAGCAGTTCGCGGAAGGTATTACGGGCTCTGTCAAGTAAGAGGCTGCGAAAGTCTGTTTCGAGGCCGTTTTAAAAGAAAGGGAGGGCCGGGATCGTTGGGTTTCCGGCCCTTTTTGTGTGAGCGTATGAAAGAATTTGATTACAATATCGTGAAGGACCCCGCTGTTTTTAAAGTAAATGCGCTGCCCGCCCATTCCGACCATACCGCTTTTGCCTCCGCTGAGGAGATGCGGGAGGGATCCTCCTCCCTGCGGGCGTCCCTGAACGGACTCTGGAAGTTCCATTATGCCCGGAATTACAGTTCCGTCATTCCGGATTTCCAGAAGGCGGACGCCGATGTCAGCGGCTGGGAGGACATTCATGTTCCTTCCAATATGCAGATGGAAGGGTATGATGTTCCGGCATATGTGAATACCCAGTATCCGTGGGACGGAAGCGAAGATATCACCCCCGGGCAGATCCCGGAGATCTTCAATCCGGTGGGGCAGTATGTCGTATTCTTTGAACTGCCTGCGTGCTGGAAGGGGATGGGAGTCAGGATTTCCTTCCAGGGAGTGGAATCCGGTTTTTCCGTCTGGCTCAATGGAAGCTGGGTCGGTTACAGCGAGGATTCCTTTACGCCGACGGATTTTGATCTGACTCCTTTTTTGAAGGAAGGCAGAAACCGCCTTGCCGTACTGGATTTCAAATGGACCTCGGGGAGCTGGCTGGAAGATCAGGATATGTACCGCTTTTCCGGGATTTTCCGGGATGTGTTCCTGTATGCGGTTCCTGCCGTTCATCTGGAGGACCTCCGGATTCTGTCCGGTCTTGATGACAGTTTCCGGACAGGACAGCTGGAAGCCGCTCTCAGCCTTTCAGGTTCTATTGACGGGGCTGAGCTTTTCTGGAGACTGAAAGAGCGCGGAAGCGCCCGGCCGGATGCCGGCGGCAGACCGTCTTTCCCCCTTGCCAGAGAGATCCGGTCAGGAAAATGCGCGGCGGAAGAGAAAATCCGGATCAGCTGCAGCGTGGAGGAGGTAAATGCCTGGAGCGCGGAAGATCCGTACCTGTATCAGCTGGAGCTTGTTCTGCAGGGAAAGGACGGCAGCATTCTGGAACTGGTCTGTGAAAATGTCGGTTTCCGCCGCTTTGAAATCAGGGACGGGCTGATGTGCCTGAACGGGAAACGGGTCGTATTCCACGGGACAGACCGGCATGAGTTCTCCTGCGACACAGGCCGCACGCCCGGTGCGGAGGAAGTATCTCTCGACCTGCGGATCATGAAGCGGAACAACATCAACGCGATCCGCACCTCCCATTACCCGAACGCTTCGATTCTCTATCATCTGTGTGATCTGTACGGACTTTACCTGATCGCGGAGAACAACATGGAAACCCACGGGATCTGGGACAGGATCGAGCGCGGGAAAGAAGATATTTCTGCAGCCCTTCCCGGAGACCGGAAAGAATATCTGTCCATGATGCTGGACCGCGTGGATTCCTGCTACGGGAGGGACAAGAACCATCCGTCCATCCTGATCTGGTCCTGCGGAAATGAATCCTACGGCGGCAGCGTCATTTATGAAATGTCGCAGAGATTCCGAGCCCTGGACAGCAGCCGGCTCGTTCATTACGAAGGCGTCGCCCACGACCGCCGCTATAATGATACAAGCGATATGGAATCGCAGATGTATACGCCCGCCGCGCAGGTGGAGCAGTTCCTTAAAGAGCATCCGGAGAAGCCCTTCATCCTCTGTGAATACACGCACTCCATGGGGAATTCCAACGGGGGCATGCACAAGTATATAGAGCTGGAAGAGCGGCAGCCCAGGTATCAGGGCGGCTTTATCTGGGATTTCGTCGATCAGGCGGTGCGCAGGAAGAACCGTTACGGGGAGGAATTCCAGGCTTACGGCGGAGACTGCAAAGAGCGTCCGACGGATTATGATTTCTCCGGGAACGGCATCATCGATTCCACGAGGAAACCCTACGGAAAGATTCAGGAGATCCGTTTCAACTACCAGTATTTCCGTGTGAAGGTGTCTGAGGACCATTTCAGTGTCCTGAACAAGAACCTCTTTGTGAACGCCGACAGCTTCCGCTGCGTGGCATCCCTGGAAAGAGAAGGGGAGGTTCTCGATCAGGCAGAAGTCGCCGTTGCTCTTGCGCCTCTTGAAGAAAAAGAATATCCGCTTCCCTTCCGGATTCCGGAAAAAGAGGGAGAATATGCGGTAACGGTTTCCTTCCTGCTGCGTGAGGATACCCTGTGGGAGAAGGCGGGATATGAGCTGGCATTCGGGCAGGGCGTTTTCAGAAAAGGACACGTGCTTCCCGCTTCTCTGGAGGAGATGCCTGCGGACGCTGAAACTGCTTTCTCGAAAGAGTCGCGGATCAACGGCACTGTGATCCGGGCTGCGCGGAAGAAGCCGAAGCTGGAGCTGACTGTCGGTTCTGTCAATGTCGGCGTAAGGGGAGAGCATTTTGAACTGCTCCTGTCCGGCCTGAAGGGCGGACTTGTCTCTTACCGCTGGGGCGGGACGGAACTGATCGAGGACATTCCGAGACCGAATTTCTGGAGGGCGCCTACCAGCAACGACAACGGAAACCATATGGCGGCCAGGTACGGAGTCTGGAAGCTGGCAAGCCTTTATCAGAATCACATGCCGCCGGAATTCAATCCCTTCAGCCCGGAGGAAGGGGCTGACAGCGACGCGCTCCTCTATCCGCTTGTGAAGCAGACGGAAGAATATGTGGACGTGACCTGGAAAAAGTATCTTCCGACGGTTCCCGCATGCAGCTGCCTGACGACTTACCGGATCTTCCCCGACGGAACGGTTCGATTTATCCTGGAATATGACCCGGCCGAAGGACTTCCGCCCATGCCGGAATTCGGATTCCTTCTGACCCTGAACGCGGATTACGATCATATAACCTACTATGGCTGCGGGCCCGAAGAAAACTACTGTGACAGAAGAAAAGGCGCAAAGCTGGGCGTCTATCAGGCCCAGGTCAGGGATATGGCGGAAGCCTATCTGGTTCCCCAGGAAACAGGAAACCGGACCGGCGTGCGCTGGGCAAAGGTCACCGACCGGAGGGGGCGCGGCGTCCTGCTCAGGGCGGCAGGTTTCCCGGACAGCGGGGATCCTGAGGCGTCCAGGCCCGGAACCATGGAATTCTCGGCGCTCCCATACAGTCCGGAGATGCTCGAGACGGCAAGACATCCCTTCGAGCTTCCGCCGGTGCATTACACCTATGTGCGCTGCAGCCTGAAGCAGATGGGAATCGCCGGCGACGACAGCTGGGGGGCCCGCACCCACGAAGAGTATCTTCTGAAGACGGACCGCAGGCTTGTCTTTGCTTTTGATTTCAGGGGCTGCTGAGCGAAATACTGTCCGCCGCGGATCATCGAAATACGGCAGCTGAAGCTGTACTGCGCCTGGGCTCTCTGTGCCCGGGCGCAGTTTCGTCAAAAGGGGATTGCGCGCTTATTTCACTGTAAATTTTCCGTATTCTGTGGTAGGATAGATTCAGATAATCCGTTCGGCATCTGTATAGTTCTGCGGTTTTCCGGCAGAGGCACAGGAGGAAAAAGTATGTACAAAGACGGTAAGATTCTGGTTGGTAAAAGCGGGGAGAAGGAGATCTTTCTTAATCCCTCCATGGCAAACCGGCACGGTATGATCGCGGGAGCTACCGGTACCGGAAAAACAGTCAGCCTGAAGGTTCTCGCGGAGTCTTTCTCGGACGCGGGCGTCCCGGTTTTTCTGGCTGACATCAAGGGAGACCTCTGCTCGCTTGCCGAGACAGGCCGGGAGAGTGAAAGCCTGAATGAGCGGATCGCGACCCTTCAGCTGGATCAGGATGGCTACTGCTTCCGCAAGTATCCGGTCATGTTCTGGGATGTATACGGCGAGATGGGCATGCCCCTGCGGACAACGATCTCCGAGATGGGTCCGCTTATTCTCTCCAGAGTTCTGGGACTGAACGAGCTTCAGACCGATATTCTGAGCATTGTCTTCAAGATCGCCGACGATACCGGCCTTCTTCTGATCGACACGAAAGATCTGAAGTCGATGCTTGCCTACGTTAATGAACACAGGAATGAGCTGGCCGCGGAATACGGGCATATCGCTCCGGCTTCGATCGCGGCGATCACCAGGGCCCTGGTTTCCCTTGAAACACAGGGGGCGGACAAGTTCTTCGGCGAGCCGGCTCTGACCATCACGGATATGCTGCAGCTGGAAGGCGGGCAGGGGGTCATCTCGGTTATGGACTGCAGAAAGCTGATCCTGAACCCGGACATGTACTCCACCTACCTGCTCTGGATGCTGTCCGAGCTCTTTGAGAGCCTTCCTGAAGTGGGAGACTGCCCGAAGCCGAAGATGGTATTCTTCTTCGATGAGGCGCACATGCTCTTTTCCCAGGCATCACAGGATCTTCTGAACAAGATCGAGCAGATCGTAAAACTGATCCGTTCAAAGGGCGTGGGCGTCTTCTTCATCACCCAGAATCCGGCGGATATCCCGGACGGAATTATGAGCCAGCTGGGCAACAAGATCCAGCACGCCCTTCACGCTTATTCCCCCAAGGAGCTCAAGGCTGTGAAGGCCGCGGCGCAGACCTATCGGGAAAACCCGGAATTCGATACGGCGGACGCGATCCAGCATCTGGCTACCGGGCAGGCTCTTGTCTCCATGCTGGATGAGAGCGGCATCCCCGGAATGGTGGAGCGCTGCATGATTCTTCCGCCCCAGTCCTTACTGGGCACCGCGGATGATACCCTGCGTGATCAGATGATAAAGGCCAATGTTCTCTATTCCCGCTACGCGACGGCGATCGACCGGGATTCCGCCTTTGAATTCCTGCAGAGGCACTGGCAGGAGATGGAAGCCCAGGCCCTGAGAGCTGCCGAGGAAGCCCAGGCAGAAAAGGAAAGGGCGGCCGCGGAGAAGGAAGCCGCGAAGGAAGCCGCCGCTGCCCAGAAACTGGCGGAAAAAGAAGCCGCCGCCGCTCAGAAAGCCGCCGAGATGGCGCAGAGAGAAGCGGAACGTGAGCAGGAGCGGGCGAAGAAGCGCGCAGCCAGCGTGGCGTCCACTGCGGCCGGAACGATCGGAAGACAGATCGGCAAGTCGGTAGGAAGTCTGGGAGGAACCTTCGGCAAGACCCTGGGCGGCAATATCGGCGCGCAGCTTGGACGCAGTATCCTCGGAACCTTCCTGAAACTGTGAGAAACTCCGCACGCGGCCCGGAAGCAGTCTCCCGGAAGGTCCCCTGACCCCGGAGAGACGCTTCCGGCCGGCTGCGGATGGGAGACGAATGATGCTTCATGTGATAGTGAATCCTGCAGGCGCCGGAGGGAAAACCGGGCGCTACTGGGAAAAGAATATCCAGCCGCTGCTGGAAGGGACAGAGTATCAACTTCATCTTTCCACGGAGGAGGGCGCAGCGGAGAGGATCTGCGCGGAGCTTAGCTCCTTTATTCCGGAGGGGGAGACTGTCCGCATCCTGATTCTCGGCGGTGACGGAACCATTAACGCCGCGGTGAACGGGATCCGGGATTTTGAGCATACGCAGCTCGGACTGATCCCCTGCGGGTCCGGAAATGACCTTGCCAGGGATCTCCCTTTTCCGGAGGATCGCGCGGAACTGGTCCGCCGGATTCTTTCCGGACAGACAGTCCGGCAGGTCGATGTCGGGGAATGTGTCTGGAACGATACGGGAAAAAGCCGCTTTTTTGTAGTCAGTGCAGGCGTCGGTTTTGACGCGGCTGTCTGCCATTATGCGCAGATTTCGGTTCTGAAGCGCTTCCTGAACCGCTTCGGCCTCGGAAAACTGGTTTATATTCTGGAAGCGATCCGTTTGATTTTCTCTTATAAACCTTCTGTTTCCGATCTTATTCCCGGCGCCGTCTCAGAAGCGGACTCTGCGGAATCCGGTGAGAAGACAGGGAAGCAGGCAGGAGAGAAGCCCGTACATTATGACCGCTTTATTTTTGCCGCAGGGATGAACCACCGCTTCGAAGGCGGAGGATTCATGATGTGTCCGAAAGCGAAGGATGACGACGGCGAGCTGGATTACTGCATTGTCCATGATCTGAGCGTTCTGGACTTTTTCCGCTTTTTCCCGTCGGCGACGTCCGGCGGACATGTCCGGCAGAAGGCGAAGGTTGCCCAGCTCAGGAGAAAAAGCCTCAGGGTCTGTTCAGACCGGCCGCTCTGGGTCCACTGCGACGGTGAGACGGGCGAACCGTCGGCGGACGTCCTTTTCCGGATCAGCAGAAACCGGCTGAACCTGCTGGTCTGAACAGTATGCAGGCGGGAGGGCATTGAAATATGGATGATGAGCGGATCAGGGAAAATGAGAGAGCCCTGAGACATATGACGAAGGAACAGGAGCAGTTTCTGAAAAAGAACTTTCATCTTACAAAGCAGGAACTGATCGAAGCGGATGACGTGCTCTGGGAGGAAACTCTGGACAGGCTTTTTGACATGGAGATCGACAATGAAAACCATGCGTCGGAAAAGACTGCCAGGCGGGACAGGATCGTGTCGGACCTGATTACCATGATGACAGAGGAAGCGGATTAAGGAAGCACTGAGGAATCAGTGTTTCCAGGACAGAGCAGGCAGACAGAAGGAGGTGCAGGGATCCGATGGCAGTGAAAGTTCTGCTGATTTATCTGGTTTTTATCAATCTCGCCGCCTTCTGTCTTATGTGGGCGGATAAAAGGCGGGCGGAGAAGCGGCTCTGGAGAATCCCGGAAAGAAGTCTTTTCCTGAGCGCAGCCCTCGGCGGCAGCGCGGGGGCGCTCGCAGGCATGTATCTCTTCCGCCATAAGACGAAACATCCGTCTTTTGTCCTGGGCATTCCGCTGATTCTGGCTGTTCAGACCGGCGCAGGGGTTCTGGCTTATCTGAATCTGATCCGCTGAGATTTTCCCGGGGCTTTCTGCGGACATTCTGTTTATTTTTTCCCTCTGTTTCGGATCCCCATGATTGATATGCCAAAAGTCAGGCCGTCAGAATTGTTTATATGTTTTTTGCATGCCCTCCTTTTGGCAAGTGAATCTCTCCATGATTTCGCACAGAAAAAAACAGAATCTCATCCGCTTTTTTGGCTTGTGTGTGCCGTTATTCTATGATAAACTAAACTCCGTGTGAAATTTGAGATGGTCCTCTGTTGCAGAATAGGCTTGCATTAAGAACATCCTTTGACGAAGGAGGAACACACCGATGAATGAGATTATCAAAAAGATTGAGGATGCGCAGCTCCGTGCTGATGTTCCGCAGTTCCGTACCGGAGATACTGTGAGAGTATACGCCAAGATCAAAGAGGGAGACAAGGAGAGAATCCAGGTCTTCGAAGGCGTGGTTCTGAAGAAGCAGGGCGGAAGCAGCAGGGCTACTTTTACAGTAAGAAAGTCCTCAGGCGGTATCGGCGTCGAGAAGACCTGGCCGCTGCATTCTCCGACCGTCGAGAAGGTAGATGTGATCAGACGCGGTAAAGTAAGACGCGCGAAACTGAACTACCTCAGAGACCGTGTCGGCAAGCGCGCCAAGGTAAAAGAGCTGGTTCGATAATCAAAGTCAGGTTGGGGCTGCCGCATGCTGTGCGACAGCCCTTTTAAGCTGTGAAGCGCGGTTTTCTGAAAGAAAGGCCGGCAGGAGCTGAGTTCTGCTTTTGCAGGCGGGTCCTGTATGAAAGGAACCCTGCCCTTACAGGCAGACTGTTGTGCGAAACCCGCTTTCACAGACAGACAGCGGGCAGGAGTCAGTATGAAATATGTGAGCGATAAGCCGATTGATTTTACGAATCAGGACTGGAAGCAGCATACGCCCAGGGAACGGGCGCGCCTTGAAGCCCGGCGGGAAGAGGAGGAAAAGAGAAAACGCGCTCTGGCGCGGAAAAAGTCCGGACCGCGGATTCTTCTCGAGTGGGCGCTTCAGATCGGAATTGTTATCCTTTTTGCCTACGTGGCCGTTTATATTTTCGGGCAGACAAGAACGAATGTGGGCCAGTCCATGGACCCGACGCTTTCAGGCGGGGATACGCTTCTGATTAATATTTTTTCCTATCAGATGAACGGACCTGCCCAGGGGGATATCATTTCCTATAAACCGAACGGAAGCACCAACGCTCATTCGGATATTAAGCGGGTGATCGGCCTTCCGGGCCAGACGATCCAGATTAAGGACGGCATGATCTATATTGACGGGAAGGTGTACCTGGAGGGAGCGGACTATCCGGCCATAACCAGCCCGGGACTGGCTGCGGAACCGATCCGTCTCAAGGACAGACAGTATTTTGTCCTGGGGGATAACCGGAATAATTCGGAGGACTCCCGGAGCGCTGAGATCGGCGTGGTGACCAGCGACATGATTGAGGGCAGGGCCTGGTTTGTGCTGAGCCCGGCGGAACACAGAAGATTCCTGTAATGAATGAGAAAACGGAGGCAGCATGGATTACCAGTGGTACCCCGGGCATATGACCCGGGCGAAGCGCATGATGCAGGAGAATATTAAGCTGATTGACCTGCTGATTGAACTGACAGACGCAAGAGCGCCGCTGTCCGGGCGTAATCCGGATATTGACGCGCTGGCGCAGGGAAAGGCCAGAGTCATCGTCCTGAACAAAAGCGACCTGGCGGATGAGGCGGCGAACCGGGCCTGGAAGGAACATTTTGAAAAGAAAGGCTTTCTTGCCTGCCTGACAGACTCAAGGAGCAGCGCCAGCGTCACGAAGGTGAAAACCCTCGTCGATGAAGCCTGCCGGCAGAAGATTGAGCGGGACAGGAAGCGCGGGATTATGAACCGGCCGGTGCGCGCCATGATCGCGGGAATCCCGAACGTGGGAAAATCCACTTTCATCAATTCCTTTGCAGGGAAGGCAGTCGCGAAGACCGGAAACAAGCCCGGGGTCACCAAAGGAAAGCAGTGGATCCGTCTGAACGGGAACGTGGAGCTTCTGGATACGCCCGGTATTCTGTGGCCGAAATTCGAAGACCAGCAGATCGGAAGACGTCTGGCCGTCCTGGGATCCATCCGGGACGAGCTGCAGGATTTTCAGGAACTGGGCCTGTGGCTTGCGGACTATCTGCTTTCGGCCTATCCGGAGGCGCTGGCGGACCGTTACCGGATCAGCGCTTCCACGGCGGACGAAGAACTCCTTAATGAGATCGCAAGGGCGAGAGGCTGTCTGAAAAACGGCGGAATCCTGGATACGGAACGCGCCGCGCAGCTTCTGATCGACGATTACCGGAGCGGGAAGCTGGGAAGGCTTTCTCTGGAGCGGCCCTGAGAACCGTCAGATGGGCCGGCATATTTCGCAGTCTGCGGAGAAAGAGTGCAGTTCCGGCAGCCGGGAGAGAAGCCGGTATATTTTGCAGTCTGCGGAAAAACGGGAACAGCCCTGAAATGCCGGAGAACTGAGACTGGCGCCGCAGAAGGCAGGCTGCCTGGCAGGAGCGGATTTGGAGAATACAGATGGCGAAAAAAGGGAATAGGAAAAAAAGCCCGGCCAGGATGATTTTCGGCTGGATTCTGTTTATTGCAGCCGTACTGGCAGTTCTGGTTATACTGATTCCCCTGGTCGGAGCAACCGTGGATGTGTCCGGTTCGGCCATGAGCCCTGCTGTCAACGCGGGGGACCGGATTGCCGTGAACCGCCTGGCGTATCTTCTGACGAACCCGAAGAGAGGGGACGTCATACAGTTCCGCTCTGCCCAGGATGCGGGGACGGTCTTTTTAAGAAGAGTGGTTGCCCTGCCCGGCGAGACGGTACAGATCCGCGACGGAAGCGTATATATCAACCAGACTTCTCTTCCGGAGCCCTACGCTTCCGGAATTCTTCAGTATGCCGGAACGGCGGCCACCCCGCTGACGCTGTCCGAGGACGAATATTTTGTGATGTCGGACAACAGGAGCAATAATTTTGACAGCCGGGACCCGACTGTGGGAACTGTAAAGCGGAACACCGTCAGCGGAAAAGCCTGGCTGAAAGTTCTGCCTTTCAGGGAATTCCGGCTGATTCTGTAAAGCTGCTGTTTCCGGCAGTATCATTGCGTACCGGATCAGGCAGAAGAGAAGGGAAGCTTCAGACGAGGTCCTGATCCGCCTGTTTATGCGGGCGCTTCAGGCAGAGAGAAGGAAGATGGAAATGGCAGAGAGTGTGGCGCAGATTCAGGCGGAGCTGAAACAGATCCGCATCGGGGAACTGGAAAAGCTCGATGAATTTCTTCAGACCCACAGGGAAGATGAACGCCCCGGTGTTCGGAAGCTTGTGGGTCAGGCGGAAGGAAGGCGGGAGAAGCTTCTCAGGGAGAGGGAGAGGCTTGAGCAGATGCGTCTTTATGAACGTGACTGCGCAGAAAAGGGGTTCCGTCTGATCTGCGGGATCGACGAGGCGGGAAGAGGGCCGCTTGCCGGACCTGTCGTTGCCGGCGCGGTGATCCTGCCGCAGGACTGTGAAATCCTCGGTCTGAACGACTCTAAGAAATTGTCGGAGGCAAGAAGGAACGTATTGTTCGACGAGATCCGGGACAAGGCCCTTGCTTTTGGAGTCGGCATCGTGGGGCAGGCGAGAATTGACGAAATCAATATTCTGCAGGCAGATTACGAGGCCATGTGCGAGGCGGTCGGAGCGCTCCGGATTATGCCGCAGATCCTTCTGAATGACGCAGTGACGATTCCCCAGGTCCGTCTCCCGCAGATCCCTGTTGTACACGGAGACGCGAAGAGTGTCTCGATTGCCGCCGCGAGCATCATCGCGAAGGTGACAAGGGACCGCATGATGCTGGAATACGACGCGCTTTTCCCGGAATACGGCTTTGCGGATCATAAGGGATACGGGACGGCTGCTCATTATGAGGCCCTGCTGAAATACGGACCCTGCCCGATCCACAGGAAAAGTTTTCTGAAAACCCTGGAGTCGCACAGGAAATAAGGAGAGAGTACCGGTTCTGAAGAATGAACAGAAGAAGCATCGGTACAGAATATGAAAAAGCTGCGGGTGCCTGGCTCACAGGTCAGGGATACCTGGTTCTGGAGTACAATTACCGCTGCAGACGGGCGGAGATCGATATAGTCGCCCGCGAGGGAAGGTATCTGGTATTTGTCGAAGTGAAATACCGGAAAAACCGGAAGGAAGGCAGCGCCGCCGAAGCAGTTGATGAGAGAAAAAAGCGGCGGATCCGGATGGGGGCGCTTTTTTACCTGAAAGAAAAGAGCTGCCCCCTGTCTGCACCCGTCCGTTTTGACGTAGTCTCGATTGATGAGGGAAAGATCCGCCTGTTCAGGAATGCTTTTCCGTTTCGCTGAGGGCAGGATAGGAAAACGATATGGAAAACTGGAAGAGAAAACCGTCCGGGAGAGCGATCGACCGGCTTACCCTGCACCGGTCAGGGGAGGTCGTCTGGCTGTCCTTTCCGATCCTGGACCGCTTTGATTTTCTGCTGAACGGATTCAGCACCCGGCTGGGGGGCGTTTCGGAGGGGGATACAGGAACGATGAACCTGAGTTTTTCCCGGGAGCCGGACAGAGGGAAGGTCCGGGAAAACCATGAAAGACTGGCAGAAGCGATGGGCTATCGTCCGGAAAACCTCGTCTTTTCCGCCCAGACCCACACGGATCACATTGTGGAGGCCTGTGCTTCGGACCGGGGCAACGGCTACCTGAGAGAGAACCGTTTTCAGGATGTGGACGGGATGATGACCGATGAACCGGAGCTTGTTCTCATGACTTTTTTCGCGGACTGTGTGCCGCTTCTGATCGCTGATCCGCGCCGCAGAGCCATCGCCGCCGTCCATTCCGGCTGGCGGGGAACCGTGGAGGGAATCGGGGAGAAGGCAGTGCGGAAAATGGCTGAGCGCTATGGATCGGATCCTTCTGATCTCGTGGCCGCCATCGGCCCTTCCATCTGCCAGGACTGTTATGAAGTCAGCGGGGATGTCATCTGCCGTTTTCAGGAACGCTATCCGGAAGGGCTCTGGCCGGAGCTTTACAGGGAAGGAAGGATTGCCGAGGACGGGGAGCGGCGTTATCAGCTGAACCTTCAGAGGGCCTGCGCGGAGAATTTTCTCCGGGCGGGGATGCTGCCGGAAAATATATCCCTGCCTGATCTGTGCACCTGCTGTAATCCGCAGCTTCTTTTTTCCCACCGCGCGAGCGGAGGAAAAAGAGGGAATCTTGCCGCTGTCCTCATGCTCCGATAAAGATGGCGGCCTCCGCGCAAACGGACGCCGCCAGCAGATAAATGACGAATGAAAAACGTAAAAGCTCCGGGAATGTCTGAACAGCTTACGGATTCAGATCCTCCAGCAGTTTGTTGATCTTTACCGTCGGAGACTGGATGCTGCTGATCGAGATATCGTGATTGATATGATCGATGATGGACGCCAGATATTCTGTCATGTCCGCTTCCGCATACCATTCCCGTGTCAGCAGTTCCGGCGGACGGTAGTTCAGGTTCGTCGTCACGACCTTTGAGATGAAGCCTTTCTGGTAATAATCGTCGAACTCGTCCAGACCGTCTGTAAACAGACCGAAGGTTGTACAGACAAAGACGCGGGAGGCGCCCCGTTCTTTCAGCTGTCTTGCCACGTCCAGCATACTTCCGCCCGATGAGATCATGTCGTCGATCACAAGGATATCCTTCCCTTCAACGGGAGTTCCGATAAACTCGTGGGCGACGATCGGGTTTTTTCCGTTTACGATGGTGGAATAATCGCGCCGCTTGTAGAACATCCCCATCTCCAGACCGAGAATGTTCGAGAAGTAGACAGAGCGCTCCATCGCTCCTTCGTCCGGGCTGACGACCATGGTCGTGTCCTTGCTCATCTTCAGGTTCGGAACCGTCCGGACCAGGGCTTTCAGGAACTGATAGGTCGGCATAAAGGAATCAAAGCCGGCAAGCGGGATGGCGTTCTGGACGCGCGGGTCGTGGGCGTCGAAGGTAATGATGTTGGAGACGCCCATATTGATCAGCTCTTCCAGGAAGACAGCGCAGTCGAGAGATTCTCTCTTGGTGCGGCGGTGCTGCCTTCCGCCGTAGAGAAACGGCATGACGACGGTGATTCGTTTCGCTTTGCCGTTCGCGGCAGAGATGATGCGTTTCAGGTCCGCGTAATGGTTGTCGGGGGACATGTGGTTCTCTTCCCCGCATACGGTGTAGGTGATGCTGTAGTTCAGGACATCTACCAGAATAAAGAGATCCGCACCGCGGACAGAATCGTGGATAATCCCCTTTCCTTCCCCGGTTCCGAAGCGCGGACACTGGATGTCGATCAGATAGCTGTCTTCACAGTAGCCGGTCAGGGGAAACTGGGTGAGATTATAAAGCGGAGAATTGTGCCTGTACTCGACCAGATAACGGTCCACCTCCGCGGCAAATTCCCTGCAGCCTTCCAGCGCGGCGATTTTCAGCGGGCCCTGAGGAATCGTGTCTTTCTGAATATTTTGTGGCATTGCGCCCTCCATATGGGATAAAATGAGGTAACGCCCCGCTTTTCACGCGGGACAGTTACAGGATAGGTTTTTACGGTATGAAGAATAAAGACAGTTTTGTTATACCATGCCATAGACTGCAGCGTCAAGGCGGCAGCTGAAGGGACTGAGAGCAGCCATGTCGGAAAAGAAGCAGATATATCACCAGATTAAATCCGTGGAGGAAGGTTCGATCGCCTGGGAACTGGGAGTGGAGCCGGGGGATGAACTGGTCAGCGTGAACGGGGAGACGGTGGAGGATGTATTCGACTACCGCTATCTTACCGAGGATGAGGCGCTGACCGCCGTGATCCGGAAAGGCCCGGGCAGCGCTGAGGCCGGAGAAGAGTGGGAGCTCGAGATCGAAAAGGATTACGGGGAGGATCTCGGAATTGAATTTGAGAGCGGGCTTATGGATGAATACCGCTCCTGCCGCAACCGCTGCATCTTCTGCTTTATCGACCAGATGCCCCCTGGGATGCGGGAAACCCTCTATTTCCACGACGACGACGCCCGCCTGAGTTTTCTGCAGGGGAATTATATTACCCTGACCAACATGTCGGACCATGATATCGACCGGATTATCCGCTATCATCTGGAACCGATCAATATCTCCTTCCATACCATGAATCCGAAGCTCCGCTGCAGGATGCTGAACAACCGTTTTGCCGGGGATGTGTTTGACAAGATCCGCAGGCTGAAGGAAGCCGGGATCGAACTGAACGGGCAGATCGTCCTGTGCAGGGGCATCAACGACGGCGATGAGCTGGAGTATTCCCTGAAGGAATTTGAACAGTACCTGCCTGAGCTGAAAAGTGTCTCGGTGGTTCCGGTCGGGCTGACGAGATTCCGTGACAGGCTTCCGAAGCTTGAGTCTTTCGGGGCGGAGGACGCCGCGGCGGTAATCGGGCAGATCGAGCGCTGGCAGCGCTATTATATGGAGAAATACGGTACGCACCTGGTCCATGCCAGCGATGAATGGTACCTTCTGGCCGGAAGAGATCTTCCCCCGGAGAATTCCTATGACGGCTATCCGCAGCTTGAGAACGGGGTCGGCATGGTGCGCCTGCTGATCGAGGAGGTCCGGGAGGAACTTGACAGGATCCGCAGCCGGAGGAAGGAGAAGGACGGCCGGTCCCGCGCAGAAGCAGTCTGTTCCCCTCCGGACGGGACAGAGGCCGGGCAGGCGAAAGATCCCGCCGGTACAGGCAGCCGCCGTGTGACGATAGCCACGGGCAGGCTGGCGGCGCCGATTATCAGCAGTCTGGCCGGGGAGATCCGGGAGCTGTTCCCCATGTCCGAAGTCAGGGTTGAAGCCATTGAGAACCGCTATTTCGGGGAAAAGATTACAGTATCCGGGCTGATTACGGGAAGCGACCTGGTGCGGCAGCTGAGCGGCATGGAGCTCGGGGACGCGCTGCTTCTGCCGGTGAACATGCTCAGAAGCGGGGAACGGGTTTTTCTGGATGACATGACGGTGGAGGAGCTTGAGCAAACTTTACAAATCCGGATCATTATTGTAGAATCGAGCGGTCGGGATCTGGTCAGGGCGATTACGGGAGCCGGACCGGATTACTGAAAAAGGAGGTGTCTGTATGAGCAAACCGGTTGTCGCGATCGTAGGCAGACCGAATGTAGGAAAATCGACGCTGTTTAATGCCCTGGCCGGTTCCAGGATCGCCATCATTCAGGACACGCCGGGCGTGACCCGGGACCGGATCTATGCGGATGTGGAATGGCTTGACAGAAAGTTTACCCTGATTGATACCGGCGGAATCGAACCGGACTCCAACGATGTGATTCTTTCCCAGATGAGGGAGCAGGCGCAGATTGCAATCGATACGGCGGATGTGATCCTCTTTCTGACAGATCTGAAGCAGGGCCTCGTGGATTCCGACGCCAAAGTGGCGGACATGCTCAGAAGAAGTCATAAGAGCGTGATCCTGGTGGTGAACAAGGTCGATAATTTTATAAAGGACGAGCCCAGCGTCTATGAATTCTACAACCTGGGCATCGGCGATCCGGTTCCAATCTCCGCTGCGAACCGGACCGGGATCGGCGACCTTCTGGATGAAGTGATGAAGCGGCTTCCGGAACACTCCGGGAAGGAAGAGGAGGATACAAGACCGAAGGTTGCCATTGTCGGCAAGCCGAATGTCGGCAAGTCGTCCCTGATCAACCGCCTGCTCGGGGAGCAGAGGCTGATCGTATCCGATATCGCCGGAACGACAAGGGACGCCGTCGACGCGGTTGTGAAATATGACGGCAGGGAGTACATTTTCATCGATACGGCCGGCCTCAGGAGAAAGAACAAGATCCGGGAGGACCTGGAGCATTACATGATCGTCCGGGCCGTAGCGGCGATCGAGCGCTCTGACGTGGTTGTCGTGGTGATCGACGCTGTGGAAGGCGTAACGGAACAGGACGCCAAGATCGCGGGAATTGCCCATGAGAGAGGCAAGGGAATCATTATCGCGGTCAACAAGTGGGACGCGGTCGAGAAGGACAACCATACGGTGAAGGAGTTTACGGATAAGATCCGGCTCACCCTTTCCTTCATGCCCTACGCGGATATTCTCTTCATCTCCGCAAAGACCGGACAGAGGCTTACAAAGCTCTATGAGATGATCGACATGATTATGGAGAGCATGACGAGAAGGGTGGCGACAGGCGTCCTGAATGAGATTCTGACCGAAGCCGTAGCCCTGCAGCAGCCGCCCATGGATAAGGGAAAACGGCTGAAGTGCTATTATATGACCCAGGTTGCGGTGGCGCCGCCGACCTTCGTCCTCTTTGTAAATGATAAGGATCTCATGCACTTTTCCTATGAACGCTATCTGGAAAACCAGATCCGGAATACCTTCGGATTCCGGGGAACAGCGATCCGCATTCTTGTGCGGGAGAGAAAAGAGAAGGATATGTGACGCGCAGCAGGACAGGATGGTAAGAACACGGACCGCGCGCAGAATCAAGCGGAGGAAGCGGATTATGGTCAGAGTGGTTTGTCTGTTGATCGGCTATGTTTTCGGCCTGTTTCAGACCAGTTATTTTATCAGTAAAAGCCGCGGCTTTGATATCCGTGATTTCGGCAGCGGCAACGCCGGGACAACGAATGTTTTCCGGACCATCGGGATGAAGCCGGGTCTAATGACCTTTATAGGGGACAGCCTGAAATGCCTGCTGGCAATATGCCTGGTATCGCTCCTGTTCCGCCGTTCCCATGCGGAGATGCTTCCGCTTCTGAAGATGTATACGGCTATGGGTGCCGTCCTTGGCCATGACTATCCCTTCTATCTGGACTTTCGGGGAGGGAAGGGCGTGGCCGCCTCCGTCGGCTTTCTTCTTGCCTTCGACCCGATTGTCGCCGCCTGCTCCGCAGTCATCTTTTTCTCGGTGTTTTTCCTTACCCATTACGTATCCCTCGGATCGATTCTGATGCATCTGGGGATGGTGGCGGAAGTGGTGATCCTGGGACTGGTCGGGCATTTCCATATGACCCATCCGCACCTGGTCGAGCTGGATCTGCTGGCTCTGGCTCTGGCAGCCCTGTGCTGGTGGAGACACCGGTCGAATATTTCAAGGCTCCTGCAGGGAACGGAGCGGAAGACTTATCTGCGGAAGAAGAATCATCCGTGACGTCTGCGGGATACAGTCCGCTGCGCGGAAGATTTTGAAAACCGGCCGGCGTATCCTCGTGACTGTTCCGTCACGGGAGGATCACGCAGTAATGAATGCTGCCGTACACCGGACGCTTTTCTGCGCGGGGAACGGATGCAGACTGGGAGGAAAATGATTATGAATTTTACATCTATGAGCTGCGATGATTTTGTGGAGGCTCTCGCCTCGAAAGATCCGGTTCCCGGCGGCGGCGGGGCAAGCGCTCTGGTCGGCGCCCTCGGGATTGCCCTGGGAAATATGGTGGGGAATCTCACAGTCGGAAAAAAGAAATACGCCTCCGTGGAGGCGCGCATGTATAAACTGATGGCGGAGGCGGACCTCGTCCGCGAGCAGCTGCTTTCCCTGGTGGAGAGAGACGCGAAGGTATTTCAGCCTCTTGCGGAGGCATATGGCCTTCCGCACAGTACGCCGGAGGAGCAGGAGCGGAAAGACCTTGTGATGGAGGCTGCCCTGAAGGCGGCCTGTGACGTTCCGCTCCGGATCATGGAAACAGTATGCAGGGCGATCGACCTGATTGCGGAATTTGCCGGACTCGGGAGCAGGATCGCGGTCTCCGACGCCGGCGCGGCGGCCGCCTTCTCCGCGGGAGCGCTGCGTGGCGCTTCCTTGAATGTATTTATCAATACAAGGTCCATGAAAGACAGGGAACTGGCGGAGGAGCTGAACAGAAAAGCGGACGGGATGCTGGCCGTATATCTTCCGAAAGCGGATGAAGTATTTCTGACTGTCAGGAAAAGCCTGCAGGCATAATCAGAAACGGCATGGCATGATTGATTTTTGACGGGAGTAGAATTATGGCACTGGATATTCCGGGAAAAGATGTCAGCAGCGCGCTGAGCGAAAAGATCAGGCAGAAAGTGAAGCTGCTGGAGGAAAAAGGGATTACGCCGACGCTCAGAACCATCCGGGCCGGAGACAATCCGGGAGACCTTTCCTATGAAAGAGGCGCCGCGAAACGCTGCGCCGCTCTGGGAATAGCCGTGCAGAACCTGGCTTTTCCGGCCGATGTGTCCCGGGAGGAGCTTTATGCGGCGGTATGTGAGGCCAATGAAGACCCTTCGGTCCACGGGGTTCTGATGTTCCGTCCGCTTCCGGCCCGTCTTAATCAGGATGAGATCGGGAACGCGCTCCTTCCGCAGAAGGATGTGGACGGTATGACGGACCTGTCCATGAGCGGGGTCTTTACCGGGAAAGAGGTCGGTTATCCGCCGTGCACGGCGCAGGCCTGCATGGAGATCCTCGATTACTGCGGGATCGATCTGAGCGGGAAAAGGACAGTAGTGATCGGGCGTTCCAACGTGATCGGAAGACCTGTCTCCATGCTGCTTCTCAGAAGGCATGCTACGGTTACGGTCTGCCATACCAGAACCAGGGATCTTGCCGCGGAAGCGCGCAGGGCGGATATTCTGGTGGCCGCCGCAGGAAGGCCGAGGATGATCGGAGCGGACTTTGTGCGTCCGGGACAGGTGGTCCTGGACGTTGGAATCAATGTGGATGAAAACGGCAGGCTCTGCGGCGATGTGGATTATGAGGCCGTAAAAGAAACGGTGAGCCGGATTACGCCGGTTCCCGGAGGCGTGGGGGCTGTCACGACGACGGTTCTCGCCGCGCATGTCGCGGACGCCGCGCTCAGGCAGAACAGGGGAAGATGGTAACTGCGCTCAGGCAGAAGAATGTCAGATGAGAACTGCGTTCAGGCAGGACAGCGGTGAATGAACGCGCAGAGGGAATGGACAGAATGAAACTCGGACTGGTAATTGAAGGCGGCGGCATGAAATGTGCCTATACCGCCGGGATTCTGGACAGGATGCTCGATGATGAGATCCGGCCGGATTATGTGATCGGAGTCTCCGCGGGCGCTGCCTGCGGAGCGTCGTTTGTAGCGGGACAGCGCGGGAGAAACCGGCGCTTTTTTGTTGATTATGTGACAGACCCGGATTATATGGGACTGACAGCGTACAGAAGCAGCGGAGAATTCTTTAACCTGAAATATATCTATCAGGATATGACAGGGAAAGACGGGAAAGATCCGCTGGATTATGACGCCATTATGAAGAATCCGGCGCAGCTCTGGGCGGTGGCTACGGACGCGGAGACGGGAAAGCCGCGTTATTTTTCGAAAAATGATTTTTCTCCGACAGATTATTCGGTTTATATGGCGACCTGCGCCATTCCGGTCGCCTGCCGGCCGGTACGGATGGGGGATCATATCTATTATGACGGCGGCTGCAGCGATTCCCTCCCGGTCAGAAGGGCTCTGGAAGAGGGATGTGACAAAGTGATTATCCTTCTCTGCCGGCCGAAGAATACGATAAAGCCTCCGGAGAAGCACCGCGGACTCTATCACAGGCTTCTGAACCGCTATCCCGCTCTGATCCACAACCTGGATATCCGCCATGAGCGCTATAATGCCGTGCTGGAAGCCTCGAAGCGGCTGGAAGAACACGGGCATGCCCTGATTCTGGCTCCCCATGAGGAACTTCCGATCACTACCTATACAAAAGATCCCCGGCAGCTTCAGGGCCTGTATGACACGGCTCTGAGTGAATATGAGATGGACAGGGAAAAACTTCTTGATTTTATTTCGGCGTAAGTTTGTTTGAACAAATCAGGAGTGCAGAGACGAAAAAGTTGCGAATTCCCGTTTTTTTCGGAAAAAAATTTTAGTGAAACACAAAAACCATATAATTTTTTCTGGAAAAGTCTTGTAACCCGAATTTCATTCGGGTATAATGTCAGAGTTGCAGGGTTTTGTTACAGGAACCCCGGCAGAGGAGAGCTGTCAGAAAAGGATTATTTCCCTGGCCCGGGAGGAGCGGCCCGACAGTTCCCATGTCAGACAGAGAGCTTATGGAGGTATTTGGCATGTCGTATGTAGATGAAGTCTATGAGCGCGTAGTAGCGCAGAACCCGGCGCAGCCGGAGTTTCACCAGGCGGTAAAAGAAGTTCTGGAGTCTCTTCGCGTCGTTATTGAGGAGAATGAAGAAGAGTACAGAAAAGAAGCGCTTCTTGAGCGCCTGACTACACCTGAGAGACAGATTCTGTTCCGCGTACCGTGGGTGGATGACAAGGGACAGGTACAGGTGAACAACGGTTTCCGCGTACAGTTCAACAGTGCGATCGGACCGTACAAGGGAGGACTTCGTTTCCATCCGTCCGTTACTCTCGGAACCATTAAATTCCTCGGTTTTGAACAGATCTTCAAGAATTCCCTTACCAGCCTCCCGATCGGCGGCGGCAAAGGCGGATCTGATTTCGACCCCAAGGGCAAGTCCGACAAGGAAGTCATGAAATTCTGCCAGAGCTTTATGACGGAGCTCTACCGCCATGTCGGCGCTGACACCGACGTACCGGCAGGCGACATCGGCGTAGGCGGACGCGAGATCGGTTTCCTCTATGGACAGTATAAGAGAATCACCGGGCTTTATGAAGGCGTCCTGACCGGCAAAGGCCTTACTTACGGCGGATCACTGGCAAGAACGCAGGCTACCGGCTATGGTCTTATTTATTTCCTGGATGCCATGCTGAGGGCGAACGGCAAAGCGCTTGCCGGACAGACCGTTGCGGTATCCGGAGCCGGAAACGTCGCGATTTACGCGATCGAAAAGGCTCAGCAGCTCGGCGCGAAGCCTGTGACATGCACGGATTCCACCGGCTGGATTTATGATCCGGAAGGAATCGACGTAGCGCTTCTGAAGGAAGTCAAGGAAGTGAAGCGAGCAAGACTGACCGCTTATGCGGAAGCGAGACCGTCCGCAGTTTATCATGAGGGCAAGGGCGTATGGTCCACCAAGTGCAACATTGCCTGCCCGTGCGCTACCCAGAACGAACTGAACCTGGACGACGCGAAGATGCTGTATGAGAACGGCTGCTACTGTGTGGCAGAGGGCGCGAACATGCCGACCACCCTGGAAGCGACCCAGTTCATCCAGTCCAAGGGCATGCTGTTCAGCCCGGGCAAGGCTTCCAACGCCGGCGGCGTTGCCACCTCCGCCCTTGAAATGAGCCAGAACTCGGAGCGTCTGTCCTGGAGCTTTGAGGAAGTGGACAGCAAGCTGAAGGGGATCATGGAGAATATCTTCCGCAGCGTAGACGAAGCCGCGAAGAAGTACGGAAAAGAAGGCGACTATGTGGCCGGCGCCAATATCGCCGGATTCCTGAAGGTTGCAGAAGCCATGAAGGCACAGGGAATCGTCTGATCAGAAGAGAATACAGATCCGGGACATCGGACAGACAGTGCAGGGCCTGCGTCAGCAGGCCCTGTTTTTAATCTCCCGGAAAGTCTTACAGGCACGGCAGGGAAAGATCTCACAGGCACGGAAGCTGTTTTCTTTGGCTTTACCGGTCAAAAAACCGGACTGCAGCCGCAGTCCGGTTCATCTCCAAAATATTCTGTTACGGAAATCCCGATCAGTCGTACTGGGTCAGATTATACTGCTCAACCAGAGAGCAGAGGGAGGAAACATAATTGGGCGCCGTAGCGTATCCTCCGTCCTTGATGATCTGGGCAACGCTTCTGTAGTTCTTATTCCCGACCAGCCCTTTATAGCGGAGCGTACCGTCTCCGAGCTTCGCGTTGGCAAGGTAGGCGGAATGGTCCGCGATGCTTTCTTCGTAACTGCTGTAGGCACGGAACTTGGCGTTGATGGTCACATAGGAACCGTTCACATATTCCTGTGTCTTCTTCATGCAGACGGCGCCGTTCCACGGGCTTGCCCAGGCCCAGGTTGTCTGGGTGGTATCGCCCTTCATGCCAAAGAGATTGCAGGCTTCCGTAGCCAGAGAGGACTTGCCGTAGGAGCTTTCCACGATCGCCTGCGCGACAGTGATGGATGCCAGAACGCCTGTCCGCTGCATATCTTCATGCGCGAGTTCTCCGATCATACGGATAAATTCCCCGTTGGAGGAAGGAGTCTTCGTTGTTTTTGTCGCAGATCCGGAGGAAGAGGACTGGCATACGCCTTCGCTGCTGAAGGTATAGCGGTTTCCATCGATTGAAACGGTCTTCCCGCAGATTGCCATGCCGTATTTGCCGGGTTTTCCTTTCGGCTTGAAATAATAGGTATTCCCGGAAACTGTCTGCCAGCCGGTCTGAAGCTGTCCGCTCTCATTGAAGAGGAAGATTCTTTTGCCGATCCTGCTCAGTCCTGTAGCAGCTCCCGCATCTGTGAAATAGTAGATGTAGGAACCGTCATTAAACCAGCCTTTAACATATTCGCCGGATTCATTGACATAATAATACCTGCCGTTGATAAACTGAAGGCCGGCGGCATAACTGTAGGAACTGCTTCCATCGGATACGGGGGTAAGTTCTGCGGCGAATGTGCAGGAACCGAAGAGAAGAATGGCCAGAACAGCCGGAATAATAAAAGAAAAAGCGGCAAAGCCGTGTGATCGTTTTTTCATATACATAATTATTTTTCCCCTTTCATTTTTTTATCTTACATGAAAATAAAAAACTTGTAAAGAAATTATTAACGATTTATTTCAAAAGTATGTTAAAACAAATCGCACAAAGAATTGCGGATGACGCACAAGCGCGAAAATAAAGAAGATAACATAGAAATATCAGTTAAATAAGAGAAAACAGGAACTTTTTCCGATTTTTGAGACACGGACCGGCAGACTGTATGCTGCAGCTTTGACGGCGCGACGGGGAGACGCCGCTTCCGGACAGCCGGGAAGCGGCCGAATTGGATTTTTACTTTCATTTCCCGGATTTTATGATATGATGTCTAGCGGTATCAAGACCAGCCTGAAGATGAATCCGGCCCGGAAGAAGGATTGCTTCCGGCCGCATAATAAGCAATAGATTTCTGGAAAGACAGAAAGGACAGGAACAGTTATGTTTGAAATAATGGGTCCCGATGAAGCGGTTGAGCTGATAAAGGACGGCGACTGCATCTGCGTGAATTCCTTTGTCGGGATCGAGAATCCGGTGGAGCTGCATGAAGCCATCTACAGGCGCTATCACAGCATGAACACGCCGAAGAATCTGACGATTGTATCCAGCGCGGGGTTCGGCGTCTGGGATGAGGAACACAACGCGGAGCGCTATATCCGGGAAGGAGCGGTCAGCCGTCTGATCTGCGGCCATTTCGGGGCGATGCTCAGTACAAAGAAAATCGTGCAGGAGGACCGCTTTGAGGCCTATAACCTGCCTCTGGGCTGCATTTCCCATGCCATAAGGGCACAGGCCAGCGGACAGAGGGGAACTCTGTCGAAGGTGGGGCTGGATATTTTTGTTGATCCCCGCAGAGAAGGACCGGGGATCAACAGGATTTCAAAATCCGCGGATCTGGTGAAGCCTGTTGAGGTGGACGGAGAGGAATTCCTGTATTATACCCTTCCGAAGCTGAATGTGGCGCTGATCAAGGGAACCTGTGCGGATTACCGCGGGAATATCTCTTTCGACGATATGTTTATGTCCGGGGACGCCCTGTCCATCTGCCAGGCGGTCCGGGCGAATCACGGCAAGGTTATTGTCCAGGTGGACCGTCTTGTCGCGACGCCTTCCAGACCCAGGAATACGATTATCCCGGGCTGCCTGGTTGACGTGATTGTCGTCGTGGAGCCGGAGGAAAGACCTGTGGCCTACCGCGCCCTTACCGGCAGTTTCGAGATCCCCTATTCCGAGTGGAAAGGCTGGCATGAGATGATTGATGAGCTCAGCTCGGCGAGAAGGGAAGTCAATCCGGCGCACAATGTCATCGGGAAGAGGGCGGCAAGGGAGCTGAAAGCCGGGGATATTGTCAATATCGGCATCGGAATCCCGGAGATGGTTTCCAAGTATGCCCGCAAGAGCGGTATGCTCAGCCGCATTACAATGACGGTGGAATCCGGCGGAATCGGAGGCTTCCCCGCTTCCGGAACCGTGTTCGGAGCGATGATCGGAGCCGCCTCCGTGTATGATATGGCCAACCAGTTTGACCTTTATGACAGCGGCGGGCTGGATATCTGCTTTATGGGGGCTTTTGAAGTGGACCGGCACGGCAATGTAAACGCCCACAGAGGTCCCGGCAACTTTTCCGGGATCGGCGGATTCGCGAATATTACCGCAAGAACGCCGATCGTGGTATTCTGCCTGACCTTTAATACAAGAGGACTTACCGTGGTCCGCAAGAGGGACGCGGTTACCATCGTGGAGAACGGAAGCGCGGCGAAATTCGTACCGGAGGTGCGCAGCATCAGCTTCTCCGCGGCCAGAGCCGTGCATAATGGCCAGAAGGTCATGTATATCACGGAGAGATGCGTTTTTGAGCTGACGGAAAAAGGCCTCAGACTGACGGAAGTATATCCGGGTATAGATCTGAAAAAGGATATTCTGGACCTGCTGCCGTTTGAAGTGGAACTGGGGCCCGGCATTGCCGGACCGGCTAGGGAGGGAAGAAAAGAATGAACCATCTGCCTGCTGTGGAAAAGCTCCGCGCCTGTACGGAGCGGCATTATAACTGCGCCCAGTCTCTTCTGGTGCCCTTCGCGGATGTCTGCGGCATAACGGCGGAGAAGGCGTATGATCTGGGGAATATGTTCGGGAGCGGGATGCATACCGGCAATATCTGCGGAACGGTCACGGCTGCGGCCATGATCCTGGGCATGGCCGGATTTGAGAAAGAGGTGTCCGTTAAGATGATCCGCGATTTTAAGGATACGCACGCGGGACTTCTGTGCAGAGAGCTTCTCGCGGAGTCCGCGAGGAAGCAGATCCCGAGAAAACCCCACTGCGACGCTCTGGTTTTCGAAATGACCCGCTTCCTGGATGAGACGCTCGACGCAGACCATACTTCCGGCGAGTGAAACATATTGTTATTTTGTACAAAGTTTTCTTGAATCCCGCCAATAATTGTATTAATATGGTGGGTGTAGTTTTTTACTGCCACTGGAGAGTTGTATTGCAACAAAGGAGGAAAGTATGAGAAAATTCGCAGTTGCTGCTCTTGCAGCCATGACTCTTGTGCTCAGCGCAGGCGCCCTTGCATATGCGGAAGACGCTCCCGAGATCGATTTCCACGTAGGTATCGTAACCGGTTCCGTTTCCCAGTCCGAGGATGACCGCCGCGGAGCGGAGGCATTCCAGGAGATGTACGGTGAGGACAACGTCACACTGGCGATCTATCCGGACAACTTCACGGAAGAGCTTGAGACCACCATCCAGACAATCGTAAATCTGTCCGATGATCCGGATATGAAGGCGATCATTGTCAACCAGGCTGTACCGGGCACCACCGAGGCTTTCCGTCAGATCAAGGAAAGACGTCCCGACATTCTCTGCATCGCAGGCGAGTCCCATGAGGACCTTCCCGAGATCGGTTCCGCAGCGGACCTTGTCTGCAACAACGACTTTGTTGCACGCGGATATCTGATCATCCGTACCGCTCACGAGCTGGGCTGCAAGGCTTTCGTACATATCTCCTTCCCGAGACATATGGCATATGAGACCATGAGCCGCCGTGTCGCGATCATGAAGAAGGCCTGCGAAGAGTTCGGCATGGATTTCATCCTTGAGACCGCTCCGGACCCGACATCCGACGTTGGCGTTGCAGGCGCACAGGCTTACATTCTTGAGAAGGTTCCGGAATGGGTCGAGAAGTACGGCACAGAGACTGCTTATTTCTGCACCAATGACGCTCATACCGAGCCGCTGCTGAAGCAGCTCCTTGCTTACGGCGGATATTTCATCGAAGCTGACCTTCCGTCCCCGCTGATGGGCTATCCGGGAGCTCTTGGAATCGATCTGTCTGAAGAAGCCGGCGATTTCGAGAAGATCCTTGCCAAGGTTGAAGCTGCAGTCGTGGAAAAAGGCGGCGCAGGCAAGTTCGGAACATGGGCATATTCTTATGGCTACACCGTATCCGCAGGTCTTGCACAGCATGCTGTCAACGTAATCAACGGCGAGAGCGAGATCGACGAGATCGATGATATCGCGAAAGCTTATCAGGTATTCTCCCCGAACGCGGAGTGGAACGGTTCCAATTACACGAATGCTGAGACAGGCGTAAAGTCTGACAATATCTTCCTTGTATATCAGGATACCTATATCATGGGCGATCCGGGTTACTACATGGGATCCACCTCTATCGAAGTACCGGAAGAGTATTTCACAACCAAGTAAGAACAAAGCGGCGCTGGCCGCTGTATAAGCGAATGCTTTTCTGCAGAGCGGGGGAGGAAAACTATTTCCTCCCCCGCCGTTGGTCGACAGAAGCAGGACGGACAGGAACGGCCGCAGGGACGTTCCTGGAGGAGATTAAAATGAACAATGAAGCAGCCCCTTTGCTTGAAGTAAGAAACATAAAAAAGAGCTTTTTCGGGAACCAGGTTCTTACAGACATCAATTTCACCCTGCATGAGGGTGAGGTTATGGGGTTCGTCGGTGAAAACGGTGCAGGGAAGTCTACTCTGATGAAGATCCTGTTTGGAATGGACGTTATCAGGGAGACCGGAGGATACGAGGGCGACGTGCTGATCTATGGTAAAAAGGTCAGTTTCCAGACGCCTTTTGACGCGATCCATGCCGGAATCGGTATGGTCCATCAGGAATTTTCCCTGATTCCGGGTTTTACCGCGGCCGAAAATATCGTACTGAACCGTGAACCCGTTAAGAAAAGCGCTGCGTCCGAGGTTTTCGGCGACAGGCTTAATACATTGGATTATGCAAAGATTCACGGGACGGCGGTCAGCTCCATCGATAAGATGGGCGTCGCCATTGATCCCGACATGGTAATCAGCCAGATGCCGGTCGGGCACAAGCAGTTTACCGAGATCGCCAGAGAGCTGAGCAAGGAGAACCTGAAGCTCCTGATTCTGGATGAGCCGACCGCGGTCCTGACCGAGAAAGAGGCAGAGGCCTTGCTGGAGTCGATCCGGGGAATGTCCTCGCGCGGCATCGCGGTTATTTTTATCACGCACCGCCTCCAGGAGATTCTGGACGTATGCGATAAGGTCGTCGTCATGCGCGACGGCTTCGTGGTGAAGGAGACCCCTTCGGCGGATACGAACATCTCCGAGATCACCCGCTGGATGGTCGGCAGAAGCGTGGATAACGCGTCAACGCGGAAGGAAGAAGGAAGCAGCCGGCAGTCGGAAAAGGTGATTATGACGATCCGCAATCTCTGGGTCGATATGCCCGGAGAGACAGTCCGCGATGTAAACCTTGACGTTATGGAGGGAGAAATCCTGGGCATCGGCGGACTTGCCGGACAGGGCAAGCTCGGAATCCCGAACGGGATCATGGGCCTGTATGAAGCGGGCGGAAAGGTGACTTTGAACGGGGAGGATATTCCCCTGAACAATCCGCGTGCCTGCCTGAACGCGAAGCTGGCTTTCGTTTCCGAGGACCGCAGAGGCGTAGGGCTCCTGCTGGACGAGTCCCTCGAATGGAACGTTGCCTTTCCCGCCATGCAGGTCCACAACAAGTTCCTTAAGAACTATATGGGCGGGCTGGTTAAATGGCGCGATGAAAAAGCCATTGAAGAGGTTACGGAGAAATATATCGACGAGCTTGCGATCAAGTGTACCAGCTCAAGGCAGAAAGCCAGGGAGCTTTCGGGCGGCAATCAGCAGAAGGTCTGCCTGGCAAAAGCATTCGCCCTTGAACCGGGTTTCCTTTTTGTGTCCGAGCCCACCCGCGGAATCGACGTCGGGGCGAAGGCGCTCGTGCTTGACGCGCTCAGAAGATTCAACCGGGAATCTGGAGTTACGGTTGTGATGATCTCCTCCGAGCTGGAGGAATTGAGGCAGACAGCGGACAGAATCGCGATTGTTTCAGGCGGACGCATTGCCGGCATACTTCCTGCCTCCGAATCTTCGGAAGCGTTCGGCGCACTTATGGTAAGCCAGGTCATTTAAGGAGGACGGCATGAACGAAAGAACGCTTGAGAATAGGGAGAAGAGCAGATTTCAGAAGTTTGTCGCTGATTTCGGCCTGCCGCGTCTGATTATCGCCGGGTTCCTTCTTCTTCTGTTTATTCTGGCACCGATTGTCGGGGCGGATTTCCCGACACAGATTTCCAATACGATCAACCGCTTCAGCTGGAACGCGGTCATGGTCCTGGCCATGGTTCCGATGATTCATTCCGGATGCGGACTGAATTTCGGTCTTCCTCTCGGTATCATTTCCGGACTTCTTGGAGCAACCATGTCGCTGCAGTTCGGCTTTACCGGGCCTTTCAGTTTTGTGATGGCCATGGTGATCGCCACTCCCTTTGCCCTGATTCTCGGAACCTTCTACGGATGGCTGCTTAACCGGATCAAAGGCGGCGAGATGATGATCGCGACCTATGTCGGTTTTTCATCCGTCGCATTCATGTGCATGATGTGGCTGCTCCTCCCCTACAACAAGGCGGATATGGTCTGGGGCATGGCAGGAAAGGGACTGCGTACCACGATTTCCCTGGAAGGATATTATGCGGGAGCCCTCGCGAACATCCTGCAGATCCGGATCGGCAATATGGTCATTCCGACCGGTACCCTGCTGTTTTTCGCGCTCCTTGCCTGGATTATGTGGGCCTTCCTGCATACCAGAACCGGTACGGCCATGACGGCTGTAGGCTCAAATCCTGTTTTCGCAAGAGCCGCCGGTGTAAACGTAGATAAGATGCGCCTTCTCTCCGTCATCATGTCTACATGGCTTGCCGCAGTCGGAATTCTGGTCTATGAGCAGGGCTTCGGTTTCATACAGCTTTACATGGGCCCCTTCTATATGGCGCTGCCCGCCGTATCGGCCATTCTGATCGGCGGCGCTTCCGTCAATAAGGCGAGCATAGCGAATGTCGTTATCGGAACCTTCCTTTTCCAGGGCATTGTTACGATGACGCCTACGGTTATGAACAATATGATTCATATGGACATGAGCGAGGTAATCCGGATTATCGTCTCCAACGGCATGATCCTCTACGCTCTGACCAGGAAAACGGAGGGATCAAGATGAGCGCGAACAATAAACAATCTGCCGCGCCTCAGAAGAAGGGCGGCTTCAGCCTTAAGAATCTGATCCTTGACAATACGGTTCCGATCATGTTTATCGTGATCTGCGCGATCTGCATCCCTGTTTCCGGCTTTTCACCCAGTTACCTGATCAACGAGATTATGACCCGTCTGGGGCGTAATTCCTTCCTGATCCTGAGCCTGCTGATTCCGATCATGGCCGGCATGGGCCTGAATTTCGGCATGACGCTGGGAGCCATGGCCGGCGAGATCGGCCTGATCTTTGTGTCAGACTGGCAGATCTGGGGAATTCCCGGCATGATTCTTGCGATGATCATCTCAATTCCGATTTCGGTCGCGCTGGGCGTGCTCTGCGGAAAGATCCTGAATCAGGCAAAGGGAAGAGAGATGGTAACCAGCTATATCATGAGCTATTTTATAAATGGTATCTATCAGCTGGTTGTTCTGTACCTGATGGGTTCGGTTATTCCGATCATCCATTCTTCGATCAAGCTCCCCAGAGGCTACGGCATCCGCAATACCGTAAGTCTTCTGCAGATGCGTCAGAAGCTGGATGAACTTCTGGCGGTCAATATCAAGGGCGTCCGGATCCCGGTCGCTACCCTGATCGTGATTGCGCTGATGTGCCTTCTGATTGTCTGGTTCCGCAGAACGAAACTCGGACAGGATATGAGGGCGGTCGGGCAGGATATGCAGGTTGCCGAGGACGCCGGTATCAACGTGGAGCGGACAAGGATTATCTCGATCGTTATTTCGACCGTCCTGGCGGGATTCGGCATGATCATCTATCTGCAGAATATGGGAAATCTGTCCACCTACAGCTCCCATTCGCAGATCGGCATGTTCTGTATCGCGGCGCTCCTGGTCGGCGGCGCTTCGGTTGACCACGCTTCGATCGGAAATGTATTTCTCGGCGTCATTCTCTTCCATACGATGTTCATCGTTGCACCGAAGGCAGGCGCCGTCATCACCGGCGATTCCATGATCGGTGAATATTTCCGCGTATTTGTCTCCTACGCGGTCATCACGATCGCACTTGTCATGTATGAGACAAAGAAGAGAAAGAAGAAGAGCCAGGCTGCGGAGCAGCTTCAGGCAGACCAGCAGGCCGCCGGAGCAGACGGGAAGGGAGCATGATCATGAAGAATTCAAGAAGATTGCTGTTCAGAATCCTGACCGTTCTTGTCCTGCTTGCGATCGCGGCTGCCATGTATGTGATCGGAAGAGGCCACACCCTCTATTTTGACAATACTTCCATGGAGTATAACGGCCAGACGATCGAAGCTCCCTACAGGATCGACGTCTATGTGGGAGGAGAGCGCGTCGCCAAGCTGAAAGAGGACGAGAGGGGCACCTGTACCAATATCGGCCAGAAGTTCAGCATGGATCTGGAGATCACGAAAGAGAAGGACGATGAACCGGTCACGGAACATATCAGCCTGAAACTTCCGTTCAGCATCGACAATATCGTAGTCAATCTTCCAGCGCTGCTGCAGGGACTGGATGAAGACGCTTACTACAGCGTATTCGTTCCCCTTGTACAGGAGCCGGCGGAGGAAGAACCGCAGGTGGATGAGTTCGGCATCGAGCTGACTGCGGATGAAGAATCTATGGGATGAGAACCGGACAGCATCCCCGGCAGGTTACAAAGGAATAAAATGAAATGATGAAGAGCTGCTCTGCTGATGCGGAGCAGTTTTTTTTCAGCCTTGCAGAGAGTGTGCCCGGGCAGGCGGCCGCAGAGATGCGGCATATGTGCACAGCACGGATGGCCTGCTCTGCACACGATTCCGCTGAGCAGCAAAGCTGCCAGGCTGCCAGGTGAATGCAGGTGTGGGCTGATGTGCGGAGAGCCATGAATAGTAACAAGAAAAATGAATTTAGTTTCAATATATAGTATTCAAAAGCTTTCATAGATGATAAAATTAGTGAAGATTGACAGCGGTGCGAGACTTGAATGGTACTGTACCGCGGATGCGGTACCGGTTTTTTATATTTATGCTTTACAATTAGAGGAAATCAGCGGCTTAGCTGCTGTGTAAGAGAGGAGGATTCTTATGAAACTGCCAAAACTGCCTGCATGGCTGGCTATTTCGTGCATTCTGGTTTTGTCTTCCGCAACAGGCTGCGGAAGTTCACCGAAAAAAGAACCGGAGACAACAGCTGCTGTACAGACGGAAGTAAAAGTGACAGAGAAAACGGCACAGTCTGAGGAAACAGCCGGGACAGCAGAAGCAGCTGACGGGAATCAGACAGAAGCTGCTCCGGCCGCCGGGCAGGAAGAGAATGCCTCAGAGACGGAAGCGGCTGTGCCTGAGGCCGGGACGGAGGCAGATACAGCTGCTGCAGAAGCAGGAACGGAAGCTGAGGCGGCGGAAGCAGGAACGGAAGCTGAGGCGGCGGAAGCAGGAACGGAAGCTGAGGCGGCGGAAGCAGGAACGGAAGCTGAGGCGGCGGAAGCGGGAACGGAAGCCGAGACAGCGGCCGCAGCGGAAGCGGGAACGGAAGCCGAGACAGCGGCCGCAGTGGAAGCGGGAACAGAAGCCGAGACAGCAGCTGCCATGGAAGCGGGAACGGAAGCAGAGACAGCAGCCGCCATGGAAGCGGGAACGGAGGCAGATCCGGGACCGGAGACACTGACCGGGACAGAGGCAGAGCTGTTTGAAGACGGAACAGAAGCTGAGATCCTTCAGAGCGTGGAGGAGCTTCTTGCCCAGGCGCGTGCCCAGGCGGAAGCGGAGAAGGAATCCGCCCTGGCTCAGGCGCTTGAGGAAGCTGAGCTGAAGATGCAGGAGAGTATGGCCGAGGCGATTCAGACAGCGGAATCGGAAAAGGAAGCTGCTCTCGCGGAAGCCCGCGCGGCGGCGATGGCGGAGATGGAAAACGCTCTGGCAGAGGCGAAGGCAGATGCGGAAGGAAAGATGGAAGCTGCTCTGGAAGAAGCAAGAGCAGCTGCGGAAGCAGAGAAGGAATCAGCGCTTGCCGCCGCGGCACTCGCCGCCGGCACAGAGAAGGAGACAGCACTGGCAGAGGCGAAGGCCGCCGCGGAAGAACAGATGGCAGCTGCTCTGAAGGAAGCGAAAGCCACTGCGGAATCCGAGAAAGAAGCCGCCCTTGCGGCAGCTAAGGAGACAGCGGAGTCGGAACTGCTCAAAGCGATTGAGGAAGGAAAAGAAACTGCCGAGTCCGAGATGGAAGCGGCTCTTGCGGCTGCGAAAGAGACCGCTGAGTCCGAGATGACGGCGGCTTTGGAAAAAGCGAAAACCACGGCCGAATCGGAGAAAGAAGCAGCTCTTGCCGAAGCTGAGAAGACGGCCGAGTCTGAGAAGCAGACGGCGCTTAATGAGGCGAAGACAGCAGCTGAGTCCGAGATGACGGCAGCGCTTGATGAGGCGAAAGCGGCAGCTGAATCTGAGAAGGAATCGGCTCTTGCCGAGGCGAAGACAGCGGCCGAATCGGAAAAGGAACAGGCGCTTGCCCTGGCAAAGGAAACTGCGGAATCTGAGATGGCAGCGGCTGTAAAAGCAGCTCAGGAGACCGCGGAATCCGAGAAGGAACAGCTGCTCGCCGAGACCCTTGCAACAGCGGAGTCTGAGCTGGATGCCGCCCTGAACAAGGCTTACGATGATGCGGAGCAGGGACTTAAGGACGCCAGGGCACAGTGGGAGTCTGAGAAAGAATCCGAGGCAGAATCCGAGAGACTTGCGATCGAGGATTCCACCGTTGTGACCGCGGCCGACACTGTTCTGAGATCCGGTCCGGATTCAGGCAGTCCGGCGCTTCTGAAGATCCGGGAGGGGTCGCCGGTTACGGTTCTCTCCACGTCGGATGAAGTGACGAAAGTTGATTATTACGGCCTTAAAGGGTATGTGGAAAACAGTGCCCTGCAGGTTCCGAACGGCATGAAAGAGACCGTAAGCTCCGCACCGGGGCTGGAGATCTGGTACCTTCCCATTGTCACCTATAATTCTCATCTGAATGTCAGAGAAAATCCCGGAGTGGATTCGCAGTGGATCACCCAGCTGGGCCCGGAGCAGAAGGTCAGAGGAACCGGCCGCTTTACAGAAGATGGAAGCTGGATAGAGGTTCAGTATGACGCAGACGGCAATACAGGCTGGGTCTGTGCAAAATATACCCGTGAAGATACGGAAGGACAGCCGGACGAGATCACAAAACTGATGTATCTTGCGGCATATGATAAAGCGGCGGACTATCTTCGCAGTGAGAAGACAGAAGGAGTCAGGGCTTTCCAGGACGGGCAGGAGACAGACGCGGACTTTGTGACAGGATTCGCGACTCTCATTGCCGACAACTGGCTCTACACAGGCGCCGTTACGGACGGAGTCCGGCAGGGACACGGCGCGCTGGTCGGCATAGATCCGGAAGATCCGGAAGGATACATCGTGATCACGGGCGACTGGAAAGCGGATAAGGTCGACGGCGATACGATCTGGTATTCGAAAGGCCATAAGAATACAGAAGACGACCTTATGATGCGCGGCGGCGTTACGGAAAATTACTGGAACGGAGACGTAGAAATCACAGGAACGAAGGACGGCGAGAGCAGGCATTATTACTGCGTAGCGGAAAACGGGACATTTGCCGTGCTCAGCGAGGGCGAAGATGGCTACGCCATCGCGAAGAATCCGGACGGCAGTTACTGGTATGTGGATTCCGAAGAGAAACTGACTGACTGCAATGTCGGCCTGATCTGGGATAACGCTGACTGAGTCAGGAGGATACTGCCCGCAAATGAGAGGCAGCCGGTAAAAATTTAAAAGCAGGCCGGACTGGTCTGGGAACAGCGCTCCCTTATGCAGCATGGGTTCTTCCCGGCCGCAGGGAGCGCTTTTTGCATACAGGCTTTTTATGTTTTATCCTTATCCGGCCGAAGCGGAGCGCAGAGCCGGGGCATCCGCATCCGGTCCGGCTGCTGGAGCTGCCGTGCGCCGGGGCTGAATTTGGCCAGGGCGGAATGGATGCAGAATTTGGAACATTGTTTCAGGGAGGTGTATTGTTATGAAAAAGATCAGCGCCATTGTAATATCTGTGGTCCTCCTGTTTATGCTGACCGCTTCTGTGTCGGCTGATGTCCGGAGAGGCGACCGGGGAGAGGATGTGGAGGAGATTCAGACGCTTCTGTTCCAGATGGGCTGGCTCTTTGAGGAACCGGATGGAATTTTCGGACCTCATACGGAACAGGCAGTAATCAATTACCAGGGATATTCCGGACTTACACAGGACGGAGTGGTGGACAAAGCGACATATGACCGGATGTGGGAGGACTGGCACTATCTGTTTTATGATGACGGTACTCCGCACAACCACGGTGAAGACTGGGACGGCGACGGAATTCTTGAAGTAGAGCCGGACGACGAGAGCATGGCGCTTCTGCACAATTTCCCGCGGCCGGATGACAGCCCGCCGGAAGCTGAGAGCGAGCCAAAGCCGCCGGTGCCTGAAGAGAGAGAAGGACAGCAGCAGATACAGGAGGACGAGACAAAAGCAGCCGCACCGGAAAAACGGGAAGAATTGGTGCAGACGCAGGAGACTGAGACAAATCCGGCTGTGTCCGATGAACGGGAAGGACATCAGCAGGCGCAGGAAAGCGAAACAGATCCTGCAGTGTCTGAGGAGCGGGAAGGTCTGCAGTGGACAAAGAAAGAAGAAACAGATCAGATGAATGAGACGGAAGGGCCGGAGCCCGTCCAGACGACAGAGACAGGGTCTGTGGAGACAGAGGCATTTACGGAAGCGATGCCGGAAGAAGAGACAGAGGAACTCACAGAAACAGAACCGGAGGGGCTCACGGAGCGGAAACCGGAAGAAGAGACAGAGGAACTCACAGAAACAGAACCGGAGAAGCTCACGGAGCCGGAACCGGAAGAAACAGAGACGGAAGAACTCACAGAAACAGAGACGGAAGAAACTGAGACAGAAGAGACGGAGCCTGAGGAGATCTCGGAGACAGAAAGCGAGAAGCCTGAGCAGCCGGAAGGATGGAGCCTCGGGAAAGTGCTTGAGGCACTCGGATCCGCGCCGGAGCAGCTTATGGATTCCGTATCTTCCATCAAAGATCAGTTCGGGTTCGGAAGAAAATAAGAAGCAGGTAAAAATCAGCAGACAGGATGGATCAGCATGATTTCAGGCCAAAAAGGAGGGGATGGTCTATGAGGAAAAAATACACCGCGGTCGCTGCAGGAGCCATATTGGGACTTCTTTTTTCTGCTTCCTGCCCGGCTTCAAATCTTTCGGATTATCTTGACCTGGCAAAGAATCTCTTTGTGACATATGTTTCGGGGGAAGATTCCGCGGCAGCCGGTGCCTCGTCCGCAGCTGCGTCGGGGACAGACGCTTCTGCCGCGTCCGCCGCGTCCGCGGCGTCTGCTGCAGGAGCTGCAGCTTCAGCCAGTTCCGCGGCGTCAGCCGTTTCCGGAGATGATTCTGTGCCCGATGATCAGTGGTATTTCTTTGAGGAAAGCGACGGATCGGACAGCATTCAGGAATCGTCCGTTACAGAAACGGTAATTCCGGAAGCAGTTCCGGGAACGGAGGCCGCAGCGGACTCCGCCGTGATGTCCGATGCCTGTGCGCAGGCTTACCTTGAAGTCCTGGAAGGGTACAGGGAGCGGGTCCTTCTGTACGACTGGCAGAATTCATGGGGCAGATATGATTTTGAAGAGCGGACGGGAGTGGAGACAGAACTCCGGCCTGCGGTACTTGCCGATGTGTGCGGCGATGCAGCTCCGGAACTGATCTTTGCGGCTGCGAAGCTGTTCCAGTATGAGTATTCCTGGATGGCGGGAGCCGCAGATCTGTACGTCTATACCTTTGACGGGACAAAAGCGGTCCGGCTTCTGAAAACAGATGTTGATTATCTTGCGGGGGGCGGCTTCCGCTATGTACTTTTCCAGAGGGCGGGAAGCCGGAACCTCTGGCTGTATTCCAGCTGCGGGGATGAGAACTGGACGGTAACTTTTACAGAGTATGTTCTGTCCGGTTCAGGCCTTGTCCCGAACGAGGTCTGGCAGGAAAAAACCTGGCCGGATTATGATTACGGGATGATGGCGGAATATCAGCACAACGGCGCCGCGGCGGATCAGTGGAGCTATGAGTCGGCCAAAAGCGCGATCATCCAGAGCATGGAGACGCTGCTGCTTTATAACTGGGCGGATGATGAGGAACTGAGCCGGAAAGTCCTGACCCTGGCTCCGCAGGGGATGACTTACCGCAGTGCGGTGGAAAAACTGTCCGCTTATGCCGGAAAGCCGCAGCAGGAACCGGTCGGAATACTGAAAGAGGTTCCGGACGAATTCATCTTTTCCAGCGGCGCCGGCGGCTGGGACTGCCAGCTTTTCCTGAAGGATGACGGCAGCTTTACCGGCCAGTATCATGACAGCGACGCAGATGTGGTATATGTCTGTTCCTTCCACGGGAATTTTACGGATTTCAGGAAGATCGATGAAAATACTTATTCCATGCGGCTTGAAAATCTTTATTATGACCGGACGGCCGGTGAGCAGTGGACGGACGGCGGGCTGCGTTATATCTCGACAGACGCCTATGGAATCTACGGGGGGGATCTTTTCTACCTTTACCTGCAGGGCCATCCGACGGAAAGCCTGCCGGAAGGATTCTTAAGCTGGGCCAGGATGTATATGTCCGGCTATAACGCAACAGGCGGTGATACGCCTTATGTCCTGAATATTTACGGGCTTTATAATCTGGCTGGCCAGGAAGGGTTCGGGACATCGCTCCAAGATATCCTGCAGAAAGCCTGGTACGCTTCGGAGGAGAGCGGTTATGCCCGGGAGAGCAGTGCAGCCGGGATGCAGGAGAATCTCCAGCCTGTGCAGAATCCGCAGACAGATCCTGCGCAGAACCTGCAGCCGGCGCCTGCACAGAATGTTCAGACGGTGCCGCAGCTTCTGCCTTTCAGCAGTGAACGGTACCTGACCGGGGCGGATATTGCCGGATTCAGCGCGGACCAGATCCAGACCGCGATCAACGAAATCTATGCCCGTCACGGCTATATCTTCAGGACGCCTGAGATCCTGGATTATTTCAGGCAGTATGACTGGTATCTGCCATCCGTGGCGGATGCGTCCCTGGTCTACAGCTCCTGCAGTGCCGTGGAGAGAACAAATATCGAGTTTCTGAGCACGGCGCTCGGATAAAGGCAGAGCAGACAGGAGGCAGAAACAGTTGGCAGAAGGAAATACGAAAATCACAGATAGATTCTGGACGCGCTACAGGGAACTTGTCCGCAGTGAGATGATTCCCTACCAGTGGAAGGTGCTGAATGACGAGATCGACGTCCGGATCGAGCGCGAGCGGGACGACGCCCACATCCCGAATAAGAAAAGCCATGCCCTGGAGAATTTCCGGATCGCGGCAGGGAAACACAGCGGTCACCATTACGGATGGGTCTTCCAGGACAGCGATGTCTATAAATGGCTGGAAGCTGCCGCGTATTCTCTTTCCGAAAAGATGGATGAGAATCTGAAAAAGCTGGCGGACAGTGTTGTGGACCTGATCGGGGATGCCCAGGAAGAAGACGGATACCTCAGCACCTATTTTACGATAGAGGAGCCTGACAGGAAGTTCAGACGCCTCCGGGAAAGTCATGAGCTTTACTGCGCCGGACATCTTATGGAGGCCGCGGTCGCCTATAACCGGGCGACAGGGAACAGGAAGGTCGTCGAAATTGCCGAAAAGCTCGCAGACTGCATCTGGAGAGAACTGGGGCCGGAAGGCCGGTATGGTTTTGACGGCCACGAGGAGGTCGAGATCGGCCTCATGAAGCTTTATCAGCTTACCGGAAAAGAACGGTACAGGGAACTGAGCCGCCATTTCCTGATGATCCGCGGGGAGGATCCGGATTTCTTTGAGAAGGAGAGGCAGAACGATCCGGACAGAAAACCGGTTATTCATGGAATGGATCCGCTTCCTCTGCGCTATTACCAGATCCACAAAAAGGTTGTGGATCAGGATACGGCGGAGGGACATGCGGTGCGTCTGGTTTACCTGTGCACCGCCATGGCGGACGTGGCCGCGGCCTGCGGGGATGAAATCATGCTGGCGGCCTGCAGGAAGATCTGGAGAAATATCGTCGACAGGAGAATGTACATCACGGGCGGCATCGGGTCAACCGTTCACGGTGAAGCTTTTACATTTGATTACGATCTGCCCAATGATACCATGTACTGCGAAACCTGCGCGTCCGTCGGGCTGGTATTCTTCGCAAAGGCCATGATGGAAAATGAGGCGGACGGCGAATACGGCGACGTGATGGAAAGGGCTCTGTATAATACCGTACTTTCCGGCACTGCCCTGGACGGAAAGCACTTTTTCTACGTTAATCCGCTGGAGGTCAATCCCGTCAGTTCGGCGCTGGATCCCGGAAAAAGCCATGTGAAGGCCGTCCGGCCCGAATGGCTCGGCTGCGCGTGCTGCCCGCCCAATCTGGCAAGACTTCTTGCATCCGTCGATCAATATGTGTATACTGCTAGGGAAGATTGCTGCTTTGTAAATCTGTACATGAGTTCCGAGTCCTGTTTTTCCATGAAGAGCGGGGAGATTCGGATCCGTCAGGAGACCGGGTACCCGGTCAGCGGAAAGATCCGTCTTCAGCTGGAAAAGGAAGCGGGACAGAAGCTGCGGCTGGGACTCAGGATTCCTTCCTGGGCAAGGACTTTTGCTCTGACGGTAAATGGGGAAGCCTGCAGGGCGGTGCCGGAAAAAGGCTTTGTACTGCTTGATCTGCAGGAGGAGAAAAATGAAATCCTTCTGGATCTTCCCATGAAGCCCGAGTTGTGGCGGGCGAGAGCAGACCTGCGGTCTGATATCGGAAAAGCCGCGGTGGGCAGGGGTCCGCTGGTCTATTGTCTGGAGGAAGCGGACAATGGAAAAGATCTGCATATGCTTTCCATAAAAAGGGATCCTGATTTTGCGGAGCAGGAAGAAGACGGGGAACTGGGACATATCGTTGCCATTACAGCCGCGGGAATACGCAGAAAAACAGCGCCGGTCCGGGGCGGGCTCTATGGCTTTGACGATGAGATGCGGGAGGAGAAGGAAGAGCAGCGTCTGCGCTTCATTCCCTACTATACCTGGGCGAACCGGGGCAGTAATGAGATGAGTGTCTGGGTCCGGACAGAATAGAGTGTTTTAAGGAGGAAAATCTTATGGGAATTATCGGAGGAATCATTCTTGGCGCAATCGCAGGCTGGCTGGCCGGCAGTATTATGGATGAGAGCGGCGGAGTTCTGCGCAATATAATCCTCGGAATCGTGGGCGGTTTTGTCGGAAGCTTTGTACTCGGGTTCATCGGCATCTCCGGGCACGGGATTGTGGGATCACTGATTGTATCCGTCATCGGTGCCTGCATCGTGATCTGGCTGGGACGGCTTCTCTTCGGAAGAAAGAACTGAGAATGACGGACAGGCTGTTATAACAGGAAGTATGGGATGCTTCCGCTGCTGAATGCGGCGGGGGCATCTTTTTTTGACCTCCGCGCAGCTGCCTCAGACAGGAGCATCCTGGATGCGGCATACGTGCGAAGCACGGATGGTCTGGTCTGTACGCTATTTCACTAAGCAGCAAAGCTGCCAGGCGGAATATGCGTGTGGCCGGATGTGCGGAGGACCGTGAACTGTAACCGGACAGGAACTGCAGAAGTTAAATTTCAGTTGATTTTTTCCGGCTCAGGGATTACCATGATTGAAATGGCACATCGGGTCTGTGTTCTTCTATCTTTCATCTCTTTTACGGAATCTCCGGATTTTTCACGGATGATTTACTTAGCTGCATCTGTTCCTTCTTTTTTCTTTTTCTTTTTCTCAGAAATCTTCGGTTATCTTTTTCGGGAATTCTTCCCGTACCTTTTTCTTTTTTCATTTCAAAAATCATATCTGATCCATTTCAGGAGGTGGCAAATCTATGTTCAGAAAACGTTTTTTCATGCATTCCCTGGTTATAAATTCCGCACTGCTTCTTATGCTTTTTTTCAATCCGGCAGGAAAAAGGGAATATTTCGCTCAGGAAACTCTGCTTCCGGAAGATTTTTTCATGGAAGATCTGACAGAGGAAGAAAGTCCTGATCCCGCTGATCTGCCCGAATCATACGGCATGCAGGAGTCTCCGGCCGGTATGCAGAATCCTTCCGGAGAGAGGCTGTCTGAAAGCAGCCGGTCAGGCAATGAAAGAGGAATAGACCTGGCTCTGGTGATAGACCAGTCCGGTTCCATGAAGAAGTCCGACCCGGACTATCTGTGCCTGGAGGCTGCCGGGCGGTGCATCGATGGAATTCGATCGGTTCCGGGATCCAGAGTCTGCCTGATTCCATTTTCGGACACCCTTGGAGAACTGACTCCCCTTACAGAACTGGACTCCGCCGGAGGAAGAAGAAAAATTACAGAATCGCTGGATCATTTTACTTATACGGAGGGGGATACGGATATCGGGCAGGCGATGATCCGTGCAGTGGAGATGCTGTCTGATATGGAGATTCCGACAGCCGGGGCGGGTGAAGAAGGCAGCGGCGGTACAACAAATCCACAGGATGGATCCCGGCCTGACAGAGAAAAGCGGGATAATCAGGCCCGGACTGCAGAAGATCCCCGGGATCCGTCCGCAATGAAGAAGGGAAACCGCAAATGGATTGTCCTTCTCACAGATGGGGAGATTGATCTCCCGCGCGCAGAGAATGAGGAGGAAGCCGAGAAAAAATCCCTGACAGACGCCCTGGTTGCCGTGGAGACTGCCCGGAGAGACGGTTTTCTGATTGATACTGTCGCGCTCAGAGTCACAGGAAGAATAGATGAAAACCTGATGACATATATGGCGGATATGACCGGCGGAAGCTGCCACCTGGTGGAAAACGCATCGATGCTTCCCGATCTGTTCGAACAGCTTCCGGAGGAAGCCATAGAGAAAATGCCGGAGACAGAAGAGGAGACAGAGAGGGAAACAGAAACAGAGACGGAGACTGAAACGGAACCCCCTCTGCTCATGACCGGAACGATTGACGAGACGGTTGTTCTGGACGGGCTGCTCCCCCGGCTGTGCAGAGGAGAGCTGAATCTGGACGGCTTTTTCAGCTCGGTCGATTCCGGGGAGATCTCATATACGGCTTATACGGCAGACGAAGGAATTGCCGAATGCTCCCTCAGAGGGTCTGAACTGCAGATTTCAGGCCTCTCGAACGGTCTGACAAAAATCTGTATGCGCGCCTCTCTGGAAAACGGGTTTTCTCTGGAAAGCAGTTTTATGATCCGGATCAATGCCCTGATCCCATCCGCCTGGTATCTGTGCGCGGTTCCGCTTCTGCTGCTTCCTGCGGCAGCGGGACTGGTCTTTTTCCGGAAATTCAGGAACGATCCCGGCAGCATAAAACATGACGGGAGATGGGGCAGCAGAGGCGCAGGAGGCGGCAGAAATCAGCTCAGCGGGACCATTCAGTGGTATGTAAAAGGAGAGGGAGAAAGAATCTACGGACTGCCGTCCAGGCAGATCATTGATCTTGCCGGATACGACCGTAAGATCCGCCTTTCTGATTTTGTCGAGGATGAGCTGCTGGACGGAGCCGACCTGAGCAGAGTCTTTATCAGCGCAGCTGAATACGGAATCAGGATCGAATCCCGGACAAAGACCTGCGCTCTTGCTGCTGAAGATACAGGCGTCGTGAAAAGCCTCCTGCTTGAGGAGAGCAGCAGGTTCCGCGTCCTGTGCGAGACTTCCTCCGGGAGGGCTGCCGTGATGGCGCTGTACTGCACCAGCGAGGACAGGGAGCAGGATGAGGAAGAGGAAGAAGAGAGAACCAGACTCCTTATCTGAAAAATGGAAGCCCGGAAATGAAAACAAACGCCGTGAACAGGGCCGGAAAAATGCGGACATGAAAAACAGGAATGCGGATTCTTCCTGCATCTGATATAATCAGGGAGATTTATGGGACAGCACGAAGAATATGAGCCGGAAAGCCGGATACCTGTGCACTGAGCCGGCGGAGGGAGTGAGTATGTCACTGCATGACGCGGATATCAGAGAGCCTCTGTTTGAATTTCTGGAGGAAAAGTACGGAAAAGTCCGGATCATTGAAGAAAAGCAGATGGGCAGATCCCGGGCGGATGTGGTGATGGTTCTTCCGGAAGCGGTCGCGGGAATAGAAATCAAGAGCGACGCGGATTCCTATGTAAGGCTTGGCAGGCAGGTGAAGGATTATGACCGCTATTTTGATTACAACTGGCTGGTTGTAGGTTCCACGCATGCCATAAGCAGCAGGGAGCATGTGCCGGAATGGTGGGGAATTATTTCTGCAGAACAGATGGATCCGGAAAAGCCTGTTCTTGATTTTTACACGATCCGGGAGGCAAAGAGGAACCCGGGAGCGGATGTGAAGAAGAAACTGAAGTTTCTCTGGCGGGAGGAACTCTCCCACATTCAGAAGCTGAACGGGATGTATAAATACAGTTCAAAGAGCAAGGATTTTGTCATCCGGAAAATGGCTGAGACCGTGCCGGAGGAGATTCTGCACAGGCAGATCAGTGAGGAACTCTTTGAAAGAGACTATAATGTTTATTCATGATCCGGCTGCCGGAACCTGTTCTCATCGGATTTGGAAACTGGTATAATACTGGCAAAAGCACAGATCCCGCATTTCAGGCACCGCGGACAGCCGGCTGCCTTTTCCGGAAGCGGAATCCGGCGTGATCCGCAGACGAAAGCTTCATTTCACCGATTCCCGTAACGTCAGCTGCGGGAGGAGCGCTTCAAGGGAGGAAACCGTACTATGGTGAGGAGAGAGACAACACATTACAGGGAACATATGAGGGATGGAAGAGGAACTGTCACGATCCACGACGTGCTGCAGAAGGAGGAGCTGAACGGGCACGGAAGACTGTATGCGCGGATCGTACTCCCGCCGGGCGCGAGCATCGGCTGGCATGAACACCTTCATGAGACAGAACCCTATTATATCCTGAAGGGAGAAGGGGATTTTATTGACAATGACCACAGCGTCCACCATGTAACGGCGGGGGATGTCTGTATCATTGAGTGCGGACAGAGCCACAGCATCGAGAACAACAGTGACAGCGACCTGGAATTCATGGCGCTGGTCTATAATGAGTGATTAAGGAGCCGGTACAGACATGATTGAAAAGTATTTCAGGACAAAAGGCACATGTTCCAGAGGGATCCGCATCGGGATCGATGAACAGGGGATTCTGCGCAAGATTGAATTTGAAGGCGGCTGCCCGGGCAATACGATCGGCGTAAGCAAACTGGCGCTCGGCAGGCCGGCGGAGGAAGTAGCGGACCTTCTGAAGGGGACAAGGTGCGGTATGAAATCCACGTCCTGCCCTGACCAGCTGGCTGCCGGGATCCGGGAAGCACTGGAAGAACTGAAAGGCGCCTGACAGATACCGCAGAAGGACCGGAGGAACAGACCAGGGAGTACCCTCAGCTATGAAAAACTTTGTTTCAGACAATACTGAAATCGGAAAATGGGCGGCGGAAACGCAGCAGAAGCTGATCCGGAAGCTGCTGCCCACGGCGAGAAGAAACAGGGATAAGGTCCCCTTCAGGAGCTGTGACGGCGTTTTTGACGATTATTCGGCGCCGGATAAGATCGGCTGGTGGACCAATGGTTTCTGGGGCGGCATGATGTGGCAGATGTTTCACCTGACCGGGGAGACGATCTTCAGAGAAGCCGCGCTGATCAATGAAGAAAAAGTAAGAGCCGTTCTCATGGACTATGAGAATATGGATCACGACAGCGGCTTTCGCTTTCTGCTGAACGCGGTGGCGCATTATCGCCATGACCATGATGACAGGGCGAAAGATACAGGTCTGCTCGCGGCTTCCAATCTTGCCGGGCGATATAACCCTGCCGGCCGCTTTATACGGGCCTGGAATGATTCCGGCGGGGAGGACCGCAGGGGATACGCGATCATTGACTGCATGATGAATCTGCCCCTTCTCTACTGGGCTTCAGAAGTTACTTCTGATCCGAGATTCCGGATGATTGCCCGTGAACATGCCCTCACCGCTGCTGAATATTTTGTCCGGGAAGACGGGTCGGTGTGTCATATCGTTGATTTCGACTGTGAGACCGGAGCCTTCCGGCGCTCCCTGGCCGGTCAGGGATATGCGGCCGGTTCTTCCTGGAGCAGGGGACAGGCCTGGGCCGTCTATGGCTTTGCCCTCAGTTACCGCCACACGGGAGATATCCGTTTTCTGGACACGGCCAGGAAAGTCGCAGACTACTGCATTGCCAGTATTCCGGATTCCGGCCTTGTACCGGTTGATTACCGGCAGCCGGAGACGGTCCTGCTGGAGGATTCTTCTGCCGCGGCGATTACCGCCTGCGGACTGATCGAGCTGGCGGGATATCTGGAAGGAGCGGAGGCGGATCATTACCGCGGCTCCGCAGTTTTTCTTCTCAGGACCCTGGACGAAAAGCGATGCTGCTGGGATCCGGAAACGGATTTTCTGCTGGAGAAATGTACGTCCGCCTATCACGACGGAGAGCATGAGTTTTCACTCATTTACGGAGACTATTATTTCCTGGAAGGAATATTGAAGCTAACCGGTTCGGAATTCTTTCTCTGGTAGGACAACTGTTCTGCTGTGAACTGCAGAATGAGCGCAGCTGTGGATGTTTTCATACCGGAATGTGCCAGGGATCAATCATGCCCTGCCTTTCCCTGCAGAATGATGGAGGAAAAATGAAAAAACTGCTTCTGAATGGTTCATGGACACTGGAGATTCCCGGCCTGTCTGAGCCGCCTGTTCCGGCACAGGTTCCCGGATCCGTGTACAATGATCTGCTGTGCGCGGGAAAAATGCCGGATCCATTTTACCGGGATAATGAGATGCAGGCGCTTGCCCTGATGGAAAATGATTTTTATTATACCCGGACTTTCTCTGTTCCGGAGGATCTGTTTGACTGCAGTGAGCTTCTGCTGCGCTGCGAAGGGCTTGATACCGTAGCTGAGATCCGGATCAACGGCGCGGAGGTCGGCAGAGCTGACAATATGCACCGCAGCTGGGAATATGATGTGCGGGAGTTTCTGAAAGCGGGAGAGAATGAGATTACGGTTATTCTGTATTCTCCGACCCGCTATATCCGCGAGGCATACGCGAAATCCCGCGCGGACGGCAGTTCGGATGCCATGACGGGCTTCCCGCTGCTCAGAAAAGCCCACTGCATGTTCGGCTGGGACTGGGGTCCAAGGCTTCCCGACGCCGGGATCTGGCGCGATATCATGATCATCGGCGTGGAGAAAGCCAGAATCCGAGATGTCTTTGTCCGACAGAATCATGAGAACGGAAAGGTGAGCTGTCGCTTTGACACAAAACTCCTTCCTGCAGGAAATGAGATCTGCGCGGCCGCTTCCGGCAGCGGTCTCAGAGTAGAAGCTGTCCTTACAGCTCCCGATGGAAAGGTCATGAAAGCGGAGGGAGAATCCTGCCTGATCGAGCTGGAAGATCCGCAGCTCTGGTGGCCGGCAGGCTTCGGCGATCAGCCGCTTTATTCTGCCTGCGTCCGCCTGATGGACGGGGAGAAAGAGCTTGACCGCTGGGAAAAGAGGATCGGCCTCCGGACGATGACGGTCCGCAGGGAGAAGGATCAGTGGGGCGAGAGCTTCTGCCACTGCGTCAACGGCGTGGATATCTTCGCCATGGGTTCCGACTATATTCCGGAGGACAATCTTCTGCCGAGAGTAAACCCGGAGCGGACCAGGCGCCTTCTGGAGGATGCCCGGGCGGCCAATATGAATACCATCCGCGTCTGGGGCGGCGGTTACTATCCGGACGATTATTTCTATGATATCTGCGATGAGCTGGGCCTGATGGTCTGGCAGGATTTCATGTTCGCCTGCGCGGTATATAACCTGACAGATGAATTTGACGCCAATATCCGGGCAGAACTGACGGATAATGTGCGGCGGATCCGCTCTCATCCGTCCCTGGCACTCTGGTGCGGCAACAACGAGATGGAAGAATTCGTCGCCTTCAACAATGAGTGGGTCAGCTCAAAGCGTCAGGTAGCGGATTACATCAAGATGTATGAGTACGTAATGCCGCAGGTGCTTAAGGTGGAGGATCCGGTGACCTTCTACTGGCCTTCCAGCCCGTCGAGCGGAGGAAGCCTGGACGAACCGCAGGATCCCACCCGCGGCGACGTGCATTACTGGGATGTCTGGCACGGCCTGAAACCCTTTACGGACTACAGGAACTATCAGTTCCGCTATGTGTCGGAATTCGGCTTCCAGTCCTTCCCCTGCATGGAGACGATTAAATCTTTCACCCTCCCGGAAGACCGGAATGTTTTTTCCTATGTGATGGAGAAGCATCAGAGAAATGCTTCCGCCAACGGACGGATCGCCGCCTATCTCTCGCAGACTTACCTGTATCCCTCCACGCTGGACGGCTTTGTCTATGCCTCCCAGCTCCTGCAGGCCCAGGCCATGCAGTACGGAGTCGAGCACTGGAGGAGAAACCGCGGCTGCTGCATGGGAACCGTGATCTGGCAGCTGAATGACTGCTGGCCGGTCGTCAGCTGGGCGAGCATCGATTATTTCGGCCGCTGGAAGGCGCTGCATTATTATGCAAAACGTTTCTTCGCGCCGGTTCTGATTTCCTGCCATGAAGAGGGAGTCCTGTCGCAGAACACCAACGTAAACGCTGAACCCTTCAAACTGAAAAAGTCTGCCCGCCTGAATGTCAGCAATGAAAGCAGGCAGGATTTTGACGGAACCGCTTACTGGGCGCTCAGAAGACCGGATGCATCCGTGATCTGCGAGGGCAGCTTCCCCGTACACGCCCCGGCTTTGTCGGCCGTATGGATGGAGGAGCAGGATTTTAGCGGAGAAGATACTTTCGGCTGCTACTATTCCTATGAACTTCGGGATAAAGCGGGAAGCTGCGCGGGCAGCGGCAGCGTCCTGTTCTGCCCGCCGAAACATTTCCGTTTCCGGGATCCGGAGCTGAAGGCCAGGATCGAGGGAGACGAGATCGTCGTGAGCGCTTCGGCTTATGCCAGAAGCGTGGAAGTCCTCTGCGGGGCGGATACCGTCCTGGAGGACAACTATTTCGATATGAACGCGGGCGAACGCAGAGTACGGATCGTGCGCGGAAATCCGGAGACAGTCAGCGTCAGGAGCGTATATGACCTGAGATAAGGAGATTCGGAATTATATTGTGGAGATTCCCGGGTCTTCCATAAAGGCGCGGAAGCATCCGTATCCCGCTGCAGACTGCTGCGGCGGGATGCGGAAAACAATACTGAGGAAGAAGACAATGAACAATAAGAAAATCGTATTTGAGGCACCATGGAAAGTTTCATATCATTCTGAGGAAATACAGCTTTGTCCGGGGAAAGGCGAGATGCTGGTTGAAACCCTGTACTCCCTGATCAGCACCGGTACGGAACTTGCCTGCCTGTCGGGAGGCGAGAGCTGGTTTCAGATGCCCGCTGTCCCGGGTTACTGCTGCGTATCAAAAGTGCTTGAAGCAGGGGAGGACGCGCCTTATAAAGAAGGGGACCTGATCTTCCATTACGGCATGCACAGCCGTTATCAGCTGACCAGCCCGGATTCCTACAATCTCGTGGTGAAGGTGCCCGAAGGCCTGGACCTCAGGTCCATACCGATGGTCCGTATGGCCACGATCGCATTCACCTCGATCCGGGTATCGGAGATCGAGCTGGGCGACGTTGTGCTGGTTTCCGGACTTGGCCTGGTCGGAAATATGGCTGCGCAGCTGGCGCATCTTTCCGGAGCGGTCGTGATCGGCGTGGATCCGGCTCCTTCCCGCAGGGAACTGGCTGAAAAAGTCGGGATCGACTGTGCGGTGAGTCCTGAGGAAGCGGAGGCTGCCGTCCAGAAGCTGACAGAAGGAAGGGGCTGCAATACGGTCATCGAAGCTACCGGTATTCCGGCCTGCGCGAAGACCTGCCTGTCCTATGTGGGATATCATGGGGAAATGATTCTGCTGGGGACGCCGAGAGGAGATTATGAGACAAATCTCGCGGAAGTCCTCCGCTGCACCCATCTGGACGAGCTCGGCTGCGTAACCCTCAAAGGCGCGCATGAATGGCGGATTCCGACGATGAGAGAGCGCTATGTAAAACATTCGATCGAGCGCAATACCATGGTCTGCTTTGACCAGATCAGGAGGGGAAAGCTGCATCTGAAAGAACTGGTATCCCATGTCCTGACGCCGGAAGAAGCTGCGGACGTTTATCTGAAACTGAATGAGGACAGAAACGCCTATCTGGGCATTATCATAGACTGGTCGAAAGCCTGATATTCCGGCAGCTGAAGCTGTCATTCGCCCTGACGCAATTCCGCCGGGGGGGATTTGCTTCCACAATCAGTTTAAGCAGGTGTTCGTCCCCCGGTGCTGACGGACCGGGGAACAGAAGCGCCGGATCAATGAAAGAAGTTAAACAGTGCCCGGATTCGGGGAGGAGGAACAGAGCATGCTTTTAAAGGAAGTGGGACTTCAGCTTTATTCGCTGAGAGATGAGACGGCGAAGGATTTTCGCGGAACGATCGGAAAGGTTGCGGAGATGGGATATACCGGCGTCGAGTTTGCCGGCTACGGCGGCCTGAAGGGCAGTGAGATGGCGGATCTTCTGAAGCAGAACGGACTTAAGGCTTACGGCAGCCATTTCGGCGCCCTGCCAAAGACCGATGAAGAACTGGACGCCGAGATTGAGATGAACCTTGCAGTTGGGAATAAGTATCTGATCTGCCCCTGGCATGATATGAAGGATCACGAGGGCGCCCTGCGCTTTGCCGAGATCATGAACCGTACGGCGGACAAACTGCGTCCCCACGGCCTGAGACTGGGCTATCATAACCATGACCATGACATGGCGGTAGACCAGGGAGAGGTGCTGCTGGATACCCTGCTGGCCAATACAGAAGAGGATATCTTCATGGAATTTGACGTATTCTGGGTGGAATATGCCGGGTTCAGTCCGCTTCGCTATATCAGCAGATATGCGGGACGCCAGCCCCTGATGCACCTGAAGGAGCTTGGCGCGGACAGGAAGAGCAATGTGGAAATCGGGGCCGGAATCTCTGATTTCGCCGCCTTTATCAGGCTTGGCAGGGAGATCGGTACGGAGCATTTTATTGTCGAGCAGGAGGAATATACGATGCCGCCGCTTGAAAGCTGCCGCAAGAGCCTTGAGAGCCTGCTGAAACTCTGACCGGGGTTCCTTCCGCTGAAATGACCGGAATTGGTCCGGCGGAAAGGATCCCTGTTCAGATCTGATCTGAGCCGGAGATGTACAGATAAAAGCACCCGCAGCGCTGCAAAGAGCGCGGCGGGTGCTTTTTCTTATACGCCGTCAGGCGCATTTCTTTTTATACCGTCGACAGATCCCAGACCTCATGGATCTTGGGTACGTCGCTGATCAGACGTTTGGTATAAGGTGCCTGTGGATGGAGGATAACCTCGTCCGCACCGCCGCTTTCCACGAATTTGCCATGTTCCATGATATAGATGCTGTCTGAGATATAGTAGGCAAGACCGATATCATGCGTGATGAAGATGACGGTCATGCCGATCTCGTCGCGAAGCTGAAGCAGCATATCAAGGATGGTCGCCCTGGAACAGGCGTCGATCATGGAGGTCGGCTCGTCGGCGAGAAGGATCTTCGGCTTGAGGAGGAAGATACGGGCGATCATCAGACGCTGCATCTGTCCGCCGGAAAGCTCGAAGGGATATTTGTTTGTCAGCTCGGCAAACTTCAGGTTGACGAAGCTGCAGGCTTCCGTCATCATCTCGTTCTTCTTTTCCTTCGGAAGGTTCTTCCCGCCTCTCATATTGATGCAGTCCAGCAGGACGGTATCGATTTTATTGAAGGTATTGAAGGAAGAGAAGGGATCCTGAAAGATGGCCTGGATGCCGGACCAGTATTCTTTCAGCTTGGCCCGGGAGGAAATATCCCTGGGTTTCCCCTGATAATAGATCTGGCCGTCCGTTTCTTTCAGAAGGCCGAGCAGCATCTTGGACAGGGTTGTCTTTCCGGAACCGGATTCGCCTACGATACTGACGAGTTCCCCTTCATGAAAGTCAAAGTCCACGTGATCCACGGCTTTTGTTGTGATCTTCCCGGTATGGAAATATCTGGTGACGCCTACGCCTTTCAGACAGGACGGGGCTTTGGAAAAATCACGTCTGGTTGAAGTAGTCTCGCTCACGTGTCACACCCCCTTTGTCAGGCGAACCGGGCCGTCTGCCGCGCCGGTATCCGAGGAAGCCTCGGCTGCATTCATTTCATCTTCCTTCCGGTACAGCTCGCGAAGTTCTTCGACGCTGGTGCCGCAGCGGTATGTGCGTCCCGGGGCAAAGTCGATGATCGGCATCTGGTTATACCTGCATTCCGGTTTTGCGTAGCGGCAGCGCTCCGCGAAACGGCATCCTGCAGGCGGATTCTTCAGGTTCGGCGGCGTACCCGGGATTGCGGTCAGCTTGACGCTTCTCGTTCCTTCCTCGGGTACGAGGATCGAGTTCATCAGTCCTCTTGAATAAGGATGAACCGGATCGAAGACCATCTCTTTCGCGCTGCCCCGCTCGACAATCTGTCCCGCATACATGACCATGATGTCATCCGTTACATTATAGAGGAGGGGAAGCTCGTGGGTAATGAAGATCATGGCCTGAATCATGCCTTTGTCCATCATATCCCGGAGCATCTTGATGACCATCTTCTGGCTGGTAACGTCCAGCGCGGAGGAAGGTTCATCGGCAATCAGCACCTTCGGTCTGAGAATGGTTGAAATCGCGATGACAACACGCTGCTTCATACCGCCGGACAGTTCCACCGCGTGTTTGTCCAGGGCTTCCACCGGAAGGCCAAGTTCAGCGAAGCGGTTCTGCGCCAGCTCGTAGATATCTTTTTTACTGACTTTCGGGTCGTGGGCGAGGATAACATCCTCGATAAACTTGCGGATTTTTCTTGTCGGGTTGAGCGCGTTCATGGCTGCCTGCGGAATGTAGGCAATCTCCGTACCGAGAACGGTGCGCCGCACTTTATCGGGATCCATGCCGGAAATGTTTTTTCCGTCGATGATGATATCGCCGCTCATATAGTGCAGAGGAGGGAAATAATATCCCATCAGGCTCAGGGCCAGGGTTGATTTTCCGCAGCCCGACTCACCCGCGATACCGAGACTTTTGCCCCGCTCAATCTTCAGGGATACATGGTCGACCGCGTAGACGTCCTCGTGGAACCGGGTTACATATTTGGTTGTCAGGTTCTTGACTTCCAGCATTACATCACTCATGTCTTCCTCCTCCTTAATCTCTCAGCGTTGGGTTGAATACCTGATCCAGCCCGGTGTTCATCAGGTTCAGTGAGAAGGAGATCAGGGCGATCACGCCGATGACCGGGAAATAAGCCCACCAGGAACCGCCCAGATGAGCGGAATAAAGCATGGCCCAGTTCATCATAAGACCCAGAGTCGCGGTCTTTGTCGTGGAGGGCCCCAGACCCAGCAGGGACAGCTGCGCTTCAGAAAGAATCGCGGAACTGATCTGCAGGATGAAGGCCATGACGACATAGGAGGCGATATAGGGCAGGATGTCCGTCATGACAATCCTGAAAAGGCTGTGCCCGGACAGCTTGGACAGGTTGACGTGGTCGCGGTTGCGCAGGGAGATAACCTGCGAGCGGACAGAACGCGTGGTCCAGGTCCAGCTGGTAAGACCGATGACGACAGCGACAACCATGGCGCCGCGGGCTTCCTGGCCGATGGAATAGTTGATCAGGATCAGCAGGATAAAGCTGGGGATGACGGTAAAAATGTTGGTAATAAACATGATGATGTCATCCACGAGGCCGCCCACATAGCCGGACAGCAGTCCGAAAACCAGACCGATCAATGTGGCAATCACGCCGGCCACCAGACCGATCAGAAGCGAGGTTCCGATGGCGGAAACCAGTTCCTTGAGCACGTCGCGGCCGAAGTTGTCGGTGCCGAGCGGAAGTCTGATGACGCTTCTGACCTGGTTGACGGGAACGTAGTTCATGGGATCAATATCCTTGATTTTAACGCTCTCATCTTCGCTCGCAACTTTAAGCGGACTTTCCTTTCCGGAGGAATTCAGGTCCGAGTTGAGCCGTTTGCAGGCATTTCTTTCCGATTTTGTCATGCCCTTCGGTTTGGCGCTTTCATCGTAGTTTGCCTTCCAGATTTCAAGAAGGGCAGCGTCATCCGTCGTGTCCACTCCGTCCAGACTGACTTCCATGGCGGTCAGCCATGTGATCATGCGCACCCGCTGCTCATCCGAGATGGAGATGGTGGCGCGGTCCGCGGCTGTTTTGGACTTGGGATTCAGGTTCGTGCGGAAGGATGAAGCCGCGTCATAGAGAGAAAAGTAGGTTCCGGGCGGCGTGAAGCTTCCGCGGTCGGAGCCGATGAATACGCTTTCCAGCGGATCTCCCGGATGGACCAGAGGATAAATGATCGAAAGCAGCAGGATGCCGAAGAAGATCACGAAGCCGATCACGAATTTGGGAGAATGGAAAACCTGTCTGATCGTATTTTTCATATAACCACCTCCCGTCAGTCAAACTGTGCAGCCTTGACTCTGGGATCAATGAAGCCGTAGATGATGTCAAGGAAGAAAGTGGACAGCAGAACCATGATCGTGATGATCAGGGTTGTCGCGGAGATCAGCGGATAGTCCGCGGACGTGACCGCTTTGTACATGGTGGACCCGAGTCCCGGATAGCTGAATACGATTTCAGCGACCAGGGCGCCGCCCATCATGGTACCGATGGAAAGGGCAAGACCCGTGATCTGCGGAAGCATGGCGTTGCGGAATACATATCCGACAATCTTGCGGTCAGAGATTCCCAGGAAACGGGAATATTTAACGTAGTCCGCGTTCAGCTCGTAGATGGACATGGAGCGCATTCCGATGGCCTGGCCGCCGATGGAGACCAGAACGATGCTCCAGAAGGGGAGCTGATAATGCGCGATTACGGACTTGACAAAGTTCCAGCTGAAAGTCGGAATCATACCGATGTCATAGCCGCCGTTGACAGGCGCGATCTTCCATCTGACTGCGAACAGGACAAGAAGGATGACGGCCATTCCGAAGGCCGGGATTGCGCTGAAAAACATGGAAAGGGGCATCAGAACTTTGTCGAAGCCTTTACGGATGTAAGCGGCAAGCGCGCCAAGGAGGTTGCCCAGGAGCCAGCCGATAATGATGGCCGGAAGCTGGAGGGCAAGGGTCCATGGGATGGCGTTGCCGATAATATCTGAGACTGTCCGGGGATACTGACTGAAAGAGAAGCCGAAATCACCGCGGAGCGCATTTTTAACAAAGATAAAAAACTGGACCACTATGGGCTTGTCCGTGCCGAACACTTTCTGAAAACGCTCATAGATTTCCTTGGTAGTCGATGCGTCTGTGACACCCTGTGCCATCTTGCCCGTGATGGCGGCGACAGGGTCAGCCGGCATCAGACGAGGAAGAATGAAATTTAATATAACGGCAACGACCAGTGTAATAAAAAACCAGAGAATCTTTTTGCCGAAATATTTACGGTATCCTTTCATAATATATTACCCCCGTGCGCGGTCCCGGATTCCGGCCGCTGTGTTTCCGGATTTCTGAAAAACAGTATCTGCCGGAAACGTGTACCGGAACCCTGCTGAGAAAACGCTGATAAAACAGTGTTTCCGTAAAGAAGATATGCCCCGTAAGAACGGGGCATATCAGCGGGTATATCTAAAGAACTTTCAGCTTCTTGCGCCTGATGCCCTGCGGCTCAGGCAGATGCTTTCCGTTTCCCGGACTGCCCGATCAGTGCATGTGAGAATTATTCCTCAACAAGCTCCAGCTCATACAGGCAGCGGATACCGTAACCGTCAGTACCGCAGGCCGGCGGGATATTGTACTCATCGCCCTGCTCCGGATAATTGGTCCATACGGACTCGTTAACCGCGAAGAAGAAGGACGGACGATACATCAGGGAGAAGCTCGGAACTTCGGTCAGATAGATCTCAACAGCTTCCGTGTACAGAGCCTTGAGTTCATCCTCGTCGGTTGTAAGCGGGATCGCCTTGATGATCTCGTCAGCACGCTCGTTGCTGTACTGGCCCCAGTTTCCGCTCCAGTTGTTCTGAACGCCGACGAAGTCGGAGGACAGGAACTGGCGGACACGGCCCCACGGCATGGACGGGCCGGCGCCATCCGGAGAATACATAAAGATGTCATATTCGGTCTGGTCCGGAGCGGTGAATACGGTCTGGTATGTGCTCCATTCCGGGAACAGTGTGGTGATCTCGACGCCGATGTTCTTTCCGGCTGCCGCTACGATTTCCATAGCTGCCTGCCAGTCGGTCCATCCGTTCGGGCAGCATGCGTTCAGGGAGATCTTCTCTCCGTTGATCTCACGCCATCCGTCGCCGTCGCCGTCAACGATGCCTGCTTCGTCCAGAAGGGCGGTTGCGCCTTCGATGTCGTTGCCTGCCCACTGTAGATCTGCAACAGCGTCATGATCGAAGGTTGCCTGCTCGCCGTCGGTCGGGTTCATCATGGAACGCGGAACGTCTGAGAAGGACGGGCTCTGGTTGGTCATAGCCTGCTCGATGATGGCGTCATAGTCAACAGCAAGAGCGATCGCTTTGCGAAGAGCGGTGTTCTCAGCCAGAACCGGATTGTTCATGTTGTACCATGCAGTCGGCATGGTCAGGCAGATGCCGTAAGGCTCCTCATCCATGTAGGTGGAAACCGGAAGATCGTCTTCCAGCCACATGTTCTGGATGTTCGGAACGAAAATCTGTCCGATATCGATGTTGCCCTCACGGAAAGCAGCTTCGGTAGCGGCATTGTCTGCATAGATGGTATGAGCAATGTACTTCGGAACCGGAAGCTTGCCCCACAGGGATTCATCCTGTCCCCAGTAATCATCGTTGCGGACGAACGCAACAACCTGATCATTGTGGAAATACGGGCCGTAAGGTCCGGAATAAGCAGCATCCTCGCCGGCGTCAGCCAGGATCGCGGTAGCATCGCCGCCGTTGCGCTCTTTGCAGGTGTCGATCCATGCCTTCTGGGCAACATAGGTTGCAACCAGGAAGTCGGCGATCTTCAGCGGGTTTGCCGGCTTGCCGTCCTCGGTCAGGACAGACTTGATAATGAAGGTGGTGTCATCGACCTTCTCCATGGAGTCGATGTAGTCTTTGTAGGTGGCGCCTGCGCCGTTGTTGATCTCAACGGAGATCTCCCAGGTGGCAATTACGTCGTCCGCGGTGACCGGCGTCCCGTCATTCCACTTCGCGGCGGGATTCAGGTGAATGGTCACTTCCGTCTGATCTTCGTTCCATTCCGGATCGCCGAGAGCCAGAAGAGGTGTCACGCTGCCGTCAAGCAGGTTGAACATATACAGAGTCTCGAACATGACCGTACGGGTTCCAGAAGTAGCTGTGGCGATTGCCATGGCGTTGTTCTGGTTTGCGCCGATCGGGCTGTAGGAGTTTACAGTACCCCACTGCTGTCCGCCGAAGTAAACGGTTTCGTTGCGGGGGAGTTCGGTCGTCTCTACGTTTTCTGCCATCGCGCTGAAAGCGCTGCCGGCGGTCATGGCCATGGCGAGCGTCAGAGCCAGAAGTCTGCGTTTCTTCATAGTTTTGAATGCCTCCTTTTGAAATGAATAGTAGTGGACCCATCGGATCAGTCGTCAGCTGCTATGATCGCCTCCCTCGGCGATTTTTTATTATGTTATCATAAATGAACAGAATCATCAATGATTATTATTAAAATCCAGTATATTTTTACCTGCGCAGCGGAGGGATACATGAGAAAGGATGGTTAATATAGACAAAATGTGCGGCGCGGTTTTTTATGGCGGAAAATTGTCCGGCCGGGCGCTTTTTTGAATATTGCTGTGAATACGGCTGTATAAAGTGATCGGCGGCATATGAGTGATTACCGGATGAACACAGGGCTGATGTCAAATTGACCGTACTTTTCTGCTGTGTTAGTATAGAAACAGTTCCGGCTGCCTGTGGTTCATCTGGCGGAAAAAGCGAAAAGTTTCGTAAATCAGGAGAAGAAACAGAGAAAGAGGACGGAAATGATACGCAATGTTATATTTGACGTGGGATATGTTCTGATCGGCTATTCCTGGAAGGAGCAGTTTCTCCGCTTCGGCTTCAGCCAGGAGGAAGTAGCGCGCCTGGCGGGAGCCATGTTCGGCGAAGGGGTTCCGGACGGCTCCAGGCCGCTCTGGGAGAAATATGACTGCGGGGAAGTCACTGACGAGGAGATCCGTGCCGAATGCCTGGCCAGATATCCCGAATACCGGAAGGCTCTGGAATGGTTCTTTGACAATCCTTCCGACTGGGCGGAGGTCCTTCCTGATATGGCGGACCTGATCCCGCTTCTGAAAGAAAAGGGATACCGTGTCTACCTTCTGTCAAACTATCCGGACAGGCTCTGGGCCTGTCATGTGGCGGGACAGCCCTTCTACAGATGGACGGACGGGGAGACCGTTTCCTATGCAGAACGCTGCCAGAAGCCTGAGGAGAGGTTCTTCCGGATTCTGCTGGACCGGTATCATCTCAGGCCGGAGGAATGTCTCTTTCTGGATGACCGGGCAGGCAATACGCGGCAGGCGGAGGCGCTCGGAATCCGTACGATCACGCTGGACAGCCCGGCAGCCCGTCTGGAAGCCGCGAAAAAGCTGCGGGAAATGGAGCCTGTTTCTGCCGGATCATGACTGCCTCTGTGAAAACTGAAAGAACCGGTTTTTTCCTCAAAGCTTTTTCGCGGGCGGATCATCCGGTTTGTAATTGATAATGACGATGCAGGCGCATACAAGCGCCAGCGCGGCGATATACTGGACAGGCGGGATATCCATCCGCTGACGGACGAGCAGCAGGCCGAGGATGACCCCGAAAGGCGGCTGGAGGAACATGAAGACCGAGATCTTTGAGATCGGCCAGCTTTTCAGCAGCAGGGACCAGAGGGAGTAAGCTGTGGCGGACAGCATCGCCAGATAGAGAAGAACGAGGAAGGCTTTCCCGTTCTGCGGGTGCAGCATGCCTCCGCCGGCAAGCCCTGCGGCGATCATAACGAGACCTCCGGCGGCAAACTGCCATCCGTTCAGAGTAACAGGGTCTTCTTTCTGTGTATATTTTTTTATAAGGCCGGCGCTCAGGGCGCCGCAGGTCATGGAGAGAAGCATCGCGCCTTCCCCCATGAGGGAAAAGCTTCCGCCGAAGCTGCCGCTTTTCCAGTTCATGACGATGACTCCGAGAACGCCGAGGATTCCGCCGAGCCATTTTGAACCGTTCATTTTCTCATAGCGGAAGACGTAGCCTGCGATCAGGATCGAGACAAAAGCGCCCAGTCCCTGTATGATGGAAGCTTCTACGCTCGCTGTATTGGCTACCGCAATGTAGAAAAGCACATATTGTCCGACAGTCTGAAACATGGAGAGCTTCAGTACCGCTTTCCAATTGCCTTTCTGCGGAAGCGCCGGTTTTTTCAAACTGGCCGACCGGATCAGAATTGTGATGCAGCCGGCCAGGAAGAAGCGCATTCCCGCAAAGAGGATCAGGGAACTGATCCCGGCGGAGCTGATATCAAATAAGCGGTAGCCGACATTAATGAAAGGAATGGCGCTTCCCCATAAGATATTGCAAAGCACGGCGACCGGCACATAGCTGTATTTTCTTTTTGTCTGTTCTGGGTTCATAACTATTCTGCTCTCTGTCTTTTCTGTCAGTGTTTATGTCTTACGGGGTTAAGCGGTTTTTTATCATAGTCACAATAGCAGAATAAACAGTCTTTCGCAACGGCAGGAATCAAAACTTTACCGCGCGGGTTTCGTGATTTCGTGTGCGGAGGGGGATTATAAAACATCCCGCTTTTGCTGCCGGTTCCGGGCTGCAGTATTTACGGAAAGGAAATGTGAGTATGACTGAAGAAGAAAAGAAGCAGTTCAGGCGGGTCCTTATGGCGGTTGCCTGTACGGCGGTGATTGTATGCATGACGGGCTTCCTGTTTTTCAGGACCGGGATTATCGTGAAGGGGTTCAGGCATCTGGTGAAAATCCTGATGCCGTTCATCTATGGCGCCGTGATCGCCTATCTTCTGCGGCCTGTAAGCCTTTTTCTTGAAAAATATTTGAAAAAACTGGAGAAGAGGATTACGAAGCGGAGAAGAGCGGCTTTCATACGCCTTCTTTCCATTCTTCTGTCCCTTGCGCTGCTGCTTACAGTGCTTGTTCTGCTGATTCTGGCAGTTCTTCCGCAGCTGATTGCAAGTATATCAGGACTTCTGGCCCAGCTCCCCGCCGCGGTGGAGCGTTTCCGCAGCTGGATCAGCAGTCTGGACAACGGCGGGACTTCCCATGAAATAGTCGATTATATCCAGCAGATTGTCGATACCATTACCGCAAAGCTGCAGAGCTATCTGCAGACGGATGTCCTGCCGGTACTGGGATCCCTGGTCAACAGTGTTACCTCCAGTTTCCAGAGCATTCTTTCTCTGCTGAAAAACTTCGGACTTGGATGCATTGTGGCAGCTTATCTTCTTTCAGGATGGGAGAAATTCGCCGCTCAGGCGAAGCTGGCTGTATATGCGGTATTTCCCGGGAAAACGGCGGACTGGATCAAAAAGGAAGTACAATATGCGGACCGGATGTTCAACGGTTTTATCATCGGCAATCTGATGGATTCCCTGCTTGTGGGATGTTTCTGTTTTCTGGTCCTGAAAATTGCCGGCGTTCCTTTTGCGGTACTGGTCAGCGTCGTGGTCGGCGTCACGAATATCATTCCTTTTTTCGGGCCCTATCTGGGAACCGTCCCTTCGGCCCTGCTGATCCTGACCGTTTCACCCGGAAAATGTATTTTCTTTGTGATTTTCATGATTGTCCTGCAGCAGGTTGACGGCAATCTGATCAGTCCCAGAATCCTGGGGAATCAGATGGGGCTTTCCGGTTTCTGGATTCTTTTTTCCATACTGATAGCCGGAGAGCTCTGGGGGATCACGGGAATGCTGATCGGCGCGCCGCTGTTTGCCGTGATCTATGATCTGATCCGAACCTTCCTCCTTGACCGTCTTCACAAACGCCGGAAGGATGAGCTGATCGATGCCTACGAGGCTCAATTCGGGGAACAGGCGGAAAATAATATTTCCCAGGATTAAAATTGAGCGTGGATTTGAAGTCAGGCCGCCGTATATGGTAATATGACTGAGAAAAACGCAGGTTTCCTGCATTTCAATAATATATCAGGAGGATAATAAGATGAAAAAACTCAGTATGGATGAACTTGAGAAGGCAGTCGGCGGAGATATTCTCCCCGTACATAATTATACAGTCAATGGAACCAATATCCGCGAGACGCCCGGCCTGAAAGGCCTGGTCCTTGCTGAAGTGCCCAACGGAACCCTGATCAACACAACAGGGAGAACCGCCGTGGCAGACGGTATTGTATGGTATGAGATTACACTCGCGAGCGGTTCCGATCCGGGCTGGATCGCGGGCAGCATGATCGGACGCTGACCGGCAGGCCGGGACGCGGAAAAACAGACAGATTCGTGGATTTTGAACAGCCGGCAGGGAAGAGAATTCCCCGCCGGCTGTTTCTTTCTGAAGGCGGGATATGATATACTTGATGAAAGAATAGTGATTGATCGGTTTTTTTTCAGGAATAGCGGTCCGGTATATACAAAGGCGCGGAAAGATGCCGGAGGAACTGCCGGAAGATGAAAAACGCGGATTGAGTTTTGAAAGGGGATCAGATGCAGTACCGTGATTTGGGCAGAACAGGATTTAAGGTTTCCGCCGTCAGCTACGGCGGCATTGTCTCCGCCTCGGAATACGACGGGCGGAATTACGGTCCGGACGGACAGGAAAAATCGGACGGATATGTAGCCTGGGCGATGGAACAGGGCGTGAACTATTTTGACGTGTCGCCGAGGTATGGAAATGCACAGACGATGATGGGCAATTCCCTTGTCCCCTTCAGGAAGGATATTTACCTTGCCTGCAAGACGGAGAACCGCCTGCGCGCCCAGGCGGAGCCGGAGATGGAAGAATCGCTGAAGCTTCTGCATACCGATTATTTTGATGTGTATCAGATGCACGCCCTCGCCACGATGCGCGACCTGGAACTGGCCTTCGGACCCGGCGGCGTCATGGAGCTGATGGCGGAGATGAAAGAAAAAGGCATCGCCCGAAAACTGGGAATCACAGCCCACAGTGAGGCAGTCGCCCTGAAGGCGCTGGAACTGTATGACTTTGATACGGTCCTGTTTCCATTCAACTGGCATATGCATATGGCGCATGGGATGGGATCCGTGCTTCTGCGGAAGGCAAAGGAGAAGGGAACCGGCCTTCTGTGCATGAAATCCATGATCGACAGAGCCTGGGATTCGGATCAGGAGCGGGCATCTTCCGCTTATCCCAAGTCCTGGTGCCGTCCCTTTGATACGGAGAAGGAAACAGAACTTCTGACCGCGGCGGTGAAGTACGCGCTTTCTCTAGGCGTTGACACAATCATCCCGCCCGGGAATTTTGATCATTTCCGCTTTGGAACAGAGCATATAGAAGAACTGCTCGCCCAGCCCTTCGCGGAAAAAGACCGTCTGCTGCTGGAAGAGCGGCTGAAGGAAGTGGGAAACAGGCCTTTCTTCGGGGAAGACTGCTATACGCTATGAGCACATATGTGATGAGCGACCTGCACGGATGCTTTGATGATTTCCAGCAGCTTCTCATTCAGGCAGGTTTTTCGCCGGATGACCGGCTGATTGTCGCGGGCGACCTGATTGAGCGGGGACCGCAGACCTGGGAGATGCTCTGCTGGATGGAGAGCTGCCCGAAGAATGTTCTGCTGCTGAGAGGGAACCACGAAGAAGAGTTTATTTACAATATCAGTCTTCTGACACAGAAGGCCAGAACGATGTATGCAGATCCGTCAAGTCCCCGGGATACGATAGATGCCTATCTGGAACTGTCTGAGGAGGATACGGGGTTCTTTGATTACTACGGGAGTATACGCGAATTACTGGCAGATCATCCGGTTTCCCTCAGGGATCTGCAGCGCTGGAGCCGTCTTCTCATGACGCTGCCCTATACCTGCAGGATCCGTGTTAACGGCAGACTTTATATCATCGTCCATGCCGGCTATCTGGAGGATAAAAAACTCCTTCCGAAGGATTATCCCGGCCTTGAGTCATTTTATCTCTACGCCCGGGAGGAGGCCTGCCTGTACGGCGGGGTTCCGGGCGCCACAGTAATAGCCGGCCATACGCCGACCATTATTAAATCGGCTTTTGCCTATAACGGCGGCAGGGTATACCGCTGCAGCAGGAGCGATATGGTTTTTTATGATATTGACTGCGGCGCGGTTTTCCGGCGTCAGGGCGTGAAGGAGGCAAACATGGCCTGTCTTCGGCTGGAGGATGAGAAAACAGAATATCTCTGGAATAATTGAGACAACAATAGGCACGCATGATCCGGGAAGCACAGAACAATGGCAGCTTATGGCAATGTAACGATCAGATCAGGATTTTCTCAGGTATATTTATTAAGGAGAGGGAACAACCCGGCTGACTGCAAAGCGAGACGGCAAAACGAATAGTATTTCACCGGACAGAGGAAGGAGTTCTTTATGCGCTATTACATCGGACTGGATAACGGCGGAACAACCACAAAGGCTGCAATTTTTGACAGCAGAGGAAAGCAGCTTGGCAGCTGCAGCATGGAAACGGCAATGCTCACACCAAAGCCTGAGTTTATAGAGCGCGATATGGAAGAGATGTGGGACGCCAACTGCAGCGTAGTGAAGGGAGTGCTGGAGAAGACCGGCATCTCTCCGGATGACGTCGCAGGCATAGGGGTCTGCGGTCACGGAAAGGGACTCTATCTTTGGGGAAAGGACGGAAAGCCGGTGCGGAACGGCATCATTTCCACCGACAACCGTGCCTACCGTTATGTCGATCAGTGGAGAGCGGACGGCACAGAGGAGAAAGTTTTCGCGCTTTCCTGCCAGCATATCATGAACTGTCAGCCGGTTGCCCTGCTTGCCTGGCTGAAGGATCATGAACCGGACAGCTATGCCAATATCCGGTATGTGTTTGAATGCAAGGACTATGTGCGTTTCCGCCTGACCGGGGAAGCCAGAGGCGAGATCACGGATTATTCCGGGGCGAATCTGATGAACCTCCATACCCGCTCCTATGACAGGGAACTGCTTGAACTGTACGGAATCGGGGAAGTCGCCGATGCGCTTCCGCCTCTGTGCAGAGCGGACGAGATCGCCGGGTATGTGACTGCGGAAGCTGCCGCAAAATGCGGACTGAAGGAGGGAACGCCGGTAGTCGGAGGTTTCTTCGACATCAATGCCTGCGCGGTTGCCTCCGGCGTGATTTATCCGGATCTTCTCTGCATGATCGCCGGGACCTGGTCCATCAATGAGTATGTGCGGACGGAGCCTGTCCTGGATGGGAAAGTGCAGATGAACTCGCTCTTCGCCCTGCCGGAATACTATCTGATTGAGGAATCCAGCGCGACCTCCGCCGGAAACAATGAATGGTTTGTAAAGCAGCTCCTTCCGGAGGCGCGCAGGGAAGCGAAGGAGAGCGGCGGAAATATCTATGATATTGTGAACGGCTGGGTGGAAGAAGTCGGAACGGACAGCTTTGTACCGGTATTTCTGCCTTTCCTGATGGCTTCCAACGTACATCCGAACGCGAAGTCTGTTTTCGTCGGGATGAATGTTTCCCATACCCGCAAACACCTGGCCAGAAGCATCTATGAGGGAATCGCCTTCTGCCACCGATATCATGCTGAGAAACTTCTTGCGACCATGTCCAAAGCCCCCAGGGCGATCCGCCTTTCCGGAGGCGCAGCCAAATCGCCGGTCTGGACGCAGATGTTCGCCGATGTAATGCAGCTCCCGGTGGAAACCGTGGCGGCCGATGAGGCGGGTGCGCTCGGCTGTGCCATCGCAGCGGCTGTTGCGGCAGGGGAGTACGGCAGTCTGTCAGAGGCGATTGAAAAGATGACGGTTATTTCCGAACCGGTTCTGCCGGATCCGCAGCGCAAAGCCATCTATGATAAAAAATACCATCTCTATCTGCGCACCATAGAATGCCTGGACGGACTCTGGGATGAAATGCAGGCTCTGGTGGAGGAGCAGAGCTGAGGCGGAATGCACTCTGAACCCCAGCACAGTGCGGATCAGGGAGAATACTTCCGCTGTCTGCCGCACAGTGATTCTCCGCGGAAAAAGGAAGTCAGCCGGGTGGAAATATAAACCCTGAGTGTGGAAATAAATGGTTACTATTCACGGCCTGTTTGAAATCAGGTTCTGGTTCGTCGTGCTTGCACGTAAGAAACAGGTTCTGATTTCAAATGAGGCCTGCGAAGCAGGAACTTGTGGTCTGATGTGTGGAGGGCCGTGAATCGTAACAATAAATGGCGGAAAAAGGATCTTGCCAGATAAGCGCTTTGTATGATAAGCTAGAAATTAACAAGAAATTATCATACTTCTTTTCAGGAGGGAATACAGATGAGAAAACTGTGCTTTGCTTTATCAGCTGCCGCTGCGCTGGCCGGTTTATGTATGACAGCGGAAGCGGGCAGCGTACTTCCGTCCGTTATGGAGTCTTATGAGAAGAATGCTGATAACAGCTATTCCGTCAGCTATCTGGAAGAAGATCCCTATCTGGTTAACATCTACGAAGGCTATGGCTTTGCAAAGGATTACGGCAGCGCCCGCGGACACGCCTATGTTCTGGAGGACGTGGGGAAGACCGAACGGCCGCACGCCCTGGCCAACTGCCTGACCTGCAAGACTGCGGACTTCACGAAGCTTGTCAATGATCTCGGAGAGGACGCCTACTCCCTTGAGTTTGAAAGCCTCTTTCCGGATATGCATGAGAATGTCGGCTGCTATAGCTGTCATGAGGATAAGATCGCGGACGGCGAACTTGTTCTGACCCATGATTATACGCTGGCGGCAATCGGCGATGAGATGGGGGACGGCATCGCTCCGGCGATTGCGGTATGCGGACAGTGCCATACCGAGTACTACTTCAAGCCGGAAAACAAGGCGACGAATGTTCCCTATACGGACATCGCGAGCATGGATCCGGCCGCGGAACTTGCCTATTATGATGAGATGGGTTTTGCGGACTGGGTACAGGAAAGCACCGGTACGCCCCTGCTGAAGGCCCAGCATCCGGAGATCGAGACAGTGCTCGGCGAGGGCAGCGTCCATGCGAAGATGGGGCTGAGCTGCGCGGACTGCCATATGGAGAAAGCTGAGGCGGAGGACGGCAGCTATAAGAGCCATTACCTGCAGAGCCCGCTGAACAGCGAGGCGATCCTGGAGACCTGTGCCGCATGCCATAAGGATACGGATATGGCGGAGAAGGTTCACGCGGTTCAGGCAGAAGTCACCGCGAGAGAGACCGAGGTCGGTGAGAAGCTTTCCGCGCTGAAGGATAAGCTCGCTGAGGCGGTCGCCGGAGGGGAGTATTCGGAGGAGGAACTGGACGAGATCCGCAAGCTCCACCGTACAGCCCAGTGGTTCTTTGATTACGATTACGTAGAGAACAGCGAAGGTGCCCACAATTCCACGCTTGCAAAGAAATGTCTGGATACTGCGGAAGCAGTGATCGATGAAGCGATGGAGAAGTTCAAGTCATAATTTATAACAGGATGTCAGGAAGCCGCCGGATTTTCTGGCGGCTTCCTTTTTCCTGCGCATTGTCTGCGCGGGACCGGATGGGGAGATTTAAAAACGTCTCTGTCCGGCTGCGGAATGATCGGAGCCGGTATCATATGAAAAAGATTGCCCGGATTGTTTTCTCTATGAAATTTGCCCTGGCGCTGTTGGGGATTCTGCTGGCTGCCTGTCTGGCAGGCAGCGTTATCCCGCAGGGGAAGGAAGCGTCCTACTATCTGTCAGAGTATTCGGAACAGGCCGGCGGAGCCATCCTTGCGCTCGGACTGGATGACGTGTTTCACTGCGCATGGTTTGTGCTGCTGGCTGTTGTGCTGTGCCTGAATCTGACCGGCTGCAATATCGTCCATTTCCCTTCGCTTCTTGAGCGAAGCCGGAATGGATTCAGCCCTGAGAGGTATAAGCGTTCCGGCCGCGCAAAGGAACTGTCTGTGAGCGGCTCTCCGGAAGAACTGTTTGAGTCCTGCGGCTTTCACAGGCTCGTCCGGGGAACAGGCGGGGACGGAAAAGAGTATATCTACGGGGTAAAGAACAGGGCGGGGATCTGGGGAGCCTGGCTCTGCCATCTTGGCATGCTGATCGTTATTCTCGGTTTCGGCCTCGGACAGATGAAGCAGGTCAGCTTCGCGGTGTACGGAGTGCCAGGGCAGACCAAAACCGTCGAAGGAACGGGATACGAACTGACCATAGATGACTTTGCGGTGGATCTGCGCCCGGACGACACCGTGGAGCAGTACACGGCGTCCATCACGATGCGTGATACCGCGACAGGCGAAAGCCGGAGCGGGCAGACAAGCGTCAACCACCCCGCGACGCTTTTCGGTATGCGCTGTTATCAGAATTCAACCGGCTGGGCGGCGACGGTACAGGTCTGGAAAGAGGACCGGATGATTCAGGAAGAGGTTCTCTGCGCCGGAGAATATATGAATGTGGAGGATAAAGAAGGGCTTGCGGTGATGTTTGCCGCATTTTACCCGGATTATGCGGAAGGGGAGGACGGGATGCCGGGGACGGCCAGTTCGAAGCTGCAGAATCCGGCTTATCTCTACCGCCTGTATTACAGGAATGAAATCCTCGGAATGAATGTTCTCGGGGCAAAAGAAGCGATTACCGTGGACGCATACACGATTATTTTTACCGATTCGCAGAACTACACGCTGATTCAGATTAAGAGAGATCCCTTCACCTGGCTTGCGGCCATCGGAGCGGCGATCGTGATGACCGGACTGTTTTTCGCATTCTATCTGCGCACGGCTGAAGTGTACGCGGAACGGAAGGAGGACGGCAGCTGGTCAGTGTCGGGATACAGCAGGAAAGGCGGACCGGAATTTGAAGATCAGCTTAAGCAGTCTCAGGCATAAGCCCGAAGATGCGTTATATATGTAAGGCACGGATGGCCGGCGGCCTGATGTGCCAAGAGCCGTGGATCATAACTGTACAGAAACAGAAAGAAACAGCAGGAAACAGAAGGAGGAAAGAGTGCCGGATGAGCAGTGAACAGTTTTTGAATCTTGAGAATGTTTTGTTTACGGTCGCGATGATCGGATACCTGGCTGCCATGGTCCTGTACTGGCTCTTTTTCGTGCTGAAAAAGAACATGGTGGGAAAAGGCGCGGACTGTTTTGCAGCCGCAGCCTTCCTGCTTCATACAGGCGCGCTGGTGATCAGAGGAATCGGCGCGGGCAGGCTTCCGCTCTCCAACCAGTACGAATTCGCGACGAGCTTTGCATGGGGAATCTGCGCCTGCTACCTGTTTTTTCTGTGGAAATATAAATTCCGTGCTCTGGGCGCTTTCGTAACGCCGGTCATTTTCCTGGTAATCGGTTATGCCGCGATGCAGAGCAGGGAAGTACGGGAACTGATGCCTGCTTTAAGAAGCCACTGGCTTGCGATCCATGTCTCGTCGGCGATTATTTCCTACGGCGCGTTCGGCGTGTCTTTCGCGGTTTCCCTGATGTTTCTGATTCGTCAGGGAAAGGAGGACAGTCCTTTCTGGCAGGAGCATATTCCGGACGGAAAAAGACTTGACCTGATCAGCTACCGGGCTGTTTCTCTGGGATTTCTGTTCCTGACCTTTGTCATGATCTCCGGCGCAATCTGGGCGGAGCGGGCATGGGGCAGCTACTGGTCCTGGGATCCGAAGGAGACCTGGTCCCTGATTACCTGGATCATCTACGCCATCTACCTGCACCTGCGCATCTCCAGGGGCTGGAAGGGAAAGAGCGCCGCGCTCTTTGCCGTAATCGGGTTTATCTGCGTAATCTTCACCTATATCGGCGTCAATACCTTCCTGCCCGGAATTCACAGTTACGCCTGAAAATGTCCGCAGACATTCGGCTGCTGCCGGACTCTCTTCCGGGGGTGCGGACAGAAGCTGAGAACCGCCGGGGCAGGCGGCAGCCGGAAGACAGTCGGAGCAGGCGGCAGCCGGAGAGAGGGTGGTCAGACGAAGCTGCGGACCACTTCTATAAATTCCTTCGCATAGCTGGAAAGATAGCTTCCTTTGCGCGCCGCCGCGACGAAATCGCAGAGCGTGCGGGTACGGCCGAAGCTGTAGCATTCGACCGGCAGGCTTTCCGCGCTGTGTCTGAGGTGTGTTTCAAACACGAAGGAAACGCCGTAGCCGCGGGCTGTAAGCCCGATGATTGCCGGAATATTGGACGAGTACATAACATTGTTCAGCTGGATTTTATTTTCCCGCAGGATTCCGTCCATGATCTGGCGGGTACGCTGCTGCGGCTGCATCATCAGTACGCGCTCGTTTTCCAGAGCCGCCAGGTCCAGTTTCGGGTAGGGACTGTGCGGATTCGGGACAGCCTGCCTTCCCAGGGGATGGTCCCTGCAGGTGCAGATCAGGAGTTCCTCGGACGCGAGGGTGTGATAGTCGATGACGGGATTGATGACGTCCGGTTTACTGTAAAAAGCGATATCAACCTGGCCGGAGAGAAGTCTCCGGTCATTTTCTTCCGAGCTGCCCTCGACGACATTGACTTTCACATTCGGAAAGCTGCTCCGGAAGGCAGGGAGGACGCAGGGGACCATATAGGAACAGCGCATCTTCGCGAACGCGACGTTCAGAATGCCCACGTCTCTCTTGAGGATATCCGCCATTTCCGCATCCAGGTCTTCCTTCAGGCGCAGGATCATAGCTGCTTTCTCAACGTATCGCTCCCCCACGTAGGTCAGTACATACCGGCTTCCCAGTTTCCGGAACAGGGGAAGGCCCAGTTCCGCCTCCAGCGTATTCAGGAATTTGCTCAGAGTCGGCTGGCCGACATAGAGTGACTCCGCTGCCTTGGTCAGGTTCTGGTATTCCGCGATTGCCAGAACATAGGTCATTTTCCGAAAATCCATTTTCCTGCTCTCCATCCGTCATAACAGGGCTCCGCAATCATTCTATAACGGAATAGTTATTATGAAAACTATGAATTTTTGTTTTCCGCCCTCTGTGTTAGGATAAAAGTACAGGCAGGCGGATGCCTGACAGAAAAGGAATGATTGAAGGAGGATATCTATGAAAAAAACAGCGGCTTTTTTTCTTGCTCTGGCACTGACGGGGGCAATGGGACTCTCTGTCGTATCGGCGGACACGGGGACCTATACCGGCGTCGGTCAGGGAATCGACGGAGATGTTGTTGTACAGGTTGAGGCGGATGAGAACACCATTTACTCCATCGAGATTCTGGAGCAGAATGAGACGCCCGGGATCGGCTCCGTAGCCTGCGAGATTCTGCCGGGACAGATCGTGGATGCAAACAGTATCCTGGTAGATGATATTGCGGGCGCCACGGTTACCAGCAGCGCGATCAAGACAGCCGTCAGGGAAGCGCTTGCGGAGGGAAATATCGATCCTGCGGCTTTTGAAGTGGCGCAGGAGAGCACGGAGGCTGAGGAAAAAACTTCCGTTGCACTTGACTGCGACGTCGTGATTGTCGGAGCGGGAGGCGCGGGACTGACCGCGGCCGTACGCGCGACACAGGAAGGCGCAAAGGTCCTGGTTCTCGAGAAGATGCCCATGGTTGGCGGAAACAGCCTGAAGGCATCCGGCGGCATGAACTGCGCAGGCACTAAGTTCCAGGAGGAACAGGGCATTACTGACAGCGGCGTCGAGGAGTTCATAGAAGACACCATGAACGGCGGCCACCAGCTGAATGATCCGGAACTCGTCCGGGTAATGGCTGAAAACAGCGCGTCTGCCGTAGAGTGGCTTGAGAGCATCGGCGCGCCGCTGCCGAAGGTCGCCGCGACAGGCGGTACGACTCATAAATATCTGCATTCACCCGAGGATGGAAGCCCGGTCGGCAGCTATCTGGTTGAAAAACTCAGCGCGGAAGCCGAAAAGCAGGGAATTGAGATCATGCTTGGGACAAAGGCCACGGAGATCCTCATGGAGGATGGACGTGCTGTCGGTGTGAGGGCAGAGGATGCGGAAAATGATTATACGATCAGCGCGGACGCCGTCATCCTGGCGACCGGGGGCTTCGGATCCAATTTTGAGCTGATGTGCAGCTTCAATCCGAGCCTTGCAAACGCTGTCACAACCAATCATCCGGGAGCGACCGGCGACGGAATCCTTATGGCGGAAGCAGTCGGAGCCGCGACGGTTGATATGGATCAGATCCAGCTGCATCCCACAGTCTATCAGGAGACCAGCACGCTGGTATCCGAGAAAATGCGCAGCCTGGGAGCAATTCTGGTAAATCAGGACGGCAGACGTTTCTGCAACGACCTGTCCACCCGCGACGCGGTTTCCGCGGCGGAGCTTGAGCAGGAAGGCGGATATGCCTATATTATCTTTGACCAGAATCTGGTCGATCAGAACGCTTCCGCCCAGGGTTATATCGATAAGGGCATGACTTCCCAGGGAGAGACTTACGAGGAACTCGCCGAAAATATGGGCCTTGAAGGCGAAGCCGTTCAGAATTTCGCTGAGACCATGGATACCTGGAACCAGGCGGTTGCCAGCGGCGTGGATGAAGAGTTCGGCCGCAATAACGGTATGGACGATGACCTTTCGACTGCTCCCTTCTATGCGATTAAGATCGCTCCCGGCATCCATCACACCATGGGCGGAATCAAGATCAACCCGGATACCGAAGTCCTCAGCACGGAAGGCGATGTGATCCCCGGTCTTTTCGCGGCAGGCGAGACCACCGGAGGCGTACACGGCGGAAACCGGATCGGCGGCAACGCGGTCTGCGACTTTGTTGTTTTCGGACGTATCGCCGGACAGAGCGCCGCTGAGTATGCGGCAGAGGCAGAGAGCGCTGACGAAGCGGCCTGACCCGTTCATTTACAGATGACCCGGCAGGCGGACAGGCCTGTCCTTCCTGAACAGACGGCAGAGACAATGGGTGGGAGAACCCGGAGAAAGATGCAGAAATCCGGGTAAAAAGAAAGAACAACCGGTTCCATGAAGGGATCGGCTGTTCTTCTTTTATACCTCTGCGGTCTTTTGCAAAGCAGCGGTTTCCGTCTCCGCATCCGGGGACCTGGTTCTATGCGAAATTCCTCTCCGAACGCGGCTTTAATCTCCGAGCCTGCGGATCCGGTCTTTTGTGAAGGAGTCAACCTGTTTCCATAAAGATGCAAGCTGTTTTTTATGCCTGCATAATTTTTCCGTACAATTGGCGCAGGAGATATAACCGTTCGTATTTTTGGAGAAGCGTTCCGGGTGCCGGAAAAAAGTAATCTCCCAGCGCAGGAGCAGGGCAAGTGCCATGAGAAGCAGGCTCCAGGTATACAGATGCGGGACAAAGAAGAGCGGCGTGAACATCATCGCAAAATCCCAGTTGTAGATTCTGCAGGTGACGCAGCATCTGTTCTTGAAAAACCAGCTCTGGAAAGGGCAGAAAAAGAGGATGCATATGAGATCACATACGGAAAATGCGGAGCAGAGCAGCAGCATGAAATCAACATCCAGAAGGCCAAGCATATGCAGCGCCCCGAAAATACCGTTCAGCGTGATCCAGACGATGGCGACCAGCACTGTGGCATGGTTGTCATCGATTATGATATCCGTACGCCCGGTTTTCATGTAATTCCTGGCGAACTGCTTCTGGCAGCCCGGACTTCTTATGGCGGAAGGGAAAAAGCGGAAGAGCATTTCGGCGGCAAACAGAAGCCAGAGGATGGTCAGAATGACCGGGTGCTTCTCAAAACGGAACAGGATGCTTTCTTTTCTGTCAACCAGCCCGCCGACCCACAGGACAAGGAGAACCACGAAAAGCAGGGATCTCCAGGCAAGGCTGATATAATGCATAATCATTACAATGGATTTTTTATTCTCTGTTCCGGAAGGATATTTTTCCGAATTCATGCATATACCTCACAGCTGCAGAATAGAACACGAAACGCCGGAGCGGATCTTATCATGAAAATGCCGCGCCGGGGAATTTCCGCCGGAGCGGAGCTGATTGGAATAATTATACCATGTCGGGAAAAGCCATGCAAAACAAGCTGATAAAAAGATGAGCTTGTGAAGCAGAAAGTACCCATGCAGCTTCAGGCGGGGCGGCCGGGATGCGGCACGGATCCCGGAAACACGGATGCCTGCGGAGGATTTGCGAATCAGGGGGCTTATGCTATAATGCAGGTGATACGGATCTGCGGCGGCAATGCGCTGCGCCTTAACAGCAAAGAAGAGGATACTTGTATGCAGAAATATCTGAACTCTGTTTTTGCCGGTTTTCTGATCGGCATAGGGAATCTGGCAATTATTTCAACGGACCGGTACGTCGGAGCCTTTCTGTTTTCCGTGGCGCTTCTGTCCATCATTGAGCTGCGGCTGCCGCTTTATACCGGAAGGATCGGGAAAATCCTGACAAACCGGAATCCTGTGGAACTGCTTCTGATGCTCTGCCTGAACGCGCTCGGGGCGATGATCCCGACCGGACTCTTTCTCCTGATGGACCCTGCCAATCTGGAAAAGCTGCAGACGGTCTGTTCAGCCAAATACTCCAGGAGTTATCTTACGCTTTTTGCCGCCGGAATTCTGTGCAATGTCCTGATTCATACAGCGGTTTCGGCAAAAAGAGAACTGATTACGGTTCTGTGCATCATGTGCTTTATTCTCTGCGGCTTTGAGCATTCCATTGCGGACGCGGGCTATCTGCCCGTCGGCGGTTCCATCCTTAAGTGGCTTGTGATTGCCGCCGGGAATACGGTGGGAGGCATAGGGACAGAGCTGCTGGTCAGGAAAGATCCCTTCTGATGGAAAGAGGGAGTCCGGCAGGGACGCTGTCCTGTTTTGCGGAAGGAAGTGTATATGAAAACACTGATCGAATTATTTGATATTCGCCCGATTGAGAATGTTCTCGGGACAGAAGTATTCCGGCCGCAGGAGACCATTGTCCTGTTTCCGCCGGAAGCAGGGTCGGAGAAACTGCTGAAGAAAACCATGGAGGAATATTTCCGCTACAGGAACTGTCCCGTGAAGGTAACAGTGGTTCCCGTCAGCCTGCTGGACGCGTCGAAGGTGGAAAAGAGGCTCCGTGAAATAATAGCATCCCACGAGGACTGCGCCATCGACATTTCCGGGGGAACTGACGCCGCCCTTTTCGCTGCAGGTTCCGTGAGCAGCGGGTGCAGCGTCGGGGTCTATACCTACAGCCGGAAAAAACACGCTTTTTTTGAGATTAAAAATGCGCCTTATGCCAGAAACAGGCCCTGCAGCGTCACGCTGGATGTGAAGTCCTGTTTTCTGATGGCAGGGGGAACCCTTCTTCCCGGCCGCAGCGGCCATGAAGATCCGGGTACGAGGCTGGAGCAGATCGACAGGCTGTTCCGGGTATTCCGGGAACACAGGAGGATCTGGCGGCGTCAGATCGAGTATATCCAGCAGATTTCATCGTCGGAGCCCGGAAAACTTCACGCGGCGGGACCGTCCGTTCTGAAGGTTGACCGGAGGCAGGTCAGCGCCGACCCGGCTTTCTTTACTGATCTGGAGCGGGAAGGCCTGATCTGCGGACTGGAAAACAGGGAAGGGCAGACCGCCTTCTCATTCCCGGATGAGGCGGTGAGGTTCTGGCTGCGTGACATCGGCGCGGTTCTTGAACTGCAGGTCTTCCGCTCCTGTATCGGGGCAGGATGTTTTGACGACATTGTTCTCAGCGCGGTGGTGAACTGGCAGGGAGGAACGACGCAGAGGGACGCCGTTACGAATGAGATAGACGTGGTGGCGGTAAGAGGCGTGCAGCCGCTGTTTATCAGCTGCAAGACCAGTGAGATCCGCACGGAGGCCCTGAATGAACTGGAGGTGCTGCGCAGCAGGTTCGGCGGAAAGGAATCCCGGGCCATGATCGTCACCTCTTCCCAGGCGACAAGGAGCAGGTCCGTCATGCGCATGAGGGCAGCGGAGCTGGGGATCGAGGTGGTGGAGGCTGAAAACCTTGCGACAGAAAAGCTGGCGCAGATTCTCCGGCAGGATGAGAGCAGAATAAAGAGGAACTGACGTTTCCTGCATATACAGACGACAGCCGGCTTAGCTGCGGGAAGTCCCGGGACTTCCCGCATTAAAGACGGAACAGATAGGAACAGATAAATACCGGCCGCCTGTCAGAAACGGAAATCCCTGCGGCCTGAATTCCGGATATCTTCGATGTTCTGCCTTGCGATTTCCCGTGTTTTTTCCCGCGGAATGCGGTTCAGTTCCCGTTCGATCATCTCATAGCCGATCTTTTTTGTCTCCGGGGAGGCGTAGTCTTCCAGATATTCCGAAAGCGTCATCAGGGCGTTGGGATGGCAGCAGTTGAGAATCTGTCCGCTCTTGCACAGAGCCATGAAGCGGTCGCCCGTACGCCCCGCGCGGTAACATGCCGTGCAGAAGGAAGGAACGTGATTGTTTTCCATCAGCCAGCGGACCACCTCATCCAGGGTGCGCTGATCAGAGACATCGAACTGTTCCGTGTCGTGCGGGCGTTCTTTTTCTGTGTATCCGCCCACGGAGGTCCTGGACGCTCCGCTGATCTGGGAGATGCCGAGGCGGAGCAGCCTGCCGCGGACAGCCTGGCTTTCTCTTGTGGAGATGATCATGCCGGTATAGGGTACGGCGAGCCGGATGCAGGCTGTGATCTTTGCGAAGGTCTCATCGTCGATCCCGTTGTCGAAGGCGTCCGGATCGATGTCGTCCGCGTGCTTCACTCTGGGAACGCTGATGGTATGCGGGCCGACTCCGTGGACCGCTTCCAGGTGCTCCGCGTGCATCAGGAGTCCGGCGAACTCGTAGCGGTAAAGCTCAAGACCGAACAGGACGCCCAGTCCCACGTCGTCGATTCCGCCCTCCATCGCGCGGTCCATGGCTTCCGTATGATAGTCGTAATCATGTTTGGGACCGGTCGGATGGAGTCTTAAATAGCTCTCTTTGTGGTAGGTTTCCTGGAAGAGAATATAAGTACCGATTCCGGCTTCCTTGAGCTTCCGGTAATTGTCCACTGTCGTAGCGGCGATATTGACGTTCACCCGCCTGATGTCGCCGTTTTTGTGATGGACGGAGTAGATTGTTTTAATGCAGTCCAGGATATATTCGATCGGATTATTCACCGGATCCTCACCGGCTTCAATGGCAAGCCGCTTATGGCCCATATCCTGCAGCGCGATCACCTCGGAACGGACCTCATCCTGGGTCAGTTTTTTCCTTGCGATATGCTTGTTTTTCAGGTGATAGGGGCAGTAGAGGCAGCCGTTGACGCAATAGTTGGAAAGATACAGAGGCGCGAAGATGACGATCCGGTTTCCGTAATAGGCCATCTTGATCTCTTCGGCGATTTTATAGATCTCTTCAATTTTCCCGGGAATTTCACAGGCAAGAAGCACAGACGCCTCCCTGTGCGTCAGACCGGAACATACCCAGCCTTTTTCCCCTTTCTTCGGACGTGCCTTTTCAAGGATTCTGTCGATCAGTTCAATATTGTTTTTGTTTGCTTCGGCGTAGGCAAGGGTTTCCCGGATTTCCCCGTCGTTGATAAATTCTTCCGCTTTCAGTGATGCTGGATTATATACCGCCATGTTCTCCTCATTTCTTCCTCTGTGCACAGGATCTCAATTCTAATACGTTTCCCCGGATATTCTTTGCGCGCGAAAAGCGCTCAAAGCCTTGTGCCGCGCATCCTGCAGAGCAGGTTTTCCGCTGTGCAGCGCTGCGTATGCAGGCAGGGGAACCGTTTCCGGGCTTTCCTGCACAAAAAAAGCCGCACCTGCCTTACAGACAGATACGGCGGAAAGAAACAGAGCTGCGGCATGCAGTTCCTGCAGTCCGGAACGTCCGAAGAAGCAGTCACAATGCCGGAGAAGTGAAAGGCGGACCGGCTTCCCGGCCGGAATCCGCGCTGCGCCGAAGATGGTTCGGCGTATTCGCCATACCTTGCTGTCAGAAGATTCCCGGAAATCCGGAATCCTCTTTTCATCAGGCAGTGGTCTTATGCTACAACGCTGCGGGAGAAATGTCAAGACGGACCTTTGTAAGACAGACAGAGCATGGTAAGATCATCAAACTGCTCGGCGTCTTTCACGAAGGTGTTTACGCCTTTCCTGACATTCGCCAGGAGTTTCTGCGGATCGGCTTCCGGATCCCGGTTGAGGGCGACGAGCATGTTGCCGGTCCCGAACATTCTGTTCCGGGCGTCGGTTGCTTCCGGTACACCGTCCGTGTAAAGGAACAGCTTGTCGCCGGGTTCAAGGGTAAAGCTGTATTCCGGATATCTGATCCCTTCCATTCCGCCGATGACAAATCCGTGTTTGTCTTTCATCAGGCTGAAGCGGCCGTCTTTCATCAGGGCCGGATATTCATGGCCCGCATTGGATGCCGTGATGATTCCGGTGCTGATTTCCAGGATGCCGAGCCAGACCGTGACGAACATCTGCTCCTGGTTGTTGGCGCAGATCGAATCGTTCGCCTTGGAAAGAATCTCGGCGGGATGCAGGCTCAGCATCCCGTTGCTCTGCAGGGTGATTTTGGAGACCATCATAAAGAGCGCGCCCGGGACGCCTTTGCCGGATACGTCTGCGATCGTCAGACAAAGATGGTCGTCGTCTATCATGTAGAAATCATAGAAATCGCCGCCGACTTCCTTCGCGGGAACCATGGAGGCGTATATGTCAAATTCCTTCCGGTCCGGAAAAGCCGGAAAGACATGGGGAAGCATGGCTGCCTGAATCCGGGTGGCCAGGGAAAGTTCCGCCCGGATCCGCTCTCTTTCCGATGTAATATGCTTTATCTCGTCCAGGTAAGCGTCGATCTCCGTCGCAAGGTCTGAAAAATCGTCCGCCAGCTGGCCGATCTCATTGTCCGACCGTATCTTCGACAGGTTTCTTGTGACGGTTGCGCTGTCTTTTTCTTTTCTGTAAATATCGATATTGTTCGATACCTTCTTCAGGGGCTTCAGAACAAATATATACACGAGCAGAAGGCACAGAAGGGAGAGCACGAGCTGGTTGATCATGGCAAAATTCGTGCCCACAAGTGTCTGGGTCCTGATACTGGTCCGCAGGCCGGAAAGGTCGTAGGTCATACCGATCAGGATCTGCGTCCCGCCGGCTGAACACAGGAAGGAATAATAATCCATATAGTTTCCTGCATGCGCGAGATGGCTGGAACTGGCCAGGGCGCTCCGCATGGCGTCCTGCTGGCTCTCCGTGACCGTAACGGTATGGCCGAGCGGATAGACCTGCTCATAGTCTGTTCCCCGGACCGAATCTTCATCCGCTCCGCTGAACAGGAAGAACTGTGACTCGTACGGGGCTTCCGTAGCCAGGCAGAACAGGTAATCGATCCTGTAGGTCTGTTTGATCTGGTCGAATCGTGAATTCAGCCAGGAATAAACAATCTCGGCGCAGAGCTTCCGGTCCTCCTCCGGGAGCGCTTCCAGCTGGGAAGATTCCGCGTAACGGAGCTGGAGATCCGGATGCCGGGAAGAGAAGAGCGCGCTTTTTTCCGCTGTAATGCTGTCGGCGCTGAACTCTGCGTCATATTCGATATCAAGGCTGTCGGGATGTTCATACCAGTAGCAGAGGAACCACTCATAAGCCGGATATTCCGTCACAGAGCGGCGCACCTCCTCGGCAATCTGTTTTGCGAGTCTCTCGATTCCTCTCTTGACGCTTCTGTCAGAAAGCTGTTTTTCCGTGATAAAAGTAAATAATCCCGTCGTCAGGATACTGACAAAAAACAGTATTGAGACATGCAGGAAGATTCCGCCTCTTCGTTTTCTTTCTCTCATGTTATCTTAAGATCCTTCCGCTGAATCCGATGCTGAAAAGTACAGCCGGACTGACTTCCGGCACCGCAATTATAATCTTATAATAGCATAGAATATCGGAAACAAGAAGAAGGTTCATGGAATCTTCCCGCTTCTTTTCCTTTCGGAGCGCCGGAGGCAGCTGCAGACCGTTCCTTTAAAAATTTTTGCGAAAAAGCCCGATAAATGAAATTTTTTGTGGAACAGCGGGAAAAAGAGTGATACAATCTATAAAGTTTACGGCGTCGGGGTGTCGCCGCAGCTGGTTATCAGCGCGGAACGGTTGATGAGCTGCCCTCCGGGCAAGATCCGGAAAGGGACGGCGAACGGAAGCCATCATCCGGAAACGCGGACAGGGATGACCGTGGAGTACCCTCTCATCCGCAGCTTTTCTGGCAGGAGCGGATGACTGCGGTACCGGAGCAGTCTGAGATTATGCAAGGAAAGGAAAGGAAATATGGTGTGCCTGCTTCCGGCTGCATCATATAGAAAAAGATCATGAGCTTTTCAGAAATCATTTCATCGGTAGACAATTTCCTCTGGGGATGGCCGCTGATCATTATGCTGTTCGGAACCCATATCTTTATGACGATCCGTACCGGTTTTATTCAGAAGGACATCTTCAAGGCAATCAAGCTTTCTGTGACCCGGGATCCGGATGCGCAGGGAGACGTTTCCCAGTTCGGAGCGCTCACAACGGCGCTGTCCTCCACGATCGGAACCGGTAATATCATCGGTGTCGGCACGGCGATCGCCCTTGGAGGCCCGGGCTCGGTGCTCTGGATGTGGCTGACCGGTATCTTCGGTATGGCGACCAAGTACGCGGAGACGCTGATTGCTGTCAAATACAGAGTGAAGAGTGAGAACGGTACCATGATCGGCGGCGCCATGTATGCGCTGGACAGAGGTCTTAAGATGAAATGGCTGGGCGTTGTGTTCGCCCTTCTGGCTTCTCTGTGTGCATTTGGTATCGGCTGCATGGTCCAGGCCAACGCGGTTGTCTCCAACTTCAATCTGAATCTGCATGTACCGCCGCTTGTAGTCGGCATCGTTCTGAGTCTGATCGTCGGCCTTGTCATCATCGGCGGAATCCAGTCGATCACCAGAGTCTCCGAGAGACTTGTCCCCTTTATGGCGGTCTTCTATGTAATCGGCTGCATCGTTATCCTGATCATGAATCATGACGTGCTGGGAGAAGCGATTGTGGTTATCTGCAAGAGCGCTTTTACAGCCAGGGCTGTCGGCGGCGGCTTTGTGGGAAGCACAGTGGCCATGGCCTGCCGTTATGGCTTTGCCAGAGGTCTTTTCTCCAATGAGTCCGGTATGGGTTCCGCTCCGCTGGTTGCTTCTGCGGCGCAGACCAGGAATCCCAAGAGACAGGCGCTGGTCTCCATGACCGGTACTTTCTGGGATACCGTTATCATCTGCCTGATGACAGGTCTCGTTCTCGTCTCCTGCATCATCAAGCATCCCAGCATCGACGGTCTTTCCGGCAACGGAAGCGAGCTTACGAGCATGGCATTTTCCACGATTCCCTATGTAGGCCTTCCGATTCTGATTGTCGGCCTGATCACTTTCGCTTTCAGTACGATTCTCGGCTGGTATTATTATGGAGAGCGCTGCGCTGTCTATCTGTTCGGCGAGAGAGTCATCATGGTTTACAAAGTGCTCTGGGTGGTCGGCGTGTTTGTAGGTTCCGTGGTGGAACTGAATCTGATCTGGAACCTTGCTGACCTGATGAACGGATTGATGGCGATTCCGAATATTATAGCCGTACTGCTCCTGTCCGGCGTGATTGTCGCCGATACAAGAAAGTACAGCGGCGCGCATCTGGAAGATAAGGATGACACAAAGATCCCGGTACTGAAAAACGCGAGAAAGGGCGTGCTGATGTAAGAAGCCCCCGGCGGTACAGGTGTTTGCGTCCTGTCTGTGCGGAATCTTTGGACCGGCTGTATAAAAGCTGAATAAAAACCGGAAGAGAAGCCCGGCGGCCTCTTCCGGTTATTTTTTTGGAAATGCTGATAAAATCTGAGTAGATAGTTTTTCGGAAAGTGCTACTATTAAAAGAGAAGGACATAGGAAAATACTGATATAAACAGTGTTTCCCCAGATAACAGAAGAGCCGGAGAGAAGACGGGCAGAAAGGTTTGCGGACAGAATACCGGCAGGAAAACGGATGGCGGCTTTAAAAGATTTAAGGAGAAAAGCCATGAAGAAATACCTGATCATCCTTCTATGTATATTCCTGTGTGTTCCCAGTGCCTGGGCAATCGCTAAGGCAGTCCGTATCATTCGCTATACGGACGGAGATTTTGCCTTCATTCTCCTTGAGGACGGAACGGCGGAAATCCGCAGGTATTCGGGGAGGGATATATTTCTGGAAATCCCCTCAAAAATGAAGGGACATCCTGTCTCCGGAATCGGGGATAAAGCGTTTGAATGGCGCTTCTGGATGAAAGAAGTGACCGTTCCGGACGGAGTTTGCAGGATCGGTACCGGCGCATTCAGCGGCTGTTACAGTCTTGAAACAATCCGGCTCCCGGACAGCTTATCGTCCATCGGTGACCGGGCATTTGCACTGTGCCGGGAACTGGATGCCCCTGTGCTCCCGAAAAAACTGGCATCGATCGGAGAGGAGGCCTTCGACGGCTGCTCCGGCCTTGAAAAGATCGAACTGCCGGCCTCCGTGACCCTTGAAGGAGAAAATCCTTTCTCCAACTGCAGAAAGCTGCGGGAGATCCGGGTCGCGTCTGATCATCCTTTCCTGAGATCCGACGGAACGATTCTGTACAATGAAGAACAGAAACGGCTGATCACATATTACGGGGATCCGGAAGCGGACACATACACTGTCCCGCAGGGGACGGAACGCATCGGCAGCGGAGCCTTCTCAGGCTGCAGCCATCTGAAGGAGATCTTTCTTCCGGATGGAGTCCTTGATCTTCAGGATCATGCCTTTTATGGCTGCAGCGGACTGACCCGGATCGGGCTTCCTTCTTCTGCCTGCAGGATCGGAAACGGCTGCTTTTCCGGCTGCAGCAAACTTACGGAACTTGTCATCCCGGAAGGAGTAAGCTCTGTCGGATATCTGGCATTTTACAACTGCGCCGCGCTTTCTTCCGTTACGATACCGGAGAGCGTCACGCAGATCGGACAGGGTGCATTTATCGGCTGCAGCCGGCTGACGGTCCGTGCTGCGCCCGGTTCTCCGGCTCACAGCTGGTGTGAAGAAAACGGCCTTCCCTGTGAGAAGGCCGCTTCCCTTTCCTGATCTTTCCTGATCAGTGCAGAAATTCAAAGGATTTCAGGCTGCAGCTGCCGCTGCCCCTGAAGGTCAGATAGAGAGGCTGGGTCCCGCCCGGGAAAGGCTTGTCCTCGAAGCGGCATTCCCCGGCTGTCCAGATATTTGTGCCCTCCACCGGGATCGTCCCGAGTACCTCGCCGCTGTATGAAGCACGGATTTCAAAATAACCATGGGCATACGCCCTTGTAAAAATTCTCAGCTCTTTTACGCCGCTGCAGGAGAAGTACTTAAATCCTGCCGTAGTGCCGTCCGTGATTCCGCGGATATAGGCATAGGGATACTGGCCTTCCCCGCCGTTCTGTACGACTCTCGGCGCGTCTGCCTCAACGTAGACGGAATGATTGTCACGGAAAAGATTGCAGACGATATAAGCCGGATATTCGCCTCTGTCGGACAGGGGTCCGCCGTTCAGGCCGCAGGAAGTCAGTTCCGCCTGCACGGCGCTTCCGTCCGCCCGGAAGGTCAGGGCTTCCGCGCATCCCTGCCTGGAGAACCAGCTTCCGTTCGTATGCCTGTGATAGAAGATATACCAGCTGTCTCCGATCTGCACCATGCTCCCGTGATTGTTGGCGCCGTATGCGGCGGCTTCCTCCGCGGGCTTATAGGAATCAATATGCAGGTCGCAGTTGCTTACCAGGACGCCTCCGTAATGGAATTCTCCGCGGGGACTGTCCGCTGTCGCCCAGCAGAGTTCATGCATGACTTCGGAAGAATAGATGAACCAGTATTTCCCGTCTTTCTTCCGGATGGACGCCGCCTCAAAATAGGCGTGTCCTTCAAACTCCGTTCCTTTGCTGTAGCAGCTTCCCGGTACGATGACCTTCGGCGCTTCCGTCACTGTGAGCATATCCGGACCGAGTACAGTGAGCATGGCACCGTGGCGGGAGCGGTCACCGCTTCCGCAGAAACCGGTATAGAGGTAAGTTTCATTTCCTTCCGTCAGCACGCCCGGATCAAACTGGGGCTCGTCGCCTTCCTTTTCCCCAAGTCTTGTGCCGTCCGGATAATGGACGTATCCGAGAAATTCATAGCGCCCCGCAGGCCTGTCGCATACGGCGACAGATACGATGCCGACCTTGTCGAGAACATAATAAAGATAGTATCTTCCGTCCGGCCCGACAGTGACGTCAGGGGCATAGAGGCACATATGGCCGTCTTTATTGAGCGGATCGGATTTTTTCGGGTAGATGACGCCTTCATATCTCCAGGCGGCAGGCTCATTTACCGGCGCGGACCAGCATACATAGTCACCCATGCAGAAGGTCTCGCTGTCATACAGGTCATGGGAGCCATAGACATAGATCCGGTCCCCGAACACATAGGGCTCCCCGTCAGGGATATACTCCCAGGACGGAAGATAGGGATTCAGGCCTTGGCGCTTTCCGAACCCTGGTCTTTCTTTCTGCGGCACGGCGCCTGATGAGGAAAAGAACATCTCCGCCCTGTTGTCGGCGCAGTAGGCATCCCATTCGGGAAGGTCTTCCCCGTCCCAGCCTTTTCCGTTCGGATTCCCGGATTTTATGAAGTTGGCGAAATAATCGCACATCTGCCTTGCAAGGTCAAAATGGCGCCCTTTGAAAGGTCTCCAGCATTTTCCGATTGTCTCAAAGAAAAACCACAGGTCGCAGGAGTGAAAGCTGCCCGCGTTGTCCCGGCCGGGAATATCCGGATCAAAGCGGTAGTAATACATCTTTTCGGCGGCCGGATCAGCTGCCTGCGCGTCCAGAAATGTGGATTTTACCGATTTCTCAACCGTATTGATCCCTCCGGAACGGAACTCGTCGCCCGTATTGCCGGAGAGAACCGGGACAGGCGCGCGCTTTCCTTCCACAAATCTTTTCACCGCATCTTCTTTATAGACTTTTCCGTCGGCAAACGGGAACATCCGGGGATGATCCTGCGCATACTCCGCGTATCTGTCCCTGATCAGGAAAGCGTCCAGCTTCCGTGCTTCCTCCAGGCTTTTCACACCCAGAAAATCAAAGAAGGATTCCCCTTTCTTCTCAGCAGCCTCAAGATTTACAGGTCTGAAGATATCGCTGTCTTCGTCAAAATTCCGGATGATGCCGCTGAAGATCACGGCGCCGCTGATATCCCCGAAATTATCTTCGCAGGTAAGCTGGTTCAGAACGCTGCCTCCGCCCGCGGACTGCCCGGCGATGGTAATCCTGTCCGGATCACCGCCGAAGGCGGCTATATTCCTGCGCACCCATTTCAGGCCGGCCTGCTGGTCAAGGAGACCGAAATTACCCGGCGTATCCGGGGATTCCGCCGTGATTTCCGGATGCGCGAGGAAGCCGAAAGCGCCGAGCCGGTATCCGACACTGACTACGACGATACCCCTGCGGGCGAGACGCTCCCCGTCAAATTCCATTTCGGCGGTATACCCCCACTGGAATCCGCCGCCGAAATACCACACCAGGACGGGCTGCTTTTCACCGGCTTTTTTCGCACCGGTCCACACATTCAGGTAAAGACAGTCTTCGCTGATGGGGATCATGGGATCCACATGCCACTCCCGGTCATAAAGTCCGTCTCCGGTGCCGGGCGTATCCTGCATGGAGATCGGCCCGAATTCAAAAGCATCTCTTACGCCTTCCCAGTCTGCGCAGGGCTGGGGCGCCCTCCAGCGGTTTTTTCCGACCGGAGCCGCCGCAAAAGGAACCCCTTTAAAAGCCGTGACTCTCGGATCAGCGCCGGGAAGTCCGCGCAGCATACCATTTTCAACCTTTACTGTACGAAGCATAGTCTGCCCTCCGTATGCTTTTTCTTTCATTTTATCTTCTTTGCTTTTGGGGATGCTACATAATTTTTGCGGTCTGTTGCCGCTTAATTGCTCTCAGCAGACAGATCCCGCAGGTACAGATGAGTATTCCCGAAAAATCGGGAAACGCTGATTTTTCTGAATAACAACTTTTGACAGCATGGAACCTGCGTTTCCCTGTATAATTTATGAGCGCGTAATGCGCTCAAAGCCGCGTGTCAGCATGCGCAATCTGTGCTATAGTAATCTTCAGGCCGGCGGCTCTTCTGAAAAAAGGACGTCAGGGTTCGGCCGGGCGGAAGAATGACAGGCGGCAGGGGGAACAGGGCAGGATTATGCTCCGGAATCAGTTTGACGCCGGAGGCACAGGCGTATAAGGGAAAAGGAGGAAAAAAGAGATGAAGCGCAGAATCATTTTTCTGGATATTGACGGTACACTGACAGAACCGGGGAAAAATATTCCTCCTGATTCGGCGCTGCGGGCGATCCGCGAAGCAAGAGCGGCCGGTCATCTGGTATATCTGTGCTCCGGCCGGAATTTTGACATGCTGTCTCCTCTGCTGAAATATCCTTTTGACGGAGTGATCGCCAGTTCCGGAGGATATATCCGCTGCGGCGGGGAGCTGCTGTATGACTGCCCCATGACGCCGGAGCAGCAGAAGTGCGCCCTGGATGTCCTGAGGAAAAACGGGGTGTTCTGTACGATAGAGTGCGTGGACGGTTCCTATACAGATGAAGGCTTCAAGGATTTTCTGAAAAAGCATGCCGGTGAGGGGAGCAACAGCGAAATGCTCCGCTGGAGGGAGCAGATCGAGTCTTCGCTCCATATTCAGCCCATGACTCAATACAGGGGGCAGCCGGTCTATAAGATTGTCATGATGGCGGAAGACAGAAGGCAGCTGGACGAACCGCAGCGGGTCCTGGAAGAAGACTTCTTTTTCTCCATTCCCCAGGGAGGCAGATTCGGTTTTGTCGACGCGGAGCTGGTTAACCGCAGCTTTGACAAAGGGAAAGGGGTTGTCCGGGTCTGTGAGAGAATGGGGATCCCCGTTGAAGACAGCATAGGATTCGGGGACAGCATCAATGACCGGGAAATGCTTCAGACGGTGGGCCTCTCGGTCTGTATGGCAAACGGGAGCGAGGAAGTGAAAAAGATGGCGGACGAGGTCTGTCCGGCCGTAACGGAGGACGGCCTGTATCAGGCATTTCTCCGGCACGGACTGTGCGGGGAAAGCTGATCCGGACAGGAACAGTACGGAAGAGCTGCTCCGGACTTAAACTGTGCGGATAATCCGGTCCGGACGGAAGCATACGGAAAAGCTGACCCGGATAAAAAAGGCGTGTGAAAAGAACAGTCACTTTTCACACGCCATACTTTTTTCCGTCCGGAGAAGCGTCCGCTTCAGCAGCGGAAATCCTTTCAGCACTCGCATCCGAGGATGAAACCGCCTCTTTCCGCGTAAAAACTGCAGAGTCCTCTGGCCGGGATCGTCTTTATATCGATCGCGCCGTACTCACTGCGCAGCTGGTCTTCGAGAGCCTGGGCAAGCTGTGCGCTTTCCACGTGGCAGATGCGGATTTTTCCGCCCTTGTAGTCGGCTTTTCTGATCTCGGACAAAGTGGTTTCGACCAGTTTTTTATCGCCCCTGCACTTGGCGACGGACTGTATGGTTCCCTCCTTGCTTGCCGTCCCCAGAATCCGTATATTCATAAATCCGATCGCGGACGCGACGATCTTGCTGACTCTTCCGTTCTGGGCAAGATTATGGAGACTGCGGAGGCCGAAATACAGTCTCAGGGTATCCTTATATTTCTCGATCTCTTCACATACTTCTTCAAAGCTTTTGCCGAGTTTTTTCAGCTCGACGATTTTTTCAAGCAGAAGAACTTCCCCGGGTCCTGTGGACAGGGAATCCACAACATAGATCTTAACGTCCGGGTGGTCGGACTGGTACTGTTTTTTTGCCACATTCGCGCTGTTCCAGGTTCCGGACAGACCGCTTGTGATCGTTACCACATAGATCTCATCCGCGCCTTCAAAGGAATCGATCCAGGCCTGTGTGGAAGGACATGCCGTGTAAGAGCGGCCGTGATGTCCGTAGAAGTAATCCAGCGTCTCATGAATGTCAAGATCAGGGCTATCTACAATCGTTCTGCTGTCGGTTGATAAAGTAAGCGGAACCGTCTCAAAGCAGATATCAGGAAAGTCTTTCAGATCGCAGGCCGAATCGGCAATATATTTTACCATAATTCACCTCTTTATTAACAATTTGCAACAATGTAGTTTTAATTACTACATGTATTGTATCACAGGACTACATATTATGGAATAAGGAAATTTCCATTTCGTACAGTTTTTTCTTGTGCTATAGTAGCACTGTCAGGAACTATATGCGATAAATGGAGGAAACAGTTTTGAAATCTTTCCCGTCTTTGCAATCTGCAAAAAAGCGCATCATTATACAGGTTACAGCCCTGGGCGCCGGTCTGCTGATATTGGGATTTGCCCTGTGGCTTTCAGGCCACAGACGTTTTTTTTTGGACCTGCCTCTGGGAGAGACTGTTAAAGGCCTGAAGAATTCTGATGTCGTGATTGACTGGGAAGAAGAAGAGATTCCCGTAGAATCCTATGAAGTCCGCTATATTATGACGATGCAGAAAAGCCTGACCGTGATCAGTATCTCCATGCTGCCCGAAAAGGCGGGAGAGTACAGAATGACGGTGAAGGATACGCATGGACAGTTTCTGGCGGGAGATCTGATCGAGATCGGGCGGTTTCAGTCCGCGTTTTCCTGGGAGACCGGAAGTTTCACGGGGAGCGAATTCATCCTGTTTTTTGTGCTGCTTTTTGTGACAGGGGTATTTATTATTATGCTGACAGGCTTCCTGAAATTGAGAGGTCCCCTGGAAAACTCCAACGAAGCGATTTTTACCTGCGGCGTCATGATATTTTCCGGGCTCTTTCTGTGCTTTGCGTTTCCCTATTATTACAGGCATCTTTCCAACCAGTACTCGTATCCGGTCTGGCTGCTTGTGCTGGATTTTGCCCAGGCCGGAAAAAAGTTTTTCGCCGCTTCCCGCCCCGGTCTTTTTCTGTTCAGCCTCTCGCTGATTGTCAGCAATATCGCGCTTCTGCGGCATGAAAGCCCTCGTTTTCAGAACCTGCTGGGCATCCTGCTGGGACTGATTCTGACCGGAGCCGGGGCCGGGACATATGCGGCGTCCAGATTATTGTATCGTTACGATCTTTCTTACGACGCGATGAGGGCCGTCACGATGACAAGAAATACGGTCGGTCTTGCATTTACCTACGTGGAATGTATTCTGCTCGGTACGATCATCTGCGGACTGAGAGCCGCAAAGCATGTCCCGGCCCCGGACCGCGACTATATTTTGATTCTTGGCTGCTGTTTCAGAAAGGACGGGACGCTTACGCCGCTTTTAAAAGCGAGGGTCGATAAAGCGCTTGATTTCTGGCGGATGCAGAAGGAGAAAACAGGAAAGGCGGCTTTCATCATCCCTTCCGGCGGGCAGGGCAGGAATGAGTCCATGCCCGAAGCAAAGGCGATGAGCAATTATATAGCTGGAACGGATATCCCCAGTGAGTATGTGCTTCCGGAAGATCAGTCCGTGAATACTTTTCAGAATATGCAGTTCAGCAAAGATATCATAGACGGAAAGAATCCTGACTCATCCGCTGCAAAGGTCTGTTATGTGACGACAAATTATCATGTGCTCAGAAGCGGTATTTTGGCCAACAAGGTTAAGCTTTCGGCGGAGGGACTCGGGGCGAAAACAAAATGGTGGTTCTGGCCGAACGCTTTTGTCAGGGAATGCGCAGCCTTCTTCTCGAACAGGAATATGATGATTCTTTATCTGTCCATTCTGCTTGCCGCCGCGGTTATTACCCTGCAGGTGACCAGCGTCATGTATTAATTCAGGAGCAGGTATAAAGGGGATCCGTATGTGTGGTGAAAAATGAAAGGAGAAAAGAACATGCTGAAAACAGAACGCCTGATTCTGCGCCGCTGGGAGGACAGCGATGCAGAGAGTTTATTTGAATATGCCGCGGATCCGGATGTCGGCCCGATTGCGGGATGGCCGCCCCATCAGAGTATTGAGGAGAGCCGGGATGTGATAAAGAACGTCTTTAACGGCAAAGAAGCATATGCCATCTGCCTGAAGACAGATGACAGGGCCATCGGAGCGATTGAACTGAAGCTGAACGGTCATACGGACCTGACTGACCGGGACGATGAGTGCGAACTGGGTTACTGGCTCGGAAAGCCGTTCTGGGGGCAGGGCATCATGCCGGAAGCGGTAAAAGAAATCCTCCGTCACGCCTTTGAAAAGATCGGCATGACGAAGGTCTGGGCAGGTTATTATGAAGGCAATATAAAATCGAAACGGGTGCAGGAGAAGTCCGGATTCCGTTATCAGTGGAAGTCAGAAGGAGTCGATGTTCCCCTGATGCATGAGAAACGGACGGGTCATGTGAGCAGCATGACAAAAGATCAGTGGCAGTGGGACAGACTGTATGAGGCGGCGAAGGGAGTATTGAATCCCCGGACGATATCCGCTTATGTGACCGCGGGGGAAGTGTCCGCCGCTGTTCTGTCTTCTTCCGGAAAGATCTATACGGGCGTCTGTATCGATACCTGCTCCACGCTTGGCATATGCGCGGAGCGGAATGCCATTTTCAATATGATTACGAACGGCGAGCAGGAAATCCGCAAGGTGCTGTGTATTCCGCCGGTCAGGGGGAAAGGAGCCCCCTGCGGAGCCTGCCGGGAACTGATGGTACAGCTGATGCCGGATCAGTACAAATCCATTGAGATCATGCTGGATTATGAGAGCGAAAAGATCATGACGCTCGGGGAACTGACGCCGGAGTGGTGGATTGGATAGTTCCTCTCTCATACAGCGTTTCTTCTGTAAAAGTGTAATCTCCGCCCATCTTCGGAATGTTAACGGGAAGAATGCCGCTGAAAGAATACGCTCCGAATGCTCCGCAAAGGGCCGCCGGAATATTCACGGAAGAGGCATTCTTTCCCTCCGGAAGCGCCGGCATCGGAGACGAGCTGTAGGACAGAAGAACCGCGTCGGCTTCTTCATAGCGGGCCGCATCATACGGAAGGCATGGAGTATTGCCTGGCAGTGAGAAGGGGGGCAACGAATGGTTTTGGAAACGAAAAGACTGCTGCTTCGGGAAATGAAAGCGGATGATTTTCAGGCGCTCTTTCTGGTGCTCGGCGACCCTGAAACCATGTGGCATTATCCTTTCACCTTCGATGGGCAGCACGTCAGGGACTGGATCGAAAGGAACATGAACCGCTATCGGAAGGACGGCTTCGGGCTTTGGGCTGTCTGCCTGAAGGAAAGCGGTGAGCTGATCGGCGACTGCGGGCTGACATTGCAGAATATACACGGAGAAATGCTGCCGGAGATCGGCTATCATATCCGCTGCGACTGCCAGCGAAAGGGGTATGCCAGTGAGGCAGCTGAGGGCGTCCGCAACTGGGCATTCCGAAACACGGCTTATCCAACTCTGTATTCCTACTGTAAATACACCAATGTCCCTTCCATAAAAACAGCAGAATCCATCGGGATGCGCTTTGTATGCGAATATCCGGATGAAACAAATGGAACGACCCATGTGTCGGCGATTTCAAGGGAAGAATGGCTGAATGAAATCACAGGCGGAAAAGTCTGAAGAATGCGCCGGCCGGCTGTTCTAAATACCATCATAAAAAGGGGCTGGCGCAATTTGTGTTGGCATAACAGGCTTTGAGATTTATAATGAGATCAGATGCGAAGACACCGCGGTTCAGAAGGATTGTAAGGAGGTGCCGGAGAATGAAAAAAGTTCTTTTGAGAGCCAGCTGTATCGGCATTCTGCTGATGCTTGCGTTTTGCAGTATCTGCCTGGCAAAAAACAGCAATATATTGGAAAAGATACAGGGACACTGGGTGGATGTGAACGGGGATACGGAGCTGGATATAGATGACAGGGAGATCGTGATCAGTTTCGGCGAATGGAGCGAGACATATCCTTATAAACTGGAAGAAACAAGTTATTCAACAAGACTTGTCGGGACTCCTCCGGAAGGATTCGGCCTGCTGGGTGATATTGAGCTTCGCAGCGATGGCAGCCTGCAGTCATATGAGCAGATCCTGGACGCTGAGGGACACACCTACCGCTTTGTGAGGGAAGAGGATCTTGAAAAAGAGCTTGAGATTCAGGACCTCTCCGAAGATATGCCCAAAAGCATAGAATCGGACGATATTACTGACTTTTCGCTGGTTTTTGACCGCGGCTTCGGCTATGGACTCGGCGATGAATGGCCGATGGGATACTACAGCTGGCAGATAGAAAAAGAGGATGACAGTTATCATATGAGCTTCGATATTATGGGAAGCTCTTACATCGTGTACAGATGGGACGGAGAAGTGTCAGCGGAATATATCCGCGGATTGGCCGGAAAACTGGAAGAACTTGGCATTCCGGAGCATAATGGATATCACATGAAAAATAACGTCTCCGATCCCGGTTATTATCTGTATGCGGAATATGCTTCCGATGAAAAGCTGGAGATACGTGCGGAAGGAACCCCGGCGGAAAAATGCGTGTTTGATCTGCCCGGTCTGCTGGAATATGCCGGAGAACTGTTCGGAGATGAACTGGAAGAAGCATACTGATCCGCATTGGTTTATGCGGAACGCAGAGCGGAGCTGAAGCCTTGCGCGGGTAATTTTCAGTTTTTTTCAGAATTTTTTAAATTTTGATCTGTGTTTTTCCTGTTTCTGATCGTATATATATGGAAGAGACAGAATATTAACAGAAGGAGGATGCTCTTCACGGCCTGTTGTCTGTTGTACGGAGCAGCGGAGAACCGCAAATGGAGAAAAAAGGAATGGATATTTTGATGGAACAGACTGCTGAGGAAGATCTCAGCAAGGCAATTCAGGACTCGCCTGTATTTCAGAAGATTATGGAGCAGAAGCATCATTATACTACAAATGTGGGAGATCATTCGATCGCGGTCGAGCAGGAAGCGCTTAAGATGTGCGATGCGCTGGAAAAACTCGGTTTTCATACAGACCGGAAATGTGTTTCGGTAGCCGCCATGTGCCATGACCTGGGTATGGTGGACAGAGATAAGCGTTACAGGAACAATTTCCATTGCTGGCAGGAGCATGCCGAGAATTCGGTGGAGGAGGCCAGGAAACTGATCCCCGATCTGGATGAAAAGACAGAGGACGCAATCCGCTGTCATATGTGGCCGCTTGCCCGGCATCTTCCTGCTTCGCCGGAAGGCTTTATCGTGATCGCCGCAGACAAATACGTTTCAACTGCGGACACCCTGAAGCAGCTGCTGAACAGAAAAAAGAAAAGGAGCTGAAGTCTTTTGCACGTGGATCTTCCGGTCTCCCTCCGTATATAGAACTGTGAAAAGAAATATAAGACGCCGCCGGGGCGGCGGAAATATAGAACAGTTTATTAAATGAGGAGGATATACAGATGCATATCGAATATGATGATTTTGGCTGGTATGAAGAGACGGAAGATCTGGATGTGGCGGAATGAGCCGGCTTTCCGGAATCAAATTACTGCGGATTTTTATTTCTGATGTCTGTCTTTTCCGAGAAACGATGAATGAGTTCTCTCAGAAGACAGACATTTATTTTATTTCGGATACTTATTTTATGTGAGGTAGAGATATGAAAAAGCTTTCAGTTGTTTTGGTGATAGGAATAATGGCTGCTTCGATGGCTGCGGCGGCATACGCCAAAGATGAGCCGGCCGGTAAATTTGAGAAGATCGGGATCCATATGACTTTACCGGAAGAAATGTCCGAAGTGAAGGGCGTGTTCGATCCGGAATTTTACGGAGCCATCTCGGATGACCCTGAAATCTATTATATGGGTGTCGCCTATTTTGCCATGCCGCAGGAAAAACTCGAATATTACCAGAATCTGCCGGAAGAGGACTTTACGGAAGAAGTCAGTGAGGAAATCAGCGGCCTCCAGACCCTTATATGTGAGATCTTTGCCGTTCAGGGAGATTCCGGGGATTTTTATAAGCTGCTGGGCATGGAAGAAAATACAGAAGAGATCGGGCTTGAGGAGCTTGGAAAATCGGATGAATTTACCTTTTTCTGCATCCCGACAGACGGCGCGCAGTATCTGACGAATGCGGATGATTCCTTTATTGAAGAATATCAGACGGTTTATGACATGACGATGAACGCACTCAGAAATGCTGCGTTTGAAGATCCGTCCACATCCTTTGCCGGGAAGACAGCTGCTTTTAAGAGCACTGATCTGGACGGCAGGGAGGTCAGCAGCGACGAGCTGTTCTCCGCCAATGAGATTACCATGGTCAACTACTGGGCGACCTGGTGCGGCCCCTGCCTGGGTGAGCTGAAGGAACTTGCTGAGATTCACAGCCGGCTGCAGGAAAAGGGCTGCGGGATCGTGGGGATCCTGCAGGATACGGAGAGTGCGGAGGAAGCCAAAGGAATCCTGGAGGAGAACGGGACAAATTATCCGGTGGTCCTTCAGTCAGAGGATATGGAATTTACTGGTGATATAACCGCTCTGCCCGCAAGCTTCTTCGTGGACAGGGACGGCAATATCCTTTCCGGTCCCATCTACGGCGCCGCAGTCAACGAGTATGAACGCACAGTCGAAATGCTTCTGGGGAGCGGATCGGAAAGCGGGATGACGGAGACGGAAGCGGATGCCGGTAATTGAGAAAGCCTAAAGGCTTCTTCTTTCAGATTCGGAGATTCATAAGGTTTCTTTTGTCCACAGCTGCAAAGACGCGGCTGTGGACTATTTGATTCATACAGGACTGTTACGAGAAAAAAGCGGCAGGGGAAGCAAGGCGGTTCAGATGCACCTGCCAAGATCCAGCATCCAGCTGGTACTGTTCAGGTTGTATTCCAGTCCGACCTTATGGACAGTATCGCCCCGGGTAATCTCACACTCATATTTATAGAAAGGCGGACAGTCTGTATCAGCGCTGACCAGCCGGTCAATGTGATACGAGACGCCGTTATAACGGAAATAGAGCGGGAGCATCTTCCCGTCAGCGGAGAAAGAGATGATGACAGGGACATTCTTCAGGTTTCTGTTATATCTGGTTGGATCCGTTCCGTTATACATATCAGTTCCTTTCCGGGCAGCGGTTGCTTTAGTCAGTGACAGGCAGCCGCTGTTCTTTTTGTTTATTTTACAGAACATATGTTCGAATTGTCAAGATTCCATTTATCAGCGCTATTGAATTTCTGACCGGTTATGATACTATTTTACATGATGATTCCTGTATCAGGAGTCTGCATACACCGTGCGTGCAGGAGCGGCCGGCTTTTTACGAGGCATGCCTGAATGGGAATCAGGCGGGACCGGGAAAGGACAGCCGGCTGCTGACAGAACAGGAGAAGGAATAAACAATGAGAGCGGATGAACTGAAAAGGCAGTATGGTCTGGAAAAACATATTGAGGGAGGCTGGTTTGTGGAATATTATACCGCTCCTTTTAAAGCGGACGGCAGGCCGCTGGCAGGAAGTATTTATTTCCTGCTGGACAGGGGAGAGATCTCTCATTTCCATCAGATCGACTGTGATGAGATCTGGTATTATCACGAAGGCTGCGGAATGAAGATTACAGTTCTGACGGAAGCCGGAAAACAGGAGATCCTGCTGGGACCTGATCCTGCTGCGGGGGAGAGAGCCGCGGCAGTCATTCCGAAGGGGGCTGCGTTTGCCGCGGAAAATCTGAGTGATGACGGCTTTACCTTTGTCTCCTGCGTCACGACACCCGCGTTTGAATATGAGGGATTTCGTCTGCTGAATGCGGCAGAGATAAAAGAAAAGTACGGGGACATTGCTTCGGAAACGGAGTACCTGGCATATGAAGAAGGCTGACGGGAAAGATTCTGTCCTGAACCCGGAACAGACTCCGGATTCTGATGGACTAAGAGGATATCTGTATGTACTTTTTAATTGAGGACACGCTCAGAAAATGCGCCGCCAAAGAATGCCGCGGCGGAAAAAGCCAGTATGTGGCCGTCCTTTCGCCTGAGGAATGGCAGAAGGAGCGGGACTGTTTTGATATGGGCATTGATATGGATTTCGATATACTTGAAATCCATAACACAAAAGCGGAGGTCAACTATGATTCTGTCACCGGAACTTTTGCTCTGCCTGACAGAGAGGATATGTCGGCTGAGTACCGGAAGTTTGCATTCGCCCTTGACGAGAAGGGAATCGTTTTTATAGACGCCGGCGATAATGTCACAAAGATCATTGAAAAGATCATCCGGACAAAAAAATGGCGTCTGCCGAGTCTGGAACGGTTTATCTATGACTTTCTCGAACAGATTATTCACGGAGACCTGATGCTCCTTGAAACATACGAGAACGAGCTTGACGTCATCAATAAAGAGATTGACAGCGGCAAAGACGCGGATCTTGAAAAGCTGAACGAGATCAGGGGATACCTGAGACATTTCAGAAGTCATTACGATCATCTCATAGATCTCGCGCAGGAGCTGGAGGAGAATGAAAACAATTTCTTTAAGACGGAGAACATCCGCTATTTCAAATTGTTTTCCAACAGAGTATCCAGGCTTTACGACATGGTGGTATCCCTTCTGGACTATACGCTGCAGATCCGTGACACCTACCAGTCGGGCTTGGATGTAAAACAGAACAATATTATGATGGTCCTCACCGTGGTCACCACGATTTTCATGCCGCTCACGCTTATCGCAGGCTGGTACGGGATGAACTTTAAATATATGCCCGAACTTGATTCCGTATTAGGCTATCCTGTGGTAATCATAGCAAGTATTCTGATTGCTGTGGCGGGCATCATTTTTTTCAAACTCAAAAAATGGCTTTGAGATGCCCGCCTGCAGTTAATCAGGAATGGGGGATCAGCTGGCGAAGCCGAATGAGGGGGCAGGCCCGGCAGGATGCCCGCTGTCATGAGCCGGAAGGTCTCCGCCGAAAACTTTTGGGCGGTGCTCCTTGAACATCTCGACAAATTCTTCCAGTGAGAGCGTGCCTCCGGCTATGCCTGCCAGTGCCTCGTCGCACAAATGTAATTTTTCTTTATTCATTGCAGTAATGTCCTTATCGTTTTCTGGTGCAGGACGGCGCTGCCCGGCAGCGCCGCTTTTCATGTGCAGACCCGGTGTGTCCGGAGACCTGCAGGATGGAACAGTTCTATAATTCTTTATACGAAGAAGCCCTTACGGGGGCTAAAAGGACCTGACGGATACAGATATCCGGATTTCTGTAAAGTCATGGATTTATCCCGCGGGTGAATCAGGGAAACGCTGATTTATTCTGAACTAAGGCTTTTGATGCTTTAGGCTCAGTGTTTCCCCGGGATCATGGGAGAATGCCGAAAAACAGAACACAGCTTCATGAGACCGGCAGGGGGAGAAAAAGGAGGATACGGTGGATTACAAAATCAGGCTTGTAACGACAGGCGACTATGACAGCCTGTACGCTCTCTGGAACAGTACGGAGCAGTCAAGGCGCGCGCTGAATCCGGTGGACGACAGCAGAGCCGGAATAGAAAGATATCTGAAACGCAACCCTTCGACATGCTTTCTGGCATATTCGGAAGAATGCGGCGGGGAGAAGGAGAAGGTGATCGGAGTGATTCTTGCAGGCCATGACGGCAGGCGGGCGATCATACATCACATGTGTGTGGATCCGGGATGCCGCCGCAGAGGAATCGCCGGGGCGCTTGTACAGAAAGCGGAGGAGGCCCTGAAGAAGGAAGGAATCAGCAAGGTATTCGGCCTGGTATTCAGGGATAATGACGCCGCCAATGAATTCTGGGAGAACCGGGGCTATAGTGTCCGTACGAACCTGAACTACCGGAACAAGAGCCTGAACGCCGCGGTCCCGGAGGGAGAGTGAGGAACGCTGATTATCAGCGTTTCCCGATACAATCCCTGAGCGTATAATACGCCGGAACCCCGCGAGACGAGGCAGAAACATCAACGCGTTCCTGAATGAAGACTGCAGGGAGAGACTATGGATGACAGAAGGGTAACGTTTTCAAACAGACAGCTGACGGACATGATCGTTCCTCTTTTTTTTGAGCAGCTTCTGGTGATGTTTGTCGGCATCGTGCGGCGGGTATATATTTTTATACATAAGAATGTAAGACGGCATCATACCGGCATCATGTCAGAGGCTTCGGAATTCCAATTACGCTCTGCGTTGTCTCTTGTCGGGGAGGGAATTCTTTGATATGATGAGGAAAATGCTGATTACTGAACTAGTTTGGCGTGAATGCGCAATTTTGCCGGGGACACAAAAAAATTATTGAACAATACGCACAAAACAGTTCCGGCTTTTTTCAGGCGAAACAGAGGGTCCTTTAGTCGGTGTTTCCTGAAAAAAGGGAAGAGATCCTGAGAGGAAGGGAGGAAAAGAGTACGAGGATGATCTGCATCAGCGGTTATATTCAGATGAATATGATGAATGAGGCTTTATGATGATACGGAGAGGGACCGGGCATCTGCTGTCTGATGCGGCCGGGATACGGAAAAAACGGAGGGAAGGCATGGTGAGGAGGTTTACGAAATGATTATTCAGGCTTTGGAAAAGATAAAACAGCAGACGATTATTTCATCGCTTCTGCTGATGATCGTCGGACTGCTCATGCTGATCATACCGGTTCAGCATGATGAAGTGCTGGTGGAGATACTGGGATACGCCATCCTGCTTCTGGGAGGCGTGCTGATCTGGGACTTTATAGACGGAAATAAGAAGCTTTCCTCCTGGATCCTGTTTACAGCCGCGCTGCTTCTGGTCATTCTCGGGCTGTATGTTCTCATCTCGGGGAATGATGTTCTGACGGCGCTCAGCGTGATCTTCGGAATTCTTCTGATGGTTGACGGTCTGCACAGCGCCGTTCACGCATGGATGTATGCCCGCCGCTCCGGCAAGAAGTGGTGGTGGGTCCTGCTTCTTCTGAGCTTATCGCTGATCCTGGCAGGCATCGTGATCCTTAATAATCCCTGGTGGCATACAGCGCATTCTTTCGTGAAGGTGATCGGAGGCGTCATGCTTTACGGAGCCGCGGTTGGTATCGTAAGACTGATTCTGGTCTGGCCGATTCAGAAAAAGTAAGGAGGGTTCCGAGATGAGTGAAAGAAAGAAGAAAGAAAATCTGCCGGAAGAAAGCGTTCAGATAAAAAAGAATCCTCATGCCGGGGCGGAGAAAGATCAGACCCCTGCGCCGGTTCCGAGCAAGGATCAGCTTCAGAAAGAGCTGGCAGCCTCGAAAGCGGAGTTTACGCATACGCCGATGGAGATCACGCCGGATCTGGAAAGGCTCCTTGCGGATGCGCTGAAGGAAGATAAGAAGAATACAAAACGTTCCGCCCAGATGATCGGCGTGCTGGCGAAGCATAATTTCTACGCGAACGGGCTCACTCCCGTGGAACTGCGGACAACCCTGGAGGATCTTGGCCCGACTTACGTCAAGATCGGACAGATCATGTCCAGCCGCACGGATCTCCTGCCGGAAAGTTACTGTAAAGAACTGGAGACGCTCCGCCAGAATGTGAAAGAACTGGATCCGCAGATCGCCCGCGCGGTGATCGAGTCGGAGACGGGAAAGAAGATCGATGAGATCTACAGGGAGTTCCGCGATGAGCCGATCGGTTCCGCTTCGATCGGGCAGGTACATTACGGCGTGCTCCTGGACGGCACGAAGGTTGTCACGAAGGTCCAGCGCCCTCTGATTGCGGAGATGATGCAGAAGGACTTTGAACTGCTGAAGAAACTGGCTCCGCTCCTGGACGGCGGCAGCGATGAAAACAAAGACAGCGACGCCATGAGCTTCGCTGCCATCATCAATGAATTCGAGAAAGTGACCTGGGAAGAGCTGGATTTCCGGGTCGAGGCGGCCAATACAAAGTTCTTCAGGGATGTGATCCTTACCGACGGCACGGCTACCTGTCCGCTCGTGATCGATGAGCTGACTACAGAGCGCATTTTCACCATGACCTTTGTGGAGGGCTGTTCTGTCTCCAAAAAGGAAAAACTCGCTGAGCAGGGAACAGATCCCATGAAGGTAGGCAGGGAGATTCTGGAGAGCTATCTGCACCAGGTTTTTGACGCCGGTATCTTCCACGCGGATCCGCATCAGGGCAATATTATGGTCAGCGGCGGGAAAGTCCACTGGATCGACTTCGGCATGATCGGCGAAATCACTGAGGCGGATATCACAGCCCTGGAAAATATCGTCGTCGGGCTTCTCCGCAGCGACACCGACGCGATGGCGGACGGCGTCATGGCAATCGGGACAAGCGGCGCGGGATGCGACAGAAACAAACTGAAGGATGATCTGGAACTGTTCAGCGCCAAATACATGAATGTGTCGAGCCTGAGCGATATTGACTTCTCCGCGCTGCTTGGCGAAGTATGCGATCTGGCGGACAGGCATCACATCACGATGCCGGGCCGCTTCACGATGCTGGTCCGTTCCTTCCTGACCATCGAGGGCGTGATGGAACAGCTGTGTCCGGAACTGGATCTTTTTGAAGTTATCTCCGACAAGCTGATGGACCGGATGAAGAAGTCTTTCAGCCTGGAAAAAGAGATTATGAATCTGGGACAGGGCGTTCTGGATGTCGGGAAGAAAGTTTCAAGAATCCCGCAGCTGATCGCGGATACCCTGTCGGATATTATGAAGGGAAGGCTGAAGGTCAATCTGGAGCTGACCGGATATGAAGAGCTGATCAGTGAACTGGGCGCAAAGATCAATGACATTATCCTGGTGATTATCGGCTGTGTTCTGTTCTCCGGCGGCTGCCGGCTGTGTTCCACCCAGATCCGGCCCATACTTCCGAACGGCATGCCCCTGATCGCTGTGATTGTCCTGATGATCGGAAGTTCCATGCTGCTTTTTGCGCTGAAACGGATTTTCCGGAAGAAATAACGTTATTTTCCCGCAGCCGGCGGCGATTCGGACGGCTGCGGGATTCCCGCTGTTAAGGAAGGAGACATATTTTGCCCACGGATGTAAGCGTCAGCGCAGCAGACGTGGCCGCAAAATAGTCATCCGGGGCATTTAGTCAGAGTTCAAAACTTTGTTTTGGAAGGAGAGTGGGAAAGATGAGCAACATCCTGCAGCTTGTGCTGGTACTGCTCTTTGATTCATACAAGCCATTTTTTATCGCGATGAGATGCCTGTATATCCTCGGTGCCTGGATGCTTCTGAAAAAATCCGGTCTTCCGGCTTTCTGGTCGCTGGTTCCGTGGGTGAGGGAATACCAGCTCGGCCGCAGCGCCGGGCGGGAGCCGGAAGGACGTTCTTTCTGTGTAACCAGCATGCTGATTACGGTATTGCAGCTGGCCAACATCTGTTTCCGCTGGAACAGAGACAGCAGAACGCTGTCCGCTTTTGTCCCGCTGATTCTGGTGTTTCTGTTCTCTGTGATGCTGATGCATTTTGTGTTCAATATCCGCGTCTTCGCCGGTTTTGTACAGATATACGGCGTCAGCAGGGCATGGCTCATCCTGTGTATCTTTGATGAGCTGCGCTTTCTTCCGATGCTGATCTGGGGCCTTTCCCGGAAATATCAGCCCGCCTGGAAGGTGGAGAATCTGAAAGAGGAGATGGAACGTCTTGCAGCCCGCGGGAGCGCGGGGATCCTGGACGAAGGACTGACAGTCAACCTGAAAGACCGGCACGTCAAGGAATTTTTCCATAAAAAGTATCTGCTGAAGGACATCCATATGGCGATCCCGCAGGGCCATATGGTGCTGCTGCTGGGCGGATCCGGAGCAGGGAAGACAACTTTCCTGAATGCCGTGAACGGCTACGAGAAGGCGGACGCAAAGGTGTCCCTGAACGGGAAGGATATGTACAGCGACTATAAGAAGATGCAGTACGAAGTGGGCTTTGTGCCGCAGCAGGAACTGGTCCGGGGCAAGGATACGGTGGAGAAGACCCTCCTTGATACGGCGAGGCTGCGCCTGTCCAAAGATATCCCGAAGGAAGCGCGCAGAAAGCGCGTGGAAGAAGTGATGGAAATCTTCGGCCTGACGCCGCTGAAGGACAGTCTGGTGGAGAAGCTCTCCGGAGGCCAGAAAAAGCGTCTCTCCATCTCCATGGAGATTCTTTCCAATCCTTCCCTGTTTATTCTGGATGAACCGGATTCCGGCCTTGACGGCGTGATGGCGAGAGAGCTGTTTCTTGAACTGCGCCGGATTGCCGATACCGGCAAGATCGTGATTGTCATTACCCATACGCCGGACCGCGTAATCGACCTCTTCGATGATGTGATCGTGCTGGCGAAGGACAGCTCCCGTACAGGCCGCCTTGCCTTCTACGGCAGCGTTGCGGACGCCAGAGAATTCTTCGGCAGACAGACGATGGAGCAGATCGTGAAATCCATCAACCAGAAGGAAGAAGGCGGGGACGGTCTTGCGGACGAATATGTCCTGAAATATGCGGAGGTGCAGAATGGCTGAGATGAGCGGAAACGGTTCTGAAAGACAGCTTTCAGTACGGCACCTCAGCCGTATTGGGCAGATTGGTATCTTTTTCGGTAAATTTGTACGGATGTTTGTGTACCAGAGCGACTGGAAGGTGCTGCCGATGGCCGCCCTCATCGCCGGTCTGGTCGGTTTTGCGCTGGGCGGGAATTTCGGCGTCAGTATGGAAGGAACGCTGACGGGCGCGTTCGCCATTGTATGTGTGTGCATCTGGAACGGTTCCTTCAATTCGATCCAGGTCATCTGCCGGGAGCGGGGCATAGTCAAGCGGGAACACCGCGCCGGTATGCATATCAGTTCCTATATTCTGGCGCACCTGATGTACCAGCTTCTCCTCTGCCTGCTGCAGACAGTGGTGACGCTGATCGTACTGTACCTGGTCGGGATGAAGTTCCCCGGAAAGGGACTGTTTACCCCCTGGATGGTGGTGGATGCCGGCATTACGATGCTTCTGATTACCTATGCGTCTGATCTTCTCTCTCTGTGGATTTCGGCCCTTGTGCATTCGACGACGACCGCGATGACCATTATGCCTTTCGTGCTGATCTTTCAGCTGATCTTCTCGGGCGGCCTGTTTTCTCTTCCGAAGAGCGTGGAAATCATCGAGCTTCTGACAATCTCCAATCCGGGTCTCAAGGCAATGGGAGCCCAGACGAAGCTCAATGATCTGCCGTATTCGGCAGTGAACGGGATGATCTGGATGGTGGAAGACGTCGAAATCGGCGGCAGGGTGACGCTCGGACAGGTACTTGATCTTCTGGGAGATGAGGAGAATCCGACCGTTTCCGGGATTCGTGCGGTCGAGATCGGGGAGCAGACGACGGTCCGCGGGATCGGGGAGGAACTGCTTAAGGGAGACCTGTGCGGGGATCTGCTCGATGAACCCCTGATTATGGACATGACGGTCGGAGACGCGCTTTCCGCCCTGCTGCAGACGGAGGAGCTTAAGGATCTTCTGGATACGGAAGTGGACGCCTCCGCCAGCCTTGGTGAAATTATCGATTTTCTTGCCGCGGATGAATCTGTGCAGGGGCTGAGGAATGAGGGGATTGATATTCATATGACCGTCGGGGACGCGATCGACATGGCCGGACGGGAAGAGATTATGGCCAGAGTCGAAGAGACCGCCTCCGAGGCGATGTACGATCCCGACTACAGTTATACGGCCGGGAATATTCTTCATAACTGGATCCATATCCTCATCTTTATTCTGGTATTCGCGCTTCTGTCTGTGGTTACGCTGGAATTTATCGATAAGGATAAACGGTAAAGGTTGACCGCGCCTGCACCGGTTCTGCAGATCCTCCTGCATATTTCCGGACAGCGGCATACAGGAACATTTATCTATGGGAATCAGTCTGAAAAAGATCATTCTAACAATCGCAGCGGCCGTTCTTTCCGTCATCGCTTTCGGCTGGGTTATCATGATGCAGAATCACGCGACTCTGGTCAGAAGCCGCGCAGGGGATGAAACACTGAAGCTGGATGAAGTCGCCCAGACCCTGGAGGACATCGAGTCCGGCTGGAATATCATAGAAAGGCGGATCAGGGAGCGATATAAAGTGGATGCCACGCTCTCGGCGCTGGCGCTCCGCAATGTGATAGAAAACAATAAAGAGGAGGCAGTCGCTCTGTATTCAAACGGAGCCGTGATCGGGGTAGAGGACGGAGAGATTAAGGCGCCGGAGGGGATTGTCCGGAAATTCGGCCTTGAAGCAGACCTGTTTAAAGGCAGGTACGGACTGTTTCAATCGCCTGCAAATGAGAACACCCTTATTGTCTACGGCAGGATCAGCTCCGGTTATTATTATGTGGAATGGCATGAGGATACCAGTATCCGCAAAGAGGCGGAAGAATCGCTCGATATACCGGGGATCCTGCGAAAAGCGGAAGCGGCCTACGGCGTTTATGCTCTGTGCGCCGCAAAAGATCCTGACGCGGAAGGCGGTGAGCGGATCCTGTACAGCAGCGATATCTTTACGGATCTGGAGGACAGTTTTGCCGATACCCTGATGCAGGACCTTTCTGCAGAAGGGACGGATGCGGGCATCCCCGGTGAATCCGGGACAATGTCCCTGCACGACGGCAGCTTCCGTTATGTGAAAAGCCCTGTCCCGGAAATTGACGGTTATCTGGTCCTGCTGTCCATCCAGCCCAATCTGTATGTGAAGGCGCTCAGCCAGGGTACCTATATGTTTACCGCCCTGATCCTCTTCCTTGCAGGTCTGATCACGTCGGGCTTTTCTCTGTATTCTTTTATCCGGAATAATGAACTTACGCCTGTTCTGGAGAAGCGCTATCAGCCTTCGGGGGTCAGGCGCTTCGCGATCCTGTGCGGCGTGATCGGGACGGTTCTCATTTTCTTAAGCGGCCTGCTGATCTATGCGTTGAATGAACTCTATGACGATACGGCAAGAGGCAAGGAAAGACTCCGGATGGTCGAAGAAAGCCTGGATATGTATTCCGGGCGCGCGAAGCAGAATATGGAACGCTTCACAGACATTTACCTGGATTACGGCGTCCACATCGCGGAGCTTCTGAACCATTATCCGGAGCTGCGGGAAAAATCAGTTCTGGAGACACTGGCGGACAGTATTTCCGCGTCTTCCATCACCCTGTATGATGCAGACGGAAATGAAACCGTGAGCAGCAGCGAATACATCGGCCTTACGCTCGGACGCGGTCCGGAGTGGACGACATATGATTTCCGGAGGATTCTGAAGGGCGTTCCCTCCATCGTCCACGGGGCGGAAACAGACGAGATCACCGGACGGAGCGAGATCAGGGCTGCGGTACGGATAACGGATGACGCGGATCCGGAACGTTACGGCGCCCTGATGATCTCTGTGGATCCGGGGCTGCTCAGTTCTGATTACCTTCAGATGACAGATTCGGTTCTGAAAAACCTGTCAGGAGAGAATGTTATCCTCTGTATAGCAAGTCCGGAAAGCGGGGAGATCCTTTTCTCCGGCAGAGAGGATCTGGCGGGCAGGGATATCTCTGCTCTCGGATTAAACAGCGGCGAGCTTCAGGGTTCCATTATCAGAAACGTGGAAACAGACGAAGGCTCCATGTTTATCACTTCTGCGGCGCTCAGCATTCCCGGGACAGGGAGCGGCCTGCAGGCTTCGGAAAAGCCGGTCGCCATATATGCCGCGCGCGTAAGCTCTTTTACGGCCGGCATGCTTTACTCCGCCCTGGCCGGCAGCCTGATGTTTGCCGTAATCTACGCAGTCATAACATGGCTTGTACTGGGCGGTTATACCGATGCGTATTTTGAGCAGAACAGAAGACTGGGCAGGCCTTTGGGAAATAAATGGAAGAACTGGCAGGGGATACGGAATTATGTCAGAACGGTCAGGCCTGAGAAGATCGGACTGATCACGATGGAACTGGTCATCGCTCTGTACCTGACGCAGCAGATTCCCATATCGAATTTTAATACGGCGCCTGCCCGCAATTCCGTCTATTACTACCTTAATTCGGGACAATGGGAGAAAGGCCTGAATCTTTTCGCGCTCGCGGGCATTTTTCTCCTTCTGGGACAGATCCTGCTGTGCGTGATCCTGATCCGGATCCTGCTGGGAATCTGTTCTTCTTTTGCAGGACAGAAGGGGAAGACGATTTTCCGGCTGATCAGGAGCCTGATCAGCTATCTGGCGCTTTTTACTTTCCTGATCCTTGCCCTGACCTACATCGGCATCAGTATGGCTGCCATCCTGACGGTTATCGGGACACTGGGCATCGCATTGTCCCTCGGCGCCCAGCATTTTGTTTCCGATATCATAGCCGGTCTGACAATGGTGTTTGAGGGAACGGTCCATGCAGGCGATATTGTGGATCTGGGAGTCGGCGTAAAACTTTATCATGGAGAGGTACGGGAGATCGGCCTCAGGTTCATCAGCCTTCAGACCCTTGACGGCAATATCGTTACGCTCAGCAACCGGGATATCAATATGACCACCAATATGACCCGGCTGAATTCCCGCTGTACCATTGAGTTTACAGTTTCGTCCGAATATCCCATTGAGGAGATTGAGGAAATGCTGCAGAGAGAGCTGCCGAAAATCGGAGAGATGGACCGCAGAATTTTGAACGGTCCGGTCTATAACGGCATTATCGCTCTGGAAGGAGGAAGCATGACGCTCCTTGTTACGGCGGAATGCCGGGAGGAGGATCTGGCCGGCGTCCAGCTGGTCATTAACCGTTCCCTGCAGCGGATCTTTACGCAGAACGGTTACAGGATCTGACGGGCAGGCTGTGAACAGAGTATATAGAAGCGGCAGCTTTTTTCACGGATAGTATATGGTTCTCAGACATTATTCATGCTATATTTTTCTTGTATGAGCAGGCTGTATGACAGCTTGCGGGAAGAAACATGCGGCTCTTTCCGCTCAGGGCGGAAGCCGTAAGGTACAGTTCAGTAAAGAAGGAGAACAGGTGATGAAGAAACGGTTTGGTTTGTGGTTTGCACTCGTTCTGGCAGTACTGTCTGCTTCTGCTGCCATGGCGGAGAAGGCAACGGAGGAAGCACTGCCTGTTGCCGAAACAGAAGCGGAATACGAAGAAGAGGAAGTTTTTGCCGACTGGAATCCGGAGGCACCGGCGCTGCATACGCTGATTGACTATGTGGAGGCTGTCACCGATGAGAGTTCGGAGGATTATATTCCGGTTGAGGACCGGATTGCCGTGTTCGACATGGACGGGACGGTCTATGGGGAACTTTTCCCCACTTATCTGGAGTATTATATGCTGGCGTGGCGAATCCTGAAGGATCCCTCCATCGAACCGGATGAGGAGATGCTTGCCGTAGGCCGGACGATCAGGGACTGTGCCCTTGACAATTCTTTCCCGGCGGATATGCCCATGCAGCATGCGGTCCAGGCCGCGCGCGCCTATGCAGGCTTTACGCTCAACGAGTTTGCAGATTTTGTGACGCAGATTCTGAACCGTGACGCGGATGGTTTTGAAGGCATGACTTACGGGGAGGCTTTTTATACGCCGATCATCGAAGTGGTGGACTACCTGCGTGAGAATGACTTCAAGGTTTACCTTGTCTCGGGAAGCGACCGCTTTATCTGCCGCACGCTGATTGAAGGCGTTCTGGATATCCCCCCCGAGAACGTTATCGGAATGGATGTCTCCCTGGAAGCAACCGGCCAGAACGGGGCTGACGGCCTGGAGTATGTATTTACCGCCGGGGACGATATTGTCCGTACGGACAGGCTGCTGATCAAGAACCTGAAGATGAACAAGGTCCGCCAGATCGTCCGGGAGATCGGCCATCAGCCGGTTATCTCCTTCGGCAACAGCAGCGGTGACGTGAGCATGCACATGTACACCATCAGCAATAATAAATATAAGAGTGAAGCTTTCATGCTGATCGCCGACGACAGTGAGCGCGATTACGGGATTCCGGAGAAGGCGCTGGCCCTTGGGGATAAATGGGCGGAGAGCGGTTTCCACGTGATCTCCATGAAGAATGATTTCCGCACCATCTACGGCGATCAGGTGAAAAAGACAGGGAGCTTCCACTGGCTTGAGGAGCTTGCCGAAAACAGGGAAGCGAAAGCAGAGCCGGAGCCGATCCCCTCGGAAAGGCCTGAGGTCGGCCCCGCTCCGGATGCGGCCGCGGAGGCAGAGCCGGAGAACGCCGATGTTCAGTATGTGATGTATCTTGGTACGAATGCGAAAGGGACGGACAAGCCGGTCTATACCGAGGAGCAGTCAAAGGAAGTCCTGATCGATATCCTTCTCCGCCATTTCGGCGGATATACGATCCAGGAAGCCTACGGCGGCTGGACCGAGGAAAACGGGGATCCCTGCAGAGAGTATACGCTTGTGATTTATCTGAGCGATACCACACTTGAGGCGGTACACGAGGCGGCGGATGAGATGCTTGAGACATTTGACCAGAGTTCGGTTCTGATCCAGACCAATCCGACGGTTACGGAATTCTACGCCGGCTGATCAGAATCCTGCAGATTTCGGGGACAGCGATGGATGATTTTACATTATTACCGGACGAATCGGTTGTGACAAGAAACGACGATGTAACTTACGGGAACAGGTCCATGTTCGGAAACGGCAGCAAGGGTGCGCTGATCCTTACCAGCAGGAGGCTGGTTCTTCTGAAGAAGGGTATGTTCGGCAAGGTAAAAGACGTCAGCTCTTTTGCCCTGAGCGATATCATTATTTCGAACGGGCAGCCCCAGGTTCAGGCCCGGAAGAGACCTTTCAACCCGAGCATGGACGTTTATTTTACGGGCGGGGAAGAAAGTTTCCGCTTTACCTGGCCGGAAGAAGCGGCTGAATTCGCCGCTGCCGTGATCTCGACGATCACAGGGCAGGAGGTGGAAGTGGCCAGCGGGGATGATAAATTTATAGAAAACGCTGCTGCGGCGATGGAGAAGATCAATCACATTGCGAACAAACTCAGAAGGACCTTCGGCCTCCAGTCGACGGAAACAATGTCCGCCGACTGCCCCGGCTGCGGCGCCTCGCTGACAGGAACCGCCGGCGAAACCGTGAAGTGCCCTTACTGCGGCACCTACCATACCTTCTGACAGCCGGTCCCGTTCGAGGGGAAAGGCGGAATTTCCTTCCGCTTCAGCTGTGTTTCTGTCAGGACAGGATGCATCCCGACCATAAAAAAGAACGGTTTTTTTAATGCGTTTTTTCTGCCGGGTGCGGAAACTGGTGTGTGTTTGCATAAAAGAGGTTAAATGGTTTCTGTTGGGGAAACAGATCTGTCTGCTACAATGATGCTGGCGGCAGACGCGGTGCGGAAAAAGGCTCCGGCTTTTGCCGGAGCTTTTTTCCGTGCCGCGGACCGCAGACAGAGTAACGGGATCTGATGCGGTACAGTCTGATTTCCGGCTTTACCGGCTGAATCTGTACAGAAGGAGAGAAGAATATGAACGAGTTTATCGCAGGGATGGTTGAGAAGGCGAAAGTATGCCCGCAGCGCGTATGTTTTCCGGAATCATGGAGCCCGGATATTGTAAAGACGGCGGCTGAGGTCGTGCGTACGAAGATCGGCACCCCGGTCCTGATCGGAAACAGGGCGGAGGTCGAGAAGCTGGCGGCGGAAAACGGCGTTTCCACGGAGGGTTTTGAGTATTTTGATTCGAAGGATGAGGCTTTCGTGGAAGCCTGGGTCGATGATTATATCGCAAAGAATGAGGGAAAGCGTAAAAAACCGACCATGAAGCGCCTGACTTCCGATCCGGTCCGCTGCGGCATGTTCCTGCTGAAGGCAGGGGATGTGGACTGCGTCGCGGCAGGCAAGGAGTACTCCACGGGCGACGTGATTACGGAAGCGATGCAGGGCATCGGCCTCCAGCCGGGCGTGCAGAGCGCTTCCAGCCTAGGAATCGCGGATATTCCGGGATTTGACGGGCCGCAGGGACAGATGCTGGGACTTGCCGACTGTGCTGTCACAGCCCAGCCGGATGCGGAGACCCTGGCCGGAATCGCGATCTCTTCAGCCGATACGGTGCGTGATCTTCTGGGCTGGGAGCCGAGAGTTGCGCTTCTCGCATTTTCCACGACCGGCAGTGCGAAGCATGAGACGGTGGACGTGGTGATCGAGGCCGTGCAGAAGGTGCATGAGCTTCGCCCCGACATCAAGTGCGACGGAGAATTCCAGCTGGACAGCGCGATTATTCCCAAGGTCGCGGAGCATAAGGTGAAACGTGAGAGCGAAGTCGCCGGAAAAGCAAACGTCCTGATTTTCCCGAACCTGCATGCCGGCAATATCGGCGTCAAGCTGGTTCAGATCTTCGGCCATGCGAATGCTTATGGTCCGGTGCTTCAGGGCTTCCAGAAGCCTGTCTGCGATTTCTCCAGAAGTGCGCCGGTCGATGAGATGCTTGGCAATGTCGCCATGCTTGTCATCCGCGCCGCGGCGGCGAAGAAGCAGGGCTGACGTAAACCGGGCAGCGCTGCTGCGAAACGTTTTTGCTTTCTTTTTCTGGACACAAAGAGGAGGGATGACCGGGGAACCGGAGACTGACCTGTGACAGACAGGTACTGTTTCCGGAACAGCCGCGGCCATCCCTCCGACCGTTTAAACAGAAGGAGCCGAAAGAGAACGATGTTTGCCGGAACGATGGAACTGAGGATATTTGATAAAAGTTTCCGGATTCCGGAGTCCTACAGGGATCCCGGAATCCTGTTCGTCCTGCGCGGAGGAGCTCTGGTTACGGTTGGAAACGAAAAAGCATCTCTGGATGTGACAGATTATCTTGTTATCAACTCCTATGAGCATTTTACCGTGGAGACGAAGGAGGAGAGCCTGATCGGAGCTGTCCTGATCTCTTATGCCGGAAATGCTTCCTACCTTGACCTTTCCAATTTTGATATCCGCTGCGGCAGCGGGATGCAGGACAGGGAAGTGCGGGAGAGGATCCGCAGAAGGCTGATGCGGATTTTCAGCAGCTACGGGCAGCTGGAGAAGGAGGAGGCCGCGCCGGCCGCGGCTGCCTTCTATGAGCTGCTGTATGATCTGCGCATGAACTGCATGGTTCCGAAATCGGGGAGCAAGAAGGGAGGAAGCAGGTCCGGAGTCCCCGCTGAGACGACGATCCGCAGGTACCTGGAAGAACACTATCAGGAAAAGATCTGTCTTCGGGATCTTTCCGCCGAGACTTATTTTTCCGAAGCTTATCTTTCCCGTTTCATAAAAGAAAGATTTGGGAAGAATTTCGGAAAACTGCTCGCGGATATCCGGCTGACGCATGCCAGGCAGCTTCTTGGCATGCAGGACATGACGATTCTGCATACCGCTCTTGAGAGCGGGTTTGCGGATACAGCCGCCTTGAACAGGGCTTTTATGTCGGAATACGGGATTACTCCTTCGGAATACCGCAGGAATGAGAATCAGCATCGGATGGAGCAGGATCCTGATAAACAGGAGGAGATTTCCGTACTGGACCGGAAGATCAGGGATTTCTTTCAGGAGAAGGGTTCCGATTTCCGGACAGAGGAAGCGGGGGTACAGCGCCTGTTTGCGGATGTAGGCCATTTCCGCCGCCTGACGCCTTTCTGGTCGAAGATGATCAACGGCGGGAAAGCTTCGGACATAATGAGGGCGGACGTCCAGATGCAGATCCTGCACCTGTCAAGGGAAATCGGCTTTAAATATGTAAGGATCTGGGACCTCTGGTCTCCCGAAGTGCTCATATACAGCGGCGAGGGGAACGGAAGCTATAATTTCTCCGTGCTGGACGGGATCATCGCCTTTCTCTATGACAATCATCTCTGTCCCTACTTTGAACTCGGCTTCAAGCCTCTCCAGATCAATGTCGACTACTACAGGTCCATCGTCTATGAGGAACGCAGGCGTCCCTTTGAGACCATTGAAGCTTTCAGCGACTGTATGGAGGAGATGCTCCGCCACTATGAATGGCTCTACGGTCACAGCTATGTGGAAAGCTGGTATCTGGAACTGTGGATGGGCGTGGAAGAGACGGACTGTGCGGTTTATCTGGACAATTTCGACCTGGTTTTCAACAGGCTGAAGGCAGTCTTTCCGGGGATCCGGATCGGAGGGGCCGGGACAAACCGTGAGAAGCGGTCCATGTTCGAAGAACTGATCCGTCTCTGGAGCCGGAGAATCAACCGGCCGGATTTTATCTCCGTATACATCTACCCCTTTGACAACGGTTTTCTTCGGGAGTACAGTGATGCGCCGGGCGAAGCGCTCTGGAAAACGGATGACTATACGGTCCTTTACCTGGATAAAGTGCGGGAGATTCTGGGCAGGTTTGATTTTCAGGCCCGGGAGCTGCATGTGTCGGAATGGAATTTTACGCCGGGAAACCGCGATCTGATCAATGACAGTACTTTCAAAGGCGCCTATGTGGTCAGGAGCCTGATGGATATGATAGACCGGGCGGACCTGGCCGGCTACTGGCCGGGACTGGACCTGGTATCCGGATACTATGATACGAAGCATCTGCTTGATGGCAGGGGCGGTCTTCTGACGAGAGATAATATCTGCAAACCTGCCTTTTACGGTTTCGCTTTTTTCAGCCAGCTGGATCCCTATCTTCTTGCGCGGGACGCGAACATGATCATCACGGCCAACCGCCGCGGGAGCTACCGCATTGTCTGCCATAATTATCAGCATCCCGGACAGAGTTATTATGATGCGATGGAGAAGCAGGACGGAGGGATCCAGGCTTTTGATGATGCTTTCATTTCTGAAAACAGGCAGTTCCGGTTTGTCATCCGGAATGTGGAGAACGGACTTTATTATGTAAAGAAGCGTCTGCTGGACCGCAGGCACGGCTGCGTACAGAACGAATGGAAGCAGATGGGAATGTCGGATGCCCTCAACGTCAGGGATATTGAATATCTGCAGGGGATCTGTGTACCGCAGATCACGATGGAGACCGTTCTGGCGCAGAAGGGGGAACTCACCGTCGACTTCTCCCTCGAGACGAATGCGATTCTCAGTATCCATATCTTTCCGCTGGGGAAATAAGTCCGCGCTTTTTCTTTACGAAGAGGAAGGGGAACTCTGCGGCGAAGTTTTGATAAATAAAGCCGTTTTCCGCCGGACAGGCAGGAAAATTCTCCTCTTTCAGACACGAAAAAGCAAGATTTCACATGGAAATTTTAATATTTGCCTGCTGAAAAAGAGGGCTTATGATGTGGCAAAGCTGTTTCTGGTTAAAAAAACAGTCCCAGGAAGTTAAAGAATTCATGGATAAAGAAGCCGGAAACCTGTAAAGTGTATTTATCAGACGATAGTCCGGAGGACTTGATCGATATTATTCCCTATATTGTCAGCATTCACGGAAAGTTTTACAATATGACCGAGATTCCGGGCAGGCCAGGCTGTTATGAAGATAAGTGCATCGATTATGAGACACCGATGAAATATCTTCGGGAACATGGCTTTGACGGGTATATCAATTCGGAATTTGAGGGACAGAGAGATCAGCAGGATATGGGAGAAGAGGGCCTGGTTGACGAGGTGGAACAGGTCCGCAGGCACCATGAGATGCTGAAGAGGCTTTCCGGGTGATACTATGTTTCAATATGAGAATCCTTTTTTTCAGGGGCTGTTAAAGCTGGTGGGGCTGATTTCCCTCTGCGCGGCTTTCCTGCTCTGCTGCCTGCCGGTTTTTACGGCGGGGGCATCCTTCGCGGCACTCTATGAGAGCATTGAGAAAAATATGAAGCATGACAGAAGTTATCCGCTGCAGGCTTTCTTTACGGCCTTCCGCTCGAATTTCAGGAGGACGACCCTGTGTTTTCTGGTGATCCTTGCGGCGGCGGCCGTCTGCGGGATGGATATCTTCACGGTGCTTGTGCTGTCGGAATCCGGCAAGATCCCGGAGGGATACAAGTATTTTTTCATCGTGCTTCTTGTGCTGATCGCCGTATGGGCGGTCTGGGTGCTGGCGGAATGCGTCCGCTTTGAAAACAGGACAGGGGCGATCCTGAAAAACGGATTGAGCCTGATGCTTCTGCACATCCCCGCGTCATTGGGAATTCTGGGAATTCTGGCTGCAGGGGTGCTGACCATCTACCTGCTGCCCGTGACGATCCTGGTCATGCCGGGGGTTATGGTCTGGTTTATCACGATGCTGACCGAGAGCGTCTTCCGCTCGCATATGACGCCGGAAGAGAGAAGGGAGTATGACGAAAGAAACCGGATCTGAACGGCAGCGCGGGCAGTCTTCTTATGCGCCGTATCTGTAGTTTACCCCCGCTCAGGGCGGAGAACTTCCGCCTGTCACCGGACAGGCAGCGGCGCGGCAGGATCCGGGGCATCTCTGATCGGCCGGCCCGGATATGGAAGTTCAGAAGAGCATGCATGATTCACAGGACACAGTACTAATGAAAGAAGGCCGGAAGCTATTTTTGACAGATACGTTAACTGATCCGAAACAGAAAAAGGAGAGACAGAATGAAAGTACTTGGCATCTCCATGGGGAGAAAAAACGAGCGCAGTGATATCTACTGCAAACAGGCTCTGATGGGTGTGGAAGCCGCTGCGAAGGCTTCCGGCAAAGAGATTGAAGTGGAATTCATCAATACCGTCACCATGGACATCGAACAGTGCCGCGGCTGCGGCGCCTGCAGTAAGGCTCCGGACGGAAAGATCAAATGCATCCTCAAGGATGATTATCTGGAACTGGAAGAGAAGGTTCTGGACGCGGACGGAATCATCATCGTCGCTCCTGTCTATTCTGTAGGAATTGTCGGCCAGCTGAAGAACTTCCTGGACCGCTTCGGCGCGGCCCATGACAGGGCTTCGATGATTGACGAACAGAACAAACGCAGACAGGACGGGCGCCCGCTGCTGGATGAGCGCTATTTCAAGGACCGTTACTGCAGCTACATCGCGGTAGGCGGAGCCTGGACCGAAGACTGGACCTGCCTGGGCCTGCCCATGATGCACCTGTTCAGCTGCTCACAGGCCATGAAGGTTGTCGGACAGATCAACGCCAACGACCAGGGGCGCAAGACGAGTCCCTTCCTTGATCCGCCGATGATGGCTGATGTCTTCGCGATGGGTGAAAACCTTGCCAATAACCTGGGCGTTCCCTACGAGGAGACCACCTGGTTCGGAAAAGAGGGAACCTGCCCGGTATGTCACCTGAATCTGCTGATGGTAAACGGGACGGATACCGTGACCTGCCCGGTGTGCGGCATCCATGGAAAGATCACGGTCGAAGATGGAAAACTCCGTGTGAATTTCCCGAAGGAGCAGATCGCCCGCGCCCGCAATACGATAACGGGACTGAATGAACACCATGCTGAGATCGGCGAGATGATGCGCATCTGTATTCCGATCCTGCAGGAGAAAAAGGAATTCCTGGCGGAGAAGAAGAAGGAATATATGGCCTATAAGCCGAAATGGTCCTGACAGACGGGTGAAGGAAGTGCCCGTGCCGGCTTTTCATGCCGCATAAGGCAGCTGACTGACTTCGAAATAAGACTGCCGGATGGTTCATATTGAGCCGTCCGGCAGTCTTTGTTTTTTCTCCGGCAGGTGCGGTTCCGCCTGCCGGGGCACGTTTCAGTCGTGCAGGAAGGAACGGATTATGAGCTCCAGTTCCTGACGCGTGCGCAGGGAACCGATATCCTCAGAGCGGTTGAGCCTGTCGATTCCGTGTTTGATGCGAAAGAGCAGGGGCCTGTCCTCCGGACGGAAAGCAGCTGTGAGGATGACCCGGATCCTGCAGCTGCCCCAGTTCATTCTGTGCTTCAGGACGGAGATCAGGAGCCGGCTGCTTTTTGCGGGCACAAGGCTGAACTGAAAGAGAGCGCCGGAACGGATGGCATTGCTGCAGAGGGATTCCCGGTGCAGGAGCTGCGTCGCGTATTCTGACCCGACCGCGCCTGTCTCCTCCAGTTTTGCGGACAGCTCTTCGATGGCGGAGAAGACAGAAGAAAATTCACAGCCTTCAAGCCAGACAGCGTCCCGGAGCAGGGACGCAAGGGATGACATCTGCGGATAGAAGCGCAGAATCAGGTGCTCCTGGATATAAGTCTCAATGCTCCGGATATCGGCCGGCGTCACATAGGGCGAGATCTGGACGACATCTGTCCCGGGATGGTCCGTCATCTGCTTGCGGACAGTGGTAAGGACCAGGTCCGTATCGCTGAAATCAAAGGTATTTTTGGCGTTGACGGGCAGCAGGGCCGTGACATTCAGATAATTGTCGAATGCGCCGAGCACCCTCCTTTTGATGGCCCAGGCGATGGACATATGCTGATGGCAGAAGATGACGGTGCGGGGTTTGTATTCCGGATGATGGTGCAGGTAATACTCCAGCGCCCCGGAAGTGCAGTGCGCAATATGCAGAAGATCCCATTCCGTCAGGCGGCTGCCTGTGCGCTGCATCCAGATATCCTCCAGAAGCCAGGCAAACTCCGTCTCCGTGAGCAGATGCTGTTTGACCTGTTCCGGCCTGCTCTGCGAGACAGGGCGGTGGACGGGATTCATCAGATAACGGATATCCTGGAGGATCGTAATATAGAAATCCTCATCATTTGAGAAATCCAGTCCGTAGACATCCCGGATCGCTTCGATATAGGCATCCGCCATTCCGATGACATCGGGGGAGAATTCCTCCTGGACCGTTTCAAAGGAGAGCCTGTCTGGATCCATCATATGCCCGGAAGCGATGAGCAGATAGATCCGGTCCCGTTCATTAGGAGGGATCGTGAAGGAAAGCTCTTCCTCAAGCGCATTAAGCAGCTCTTCGCAGGCCCTGTCTGCCTGGGGATCGCTGCGGGAGAGCGGTTCCGCGTCCGGCAGCAGGTGACCCGAACAGATCCGGCGGTAGAGAATGGTACAGGCAAGGTTCAGTTCCACGATGGCCGCATCATCCATGCGGATGCCGTGACGGTCCAGATGGACGGGGATCATATCGATGACCCTGTCAAGCAGGTCCGGGTTCAGATAAGACATTCCATAGACAGCGTTTCCGCGGCCGTCGTAGTTCCAGTGTTCCATGTACAGCTCGCTCAGGAGCTGTCTTCTTTTCAGCTCATCCTGTTCAAAAGAGATATCGTTGTGCCCGGTGATGATGCGGATTCTCGGACCGTTCATCATATAGCGCAGGCGCAGCAGGCGGATATCATTCTCCAGCGTGGTGTGGCTGATGAACATCTCGTCCTCCAGGTCAAAGCAGCTGAGCGGCTCTTCCGCGATGCACAGTTCAAGCGCGAGGGTGCGGATCCGGTCCTCCCTGGTGAAGAAGGCGGTCTCGATCCTGTTGAGCTTCCGGATGCTGTCGGGATCCTCCGCTGTGAAGAAATAGCCCTTGCTGCGGATCGATTCGATCGACGCCCCGTAAGGCTTCAGTTCATGATTGATCATAACCACGTCGCTGCGGATCGTGCGCGCGGAGGCATTCAGAAGGCCCGCCAGCTCCTGGCCGGTAATCATGTCTTTCCGGTTCTGGATGGTATGAAGAAGCTTGCGCTGGCGCAGCGTAAGATTGAGAGATGCCATTGGGAAGCCTTTCTCCGACTTCGGAACTGCTGGAAATGCAGGTTACCGGTCCATTTTATCACAATTCAAGGTACAGGGAAATACAGGGGATGAATGGATTGCCGTTTTAATGCGGAAAAAGACTATTTGAGCATCTGCCCTGTATGCGCTACCCTTGAATCAGAACAGAAAACTGACACACCGGAAGGAGGAAGGGATGAGTTTCCATTTCTTTGTAAAGAGCAATATCAGTTTCGGAGCCGGCGCGGCGGCAGTTCTCCCTGAATTGCTTGCAAAACATGGCCTGAAGAAGGTCATGGTGATCTACGACGGCGGCGTGAAGGCTGCGGGGATTTCCTCTAAAGTGCTTGCGGAGATAGAGAAAGCCGGAGTGGAGACTGTGGTTTTTGATTCCGTCATTCCGAATCCGACCAATGAACTCGTTGAAACGGCTGCGGTTCTGGCGAAGAAGGAGCAGGTCGGCGGTTTTGTGGCCGTCGGAGGAGGAAGCAGCATCGATACCGCGAAGGCGGTAAATGTCCTCATGACCAATCCGGGTCCGATCAGTGCCTACGGAGGCATGAATATGCTGAAACATCCCTGCCTTCCGCTGATCGCAATTCCGACTACAGCGGGTACGTCCAGCGAGATCACTAATGTGAGCGCGCTGATTGATACGCAGAAGGTTGTGAAATATGTTGTGATTGACGACAGGATTACACCATCGGATGTAATCGCCGATCCGGAATTCACAAGGACAGCCCCCGCGGGGGTGACAGCCGCCACCGGTATGGATGCTATCACGCATGCGGTGGAGAGTTATATCTCCAATATGGCGACGCCTCTTACAAAGTACAATTCCCTGAAGGGCCTGGAGATTCTTTATAAGAATATCGGAAGGGTGGTCGCTGACGGGAATGACATGGAAGCCAGGGAACAGATGATGCTGGGCTGCATCATAACCGGCTTCGCATTTTCCAATGCGAACCTTGGTTTTGTCCACGCCATCGCCCATACGCTGAGCGCTCATTTCGGACTGGCGCACGGCATGGCCAACGCCTGCGTGCTTCCCTATGTCATGGCCTATAATTCCGAAGCAGTGCCGGAGGAGATGGCGGAACTTGCGGAAGCGATCGGACTGAAGAGAAGCGGAGACCTGGAAAAAGACCGGCTGCTGCTGTCGGACGCGCTGCTGGAACTGATCAGGAGCCTTAAGATCCGGACCCTCTCCGAACAGGGGATCGAAAAGAAAGATTTTGAGATGCTGGCGGAGGATGTGCTGAAGGAGCCGGTACTTGGTTTCAATCCGCGCCAGGGCGTGACGAAAGAAGATGTCATCGCCATTCTGGAACAGGCATACTGAGAAGCAGCGAAGAAAAACCGATAAAGCAGAATCCGTTCCCCTCCGGCAAAATTGCGCCTTGGCATGCGGCGGTTTTCGCTGCCGGACAAAGACAAGACCGGAAAAACGGCATATTTGATTCTCAGATACGGAAAAAACAGAACCGCGGGATGCGGCAGACTGGATTCAAGGAGGAATGAAGCATGGAAAAGAAGAAAATGGCGCTTTGCACACCGATCCCGGAGGATAAGCTGAACTTTATTAAAGAGCACTGTGACGTCACCATCTGTGGCGAGCTGAAGCACGGCAAGGGCAATGTTACCGAGGAGATGACGCGGGAAGAGTGCCTGGGAAACGAACTGGTGGTGTTGGGCGACGAGTACGCAGGCGCTGACACCATCAAGACGTGGGCGGACGCCGGGATGAAATTCCTGGGAGTAGCCAAGGGTACGCCGGCGACAGTGGATTACGACGCGATCGCGGACGCGGGCCTGCAGCTTTCCTATACGCCGGGACGCAACCGCGTGGCAGTTGCGGAGTTTACCATCGGCCTGATGATTGCCGCGGCAAGAAAGATGACCCTGAGCGCGGCCGGCCTGATGAAGGGCGAGCACACCTCCGAGGCCTGCGACATCTATGACGTACCGGATATCAAGAACGTCACCTTCGGCCCGCTGGATGAGAAGCATCCCTTCGTGGATTACGGCATCGGATTCGAGCTTTACGGAAAGAAGCTGGGCATCGCCGGCTACGGCGCGATCGGCCGCGAAGTTGCGGTGCGCGCGAAGGCCTTCGGCATGGAGATCCTGGCCTACGATCCCTTCCTTGATCCGGCGAAGATCGAGGCGGACGGCGCCATCCCGACAGATCTCGATACCATGCTTTCCCAGAGCGATATTGTCAGCATCCATCTCCCGGTTATCCCGGCTACAAAAGCGACCGTCAATAAGGACTGGTTCTCGAAGATGAAGAAGAGCGCGATCCTGGTCAATACCGCAAGGGCATATGTGGTTGACCAGAGGGATCTCATCGAGGCGCTGGAGAACGGGGAGATCGGCGGCGCAGCCATCGATGTATACTGGATTGAGCCGGTGCCGGTCAATCATCCGCTGCTGAAGATGAGAAATGTCGTCTGCACGCCTCATATGGCAGGCCTTACCACCGACGTGGACGGCTGGTCCGGAAAGATGATGGGCGACGAAGTCATTGCCTATCTGAAGGGCGAGCCCAGAAAGTACCTCTGGAAACTGAAGAGATAAGGGACACAAAGCTTTATTGTATGATTCAGACGATGAAATCTTCCGGTCTGTGAATACGGAAGGAATTAAAATACAAAACTCAGAGAGAGTCAGCACAGCACGGAACATACAGGACAAAGAGGACAGAATACGGACAAGATCCTGCCCTGCATACCTGCCGGCCGGCCAGACCGGCAGGAAAGAGGACAGGCGGAAAGGGAGTGCCATGGGAGCAAGATGCTGCGCGGGCAAGCAGAAATACCCGCATTTATTTGAACCGATCCGAATTGGGAATATCCGCCTGAAGAACCGCATCATTGCGGCTCCGACCAGCCCCAGCATGATGACGACACAGGGACATTTTACGGAGGATATGATCGCCTATCTGGAAGAGAAGGCGAAGGGAGGCTGCGCCGTCGTGACCTACGGGGAAGCGATCGTGCATTCCGCAACCGGGAAGTCCCATAACAAGCAGCTCCAGCTGGATTCCTTCGGCGTGCGTGACGGGCTTGGCAATGCGGCCCGCAGAATTCATAACGCCGGAGCCTACGCCAATATTCAGCTGTCCCACGGCGGAAAATGGGGCGGCCTTGCCAGCGTCGGAGGAACCTACGGCGCCAAGACGGAAGCCTGGGGCGTCAGCGATGAAGATACTCCGGTCGGACATGTGAAGGAGATGCCGAAGGAGATGATCCTGGAAATCGTGAAGTCCTACGGGACCGCGGCGAAACTCTGCCAGGACTGCGGATTCGACATGGTGCAGGTCCACGCAGCCCATGGCTGGCTTTTCTCGCAGTTCCTTTCCCCTGTGGAGAATAAGAGAACGGATGAATTCGGCGGAAGCCTGGAAAACCGCGCAAGATTCCTGATTATGGCCCTTGACGAGGTCCGGAAGGCGGTAGGCCCGCGCTTCCCGATTGAATGCCGTATCTCCGGTGACGATTTCTCGGCTTCCGGCCTTGATATGGACGCCTGTGTGGAGGTTGCCAAACTGATCGAGAGCAGGGTTGACCTGTTCCAGGTATCCTGCGGAAACCATGAAGATCCGGATCTTTTCTGCCGGACCCATCCTTCCACTTTCTATCCGCGCGGGGTGAACGTCTACCTTGCGGCAAACATTAAGAAGAATGTCAGCAAGCCGGTAGCCTGTGTCGGGGCGCTCAATGACCCGGCCCAGATGGAAGAAATCATTGCTTCCGGTCAGGCGGATATCGTGGAGATCGCCCGCGGCCTGCTGGCGGATCCCTATCTGCCGAACAAAGCGCTGAACGGCCAGGCGGATGACATCACGCCATGTCTGCGCTGCTATGAATGCTTTGCCGAAGGACAGAAGTCCGAGCTGGTCAAATGTACGGTCAATCCTGTGATGGGGCAGCAGGTCTTCGCGCGGGAGCCTGTTCCTGCTCCGGTACGCAGAAAGAAGGTTCTGATTGCCGGCGGAGGCCCTGCAGGCATGGAAGCCGCGATCACGCTTATGAGCAGGGGACATGACGTCACTCTGGCTGAGAAGAGCGGGAAACTGGGCGGCAATCTGCATCCGGCAGGCGCTGCCTTCTTCAAGGAAGATATCCGCAAGTTCTGCAGGACTCTGAACATGCGGCTTGAAAGATCCGGCGCAAAGGTTCTGCTGAACACCGAGGTGACGCCGGAATTTGTCCGCAGCTTCGACCCGGATACCCTGATCGTGGCGATCGGCTCCAATGAGCTTCGTCCGCCCATCAAAGGGATGGATCTTCCCAATGTGATCATGGCCATCGATGCGGAGCTGCATCCGGAAAAACTCGGAAAACGCGTCGCGATTATGGGCGGCGGCCTGGTAGGCGGCGAAGCTGCCATCGGCTTTAACCATGAGGGCCATGAGGTTTCCATCATCGAGATGAAGCCCGCGGTCGCCATGGAGGTCAACTCCTTCTACCGGGGCGGACTGATGCCGCAGATCGAGAAGGCGGCGGTCAGCTATGTGAATACAAAGGTTCTTGAGATCGTCCCGGAAGGGGTAAAGGTAGAGAAGGACGGGAAGGAATTTGTGATTGAAGCGGATTCCGTAGTCTGCGCGCTCGGCTTCCGCGCTCCTTACGCGGCAGTGGACGCTCTGTGCGATGAAGTCGACGAGTCCTATGTCATCGGTGACTGCCGCAATGTCGGCCAGATTCACCATGCGATCAACCAGGGCTATTATACGGCGCTTCTGGTATAATTCCGGAAACCATTAAGGCCCGGATGGCGGACCTTCAGCGTCCCGCCGGAGCCTGGGGGAGAGAAAGCAGGTATTTTGCTGCTTTTAGTCAGTGATTAAACATAAGGCGTGCGGAAGATGAAATTTCATTTTCCGCACGCCTTTTCGTATCAGTATGGTATTTGATTCCCAGGCTGTCCGGTTTCATCTGCCGCGACTTACAGCCTCAGGATTCCGGATCCAGCACCCCGGGATCTTTCGGGATCCGGAAATAGGGCCTTTCCGGATGCCAGTAGACATAAAGCGTGTCATGCCCGACCTCGCTTAAGGGAATCAGGCGGCGGAATCTGCCACTTTTCTCGTCTTCCTCCAGCATGCGTTCGAAGTTGGAATGATCCGCGCCGATATCGGATTCAAACTGGTTCGCCGGCTCGACCTCTATGGCTCCGAAGGGGCAGATCATGAAGCAGAAGGAGCATTCGTGGCAGTCATCGCAGCGGTCGCCCCGGTTTCCGAATACCTGCGGCTCCTTTGACAGGTCGATATAGCCCATGGTGCAGTTGTCCATACAGAGATGGCATTTCGGGTAACGGCATTTCTCCGGATGGCGTACAAAAGCGCCCTGCGGATTCGTGGGACAGAGCAGCATGTTGGAGCAGATCATTGCCTGCCGGAAGACCTTTTCATTCATTTCCGGATCCGGATAGACTAAGGAGAGATCACCGGCGGCGATTTTCGGGCTGTTGACAGCCATCTCATAACCGAAGGCTTCCGCCTCCCTGCAGTCGGTCTCGTCGGGATGCCCTGCGGTATAATAAGGCTTCGGCATTCCGGGCATTGTGACGTCCCCGTACCAGTCCCGGTATCCGATCGGCAGCAAGCCGTGGTTCTTCAGGTTCGGGATTACGATGGGCCAGTAGAGGTGGGGCAGGGTTCCGTGGGTATTGAAGCCGAAACAGTGCTTTCCGTGCTGGTCCGGCATCCTGTCGATGAAATGGTGCATGTTCGGCGTGTCCGCTTTCCAGGTAGGGGAACCCAGACCTATAAGGTCATAATTTTCCATCATCTCGTAGGAGGCATCCTTCAGCTTCACGACAGTGACCTCCGCGCCTGCTTTTCGCAGGCCTTTTTCAATATGTCTGGCGATCAGCAGCGTGTTGCCGGACTGGGAGTAATAGATGATCAGGACTTTCATGGCTACGCTCCTTTCCTGTGGATCTTTTCTTTCATTATGGAATAAAAGGCGGGGAAATGCAATTGCCGTTTTAAAGAGGAAATTATCTGCTTGTCCGGGAAGCGGCTCATGCTTATACTGAATTCAGAAACAGAAAGAACAGATCGTTTTCCGCACAGGGAGGAGACATTTATGAAATATGAAGAAACCAGAAAGATCGTTCTGGAAGCCATCATGGAAGCAGTCGAGCAGAAGCTGATCAACGGTACATCCGGCAATATTGCCATGCGTACGCCGGAAGATCCGAATGTGGTCTGCATCACGCCGAGCGGCATCCCCTATACAGGCATGAAGCCGGAGGATATCGCGGTTGTCGTCATGAAAGAAGACGGAACGAACGAATGGATTGACGGGAAATACAAGCCGTCCTCGGAAGTTCCGATGCACTGCGCGGTCATGCGCGCCAGAAAAGACGTCAACGCCACGGTTCACACCCACAGCATGTACGCCACGATCTGCGCGATGGGAGAGAATCCGCAGCTCGTACCGATCACCCCGCCCCAGTGTGAATTTACTCCGGTCGGGATCGTCAGCTTTACCATGCCCGGCTCCAATGACGTGGCGGACAAAGTGAGAGATACTCTGGGTGAAACAGGCCGCGTCTGCCTGATCAAGAATCACGGGATGTTCTCCTGCGGAAAGAACATGAAGGCTGCCATGCACGCGACGGTTTATACGGAAGAGATGGCACAGACTACAGTAATCGCGAAGACCCTGGGAACCTACGAGCCCATGCCGGAAGAAGCCGTGAAGGCGATGCAGGCCCTGATTGCAGCCGACCAGGCAGTCTGAGAAAACGGCCTGACAGGAGAGTGTGCAGGATCCGGGCGGAAGCCGGTTCCGCAGGCAGATGATATACTGCAGTTGGGCTGCTGTACCCCGGGCGTATGAGCACCGGAGCGGGAAAGAATAGAAGAGGAAAAGACCTGAATCCAGAGAGGAGAAAATCATGGAAGAGAGAAACGAAGTTCTGGCCAATATTATAAAGTTTGCGGCGATGGCCTATAAGAAGCCGGAAGAAGAGATCAATGAAAACACGAATGTTTCGGAAGAGCTGGGAGTGCAGTCCATGCAGCGCGTCGCGCTGAGTGCCTCCATCGAGAATGAGTACGACGTCATGATCCCGGTTGCCAGAATCGGCAATTTCAAGACCATCGGCGATATCGTGGACTACGTCATGGACGAGATGTAAAAATGCGCAGAGAAAGCTGCTGATGCACAGGATGCGCTGCGGTGGGAAGGCCGATGCGCTCCGGATGAATGTGAAAAGGAGAGAATCATGCTGACCAATGTGAAACTCGGCAGGAATATGAGAAGCGTCTCCATCGTCGGAATCGGCGCAACCCCGTTCTTCAACGGTGTTGAGAACCCGACCTATAAGGGACTGACCAACGGGGAACTCTTCGGATATGCGGCGCTCGACGCGATGGCGGACGCAGGTGTTGAACCCAGAGACGTACAGTTCTTCTTCCACGGTTGTGCCAATCCGCATGTTATGGACAACTGCATCACCCCGAACCTGCAGGTGGCGGACTGGTTCGGAATGAGAGGCAAAGGCTCCCTGTCCCACTCGGAAGGCTGCTGTACCGGTTATATTGCACTGGAAGAAGCAGTGTTTGCGGTAGCCAGCGGTGCTTATGACATCGTACTGACCGGATGCTGTGACCAGGGTACCGGCATGCCGGATGGCAACACTCCCGCCATGTATCGTGTCCCGCTGACCGCAGAAGTCCTGTTCCCGGATCTGGATTCCATTTTTGACCGTGCTTACGGCAGATATCTGGGCGGCGGTCCCGGCATGAATCATGATGACTGGATCAACTACTATGCCCATGAAAACGGCCTGAGCGCAGATCAGATCGACGATGTGCTGAACCACCAGGCTTATCATTTCAGGAGAAACGCAACTCTCTGTGAGCGCGCGATCCGCAGAAAACCCTATGATGAGATGGCGAAGGAAGCAGGGTATGATGATGTCTGGGAATACATGAAGTCCCCCTTCAACCCGAAGATGTCCCAGTATCTGCGCACCTCCAGCGATTCCTGCGTGGCGGACGGAGCGGCGGCATGCATCGTAGTGCCGACCGAGATGGCAAAGCAGTTTAACAGCAAGCCGATTGAGGTCCTGGGCTGCGGCGCATCTGTTCTGGATGCGATTGTACCGCACCTGGAAAAGAAGGCAACGGCCGAGGCGGCGCGCCAGGTTTATGAGCTGACCGGACTTACGGGCGATGATATCGATCTGCTTTTTGTCAATGACTTTATCGGATCTTCCGCATTTCTTGCAGCCGAGGAAGTCGGTTATCTGCCCAAGGGTGAAGGCTGGAAATATGTGCTGGACGGCAGACTTGCCTATGACGGCGACAAGCCCATGAACACCAATGGCGGCCGTACCTCTTACGGACATGCATTCGGTACTTCCGGAATGGCGGATATCTTTGAGGCTGTAACGCAGATGCGCGGAGACGCCGGAGACCGTCAGGTCAAAAAGCTGCCGAAGCATACCTTCCTGCGTGGATTCGGCGGAGCACAGAACGTGCGCGCCATTATTCTGGAAGCGAATTATTAAGGAGGGCCGGTAATGAGTGCAGAAAAGATCAAAGTCAGGACAGAGGATTTCTGGAACAGGGAGCATGTTGTTGAGAAATTCTGGAACGGGCTGAAGGAAGGCGTGATCTACGCCAGAAAATGCAAGGAGTGCGGAGCGATCGAATTCCCGCCGCACCATGCCTGCAATACCTGCGGGTATCATGAGACCGAATGGACCACCCTGAAGGGGACAGGGGTCCTGAAGAGCTTTGTCTTCACCGGCGTTCTGAATGCCAGGCTGGAGCTGGAGGACCGCGGACTGAAATATGTGTGCGGCGAGGTCCAGTTCGACGAAGGACCTTCCATCAACGCGGTTATCCTTGGTATCAACCGTAAGAAAGCCCGGACGATCCAGGATAAACTTCCTGTACGGGTGAAGCCGGTCTTCTATGACATGGGCAGGTACACGACCCTGTTCTTTGAGCTTGATGAATAATTGCGGTTCAAGTCTGATATTAGTTCCGCCCCGGCTAAATTGTGCCGGGCTGTACGGCAGCTTCAGCTGCCAGGCTTTATCTGAAAAGAAGGAGCTGTAAATCATAATACAGAGTGAGAAAGAGGCGCTGCAAAAGCGTCTCTTTTCCTTTCCGTCAGACACTGTACAGCATTCTGCCGGTGACTTGTATTTCAACCGAACCGAAGCGGAGCGGGAATCCGCCGGACTGCAGGATCACTGCAGGAAAATACGAACAGTTTTTATTTCCGCTTTGTATAGGAAAAACGGGATTTGAGGGACCGGGCTGTCTTTGGATATAGTAGAAACAGAAAAAAGGCTGTACGGAAACAGGAGGCAGAGAGATGGAAACAGGATATACATATGTAATCGGAATGGATATGGGAACGACAAATATAAAGGCAATCGCGCTCCGCTCTGACGGAACAGTGTGCGCGGAGGCTGCTCTTCCGAGTACTCATTACAATCCCGGGCCGGCTATGCAGGAGCAGGACGCGGAAGAGTGGTGGGATCATGTGTGTGTGATTCTGAAAGCTGTCGCTGAACAGCTGGGAGCGGAGGAAGTGAATAAAATCCGCGGAATCTGCATCAGTTCCCATACGGTCTCGATGCTGCCGGTGACGGAGGATGGTATTCCGCTCCGCAGGGCACTGACGGTTCAGGATGCGCGTTCTTACGCGGAGATGGATGAGATCGTTGAAAAGATCGGTTATGACCGCTTTGTGCAGATCGTCGGGGGACAGCCCGCGCTGGCATTTCTTCCCTGGAAAATCCTCTGGTTTAAGAGGCATGAGCCGGAGCTGTACGCAAAAACACGCTGGTATCTGCAGGCGAGCTCCTTCATCAATTACCGGCTGACGGGAGTCATGGTCTCCGATCTGGACCAGGCTTTGAGAACCCAGTGCATGGACCGGGACAGCATGGAATGGTCCGGGGAGATCGGGAAGGCTGCAGGAGTGGATTTCGCGAAAGTGCTTCCGCCTGTAAAACTGTCGGAGGAAGTGATCGGGCAGGTCACAGCGCAGGCGGCAAAGGCAACCGGACTTAAGGAGGGGATCCCTGTCCTGGCAGGCTGTTCCGACGCCCTCGCGGCCATGGCGGCCATCGGCCTGAGCAGGCTGGGAGAGTGCGGGGAATCTTCCGGAACCACCTCTCTGGTCTTCGCGGGAAGCACCGTGAAGAGTCCCTCGGATGTTCCCGTGGTAACCCGCCCCTGCCCGATCGAGAGCATCCCCTGGATTTTCGACGCGCCGATTCAGGCTTCCGGATCCGCCATCAACTGGTTCATAGATATGATGGCTGCCGGAGAGAAGGAAGAAGCAAAAAGCCGCGGGATCAGTATTTATTCCTACCTCAATGAGCTTGCGCTGGAGGCGGAACCGGGTTCCGACGGCCTGTTCTTCTTTCCCTATCTGCAGGGAGAGCGTGCTCCTCTGTGGAATCATTATGCGAGCGGAATGTTCATCGGTATGCGGCTGGATATGACCCGCGCGCAGCTGGCAAGATCCGTGTTCGAGGGAACCGCCTACGCCCTGCGGCATGTGATTGAGACGGTGAGAGAAGAAGGCGCGCAGGTCGACTGTCTGCGGATCTGCGGCGGAGGCGCCAGAAGCCGAAGCTGGAACAGGATCAAGGCATCAGTCCTGAATCTGCCGGTATATGTGCTGAACCCGACCTCCGGGGACGTGCCTGTCGGAGACGCCCTGCTTGCGGCCACCACGGTCGGTATGTTCAGCAGCCTGGAGGAAGGCGTCAGCAAATCGATTAAAGTTGATGAAATCATCCAGCCCGATCCGGAGTGGGTGAAGGTCTATGACACGCTCTACCCCTATTATCTGAAAATGTACCGGGACCTGGATCAGGATCTGAAGCGCCTCGATGAAACTTTGCTGAAGATGAAGGAAGAGGCAAGGCATTAATCCGGCAGCGCAGGATCTCCCGACAATGCGGAGGAGCCCTGGTTTGTACGAGCCTGCGAACGGGCGCCTCCAGAGATCTCCCGACAATGCGGTAGAGACAGCGTATTAATTTGACGGCGGAAAATTTCGGGATGAACCTGAATAAAAAGCGCGAAAAAGAAAACAGAAGATTAAGAATGGACCAGAAAAGAGCGGACATGGAATAGTCCGCTCTTTTTATTTTGTGATAAAAAACATATAAGAGCCGGAAAAGACGGAACAGCCCGCCTGGTTTTTTCATGTCCGGCGCGTTTTTCGTTCTGTGCCCGGCAGCTGTCTGCCGGACGGACTGCAAAGCGGCAGGGGCGGAGAATGCTTTAAAAATGACTGAAAAGGGAGGACGGATTTATGAAGGAAATGTACTGCGATGCGGCAGTGGTCGCCTGCGGTGCCGGCGGACTGGCGGCATGCGCCCAGGCTTCTGAGCTGGGACTTAAGGTGATCGGAATCGAGAAGGGGAAAAAGACCGGCGGCGCTGCGAATGCCGGCATGGGTCTGCTCGGGCTCGATACGGATGTGCAGAAAAGAGACCTGAATTCTGTCACGCTGGAGCATGCATTCCGCATGTTTATGGATTATACACACTGGAGAGTGGACGCGAACCTGGTCCGGAATTATTTCGGGAAATCCGCGGATACGATTCGCTGGCTGGAAGAAATGGGGGTGGAATTCTACAAAGCCGCCCGCTATTTCCCGGGATCAGAGGCAACCTGGCATATTGTGATGCCGGAGAACCGGAAGCCGGGTCCGGGCTGCGCCGGTACGATGATGAAGATTCTGACGGAGCATGCCCGGGACCTGGGTACGGAGTTTCTCATGGAGACTTCCGCGCAGCATCTTCTGATGGAGGACGGCCGCGTGTGCGGAGTCCGCTGCCTGGATAAGGACGGAGAAGAGATTGTGATCCATGCGGGAGCGGTCATCATCGCTACGGGCGGTTTCGGAGGAAACAAAGAGGAAGTCCTGAAGAGAACCGGCTTTACTTATGACAAAGACTTTTTCGGATTCTGCCTTCCCAATATGCAGGGGGACGGGATTCGGATGGCGCGGGAGGCCGGCGCCGCAAAGACCGAGGAATCCATGGAGCTGGCGGTATCCACTGCAGGAGGATTGAAGGAATCCATACGGACGGCTTTCCATCAGCCGAATCTTCTGGTCAATTACCAGGGCGACCGCTTCTTTAATGAAGAATTCTTTGAGAACAGTACCTTTGCGGCCAACGCCTGCAATCTGCAGCAGGGGCGCTGCGGAATCATGGTGATCGATGACAGGATCCGGGATCTCTATGAAAACCATGGCGTGGATGTGTCGAGCTACGTCCTGAACCGGATGAGCGCGGAAGGATTCTCGGAAGATTTTGAGAAAGCCCTTCAGAAGAATCCTTACATCGCCAAAGCAGATACGCTGGAAGAACTGGCGGAGAAGATGGGAATCGATAAGGAGAATTTCCTCCGCACGGTTGAAACATATAATCATTACTGCGATACTCATGATGAACAGTTCGGCAAAAGGCAGGACTATCTGCGCCCGATCCGCACCGCGCCTTTCTATGCCTGCAAATTCTTCCCGGGGGCCTACGGGACGCTGGGCGGCATAAAGATCAACCACAGGACGGAAGTGCTTACGGAAGACTACCGTGTCATCCCGGGACTGTACGCGGCAGGGACGGATACCTGCACGATTTACGGGGACAGTTATATGTTCAAGCTTCCCGGCAATTCCATGGGATATTCCGTCAATACCGGAAGGATGGCTGCGGAAGGAGCAGCGGAGTATATCCGAACGATATGACCCCTTCGCCGGCTGCAGCCCTGCGGACCGGGAATCAACGGACAGAGACTGTGCGATGCTGCTGTGACTGCGGAACCGGATGGAGACAAGGGCTGCGGGATGCGCTGTGACTGCAGAACCGGATGGAGACACAGGATTCCGGGGCAGCCGGGACTATGACAGAAAAGAAATACAGGATTGAAAAGAAATGAAATTGTTTCACAGCGCAGGCAGGCAGAAAAAGACAGGAACGGATATGACGAAGGGCAGCCCCTTCCGGCTGATTATGGCTTTCGCCCTGCCTCTGTTTATCGGCAATATTTTCCAGCAGTTTTACAATGTGGTGGACTCTGTTGTGGTCGGCCGCTTTGTAGGAAGCCAGGCTCTGGCGGCGGTCGGCTGCAGCGGAACGCCTTTCGGGTTTTTCATGACCCTGATTCAGGGCTTTACCGCTGCCGCCTCGGTTCTGATCTCCCAGGCTTACGGTGCCGGAAACGAGGAGAATCAGCGCCGCGCATACGGGACTTCCGCCGTCATCATTCTGACAGCAGGGATTCTCCTTACAGCGATCGGGATTTCAATCGCAAGGCCTTTGCTGATCCTTCTGAAAACGCCTGAGAATATCCTGGATCAGGCGGTGATTTATCTCAGGACAGTCTGCACGGGGATACTGGCGACCTGCCTGTACAACATGATGGCCTCCTGCCTGAGGGCTGTCGGCAATTCCATGATACCGCTGTACGCCCTGATTCTGACAAGCCTTCTGAATGTCCTGCTGGATCTTGTTTTTGTAATCGCTTTCGGCATGGGCGTGTTCGGCGTCGCGCTGGCAACAGTGCTTGCCCAGCTGATTTCAGGCGTCTTCTGTTTCTTCTACGCTGTCGGGCGCTTTCCTCAGTTCGCTCCAGGGAATCTGCTGACCGGTTTTCACAGGCAGACAGCGTCGGAAGTGTTCCGGATCGGGATTCCTTCTTCCATGCAGAGTTCGATCGTGTCAATTTCCGCCATGTGCATGCAGAGAGCAGTCAATTCCCACGGATCGGTTGTGACGGCTGCCTATACGGTCGGCAACCGGACGGAGCAGCTTTTCTTCTGCCTTTCCTTTGCGATCGGCCTGGCTGTCGGTACCTTCAGCGGGCAGAATGCGGGCGCCGGCCGCTATGACAGGGTTGAGAGAGGGCATAAGGCGGGCTTTGTGATCAGTACGGTCTATACCGCGTTGACGGCGGCTGTCCTGATTCCATGCGCCCCATGGTTTTTCCGTATCTTCACAACGGATGCGGAGGTCATTTCGATCGCGGTGCCTTTCTGCAGAATTACAGCCGCCTTCGCGCCGGTTCTTGGAATGGTCTTTATCTACCAGAATCTGCTGCGGAGCTGTTCGGATATCGCGCCGACTGTGTGGATGAGCATAACCGAGGTACTTTCGAGGGCTGTTCTTCCTTTTGTATTTTCAGCCCTGTGGGGATATACCGGCATCTGGTGGGCTACCCCTGTCGGCTGGACAGCTTCGGCGATTATCGGATACCTGCGTTTCCGGAGCGGTAAATGGAAGGAAAAAAGCCGCAGGACGCAGGAGCGGCTGGAGCGCGCCTGAGATGCGGAGAGCCGTATATTTTGATTCCCTTTCAACAGTCAGGTCGGAGAAAAATGTTTCTACGGTTTTTACTGACCATACTTTGGAAAGCGAATCATGTTTGAAAGGACGAATCTTTATGGACAATCATATTTTTCCATTTCTCTGGATGCGCGGTGAAGAAGAGAGCATACTGAGGCGGGAGCTTGCGAAGATAAGGGAATGCGGGATTAAGGCGGTCTGCCTGGAAGCGAGGCCGCACGATGATTTCTGCGGCCCGCTCTGGTGGCGGGATATGGATATCGTCCTGGACGAGGCGCAGAAGCACGGGATGAATGTCTGGATTCTGGACGACCGGCATTTTCCGACCGGCTACGCAAATGGCGGAATCGAAAAGCATCCGGAGCGGAAAAAGCTGTATCTTGCCTGTTCCACTTCCGATCTTTTTGGGAAGAAGGGAAAGCATACGCTGGACATTTCCCGGATGCTGAAGCCTTCCATCGGCTACTGGGATATCGGAAAACCGGTGGATTACGCAGAACGGGCGAACAACAGGCTTTTCGCGATTCTGGCTCTGCCTTTTGCAGGGGACGACATTTTTGAGGAGAAGGTCCTGGACCTTACCGACAGCTATGACGGGGAGCGCTTTGCGGATTTTGAACTCCCCGAGGGACAGTGGAGAATCCACGTCCTCTATACAACCCGGACGGACGGAGGCGCGGATAATTACATCAATATGATCGACAAAGAGTCCGCCCATACGCAGATTGAAGGGGTGTACGAAGCGCATTATGAAAAGTACGGACACCTGTTCGGTTCGGTAATCTCCGGTTTTTTCTCAGACGAGCCGCAGTTTGGAAATGTGACCGCTTATAATTTCTGGGATACGCAGATCGGCCGCTGCCGCATGCAGCTGCCCTGGAGCGCGGAGCTGGAGGAACGCCTTCGCGCGGTCTATGAGCCGCTGGGAGGACTTGCCTGCTGGCTTCCCTTCCTTTTTGCAGAATCGGACAGCCGCATGATGCGGACGAAGATCCGCCAGGATTACATGGATCAGGTTTCCCTTCTGTATAAGCAGAATTTCAGCGACGCGGTCGGAGACTGGTGCGCCGCCCACGGCGTAGAGTACATCGGACATGTGGTGGAGGACAACGGGCTTCACTCAAGGCTCGGCATGGGCGCCGCACATTATTTCCGGGCCATGAGCGGCCAGCATATGGCAGGCATCGACGACATCGGCGGACAGTTTTTCTTCGGAGCCGCAAACCTGCACCGCAAGGGGATGACGGACACAGACGGTGAATTTTTCCATCACGTCCTCGGCAGGCTGGGAGCGTCCGCAGGGCATCTGGATCCGAAAAAGAAAGGCCGGACGATGGCGGAACTGTTCGGCGCCTACGGATGGAATTTCGGCGTGCGCGATATGCAGTACCTGCTGGAGCACTTCCTGACGAAGGGTATCAATTATCTGGTACCCCACGCCTTCTCCATGGCGGAATATCCGGATCCCGACTGTCCGCCCCATTACTATGCGGGGGGGAATAACCCGGAATTTCCTTATTTTGCACGGCTCATGAAGTATGCGGAGCGGATGTGCGGCCTTCTTTCCGGGGGACAGCATGTGCCTTCCTGCGCCGTACTTTATGACGCGGAGGGGGACTGGAACGGGGATAACCTGCCGATGCAGAAGATCTGCCGGGTTCTGGATGAGCATCAGATTGAATACGACATTCTGCCGGCCGATTACCTCACGCATCCCGAAACAGTGAACGGAGAGATCAGGAACGGAAAAATCTGCATGAACGGGATGTGCTTTGAAGCCCTGATCTGCGGATATGCTCCCGCGATTCCGCAGGCGCTGGCGGATTTCTTTGAGGAGCATCCGGATCTTCCCGTACTCTATGTGGGAGGGATACCTGAAAAAGTGGTCGGAAAAGAAGGTGTGACTGCCTTTGACGGCAGGGGCTGCGAAGCGCTTTCCGCCGGGGAACTGCCTGAGCGGCTGACCGGGATGGGCTGCGCGAAGATCAGAACAGAGCCTTCTTTCTCTGAACTTTCTGTCTACCATTACAGAAAAGAGGGCGATCTGTTCCTGCTGCTGAACGAGTCCGCGGAGGAGACTTACCGCGGGAAAGTTACCCTGCCCTGCGCAGGAAGCCTGTGTGTCTATGACGGGTGGAGAGACGGTTATCTGGAACTGCCGGATCAGAAGAGAATATCCGGAGGGCAGATAACTGCAGAGGTCTGTCTGGAGCCAGGCGGCATGCTGGTTCTTGCGGAGCAGACGGGGCAGAAGACGGAAGGGAGTTATCTCCCCTTCGAACTGCAGAGGGCTTCCATGACGCGTCTGGATCTTTCAAAGGACTGGGAGGTCAGCAGGGTAAAAGCGAAGGACTATCCCTTCTTCCCTGAGGCAGAGAAGGTGCAGAAGCTGGAAGCGGTATCCGATACGGATCCTCTGTTTGCAGGCCTGATCCGTTACGAGAAAAGCATTGAGCTGGAGAGCAGCCCTGAAAAGGCTTTTTTCTGCGCGGAGCATGTCTATGACGTGATGGGCCTGAACGTGAACGGAGAGGAGGCCGGCTCCTGCCTGAAGCCGCCTTACCGGATTGAGATTTCCGGGCTGTTCCATGAAGGCGTAAACCGGATCTGCGCCGAGATTGCGACGACGCCGGGCAGGGATATTCTGAACCGGCCGCAGCCGCCCTTTGATTTTCAGTATGACGCGATGGACCCGACAGGAATGTTCGGGAATGTGGAGCTTTGGATAAGGAACTGAGTCACAGCAAAAGAACAGTAGAAAAGGAGATACAGATGAGCATACCCCAGGTGAAAGATTACAACGGATTGCCGACACTCTTTGTAAAAGATGAACCTTTTTTCTGCCTTGCGGGAGAACTGCACAACTCGGATACTTCTGATCCGGCTTATATGGAGAGGGAAGTATGGCCGAGGCTGCAGGGCCTGAATATGAATTCGGTGATTGCCCCGATCTACTGGGAATGCATCGAGAAGACGGAAGGCGTCTATGATTTCTCCTCCCTTGACGTGCTGATCCGCCAGGCGAGGGAAGCGAAGCTGCATCTGATCCTTCTCTGGTTCGGCCTTTGGAAAAACGCGGAATCCATGTATGTGCCGGGCTGGATGAAGAGAAATACTAAGACCTATTTCCGGGTAAAGAATGTAAAAGGGGAGCCGATCAATACCATTTCCCCGCTCTGCAGCGCCGCGATTGAGAAGGACGCCTCCTGCTTCCGTGCCGTCATGCGCCGGATCCGCGAGACGGATGAGGAGGAAAACACTGTTATCGTAATGCAGGTGGAAAATGAGATCGGCGTTCTGGGCAGCTCCCGCGATTACAGTGAAGCCGCAAATAAGGCCTATGCCGAAGCGGTTCCGGCGGCTCTTGCCGGAAAGCTTGGCGTCAGCGGCAGCTGGAAGGAGGCTTTCGGCGGTGAAGCGGACGAAAGCTTCATGGCTTATCAGTTCGCCAGTGCGGTTGAAACAATCGCCTCCGCAGGGAGAGAAGAATATCCCCTTCCCTGTTATGCCAACGCCTGGCTGCGCCAGTATCCCTGGCATCCGGGTTCCTATCCGATGGGCGGCCCGGTGCCCGGCATGCACCGCATCTGGAAGGCCGCAGCTCCGTCGCTGTTTGCCCTTGGACCGGACATCTATGTTCCCTATGTGGCGGATGTGATGGATGAATATGCATACAGCGGCAATCCTCTCTTCATACCGGAAGTGCGCAAAGACGCGGTGGCATCCTCTTACTGCCTGTATGCCTTCTGGGCAAAGAACGCCGTCTGCTTCTCCCCCTTCGGGATTGAGGAGATCAGTCTGGATCCCTCTGAAGTCGATCAGCCGCCGATGGAGGTAATGATCGCTCTGAATATCGATCCTTCCGCTTTCGACATCCGGGGCAGCAAGGACTATCTCGCCCGAACCTATTCCTTTATTGAGGAATCAAAGAGCCTGCTGCTTGCTTACAGGGGAACGGAGCATATGAAGGCTTTCTGCAGGCACGGGGAATATGATTACGGATGCTATCTCCGGTTCCGGGATTATGATATTCTGGCTTCTTATGCCCCGAGAGAGTCAGCGAAGCCGCTTGGCGCAGGCGTTATCATCGAGGAGAGCCCGGACTGCTTCCTGATTTTCGGTATGATGTGCAGCCTCAGCTTCCGGGCGAAACCGGACGAGAACCTGAGAGTGGAGATGATATCTCTGGAGGAAGGCGATATCCATGACGGCGTCTTCAAGCGCGGCAGGATCCTGAACGGGGACGAAAAGATGTCTGTCAGACTGGGCGACAGGCTGACCTGTCTGAGAGTGGAACTGTATAAATATTAAAAAGAGGAGAGAACAGATGGCGACAGTCAGAAAACTGAAAAATCCGATTATTCCGGGATTCTATCCCGATCCCAGCATCTGCCGCGTGGGAGATGATTTCTATCTCGCTGTATCCAGTTTTGAGCTTTGCCCCGGGATACCTCTTTTTCACAGCAAAGACCTGGCAAACTGGGAGAAGATCGGCCACGCAGTGACCCCTGAGAATGGCTTCCATGTGGAGGCAAACTGCGGCGTCGGCGGCGTTATGGCGCCGACGATCCGCTGGCATGAAGGGACTTTCTATATCATCAACGCCAATTTTGCTGATAAGGGAAATTACATCGTGACGGCGGAAGATCCCCGCGGACCCTGGTCAGAACCTCACTGGATGAATGATGTGCCCGGTATTGACGCATCGATATTCTTCGATACGGATGGAAAGTGCTATGTGATCGGCACAGGTGATGTCTGGGAAAATGAAGGCGGCCGCATGGAGCGGGGCATCTGGATTGCGGAATATGACATCAGGAATTTCCGCAGAATCTCGGAACCCTTTACGATTTTTAACAGCGCCCTCCGGGGAGGAGCCTCGCCGGAAGCGCCGCACATCTATCATATCGGCGAATACTATTACCTGATCTTTGCCGAGGGCGGGACGGAGCATTATCATGCGGTCATGTCGGCCAGGAGCAAAGAACTGTTTTCCTTCTTTGAGCGGAATCCGGCCAACCCGATTATGACGCACCGGCACATGGGCTTCGCGAGCCCGATCATCAATATCGGTCACGCGGACCTGATCGACCTTCCGGACGGCAGCTGGTACGCGGTCATGCTCGGATCGAGGCTGATCGATGGATTCGGAAAGAATCTTGGTCGGGAAACCTTTATCTGCCCGGTCGTCTGGGAGCGGGACTGGCCTCTGATGAGTCCGCAGACCGGCAAGGTAGAGTGGGAGTATGATGCGCCCGGATCTCTTCCCTGGACCGGATATGAACCGCTTCCGGCCAGGGATGATTTCGACTCCGCTGCTCTGGACATGGACTGGACCTTCTGGGGAACGCCTTATGAAGCGTACTGGCGTCTGGAAGATTCCGCCCTGAAGATCCGCTGTATCCGGCAGCCAATGGTTCAGGATCTGCAGGCTATGAATTTCGGGGTGCAGCTGTCTGAGGAGAACTACAGGCCTTTTATTGCCAGAAGGCAGCTTCAGCCGGACTGCAGCGTAAGTCTTTCCATGCATTTTCAGCCGCAGGAAGGCGAGACGGCCGGTCTTGCGCTGGTCCAGGCCATGAATCATCAGCTCCGCATGGAGAGATGTGCGGAAGAGGGAGGAAAAAGGCAGCTTCTGAGGGTCGTCATCAGTACGGCTGACTGGACAGTGCCGCCCTATTTTCCGGGATTTTCTTCCGAAACAAAGCAGACAACACTTTTTGAGAAGGACTGGGACAGCAGCTGCGCGGTGCTCCGGATCGATATGAAAGGAGAGGACTGGACCCTGTATGCCGGACAGTCGGAGGAAGATCTGGAAGAACTCTGCCGTGTGGACGGCCGTCTGGTAAATCCGGAGAAGGTCGGCTGCATGGTCGGGACCATGCTCGGGGCTTTTGCTTCCGGGAACGGAAAGAGCGTTGACAATGAGGCATCGTTCGACTGGTTCGAACTTAAAAATCTTTGATTCTTCCAGGCTCTGACGAATGGCGGAAACACTGTTGTACGGGTATGTAAGGAAAATTTGATAAGGAGTGATGCTATGCGGCTGACACAGGAACAGGAAAGAAAAGTAGAATCGATTCTTGCCCGGATGACGCTGGAGGAAAAGATCGGGCAGACCAATCTGGAATCCCCTTCCATTGTGGGCGGTTTTGATGTTCCTTTTGAGGAACTGATCGAGATGCTGACCGACGGGCGCCTTTCCAATGAAGAATTCGGAAAGATTATGGCGACTTCTTCCCGGGATTATCATGAGGACGATATCCGTGCCGGCCGGGTCGGAGCCATGATGGGGGATGATCCGGTGAAGGCCAACGAGCTGCAGAAGATCGCGGTGGAGGAAAGCCGGCTCGGAATCCCCCTGCTTATGGGCTTCGACGTGATCCACGGTCTTCGGACCGTATATCCGATCGCGATCGCGGAGGCGGGAAGCTTTGACGACGATCTTTTTGAACGGACTGCCAGCATGGCGGCGAAAGAGTCCAGGGCACACGGAATCAACTGGAATTTTGCCCCCATGCTCGATGTGGCGAGGGATTCCCGCTGGGGCCGCGTTTCAGAAGGGCCCGGCGAGGATCCGCGTCTCGGCGCGCGCTTTGCCCGGGCCAAGATCCGGGGACTGCAGGGAGATACCGCGTCAGACAGGAACTACGTGGCGGCCTGCATGAAGCATTACGTGGCGTACGGCGCCTGTGAATCGGGCAGGGATTACAATACCACGATGATGAGCACCTCCATGCTTCACAACGTTTACCTGGAAGCGTTCCGGGCAGCTGTGGAAGAAGGGGCGGCGAGCGCCATGGCTTCCTTCAATGACCTGAACGGCGTACCCTGTTCAGTGAACCCCTATACGCTGCGCACGGTCCTGAAAGACGGGTACGGCATGAACGGATTCGTGGTATCGGACGCGAACGGCATAAAGGAATGCGTAGCCCACGGCATAGCCGCGGATGAGGAGGACGCCGGGATCCAGGCCATGAACGCGGGGCTGGATATGGATATGGGGCCGCATATCTTCAAAAATTACCTGAAAAAGGCGGTGGAAGAGGGCAGAGTCCCGATGGAGATCCTGGATGACGCAGTCCGCCGGATCCTCAGGGTAAAGGTATGGCTCGGCCTTTTCGAGAATCCCTATGTGCCGGAGGAGAGTATACGGACCTACGCGGACTCCAATGTTCCGGAAGAGCACAGCACCCTGGCCCTGGAGGCAGCGGAAAAGTCTCTCGTTCTTTTGAAAAATGAGGATAACCTTCTTCCGCTTGACCGGGAGCAGAAGATCAGCCTGGTCGGGAAACTGGCGGACAGCAGGACTGAAATCATCGGCGCCTGGGCGATGAGCTGGCAGGAGAGGGACTGCGTCTCCATCCGCGAGGGACTCGAAAAAGCGGGAGCCAATGTCCGCTATTTTGCCTGCGGCGGCCCGGAAGGAGAGCTGGACAGTGAAGAGATTCGGCAGGCTGCAGAATGGGGAGACGTGATCGTTGCGGTGCTGGGGGAGACTGATGCCATGAGCGGTGAAGCTTCATCCAGAGCGGATATCACGCTTCCGGGAAAGCAGAGAAAGCTTCTAAAAAAACTGCTGAAAACCGGGAAGAAGGTCGTGCTGGTCCTGATGAACGGACGGCCTCTCGCCCTTGGCTGGGAGGATCAGCATGTTCCCGCAATCCTGGAAGGCTGGCACCTGGGTATCCGCATGGGCGACGCGGTTGCCGCGGCCCTGCTGGGCGATCTCAATCCGGAAGGAAAAGTCGCTTCCTCCTTCCCGGCTGAAAACGGGATCGAGCCTCTTTATTACAACCACCCGAATACGGGACGCCCCGGCAGCAGGAGCAAGTTCACCTCCAGATATCTGGACGCTCCTTTTGAAGCGCTCTATCCCTTCGGCTTCGGCCTGAGTTATACGGCATTCAGCTATTCCGGCCTCAAAGTGAAGGAAGAGGAAGGAGGCGGGGCTTTTGAGATCACTCTCAGGCTGGCGAATACCGGCGCAAGAGAAGGGACTGAGACCGTGCAGCTGTATCTGCAGGATAAAGCAGCGTCCCTGGTACGTCCGGTTAAGGAGCTGAAAGATTATATGAAAGTGACGCTGAAAGCGGGTGAGGAGAAGACAGTCCGCTTCCGCCTGTCGAAGAAGGACATGGGATTCTATGACAACAGCGGAAAGTATCTGCTGGAAGACGGCCTGTTTAAGATCTTTGCGGGCGGCAGTTCACGGGACTGCCTGGAAGAGGAAATCATGGTGAAGTTCTGAGGAAGTGTTTCAGTTCATCTTTTTATTCTCCCCGGCGGAATGACACCCAGGCGCCTGCGGGCATCGGCTGACAGATTTCAGCCGGGCGTTCACGGGCCCGTGCCGGTGAATGGATCATTTTTCATCAGTACCGCCTGATTAAAATTTTGAGAAAAAAATAATCCGGAAAAGAAGCCTGACTGTCCCTGACGGACGGTCAGGCTTTTTCACTGCCACTAAAAAGATATATAAAAGGATGTTCTGAATTATTCCAGCTTTTATAATAAAAACACATTTGGTGGGGATTCTGCGCTTCAGACAGGATCAGGACTACAGCTGGAATGCAAAGGAGAAATGGTTATGCTGCACGTACTCGGACTCTCATTTGGAAAAAAGAACGCAAACAGTGATATTCTCTGCAAAGAAGCTCTCTTCGGCGCAAGGGAGGCGTTTCCGGACGCGGAGATCAAATTTATTAATACTGTCAGGCTGAAGATCGACCGCTGTATCGGATGCGGCGCATGTTCACAGGGACTGGAACATGGAAAAGACAATAAGTGCGTGGTGAAGGATGATTTCCAGATGGTAGAAAACTGGATCCGCTGGGCGGACGCTATTATTCTTGCAGCGCCGGTATACGCTCTGCAGCCGGTCGGCCAGTTCAAGAATCTTGTGGACCGCTATTCCTGCCGTCATGACACTTCCGCCATCAACTGGGTGCTGGATAAGAGGCGCAGCGGCGAGATGCCGGGCAACCCGGATGATTTCCCGCAGGAGCGGCTCAGGGTGAAGGCCGTTTCCTACATTTCCGTAGGCGGAGCCAGTACCGAGGACTGGACTTCCATGGGAACCTGTTCCCTCCATATCTTCGGCTTCCCCACCATGATGAATGTGGTTTCCAACTACAATGCCAACAGCATGGGTACGATCGGCAACCCCTACCTCAAGGATGAGCTCATTGAGCATATGCATGAGATCGGGAAGCGGACGGCGCAGGCATACGGAAAAGACAAATCCGAGATCGAATATTACAACCCCAAGGACGGAGACGGCATCTGCCCGGTCTGCCACCAGAGACTGCTCACCATCGAGCGTACCGGTACGAATGTAACCTGCCCTGTCTGCGGCACCCACGGCACTCTGTCCATCGAAGACGGACAGATCAAAGTGAACTGGCCGGCGTCCGAATTTGAGAGGGCAAGGGGGACCTTCAAGGGACTGCGCGAGCATACCACCGAGATTCAGGGCTTCGGGGCAATCTGCGGACCGAAGATCATGGCGAATAAGGCAATGCTTGATGAGAAGATGGACAGCCGCATTAAAAAGTTTGATGAGGCTGCAGGTGCTCTGACAAATCAGGAAGCGGATATCCCCTGGAACGTCTGAACTCCGGAGAGAGGGATGAAAGACAGTGAATTCTCTCCCTGCCGGGGGGAATTTCAAGAGTTTTCAGCCGGTGCCATTTCCTGATGAGATGCCGTGAAAAGCAGCGAATCAATTCCGCTGCGGGGGAAGGCGCGGGAGCCGCGGGTTGCAGCTTTAAATCAGAAGCGGGCCGACATTCTGAAAGAATTATATGGAAAAACTGATACAGTCAGTGTTTCCATAGTATAATCAGAAATGGCTAAGATAAAAAACTGCTGTAATTTACGGTTAGAAAAGGAGAAAAGGAAAATGGCTAAGCTGAGAATCGCGATTATAGGATGCGGCGGTATTGCGAACGGGAAGCATATGCCTTCGCTCAAGGCCAATGCGGACAGGGCGGAGATGGTGGCGTTCTGCGATCTTATTCCGGAGAGAGCCGAAAAGGCCGCGAAGGAATACGGGATTGCGGATGCGAAGTGCTTTACGGATTACAAAGAGATGCTGGCGGACGAGAGCCTGAAGATCGACGTCGTGCATGTCTGTACGCCGAATGTTTCCCACTGTCCGATCACGGTTGCGGCTTTTGAGGCGGGCAAACACGTCATGTGTGAGAAACCGATGGCCCAGAACACGGCGGACGCGCAGAAGATGCTGGACGCCTGGAAGGCTTCCGGGAAGAAGTTTACGATCGGTTATCAGAACAGGTTCCGCAGCGATACACAAGCGCTCCATGCTTCCTGTGAAGCCGGAGAACTGGGTGAGATCTATTTTGCGAAAGCACATGCTCTGAGAAGGCGTGCCGTTCCTACCTGGGGCGTATTCCTGAACAAAGAGCTCCAGGGAGGCGGTCCTCTGATCGATATCGGAACCCATGCCCTCGACCTTACCCTGTGGATGATGGACAACTACGAACCGGCTTCCGTGTCCGGCCAGGTTTTCTGCAAACTGGGACGGGATCCGCACAGTCCGGAAGGCAATGTGTTCGGTCCCTGGGATCCGGAAACTTACGAGGTGGAAGACTCCGCTTTTGGCCTGATCAAGATGAAAAACGGGGCCACGGTGTTTCTTGAGTCGTCATGGGCGCTGAATGTTCTCAAGTCCATAGAAGCTTCCACTACCCTGTGCGGGACAAAAGCCGGCGCCGAGATTCATCACGGCGGCAGCTTTGAGAAGGATGAGCTGATCTATAATTCCGCCGAACACGGACAGCTGATGGAAAAAATGATCTCACCGGGCATCCATATCGACTATTTCAGGGGCGGTCCTGCCGCCGAGGCAGTCCGCGAACAGGATCAGTGGCTGAACGCTATTATCAATGACACGGATCCGCTGGTTAAGCCGGAACAGGCTTTTGTTGTCACACAGATCCTTGAGGCAATCTACAAATCCGCTCAGACCGGCAGAGAAGTGTGCTTTGATTAAAGATGTAAAATGGAGGAAAAGTATGGTACAGAGAGTAATCTATGATCCGAATGGCTTTAAGAATGTGGAAAAGGACGGGAAGGCAATCGGCTGGTGTTTCGGTTACAAAGCCCAGTATTATCGCGGATTTTCCCTGTCGATCGTCCGCGGCGTGAAGATCACGGTGGACGGTGAGGAGGTTCCTCAGGACGCGATCCGTTTTACCAATAAAGGTGAGACCTTCACGCTTGAGGAGATGACGACCGTTGTGGATGCGGATCTTCGCTGGGAGTTCGGTGAATTCGCGGTATTTACGGTTCTGAAAGACGGCGGGCTGGCTGCCGGAAAGCATCACATCGATACAGAAATCACGATCTGCCCGTCTTATATGCCGTTCCCGAATGTAGCAGTGACCGGTGCGGATTTCGAGATTTAAGGAGGAGTGAAGAATGAGCGATATTAAGAGAAGTATCTCCCTTTACAGCTATCAGGATGAATATTATGCAGGCCTTCTGGATCTCGAGGGCTGCCTTCGTGAGACAGCAAAGACCGGGGCGACCGGCGTGGAACTTCTTGCCGAGCAGATGATCCGTAACTTCCCGAATCCGATCGAGGATGAAGCCTTCCGCGAGAACTGGTTTGCCATGCTCGAAAAATACGGCCTTACCCCTTCCTGCTATGACGCTTTTCTTGAGAGCAGGCTTTTTGCGAACCGTACGATGAGCCTGACCGAGCAGGTCAACATGATGAAGCGTGACCTGCGCTGCGCGAAACTCCTTGGCTTCCCGGTCATCCGCACCCTCGTTTCCACCCCGATGGACGTCATCGAGGGATCGCTTGACTATGCCGAGAAAGTCGGCGTGAAGATCGGCCTTGAGGTTCATGCCCCCTTCTCCCTGAATTCCGGATGGGCGGACGGCTATCTTGAGATGATCCACCGTACCGGCACCAGGTATTTCGGCTTTATCCCGGATATGGGCATTTTCTGCAGGAATATTCCGGATGTTGTCGCCGACAAGGCAAGGCGCATGGGTGCTTCTGAGGAGTGCATTAAGATTGTCGACGAAGCATATGCTAAGCGCGTATCCAACGGGTTTATAAAAATCAAATATGACCTGAACCTGGGGAAAGCCAACATGGAATACCGCATGGCCAACGGTATGGGCGAGATGATGGATGCTGTCAAAGCCGCCGGCGGCAATGACGGCGATCTGTGGTATGCGGGCACCTCCTTCACCTACAGCTGGTCGGATCCGCAGGACCTGATCGACAACATCGATTATATTTTCCATACTCACGCCAAATTCTATGACGTGCATGAGGATTACAAAGAGACGGCTGTCGCCATTCCCGAAGTTGTGGAAGCTTATAAGAAGGCCGGATACAAGGGATTTTTGAGTTCCGAGTACGAAGGCGGAGAGCATCTGCGCGATGTGGGTGTTGACTCCATTGAACAGTGCCGCCGTCATCAGGAGGCTCTCAGAAGAGCGATTGAAGGCTGAGACAGAGCTGAATGTATAAGAGGGGGGACAACCATGGACGGACCGGTACTGACAAAAAGCGGATGGATCAGAGGCGTCGGCCTGAACGGATATACTGTCTTCCGGGGAGTTCCTTATGCGGAGGCTCCTGTGGGAGAACTTCGCTGGAAAAGGCCTGTGCCGGTGAGACACTGGGACGGGGAGTACTATGCGGATACCTTCCGCAATATGTGTCCGCAGGCCCTGCCGGATCCGGAGACACCCTGGGGAGCCGGCTATCATAAGGAGTTCTATTCCAATCCGGAATATATACCGCCCATGAGTGAGGACTGTCTGTACCTGAATATCTGGGTTCCGGACAGCGCCGGATCCGGCAGTGCTCTGCCTGTGGCCTTCTATATTCACGGGGGCGGCTTCAGCGGCGGTTACGGAAGCGAGATGGAATTTGACGGAGCAGCTTTCTGTGAAAAGGACGTTATCCTGGTCACGATCAATTACCGGACCGGAATCTTCGGTTTCTTTGCCCATCCCTGGCTGGACCGGGAGAATGAGCTGGGGATATCGGGGAATTACGGAACCCTGGACCAGATTGCCGCCCTTGAATGGATCCATGAGAATATCGCCGCATTCGGAGGAAACCCGGATAATATTACAGTCTTCGGACAGTCAGCGGGGAGTATGAGTACGCAGGTGCTGATCTCCAGTCCGCTGACAGAGGGGCTGATTGCAAAGGCGGTTCTTCAGAGCGGCATCAGCTGTGAGGATCACCTGCTGTATACGCCGACTCTGGAGGAAGAAGAAAGAATCGGGGAGGATTTTGTCAGGATTACAGGAAGCGGTTCGCTGGAAGAACTCCGGGAGCTGAGCTGGGAAGAACTGCTGAAGTATAAGGAGCGGCTGGACCGGGAAAACTTCCTGAAACTTCACGATGCACTGGTTCTGGTTCCGAATGTGGACGGCCATGTGCTGAAGAAAACGGTCAATGAGGTGTGGAAGGACGCGGAGATGGCTCCGATTCCGACCATGGCGGGACTGACCCTGGACGACCTTGGCACAACACCGGAAAAAGTACGCAGAAAAGAGTACGGACCGCTGCTTGATGAATGCAGAAGGTGGAGTATTGTCTGCGGGAAGGCACATCAGAAACCGGCTTACATCTACTGCTTCTCCCATGCGCTGCCCGGCGGGGACTGGGGGGCGAATGCCTTCCATTCTTCCGAACTCTGGTATGTGATGGGGACTCTGGGCCGCTGCTGGCGTCCCATGGAGCAGGCGGATTATGATCTGAGCGGAGAGATGGTCAGCGCCTGGACGAACTTTATGAAGAGCGGGGAGCCGGGCGGAGGCTGGGAAGCTTACACGGAAGAGAATCCGTATATACAGGAATTCAGCTGACACGATAAATTCCGTCCTGGCCAAATTGAGCCCTGGCCACAACAGGTTTCAGGATCCTGAAAAAGCAGGAAAGTATTGATTTATCATTGATTCTTCAGAAAAAGGACGTGTAAAAATGAGCAGTCATTTTCACACGTCTTTTTTGATTTCTGATTCATACCAGATCGGAAGGGAAGACCTGATCTTCTCCCACTGATCATGCTTCCAGCTTAATATCCCACATACAGATATTGTGTACCGAGAGACGGATCTCCACTTCGATTTCGTTTTCCGCCTCGATGTAGGTGACGCGTTCCTCAGGCCTGCACGCCAGGGACAGATACTCTCTGGTTGAGGGCTTCAGGGAATGGATCCTGCGCAGGTAACGCTCCTCATCCAGATTGGACGCCATCATGCCGGACAGAAGGATATCGTGCAGACTTCCGTTGGACCGGTCCATCAGGAAGCGGTGGATCCGGTAGACGCCGGGTTCCAGGTCAGTCAGTGTGATACGGAAATCAATCGGCGGGCTGTCGTCGAAGTAGGAATACATATCCGTCATGGAAACCTTTTCCATGCTCTGCAGCTTATGCAGATCGGCAGGCCGTACATAGTAATAAGTCAGGATCTGATAATGACCCGGACGGGTTTTTGTGATGCAGAAATGCTCTCCGCGCCGGATCAGAATCCCGCCCAGATTGGACAGGAAGCGGTAGGCATGATAGGCGGGCAGAGGGATTCCGGATTTATCCAGAAGGCTGACGCCGGCCTGGGGACGGTTCGTCATATTTGCCAGAGAAAAAGCTATATCATTCAGCATCCAGTACCCTACCATCGGTGAGAATTCACACAGTCGCAGCAGATTGTGGCAGAGGAAAGTCGCCTGATAGCAGGAAGTATTCAGATAGGTGTCCGGAATCATACAGGAGTTAAATTCCGTAATATAGAGGGGAATCTCTCTGCCGAAGATTCTCCGGATCTGTTTCAGGACCCAGTCCTGCTGGATCGCCAGAGGCCGGACGACGGAGGACAGGTTCCGGCCCTGCGATCTGATGCCCTGTTCATACTGGATTGCAAAAAAATGTACGGAAAAATAGTCGGGAATAACATCAGATTCCTTCATCTTTTCCAGAAGAAGAAGAAAATCATCGGAGGAAATTCCCGTATTGAAGCCCGGACCGCCGAATCTGCAGCTGGGAATATGGCGCTGGAGGACTTCCTTAATGGCAAGAAAATCACTGATATAAGCTTCCGCACTGAAGCCGGATGGTTTGTAGTATTCGAAGATCCACTGATTATACCATATCGGATTAAAGCGGGCACAGATGTAGGTCAGAAAACTGTCCAGAAGGGCCAGGTCGCGGCGGCTGCAGCGCCGGGGATGGGATTCGGCATTTTCCCCGGTGAGCATCTGCATGGTGTGAACAGAGTTCCCGCTCAGCTCTATAAAGGGGATCATTTTCTGCTCATACATAAACTGAAGGATATAGGTAATGTTCCGGAAGTTGTACTGCATGCTGTCTGTCTGCATCGGGATTAAGGAACCGCTGACCAGGCTCTCCATGCGCACATATTGAAAGTGCAGGTCAGACTGCGCTTTGACCAGGCTCTCCTGAAAATAACCGGAGAGTAAGTTGCTGGCAAAACCGATGTTGATCAGGCTGCAGAAATTCCCTATAAAAGGGCTTTCATCAAGGATACTCGCTGAAATATCCCTGCGGCTGATCAGGCTTGAGAGCGCGGCGTATTCGTCTGTTTCCGCATGAGCCGGCTGCTTCTCATTCTGTTTCTGCTCCCGCAGCTCTTCCCGGTACTGTCTCGGAGACATGCCGAATTCCGCCCGGAAGTTCCGGTTGAAGGTGGAGACATTGATAAAGCCGCTGCTGAAGGCAATATCCGTGATGCTCCTGTCTGTGTAGCGAATATCTCTTACCGCATGTTCCATACGGACGTGATTCAGGTAGCCGCTGAAGCTGCTTCCGAAATTTTTCCGGAAAAACTTGGACACATACTGAGGCGTCAGATGAAGATAGTCCGACAGGTCAGGGAGAGAAACGGAAGTCTGGTAATGCGCGCCGATATATTCCTCAATCTGCCTTATCCGGCTGTCATATTTCCCGCTGGCAGCCATCTCTGTCCTGGCCGGGTTAATCCGGAAATCCTGGGACAGAATATCCAGGAGCTGGAAGAGACTTCCCGTAATAGACAGTCTGTGATCTCTGGAATAGTCGAGGTATTCACTGGAGACCGAGGCAAGGATCCGCCGGATCGGATAGTAATCCCTGTCCGGTTCCAGAACGGAATCGCACAGAATCCGGTGTTCCGGGCAGGCCGTCTGTTCGATGAAGGAAGGCGTAATCCCGATGTGGAGAACAATACAGGACGGTTCCGGGTCCAGTTCATAGTCCTGGCCGCTGGGAATCATGGTCAGGTCCCCCTGGGCATACAAAAGCGGCGTTTTTTCAGTCCTGCTGATCCGCAGCGTCCCGGAAAGCAGATACAGGATCTCAAAGGACTGGCTCGTACAGGAGGAGCGGTACTTCAGATGTTTCTGGGCCAGGAAGGAGACCGGGAAATCGATTGTCTGCATAAGACCTCCTCAGAAATCAAAGCGTATTTCGGTCGATAATCAGAAGGACTGTTTCCATGGGAGCAAGAAGCAGATCCGCTGTAAGTTCTCCAGACGCCGGGACGATGCAGGTTTCCGCGTCAACGTCCGGCAGGGAATACTCCCGGAAAAATACATAACTTGCGTCGTCCAGGAAGTTCAGGCTTCCGGGCTCCCTGAGCCAGAGCCGGTGCAGATTTCCGCCGCCTGCTTTCATTCGCAGGGATTTGACAAGATATTGTCCCGGTATGGCGTCTTTTACGCGGAAATGAAGCTGCAGCCTTTCCCCGCCGCCTGCGCACTGCTCCTCAAAGGCAAGTACGTCTTTCGCCTCATGGAGCTGGTCCAGCGGTTTTGTGATATGACGGTAATGAAATGCCAGAATCCGGTAGCTGTAGCGGGAAAGCGCAGTTACGATAAAGCTGCTGCCGGCGGACAGCACTGCGGGACCAAGCTTTGAGAAAAAGGAAAAAGCGTACCAGGACGGCTTTCGGAGACCGTGGGTGGAAATCAGGCCGGGAGATCCGAAAAATTCCCTGTCAGCCGGACGGTACGGCTCTCCCAGATCGCCAAGCATATGATATCCGATTCCCTGGACTTTCGGGCAGTTCGCGATCAGGAAACGCAGAATAAAAGATGCCTGAAAGAGGGAATCATTCAATGCGCTGTTCAAAAAATGGGCGAAGCCGAATTCCGTAATATAGATCGGCTGCGAGGGATAATAGCGGCGGGTCAGGCCGGCTGCAAGGGAAACTCTCCGGTCTGTCTCGTTTTCGTCTGCTGTATACTGATAATTTCCGCTTCCGTTGATTTTAGGCAGGATCAGGCCGTTTACATGAATACTGATAAAATCCATCCGGCAGCCGAGCGACTGAAGCTGCTCCAGCATGCTCTGCAGGCTGCCGGGATGGAGCGCGCAGTCGAAACCGAGTCCTCCGATCCGGATTCCGGGAAGGATTCTGCGGGCAGCGATCTCGATTTTCCGGAAGGAGGACAGAAACTGCCAGAAAGTGTAATTTCGGTTGTTCTGGTAGCTGAAATGGAATTCCAGGGCCCAGGTTTCCACCGAACTTTTGCCGTAGCGGTTGCTTGCCGCTCTGAGAAATTCCGGCAGGATCAGCAGGAGCTTTTCATAATATACGTCGATCGGATCTGCGTCAAAGGCAAAGGTTGAAACAGGGTTCCTGTGCCCCGGAATGTCTCTGTAACCCAGATCCAGGAAAGGAATCAGTCCGGCAGAAGTGATGGAATCCAGGATCTGGAACAGAAGTTCAAAGCCATAATAGGTTTTGTCGGCAGAAACGTAGACTGTAACGAGCTGCATCAGGCTGTACATGCGGCAGTACCGGAAAGAAACTATCCTGTTGAGATCGTTCAGCTGCCTCTGGAAGGGATCAAAGAGGATTGCGTTCGCACTTCCGATGTTGAGGATGGTTCGCCAGGAGTCCGGCAGGACCCTGTCCGGCTTTGTTTCGGTTTCGACATTTTCCTTCTGCAGGCGGAGCAGGGGTTCCGCGGGATTCTCTTCATCCGGCAGGATCTGAGGTACAGCGCACAGGGGAGCGGCGGGTTCCCGGATGATATCTTCGGCGGGCAGTCCGGCGAAGGAGGGAACATGATCTTTCTGAAGCTGCTGCCAGCTGCTGCCATAACGCGCTTCTATGCTTTTGCAGAAAGCAGAGTAGGTTTTGAATCCTGCCGCATCACAGACTTCTTCAGGGGAAAGATCTGACGCCAGCAGCCATTCACGGGCCTTTTCCGCTTTGATCCGGTTGATATATTCCATAAAAGTGCAGTTCATGCTTTTGTGGAAAAAAGAGGACAGATACTGCGGGGTAAGCCCGCAGGCGGCTGCCGTCTCCTGAAGGCTGAGCTGCTTTTCGATATTTGCTGTGATATAGGAATCAACGGTTTTCTGGCGGGACTGAAGCGCGGACACAGTATGATCCGGAGAAGGGGCATCTGCCCCCAGGGTGTGGTCCAGCCGCTCAAGGAAGGTAAACAGGAGCCGGTTTACCGCCAGACGGTTCAATTCCGCTGATTCCAGAAAGAGCGGGACGAGGGCGGCAAGATCGGGGACAAGCGTCAGCAGCTCAGGCAGTTCATGAGAGGAAATCACTTCCGTAAGAAGGCGGTCTCTTGTAAAAGCTTCCATGAGAAAAGCCGGAGAAATCCGGATCAGCAGAAAAACAGCAGACTGTTCACAGAAAAGATCCGTCTTTCTTCCGGACGGGATCAGAATGATACCGGATCCGGCAAAAGAAAAGTTTTTTTCACCTGCCCGTACCCGCATCTCTCCCCGGAGCAGACTGAGAACCGTGTGGGAGGGGAAGCAGAACTGACGCGCGCCTTCTGACTGGTACAGGTCAATTCCTCTGATAATGTCTGTGCCGAAATGTTTCATAAACCGCTCCTTCTCAGAGTCAGAGAACCGCTCACTGATCCGGATTTAACAGGCTTCTGCATTCGGATCAGTATTTTACGGATTGATTCTCTGAGCATACTTTACGCTCAGAACCGCATGCGGCCGGAAGAATCCGGCGCTCCCGCAGCAGATTTATTATACTGCATTCTTAATTAAATGGCAAAAAAATTAATCAATCCGGAAAATTGCAAAAAGAATAACACGGAATACGATTAAAAAAGAGGACCCGCAAACCGCTTCCGGATTAAATTCCCCCTTATATTTTTCCGGCTGTGCCGGCTGAAAGAGTAAAAATGTTAAATCGTGAAAAAAAAAGGTTAACTGAAAATGGGAAGATTATGTTCTTTTCAGCTATACTGCAGCAAGAAGGGGACGTTGTCTCAGAAAAGGAGCGAAATCAATGGAAAAAATTAAACTTGGTATTGTAGGTTTTGGTTTTATGGGGCATAACGACGCGGATATGATGGCGACCTTTGACGATATTGATCTGGTGGCCGTCGCCGACACGAACCCGGATATGCTGGCGGATGCCCCGGAGGGCGTTGAGACTTATTCCAACATTGATGATATGCTGGCGAAGGCGGACATCAATGTTGTGATGGTATCGACACCGAATCCGTCCCATCCGGAGATGGTAAAGAAGGCTGCCGCGGCGAAGAAGCATGTGATCTGTGAGAAACCTGCCGCCATGAGCGTGAAGGAATTCGACGAGATGGTTGAGGTGTGCAGGGAAAACGGCGTGCTGTTCACGGTTCATCAGCAGAGGCGCTGGGACAAAGATTACCGGATCATGAAGGAAGTCTATGATCAGGGCCTGGTGGGCGACATGTATATCATCAAGTCCCAGCTTTACGGCTTCAACGGATTTATGCATGACTGGCATGTATATCCGGAGATGGGCGGCGGCATGCTTTATGACTGGGGCGTGCATCTGATCGACCAGATCCTGAATATGGTGGATTCGCCCATCGTATCCCTTTACGCGGACGTGCAGAATGTTATCAACGAGAAGGTGGATGATTACTTTAAGATCATTTTCAAGTTCGCCAATAAGCAGACGGCTGAGATCGAGCTTGGAACCTATTATCTGACCCCGGCGCGCCGCTGGTTTATCGGCGGAAACAAGGGCTCTGCCATCATCGACGGCTTTGGCGGGGAGGGCAGGATCGTACATACCGCTCATCTGCTGGAGAATGTGCCCGGGAAAATTACGATGACGGCTGCGGGCCCGACCAGAAGTTTCGGCCCGGCACCGGAGGGACTGCTCTATGAAGAGCCGCTTCCGGAGGTAAACGTATCCCATCGTATGTATTTTGAACATTTCCTGAAGGCCTTCAACGGCGAGGAAGAACTGATCGTGAAGCCGGAACAGGTGCGCAGGGTCCTCTGTGTGATGGACGCTGTACGTGAATCCGCAAGAACCGGGAAGGCGATCGCATTTGAGCAGGCTTAAAAAGAAGGAATCAGCAGGCGCGGTTCCCTGATCAATGAACCGCAGGGGGGCAGAAAACTGCTTCCGGAAACAGCTGGAGCACAGAATAAAGGAGAACAGACATGGCAGATTACAGCACACAGATTTGTATCGTCGGCGGCGGCCCCACAGGACTTGCGGCAGCAGTTCAGGCAGCGGAAGACGGAGCTGAGGTTCTGGTGATTGAGAAAGCGGCGGCTGTGGGCGGCGCAGCGAACATGGGCATGGGCCCGCTCGGAATCGGAACCAAATATCAGAGAAGAGACATGCAGGACATCACTGTCGAGAAGGCTTTTGACATGATCATGACCTACACGCACTATATGGTGGACGCGCGCGTGGTCAAGAGATATTTTGAACAGTCCGCGGAGACCATCGAGTGGCTTGAGGATAAGGGCGTGGAATTCGAAGGCGCCTTCCGTTATTTCCCGCAGGCAGAGCCGACCTGGCACATCGTCAAGACCGACCAGGGCATCGGTCCCAGAGCTGCCTCCTTCATGAACAAAGCGCTTTATGAGACGGCCCAGGAACTGGGCGTAAAGTTCCTGCTTGAGACGCCGGCGAAGAAGCTGATCAAGGAAGACGGAGCCGTCACAGGCGTGATCGCCGTGGATAAGAGCGGAAAGGAGATTACGATCGAGGCGAAAGCCGTGATTGTCTGCACCGGCGGAGCAGGCGGCAATCCGGAATTCATAAAGAAGGAAACCGGCTGGGATTTCGGAAAGAACATGTTCAACTTCGCGATTCCGGGTATTGTCGGCGACGGACTGAAGATGATGTGGGAAGCAGGAGTCGACAAGCTTCCGGTCCGCATCGAGCAGGCCGCGAATTTTGAGGGGATCGACGAACTTCCGCAGGCGATTCCGAACGTCATGCTGCAGCCGAACCTGCTGGTCAACATGCACGGCAAGCGCTTCATGAATGAAGGCTATATGCAGAACGCCACCTTCCTGTCCAACGCGGTCGGCCAGCAGAAGGATGCGGTCGGCTTCTCCATCGTGGACAGCTCGATTGTGAAGTATTATATCCGCAACGGCGTGGATAATGTATCTCTGGTTCGCCCGGACCCGGATGTATCCGGATTCATGGATGGAATCAAACAGGCGGTGGAAACCGGCAACGAGGGAATTATTGTTGCGGATACGATCGAGGAACTGGCGGAAAAGGCCGGTATCGACGTTGACAACCTGGTGGATACGGTCGACGAGTATAATGATTACTGTGACAGCGTGGACGAAGAATTCTTCAAGGAAAAGAGATATCTTCGCCCGATCACAAAAGCCCCCTTCTACTGCGCGAAGGTACGCCCGGGCGGATACGGCACGGTCGGCGGCGTCCGCATCAACGAGAACTGCGAGTGCTGCGACAGTGAGTTCGAGCCGATCGAAGGGCTTTACGCTGCCGGAGCAGACGCCTGCAACTTCTACAATGACTCCTATATGTTCCTTCTTCCCGGAAATTCCATGGGATGGTCCGTCAACTCCGGCCGGATCGCCGGTATGGAAGCCGCTGAATTCGTGGCGGACGATGATGACGACGAGGATGAGGAAGAGTAAGGAATGAACCAAAAAGGAACGGCTGGCGTTCCTGATAGCAAAGCTGCTGGGCGGGGGGCTTCGGGTCTCCCGCTCAGGGTTGTGTAACCGGGCCGGAAGCGGCGCGGGAAAAGAAAGCAGGACAGGGAGGACATCATGCAGGAGAAGAACAAGGAAGTAGTACGCGCTCTTTACAAAGAATTCTTTAATGACCATATCGTGGAATCGGCGGACAAGTATGTACGCGAGGACTACATCCAGCATAATCCGGGCGTCGACCAGGGCAGGGAAGCACTGAAGAGAGCTTTCGCGCAGAAGTTTATCGAGCATCCCGATTTCGCTCTGGAGATCAAGATGATGCTGGCGGAGGGCGACATGGTCTGGGTCTATCTGAAGAATGTGGATCCGGATGGCAATACCAAATGCCGTGTGGTTGACATGTACCGTCTTGTGGACGGGAGACTCGCGGAGCACTGGGATGTGCTTCAGCCATGCTGAAAAAAGATGAGCTGCGCATAGGCGGCAGCGTCTTTCTGATCGCTTTTTCCATTGGCCTGCATCTGGTCGGAGTGGCCCCGATCCTGGGCGTTCTGAACGAGGTCTACGCCGGAAAAGGCACAAGCCTGATCCAGATGCTGCAGACGATCCCCTATCTGACCCTGATGCTGGGATCCCTGCTGGTGGGAAGACTTACACTGCGCCTGAGCGTAAAGCGGCTGGAACTGGTCAGCCTCCTGCTGATCGGCTTTCTGGGTGTGCTTCCCTTTTTCGTTGAAAGCTTCTGGATTCTTTTTTTCACAAGGATGCTGATCGGTTTCGGCTTCGGCGTCATCAGTCCGCTGAACAATACCATCATCACTGTGACCATGCCGCCGGAAAAAAGAGCCGCCTTCATGGGTCTTCATGTCGTTGCCATGGGGATCGGAGCTATGTCCGGAAGTCTGGTCGGCGGCTTTCTGGCGTCCATCCATTACAGATATTTCTTCCTGATTTATCTGATGGCTTTCGCCGCCTGGTTCTTTGTCCAGTTTACGATGAAAGACATAAAGCCGCACGCGGATACGTCGGGAAGGCATCCGGGACTCGGAAAAGAGATCTGGCTTCTGTCTGCCTGCAGTTTTTTTCATACGATCCTGATCAACGCATTCAGTACAAATCTGGGGATCTTTGTGCTGCAGAACCTGAAGATGGGAACAGGTGTGACCGGTGCGGTCAACACGGTCAATTCCGTTCTGGCTCTTCTCGTTGGGATAAGTTTTGCGAAGATCTCCGGATATTTCGGGAAATATACAATTGTTTTTGCCATCGGCGCTGCCGCGCTCGGCTTCGGCTGTGTTCTCACGCTTCCCGGTATCGCCGGTATCGTGCTGACTTCCGCCATGTGCGGTATTTCGCTGAGCTGCTTTCAGGCAGGCTGTATGCAGCGGATCTCCATGGCGGTCGCACCTGAAGCGGTGGCCGCTGCGGGAGGGATCTATTCCGTGGCCGGCAGTCTGGGCGGCCTGATCGGTCCTGTTGTTCTGGGCCTGGCCGCTTCCGCACTGGGAGGCAATACGCCGATGCACCAGTTTACGGCTGCTTTCGCAGGCTTTGCCGTACTTTTCGCCGTGACCTGGATGCTGGTAAGAAAAGAAACGGCGTGAGCCGTGAAGAAAAGGAAACAAGGAGGTTAATATGGCTGTTATCACCATTGACGGGGTAAAGCTCAATGTACCGGACGGGGCCAATGTCCTGGAATGCGCGCTTGAAAACGGCATCTACATTCCCCATCTTTGCCACCACAAAGACCTGAATCCGCTCGGATCCTGCAGGATGTGCGTTGTCGAGATGGAGGGACAGGAAGGCGCGGTGCCGTCCTGCACGCTGAAGGCCGAGGACGGTATGGTCATCCGGACGAAGAGCGAGGAACTGAAACGTCTCCGCATGCTGGCGCTGGAACTTCTCCTGGCCGGACATCCGGAGGACTGCTCCACATGTCCCAAGTACGGCAACTGCGAACTGCAGATGCTGATCCAGTACATCGGACCGAAGACCGGGCGCCTGAAGATGAGGGTCAAGGGCTTTAAGGAAAATTCCGCCAATCCCCTCATCGTTCACGACATGAACCGCTGCGTCCTCTGCGGCCGCTGCGTACGGGCCTGCAATGAACTTCGCGGCGTAAAGGTTCTTGACTACCGGAAGAAGGGCATGGAGACCTACGTGGGGACCCTGCATGACAAACTGCTGGCGGACGCGGACTGCCGCTTCTGCCAGGCCTGCGCGGAAGTATGTCCCACCGGCACCATCCGCGACAAACTGGCTTCCAGCGAGAAGAAGAAAGAAGACTACGTCCTTCCGTGCAAGGCGGAATGTCCCGCCCACACGGAGATTCCGCGTTATTTAAGAGCAGTGAGGGACGGGGACATGGACGAAGCCATCGCCATCATCCGTGAAAAACTGCCGATTCCGCGCATCCTGGGCTATATCTGCACACAGGCATGCGCGAAGGAGTGCAAGAGAAACTGCCTGTCCGACCCGATGTCGATCCGTCTGATCAAGCGCTACGCGGCGGACAAGGATATCGAAAAGAAATGGCGCGCGAAATCCAAACAGCTTCCGGATACCGGCAAAAAGGTCTGCGTGGTCGGCGCCGGTCCCGCGGGACTTACTGCCGCCTACTATCTGCGCAAGCAGGGCCATGCGGTCACCATTAAGGAGGCCATGCCGACCGCCGGCGGAACGACCGCCTACGGAATCCCGGCTTACCGTCTTCCCAGGGATATCATCGCGGAAGAAGTGAAGCTGATCGAGGAACAGGGCGTTCAGATTGAGTGCGGAACGAAGGTTGAAAAACCGGCGGAACTTCTGAAAGACTATGATGCTGTCCTGATGGCGGTCGGCGGAACCGTCGGCGTACGCCTCGGCATGCCCGGCAATGATCTTCCCGGCGTACTGCTGAACGCGGATTTCCTCCGCAACTGCGCCCTTGGAAAAGAAACCGGCATGGGAAAACACGTCATCGTTCTCGGCGGCGGCAATGTCGCTTTTGACTGCGCAAGGTCAGCGGTCCGCCTTGGAGCGGAGAGCGTGCACCTGGCATGTCTGGAAGCCCGGGACAAGATGACGGCGGATGACGAAGAGATCGAGCAGGCCCAGGAAGAGGGTATCGTTGTACATCCCGCCCAGACCTTTGAACGCATCACCGGAGAAGACCATGTCACCGGCGTGGATTTCATGAAAGTGAAGGCGTTCTACTTCGATGAGAACCGCAGAGCGGTCATCGAGAAGGAAGAGGGCTCGGAGCTCCACATCGAGGGCGATACCGTTATCTTTGCTACCGGCCAGAAGCCGGATCTGAATGAGGATTCCGGATTCAAACTTTTCCGCGGCGCCTGGATCGTGGTCAATGACAATACGAATGACAAGCAGACTTCTATTCCCGGCATTTTCGCGGCAGGCGATTGTGTCTACGGAACGAAGTCGGTGGTTATGGCGGTGCAGTCCGGAAGAGAGGCCGCCAGCCAGATTGACAGATACCTTGGCGGGGACGGAGACATTTCGGAGCAGCTGGCCAGCGGGAAGACGCCGGATCCCTGGATCGGCGTGATCGAAGGATTCGCCGGCGAGAAGGCATTCCAGCCGCAGATTGATCCCGCAGAGGAAAGAAAAGACAACTTCCGGCTCTTTGACCACGGTATCTGCGACGCCGATATCTGCGCAGAGGCAGGCCGCTGCCTGCAGTGTGACCTGAGACTGCAGATCCACCGCCCGCGTACCTGGGGCGATTATGCTGATACGAAGGAGGCGTGAAGATGGGAGCTTATGCGAAGGCAAAGGAACTCGGAAGAGAAGCCGTTCTTGAGAAGATCGACTCCCTCGGAATCTGTGAGACGGGCGTATACCGGGAGAAGATGACGGATCATCTGAAAGCGGCAGAAGAAGCCGCGGCGAAAGAGGGAGAGGAGCTGTGCCTGGTCGCAGCCCTGAACAATGCCGATACGGACTGCGTCTTTCTGGAGCTGGTAAAGAAGGATCCGGAAAAGATTATAGAGGGCTGTGCGATCGCGGCCATTGCAGCAGGCACGGAAAAAGCTGCTCTTGTCCTTCCTGAGAAGGAAGAGGAACTGGCAGCCTCCCTCAGGGAGAAAGCAGCTCCGTACGGGGTTGAAGTGCGGAATGAATTCATCAACATCCGCCGCAACGCCTGCAATGCCCTGATTCATCTGGCAGCCTGCGCGGACCTGGCAGACGCTTTTAATGACTGTTACGTTCCCGGAATCTATGTTTCGGTGAACGGCGGGGAGCTTCAGAAACTGCCGGAAGAGAAGAAGATTTCGGAACTTGCGGATCTGTCGGAAGCGAAAGCGGTTCAGGTCGGTTACCGTTACTTTACTGCGGAAGAGTGTGAAGCTTCCCTGGGGCAGCTTTATCCGGCCAACGGCATGATCCGCGTCCTGACGCAGAAAGACTGTATCGTGGATGACACGCAGAAAAAGCTGCATCAGTCCAGAACACAGAGCTGCGGAAAATGTGTATTCTGCCGGGAAGGCCTGATCCAGCTTGAGTTCATGCAGACAGAGATTACGGCAGGGAGAGGGAAAGGCGAGTTTGCCGATCTGACAAAGGAAATCGGCGAGGCCATGTGTTACTCGACGCCCTGCTCCATGGGTCAGCAGTGCGCCGGCATCGCCCTGTCCGCCATGGGGAAATTCCCGGACGAGTATGAAGCGCATATCAAGAAGAAAAGCTGTCCGGCAGGGGTCTGCAAAGCCTTTATCCGGATCTATGTGGATCCTTCGGATTGTACCGGCTGCGGAGACTGTCTGGATGTATGTCCGAAGAACTGCATAGAGGGCAAGCCGAAGTATATTCACATGATCGATGAGATCGACTGCGATCGCTGCGGCAAGTGTGTGGAAGCCTGTGAAGAAGAGTGCATCCATATCACTACGGGAAAAGTACCGAAGCTTCCGGACCGCCTGACCAAGGTCGGAAAGTTCAAGAAGAAGAGGCACTGAGAAAAGGCGTTTTTTCCGGCCGGTCCGCCGGAAGAAAAAGTGCGGTTTTTGCGGAAAGGCTGATATCATGACAAGGGGAATCGGGGTCGACATGGCCGACGTGCGGGAACTGAAACGCCTCTGTGAGGACGTCGGGGAAGCATTTGTCCGGAGAACTTTTACGGAAGCGGAGCGCAGGGAAGCCGCCGCCGCCCCGGATTTCCATGAGTATCTTGCCGGCCGTTTCGCGGTAAAGGAAGCGGTATTCAAAGCGCTTGCGCAGCTGACGCCGGAGAAAACTTTTGATTTCAGACTGGTGGAAACCCTGAAGAATGAGGACGGAAGTCCCCGTATCACGATCACGCCGCACCTGGCGGCAATTATGGAGAAAGCAGGAGCGGACCGGCTTCTGGTATCTATCACGACGCAGGAACCTTTTGCCATGGCCTTCGTGCTGGCGGAGGGGGAATGAGTTCGAGTTTATGAAGTCAGCAGCAGGACAACGGTCAGATCTGCCGGGGCAGCATTCTGATCATCACAAATCGATTGCAGGAGGAACAGAATCTATGAGCATTACAAAGCTGGGCCGGTATATGAGAAGTGTCTCCATCATCGGCGTCGGATGCACACCTTTCATGAATACGGTCGACAACCCGGAAACGGACGGTCTGACGGAAGGCGATCTGTTTGGCTACGCAGCCCTTCAGGCCATGGAGGATGCGGGCGTGAATCCGAGGGACGTGGATTTTTATTTCCATGGACAGGCAAGCCCCCTGAACTGCTCCAACTACCTTACGCCGAATATCCAGATCGGCAACTGCTTCGGTATGAAGGGGAAGGCTTCGATCCATCATTCCGAAGCCTGCTGCACCGGCTACTACGCGCTGGAGCAGGCAGTAAACGCGGTCGCTTCCGGCAAGTACAACTGTGTGCTCTCCGGCTGCGTGGAATTCGGTGACAGCGCTGCGGTTCCGAACCATCCCTACAAGAGGGAAAAGATAACAATGGAGAAGTTCCTGCAGACCACTGCATGGCTTTACGACCGGAACTATACCAGAAGCCTGATGGCGGGTCAGGAACTCATCTATGATGACGCGGCCGAGTATTATAAGAGAACCAACGGCCTTACGGATGAGCAGATGGACGATACCCTCTGCTGGATGTCCATCAACAACCGGAAGAATTCTTCCAAATGTGAGCTTGCCATTGAGCGGAAGACCTATGATGAGATCGCGAAGGAGAACGGCTATAACAGCGCCATCGAGTATATGAAGAGCCCCTTCAATCCAAGGACCGGCGATTTCCTCCGCATGTCCGGCATTGAGATCAAGTGCGACGGCGCTGCAGCTGTCCTGGTATGCGCGACGGATATGATCGAGGAGCTGACCCACGGGAAGATGCAGCATAAGCCGGTTGAGGTTCTTGGTATCGGCTGCGGCGCTTTCGAGGCGTCCAATCCGCATTTTGAGATCCGCGCGACCGAAGAGGCTGTGGAAGAGGTCTATGACGTGACCGGGGTGAAGCCGGAAGAGATCGACATCTTCTACGCCAACGACTTCATCATTACCTCTCATCTGATTGCCGCTGAGATCGCCGGTTATCTTCCGAAGGGAGAAGGCTGGAAATATATCTGTGAGGGCAGGACGGCTTACGACGGAGACAAGCCCATCAATACCAACGGAGGAAGAACCTCCTTCGGACACGCCCATGCGGCTTCCGGACTGGCCGATCTCTATGAATGCATTCACCAGATGCGCGGTGACTGCGGCGAGCGCCAGGTGAAGAAGCTCCCGAAGACCGCGATGCTGCGCGGCTATGGCGGAGCGCAGAATATCTGCACCTATATCATCCGCACAAAGGAAGACTGAGAGGGGGAACGGGAAGATGGCAGTAAAACTGGAAAGAATAACAAAGACTTTTTATGACAACCTGGAACTGGGCAAGATCACCGGGCGCAGATGCAAAAGCTGCGGAGCGATGGAATTCCCGCCCCACCTCGCCTGCAACAGCTGCGGAAGCACGGATATGGAATGGGTGGAGATCTCCGGGAAGGCTACGATGCACTCCATCGTCCTGCCGGCACAGCTCTCCTCGAAGCCGGAGTACGCTCCGCTGAAGCCCTTTGCCTACGGTGAAATCCATCTGGAAGAAGGGGCCGAGTTTAACGCTGTTGTCCGCGGCATCAATAAAAAGAAGAGAAAAGTGCTGATTGAAAAGCTTCCTGTCAAAGTGACGGCGGCAATCTATCAGCGGGACGGCTACAAGACGGTCGTATTTGATCTGGACGAAGGTCAGTGTGACTGACTCAGGTGGAAAAGAACAGTTTCGGCGGCGTGACGGCGGAAATGTCCGGATACCGGCACGCCGCGGCAGAAAAATGGCAGCGGGATCCGCTTAAGAACAGCAGGTTCCGGACAGAGGACCGCGGAGGTCCGTACATAAGGAGGAATTCAGAATGGACAGAAAAGAACTTGAAGCAATCGTGATCAAGGCTGTGGCGACAATTTACGGTAAGAATGAAGCAGAGCTTTCCATGGCAACAAATATTAAGGAAGAGCTGGGCGGCGCATCCGTCAAGATGGTCGGCCTGACCGCGGCGATCGAGGAAGAGACCGACGCCATGGTAGAACTTCAGGTGGCATCCGCCTGTGAGACCCTGGGCGATCTGGTAGACGCTGTCGAAGCAGAGCTGTAAGAGAAAAGAAGCTGCCGGGCAGCGCGGAGGGTTCTGCGCTGCCCGGTCTTATACACCGGGATACGGCAGATCCCCATGAGATCTGCAGGAAAGGATGAAAATGAGCGATTATAAGGTATTTGCGATCAACCCGGGTTCCACATCCACAAAAATCGGACTGTTTGAGGGAGAGAAATGCCTCTTCTCCAAAAATGTTTCCCACGATGCGAAGGAACTGGAGAAATATGACAATCTTACGAAACAGCTTCCCTACCGCAAGGGTATGATCCTGGATCTTCTGAAAGAGGCCGGCTTTTCTCTGGACGACGTCGATGTTTTTGTAGGACGCGGCGGCGGACTCCTTGCCATGGAAGGCGGCACCTACGCGGTGACGGATCTGGTACTGGAGCATGCAAGAACCTGCGCCAACGGAGTTGTGCATCCCGCGACTCTGGGCTCCCAGCTTGCGGACGAGTTTGCCCGTGAATACGGAGCAAAAGCCATGGTCGTCAATCCGCCGGATGTGGACGAGATGCAGGACCTTGCCAGGCTGACAGGGATAAAAGGCGTACACCGCATGATCCATCTTCACGCCCTCAACCTGAAGGAGACTGCGATCCGCCACAGCAAAGAGGTTCTGCATAAAAAATATGAGGACTGCAATTATGTGGTCTGCCATATCGGAGGAGGCATCTCCATCTCCGCCCACAGGAAAGGACGCATGGTTGACGGATATGATATCGTCGGCGGTGAAGGCCCGATGGCCCCGACCCGCTGCGGGGATATTTCTGTCGCCAATGTGCTCTCCTATATGATGAAAAACAATAAATCCCCGAAGGAGATGAAGGAACTGCTCAGCAGGAAGGGCGGCTTTGTCAATCATCTGGGCATATCGGACGCCATCGAGCTGACAGACCGCGCCGCGAAGGGCGACCGGTATGCGGAGATGCTCTGGAATACCATGATCTACCAGATTGAAAAAGGCATCGGGGCCATGTCGGCAGTCCTGAAGGGACAGGTGGACGGAATTCTTCTCGGCGGAGGCATGGTTCACAATAAAGATCTCGTCGCGCAGATCACGGAAGCCTGCAGCTATATCGCGCCGGTCTATGCATATCCGGGGGAATTCGAGATGGAAGCCATGGCGGCCGGAGCCATCCGCGTTCTCAAGGGCGAAGAGGAACTGAAAGAATACACGGGCAGGCTTGTCTGGGACGGTTTTGACTTTGAATAAAGGATAAAGGCCAAATGCAGTTAAACAATGACTGGTTTTTCAAATGGAACATTATAACCAACACCTGTATGGCGCTGATCATCAATACGGCGGCGACCATTTTTGCCGGGGGTGACAGCCTGGCAGGCTGGGTTACCGGCTGCTGCTGCGCCTTCACCATCAACACCATAGCGGCCATAATCATACCCGTAGGTCCCCTGAGCGTGCATTTTTCAAGAGATATCGCGAAGGCGGAGGAAGGAAGCTTTAAAGATCTTCTGCTCAGGAATATCGTGGTGAATCTGATCTTTGTCACGATCGTCAGTCTCGGGATGGCCCTCATCCATGTCGGCGCGGGACCTGATCTGATCCCCGCCTGGTGGTCGACCTACCCGCGTCTCTACCTGGTGGGGACCGTGGGCGCCATGCTGATCGAGAAACCCATCGCAGCTTTCTGCAGGGGGCATGAATAAAAAAAACCGTTTTTTTTTCCACCCGCAAGCCGGATAAAAAGCTGTTCCGTCAAGATCATCAGCAAAATCGGTGAAAAATCGAAAAGTGGCAAAAAAAGGCACAGTGTTATCCTTTGATTAACTTGAGACGGGATATTCCCCGGCAGATTTCCATTTTATTTCAGGAGGAATGCATATGAAGATGAAAAAGGTACTCGGCCTTGCACTCGCTTCCGTCATGACCATTTCCATGGCAGCGGCTGCCTTCGCTGAAGAAGGCGGACTTGCAGGCGCAAATTGTGATCCGGCCAATACTGAGAAGACAGAAGAGTCCATCACGATCGCTTTTGGCTCCGAGCCATCCACCCTGTATGGGCCGGCGACCGGAAACACGGAGAACGAAAGCCAGATGATCGCTTCCGTCCTTACGGATAACCTTGTAGCTTACAATGCACAGACAGGTGAAATCGAACCGCAGCTTGCGACCGCATGGGAGTGGGTTGACGATACCCACTGCAGATTCACCCTTCGCGATGACGTTACCATGACGGACGGAAGTCCTCTTGTAGCGGACGACGTTGTCTATTCCGCAAAGATCTGGAGAGACCAGAACGCAACCAACGAAACCGGTTCCATCTTCACAGATACGGCAGATGCTGTCGCGGATGACGAGCATACCGTCACACTTGAATTTACTTCCAACGCGCCGGATATTATCCGTATGCTGACCTGGTCACAGTACGGAATTGTTTCCGAAGAGGAAGTGGAAGCAGCGGGCGGACTCGAAGAAGTCGGCAAGAAGCCGCTTGTCGGCTCCGGTCCTTACAAGTTTGTTTCCTGGACAAACGGACAGAACGTTATCGTTGAGCGCAATGAAGAGTACTGGAATCCGGACTATGCCGGATACTTCAAGCAGATCGTATTCACCTTCACAGCTGACCCGGCAGCCCGCATCATGGCTGTTCAGTCCGGTGACGCGGACGTAGCTTATGCGGTCCCGACCGCTCAGGCTTCCACCTTCGCTGCCAACGACGCGGTAAAGGTTGTCAACTATACTTTCGACCAGGTGAATCATCTGTGGTTCAACATGGGCGAGAACGCCGGCGCGACAGCGGACCAGAAGGTTCGTGAAGCTATCGACAAAGCCCTTGACTATGACGCGATCACTGCAGTAGGTTCCGCAGGACTCTGCACACCGGCTCTCGGTTATTTTGTACCGGGCAATACTTATTACAATGAAGTTTATACCGCTGAAGAGAGAGCAGTGGACATCGACGGCGCAAAGGCCCTCCTTGCGGAAGCAGGCTATGCGGACGGCCTTACCCTGAGAGCACTCGGTCTTTCCGACATCGAACCGGTTTACGTTGTCATGCAGGCCAACCTGGCACAGGCAGGCATCACCCTTGAGCTGGATATGCCGGATACCGCGCAGTTCGTACAGCAGTCGGCAGGCGGAGATTATGACCTGATCGTAGTCGGTGAATACGCTGCTGCAAGATTCCCGTCCCTCTTCATCTTCTTCCAGAACGCCTATACCTTCTGCATCGGCGGACCCAAGTGGACAACAGACGAGATCAACGCGCAGATTCATGACTTCATCTTCGAAGAGGATGCTGAGACCGCTAAGGAACTCGGCAAGGCATTTGAGGAGACCATGAAGGAGAGCACCATCCAGACCAACCTGTTCCCGGCTGTCAACAGCGCGGTGATCAACCCTGAACTGAAGGGCTTCAATACTCTGGAGCGCGGCTTCATGGATCCGTCCGGTTTCTACAAATAAAGAAGAAAGTTTTGTATCCGGTTAATCGTTAACAATAGGACATGAACGGAAAGTCACAGTGACAGGACCTTCCTTCCACTGTGACTTTTCTGTTTCAGACAGAGAAGATCTGTCTGGAGCAGCAGGTGGTCTGAAAAAGATTCGGAGAGACTTATGCTAAAATATATAATTAAGCGAATCCTTCTTCTGATCCCGATCCTGCTTGGCGTTTCCGCTATTATCTTTATTCTGAAGACCGTCACGCCCGGCGATCCTGCGCGTCAGATCCTCGGCAATTCGGCTACGGAAGAGCAGGTTCAGGAAAAAAGAGAGGAACTGGGACTGAATGACCCGGTGATTGTACAGTATGTAAGGTATATTAAGAATATTGTAACCAAAGGGGATTTCGGCGATTCCTATCGTACGGGAGAACCGGTCCTGTCGGAGATTCTTCCAAGACTTCGGACTTCCGGAATCATAACAATCGGCGCGGTTGCGATCGGAGCAATCATCGGAATCATACTGGGTATTATCTCTGCTTTGAAAAAATATACCTGGGTCGATTCACTGGTTCTTGTTATTTCCATGTTTTTCCAGTCGGTTCCCGAGTTTGTCGTGGCGCTGGTCCTGATTATGATTTTCGCGGTTAATCTGCACCTTCTTCCCGCGACCGGCATTACTTCTGCGAAAGGCTTCATTCTGCCTATGCTCTGTATCGGCTTATCTTCCGTCGCAAGCTATACCCGTATTACAAGATCCTCCATGCTGGAGGTCCTTGGCGAGGATTATATCCGTACTGCAAGGGCAAAGGGGCAGACTGAGAACAACATTACTTATCATCATGCCCTTCGCAATGCGATGATCCCGGTGGCACAGTCCATCGGAACCAGCCTTGGCAACAGTATCGGCGGCGGAATGGTTATTGAGACTGTTTTCGGTGTGCCCGGCGTCGGCAAATATATTGTCGATTCCATCACGCAGAGAAACTATCCGTCTGTCCTGGGCGGCGCGCTGATTATCGCCATAGTGCTGACTCTGATCAACCTGATTGTAGACATCAGCTTCGTCCTGATTGACCCGAGACTGAAGACTACCATCATTGCCAGCGGCGCGAAAAAGCCGAAGGCTAAGGCTGCATAAGGGAGGGATCGAAGATGGCGAAAATGCATACTCCCGCGATGGAGAAAATCGAAAAGAAGAACAGAAAAAGAAAGAAACCCGTCAATTCGACCCCTGCCTATGAAGCGTGGAAGCGCTTCCGGCGCAACAAAACCGCTATTATCGGACTTGTTGTTGTAGGGATCCTGATCCTGATCGCAATCTTTGCTCCGCTGATCGCTCCCTATGATTATACGATGCAGGATTATACGGCCATGATGCAGGCGCCGAGCAAGGCCCACCTTTTCGGTACGGACGCGTACGGACGGGATATTTTCAGCCGTGTTATCTACGGAACCAGATATTCTCTGATCATCGCCCTGTTCTGTACGATCGCCGCCCTGTTCTCAGGCGGGCTTCTCGGCATCATCGCCGGCTATTTCGGCGGCAGGGTTGACACGATCATCATGCGGATCATGGATATCTTCCAGGCAATCCCGATGATCATGATGGCCATGTGTATCGTATCCGTTCTCGGAAACGGCATCCCGCAGCTGGTTGCAGCCGTCATGTTCGCTTCCATGCCCACCATGGCAAGGAACAACCGCGCCGCAATTTTGAGAGTGCGCGGAAGCGATTATATCGAATCTTCAGAAGCCATCGGCGTAGGACAGGTGGAGATGATTCTGAAGCACATGATCCCGAACGCGGCAGGCGTTATGATCATTTTCTTCGTCGGCTTCCTCGCGGTTTCCATCATGATGATGTCCTCCATGAGCTACATCGGAGTAGGTCTTGCCGCTCCGACACCGGAATGGGGACTCATTCTGAACGACGGCAAAGCTTATATCACTTCCGCGCCTTACATGATGTTCTTCCCGGCGCTGATGATCATGATCACCTGCTTTGCATTCAACCTTATGGGCGACGGTCTCCGCGACGCGTTTGACCCGAAGAGCAAATAATCAGGAGGACGGGATATGAGTGATACATTACTTAGTGTGAAAGATCTCGTCATCCATTACGAGACAGAAGATGAAGTCGTGGAAGCGGTCAACAACATTTCCTTTGATATCAAAAAGGGAGAAGTTCTCGGCCTGGTCGGCGAGACCGGCGCGGGCAAGACGACCACGGCGCTCGGGATCCTGGGCCTGCTTCCCGCAAAGGTCGGGCATGTGATCCAGGGTTCCATCGAGCTGGAAGGACAGGACCTTCTGAAGATTTCCGAGAGAGAGATGCGTCAGATCCGCGGGAAAAAGATCTCCATGATCTTCCAGGATCCCATGACAGCCCTCAATCCGGTTAAGACGGTCGGTGACCAGATCGCCGAGGTCATTCTTCTTCACGATCACTGCTCAAAGGCGGAAGCACTCAGAAAAGCCCAGGATATGCTGGCCATGGTAGGAATTGTTCCGGAACGCTACAGGGACTATCCGCATCAGTTTTCGGGCGGCATGAAGCAGCGTATCGTCATCGCGATCGCTCTGGCCTGCAAACCGGAGCTGCTGATCGCCGATGAACCGACGACCGCTCTCGACGTGACGATCCAGGCGCAGATTCTCGATATGATGAGAAAACTGCAGAAAGATCAGGGAACTTCCGTAATCCTGATCACGCATGACCTGGGAGTTGTAGCTGAGATGTGCGACAACTGCGCGGTTATGTACGGCGGCGAGCTGGTAGAATACGGAAGTCTGGAGCAGGTATTCGACAATCCGAAGCATCCCTATACCAGAGCGCTGTACAAGTCCATCCCCTCTCTTGACAAGGATGTGCATCGTCTGGAAGTGATTCCGGGTCTCGTACCGGATCCCTCCGACCTTCCCGAATACTGCAGCTTCTTTGAGCGCTGCGCCGAGAAGTGTCCGAAATGCAACAAGTATGATCCGGTCAGGACCGAGGTGGAGCCGGGCCATTTTGCCAAATGTCTGCAGTATATGAAGGAATGGGAGGGCTGATTATGGATTCCAGGAATTTGCTTGAAGTAAAGAATCTGAAAAAGTACTTCCAGACTCCCAGAGGCCTTCTCCACGCGGTGGACAATGTAACCTTCAACATCGAGAAGGGCAAGACGATCGGTATCGTCGGCGAGTCCGGCTGCGGCAAGTCAACGCTGGGCAAAACACTGATGCGTCTGCATCAGCCGACCTCCGGCGAAGTGATGTTCAAGGATACGGACATCGCCAATATCCCGCTGAAGGAATTCAAAAAGAAATACCGCGCCAACATCCAGATGATCTTCCAGGACCCTTACGCTTCCCTGGATCCCAGAATGAGCATTCTGCAGCTGATCGAGGAGCCGATCCGGGTCAACAATAAAAAACTGTCCAAGGCGGAGGTTACGCAGAAGGCAAAAGAGATGATGGAACTGGTCGGCCTTGCCAAGAGACTGGAGAATTCCTATCCTCACGAGCTGGACGGCGGCCGCCGGCAGAGAATCGGTATCGCGAGAGCCCTTTCCCTGAATCCGGAATTCATCGTCTGCGACGAACCGGTTTCCGCTCTGGACGTTTCCATCCAGGCACAGGTATTGAACCTGCTCCAGGACCTCCAGGAGCAGAGAGGGCTGACCTACATGTTCATCACCCATGATATGTCGGTCGTCAAACATATCTCCGACGATATCGCGGTCATGTATCTGGGACAGATGATTGAGAAGTGCAGCGCGGACCGCATCTTCCGGGATACGATTCATCCCTATTCGCAGGCGCTGCTCTCCGCGATCCCGATTCCGAATGTGCATATCAAGCATGAGCGCATGGTCCTGAAAGGGGAACTTACTTCCCCGATCGATCCGAAGCCCTGCTGCCGCTTCGCTCAGAGATGTCCCTACGCGACGGACAGGTGCCTCGCGGAGGAACCGAAGCTGCGCGAGATTCTGCCGAACCATCATGTTGCCTGCCATTTCGCGGAAAAGTTTGTAAAATAAGAATCTGCAAAGATAAAAGTCTGCCGGACAGCTTTGGTCAGGCTTCAGAGAGCGGGAGACTTTCAGAGCCTGCTCTGCACGAAAGTGCGGAGCAGGCTTTTCTGCGTTAAGAATATGATTTTCGAAGATAAAATAATCTGTGTTTCCGAAAACGAATGATGTACTCTGCCCGATGTCGTGTTAAAATGGACTAAAACGGCAGTCCGGACAATGCGGAAAGAGACAGAGAACTTCAGCAGATGGAGAGCGGCGGATCCGGATGATGCAGACCATCAGTAAAAAGGAGACCTGATTGTTATGAAGTATGGATATTTCGATGATCAGAAAAAGGAATATGTGATAACCAGACCGGATACCCCTTCCGCGTGGGCGAACTATCTGGGGTCGCCGGAATACGGCGCCCTGATTTCCAACAACGCGGGAGGATACAGCTTCGTGAAATCCGGCGCGAAGGGACGGATCCTGCGCTATAACTTCGATAATTCCGACAGACCCGGGCGCTACATTTATATCAGGGACAATGCGGACGGAGATTACTGGTCCGCTTCTTGGCAGCCGGTCGGAAAGGATCTGTCGGTTTATAAGAGCGAGTGCAGGCACGGCCTCGGATATTCACGCTTTCTAGCAGACTGCAGTGAGATTCATTCAGAGGCGGTTTACTATGTTCCTCTGGACTGCGCCTACGAGGTATGGGCGCTGAAGCTGAGAAATGATTCCGGCCGTGAGCGTGAGATTACTGTGACCGGTTACGCGGAATTTACCAATGACAGCAATTATGAACAGGATCTGGTGAACCTGCAGTATTCCAGATATATTTCCCGCACGGTCTTCCGGGGCAACCGCATCGTACAGCGGATCAACGGCAATCTGGACGCGCTGGAGAGTGATGAGAGCATCGACGAGAAGAAGGTGGAGGAGCGGGTCCTGGCTCTTGCCGGGGCGGAAGTATCCTCCTGCTGCGGGGACAAGGAAGTTTTCCTGGGCAATTACCATTCCTACGGGGACCCCGTCGGCGTTTCATCCGGCGATCTGGGCGGCGCGATGAGCTATAACGAATACAGCTGCGGAGCCCTCTCCTGCGTGGTCACCCTTGCTCCCGGGGAGAGCAGGGATCTCAGCTTTATTCTCGGAAGACTCTATGATGAGCAGATCTGCCCGATTATTGAACGGTACGCAGATCCGGAGAAAACCGTCCGTAAGGAGCTGGATGCGCTTCGTCTTGACTGGGAGGAGAAGCTTTCGGCTTTCAGCGTGAAGACGCCAGATCCGGCTTTTGATACGATGATCAATATCTGGAACGCCTATAACTGCTTCATGACCTTCACCTGGTCCAGAGCGGCGTCCTTTGTCTACTGCGGACTGCGCAATGGATACGGTTACCGCGATACGGTGCAGGACATTCAGGGTATTATTCACCTTCAGCCTCAGATGGCGAAGGAGAAAATCCGCTTTATGCTCTCCGCCCAGACAGCGGGCGGCGGCGGGCTCCCGCTTGTAAAGTTTACGCATAACGCCGGAAAGGAGAATACGCCGGATGATCCGGAGTATGTCAGGGAGACAGGTCATCCCGCCTACCGCGCGGATGACGCGCTCTGGCTGTTCCCGACGGTCTGGAAATACATCTCCGAGACAGGCGACAAGGCTTTCCTTGACGAGGAGATTCTCTATGCGGATAAAGACTGCGGCACGGTCTATGACCACCTGAAGAGAGCGATCCGTTTCTCCATGGAACATCTGGGGCCGCACGGCATGCCGGCAGGCCTGTACGCGGACTGGAATGACTGCCTGCGCCTCGGAAAAGACGGGGAATCCTCCTTTGTCGCTTTCCAGTATTATTACGCCATGGCTGTCATGAAGTTTTTCGCGGCAGGACAGAAGGATGACGCCTACGAAGCGTTTCTGGACGAAGAGATGGCGAAGTTCAGAACTCTTCTGAATGAACTGTGCTGGAATGAGGACCGCTTCATCAGAGGATTTACTGAAACGGGAGAAGTGATCGGCCGGCGGGATGATCCGGAGGCAAATATCTGGCTGAATCCCCAGAGCTGGGCGGTCATCAGCGGTCTGGCATCAGAGGAGCAGGCACGGAAAGCGCTTGATACGGCCGGGGAGAGGCTGAATACGGAGTACGGACTCATGCTCATGGATCCGCCTTACCACGCACATGCTTTCGGCGGTGCCCTGGCAGTCATCTATAACCCGGGCGTGAAGGAGAACAGCGGCATTTTCCTCCAGTCACAGGGCTGGATCATACTCGCCGAGGCACTCATGGGCAATGGCGACCAGGCTTACAGTTACTATAAGGAGAGCTGTCCTGCCGCGCAGAATGACATCGCTGAGATCAGGAAGCTGGAACCTTACTGCTACGGACAGTTTACAGAAGGGAAATCAAGCGCTCATTTCGGAAGGTCTCAGGTACACTGGCTGACCGGTACGGCTTCCACCGTCATGGTCGGTGCAGTGGAAGGAATTCTGGGGCTGAGGCCTGATCCGGACGGCCTGAGGATCGCCCCGTCCGTCCCTCATGAATGGGATCAGTTTGAGATGGTGAAAACATTCCGCGGCTGCCGCCTGCATATCACTGTGGAAAATCCCGATCATGTCCAGTCCGGCTGCCGGAGCCTTGAACTGAACGGGAAGAAGATGAAGGGCGATTATATTCCGGCGGAAGAATTAACAGAAGAAAATGAGATCAGACTGGTTCTGGGCTGAGTAAGAGCGGAACAGGTTCCTGATCTGACATGCTTTTCGGGAGAGGAGGACAGATGCGTTTGAAGAATTACCGGGAAATGAGTGCTGCGGAAAGAAGGCGGCATTCTCTTTCCGCAAAGCTGTTCCGCGACGCTGTGCTGGGCAGTCTGGCGCTCGGAATCCTTTCACTTGTAATAGGACTGGGCCTGTATGCCGCGGCGATGGCCGGACAGTATATCGGAATCGCCTTTAACCTCTCCCGCAATGCCGCCGGAATTCTGGATAAAATCTGCGATGCGGAGGTTCTGGCGGACAAAGTCATGACGGTTTACCGGAATCTGCCCGATGAGGTGCGCAGGGATCCCGACTCGGGTGCTTATTCAGAAGCTTTTCTCCATCTTGAGGGAGAAAAAAACTACCGCAGGATTAAACTGGTTCTGACGGATTTCGTATCATGCAGCGACGTGGATGACGTGTACCTGGCGATGTATGACGAAGAGACTTCCGCGCTGGTTTATGCCGTGAATCCGGAAGGGGATACGATCCGCCATCCGGGATACTGGGAGAAGGTCGATAAAAAAGAGCTGGATACTTTTCTGAACTGGAACTGGAAAGATAAGCTTTACGCAATCAGCAGGACGGAGAAGTACGGCTGGCTCTGCACCAGCGGATTTCCTATCCTGGGAGAGGACGGCAAGACCCACTGCTATGTGCTCACGGACGTCACGCTGGGTGAGGTTACCCGCGCGATGCGCCTGTTTGTCCTGCAGTACACGCTTGCCGTGATTCTGATGATGGCTCTGATGTCTTACCTGCTTAACCGCAGAATCCGGCGATGGCTGGTCATGCCGATCAACAGCATCGCGCTGGCGGCGGAATCCTATGCCCGGGATAAGAAAGCCGGAAAAGAAGGAGAGCATTTTTCCCGTCTGGATATCCATACGGGTGATGAAGTGGAGAATCTGAGCCTGATCCTGACAGATATGGAGCATGACCTGCAGGACTATGAAGAAAACCTGACAAAAGTGACAGCCCAGGAGGAGAGAATCCATACGGAGCTCTCTCTTGCGAACCGGATCCAGGCGGATATGCTGCCGAATAAATTCCCGCCTTTCCCGGACCGGACGGATTTTGATATCTATGCGTCCATGGAGCCGGCCAGGGAGATCGGCGGAGATTTCTATGACTTCTTCATGCTCGGCGAGTCAAAACTCGGACTTGTCATGGCGGATGTCAGCGGAAAAGGAATTCCGGCTGCGCTCTTCATGATGCATTCCAGAATTCTGGTGCAGAATTACGCCAAGACAGGCCTCAGTCCGGCTGAGGTACTGGAGAACGTGAACAGCGATATCTGTGCCAACAACCGGGAAGGGATGTTTGTCACGGTCTGGTTCGGCATACTTGATCTGGAGAGCGGAATTATTACGGCCGCAAACGCCGGACATGAATATCCGATTCTGAAACAGGCCGATGGGAAATTCGAGCTGATCAGGGACCGGCATGGCTTCGTGATCGGAGGCATGGAGAATATTCACTACAGGAATTACGAACTGAAGCTGGAGCCGGGCGCGAAGCTTTTCCTGTATACGGACGGCCTTACGGAGGCAACCGACGCTTCTTCTGAAATGTTCGGGATGGACCGGACCGTGGAAGCGCTGAACAGCGGCGCGGACGGCACGCCGCAGCAGCTTCTGGACAGGGTGGACGCCGCAGTCGCTGCCTTTGTCAGGGGAGCGGAGCAGTTCGACGACCTGACGATGATGTGCGTCTGGTATATCGGAAACTGAAAATGTACGCAGGGATGCCTCCCGGGAGACTGTCTTTCCGCGGAGCGCAGGAGCAGGCCGGAACGCAGGAAAGATGCGCTGCTTTGAAATGGCTGCAGCCTGAGAGCAGCAGGCCGGCGGGAAGATATCTGCAGGAAAGAAGAAGGAGAAAAGCATATGGAAGCTGAGAACAGGCCTTATGTCCCGTGGGAAATGATTAATTCTTTCATGATAGATGTGTTTCAGAAATATGGCGTTCCGAAAGAAGACGCCGAAATCTGCGCGGATGTCCTGCTTGAGAGCGACCGCCGCGGCATCGAGAGCCATGGCTGCAACCGTTTCAAACCCATTTATCTGGACCGGATCGAGAACGGCACCCTGCTTCCGGTAACGAAGATTGATATCGTGAAGGAGACGCCGACCACCGTGGTCATGGATGCCAACAACGGACTGGGCATGGTGGCCAGTCACAGGATGATGGAGATGCTGATCGAAAAAGCACGGCAGTACGGCATGGCAGGCGGCACCATCTTCAATTCCACCCATTACGGCATTGCCGGGTACTGGACAACCATGGCCGAAAAAGCCGGCATGATCGGGATCAGCGGAACGAACGCGCGTCCCTCCGTGGCCCCGACCTGGGGCGTGGAGCCCATGATGGGCACGAACCCGTTGACCTTTACCATGCCGACCGACGAGGAGTTCCCCTTTAACTTTGACTGTGCGACTTCCATCGTGCAGAACGGTAAGATCGAGTATTATGAACGCTCCGGAAAAGAGACGCCGGCTGGGCTGGTTGTCACAAAAGACGGCGGCACGATGACCGATTCCGGAGAGATTCTGAAAGAGATGCGCAAAGGCAACTGCGCCCTGCTCTCCATCGGCGGCCCGGGTGAAGCGACAGGGGGGTACAAGGGCTACGGCTTTACAACCATCGTGGAGATCCTGTCGGCAGCTCTCTCGGGCGGACCTTATATGAAGGAGCTTTCGGGAAAGAATCCGGACGGATCCAATAAGATGTACCGTCTCGGCCATTTCTTCTTTGTGATCAACCCGGAATTCTTTATGGGACTTGATACGTTTAAGGAGACAGCGGGAGGAATCCTGCGCGGTCTGCGCGCCAGCGAAAAGGCTCCGGGCGCGGACAGAATCTATACGGCGGGCGAGAAAGAGTGGGACGCCTGGCAGGAAAGAAAAGACAAAGGGGTGCCGGTAGGGGAATCGATCCAGAAAGAGTTCACGGAACTTCGTGACCGCTTCGGCCTCGATTATAAATTCCCCTTTGAATAAGATGCTTCAGCTGCCGGAGGAAAGGCATGCGATAATCGTATAAACATTTCTTTCGACTTGACTTCTGGTATCCGGCTTTATCTGGAAAGGATTTGTAATGAATAATTTTGAATATTACGCGCCTACGAAAGTGGTATTTGGAAAAGACACGGAGAAGGAGACCGGCCGGCTGGCAAAAGAATTCGGCGCCCGGAAAGTCCTTGTGCATTACGGGAAAGGCAGTGTGGTAAGATCGGGTCTGCTGGACCGGGTATGTGATTCCTTGAAGGAGCAGGGACTTTCTTACATTCTTCTCGGCGGCGCGCAGCCGAATCCGAGGCTTGGCCTTGCAAGGGAAGGAATCCGGATCTGCCGTGAAGAAGGTGTTGATTTTCTTCTGGCAGTCGGCGGCGGAAGCGTGCTGGATTCGGTCAAGTGTATCGGCTACGGGGCTGCGAATGAAGGCGATGTCTGGGATTTCTACTGCCGTAAGAGGAAGGCGGAAGGCTGCCTGCCCATCGGCTGTGTGCTCACGATCGCAGCCACCGGAAGCGAGATGAGTGATTCCAGCGTCATCACCAATGAGGACGGCATGATCAAGCGCGGATACAGCAGCGATTACGGAAGGTGCAGATTCGCGGTCATGAACCCGGAGCTTACCTGTACGCTCCCGGACTGGCAGACCATGTCCGGTTGCACGGACATTCTGATGCACACCATGGAGCGCTATTTTACGAAGACGCCCGATACCATGCTGATGGACGGCATGTCTGAATCGCTCATGCGCACGGTGATCCAGAATGCGAAGATTCTTCATGAGAACCCGGCCGACTACGATGCCCGGGCCCAGGTGATGTGGGCAGGGTCCCTGGCCCATAACGGACTTCTCGGCTGCGGCAACCAGACGGACTGGGCGTCCCACCAGCTGGAGCATGAACTCTCCGGCATGTTTGACGTCACGCACGGCGCGGGACTTGCGGCTGTCTGGCCGAGCTGGGCGAGATATGTCCTCTCCGAGAAGCCGGCGCGTTTCGCCCAGTTTGCGGTGAACGTCATGGGCGTGACCGGGGACTGCACGGATCCGGTGAAGACTGCCCTGGAGGGAATCCGCGAGATGGAGCGTTTCTTCCATGAGATCGGGATGCCTGTGAACATCCATGAACTGGGCTATGACCTGACGGATGAGCAGATAAAGGAACTGGCTTATAAATGCAGCTTTTTCGGCACCCGCAGGATCGGAGGTTTCAAAATCCTGGATCAGGAAGACATGGTCAGGATCTATGAGGCGGCAAGAGGTATTTGAGAATTAACGGACGGAATCTCTGGGCGCGCAAAGCATTCAGAGCCGTGTGCGGAGGAGACAGTTTTTGAGCGGCAGTCAGAACTTTAAGAATACGATCTATGCCTGCTTTACGGGCTACATCGTCCAGGCAATTGTCAACAATTTCGTTCCGCTTCTTTTTGTGACTTTTCAGCGGGAGTTTTCCCTGCCGCTCTCGAAAATCACCCTTCTGGTGACTTTTAATTTCGGGCTGCAGCTGCTGACGGATCTGGCTTCCGTGAAGTTTGTGGACCGGATCGGCTACAGGATCAGCGCTGTCCTGGCCCATCTGCTGAGCGCGGCGGGACTGATCCTTCTGACCATCCTGCCGGGGCTGATGAAGAATTCATTTGCCGGGATCCTGATCTGTGTCATGATCTACGCGATCGGGGGAGGTCTTCTGGAAGTGCTGATCAGCCCGATCGTGGAGGCCTGTCCCACGGACAACAAGGAGGCGGCCATGAGCCTGCTGCACTCCTTTTACTGCTGGGGCCACCTCGCTGTGGTGCTGTTCTCCACCTTATTCTTTGCCGTGGCCGGGATCGGGCGCTGGCGCGTGATGGCGCTGCTGTGGGCCCTTGTTCCGATTGCGAACGGAATCGCTTTCCTGCGTGTCCCGATCCGGACGCTGGCGGAAGACTCCGGCGTGGAGGACAGGCCGCTGAAGGAGATTCTGGGACTCGGCCTTTTCTGGCTGTTCTTTGTACTCATGATCTGTTCCGGCGCAAGCGAGCAGGCGGTAAGCCAGTGGGCTTCAACCTTTGCGGAAAAAGGCCTGGGCGTGCCGAAATGGATCGGCGATCTGGCAGGCCCCATGACTTTTGCCGCGCTGATGGGGACTGCAAGGGCGATCTACGGGAAATTCGGAGACCGCATTCCCCTGGTCCGTTTTATGATCGGCAGTACAGCACTGTGCATAGCATCATATCTGCTGATCGCTCTGAGCCCGGATACAGCGCAGGGGGCTACTGCCGGCCTTGCCGGTGTGGGCTTGTGCGGCTTCTCCGTGGGCATCATGTGGCCCGGCACCTTCAGTCTGGCGTCCGCCTCCATCCGGGGCGGCGGGACAGCCATGTTCGCGCTCCTGGCTCTGGCGGGGGACGTGGGCTGCATGAGCGGGCCGACCCTGGCAGGTTTTGTCTCCGGCGCTTTCGGAGACAATCTGCGGGCGGGTATCCTTGCGGGAATTTTATTCCCGCTGCTTATGATCAGCGGGCTGTTCTTTCTTCATAAAAGAAGAAAAGCGGCTGCCTGAACGGGCGGGATGAAGACAGATAAAGCTGCGGTTTATGAATCTGTGCAGAAGGCGGTTAAGAGCATGGACGCCGGCATTTAAGCTGTCAGAAAGCGGCAGCTGTGCAGGAAGCGGAAACAGACATCAGAAGAATAAAGGAGGACAAACTATGAAGGCAGCGGTTGGAAGCGGCGGAGAGAGATATGTTCCCGTCCAGGAACGCACAGGAGAAAAGTCAGTCGTTTTTTTTACCAGGGACCTTTCCGCAGCAGGGCTGCTGAAAATATATGACAGGGTTTCTTCCGTTCTGGAGGGAAAGACCGCCGTTAAGCTTCATACAGGCGAGCCGATGGGACCGAATATCATCCCGCGTTCCTGGGTGAAGGAACTGATGGCCGAAAGACTTCCGGATGCGGTGATCATAGAGACAAACACCCATTATGAGGGCGGTCGTTATACGACGGAGCAGCACCGGGAAACCCTGAAGGTCAACGGATGGAATTTCGCGCCGGTGGACATTACGGATGAGGAAGGAACGGTCATGCTTCCGGTTGACGGAAAATGGTTTACCGGAATGTCGGTCGGGTCCCACCTGCCGTCCTATGAGTCCATGCTTACCCTGACCCATTTCAAGGGCCATACGATGGGCGGCTTCGGAGGCTCCAACAAGAATATCGGAATCGGCTGCGCCGACGGCCGGATCGGGAAAGCCATGATCCATACAGCCGAGGGTTCTGATAATATGTGGAGCATCGCTGAGGAAGAGCTGATGGAGAGGATTACGGAATCCACAAAAGCGACTATCAGCCATTTCGGAAAACACAACGCTTACATCAACGTGATGCGGAACATGTCCGTAGACTGCGACTGCGCCGGAGTGGACGCCGCGCCGGTAGTCACGCCGGATGTCGGCATCGTTGCGTCTTTAGATATTCTGGCGGCGGACCAGGCCTGCGTGGATCTGATCTATGCGCTCCCGGCCCGGAGCGGAGCGGCTCTGCGCGAGAGAATTGAGACCAGGCACGGCCACAGGCAGCTCTCCTATATGCAGGAGATGGGAATGGGGAACAGGCTCTATGAACTGATTGATCTCGACAACGACGGAAAAGAGATCCTGCCGGCCGAAGCGGTCGCCGGCGTGTCTGAGAAATGGATCCCGGATGCCTACAATGTAAAAAAGATTTCCGGATGCTGAAGATTTCCTTTCGGGAAAGCACAGCTGATGGTCAGCCCTTCAGCCTGTGCGGTTTCATTTCCTGACAAGGAAGACTGTATGGGGATGGGGGCTGCAGCATCCTCACAGGATCAGCTGTAAAACAACAAAACCGGTTAGGTGAAGACAGCGCATTGGTGCTTTAAAGCATTAATGCGCTGAATTTGCGTATTGTATTTTTGGAAAAATGCAGTTATGATATTGTGCGAAAGAAGCGGAGCAGAACAGTGCAGAAAACAGTGCGGACAGCAGTATGAAGCGAAGTACGGTTTTTCTGTTCGGAGGAATATAAATTCATGAGTATGCATTTTGAGAAAAAACTGCCGATTCCTGCGGAGATTAAACAGGAGTACCCTCTGTCCGGTAAAGCCAGGAAAATCAAGAAAGAAAGAGATGCTCAGATCAGAGAGATCTTTACGGGGGAATCAGACCGCTTTCTGCTGATTATCGGCCCCTGCAGCGCGGATAACGAGCAGTCGGTACTGGAATACCTGGAAAGGCTTGCTGCTTTGCAGAAGAAAGTGGAGGACAGAATCCTGATCATCCCCCGCATCTATACCAACAAGCCGAGGACGACCGGAAAAGGCTACAAGGGTCTGCTTCATCAGCCGGATCCGTCCAGAGAACCCGACCTTCTGGCGGGAATCATCGCCATCCGGGAACTTCATATGAGGTCGATCGAGCTGACAGGTATGACAGCGGCGGACGAGATGCTCTATCCGGAAAATTACCGCTATCTGGACGACCTGCTGGGCTATGTGGCAGTGGGCGCCCGCTCTGTTGAGGACCAGCAGCACCGCATGGTCGTATCCGGCATGGATATCCCCGTCGGAATGAAAAATCCGACAAGCGGCGACCTTTCGGTTATGTTCAACTCCATCATGGCGGCGCAGTCGAAGCACAATTTCATCTACAGAGGATGGGATGTGACCACAGACGGAAACGATCTGGCCCATGTGGTCCTGCGCGGAGGCGTGAACAAGCATGGGAATAATCTTCCCAATTACCATTATGAAGACCTGCTTCTGCTCAATGAGCAGTACGGGAAGAAGAACCTGAAAAATCCTGCGGTCGTAGTGGACTGCAACCATTCCAATTCCAACAAGCAGCATATGGAGCAGATCCGGATCGCCAGGGAAGTTCTCCACAGCCGGCGCTATAATGAGGAACTGAGAAAGCTTGTCAAAGGGCTCATGATTGAGAGCTATCTGGTGGGCGGAAGGCAGGATTCCGTCGGCGGGCCCGATCATGTATACGGCCAGTCGATCACGGACGCCTGCCTGGGCTGGGAAGATTCCGAAAAACTGGTATTCGATATTTACCGCGAATGCTGAGCAGGAAAACGCTGATCTGTTTTTTATCAAAATAATATTCAGATCAGCGTTTTTCGATCTGTCTTTCAGCATTCAAAGTGATCAGGACTCCGGGCAATATGGTTTCGAAGAAAGGATTTATCTGTGCTGTAATATGCCAGAGCTTTTATCCGACGGCAGGATCCTCGATCAGATTGTCCGAATCCGCGGCGGAGGTTGCGAGTTCGTCGCAGCGTTCGTTCCGCGGATTCCCGTTGTGACCCCTGACCCAGTTCCAGCTTACCTGATGAGGAGCGGCAGCTGTAAGAAGACGCTTCCAGAGATCGGCATTTTTCACCGGTTCCGTACGCGTACGCATCCAGTCATTCCGGATCCATTTGTCAATCCAGTGTTCGTTGAAGGCTTTGACCAGATACTGGGAATCCGACCACAGATCCACGCTGCAGGGCCGCGTCAGGGCTTCAAGGCCTGCGATGGCTGCCATGAGTTCCATGCGGTTGTTCGTGGTCTTCCGGTAGCCCTGGCTGTATTCTCTGCTGTGCAGCTGTCCTTCGCGGTCCCTGAATTCCAGTATGACGCCGTAGCCGCCGGGCCCGTCCGGGTTTCCGCGCGCGGCTCCGTCTGTATAGACAGTTACTTCCGGCAGGAGAGGCTCTTCCGGCGCGGTGCTGTTTTTCTTCTCTGCGCCCTGCGGGCGATCAGCAGATTCTTTCTGACCGGAGCCTTCCGGCGCAGATTCCGTCCGGCTGCGGGATCCTGTCTGTCGTTCAGGGCCGGTTTCCCTGTGTTCAGATTCCTGTAAAAAATCCGGCTGCCCGGGATCTTCTTCCGGCGGTTCCAGGAAAAAATCACTGTGCGCGGGATCGCCCGGAACACAGATCCGGATGCCGAGCGTGCGGCAGCTGACGAAGATATCGCGGACTGTTCCGGGATCCTCCAGGCAGCAGATTACATAATCCATGTCATAGAGATCCTCCCGCTCGTAAGATTTTTGCAGGACGGTTAAGTCCCCCCCGCTGCACAGCTCGGAAAGCACAGGGGGAAGAGGGTCGGAATCCGTGAGACAGAAAAGTCGGACATTGCCGGCAGAGAGGGCGCCGAGTGCCCTGAGGGCGGCGGGACCGCTGCCCGTCACAAGAACTTTTTTTTCTGAAAGATCTACGTATAAGGGAAAATACTTTTTGCGGCCCCGGACCGCACGGCTTTTTTCCATAAGCTGCGTCTTCCTTTCAAAAGTTCGCTGAACGGATTTCCCTGATGCCGTCTTCGGACGGGAAACGCAGCGAAATCAGAGATTTGTGGATTCTGTACAGACTATATTGTATCCTGCCGGACGGAAAAAAGCGAGAAGATCCGTAAGATTTGCAGCAGGGAAGGAGAGACTGATTTGGATAAAGTAAAAGATATGACGAAAGGGAGCCCGGTCGGGCTGATTTTTACCTTTGCCATCCCGCTCATGCTCGGAAATCTGTTCCAGCAGCTCTATACCGTGGCGGATTCACTTATTGTGAGCAGGGGAGTCGGCGTGGACGCGCTGGCTTCGCTGGGCAGTATTGACTGGTATCTGTATCTTGTTCTCGGAACGATACAGGGGATTACGCAGGGCTTCGCTATTCTGATCGCGCAGCGTTTCGGAGCGGGAGACCGGCCGGGCCTCAAGAGAGCCTACCGCCAGTCGCTGCTTCTGTCCGCGGGCCTTGGCCTGCTTCTGACCGTGTGCGCGCTGCTTTCCGTTCATCCGGTGCTGAATCTTCTGCAGGTACCCGGGGGGATCCGCCCCATGTCACGGATCTACGCGATTATCCTGTTCCTGGGCGTGCCGGCGCAGATGCTGTTCAATTATACGGCTTCCATGCTGCGGGCCCTGGGAAACAGCCGGACTCCGCTGCAGGCGATGACTGCGGCTTCCCTCTTTAATATTGTCATGGACCTGCTCTTTGTCATGGTTTTTCACTGGGGCGTCGCGGGCGCTGCAGCCGCTACAGTCATGGCCCAGCTGCTTTCGGGTGCCTGGTGCTTAAGAGCCATGCTTTCGGTCGACGAATTCAGTATGGACGGCAGGCAGGAGAAAACTACAGAGCCCGGACTGAACAGGAAGCTTCTCGGCCTCTGCAGCCCGCTTGTTCTGCAGAATATCCTGATTTCCGTCGGCGGGATGATCGTCATCCATGTGGTAAACGGCTTCGGGGTTTCCTTCATAGCCGGCTATACTGCCACCAACAAGCTGTATGGGGCGCTGGAGGGGGCAGGCATCGCCTACGGATATGCGATGGTGACTTATATCGGGCAGAATTACGGAGCCGGAAGATGGGACCGGATCCGTTCCGGCTATAAGGCGGCGATGCTGATCGGCATGGCTACTGCCTTTCTGATCGGGGCAGTCATGGTAATCTTCGGACATCAGATCGGAGCCGCATTCCTCCCCGGCGGCGGCGCCGGGGTCCCGGAGGCGAGAGAGACTGCCTACAGATATCTGATGATAATGGGCATCTGCCTTCCCATTCTGTATGTGCTGCATGTGACGCGTTCAACCCTGCAGGGGTTCGGTGATACAGTCATGACGATGGTTTCCGGAATCGCGGAGTTTCTGATGCGCACCTTTATGGCTGTTTTTGTGAGCCGTTATCTGGGCGGAACCAGCATCATGTACGGGGAAGTGGCGGCCTGGCTGGGCGCGGACCTTGTTCTGGTCGGCTCGCTGATAAAACATTTCCGCGGCGGCGGCACGGAAAGGGCAGGCTGATCTTGCAGCAAGGGAAGGAAAGCACTTTTTCTAAGGAAACACTGATTATATCAGTGTTTCCTTAGAGCCTCCGGCGGATCGCAGTGCTGCGCAGCGGAAGGCTTGCTCTGCAAGCCGCGCAGCACTTCAGTATAAATCAGCGTTTCCCTAAAATCGCCCGGACAGATCCCTGCGGAGACTGACAGGTACGAAACACGAGTTAACAGGAAGCATATCCGACCGGCGGATCCCTGCGGAGACTGACAGGTACGAAACACGGGTTAACAGGAAGCATACCAGCCCGGCAGATCCCTGCAAAAGCCGGGATGTTACGGACCGGGAAAGGAGAAGAGGATGGAAAACAGAGAATTCTACATTGATCATGACGGAATCGCGCTGCATGCGAAACTGGATTTTCCGAAGGATGCGGAAAAATGTCCGCTGGTGGTCGTTGCCCACGGCTTTACCGGACATATGGAAGAGCGCCATATCACCGCTGTGGCTTCGGCGCTGAATGAGATCGGTTTTGCCAGCCTGCGCGTGGAACTTTACGGGCACGGAAAGAGCGGGGGCAGTTTCCGCAGGCATACGATATTTAAATGGGTATCGGAACTGCTGACGGTGATTGATTATGCGGCGAAGCTGGATTTCGTGACAAATCTTTACCTGACGGGGCATTCGCAGGGGGGTCTTGCGACGATCCTGGCCGGCGGCATGAATCCGGACCGTCTGAAAGCGATCATTCCCCTTTCGCCCGCTGTCATTATTAAGGAAGGGGCACTGAAGGGAGACATGCTCGGAGCGGCATTTGATCCCCTCCACATCCCGGATACCGTGGAATTTCCGGATGGGAAACTTCTGGACGCAAGTTATTTCCGGACAGCCCAGCTTCTGCCCGTTGAGGAGGCAGTAAAGCGGTACAGGGGCCCGGTCCTGATCGTACACGGGGATGAGGATGAGGCGGTTCCCTACCGCTGCGCCGTCGAACTGGAGAAAGAGTATGAAAATGCGAAGCTGGTCACCATTCCGGGTGACGACCACTGCTATGATTACCATCTGGATCAGGTGCTTGAAGCGGTCACCTCTTTCGTAAAGGACTGCGAGTCCGGCCGCTGATAACAGGACTGGGCGGGAAGCCGGAAACAGACGGTTCTAATTGACTTTTGGAAATAGCGTTTGTATACTATTATGCATCGCGGTCCTGTGAGGCCGCAGAGAATGCAGAACCACAGCTGCCTTCAGATCGGGGGCGTATCTGGGGAGCGTGTGAAACCGGAGCAGGTCCTGAGGCATTGCCGCGTATGGCTGTATGCACTTCAGCTTGTGATGGTTCCGGAAAGGCCGGGACAGAACTGTGCGTATGAAAGCCCGGGAATAAGAAAGGAAGAGACAGATGGGTGTTTATGAGGAGCTTCAGGCGAGAGGCCTTCTCGCGCAGCTGACGGATGCGGAAAAGATCCGTGAGATGATCAATAACGGCAGGGCGACCTTTTACATCGGATTCGATCCGACCGCGGACAGCCTCCATGTAGGCCACTTTATGGCACTGTGCCTGATGAAGAGGCTGCAGATGGCGGGGAATAAACCGATCGCTCTCCTGGGCGGCGGCACGGGCATGGTCGGAGATCCGTCCGGCAGAACCGATTCCCGTCCCATGATGACGGTTGAGGAGATTCAGCACAACTGCGAGTGCTTCCGTCAGCAGATGAGCAGATTTATCGATTTCGGAGAGGGCGAGGGAAAGGCGATTACGGTCAATAACGCGGACTGGCTGCTGGACCTGAACTATGTAAACCTTCTGCGCGAAGTCGGGACCTGCTTCACGGTCAACGAGATGCTGGCGGCAAGGTGCTACAAGCAGAGATGGGAGAAGGGCCTGACCTTCTTTGAATTCAACTATATGATCATGCAGGCATATGATTTCTATATGCTTTACAAGAATTACGGCTGCCAGATGCAGTTCGGCGGGGACGACCAGTGGTCGAACATGCTGGCCGGCCGCGAACTGATCCGCAGAAAGCTTGAGAATGCGGATTCCGAGGCCATGACCATCACCCTCCTTACCAATTCGGAAGGGAAGAAGATGGGCAAGACCGCGAAGGGAGCCGTATGGCTGGATCCGAACAAGACCAGTCCCTTTGACTTCTACCAGTACTGGAGAAATGTCGGCGACCAGGACGTCATCAAGTGCATGAAGCTGCTCACCTTCCTTCCCATTGAAGAGATTGAAAGCTATGAGAAGAAGGAAGGACAGGAACTGAACGCGGTCAAGGAAGTCCTTGCATATAATCTTACCGAGATGGTACACGGGGAAGAGGAAGCGAAAAAGGCGCAGGACGGCGCACGCAGGCTCTTTGCCGCAGGCGGTGCCGATACGGAGCATCTGGAAGCGGTCATGCTTGACCTTGCTTCTTTCCGTGACGGGAAGGTGGACCTGATCGGCGCTCTGGTTGCGGCCGCGCTTGTCACGAACCGTTCGGAAGGACGCCGCGCGATCGAGCAGGGCGGAGTTCTGGTCGATGAGGAGAAGGTCACGGACGTTCATGCAGTCCTGGATCAGGAAAAGCTGAAAAACGGCGGCATTGTGCTTCGCCGCGGCAAGAAGAAATTCGCGAAAGTAGCGCTTTGACAGAACTGCTGTTCACAGGCCGCTGACATTGTCCGGCGATGAACGGCAATCTTTGGTATCCGCATATAATTAGGAAAGGTCGTAATCGAATCATGAAGAAGTATGGTGTCAATGAACTTCGCAGGATGTTTCTTGATTTCTTTGAGAGCAAGGACCATCTCGTGATGCCGAGTTTTTCGCTTGTACCGCACAATGACAAGAGCCTTCTGCTGATCAACGCAGGAATGGCTCCTCTGAAACCGTATTTTACCGGAGCGGAGATCCCGCCGCGCCGCAGGGTCGCCACATGCCAGAAGTGCATCCGTACCGGAGATATCGAGAATGTCGGAAAGACAGCCCGGCACGGCACCTTCTTTGAGATGCTCGGGAATTTCTCCTTCGGAGATTATTTCAAGACAGAAGCCATCCACTGGTCCTGGGAATTTCTGACCGAGGTCGTGGGGCTCGATCCGGAGAGGCTGTATCCTTCCGTCTATCTGGATGACGATGAGGCCTTTGATATCTGGAACAAGGAAATCGGCGTGCCGAAGAACAAGATCTACCGCTTCGGCAAGGCGGACAACTTCTGGGAGCACGGCGCCGGTCCCTGCGGTCCCTGCAGCGAGATCTACTATGACCGCGGCGAGAAATACGGCTGCGGCAAGCCGACCTGCGAGCCGGGCTGCGACTGCGACCGCTATATGGAGATCTGGAACAACGTCTTCACGCAGTTTGAAAATGACGGAAACGGCAATTATGAGACGCTGAAGCAGAAGAATATCGACACAGGTATGGGTCTGGAACGCCTTGCGGTGGTCTGCCAGGAAGTCGACTCCATGTTTGACGTTGACACGATCGTCGCCCTCAGGGACAAGGTCTGCGAATTTGCCCGTATTCCCTATCATACGGATGAAAAGAAGGATGTCTCGATCCGCAGGATCGTTGACCATATCCGCTCTTCGACCTTCATGATTTCGGACGGCATCATGCCGACCAATGAAGGCCGCGGTTATGTGCTGCGCCGCCTGATCAGGGGCGCCGCCAGACACGGAAGACTTCTCGGCATCGAGGGAGCTTTCCTCTCCGAGCTGTCGAAGACCGTGATTGAGACTTCCAGGGACGGATATCCGGAGCTGGAGGAGAAGAAAGATTTCATTTTCAAGGTTCTGGCCCAGGAAGAGGATAATTTCGACCGCACGATCGACCAGGGACTTTCCATCCTCTCCTCTCTGGAAGAGGGGATGAAGGCGGAAGGAAAGAAGGAGCTTGCAGGAAAAGATGCCTTCACCCTTTACGATACCTACGGTTTCCCGCTGGATCTGACGAAGGAGATCCTGGAGGAGAAGGGATATACCGTCGACCAGGCAGGATTCGACGCCTGTATGAAGGAGCAGAGGGAGAGAGCGCGCGCGGCCAGGGCCAAGACCAATTATATGGGCGCGGACGCTACCGTATACGACAGCATTCCGGTCGAGATTACGACGGAGTTCGACGGCTACGATCGCCTGAGCGAGGAGTCTGAGATCTCGGTTCTTACGACCCAGAGCGAGCTTACGGAAGCTCTGACGGACGGCGAGAAGGGTACGATCGTGACGAAGAAGACCCCCTTCTACGGAACCATGGGCGGCCAGACAGGAGATATCGGCCTGATTACCGGACCGGACGGAGTCTTCCAGGTTGAGGATACGATCCATCTGCGCGGAGGCAGGGTCGGTCATGTCGGCCATATGCTGCGCGGCATGCTGAAGACGGGCGACCATGTTACCCTCGCTGTTGACGAGAAGGCCAGAAAGGCTACCTGCGGCAATCATTCCGCGACGCATCTGCTTCAGAAAGCGCTGAAGTTGGTACTGGGATCCCACGTTGAGCAGAAAGGATCCCTGGTTACGCCCGGCAGGCTCCGCTTCGATTTTTCCCATTTCCAGGCGATGACCCCGGAGGAGATCCGCAGGGTTGAGGATCTGGTGAACCAGGAGATCATGGAAGGGATTCCGGTAAAGACGGATGTCATGTCTTTGGATGAGGCGAAGAAAACCGGCGCCATGGCCCTGTTCGGCGAGAAATACGGAGAGGAAGTCCGCGTGGTCTCCATGGGAGATTTCTCCAGAGAACTCTGCGGCGGTACGCATGTGGCGAACACAGCCGATATCAGGAACTTCAAGATCCTGTCCGAAGCGGGTATCGCGGCGGGCGTCAGAAGAATTGAAGCCCTGACAGGCGCGCAGGTGATCGACTATTATCGTCAGCAGGAGTCGGAAGTTGCGGCGGCGGCAGCCATGCTGAAAACTTCCCCGGACGGGCTGCTGGATAAGATCGCAGCGCTTCAGGCGGAACTGAAAGAAGCCCACAGCCAGATCGAATCCCTCAAGAGCGAGGCGGCGAAGAACGCCATGGGCGATGTGACGGACAATGTCCGCGAGATCGGCGGAATCCGCTTCCTTGCAGCCAGGATGGAAGGCGTGGATGCCAACGGCCTGCGCGAGCTCGGAGATTCTCTGAAAGAGAAGCTGGGTGAGTGTGTTATCGTACTTGCTTCCGTTGCGGACGGTAAGGTCCAGCTGATGGCAACCGCTACGGACGGAGCCTTGAAGAAAGGCGCCCATGCGGGCAGCCTGATCAAAGGGATCGCGAAGTTTGTCGGCGGCGGAGGAGGAGGAAGACCGAACATGGCCATGGCCGGCGGTAAGAATCCGGAAGGCGTGGACCAGGCTCTGGAGGAATCCGCGAAGGTTCTCGAAAGCCTGCTGAAATAAGAGGATTCCCGGTTCCTGCCGGACTGCATATGAGGGACTTCCTGAGGGACGGGCAGCAGGACGGCGGGGCAGGCGGTTTTCTGCAGGTCCATGCGCCGGAGCACAGGCGGAAAGACAGTCTGCCGCGGATGGAAGATTTGCACAATTTGCGGAGAAAAAGATTGTCTATCTTGAATGGCTTCCCGCGGAAGAAAAAGTATTGACGGAACAAAAGGGAACGTGTTATAATCTCGTTCGTGCATGAAATTACCCGGACAGTTGGTGATGCACAATTTCACAGCTGGAGGGAGGTAGGGTTAAAGAATGTCTAATGTCATAGTTCGTGAGAACGAGTCTCTGGACAGTGCTCTTCGCCGCTTCAAGAGAAGCTGTGCAAAGGCAGGTATTCAGCAGGAGATTCGCAAGAGAGAGCATTACGAGAAGCCGTCTGTAAGACGTAAGAAAAAGTCTGAAGCTGCTCGTAAGCGCAAGTATAACTGATCTTCCCGATGGATGATTTGTCCCCGGTCTTCGCGACCGGGGATTTTTCTTGAGAGCCGTTTTTTTACCGCATATCTGCAGCGACCGCCGCTGCGCGGTATGGCTTATGGAAAAACAGTCTCTGTTCACCGTGCTTTTTCCCGGCTTCCGGAGGAGACATGATTCGAATCGCTCATTACAAAATCCGCGTTCCGGACAGAAAAAACCGTCCTGTCCGGCCTTATTCGATTGCGCTACTGGCGGATCTTCACAATGAAGTCTATGGTTCTGATCCGGAACATCTGGTCCGGGCCGTGGAGATGGCAGGTCCGCTGGCCATATTTTCCGTCGGCGACCTCGTTCTTGCCAAATTCGGAAGATGCGGCTATGGAACTGCCCTCGGAACCCTCCGCGCTCTTGCACGGATCAGTCCGGTGTACGCCATTAACGGAAACCATGAGACCCGGATGCGGACCGGGGCGCGCTATGCGGAAGCTTTCCGCGCATATGATGAGGCGGTAAGGGCAGCGGGAGTTATCATGATGAACAACTGCCGCAGAGAGCTTCATTTTGAAGGCATGACCGTGAGTCTTTCCGGCCTGGAACCGGATTATGAATTCTACAAAAGCTTCGGCCCGCGCCTGGACGCCGGGATCATCCGGGAAAAACTGGGGGATCCGGGAACAGGATACAATATTCTGCTCGCTCATCATCCGAAGTATTTTCCGGCCTATGCCCGCTGGGGAGCGGATCTGACCCTCTCGGGGCATCTGCACGGCGGCATCGTCCGCCTGCCCGGAATCGGGGGGATCATCGGACCGGGGCCTGATCTGCTGCCGGTCTATGACCGCGGCCGTTTCAGGGAGGGCGCCGCTTCGATGATCGTGAGCGCCGGGCTTGGAACCCATACGATAAAACTGAGGCTTTTCAATCCGGCGGAGCTTGTGATTCTGGATTTCGAATAACTGCTGCGGAGAGCGGCACTGAATAAGCAAAAACCTTTCTTCCGGGAGGGCAGTGATACGATGGCGATCGAGATAAAGCTGCAGGCCTTCGAGGGTCCGCTGGACCTTCTCCTGCACCTGATCGATAAGAATAAAGTCAATATTTACGATATTCCGATTGCGCTGATTACGGGACAGTATATGGAGTATCTGTCCGCCATGCAGGAAGAGGAGACCCAGCTGGACACCATGAGTGAATTCCTGGTGATGGCGGCGACCCTTCTGGATATCAAATCCCGCATGCTTCTCCCGGCCGAGAAGGACGAGGCGGGAGAAGAGATTGACCCCAGGGACGAGCTGGTCCGCCAGCTCCTGGAGTACAAGATGTACAAGTATATGTCCTTTGAGCTGAGAGAACGGGAAGAGCGCGCGGAAGGCGTCTACTACCACAGGCAGAGTATCCCGAAAGAAGTGGTCTCCTACCGGGAACCCGTGAACGTCGACGAGGTGCTGGACAAAGCGGGAGTGACCCTTCCTGGACTATACAGAATTTTCCAGGAGGTCATGAAGCGGCGGGAGGATCTGAAGGATCCCATCCGTTCCTCCTTCGGCAGAATTGAGAAGCAGGAGGTCGATACCGCCGAAACCATGCAGTTCGTGGAACGCTATATCATGAACCGCAGGCACTGCACCTTCCGCAGACTGCTGATGCTGCGCAGCGGCCGCATGTATACAGTGGTCGCATTCCTGACCCTGCTGGAGCTGATGAAGCGGGGACATATTTACGTAAAACAGGAAGAGACCTTCGGAGAGATCGAGATCGAAGCCAACGATCCCTCCATGTGGACGGAGGATGAGGACGACTATCTTTCGGAATGGGCGGAGGATGACGGACAACCGGCAAGGCCGGACCCGGTCCGCTGAAGAGAAGGCCTGGGCGGGATATAAAGTTGGAGAAGCAGGGCCGGATTTGCGGTGAATACACGGCCCCGCTCCGTGACGGACGGGGACAGAAAGCAGGCTGACCTGCGGTCAATGCCTGTGAGGGAGTATATGGAGAACAGCTTTATGAGCGAATCAATGCAGAGCGGGCAGGAAATGCAGATGGAAGATGCACAAGTCCGGCAGGAAGAACGGAATATGGATCCTGCAGGGGCAGAGCAGCAGGCGGAAGAAGCTGCAGAGGCAGAGCAGCAGGCGGAAGAAGCTGCAGAGGCAGAGCAGCAGGCGGAAGAAGCTGCAGAGGCAGAGCAGCAGGCGGAAGATCTGGCAGCATCCCTGCCGCCGGAAAAAGACATTCTGTCAATAAAAGCCGCTGTGGAGGCGGTTCTTTTTGCCATGGGCGATTCCCTGGACCTTGAGACGATCTCGGAGGCCGTCGGGATGCCGGCGCCGGAGCTGGAAAAGGTCCTGAAGGAGATGACGGAGGACTACGACGCCCCCGGCAGCGGGCGCGGGATCCATATCATAAAGCTTGAGGACCGCTATCAGCTGGCGACAAAAAAAGAATGTTATCCGGTCCTGATCCGGCTCGCGCGCCAGCCCAGAAAGGTCAGCCTCAGCGACGTGGTGATGGAAACCCTCTCCATCATTGCCTACAAGCAGCCTGTCACCAGGGTTGAGATTGAAAAGATCCGCGGCGTGAAATGCGAACATGCCATCAACCGCCTGATCGAGTACAACCTGATCCGGGAAGTCGGAAGGCTGGATGCCCCCGGGCGGCCGATTCTCTTCGGTACGACGGAAGAATTTCTCCGGCATTTCGGGACGGGTTCCCTGGATGAACTGCCGGCCATCAGCCCGGTCAAGGTGGAAGATTTCAAGGCGGAAGCAGAAGAAGAGGCCAGGGTACAGCTTGGTATCTGAGAGTTTTCATATCGCTTTCATTTCGTTTTTTTGTGCATTTTAGCGGCAGGAGGCATCCTGCCGCAGTCTTTTTTTCCTTGCTTTTTATTAAGATTTAACGTACTATGAGAAATGGCAGAATTTCATAGTTGTTTCTTTATGATGGCTGACTGTCCGGGCATTCCGGTCCGGCCGGAGCAGCTGCATCATAATCATTGGGGAGAGGAAGATCCTCTCACAGCTGTTTTATATGGAGGTCTGATAGTATGAGCAATACAGCACAGAGCTTGGCGGCAAACAGAATTGCTGCTTTGCTTGACGAAAACAGTTTCGTTGAGATCGGCGGGTGCGTTACTGCCAGAAGCACCGATTTCAACCTGACAGACGAGAAGACTCCTTCTGACGGCGTGGTTACAGGCTATGGTCTGATCGATGACAGCCTGGTCTACGTGTACAGCCAGGATTCTTCTGTACTGGGCGGAAGCCTGGGCGAGATGCATGCCGGAAAGATTATCCGTCTCTATGATCTTGCCATGAAGATGGGAGCTCCTGTGATCGGGCTGATCGACTGCGCAGGCATCAGACTTCAGGAGTCCACGGATGCCCTGAACGCGTTCAGCAAGCTGTATCTGAAGATGTCCCTTGCCAGCGGAGTGATCCCCCAGATCACGGCTGTGCTGGGCAGCTGCGGCGGCGGCCTGACGGTTGCAGCCGGCCTGAGCGATTTTGTCTTCATGGAAGAGAAGAAGGCGAAGCTCTTTGTGAATGCGCCGAACGCCCTCGCAGGCAACAAGACAGAGGATACCTCAAGCGCTCAGTTCCAGAGCGAGTCCACAGGTCTTGTCGATTTCGTCGGAAGCGAAGCGGATATCCTTGCCCAGATCCGTGAGCTGGTTTCCATGCTTCCTGCGAACAATGAGGATGAGGCTCCCTACAGCGAAGCCGGTGATGACCTGAACAGAGTATGTGCTGATCTGGAAAACGCCGCGGGAGATACTTCCATTCTTCTGAGCCAGATTTCTGACGGCAACCTTTTTGTCGAGGTAAAGGCTGCGGCGGCGAAGGAGATGGTTACCGGTTTCATCAGGCTGAACGGCAATACGGTCGGCGCTGTTGCGAACCGCACGGAAGTTTATGATGAAAAGGGTGAGAAAGCTGCTGATTTCAAGCCGGTTCTGACCGCAAAAGGCTGCGAGAAGGCCGCGAAGTTTGTAGAGTTCTGCGATGCTTTTGAGATTCCTGTCCTTACTCTGACCAATGCGACAGGTTTCCTTGCGGACAAGCACAATGAATACCGCATTGCCAAAGCGGCCGCGAAGCTGACTTACGCATTTGCGAGTGCTTCCGTTCCGAAGGTGAACGTCATTATCGGCAAGGCATTCGGAAGCGCCTATTCCATCATGAACAGCCAGGCGCTCGGCGCGGATATGACCTTTGCCTGGGAAGATGCGCAGATCGGCATGATGGACGCGAAGCTGGCTGCAGGCATCATCGCCTCCGGCAAGGACGCCGGCGTCATGAATGAAGTGGCAGCGAAGTACGCAGCAGAGCAGGAGAGCGCCATGGCCGCGGCGAAGCGCGGTTATGTCGATACCATCATCAAGGCGCAGGATACCAGGAAACAGGTGATCGGCGCTCTGGAGATGCTTTATACAAAGAGAGAAGACCGCCCGGTAAAGAAGCACGGAACGGTTTAAGTGAGGTGCATGCAGATGAGAAAAAGATTTCAGACGATTCTGCTTGCCGCCGGCCTTTCAGCCGCTCTGCTGTCCGGATGCGTCTATGCATCTGACACAGGGGTGACAGAGGCGGCTGTAGAGATGGCTGCCGATGAGGCAGAGAAAGCCGTGTCAGAAGCTGTCGAGACTGCGGCAACAGAAGCAGAAAAAGCCCAGGCAGAGGCCGGGGCAGACGCGGCGCAGGCTGCATTAAAGGAACCGGCCAATGTAACCGGGGACGGCCTGAACGTGAAGCTCTATGGGTTCTATGAACAGCAGATTGAAGAGGTACTTTTTAACCTTTCCGCTATGTCGGAGGAGGAGATCAGTGCCCGCATCAGAGCAGGCAATGAAGGTTCCGTGATGGTTGCTACCTGGGACAGTGTCCGGGAAGATCTAGGAAAATTTCTTGGTGTAAGCAGCTATGATGTGGATGATACCGACGACATCCTTACTTATGTATTGGATACTCAGTATGAGGATGCGGAGGCAGTTGGCTCAAAGGTCAAAGTGAGATACGCCATCGACTTGACCAAAAGAGAGGAAGAGACAGCCAACTGGGATGTGAAGGAAACCATAGGCCGTTCTGTCAGAAAAGCCGCTCTGAACACGCTGATCGGCCTGGGCATCGTGTTTGTGGTCCTGATGTTCCTGACCTTCCTGATCAGCCAGATCCACTGGATCCCGGATATCCTGAACGGAAGAAAGAAGAAGGAAGAAGCGGCCGCTCCCGCGGCACCGACGCCCGCGCCGGCTCCTGCCGCTGTTGAGGAGGCCGTGGATGAGACAGATGACCTGGAACTGGTCGCAGTCATCTCGGCAGCGATCGCGGCGAGCGAGGATGTTCCCGCAGACGGATTTGTCGTCCGCTCCATCCGCAGAAGAGGCAGAAAAAGCAACTGGCAGAATGCCTGACTTTTCAGATAAGTTAGAATCATCATTATTGAAGGAGAAATCACGATGAAAAACTATACCATTACCGTAAATGGAAATGTCTATGATGTCACTGTTGAAGAGACTGGCTCTGCCGCATCCGCACCTGCTTCCGCTCCGAAGGCCGCTCCCAAGGCAGCCCCGAAGGCCGCACCCGCGGCAGCTCCGAAGGCTGCAGCCGGCGCAGGCGCCGTGAAAGTCACCGCATCCGTTCCGGGCAAAGTATTCAAGGTGAACGCTGCTGTAGGCCAGGCCCTCAAGGCCGGTGACGCGATCATTACTCTGGAAGCTATGAAGATGGAGATCCCGGTTGTCGCTCCGCAGGACGGCACTGTCGCTTCCATCGATGTAGCTGCCGGCGATGCAGTAGAAAACGGACAGGTCCTTGCAACCATGAACTAATCCGTTCAACTATGTAAGACCCTAAACGTCAGGAGGTTATTTGATGGATTACGTTTTAAATACATTGTCAAATCTTCTGCATCAGACCGCGTTTCTGAATCTGACCTGGGGAAACTACCTGATGATGATCGTCGCGTTTGTTTTCCTGTATTTGGCAATTAAACATGATTTTGAACCGCTTCTGCTGGTTCCGATCGCGTTCGGCATGCTTCTGGTCAATATTTATCCGGAGATCATGAGCAAGCCTTACGTGGACCCGATGGGAATCGAGCATGCCGGCGGACTGCTTCACTATTTCTATATCCTTGACGAGGCTTCCATCCTTCCGTCCCTGATCTTCATGGGCGTAGGAGCCATGACAGACTTCGGTCCGCTGATCGCGAACCCGATTTCCTTTGTCATGGGCGCGGCGGCACAGCTGGGCATTTATGTCGCCTATTTCCTTGCGATTGCCTTCGGCTTTAACGGCAAGGCAGCCGCGGCAATCTCCATTATCGGCGGCGCGGACGGACCGACTTCCATCTTCCTTGCAGGTAAGCTCGGACAGACGACCCTGATGGGCCCGATCGCGGTTGCGGCGTATTCCTATATGTCGCTGGTTCCGATTATCCAGCCTCCGATCATGAAACTGTTCTCCACAGAGAAGGACAGAAAGATCAAGATGGAACAGCTTCGTCCTGTCACCCAGCTTGAAAAGATCCTGTTCCCGATCATCATCACGGTTGTTGTCTGCATGCTTCTGCCGACAACTGCACCGCTGGTCGGTATGCTGATGCTTGGCAATCTCTTCCGTGAGTGCGGAGTTGTCAGACAGCTGACAGAGACCGCGTCCAATGCCATGATGTATATCGTTGTTATTCTGCTGGGCACTTCTGTCGGAGCTTCCACTTCCGCAGAAGCATTCCTGAACGCAGCGACCCTGAAGATCGTTGTCCTGGGTCTTGTTGCATTCTGCTTTGGTACAGCCGGAGGCATGTGGCTGGGACAGCTCCTGAAAGTCCTGACCCATGGAAGGATCAATCCGCTGATCGGATCCGCGGGCGTGTCCGCCGTTCCGATGGCGGCGCGCGTATCCCAGAAGGTAGGCGCGGAAGCGGATCCCACAAACTTCCTGCTGATGCACGCGATGGGACCGAATGTTGCCGGCGTTATCGGAACAGCCGTTGCGGCCGGTACGTTTATGGCGATCTACGGAGTATAAGGTATTTTACGGCGGCTTATACTCACGGACGAAATTTACTGCCGGGCGGCAGCCGACGCCCCGGTATATGCAGCTGCACGGACTGTCTGCCCGCGGCGGACAGGAACCGCAGCTGGTATAAAATTTCATGAAAGGATATGAATCATGGCAGAGAAAAAACCGATTAAAATAACTGAGACTGTCCTGCGTGACGCGCATCAGTCCCTGATCGCAACCCGTATGACGACAGACCAGATGCTTCCGATCATCGACAAGATGGATCAGGTAGGCTATCATTCCGTAGAGTGCTGGGGCGGAGCTACATTTGACGCGGCCCTTCGTTTCCTGAAGGAAGATCCGTGGATCCGTCTGCGCAAGCTGCGCGAAGGCTTCAAGAAAACCAAACTGCAGATGCTTTTCCGCGGCCAGAACATTCTCGGCTACAAGCCCTATGCGGACGACGTTGTAGAGTATTTCGTTCAGAAGTCCATCGCCAACGGTATCGATATCATCCGTATCTTTGACTGCTTCAACGATCTGAGGAACCTTGAGACGGCAGTCAGGGCTTCGAAAAAGGAAAAAGGCCATGCCCAGATCGCTCTTTGCTATACCTTGGGCGATGCCTATACACTGGACTACTGGGTTGATATCGCGAAGAAGATCCAGGACATGGGTGCCGATTCGATCTGCATCAAGGATATGGCAGGCCTGCTTGTTCCCTACGCCGCGTCAGATCTGGTCAAGGCTCTCAAGGAAGCGGTAGATCTTCCGATCCAGCTGCATACCCACTATACTTCCGGCTGCGCTTCCATGTCTTATCTCAAGGCTGTTGAAGCAGGCGTCGATGTCATCGACTGCGCCATGAGCCCGTTTGCGCTCGGTACTTCCCAGCCGGCAACGGAAGTTATGGTTGAGACCTTCAAGGGGACGCCTTATGATTCGGGATATAACCAGAAGCTTCTGGCGGAGATCTCGGATTACTTCCGTCCGCTCAGGGACGAAGCGCTTGCTTCCGGCCTGCTGAACCCGAAGAACCTGGGCGTCAATATCAAGACCCTGCTCTATCAGGTACCGGGCGGCATGCTTTCGAACCTGACCAGCCAGCTCGACAAGCTCGGCGCTGCGGACAAGTTCTACGAGGTTCTGGAGGAAGTTCCGAAGGTAAGAAAAGACCTCGGCGAGCCGCCGCTGGTTACCCCGTCCTCCCAGATTGTCGGTACGCAGGCTGTTATGAACGTTATCTCCGGCGAGCGCTATAAGATGGTTCCGCAGGAGACCAAGGACGTTCTGAGCGGCAAGTACGGCGTGACCGTCAAGCCGTTCAACAAGGAAGTCCAGAAGAAGTGCATCGGCGATGCTGAGGTCATCACATATCGTCCGGCGGATGATATCGAGCCGCAGCTTCCGATCCTTGAGAAGGAAATTGCCCAGTGGAAGCAGATGGATGAAGATGTTCTTACCTACGCTCTGTTCCCGCAGGTTGCCATCGACTTCTTCAAATATCGTCAGGCACAGCAGACAGGGATTGACCCGGAGAAGGCTGACGAGGCAAATAAGGCTTATCCTGTATAAAGACAGCATCAGCCAGGAAAGAAACAGATTTAAAACAGAAGGGCCGGCGCGTGAAATGCGCCGGCCCTTTTTCGGATTGATTTAATTTTATGAAATGAACAGTTCAGGTATTCTCATTGATATACTTTTTTATGGCAGCGAAGCTTTCAGCACTCAGGTCATGTTCGATCTTGCAGGCATCCTCCACGGCGATCTTCGGATCCACCCCCAGATGGATAAACCAGGCGGACAGAACTTTATGCCGTTCATAAATCATGGAAGCCAGTTCCAGTCCTTTTTCCGTAAGAGAAATATATCCTTCCGGACTGATGGTTATATAGCCGTTCTCGCGCAGGTTTTTCATGGCGATGCTGATGCTGGACTTGCGGAATCCAGTTTCATTGGCAACGTCTACGGACCGGACAACGGGCTTTTTCTCGCTGAGCATGAGAATTGTTTCGAGATAATTCTCAGAAGATTCGGTAGGTGTCATGAATATCCCTTCTTTCACGATAACAAATTTTCAGGAAGGCTGTAATGCATTTCAGGGAAACGCGGATGAATCCGGCTTCTTTTCCGCTTACAGCTATATTGAAATATAATACCATTTTTTTCTCATTACGGCAATGATGTTTTTACATGTAGTTCGAAAAGACTAACTATCTTCAGACAGACAGAGGCGGAACTTTTCAGCGGGAAAACCCGACAGTGTTGAGTACGACTCCCTGCCCGGTGAAACGGAAGATATGCCGGATCTTTTTATATCCGTAAATGCCCTGTGCGACTTCCAGCTCTGTGCCGCTCTGATCTCCTCCGCGGTGTTTTTTATCCGCGCCGTGGGACTGGGCGATCTGGGCTGTTTTTCTGTTTCCGTCGGAGAGGACCAGCTCGCAGTGATTCGGGAGAACGACGATATCTCCTGTCAGGAAACGGAAATTTTTCCTGTCTGCAAGGTAGCGGTCCGTAACGTCAGTGAACCCGAACAGGTTCAGAAAGTTGTTCAGATTGTAGGAATTGGTGCCCGAGACATAAAGCTGCCCATTATAGTAATAGGAGATCTGATTCGTGTAGAAGGGCAGCGTTGTATGCGGGATATAGACCGGATCCGGTCCTCCCAGACCTTCTCCGATCAGATTTACGCCTGCAAAGTAATAGGCGCAGAGGGGGAGGGAGGAGCAGCAGTAATCCCCGGTTCCGGGAGCTTTTCTCTTCGCCTGCCCGTAACGGCTGCCCCAGGAGGCATTGCGGTAGCCGCTTCCAACGTCATAGCCGTGCCATGGACTGTCGCAGACGGCTCTTGCCCACCAGGCGGCTTTCTGCCGGGTGGCCATAACGTCCGCTTTTCTGAGCCGGACGCCGGGAACGCCCACGGCTCCGTTGTTTTCCGCCGCCCATATATTCTCAAGGCCGTCGCCTCCGTCCTTGTGGATATAGAGCGGAGCGCTCTGGCCGCAGCTGCTGAAGGAACCGACATAGAGGCCGGTATCGCTGATCCGGTTCGTAAGCTCCTTGAACAGGTTTCCGTCCATGTAAAGGGTCTGGTATACTTCTGTGCTTTCTGCCGCTTTTCTCCCTGAATCTTCCGCGGCCTGAAATTCCCGCATACCAGCCTGAAGAAGGGAAAGGAACAGAGTGAGAAGGAGAAGACAGCGCCGGGATCCGGCTGCGCGGGCGGAAAGCCGGTGAAAAGAACTGTCGGATTTTCTGTGGAAAAAGAAAATTTCTGTTCGTTTATCATTCATGGAATATCATCCTCATTATCTGAAAAATCATCCGCAAATAGTAATCCTATTGTCAGGCAGGCTGCTCAGGCAGCGGTTTTTATGCAGCAGAGCCCTGCAGCCTTCATTTTATCATAAGGCAGGCAGAGAAAAACAAAAAATAATCTTAAGACCGGGAAGCGGTGACAGAAGTCAGAAACTATGCTATTATATCTTTGATTTTTCTGCATTGTTGCCCGGCTGTTTCAGGAGCATGGCCTATGAGTGGAAAGAAACATTATACAGAGATCGACATTGCGAGGGGCATCGGAATTCTGGCTGTGGTTCTCGGCCACGCAGTAAAGCAGACGCAGGTATCCGCGCGCTGGATCCGTATAGTGACATATATTATATACAGTTTCCATATGCCGCTGTTTTTCCTGCTGTCCGGTTTCGTGGCGGTCAGGATCCTGCGGATGCAGACTTTTACGGAACGTCTGCGCTATATCGGCGACAGAGCCCTGCGGCTTCTGGTTCCTTATTTTGTGATTGGCGCCCTGTATATTCCGCTGAAGCTGAAGCTCAGCGCTTATGCGGTGACGCCCTTTGCGACGGCGGATATCCCGAAGATGCTGATCGGGCAGAATCCCGATGTCTCTCTGTGGTTTTTGTATATTCTGTTCGTGATTACGGCCATAGCGGCCCTTTTTATAAATGAAGACAATTTCCGTTCAATCCTCTACGGAAGCTTTGCCCTGTGCGTTGCCAGCTACTGGGCTAATATCAGTTACCGGACGCCCAAGTATTTCTTCTTTTTTCTGCTGGGTTTCTGGGTCAGGCTGAAATTTGAGGATTCCGAGAAGGAAGGAAATCCGGACGTCATGCAGGGACAGGAGCTGATGGCGGCGATTGTCCTGGTTCTGGATATATGCTGCATCGCCTTCCTGTACCGGACGACGATTATGGTGACGATGGTACTGACGACCCTGTCGGGCATCTACCTTGTCTTATGGCTTTCCACAAGGCTGGTTTATGGCAGAACGGCGGAGAGCGGGGAAGGGGATTCCGTCCTTTTGGAAGAGAGAAGCGCGGGGAACCGTCCGGGAAGAGCGGCGCGGCTGCTTGAGGGACTCGGGCTTATGAGCATGGATATCTATATTCTCCATGAGCCTGTCGTTACAGCCCTGAAACTTGTGTTCTGGAACAGGCTGGGATGGAATTACATTCTATGCACGATCCTGTTTTTTGTCCTGGGCGTGCTGATCCCGATTCCGGTTTCCAGATGGCTGATCCGGCCGGTTCCGCTTTTCAGATTTCTTCTGTTTGGGGAATACAGGAAAAAAGCCTGAAGAAAAACGGATGGCGGATGTGGAAGAAGCCGGATGAAGGAGAGGACAGGCTGATTGAATATGACAGACGACAGCAGGGCGGGGGAGCGGCTGGTCAGAATCTTCCTGATCTGCGTGATCAGCATAACGGTGATTACGGGGGTGGCTGCCTGGCAGTCAAAACGGCCCAGTGAAGGGAAGATTTATGAGCGGCTCACAGTGGAGGAAGCCCTCCGCTTTATGAGTTATGAGAAGGATTACGTCATCGTCGACGTCCGGGAAAAGGCCGATTATGAAGCGGGCCATCTGGACGGGGCAGTCAGTATTCCCTATGAAGGACTGGTCGCCCATGCGATGGATCTTCTTCCGGATACAGGCTGTACCGTATATGTATACGGGAATACGGAGCAGGAAAGCTGCTCTGCGGCACAGAAGCTGAGCGATATGGGCTATACGAGTATCTCTGAGATCGGGGCGTACGGGGACTGGATTACAGCCCAGCCCGAGACAGAGAACCTGATGGGAGACCTTCTTGGCTGAGACTTCTGAGGAAACGCCGGACAGTCAGAGTTTCCATTTTGTACGGGTTTATATGTCTGACGCAGGGACTGATGACATTTTGGATTTGAGAGGAGAACTGAGATGAAAAGACGAAACCGCCTGATTGCAGGGACCGCCGTTCTGTTCCTGATGCTGCTGCTTTTGCCGGCCGGAGTCTTCAGCAGGGTATGGGCAGATACGGATACGGAGTCCTATTTCCTGGAGGATGTGGCGAACCAGAAGCTTCAGAAGGTAGAGACTGCCCAATGGCTGGTCAGGGTGAACAAGACGGTCAAATCGGGAAAGAATAAAATTGAGGCAGGCTCCTATGCGACGGTCATAAAGAGGGATTACCGCCGGCTTACCGGCGCCAGCCTTGTTCAGTTCCCCGACTCGGAGGAGACGATCCGCATTAAGAATACCAGTCTCACCTGGATCAAGGACCTGTGTGTCAGCAAGGATTACAACGAGCGGACCAAGATCGAGTACGTGAACCGGAAGGGCTACAGCAGCAAGACGAACTATCTGGTCTGGATCAGCTTAAGCCGTCAGAGTTTCACGGTTTTCCAGGGAAAGAGGGGGAACTGGCATATCATCCGCCAGTGCGATACCTCCACGGGCAAGGCTACGACGCCCAGCCCGACCGGCACCTACAGAGTATACAGGAGAGCCCCTTATCATGAAGGCGTCGTCTGGTGGAGCGAGTACGGCGGAAACGGAATCCATGCCTGGCCGGGAGGCGGCATGGCAGGCGTGATCGGCGAACATCCGGCGTCCCACGGCTGCGTCCGTCTGACATATGCTGACGCAAAATGGTTCTATGAGAACATCCCGATGTACACGACAGTGATTATCTACTGATCCGGAGAGAACCGATCCGGGCTGAAAAGGCCATGGACCGTTTTCCGTCCGACCCGGGCGGAGACGATTCATGGCCTTTATGTGAGTAATCAGAAAGAAAAAGATGGCCGCCATACCGGCATGAGCCGGCAAATGAGGGCTGCGGACATCGGGCAGCAGTGCCGGGGAGATGCCGCGTTGATCGCTTCTTCATTCAGAGTGCGGAATCCGCGCTGCCATCTTTGCCGCCGCGGAAACTGAGCATGTATTCCGGGGCGGAAGGACCTGTCATGAAAAGAAGGTCCAGGATCGAGACATTGTGCGTGAAGCTGTCACCGCGCTGCGGATACTCCGGGTAACCTTCGTAGCTCATATAAGCAAGCTGAATGCCCGCGTCCTCGAAGACCTGATCTTCGATATAATCCTTTGCGGCCGGGCCGGAGAGATAATAGCTGCCGCCCGCAGAACGGACAAGCGCGGCAAGGCGTTCGGTTTTCCCTTCCGCCAGCGGATAATCAGACGACCAGCTGATGGCGGTCCGGATCCCCAGCAGGGAACAGATTCCCGTTAAAAACAGGTGATTGATCTCACTGAGGTAGTCCAGTTTTTCCGCTTCCCCATAGAGCTTTTCAAAAAAAGGACCATAGTTTTTAAAGTAAGGGGTCCTGGCATAATTGAGGGAGATGGACCGCCAGTGTTCCTGCGCCCATTTGTGGCCGGTGACCTTTGTATCACGGATCCGCTGATAGAACTTCCCCTTGCTCTCAACCGGAATGGTCAGCCAGAGCATCCCGGACGGGGTCTTGATCTGGTTGCGGTTGCGCCAGTCCCGCCGCGTATACTGCATGTCATCGTAAAGAATGAATTCGTCGACACTGTTGATAATATCGAAATATCCCTTCCAGGGGATATAATCAGACTGAAGAATCGCCACTTTTTTCATGTCAGAGAGCCTCTTGAAAATGAGCCGCGGCAGAGCAGTGATCCGTACCGCGCGGGTTTACTGGTGATAATCCCGGCATTTCACACGCCGGTTTGAAAACACACGCTTTTTATCATACATATTTTTTGGAAAAAAGCAACCGCAGACGGGTAGCTGCCGGCGAAGGATGGGGACGTTGAATATTTTTCTTGTCCCTGTTATAATCACAGGATTAATGACGGGAACAGGATAAATAGGTGAGTGATAAGCAGACAGTCCTGCTTTGAGGGGGGAGAGTCAGTTGAAAAAAGCAGCAAGAGGATATCTTTGGAAATATACGCTTCTTTTCGCAGGAGTCTCCCTTATTGTTTTTCTGCCCTTCCTGCTGGAGGGAAGGAGCTTTGTCTGCAAAGTGGACGGACAGTCCCAGTACATTGTCTACCTGCGCTATATGGGACAGTTTCTCCGGGAATGGTTTCGCGGGATTGCCGGAGGCAAGCTGATTCCGCCCCAGTATGATTTTTCGATCGGGATCGGGGATGACATCAATGCCATTGTCCGTTTTCATCCGCTGGATTTTCTGTCAGCCTTTTTTCCGGCGTCGAAAACGGAATCTGTTTATGCGCTGATTCTGCTGCTTCGCTTTTACCTGGCGGGGCTCTCCTTCAGCGCCTATGCCTTTTACTGGAATACGGTACCGGTATCCGGGGAGAGGCAGCCGCGGATGATCGCTTATTCCTCCAACGTGATGGCCGGTTCGCTGGTCTACCTGTTCGGGGGCTTTATGCTGATCCGTGTAACCAACCATCCGATCTACGCGGCCCCTTTTATTGTCCTTCCCCTTCTGCTTCTCGGAGCGGAGCATGTGCTGCACGGGCAGGGATTTCTGCTCTTTCCGCTGATGGTCATGCTGGGCTTCTGGAGCAATTACTATTTTATGTATATTCTCTCCATCGCCCTGCTCATCTATATGCTGATCCGCTTTCCGGAAGTGTATCCGCGCAGACCCGGCAGAAAAGCTGATTCAGGGAAGCTGCCCTGCGGGACCGGAGGACCGGGAGGGGAGACGAAAGATTATACAGGCGGAGAGGAGACGAAAGATTATAACGGAGGAGAGCGGACGAAAGAGTTTTCAGGCGGAAAGAGAATGCTGGCCTTTTTTATCCTGACCGGGAAAATGGTCTGCCTCTACCTGCTCGGACTGTGTATGTCTCTTGCGACTCTTCTTCCGACCGTCCTGCGCTACCTTTCCTCCACCAGACTCAGCCAGGCCAGCCAGACGAAAAACCTGCTGGTCTATGAGGACAAAAGGAGATATGCGGCCTGGTTCCTGAACCTGATCAGCCCTTACCGCAGCTCCGGGAACGGTACCGACCTGAACTTCGCGGTCATTGTTCTTCCGGCCGCCGCGCTTTTATTTGCCCTGGAGTGGAAAAAACTCCGTTCTCTGAAACTGACCCTGATCGCGGAGCTTCTGTTTCTGCTGATTCCGGCCGGCGGCTATATTCTGGCCGGTTTCAACAATGAGAATAACCGCTGGATGTTCCTGATCGCGCTTTCGCTGGGGATGGCGGTTGTTTTCCTGGGGGACAGCTTCCGGTCGCTTTCCCGCAGACAGGCCGCCTTCCTCATTGGCAGCACCGCGCTGTTCTGCCTTGGAGTCCTGGCGCAGACGGCTTTTGACGGATTTAATATCTATAATACGGCGGCAGCTGCTGAGCTTGCCGCGGCGGCAGTCCTGCTTCTGGCCCTGTCCCGCCGGAAAGCCTCCCTGAAACTTGTCAGGGGGATTGTCCTGGCCCTGACGGTGGCGTCCACGGCGGTCAGCGGCATCCTTACCTACGCGCATCCCTTCGGGGCAGTTGCGGAAGAGTATACAAAAGCGGGACAGTCCCTTGCGAAATACAGAAAATACGCCCCGGCGGCGGCTGCGAAGAAAGCGGCCCGGTCCGGCGGAGGACTTCTGGACCGGACGGAGATCTGGAACCTGGAGCACGGATATGAGAACAGCGCCGAGTTTTGGGGATACAGCGGGATTTCCATGTACAACAGTATTCTGAACGCAGGCTTTACGGATGCCCTGGCCGCGCAGAACAATCTGGGCCTGGATGCCGTCACCCAGATCCACGATCTGAACGGAAGGCCGGTATCGGAGCTGATGTCCCGCGTCCGCTGGTTTGCCGTGCCGGAGGATCAGCCTGCCGCGGTTCCCTATGGCTTCCGGAAAGAACCCGTTCTGGAGAAGGACGGAATTCTTGTATATGAATCAGACTGCCTGCTTCCGGAGGCATACAGTTATGATTCCTTCATCACAAGAGAAGATTATGATCTGCTGACAGACCTTCAAAGAGAACTGGTTCAGCTGCATGCAGTTGTCCTTGACGCGGAGAAAGCGGATTCTCCTTCTCCGGCGGAAGCGCTCCGCTCAGCGGGCCTGACGCAGATCAGCGCCCCTCCGGAGGAGATTCTGACAGAGACAATTTCTGATGTCACAACGGAAGAAGGGGTCAGCAGGACTTCGGATGGATATGAAGTCAGCCGGAAAAAGGGCCGGATTACGCTTCCGGTTCAGAGAAAAGCCGGATACACAGCCTTCCTTCGCCTGAAAGGCCTGCATGCGGAAGATGAGTATTTCCGTCTGCAGCTGGCGTCGGACGGCCTGTGCTATGAGACGACGGTCCGGAATGCGCATCAGGTCTACAATGTCGGACGGGACGAGTACCTTTTTAATCTGGGATACAGCGATGAGGACCGGAGCGGGGACGTTACGCTTACCTTTTTTGCGCCCGGAAGCTATGATCTTGAGGAGATCACAGTGCAGTATATGCCGATGGATTCTTTCCGGCAGGCGGCGGAAATGCTGAATGAGGAATCCCTTGAGAACGCTGTGGTCAGTGCGGAGCGTCTGGAGGGGACGATCAGGCTTACCGCTCCAAAATTCATTGTGTTCCCGGTCGCGCGCGCGAACGGCTGGTCCCTGACCGTCGACGGGGAGAAGAGGAAGGCAGAGGGAGCAAACCTGGCATATATGGGACTGCTGCTGGAGGCGGGAGAGCATGAGATTCAGCTTATCTACCGCACGCCCGGGCTGAAGGCCGGAGCGCTGGCATCCGCGGCGGCCATTCTCATCTGGATCCTTCTGGCCCTGGTCCGGCGGAGACGACAGCGGCAGGAGAAAGGACGAACCGGCCGACCTGAGCGGAGCCGGTTCTCCGGCTGACCAGTACACAGTAAAAAAGAGTGGAGTTATCTATGAGTGAGACCCGGATAACAAAGAAATATCTGATGATCTATACCCTGGCGTTTCTGGCGCTGGGCTTTCTGGTCTTTCTGCCGTTTCTCACGGCCGGAAAAAGCCTGGTGGGAAACGGGGACGGCGTATCCCAGTACATCCTTCAGCTGCGCTATACGGGGCAGTGGCTGAGAGAGGCGGCGTCGGATCTCCTGCACGGACATCTGAATCTGAGAAGCTATGACTTTACGATCGGTCCCGGGGATGACGTCAACGCCATCGTCCGCTTTCATCCGCTTGATTTCCTTGCTGTTTTTGTTCCGGCGGCCCATACGGAAGCACTGTATGTTTTCCTGATTTTCTTCAGGCTCTGGCTGGCCGGCCTGGCCTTCTCCGCATACGCTTTTTACTGGAAGAGGACGGGAGCCTGCACCCTTGCGGGCTGTATGGTTTACCTTTTCTGCGGTTATGTGTTTGAACTCGCAATTGTGCATCCGATCTACGCCGCGCCGATGATCGTCATGCCCCTGCTCCTCCTCGGGGCGGAATACATGATGCTCGGTCTTCATTCTTTCGCGCTTTTTTCAGTCATGGTATGGCTGGGCTTCGTATCCAACTATTATTTTATGTATATCAATTCGGTGGGGCTTCTGATTTATGTGCTCGTGCGCTTCTGGAGCGTTTTCCGCCGGGACCGTGTCCGGAACTTTGTGCTTCTCTTCATCCGCATGGTCAGCGCCTACCTGCTGGGACTCTTTCTCTCGGCTGTCACCCTGCTGCCGGCGATTCAGCGTTATCTGGGAAGCTACCGCTCTGAAAATCTGACCAGTGTTTCGAACCTGCTGCTTTATGACGACAGGCGGCGCTACGGTGCCTGGCTGGTGAATCTGATCAGTCCCCTGGAGGCGTCAGGGAACGGGACGCACCTGAATTTCGCGGTGATCGTCCTTCCCTGCCTGGCGGTTCTTTTTCTGGGGGCACGCAGAGTATTGTCAGGACTGAAAAGTCTTTCGCTGATAACACTTCTGTTCCTGCTGCTGCCGGCGGGCGGTTTTGTCATGGCGGTCTTCCACAATGAAAACAACCGCTGGGTCTACCTGATCAGCCTCCTGCTCGGAATGGTTACGGCATTTACGGCTGACTGCTTCCACGAGCTGAGCAGGCTTCAGAAGCGGGGCCTGCTTCTGACTGTGCTTCTGTATGATGCGGGGATTGCGGTCCTCAGCTTTGCGGAAGGGCGGAATCCTTATCATCTGCTGGCTGCCGCGGAGCTGACGGCAGCGACGGTCCTGCTTCTGTATGCCGGAAAGAAGGATGCGCCGCACCGGGCCGGAAGATGCATAAGCGCTGTGCTCGCGGTGACTTTTGTTTCTACTGTCCTGAACGGGTATTTCACCTTCGGGTCCCGCTTCGGCGGCCTGACGCGCTATTATGCGGACGCCGGCAGCCTGGAACAGTATTACGGGGAATCTGTCTACGCCAATTATAATGAGACAGCTGCCCTTATGTCGGGAACGGACGGAGCCGGACAGGTATCCTCGCCGGCTGATGTCTGGGAAAATGGCTTTTACCGGGTCGACGGACTCTGGAACGGGTCAAACGAGGACAATGCTTCCGTCCAGCTGGGCTATCCGGGCTGCCAGATTTACAACAGTGTGCTGAACGCCTCCCTGATCCGCTGGCTGATGCAGACGGAAAATATCGGCCTGACTACCATGCTTCACATTCACGGCCTCGACGGCCGGAGCGCTTCAGAGGCCTTCATGGGGACCCGCTATTACCAGTGTGAGCTCTCTAAGGAGAAAAGCCTGCCTTATGGCTTCGGGCCGGAACCGGTCTGGTCGGACGGAAAGATGGGGATTTATGAAAACAGATTCCCCCTCTCTTTCGCTTTTGCCGTGGATCAGGTTCTTCCCATGTCTGTCTGGGAGCAGCTGGACGGTGCGCAGGCGGAGGAAGCGATGCTGCACGCCGCCGTGCTGGCGGACGGGGAAGCTGCGGAAGCCGTCGGGAAAGGCCTTGGAGAATACGATCCGTCGCGGGAGAGCGGCCGTTTCCTGTATGAGGAACTTCCTCTTCCGGAAGGAAATGAAGATGTGAAGCGTACGGATTCCGGCTACAGGGCGAAGAAAAAGAAGGCGGAGATTTCCTTCTCTTACGAACGCAGGCCGGGATATGAAATCTTTCTGCAGCTTCAGGGACTCGTCCCGAAAAATATGGGGACAAGCGTCCGGATACTCGGAGACGGGATCGACAAGAAAGTAACCCTTCTGTCGGAAGAGCAGACCTATACCCTTCTCAGGGAAGACTACCTGGTCAGCCTGGGCTGCGGGGACGGAACCAGCGCAGGGGAGGAAACTCTGTCAGTCCGCTTCGCGGAAAAAGGGCAGTATGAGCTTGAGAAGATGCGTATCATCTATGTCTTAAGGGATCCGCAGGCGGCAGGCCTCAAAGATGCCGCTTCAGGGCCGGAAAGCTTTGAGGAACGGATTGCCGCACTGAACGGCTGCGTTCTTGAAAATGTACGGTTCGGGAAGGATACCGTGACAGGTACCCTCCATGCGGATCAGCCCCGTTATATTGTCTTCCAGATTCCCTTCAGCAAAGGCTGGACTGCCCGGGTGAACGGTCAGAAGACAGCTCTGCTGCAGACTGACGCCGGATTTATGGGACTCTGCGCGCAGCCGGGCGACAATGAGATCCGGCTATCCTACCAGACGCCGGGATCGCGGACCGGAAGATATCTGACGCTGGCTGGCGTCCTTCTGTTCGCGGCCGGGCTGGCCGTCTGCAGGCGCAGGCGGAAGAAAGCGGCAGTCCGGTAAGACGCTGCAGCCGGCGGATGCGGCATATAAACTGCGTCAGCAGGGCGCTTCAGCCGGCAGATGCGGCACATAAAGTGCGTCAGCAGAACGCAGCAGCCGGCAGAGACGGCATATATAAAGTGCGTCAGTAAGTCGCAGCAGCCGGCAGGCGATACCGGGTATGGAAAGGCGGCCGGAGCTATGCTATAATCAAAGGATGCCGGGAAATGCGGAGGAATCCGCATTTTTCGTAAAAGAGTGATAATACACAGGAGGAAAGACCAGTTCATGCTGCATACGGTTGTGATTCCCTGCTATAAATCTTCCCTGACCATCCGGAAAGTGGTGGAAGAGACCATGCAGAAGTTTAAGGACATGGACCGGGGAGACGTGGAATTTGTCCTGGTGGATGACTGCAGCCCGGACGAGGGCGCCACAGTGCGCGCGCTAAGAGAGCTTGTGAAGGATTACGGCAATATCCGGGCAGTGGAGCTGGCGCGCAACAGCGGACAGCATAATGCGGTGATGGCGGGGCTCAACTACGCGAAGGGGGACCTGATCATCGCCATGGATGACGACGGCCAGACCAGCCCGACCCAGCTTCCCAGGCTTCTGGAAGAGATAGAGAAGGGTTATGATATTGTCTACGGCTATTATCCGAATAAGCAGCACAGCAGCTTCCGCAATCTCGGCAGCCGCTTCAATCAGTGGACCACGCGGATTCTTCTGGATAAGCCGAAGGGCCTGAAGACCAGCTCCTACTGGGTCATCAGGAGATTTGTGAGGGATTACGCGATTCAGTACCGCAGCGCCTATACGCACCTGCAGGGGGTTTTTCTGAGAGTCACGCGCAATATCAGCTGCATTCCGATCGAGCATTTTAAGAGGGAGACCGGCCGGTCCGGCTATACCCTGTCCAAGCTGATGGGACTGTGGGCGAATATCATCGGCTTCTCCATCGTACCGCTCAGGGTTGCAACCCTGCTGGGCAATTTCTTTGCCCTTGCCGGCCTGATCGGGATTATTGCGGTTATCATCCGCAAGATTGTACGGCCTGTGACGGCGATCGGCTGGCCGAGCGTGATGGTTTCCATCTTTTTCTTCTCCGGCCTGCTTCTGTTTTTCATGGGGCTGATCGGGGAATACATCGGCCGGATCTTTCTCGGGATCTGCAACAATCCCCAGTTTGTCGTCCGGCAGGTGGACGAACAGGGAAGCGGTCCTTATCTCATCAATGAAGCCGGCGAGAAGTTTGTAAGAGCGGAGGAGCCCTGCGGGAAAGCGCCGGGAGAAGAAAAAGCGGCAGATCAGACTTTGCCGGGCTGATTCCTGCGACTGTGCTGCGGGAAGGAACATGCAGGAGCGATTCTGTGCAAAAGTGAGCCCGGACCTGCGGCGGGTTAAGACTTCCGGCGGATGCCGGCGAAGTCCCTGAAAAATGATTTTTTCGGGAATGGGCATCCGGCCTTCCGGAGAAAGGGGTTGAAGGGTATGAAAAAACTGATGATTATGGGAGCGGGCATCTATCAGGTCCCGCTGATTCTGGCCGCGAAAGAGATGGGCATTCATACGATCGCCGTCTCCATCCCGGGCAATTATCCGGGATTTGCCTACGCGGATGAGATTCTCCACATCAATACCGTTGACTCCCAGGCAGTGCTGAGGGCGGCCCGGGAGAAGCAGATCGACGGGATCTGCACGGCGGGAACGGACGTCGCCGTAGTGACGATCGGAAAGGTCAATGACGCCCTGGGACTGTCCGGGATCTCTTACGAGGCCGCGCGCATCGCGACGGACAAGGTTCTGATGAAGCAGTGCTACGAGGAAAACGGGATCCGGACCGCGCGCTACCGCAAGGTCTATTTCAATGAGGACGTCAATGAGAAGATAAAGGGGCTGGAGTACCCGCTGATTTTCAAGATCGTGGATTCCTCCGGAAGCCGGGGAATCATGCGCATCGACAGTCCCTCCCAGATCCCGCAGGCGATTCTGAACGCCCAGGCTTTCACACGCAAGGACTATTATATCGTCGAGGAATTTATCGTCGGCAGGGAGTTTGGGGCCCAGGCCTTTGTTATGGACGGGAAAGTTCAGTTTATCCTGCCGCACGGCGATTACATTTTCCATGGAAGCACAGGAGTGCCGGCGGGACATTTCGCACCCTACGAGCTCAGCGAGGAGGCGGAGGAGGACTGCAGAATTACCTGCGAGAAGGCGATTCATGCCATGAAGCTGGATAACTGCGCCGTGAACGCGGACTTTATCATGCGGGACGGAAAAACCTATGTACTGGAACTGGGCGGACGAAGCGGCGCGACCTGCCTCGCGGAGCTGGTTTCCATTTACTATGGCTACGATTATTATAAAAAAATCATTCAGGTCGCTCTCGGCGAGAAACCTGATTTCCCGACGAGCAGAGCGGTTCCGAACGCCAGTAAGCTACTCATGAGCGACAGGGACGGCGTGATCAGCTGTATCGCCAACCGCAATCCCCGGAATGATTCCAATATCTATGAGGTGAAGTTTGACTACACGGTTGGAGACACGGTAAAAAAATTCCATGTGGGACCGAACCGGATCGGCCATGTGATCACGAAGGGCCGTACACTGGCGGAAGCAACAGCGGCGCTGGACAGGGCTCTTAAGAAAATTGAGATCGAGGTGGACTGAGCGCTTCCGGCCGGATTTACAGAAGAAGTTGCAGGAGGATTCTTGCAGTATGTTTGAAAATGTTCAGAAGAAACTGATGAATTTCTATATTCTTGCGGATCTGGGGAAAATGTCCCACCGGATTCCGAAGAATTTCTCGCACGTCATGCAGCTGCAGAATGAGCGGGTGCAGAAACTGGCGAAAAAAGCTTATGAGATTCCCTTCTACAGGGAGCGTTTTGACAGGGCGGGCGTAAAGCCGGAAGAGATCCGGACGGGAGACGACCTGACGAAGCTTCCGGTTCTGACCAAGGATGAACTCAGGGAATGGATGGGGAGCCTGAAGGACCAGCCCCGCTATAAGGACTGGATCTGCGACACGACTTCCGGGTCAACCGGAAAGCCGGTTTCGATTCTTTTCTCCCCGAAGGAAAAGGCTTATATGAAAGCCAACTGGTTCCGCGTGATGCTCTGCTGCGGCTACAACCCGGTGACCGGTAAGATGATGAGCCGGATCAATATGCACGATGTCAATCCCGGCGGCCGGGATACCTTCCTGCAGAAATTCGGGATTCTGCGCCATGAATATGTCAATCAGTACGCGCCGGAGGAGGAAGTGATCGACGCAATCAACGAAAACCGGCCGGACTGGCTGTATATGAATAAAACCGAGATGATGCGCCTGGTCCTCTACGCGAAGCGGACCGGAAAGAAGATCTGGCATCCGCGCTTTTATGATCCTATTTCCGAGAAGATCACCGAAAATGACAGGGCGCTCTTTATCGAAGAGCTGGGCCCCGGCATTATCGATTCCTACGGGTCCGCGGAGACGGGCGCCTGCATGCTCCGTCTGCCGGACAAGAATTACTATGCGGTCCACAACGATTCCTTCGTCGTGAACGTGGTGGATGAGAACGGGCAGCTTGCCCGGCAGGGACGCGTGATCATCACGCCCCTCTATAAGACGGATCTTCCTCTGATCAACTATGAGGTCGGCGACAGGGCGGAGATGCGGACGAGCCAGGGCGTACATTTTATCACGAGCATGGACGGCAGACTGAACGATTACTTCCGCTATGAGGATGGGAGAGTAACCAGCTTCTTTGAGGTTACGCCCGTGATCGCCCACTGCCAGGATATCCTGCAGATCCGTTTCATCGAGAAAAGCTACGACCTGATCCATGTGCAGATCGTGCGCGACGGGAAGGCGAAGATGAGCAGGGAAGAGCTTGAGGAATACCTCAGCAGCAGTCTGAACAGAATCTTCAAAAAACCCTTCCGCTTTGAGTTCGAATGGATGGATGTCATTCCGCCGGACGCGAACGGAAAGCTCAGGATGATCGTCTGCGAAGTCTGATGAAGGCGGAGCAGGCCCCTTCACAGTACATGAGTCTGCCGCATCCGTTTTCTGCCTGAAGCTTTGAGCGCATTGTGCGCTCAAAGATTGTATAGGGGAACGCTGTTTCCAGTCTGTCAAAAGTTGTTATTCAGAATAAAACAGCGTTTCCCTATTTTAAATAAGCGTGGAATTGTTCCGGGATCTGTGCTATGATGAATAGCAGATTTTGTGACAAAGTTCTGAACTTTAAGGAAGGCGGTAGGTCTGATATGAAGCGTGTTCTGCTGAAACTGAGCGGGGAAGCTCTTGCGGGTGAGAAGAAGACCGGATTTGACGAAGCGACGGTATCCGGTATCGCCGGACAGGTGAAAGCCCTGACGGAGAAGGGAATCCAGATCGCTGTGGTCACCGGCGGAGGCAATTTCTGGCGGGGCAGGTCCAGTGAGAATATGGACCGCACCAAAGCGGACCAGATCGGTATGCTTGCGACGGTCATGAACTGCATCTATGTGTCGGAGATTTTCCGTTCACAGGGACTGCGCACGCATGTCATGACGCCTTTCCTGTGCGGAAGCTTTACAGAACTTTTCTCCAAGGACGCCGCGCTCGCGGCGCTTGAGAAGGGAGAGATCGTTTTCTTCGCGGGAGGAACGGGACATCCCTACTTTTCGACGGATACCGCCACTCTTCTGAGGGCGATCGAGATCGAAGCGGACGAGATCCTGCTTGCCAAGTCCATCGACGGCGTATATGACGACGACCCGAAGGATAATCCGGACGCCAGGAAGTTTGATACGATCACGATCGACGAGGTGATCGCGAAAAATCTGAAGGTTGTGGATATGACCGCTTCCATCCTTGCCAGGGAAAACCGCATGCCCATGTTCGTCTTCGGACTGAACGAGGAGAACAGCATTCTGAGGGCCGCGGAAGGAGCGATCGACGGGACGAAGGTTACTGTCTGAGAAATCAGTGAAGGGAGAAGAATTATGGATGCTAGACTGACACCTTATGTGGAGAAGATGGGAAAGACACTGGTCAGCCTTTCCGAGGATTTCAAGACGATCCGGGCGGGCAGGGCGAATCCGGCGGTGCTGAATAAGGTACGCGTGGAATATTACGGATCTCAGGTTCCGATTTCCCAGGTAGGAAACATTACAGTCCCGGAGGCGCGTATCCTGCAGATCGCCCCGTGGGAACCGAACATGGTGAAGGCTGTGATCAAGGCCATCAATATGTCCGATATCGGCATTAACCCGAGCACGGACGGCAAAGTGATCCGCCTTGTTTTCCCGGAGCTTACGGAAGAGCGCAGAAAAGATCTGAGCAAGGACGTCCGCAAGAAGGGCGAGGAGGCGAAGGTTGCGATCCGCAATATCCGCCGCGACGCCGACAAGCAGTTCAAAAAGCTGAAGGATGAGATCTCCGAGGACGTGGTTGCGGATCTTCAGGATGATCTGCAGAAAGAGACGGATAAGAAGATCAAGGAGATCGACAAGGCTGTCGAGGAGAAGACGAAAGAGATTCTTACTGTCTGATTTGTGAGGAAAAGATTGCTATATCATGGGGCTGTCAGATCGATGAGGAATTCGGGGTGACAGCCCCGTTCTGTACGGGGAGGACGACATGCGGGAAGCGGGAGAACGGCCTGCGCCGCGTGCATTTTTCAGAGAACGGAGAGAATGATTATGGAGATTCCGCGCCATGTAGCGATTATTCTGGATGGAAACGGACGGTGGGCCAGGTCCAGAGGCATGCCCCGCAACTACGGGCACGTCCGCGGGGCGGCAAATGTGGAGAATATCTGCCGGGCGGCAGACGAACTCGGCATCCGCTATCTGACGGTTTACCTGTTTTCGACCGAAAACTGGAAGCGCAGCCAGGATGAAGTAAAAGCCCTGATGACCCTGTTTCACAGCTATACGAGAACGGCGATCCGGCAGGCAAGAGAGAACAATATGCGCTGCCGCGTGCTCGGAGACCCTTCCGCCCTGGATGCGACGCTGCAGAAGAATCTGTCCGAGCTGGTGGAAAGCTCAAAGGAGAATACGGGACTGAATTTCCAGCTGGCCATCAATTACGGAAGCCGCGATGAGATCGTCCGCGCGGTCCGCCGCCTCGCGGAGGACTACAAAGGCGGCTCGATCGGGAGCAGCGGGGAGATTACAGAGGAAAAACTGGCCTCCTATCTGGATACCGCGGATATTCCGGATCCGGATCTGCTGATCCGTACCAGCGGAGAGATGCGCCTGAGCAATTACCTGATGTGGCAGCTGGCCTACGCGGAACTGTATTTTACGGATGTTCCCTGGCCGGCCTTCTCCAAAAAGGAGCTGGAAAAAGCCATCGAAGTCTATAACGGCAGGACGCGCCGCTTCGGAGGCCTGAAGCCCGGCGAAGAGGATCCTGCGGGAAAGGGATAATAAGCGGGGACAAGCCTCGCGGAAGGAGACAGACTTATGTTTTGGACCCGTCTGGTCAGCGGGATTGTCCTGCTGGCTGTCGCTATCGTAACGATTGTTCTGAACGGCCCTCTTCTTTTTGCCGTTCTGCTGTTCATTTCGCTGGTCGGGATGTTTGAGCTCTACCGCGCGACGGGGATACAGAAAAACGGCGTCAATCTTCTGACGGCGGTGTCTTTCGCGGCCGCGGCCGCCTTCTATATCATGGTTTTCCTGGGACTGAAGGACCTGTATCTGCCCGTACTGATCGCGGGACTGATCGCGGATTTGTTTGTCTATGTATTCACCTATCCCCGCTATCACGCGGACGAAGTGATGACTGCCTTTTTCGGGATTGCCTATGTGGCGGTCTGCTTAAGCTCGATCTTCCAGATCCGCAATCTCCCGGGCGGAGAATTCACGGTATGGCTCGTATTTCTCTGCTCCTGGGGAAGCGATACCTTTGCGTACTGCGCCGGAAGACTCTTCGGCAGGCATAAGATGGCTCCGGAGCTGAGTCCGAAGAAGACCGTGGAGGGAGCGGTCGGCGGCGTGCTGGGATCCGCGGCCGCCGGCATGATCTACGCGGCGTGCATGATTCATTTTATGCATGCGGAAAATGTCCGGATCCCGGTCTACGGACTGATCTGCGTCTGCGGCGCCCTGATTTCCATGGTCGGAGACCTTGCGGCATCCGCCATCAAGCGGAATCATGATATCAAGGACTACGGCCGCCTGATTCCCGGGCACGGGGGAATCCTGGACCGCTTTGATTCCGTGATCGCCGCGGCGCCCGGCATCCTTCTGCTGGCGCTGATTTTCGGATGAAAGCGGGAAATGCTGATACATGGTTGAGAGTAAGCGAATGAAACAGTGCCTCTTAAAAAGACACGATGAGGATGTTATGAAAAAAATAGCTATTCTGGGAAGTACCGGTTCAATCGGAACGCAGACCCTGGAAGTGGTCAGGCGCAATCCGGACCTGAAGGTGACCGCCCTTGCCGCCGGCCGCAATATCCGCCGGCTGGAGGAACAGATCCGGGAGTTCTCGCCGGAATATGTCGCCGTATGGGAAGAAAAGGATGCCCTGAGCCTGCGGGAGCTGGTGAAGGATACGGGGATCCGTATCGGCTATGGCATGGACGGACTGATCGAGGCTGCCGCCTATAAGGATGCGCAGATCACAGTGACGGCGATCGTCGGCATGATCGGGATCCGCCCGACCATCGAGGCGATTAAGGCCGGTAAGGATATCGCCCTGGCCAACAAGGAGACCCTGGTTACGGCGGGACATATTATCATGCCTCTTGCCAGAAAATGCGGCGTGAAGATCCTGCCGGTTGATTCGGAACATTCCGCGATCTTCCAGTCCCTGAACGGGGAGGAGGGCAGCAGAATCGAGAAGATTCTTCTCACCTGCTCCGGAGGCCCCTTCCGCGGTTACACGAAGCAGCAGCTTTCCAAAGTAACCGTAGAGGACGCGCTGCGCCATCCCAACTGGAATATGGGCCGCAAGATCACTGTGGACTCTGCTTCCCTGGTAAATAAAGGTCTGGAGGTGATGGAAGCCGGATGGCTCTTCGGCGTTCCGGGCGACCGGATTGAAGTGGTCGTCCAGCCCCAGAGCATTATCCATTCTGCCGTGCAGTTTACGGACGGAGCCGTGATCGCGCAGCTGGGGACGCCCGATATGCGCCTGCCGATCCAGTACGCTCTCTTTTATCCGCAGCGCAGGGAAATGGATACGGAGCGGCTTAACCTGTTTCAAATCGGCAGCCTGACATTTGAAAAGCCGGATACGGATACCTTCCGCGGACTGACCCTCGCAAGGCGGGCCATGGCGGAGGGGGGCACGATGCCGACAGTCTTCAACGCGGCCAATGAGATTGCCGTGGCGCATTTCCTTGCCCGCCGGATCGGCTTCCTGGATATTTACCGCCTGATCGAAGAATGCATGGACAGTCACCGGGTGACGGCGGATCCCGATGTGGACCAGATTCTGGACGCGGAAAAAGAAGCCGGTGAAAAGATTGCTTCCATGGAGGAAAAAAATCAGATTTGAGAATTATTATTGCACTTCTAATATTCAGCGGAATTATATTATTTCATGAATTCGGGCATTTTCTGCTGGCGAGACTGAATGGCGTGTTTGTAATTGAGTTCTCTCTCGGGATGGGGCCGAGGCTTCTGAGCCATGTAAGCCGGAAAAGCGGGACAAGATATTCCCTGAAAATTCTGCCTTTCGGAGGTTCCTGCGCCATGCGGGGAGAGGATGACGGGGATATGTCGGAAGGGGCCTTCGGCAGGGCGAAGGTCTGGCAGCGGCTGCTGATCGTGGCGGCGGGGCCTTTCTTCAATTTTCTGCTTGCCTTCCTGGGCGCGGTGATTATCGTGACCGGCGCGGGATATGACGCCCCGTATGCGGAGTATCTGTCGGAAGGATATCCGGCGCAGGAAGCCGGGATGGAGCGGGGAGACCTGATCACTTCCGTCGGAGGGGAGAAGATCACCGTCTACAGGGACTTCTCCGGTTATATTTCTCTGCACCAGAAGGATTTTGCCGCCGGGAAACCGGTGACGGTCAGCTGGATCCACGACGGAGAATCAAAGAGCGCAGAACTGACAGCCCGGCAGAGTGAGAGCGGAAGATATATCCTGGGTATTACCGGCGGAGTCCGGATCCCGGCGAAAAATCCTGCTCAGGTGCTGAGATACAGTCTTTATGAGGTGAAATACTGGATCAGTACGACCCTGAACAGTCTCAGGCTTCTGCTTACGGGACGCATCTCCGTTCAGAACGTATCAGGCCCGGTGGGCGTGGTGCAGATGATCGGCGATACCTATGAGGAGACGAAGAGCGAGGGAGGCTTCTACCTCTTCCTGAATATGATCAATCTTGTGATCCTGCTCTCCGCCAATCTGGGCGTCATGAACCTGCTTCCCTTCCCGGCCCTTGACGGGGGAAGGATCGTCCTACTTCTGCTGGAAGCGGTGCGGGGAAAGAAGCTTGGGGAAAATATCGAGGGATATATCAACCTGGCCGGCTTTGCCGTGCTGATGGTCCTGATGGTCCTGATTCTGATCAACGACACGCGGAAAATTCTGTGACAGGCCGCTGCGGTTTACGGCCTGCGCGGAGGGGCCAAAGCGCAGCGATCTGCCGTTTCAGCGGCTGAAATGAGGTTTTTATGACGGATTATGATCTTCTGACCGCCCAGGCGGAAGCGCTGCTGGAAAGCGAAAGCGGATATCTTCCCTTTCTTTCCAATCTTTCCGCGCTGATAAAGGATTCCATGGAAGATGTGAACTGGGCCGGTTTTTATCTGCTCAGGGGAGGCTTTCTTGTTGTCGGCCCCTTCCAGGGGCATCCTGCCTGCATCCGCATTGAGATCGGGAAAGGGGTGTGCGGCACTGCCGTAAAGGAGATGCGGAGCATTCTGGTGAAAGATGTACATGCTTTTCCCGGGCATATCGCCTGCGACGCCGCGTCCGCTTCGGAGATTGTGGTTCCGCTCCAAGACGCAGATGGAAAGATCCGGGGCGTTCTGGATATCGACAGTCCTTTAAAGGCCCGTTTTACGGAAACGGATCAGGAAGGCCTGGAGAAACTGTGCGGGCGGCTGAGCGGGAAAATCTGCTGGGAAGCGTCCGGGCCGGATCTCTTTCCCTGAGAGAAGGCTTTCGTCCGGGACTATGTGATTATCGCCTGCCGGTTATTCATAGCTCGTTTTTCATTGCAGGAGCTTCATAACCGCAGTCAAACAGGAGTTTCATGGCAGCAGTCAAACAGGAGTTTCATGGCAGTGGTCATACAGGAGTTTCATGACCGCAGTCATGGAGGAATGCGCAGAACAATCCGCTTTTCTTTCACAGGAGCGGACAGGGATAAAGTCAGACAAAGGAGGGAAATACATGAAAAAAACAGGTACAAACCGCTTTACAAAAAGAGCGTTCTTCAAAAAGATGACTGCGGCGGCGCTCTGCGCAGTCTGCCTGACGGCAGCTGTTCCGGCTGTCTGTCAGGCGGGAGGAGCCCGGCAGGATGTCTCCGCAGCTTACAGGAAGGAGTCGGCGCTTCCTGCCTTCAAATACACGGGGAATAAGAAAGAACTCGCGGTGATCTGCGAGTACCTTCTGGAAAAGAAGGCACCCCTCTATAAGGATGCGGACGTCTTCATCCCTGCACCGGTGATTTTCGGAATACGCGAAAAAGGCGGAGAGACGCTTGTGTTCGGCAATTTCTGGATCTTCGGCTACGATCTTTCCGGCGCTACGCTGATCTGCGAAAGCGGCGGCGCGATGCCTGCCTGCTTCCATCTGGCGAAGGACGGGGACAGCTATAAGGTCACAAAAGTCGAACAGGCGGAAGACGGCGCGGGATTTACGGACAGCATTGAGAAGATGACAAAGGGGTATAAGAAGATCCGGAAAAAAATGCTTGTCTCCAATGAGAAAAAGGAAAAGCAGGTTCGCAGAAACTGGATCAGAAATTATGTTCAGGCGAACAATCTTGCAGTCACTGCCTATAAGGACTACGGATGGGATCCGGTATCTGTTCGATAATGCCGGGAAACGCTGCTTAACGAAGCGGATCAGGGAAAACGGCAGCATCAGGATTTTCCTGAAAATTGCCGCCATGCCGCTTTTCTGGCAGATGGGGAAAGAATAAAGTGAGAATGGTCCGGTGCGCAGAGCCGGGCCATCTCTGTTTTCAACAAAAGACCAGACTCGCTTTACCTGCCTGACGATCGGATCAGCAGACCAAATGTCACACATTAGTATAGTGCATATGCAAATATAAAGTTGACATCCGGAAAAGTATGCCTATAATGAAATCATCACATCTTTGTTCCGGCAGTTCTGCCAGTTTCTTCATTTTGTGTTCTTTCTGTCCGGCTGCAGCACAGCGGCCTGTCTGTCTTCTGATCTGTTCACAGTCCCGCCCCGCAGGGCTGCTGTGATTCAAGGCTCTCTGCACAGGATCCGACATTTTCTCATTTTTCCGCTTGACAGTGGGGTCCGTTTCGCTTACTATAAGAGTCGAACATTCGTTCGCATAACGCGAAGGGACATACAGAAGAGCAGATCCGTAAAAAGAAGAATTCGGAACAGGACTGGCCGGATCAGATTTTCCGGAGGAGGTAGAAGATATGGCAAGAAAAACAGCTGGTGAAGCAGTACAGGCGCCTGAAAAGCAGAATTCAGACAAGCTGCGCGCGCTGGATGCGGCACTGAGCCAGATTGAGAAGCAGTACGGCAAGGGCGCGGTCATGCGTCTTGGCGAGAACAGTACGAATATGAACGTGGAGACGGTTCCCACCGGATCTCTGAGCCTTGACATCGCGCTCGGACAGGGCGGCATTCCCAAGGGACGCATCGTGGAGATCTACGGACCGGAATCTTCCGGTAAGACGACGGTTGCCCTTCATATGGTGGCTGAGGTTCAGAAAAGAGGCGGAATCGCGGGCTTCATCGATGCCGAGCATGCACTGGATCCGGTCTATGCGAAGAACATCGGAGTAGATATTGACAATCTGTATATTTCGCAGCCGGATAACGGTGAACAGGCGCTGGAGATCTGCGAAACCATGGTCCGCTCGGGCGCGGTGGATATCATCATCGTGGATTCCGTGGCAGCCCTGGTTCCGAAGGCGGAGATCGACGGCGATATGGGCGATTCCCATGTAGGGCTTCAGGCAAGGCTCATGAGCCAGGCGCTCAGAAAACTGACCGGCGTGATCAGCAAGACCAACTGCAGCGTTATTTTCATCAACCAGCTCCGTGAAAAGGTCGGCGTCATGTTCGGGAATCCGGAGACAACGACGGGCGGCCGCGCTCTGAAGTTCTATTCGTCGGTCCGTCTCGACGTCAGGAGGATTGAATCGATCCGCCAGCAGGGAGAAGTGATCGGGAACCGCACCAGGATCAAAGTGGTCAAGAACAAGATCGCTCCGCCGTTTAAGGAGGCCGAGTTTGATATCATGTTCGGGAAAGGCATCTCCAGAGAAGGAGACGTCCTGGATCTGGCTGCCAATCTCGGCGTTATCGTCAAGAGCGGTGCCTGGTACGCGTATGAAGGCAGCAAGATCGGGCAGGGGCGTGAGAACGCCAAGCTGTATCTTGCGGAGAATCCCGATGTCATGAACGAAGTGATCCACAAGGTCAGAGTTCAGTACGGACTGGATCCGGACGATACAGCGGCTGCTGAGGAGACGTCAGCCCCGGACGTGCCGGAGAGCGGCTTTGCGGCAGGGGCGGCTGACATGGAGACGGCAGCTTCGCCGGATAAGGATATCTGAAGACGGGTGTGAGAGTAGAAGAACTTAAAAGGATAACGGACCGGAAGTACAGGATTCTGCTGGAGGATGGAAGCTCCTTCGTTCTCTATGCCGGGGAACTCAGAAGATTTCATATTGAGGAAGGCGGCATGATCGGGGAGGATATCCTCTCCGGGATTCTGGAGGGAGTCCTGCTGAAGCGGGCGAAACTTCGCTGTATGAACCTGCTGAAGACGATGGACCGCACAGTATCACAGCTTGCGGCTGTACTGAAAAGGGACGGCTATCCGGATGAGATTATACAGGGCGCGCTGGATTACGTGGCATCCTGCCATTATACCGACGACCGGCGCTATGCGGAGAACTATGTCCGCCTGCAGGCCGGAAAGAAGAGCCTGAAGCAGATCCGCTATGATCTTCTGGGAAAGGGGATTGCCCCCGAACTTGCGGAGCAGGTCCTTGACGAGGCTCCCTCCCTCTGGGAAGGCAGCCCGCCTTTATCAGAGGATGCAGACGGGGAGTACAGTCCGGACCTGTCCGGAGAAAGCCCGGACCTGTCCGCGATACGGATTCTTATGAGAAAGCGGCGTTTTGATCCGGAATCATCGGATTCTGACCAGCTGCGGCGCTTTATACAGTATCTGATGAGAAAGGGCTTTTCCCTTACGGATATCCGGAAGGCGCTTGGCAGGGAATTATATAATTAGAAAACGGCGGCAGAGAGGATCTTGTTTCCCTCTGCCGTTTCTGTTTTCGGGTCTCCCATAACGGCTGTTTCTGTTCTCAGCTCCCCCATGCCGGCTGTTTCTTTTTCGGCCTTCTCCAAGCCGGCTGTCTCTGTTAACGGCTCTCTGCATAGCGGACCGGCTCTGTTTATGCTTCTCCATAAAGCAGGTCCGCACAGCAGCAGGTCCGTACAGCATGCGGCAGTTCGTCATTGACAGAAACGGGAAAAATCAGTAGAATAGTTTTGCTGCAGTTTTTTGCAGCAAAGAATTACATATCTAGGAGGTGCTCCTGTGTCGATTCCAGTGATTATTCTCATCACTGTTGCAATCACGCTGGCAGTCGCGATCCCTGTTACAGCCCGTATTTCTGTCAATCGTAAGGTTCAGGAAGATAAAGCCAAGATCGGCAGCGCAGAAGAAAAGGCCAGACAGATCATAGACGATGCACTGAAGTTGTCAGAGACCAAGAAGCGGGAAGCGCTTCTGGAGGCGAAGGAAGAGTCCCTTAAGATCAAGAATGAGTCTGAGAGGGAAGCGAGAGATCGCCGTCTGGAAGTCCAGCGCCTTGAAAAAAGAGTCTTGTCGAAGGAAGAAGCCGCCGACAAGAAGGCTGAGTCTCTGGAACGCAGGGAAGCCGGCATTGCAGCAAAAGAAGAAGAGCTGAGAAAGAGACAGTCCGCGGCAGACAAACTGCTTGGACAGCGGCAGCAGGAATTGGAACGAATCTCCGGATTGACCTCCGAACAGGCAAAGGAATATCTTTTAAAATCTGTTGAAGACGAAGTAAAGACAGATGCTGCGAAGCTCTACAAAGAGCTGGATAGCCAGGCCAGAGAAGATGCGGCGAAAAAAGCCAAAGAATATGTGGTCACGGCAATTCAGCGCTGCGCGGCAGACCATGTCGCGGAGGCAGCGATTTCAGTCGTTCAGCTGCCCAGTGATGAGATGAAAGGCCGTATTATCGGCCGTGAGGGACGCAATATCCGGGCTATTGAGACCATGACCGGAGTGGACCTTATAATTGATGATACCCCGGAAGCTGTAGTTTTATCCAGCTTTGATCCGATTCGAAGAGAAGTGGCCAGGGTTGCCCTGGAAAAGCTTGTGGTTGACGGCCGGATCCATCCCGCGAGGATCGAGGAGACGGTTGAAAAGGCAAAGAAGGAAGTCGAGAACGAGATCCGTGAAGCAGGTGAGGAAGCCTGTCTGGAGGTCGGCGTACACGGCATCCATCCGGAACTTGTCAGACTTCTCGGCCGCATGAAGTTCCGTACCAGTTACGGACAGAATGCGCTGAAGCATTCCATAGAGGTGGCTCACCTGTCTGGTCTTCTGGCTTCAGAAGTGGGCGTGGACGTGCGTATTGCGAAACGCGCAGGCCTGCTTCATGATATCGGCAAGTCGATCGACCATGAGGTTGAGGGAACCCATGTTCAGATCGGAGCGGATCTGTGCCGGAAGTATAAGGAATCGAATGTCGTTATTAACGCTGTGGAGTCTCACCATGGCGACGTAGAGCCAGAGTCGCTGATCGCCTGCATCGTTCAGGCTGCCGATACGATTTCGGCGGCGCGTCCGGGCGCGCGCAGGGAGACCCTGGAGACATATACCAACAGACTGAAACAGTTAGAAGATATTACAAACTCCTTCAAGGGAGTTGAGAAGTCATTTGCCATTCAGGCAGGACGGGAGATTCGTGTCATGGTAATTCCTGAGCAGATCAGCGATGCGGATATGACATTCCTCGCAAGGGATATCGCAAAGCAGATCGAGTCTGAACTGGAATATCCGGGTCAGGTGAAAGTCAGTCTCATTCGTGAGTCAAGAGTTGTAGACTATGCGAAGTAATCTGAATCAGCTTAACTGAAACACAAAGAAGAGAAAGTCAGGCTGCCGCATATTTTTGCGGCAGCCTTTCTGATTGTATGGAAAGGCTTTTAAATGGGAAAAATAAAGGAACTGGAGGAAAAGTATCATCGGCTCTGTGAGATTCTGGAAAACTGCGGATCTCTGGCAGTAGCGGGGAGAAAGTGCTGGCGCTTACCGCGGCAGGGCCCTGGTTTCCGCAGAGGGAAAGTGCTGAGGCAGAGGAATTCTGTCTGAAGAGAGGAATACGCCGGAAAACACTGGCGATTACGATTCCGGATATCCCCGGCTTTGCGGAAAATCCCGCAGACCGCTGCTACATCTGCAAAAAGGCGCTTTTTACGAGGCTCATCGGGGAATCCCGCTCGGAAGGCTTCGATGTCCTTGCAGAGGGTTCCAATATGGATGATCTGGGAGATTACAGACCCGGCATGAAGGCGATCGTCGAACTGCAGGTGAGATCCCCGCTCAGGGAGGCAGGGCTGTATAAGGAGGATATCCGCGCTCTGAGCGCGCAGCTCGGACTTGAGACAGCCTCAAAGCCATCCTATGCCTGTCTGGCTTCCCGATTCCCCTATGGTGACAGAATTACTGAGGAGAGCCTGAAGATGGTGGAAGAGGGAGAAGAACTGCTGATCCGGCTCGGCTTCCGGCAGATGCGGGTCCGCATTCATGGGAAGCTTGCAAGGATCGAACTGCCTCAGTCGGATCTGGCAGCCGCTCTGGAGGAAGAAACGCGGAAGGCGATCGTGAAGGGACTGAAGGAAGCGGGATTTACTTATGTTTCACTGGATCTTGCGGGTTACCGGACCGGGAGCATGAATGAAACCCTTGCCGCCGGGGCCCTCTCATAAGAATGACGGGCCGTTCGGGCCAGAGTCAGCTGACAGAAACAATGGACCGCCCGGAAACGGGATCCGCCGACAGAAACAATAGATCGCCCGGGAACGGGATCTCTGGCAGAACTTTTTATTGTCGAAACGGATGGAGCGTGCTATAATTCTGCGTATGGTTTAACGCATCATCGCAATAAAGCATTAAACGGATAAAATTTGGGAGTACAGAATCCCGGATCCGGCTTCCGGATATGCGCTGAACGATTCGGAACAGTTGGTTTTCACAGGAAAGAAGGTTTTTATGGGTGTTTCACAATTTGGTATCATTGTCGCTATGGTTGCCTATCTTCTTGCGATGCTGGCCATTGGCTTCAAATCAGCAAAGAAGAATGAGACGGTCGGAGATTTTTATCTGGGCGGACGCCATCTCGGCCCCTTTGTGACCGCGATGAGCGCTGAAGCTTCCGACATGAGCAGCTGGCTTCTGATGGGGCTGCCCGGACTGGCTTACCTGTCCGGCCTCGCGGAACCTGTCTGGACAGCAGTCGGTCTTGCTGTGGGCACTTATATCAACTGGCTGGTCGTAGCAAAGCGCCTCAGAAGATATTCGGTTGTGGCAAATAATGCGTATACAGTTCCGGAGTTTTTCTCGAACCGTTTCCGTGATCCGGGTAATATTCTTACCCTGATCGCCGCCCTTGTGATTGTAATCTTTTTCATTCCCTATACAGCTTCCGGCTTTTCCGCAATCGGAAAACTGTTTTCGACCCTGTTCAATGTGCCCTATCATATGGCCATGATCGTAGGAGCGGTGGTCGTCATCGGATATACCCTGACCGGCGGATTCCTCGCGGTCAGTATGACGGACCTGATTCAGAGTATCATCATGAGTATTGCGCTTGTGATTGTCCTCTTATTCGGAATCAACCAGGCCGGCGGCTGGGCTGCCGTGGTCAGCAACGCGCAGTCCCTTGCAGGACATGTGTCCCTGTCCCTGAGCCATGTACCGGATTCCGCTGATTTCTGGGCAGCGGGCAGCACGACGCCTTACGGATTCCTGACGGTTGTTTCAACTCTGGCCTGGGGCCTTGGTTACTTCGGAATGCCGCATATCCTGCTTCGCTTCATGGCGATCGAGGATGAGAAAAAGCTGACTCTTTCAAGGAGAATCGCCAGTATCTGGGTTGTGATCGCCATGGGCGCAGCGATCCTGATCGGTATGGTCGGCCTTGGCATGAGCCGGACCGGTTCTGTCGGACTGCTTGAAAATGCCAGTGTTTCCGAAACGATCATCGTAGAGATCGCGCACCGGCTGAGTACCTTCGGCTTCTTCCCGGCTCTTCTGGCCGGCCTGATCCTGTCCGGTATCATGGCTTCCACCATGTCCACCGCGGACTCTCAGCTGCTTGCGGCATCTTCATCAGTCTCGAAGGATATTCTGACAAGCTTTTTCCATGTTGATCTTCCGGAGAAAAAGCTGATGAACGTCGCCAGGGCTTCCCTTTTTGTGATTGCGGTCATCGGCGTGATTCTTGCCTGGAATCCGAACAGCTCCGTCTTCCGGATTGTCTCCTTCGCCTGGGCCGGCTTCGGCGGTGCCTTCGGACCGACCATGCTCTTTGCGCTTTTCTGGAGAAGGACAAACTGGCAGGGAGCTCTTGCAGGTATGGTTACCGGCGGAGCGATGGTTTTCATCTGGAAATTTGTCGTCCGTCCGATGGGCGGGATCCTGAATATCTATGAACTGCTTCCGGCATTCATCCTGGCAAGTATTGCGATTGTGCTGGTTTCCCTGATCACACCGGCACCTGAAAAAGCGGTGACGGATGATTTTGACAAAGTTGCTTCCATGAGATAAGAAAGACAGAATCCGCAGGATCTCTTCAGTTATTCTTAACTTATTCTTCACAGACAGGAGCCGCCTTATGTGCTAGACTTCCGGTATCTGTAAAGAAGGAGGAGAATCACGGATGAAATTCAGAAATAGAAACCTGCTTAAGGCAGGATTATCCGCGGCGCTGCTTTCCGCCTGTATACTGACGGCGGGAAGCGTACACGCGGCTTCGGTTCAGGAAGTGACGGCCGCTTCGGAGAAGGCGTTTTCAGGGCTGACACGGGGAAGCTTTCAGGCAAACGGGGAGCTTTCCGCCGGATTCGCTGCAGGAGAACAGCAGACAGTTGCCGGAGTCAGCACCGGAACGGAACTGCAGGCTGCTTATTCACTGGATCCGCTTATGCTTGAGCTTTCCGGTAAAGGAAAAGCCGGCATTCTGGGCGCCCGGTTTGACGCGGATCTGCATCTGTATCTGTCAGAGAATGAAGACGGCAGCGGCGGCGTTTACCTTTGCTTTAGCCTGCCGGATCCTGCAGCCGGATTAACCGGTATGCTGAGTCCCGAATCCGATACGGAAGCGGAGCAGGCTCCGGAAGCGAAGACGGAGGGAGAAGGCTTCGCGGAAGCAAAAAAGAACTGGACTTATGTGCAGATTCCCGCTGAACAGATGGAAGCGGTCCGCACGGCGATCGGTCAGATGCAGTCCGGAGAGGAGACGCTTCTTCCCGCAGTTTCGAATCTGCTTGAGGGAGCATCCAGCCTTTCCGATGAGATGGTTGCGATAGACGGGAAGACCTGCTATGAGATCTCAGTCTTTCCGGGAGCGGCCCAGCTGGAAGAGATCGCGGCCATGGTTCAGGAAAAACTGTTTCCGAACCAGGCGCTGAACAATTTCCAGAAAAAGCTGATCATGGATATCTGCAGCATTCTGAAGCTGTCCTGCGTGATCGATATTGACTCATCGAGCTGTCTGCCGGTACGGCTGTCCCTTGACGCTGCCGGCACGGATTTCAGCAGTCTGGCAGAGTACCTGGCAAAGATTCTGACCGGCGGCCGGCTCCGTCCGGATCCCGGCACAGGAGAGGACTCCGGGAGCAGTATGTTTTTCCAGCTTGCGAAGGGAATTTCAGCCTTTAAACTGGAAGTCCTGTTCGACTACGGAGAGGATGTATCGATTGCAGTACCGGAAGAGGCGCTTGCAGCCAGGGAAGCTTACCTGGAGAACACGGCGCAGTCCGGACCTCCTGTGATGTCAGCCGGGTTCGGAATCGGTCCGGAAGGCTGACCGAATAATGTCAGGATCCCGGAATCCTGCGCGATAAAGAATAAAACAGCCATGGGAGCAGAGTGTCTGCAGCCTCGGACAAGAGGTATGCGGAACCCTGCTCCCATGGCTGTTATTCGTTATTATTCACGGCGCTCCACACATCGGCCGTGAAAATAACTTTTTTATCACTTTATTGCGTTGACTTGTTTATTCGGTAAAGATATAATACCTTTTATGTTGTTCTGCCGGAAAATCACCGCCATGTGCCGAAAAAATGGGCATAACGGCGAGGGGTGAAAGAAAGACAGGAGATCCATATCCTTTTTCCGGAGAAATATAAAGGAGGAGAAGCATAGAGTATGGCGAAGTATGTATTCAAGCGAGTGATCCTTGCCATCGTCACGATCTTCATCGTATGCGCGATTACCTTTTTTACGATGAACGCGATCCCGGGCGGACCATTCAATGGTGAGAAGGCGACTTCCCCGCAGGTTAGGGAGACGCTGGAGAAGCGTTTTAATCTTGACAAACCGGTCGGGGAGCAGTTTGTGATTTATATGAAGAATCTTCTGCACGGAGATTTCGGCATCTCCGCGAAGACCGGACGCGATATCGGAGTGACGATCTCTTCCAAGTTCGCTGTATCCGCGAAACTTGGCATCTTTGCCGTCATCGTTGCCCTGATTCTGGGCGTATTTTTCGGAAGCATCGCGGCTCTGATGAGGAACCGGTGGCCGGACCGCCTGATCATTTTCATGTCGACCCTGTTTACATCTCTGCCCAGTTTCGTTCTGGCGACCTTTCTCCTGGTCGTCTTCTCGGTCAGGCTCGGCTGGGTGAAAGCCTGGAGCCCGACCCACCAGAGCCTGGTCCTGCCGGTTCTGTCCCTTGCGGCTTATCCGGCGGCTTATATTACCCGTCTGACCAAGACGAGCATGCTGGACGTCCTGGGGCAGGATTACGTAAGGACTGCCCGGGCAAAGGGCGTCGCCCAGGTAAAGGTGCTTTTTGTTCATACGCTGCGCAATTCCCTGATCCCGGTTGTAACTTATGTGGGGCCGATGATCGCTTCTGTCCTGACTGGATCGCTTGTTGTTGAGAACATCTTTACAATCGGCGGTCTCGGGGCGGAATTCGTCACCAGCATCACCAACCGTGATTATCCGATGATTATGGGCGTTACGATCTTCCTGGCGGTATTCATGGTAACCATGAATCTGATCACGGACATTGTCTACAAGCTGATTGATCCGCGGATCAATCTGGACTGAGAAGGAGGAAAAGATGGCAAACGAAGCATATGATGTGAATAAAATGCCAGAGAAAAACCCGCTTTCCCTCCAGATCGATCTGAAAAAGTTCGAAAAAGCAACGGAAGACGAGAAGAAACAGGCGGATATCATGAGCGAGTCCACCTCCTTCTTCCGGGATGGAATGAAGCGGCTGCGCAGGAATCCTCTGGCTATGATGAGCATTGTGGTTCTGGTGATCATTATCGCCATGATCATTGTGGTGCCTTCCGTGGTGCCCTACAGCTATTCCGACATTATCACCGTGAACGGCAAACGCGACAAGACCGCGACCAATATGAGCCCGTTTACCTATTCAAAGCTGGAGCAGCAGTACATCGACGAAGGCGGGAAGGTTTTCCCCCATATCATGGGAACGGATGAGCTTGGCAGAGATTATTTTGTCAGAGTCATCTACGGAACCAGGATTTCTCTTGTTGTCGGCGTATTTGCTTCCATGATCGTGCTGGTCATAGGCGTTCTGTACGGGTCGGTTGCCGGCTATTTCGGCGGCAAGGTTGACCTGATCATGATGCGGATCGTCGACGTGATCTATTCGCTGCCCGACCTGTTAATGATTATCCTTCTCTCGGTCGTCCTGAACGAGGTCATCAATGTGTCCGGCAACAGCCTGCTGGGACGGCTCGGGACGAATATGATTTCTCTGTTCCTGGTCTTCGGACTGCTGTACTGGGTCGGAATGGCGAGGCTTGTCCGCGGCCAGATCCTGACCATCAAGCAGAACGAGTATGTGCTCGCGGCGAGGGTTTCAGGGGCCGGCAGCGGCAGGATCATCCGCAGGCATATCCTTCCCAACTGCATCAGCGTCATTATTATTTCGGCGGCGCTGCAGATTCCGTCCGCCATTTTCACGGAATCCTTCCTGAGCTTCATCAGTCTGGGCGTAAAGGCTCCCATGCCGTCCCTGGGTTCGCTGGCCAACGCGGCGCGTTCGGGAGTGACGACATATACCTATAAGCTGATCTTCCCGGCTGTCATGATCGCCCTGATCACACTGGCCTTCAACCTGCTGGGAGACGGCCTGCGCGACGCATTTGACCCGAAACTGAGGAGGTAAAACGCTATGGCAGAAAACATCTTATCTGTACAGGACCTCCACACCTCGTTTCATACGGACAACGGGGAAGTTATGGCGGTCAACGGAGTGAACTTTAATCTTGCCGCCGGAAAGATCCTGGGGATTGTCGGGGAATCCGGTTCGGGCAAGTCGGTAACCGCGTATTCGATCATGCAGATCCTGGAGAAAAACGGGGCCATCAAGTCCGGAAAGATCCTTTACAAGGGGGAGGACATCACAAAGTGGCCGGAACAGAAGATGCGGGATTTCCGCGGCAAATGCTGCTCGATCATTTTCCAGGACCCGATGACCAGCCTGAACCCGGTCTTCACGGTCGGCTTCCAGCTGGAGGAGGCGATCCGGCTGCATACGGAGCGGCGCGGGAAAGAAGCGGAACGCCGGGCAATCGAAATGCTTGAGCTGGTCGGGGTAAATGAACCCGAAAAGCGCATTCGTCAGTATCCCTATGAGCTGTCAGGAGGCATGCGTCAGCGCGTCATGATCGCGATGGCCCTTGCCTGCGAGCCGGATATACTGATCGCGGATGAACCCACGACCGCGCTTGACGTTACGATCCAGGCACAGATTCTGGAGCTGATGCAGAGCCTTCAGAAGAAGCTCGGCATGGCGATTATCATGGTCACGCACGATCTCGGCGTGATCGCGCAGATGGCGGACGAGATCATCGTCATGTACGGCGGACGCGTCTGCGAGAGAGGAACTGCGGAGGATATCTTCTATCATCCGTGCCATGAATATACAAAGGGCCTGCTCCGCTCGATCCCGAATGTAGACCGGATCGGGCAGAAGCTCGAGCCGATTTCGGGAACACCCATCAACCTTCTGAATATGCCCAAAGGCTGTGCCTTCTGCCCCAGGTGCGACGCCGCCATGAAGATCTGCCTGGAAGAGCAGCCGCCTGAAGTCAGAACCATGGACGGCCATCTGGTATCCTGCTGGGCGCATATCAGGGAAGAAATCGACGCCGGCCTGATTACGGTTCAGGGTTGAGACGGGAGGACACAAATATGGATAAAAATTATGTGCCGGACAAGGAGAACCTTGTCGAGGTAAATGATCTGAAAATGTACTTCCCGGTCAAGACAGGACTGTTTACCAGAACGCCGCTCAAGGCGGTGGACGGGGTCTCCTTCGCAATTAAGCCCGGGGAAACACTTGGCCTGGTCGGGGAATCCGGCTGCGGGAAGACTACGGTAGGGCGCGCTGTTATCCGCCTCTACACGCCGACGGACGGTGATCTGTTTTTTGACGGAAAGAGAATAGACAGCCAGTCAATCGGCAGCATGCGGAAAGACATGCAGATGGTCTTTCAGGATCCCTACTCATCCCTGAATCCCCGCATGACGGTCGAGGACATCATCGGGGAACCCCTGGATGTCCACAAGCTCTATGCAAATGCAAAGGAGAGAAGAGAGAAGGTCCTGCACCTGATGGAACTGGTCGGACTGAATGCCGAACACGCTACCCGGTATGTGCATGAATTCTCCGGCGGACAGAGGCAGAGAATCGGAATCGCCAGAGCTCTTGCGACAAATCCGAGATTTATCATCTGCGACGAGGCTGTTTCCGCCCTGGACGTATCCATTCAGGCGCAGGTCATCAATATGTTCGAGGAACTGCAGGAAAAACTGGGCGTTGCCTATCTGTTCATTGCCCATGACCTGCTGGTGGTCCATCACATCTCGGACAGGATCGCGGTCATGTATCTGGGCAGGATGGTGGAGACCGCGGACGCGGATGAACTGAATAATAATCCGATGCATCCGTATACCCAGTCCCTGCTTTCCGCGGTCCCCTATCCGGATCCGGAGATCGCCAAGTCCAGGAAGCGCATTATCCTGGAAGGCGATGTTCCGAGTCCCCTGCATATGCCCAGCGGCTGTGCATTCCGCACCCGCTGCAAATACGCGACAGAACAGTGCGCGCAGGAGTGTCCGAAGCTGACAGACCGGGGAAACGGGCATCTTGTCGCATGCTGGAATAAATAAAACAGAGATATTGCACAAATTCACTGATCTGATTATAATGGATAACAGTGGTTTTTAGTCACTATTTAACTTTTAGGGAGGATTGGATTATGAAGAGGCGCTTAGTGACACTGGTTGCTGTTGTCTCTCTCGCTGCCATGAGCCTTGCGGGCTGCAGCAGCAAGAAGGCAAAAGAAACTGAGCCGGCAACGACTGCCCAGGTTCAGGAGACCAAGGCTGAGGAGAAGGAGACAACCGCTCCTGAGACAACTGCTCCTGAGACGGAAGCGGCGGCTGTGGAAGAAGCGGCAGCGGCATTGCAGACCGAGGCAGAGGCGGCAGCCGAAGCAGTGAAGGCAGTAGAGACTGAGGCAGAGGCGGCAGTCGCGGAAGCAGCGGCGGCAGTTGAGACCGAGGCAGAGGCAGCTGCAGACGCAGTGAAGGAAGCAGCAGCGGCGGCAGAGACCGAGGCGGAAGCGGCAGTCGAAGCAGCGGCAGCGGCAGTTGAAACCGAAGCGGAAGCGGCAGCAGACGCAGTGAAGGAAGCGGTTGCGGCAGCAGAGACCGAGGCGGAAGCGGCAGCAGACGCAGTGAAGGAAGCGGTTGCGGCAGCAGAGACCGAAGCGGAAGCGGCAGCAGAGACCGAGGCGGAAGCGGCAGTTGCGGAAGCAGCAGCGGCAGTTGAGACCGAAGCGGAAGCAGCAGCCGACGCGCTGAAGGAAGCGGTTGCGGAAGCCGAGACCGAGCTGGAAGAAGCAGTCGGTGAAGTGGCAGTGGCAGTTGAGACCGAGGCTGAGGAAGCAGTCGAGGCAGTGAAGGATGTGATCGCGGCCCTTGCCGGCGAGACCGAAGCGGAAGCAGTTGATGCCGAGACCGAAGCAGAGGCTCTTGATGCCGAGACCGAAGCGGAAGCAGCTGACGCCGAGACAGAGGCAGAGGCGGCTCCGAGCGAACTCTCCAGCGCGGCAGCTCCGGAATGGGACAGCTACAATGAGAAGATCGCGAAGATCTACACTGAGACAGATCCGGCCAAGCGTGAGGCTCTGATGCATGAAGCGGAAGACCAGCTTATGGATACCTGGGCTGTCGTCCCGATCTACTACTACAACGATATCTATATGCAGACCGCTGATATCGAGAACATTTACTCCAACGTATTCGGATTCAAGTATTTCGCGTATGCGACTGCTCCGGACAACGAGATGAACGTCAACCTGGCCAGCGAACCGGACCATCTTGATCCTGCTCTGAATTCTTCTGTTGACGGCGCATGCCTGGCAATCCTCGGATTCTCCGGCCTGTACGCCTATGACGCGGAAGGACAGCTGGTTCCGGAACTTGCCGAGAAAGAACCGGAAGTTTCCGAAGACGGCCTGACCTATGTCTTCACCCTCAGAGACGGTCTGAAGTGGTCTGACGGCGAAGATCTGGATGCCAATGACATCGTCTACAGCTGGAACCGTTTCTATGATCCGAACACCGCTGCAGATTACAGCTACCTGATTGACTCCAGCAATATCGGTGTGAAGGAAGACGGCACTCTGGATATCGAGGCTTCCGAAGACGGAAAGACCTTTACCGTGCATCTGACCAATCCGTGCGCATATTTCCTTGATCTGTGCGCATTCCCGGCATTCTATCCGGTACCGGAGCAGGCAGTCACCGAGGCGGATCCGGACGGCTCCAATCCGGGCGCATGGTCTCTTGAAGCAGGCTTTGTGACCTCCGGTCCGTTCACCTGCACCGAGTGGAAGCACAACGAGTCCATGGTCTATGAGAAGAACCCGAACTACTGGAACGCGGACGCGGTTTCTCTTGAGAAGATCAACTTCATGCTGAGCGCGGACGACACCGCGATCTTCAACGCGTACAAGGATGGTTCCCTGCAGTTCATCGATACGGTACCGACCGATGAGATCGCGAACGTGAAGGATCAGGATGACTTCTACATCGTCCCGAACCTTGGAACCTACTATGTCGGATTCAACGTAAATTCCGAGCTCTTTGACGGTATGACCCCGCAGCAGGCTGCTGACATGAGACATGCGCTCTGCCTGCTGATCGACCGCCAGTACATCGTTGACACAGTCGGACAGACTGGACAGGAACTGGCAAGCACTTTCATCCCGACCGGCATGGCTGACGGAAACGGCGGCGAGTTCCGCGCGAACGACGACGATTACACCTATCCGGATGAGGAAGCAGTCGGTTACTACGATGCGTCCGCTACCGGAGCGGATATGGTTGACGAAGCAGTCGAGCTTCTGAAGGGCGCCGGTTTCGAGTTCAATGACGACAATACTCTGTCCGATGAAACTCCGATCCATCTGACCTATCTGACCAACGACAGTGACGCTCATGTCAAGATTGCAGAGTCCATGCAGCAAGATTTCGCCCTCATCGGCGTGACCATGGATATCGAGAGCAAGGATTGGCAGGTTGTCCTGAACGAGAGAAAAGAAGGACAGTTTGACGTCGCCCGCGAAGGCTGGCTGGCAGATTACAACGACCCGATCAACATGCTTGAGATGTGGCTGACCAACTCCGGCAACAACGATATGCAGTTCGGAAGATAAGATTCAGATCTGACGAATGAGATGACTGCCGTGACCGGCTGAGAAACCGGTCACGGCAGTTCTTTATGCAGGGAAGAGATGCGGCAGAGTCCGGAATCTGCTTCCGGATCCGCATGAGAAGACAGGATCCCTGTCTGCTGCGGGAGACAGAAGCCGGAGATTCCCGGAATCCGGAGGAAATCACTATGAAAAAGAATCAGTATCTGTACGGAGTCTGTACAGGTATAATCCTGGCAGGAAGCCTTGTTTTCGCTACCCTTTACTCTGTTGGCGCGGACCCGTCCGGCGGGAACAGCACAGGCTTTTTTTCTGCAACCGGAACTTCCGGCGCGGCGGGAAAAGGAGCAGAAAACACTGCGGAGAGGATCGGCACCGGGGCAGAGACAGAAACGGAAAGGGAATCCGGGCTGCCGGGGGAGACAGAGGCGGAACCAGTTCCCCTGACTTTGGAAGAAGCAGGTCTCAGGAAAGGAAGCTACAGCCTGGAGGGCGAACTGAAGGGGGGAAGCGGGAAGGCTCATTTTGACGGTCCGCTGCTTCTGACTGTAGAGGAGGAAGGCAGCTTTCTGACTTTTACCATGAGTTCGCCTTATTATGATTATGTCATCGTGGAGGGAGAACGGTTTGAACCTCTTGAACCGGATGGGAATTCCACATTCCGGGTTCCTTTTGAAAGGCTGAATGAGGACTTTTTGTTTACTGCCGATACGACTGCCATGAGCGAGCCTCACGAGATTGATTACAGCGTCCGGATTGACCTGGAGGCGCTGACATTTCTGAAAGGGGAAGAGGAATCCGGTTTATCACAGGATCAATAAGATCAAAGCTGCCGGACCTGAGGTATGTGATCCGGCGCAGCGGATCTGTGAATGATACGGAAAAAGAAAATGGCAGAAAATTTAGTTGAAAACAGTTATATTGCCGTGCTATATTTTCATAGTAAACAGGTGGGAATAATCCGCCGCCCCTTTTCAGGAGGCGGATATCAGACTGGAAGGCAGCAGGTAGAGAAGTTATGATGATCACGACAAAGGGGCGCTACGCCCTCAGAGTTATGGCAGACCTTGCGGCACATGACGGCGGCGGCTATGTCGCCCTGAAGGAGGTCTGCAGCAGACAGGGCATCACTGTAAAATACGTGGAGCAGATCATGCCGTATCTTTCCAGGGCGGGATATGTAAAGAGTTTCCGCGGAAACAGCGGAGGATACAGGCTGTCCATGGACCCGTCTTCTTATACGGCAGGGGATATCCTGAGAAGCGTGGAAGGCGCGCTTAGCCCGGTAGCCTGCCTGCAAGATGATCCGGTCCAGTGTCCGAGGGCGGAGGAATGCAGGACGCTGCCCTTCTGGAGAGGTCTGGAGAAGGTGATCAATGATTACGTGGACAGCGTGACGCTGGCGGACCTTGCCGGCATAAAGGAGCAGGCTGTAATTGGGAGTGATTCAGAATGAGGGAAATATCCGCTGCAGAGCTTTTGGAAGGACAGAGCAGGCCGGAGGGCGGAAGTCCCTGCATAATTGATATCCGGGATGAGGAAGAATACCGGAGGGGATCTCTTCCGGGAGCAAGGAATATCCCTGCCGGCCGCTTTGAGGAGGATTACGAAAGCTGCTGTGAGGAACTGAAGGGATATTCCCCGGTCTGGCTGCTGTGCCATACCGGATCCGGCAGCCGTGCGCTGGCGCAGCGCCTGTGCCTGTCGGGGCTGGACGCGGGAGTGATTGAAGGCGGCTGGCGTTCTTATCTGGTACGGCAGCTGGAGGCTCTTTCATCGGAGGAAAGTCCGGAAGCGCTGACCGAAAAGCGCCTGCGGGCAGAGAAAAGCCTGATCAAAAAATACCGGAAAGAGATCTGGTCGCAGTTTACAAAAGCGGTCCGCGATTATCAGCTGATTCAGGAAGGGGACAGGGTTGCCTGCTGCATATCGGGCGGAAAGGATTCTTTTCTGCTGGCAAAGCTGCTGCAGGAACTGCAGAAGCACGGACCGGTTTCCTTTGATCTGATCTTTCTGACCATGAATCCCGGCTATAATGAGGAAAACTGGAGAATGATCCGGCATAACGCAGAGCTTCTCGGGATTCCCCTGACAGTCTTTGAAACGCAGGTTTTTGACGCGGTGGCGGTCATAGAGAAAAATCCCTGCTACCTGTGCGCAAGAATGCGGCGCGGATACCTTTACAACAATGCCCGGCTGCTTGGCTGCAACAAGATTGCGCTCGGCCATCATTATGACGATGTGATCGAAACAATTCTGATGGGGATGCTGTATGCAGGAAAGATCGAGACCATGCTTCCGAAGCTGCACAGCCAGCATTTCGAAGGAATGGAACTGATCCGTCCGCTCTATCTGGTGCGGGAGAGCGCTGTCAAGGCCTGGAGAGATTACAACGGTCTTCATTTTATCCAGTGCGCCTGCCGCTTTACGGAGAACACAGCCTCCTATGGAGCACAGAAAGAGTCAAAGAGGGCAGAAGTAAAGAAGCTCATCGCCCGGCTCGCAGAAAAGGAGCCTGTGATTGAGGCCAATATCTTCCGGAGCGTGGAGAATATCAATCTCCGGACAGTGATGGCCTGGTGGAAGGACGGGAAGTCATACAGCTTCCTGGACGACTATGACCTGCAGGGTACAGTTTCAGATTGATTTCTGCTTTCATCATATTCTTGTTCAAGCGCCAAAGGCATGACCTGCCAAAATCATAAAAACATTTTTTGACGGCCTGGCTTTTGGCGCCGCTGTCATATTCTGAGTTTTCAAAAAATGAGCAGACAGAAACCCCTGCCTTGCGATACTGCAGGGCAGGGGCACGGTTTTTATACGACAAAGTCATCCTGCACGGCGCGGTCAAGTCTCCAGATGCGCATGGAGGCATTGTCGGACAGGACAAAGCCGTTTTCACCCGCGGTCGGGAAGATTCTGGAAGAGAAGACGGCGTCGCCGTTATTGACAAAGATTTCCACGGAGCTCCGGTCGATGAAGATCCGCAGATGGGAGAGCCGGTTTTCAAGGGAATGTTCTCTGGTCTCGCCCATGGATTCATTGAACCTGCGGTCTACGCCGCTGCGGTCGACTGTAACCATTCTGCGGCTGTCGTCATAGTGAATGGACATTCCGCCGCTTCCGTCCTGATGGGAGAAGAGTTTCAGGTCAAGGTCACCGCCTCTGGACAGGATCTCGAGTTCACAGGTTCTGGGAAGAACGCCCGGCCCGGGATCAAGCTCCTCCATACGCAGAGCGGTCAGATCCGCCAGCGGTTTCTGGATGAGCCGGCGTCCCCGGACCGTCAGTTCTCTTGGCATGGTAAGGCAGCCCTGCCAGTCCTCTTCATCGGTCGGGTAAGAGGAATCGGGAAGCCCCATCCAGGCGGTCAGGACAGCATAGTCGCGGTCCTCGATATTGGCGGCACATTCCGCCGCATAGGAATCGAAACCGAAGTCCAGCACATGGAAACTGCCGGAGGGCGTAAAGGTCAGCGTATCCCAGTTCATTTCGCCGAGAATATAGCCGCTGTGGTTGGTGTTCTCCCCTCTTCCCGGAAGTCTGATGTGCTGCGGGCAGAAGAGGAGTACATCCTGTCCGCTGATTTTTTCAATAGAGGGGCACTCCCACATGCCGCCGAAGTCTTCAAAACCGGGTACTTTCAGCTGCCCGGCAAACTCCCAGCCGTCCAGAAGAGCGGGAGAGCGGTAGATGATGACGCAGCCTTTTTTATCAAGAGTCTGCGCGCCGATGACGATAAAGTATTCCTTTTTCTCGGGGACGTAAATGATTTTCGGATCCCTCTGGTGCTCGGTATAGTCCGGGCTCGGCCCGAAGAGCGGCCACGGGAGCTTATAGCGCCGCCCGTCCTCGTACAATTTGACCATGCAGGTGTAGGAGATGCGCTTCCAGTCCGGATCTCTGTGGTTTCCTGTATAGAACAGGCAGACGGAATCCTTTCCGGGCAGGGCGGAGCCTGAGTAGGCTCCTTTATTGTCATATTCGGAATCCGGGCTGATGCATATGCCCAGATTCTCCCAGTGGATCAGGTCCGGGGAACTGGTGTGGTACCAGTATTTCAGCCCGTGAACGGCGCCCCAGGGACACCACTGGTAGAACAGGTGCCAGCTTCCGCCGTACCATACAAAACCGTTCGGATCATTCAGCAGGCCTGTGACAGGCTGAATATGAAATATCTGTCTGTAATCGGAGCCTTCGATCCGCTCATGAAGCGCACGGATCTCTTCGGGCGACTCCAGCACCCTGTAACGTTCTTCTTTGGTCCATTCTTTCATGAGATGTCCCCTTTCCTTCTGAAAAAGACGAGGCAGTTCCTTACATATTCCTCCCTGGCGGAAATGCGCCCGGGCGCGGCAGCTTTAACTGCCATGCTTCACCAGCTATGCTCCGGGTCTGCGCTTCGGGTCTGTGCTCCGTTTCGTCCGGTCCGGAGCCGGTGTCCGCCGGACGCTGCGGACCGGTACAGGAAGACCGCATTCCGCGGACAGACCGGATTCTGGTCTGATTATAGCATGCCATGAGAAAAAAGTGGCGATAACATTCCGGAATCAGAAAAGGCTGCCGCCCCCTGGCGGAGCCTGACCGGCAGGAATTCCGGCAGCCCCGAAAAAGACAGGAAAGCAGATCAGAATCAGATTGGAAAAAGGGTTGACAAGCAGGTTTGCGGATCCTATAATGCTCATTAAGCAACAAAACCTAGTAAAATAGTATGAATACGAGGAGGATAGTCTTATGAGTAAGGTCTATGCGAATGCCGCGCAGCTGATCGGGCGTACACCGCTTGTGGAATTTACGAATTTCGGAAAGAAGCTTGGCCTGGAGGCGAAGATCGTCGCCAAACTCGAGTATTTTAACCCGACCGGATCTGTCAAGGACAGAATCGCGAAAGCGATGATAGAGGATGCGGAGCAGAAAGGCCTGCTGAAGGAAGGCTCCGTCATTATCGAGCCGACCAGCGGGAATACAGGGATAGGACTTGCCTCAATCGCAGCGGTCAAGGGATACAGGATTATTCTGACCATGCCTGAAACGATGAGCGTGGAGCGCAGGAATATCCTGAAAGCCTATGGCGCGGAGATCGTTCTGACAGAAGGATCCCGCGGCATGACAGGCGCAATAGAGAAAGCGCAGCAGCTCCTTAAGGAGATTCCCGGAGGCTTCATTCCCGGTCAGTTCACGAATCCTGCGAACCCGGCCTGCCATAAAGCCACAACCGGACCTGAGGTGTGGGAAGATACGGATGGAGAGGTGGACTTTTTCGTAGCCGGCGTCGGTACGGGCGGGACCCTTTCCGGAACAGGCGAGTATCTGAAGAGCAAAAAGGCGGAAGTAAAGGTGGTTGCCGTAGAACCGGAGAGCAGCCCGGTCCTTTCCGAAGGCCATGGCGGACCGCATAAGATTCAGGGCATCGGAGCGGGTTTTGTTCCGGAAACACTGGATACGAATATCTATGATGAAGTAATTAAGGTTGAAAATGATGCCGCTTTTGAGATGAGCAGACTGGCGGCCCATACGGAAGGAATCCTGGTCGGGATCTCCGCGGGAGCGGCGCTTAAGGCGGCCGTTGACCTTGCCCGCAGGCCGGAGAATAAAGGAAAGACGATTGTCGCCCTTCTGCCGGATTCCGGAGACAGATATTATTCGACCCCGCTCTTCCAGGAATAACGAAGTGAACAGTGGTGCAACCAGCGTCCCGCTGATTCCGGGACAGGAAATCTGCCGAAATTATTCCGAAGAAATAAAAAGTTAAGGGAATCGTTTTTCACGAACCGCTGTGTGATCCGAAAGGGACTGCACAGCGGTTTTTTCTGCCTCGTACGCCTGTCTGACCGATATCGCTCCGGCAAAACCGCGCCAGGGCGCACGGCAGCAGCTGCTGCCGGCCTCCTTCTGTGCACTTGCGGCATCCGCCTTTCTCTGAAAGATCCGCTTTTATCTGAGCAAACACAGATATTGTTCTGTAACAGGAGAGGAATGTGCATTTTTACTGATAAAAGAGCATATATTGTCAGAAGAATCACCATAAAAACATGCTCAAACAAATTCCGGATTGACGATTTAATGGATAAATGATATTATGAATCGTACCGTTGCGTGATTTTCACCAACAGTTTTCGCTAACACCTAATTAAGGAGGGTAAGTATGAAGAAACAGGTTTCTATGGTACTTGCGGCAGCTATGACCATGTCTATGGTGGCGGCTGTTCCGGCTGCAGCTGAGGACATCACTGTTTTCAACTCAAAGATGGAGATTCAGACCCAGATGGAAGAGACCCTTCAGGGCGACTATTCCTCCACATCCGGTGACAAGGTAACAGTTTACTATTCATCTGATACAGTTGCGGCTGAGATGTCCAAGGTTTACGGCTCCGGCAGCCCGTATACCGTAGCCATGGTAGACGCGAAGGATATCTATTCCCTGGCTGTAGAGTACGGCGTTGATCTGTCCGATCAGGAGTGGGTTGCGAATACCACACAGGCGATCTCGGTTGACGGAAAGGTTCTCGGCTTCCCGGTCTGTGTAGAAGCGCGCGGCCTCATCTACAACAAGACTGCGATCGAGGATATTACCGGCGAAGAATTCGTACCGGAAAACTACAAGACCCTTGACGCTTTCAAGGAACTTCTTGAGACCCTGAAGGAAGGCGGCATGGATGCCCCGGTTGCCATCATGAAGGAAGACTGGTCCCTGGCGGCACATTATCTCGCTATGTTCTACGAAGAGAGAGAAGATGTAGACGCTTATATCGACGCTCTGTATGCAGGCGAAGCGGATGTCGCCGGCGATGCAAGATTCAATTCCCTTATGGATACCTTTGATGTCCTGAAGGAGAACAACTATGCGAAGGATGCTCCGAACGCAGCGGTTCGTGAGGACTCCGAGATGTTCCTGGCTGACGGCGATGTCGCTTTCATGTTCGGAGGAAACTGGGACTGGGCTGTTATGGCTGAGTTCGATCCGGAAGGCGAATATGGCATTATGCCGGTTCCGCAGAACGACGCGGACGAGTACTACACCCTCGTAGGCGGCGGCTCCAAGTATTTCTATGTCGACAATTCCGAGAATACAACCGATGCGCAGAGAGAAGCCGGCAAGGCTCTTCTGAACTGGTTCGTATTCGATGAAGCCGGACAGGATTTCCTGGTCAACACCTGTGCGCTGGTTCCTGCATTCTCCAACATCGAGCTCGAGGTTGCCGATCCGCTCGGACAGTCCGTCAAAGCTTTCGCCGATGCCGATATGCTGACCCCGTCCTTCAATTACATGCCGGATGATCACTATGCAAAACTCGGACAGAGCATGCAGTCCTATCTGGCAAACGAAATCGACCGCGCAGGCCTTGCCCAGGCAGTTGTTGATTACTGGAAGTCCACCACTCCGGTAGAGCACTGATCCGCTTCTGATAACCGGTCAGAAGATTTGAGAGCAGAGCAAAAGATCTGATCTGACTGCAGATGCGGAGATCTGCTCCTGTTTCAAATCATAAAACTGCAATATATGTGTTCGGGAAAGTACCGGTCACGGCCGGTACTTTCTTACATAGGAGTTACTATTCACGGCCGGTTTGAAATCTGCTTCCGGTCCGTCGCGCCTGCACGAAAGAAAGAGGTTCTGAATAGTAACACATAGGGGACGAATATGAATAAAAATTCAATGTCTTACAAGACAAGCCAGTTTCTCATGTTCGCCGGGGTATCAACCGTACTGTTCTGCGGTGTTGTGATCATTCCGTTCGTTTACGGTCTGTATCTGACATTTACCAGCTGGGACGGTGTATCCCGCAGCAAGCCTTTTGTAGGCTTCGCGAACTATGCGGCTGCGTTTGCGGATCATGATTACTGGGTAGCCCTGGGACGTACCCTGATCTATTCCGCGATCGCGGTTATCCTGATTAACATTGTCGCTTTCCTTCTGGCCTATATGGTAACCAGCGGCGTAAAGGGACAGAATTTCTTCCGGGCAGGCTTCTTCATCCCGAACCTGATCGGCGGTATCGTTCTCGGTTATGTATGGCAGTTTGTATTCAAGCGTGCCTTCGCAGCTCTGTTCGGTGTCTCCCTTCTCGGTACCACGGGGCCGAATGCCATGATTGCCCTGATTATCGTATCAGTGTGGCAGTATGCGGGTTACATGATGCTGATCTATGTGGCCGGCTTCATGAGCGTCTCCAAGAGCCTCATGGAAGCGGCGCAGATCGACGGATGTACCACCAGCCAGGCAACCTGGTATGTAACGGTTCCTCTGATGAGGTCTTCCTTCGTACAGTGCCTGTTCCTGTCCATTACACGCTGCTTCATGGTATACGATGTCAACCTGTCTCTGACGAACGGCGAGCCTGCCGGCAAGTCCATCATGGCCGCCATGCATGTCTACAACCAGGCATTTACCTATAGAAACTACGGCACCGGCCAGGCAGAGGCTCTGATTCTCTTCATCGTCTGCGCGATTGTCGGCGTCACTCAGGTCTATATCGGTAAGAAAGGGGAGGTGGCCGCATGATTCAGGACAGCGAAAAAGCTCTGCGCAGGAAAAGGATTATCCACACGATCATGTTTATCATTCTGATTGTGGTCTTTTTCTGCTTTATCTTCCCGTTTATTCTTGTAGTAATTAACGTATTCAAGGAAAAGTCCGATATTATCCGTGAGCCGCTGAGCCTGATCGGAGCCAAGAAAGGCTTCACGCTGGCGAACTTCCCGGAAGCCATGGTTAAGATGAATTTCTGGACGGTGTTCGGCAATTCGCTGATCATTACAGTATCAGCCACCATCCTGACCCTTCTGTTCTCCTCCATGACCGCTTTTGTCATCGTGAGAAACAACTGGAAGGCATGTGTGCTCCTGTTCTCAGCCATGATCGCTTCCATGGTTATTCCCTTCCAGGTTCTGATGGTACCGATCGTGTCTCTGTACGGCGGCATTTTCAATGTGATGAACCACAGAATCACGCTGATTCTGATGCATGTCGGCTTCTCGCTCTCCATGGCGACCTTCATGTATCACGGCGCGATCCATACCAACATTCCGCTGGAACTGGAGGAAGCAGCGCTGATCGACGGCTGTACAAGATGGCAGACCTTCTGGAAAGTCGTATTCCCGCTTCTCGCGCCGACCACAGCTACGGTTGCGATCATTGACGCGATGGCGTTCTGGAACGACTATCTGCTTCCGAGTCTGGTACTGCGTGAGAAGAACCTGTACACGATCCCGATCGCTACCCAGGCCTTCTACGGCACATATTCCTCGGACCTTGGCCTGATCATGGCAGCGCTGATTCTGGCCATGCTGCCGATCCTGATCCTGTATCTCTTCCTGCAGAGATACATTGTTGAAGGTGTTACCTCCGGCGCTGTAAAGGGCTGATGGAAGGTATCGATGCTGCTGAATGTTCACCCGACGGATGAACAACAGCACGGAACGAAAAGATTATCTGAGGACAGCCGGTTCCGCTGTGGAACCGGCTGTTTTTTCTCAGCATCCATGATGCAGAAAATCCGCTCCGGCTGTGAAGGACAGGACATCTTCAGCCAGTGCTTCAGACCCGGCCTGAACTGCCAAGAGCCGTTAATAATAACGAAAAGCCGTCTGTAAATCGAAAAAAATATGGACAATATGCAAAAAAGAGAATAGAATAATTAGTACATCATTGATCGGGAGATGAGAAAAAAGTATTTTCGACAGCTGTTGGATGGGGGTGAATGGATGTGTGAAAAGAATCAGCCCTGCCGGGAACAGGAAGACAGACACCAGGAACTGGCGGCTCAGGTAAAGTCTATGCTGGATATGGCGAGATCAGAGAAGAATGTTCTGGAATACAGCGAGGTATCCAATTTTCTGGGACCTCTTCATCTGACACAGGAGGAGATGGACCAGGTCCTGGAAGAGCTGCAGACGGAAGGCGTCGACGTTCTTCTTCCGGATCTTGTCGAGGAGGAGCTGGCTGAGAGGGAAGCGGACTTTGAGGCACAGTCTGCGGAAGAGGATGCGGAGCGTTTCTCTGAACTGGATGCGGAAAGCGGGATGGTATCGGATCCGATTCACATGTACCTGAAGGACATCGGGCGTGTTCCCCTGCTTACCAGCGAAGAGGAGATTGAGCTTGCCAGACGTGTGGAGAACGGTGATGAAGCGGCCAGGCATAAGCTGGAGGAAGCGAACCTGAGACTGGTCGTATCCATCGCAAAGCATTATACCGGCCACAGCATGAGCCTCATGGACCTGATCCAGGAAGGGAATCTGGGACTGATCCGCGCAGTGGAGAAATATGATTACCGGAAGGGCTTTCGTTTTTCCACCTACGCGACCTGGTGGATCCGGCAGTCCATTACCCGGGCGATTGCGGACCAGGGAAGGACCATCCGCATACCGGTCCATATGGTCGAACATATTAATAAAGTGAACAGGACCTCCAGAAGGCTGCTTCAGTCTCTCGGCAGGGAACCCACGCCGGAAGAGATCGGGGCGGAACTCCAGATGACGCCGGAGAGGGTGATGGAGATCCAGAAAGTTGCCCGGGAGCCGGTTTCCATGGAAACGCCTGTGGGCGATGAAGAGGACAGCTCACTGGGAGATTTCATCCGGGATGAGACTACTCCCGTACCGGCGGATGAAGCCGCCCGCTCCATGCTGAAAGCACAGATCCGGACGATCCTTTCCGAGGACCTTACCAGCAGGGAGCAGCAGGTCCTGCGCCTGCGCTACGGACTGGATGACGACAGGCCCCGTACCCTGGAGGAAGTGGGGAAACAGCTGAATGTGACGAGAGAGCGCATCCGCCAGATCGAAGCGAAAGCTCTGCGCAAGATCAAAAGAAAGAATATGCGGATGAGAGATTATCTGGAGTAGGAAGCCGGAGGGCAGGGATGTCAAAGGAAAACAGAGGTAGCCTGAAGAGCAGTTTCTCTTATGCCTTCCAGGGGATTATGACTTGTCTGAAGAATGAACGCAATATTAAAATCCACTGTACCATGGCAGCTCTTGTGGTGACCGCCGGAGTTATTTTCAGGATTTCTGCGGTGGAATGGAGCGTCTGTTTTGCCCTCTTCGGACTGATTATGGGACTGGAACTGGTGAATACCGCGATTGAGGCAGTTGTGGATCTGGTCACGGAGGAGCGCAGGCCCCTGGCAAAAGTCGCTAAGGATACCGCGGCAGGAGCGGTTCTGATCGCCTCCGTGATGGCGGCAATCTCCGGGCTGATCATCTTTCTGCCCAAAGGAATCGCCTGGCTTGCATCCCTTCTGGGATATGCGCAATAAGAACAGGCAGGAAATGCCTGCGCAGCCTTCCGGGACAGCACAGAACTGCAGGACGGCGGAAACAGATAAAGAGAAGGCGGAGAAAGCCGGAACAGAGCAGCGTACAGCCCGTCCAGGCTGTAAAACAGGCAGCAATGCAGGAAAGGAGCGACAGGTTATGGCAGATCTTGGCGAAACTATGAAAAAGGTACTTCTTGCCGGAATCGGCGCCGCGGCGGAGACTACGGAGAAGGCGGAACAGCTTCTGAACGATATGGTGAAGAAGGGAGAACTTACCATCGAGCAGGGGAAAGTTCTCAATAAAGAGCTGAGACACAATATCGATGAGAAACTGAAAAGTTCAAAGGAAAAAGCATATGCGCAGCAGAACAGGAAGCCGGATGTCTCGGAATTTCTGAAGAGTCTGTCAGACGATGACCTGAGAGAACTGAAGAACCGGCTTGCAGCCATTGAACTGGACGATGACGACACCCTTGTGGATGATTCCATCGAGTGAGACAGGCAGGAAAAGTCAGGGGCGGCAGTGCGCGCTGCGGTTTGCGGAGCCTGCCGCTTTCTTGTTGTACCTTTGCGCTTTATTTCCGCAGGAAGATATTTTGTTCAGCTAGTGTATACTGCGGCAGTAAATTTAATCGGTAGTGTATTTGCTTTGCGCATTTAGCAGAAACCGGGGAGAGCCATGCCGGAGAACAGGAAAAAGAAAGAACAATTTCATACGGACCGGATTGCTTCCTACAGGGAGAACGAAGAGGAGCGCCATCAGGCTGTCTATGCGGACGGGTCCGTGAACGAAGATGCGGTCGGTCATGGCGGCCCGGCGAGTGACAACTACGCAGGGCGGCTGAGAGAGATTACGCACGTTCTTCATGTTCACGAAGTCAGCAGGGGCGTTTCCCCGGAAAAACTGCGCCTGATTCTGGAGGATCTCGGACCGACCTATATCAAGCTCGGACAGCTTATGAGCATGCGGTCGGATATTCTTCCGCAGGCTTACTGTGATGAACTGATGAAGCTGCAGAGCGACGTCCCGGCCATGCCTTTCGATGAGGTCTGCCGCGTGATTGAGGATTCCTACGGAAGACCGGTCGGGGAGGTATTTGCTTCCATCGAGGAGACGCCTCTCGGTTCCGCCTCCATCGCCCAGGTCCACAGGGCCGTGCTGAATGAGGGTGACCAGGTTGTCGTGAAGGTGCAGCGCGAGGGCATCTATGATGTCATGAAGCGTGACATCAATCTTCTGCACCGGGCAGTCAGGTTTATTCCGGACAGGGTGACAGGGGGAACGGTGGATCTGGATTCCGTGCTGGATGAACTGTGGATTGTCACCCAGGAAGAGATGAATTTCCAGACGGAAGCTTCCAATATCGAGGAATTCCGGAAGCTGAACGAGGCGGTGCGTTTTGTCAGCGTGCCCAGGCTTTACCGCTCTTTGACGACCGGCAGAGTGCTGGTGATGGAATACATCGACGGCATTGACATAGATGACGCCGACAGACTGCATGAGGCGGGATATGACCTGAATGAGATCGGAGAGAAGCTGATTAACAGCTGGATCCGTCAGGTGATGACAGACGGATTCTTTCACGCGGACCCCCATCCCGGCAATGTTCTGATCCGGGACGGGAAGATCGTCTGGATCGACATGGGGATGATGGGCCGCCTGTCCGAGCACGACCGCAGTTCCATCCGGCTTGCCATAGAGGGTGTGGCGGAAGGCGATAACGGAAAGATCGAGGACGCGGTTCTCGCGATCGGGAAGTTTTCCGGCAAACCGGATAAGAGAAAACTGCATGACGGAATCGAGGGCCTGATGCGGACCTACGGGAGCATGGGGCTGGGTGAGATCGACATCGCGAAATTCTTTACGGACCTGCTGGAAGTCATGAAGGAAAACGGGATTCAGATGCCGCACGGCCTGACCCTTCTCGCCAGGGGACTCAACCATATCGAGGGCGTGCTGGCCAAGATCAGCCCGGACGTCAACATGGTTGCGATTGCGCGGGAGAGCATGAGAGAAGACTTCCTGCGCAATATAGACTGGAAGGAGGAAGTGCGCAGCGGATCGCTCAGCCTTTACCGCTCCCTGCGCAATCTGGTGGATCTTCCGACTATGATCGCCAAGATTCTCAGGGAATACTCCACCGGACAGACAAGGATCAACCTGGATCTGCACGCGTCGGAACAGCTTGCCCGCCTGCTGGATCATATCGTGAGGCATATCAACCTGGGGCTCTGGGTTACCGCCCTTCTGATCTCCTCGAGCATCCTCTGTACGACCAACATGGAGCCGAAAGTACTGGGAATCCCCCTGCTTGGCGCGGTGGGTTATGTGCTGGCGGTTATTATCATGCTATACATGGTGGTCAAATACCTGGTCTCAAAGAAATAGCCGCGCCAGACCGCGGGTTTGCGGATTTGCAATGCGCTACCATCACGACTCTTATGAAGTGACGGATTCCGCGCAGCGAAATTATGAACAGTCAGACAGTACAGCCCCGCGGCGACGGGGCTTCTTTTATGGAGCAGCCCTGATGAAGAAAAATGAACTTCTTGTAATCTACGGAAAGCACTATACGGAAATGGCGGAATCCCTGTGCGCCAGGGCCGGCCTTTCTTCAATGATCCTGGAAAAATGCGGAAGCCGCAGTGCAGATATTGCGATAAAGCCGAACATCCTGGGACCGATTCCTGCAAAGGACGGAGCTACGACGCACCCTGAGGTCGTCCGGGGCATCATCCGGTATCTGCGGTCGGAGGGCTTTGAAAGAATCACTGTGATGGAGAGTTCCTGGGTTGGAGATAAGACTTCGGATTCTCTTCTGGTCACCGGTTTCGGAGAGCTGTGTGAGGAAATGGACGTACCGTTTGTGGATCTGCAGAAAGATTCCAGCGTAAAGAAAGACTGCGCCGGGATGGAACTGAATATCTGCTCCAGACCTCTGAAGGCGGATTTTCTGATCAATGTTCCCGTCCTGAAGGGACACTGCCAGACAAGGATGACCTGTGCCCTGAAAAATATGAAGGGATGCATCCCGTCTTCCGAGAAACGCCGTTTCCACCGCATGGGCCTGCATGAACCGATCGGGCACCTTGCGGCAGGGATCCGTCAGGATTTTATACTGGTCGATTCGATCTGCGGCGATCTGACTTTTGAGGACGGGGGCAATCCGGTCCCGCAGGACCGCATGATCGCCGCTGTGGATCCGGTGCTCTGCGATGCCTATGGCTGCAGCCTGATCGGGATTTCGATCGAAGAAGTTCGATATATCGCTGTTGCTGAGGCCTGCGGCGCGGGTAGCAGCGATCTGTCCCGGGCTTCTGTCCGCTGCCTGCGGGAAGCGGAAGACAGGCCGCAGGATGAGGAGAACATTTCCGGCATAGAAAGGTCAGCTGCCGCAGATGACGATATGCCGCAGGCTGAGGAGGAAGAAGCCTATAAGGAAGAGTCTGCCGCCGCGGTTTCGGCTTCCCTTATCCGGGTCAGGGAGCTGGTAGATGAAGTGGATTCCTGTTCCGCCTGCTATGCCAACCTGCTCCCCGCCGTCAGACGCCTTGAGGAAGAAGGGCTTGCGAAATATCTGAAAGACCGGATCTGCATCGGTCAGGGCTTCCGGGGAAAAAGCGGTGAGCTGGGCGTGGGAGAGTGTACCGGATATTTCCGGAACAATGTTCCGGGATGCCCGCCGGATACAGAGAGGAGCTATCGCTTTCTCAAAGAGTACTGTGAGAAGCAGAAATCGCTCTTCCGCGGCTGAGGGCGGAGATACTTTTGGACCGGACTGAAAATATTTTCGATTTTTCAATTATTACAGAAAAAATTTTCACAAAGACAAAATATCTTCGTGGTTTCTTCTTGTACGAGGCAGGATTTCGTTGACAAACAGATAGTGAATTGCTATTATGAGAAAAGTTATCGCGCGGGTTCGCTTCACACGATGTAGAGCAGCTGTTTTCCGGCTTCTCCCATGACGGATGCCAGCAGATTCCGCGCGGCGAAGTTCTGAAAGCAGTGGAGGATATGACTTGAAAAAACGTGTTCTTTCCCTTCTTGTCGATAATACCGTAGGCGTTCTGAGCCGCGTTGCAGGTCTTTTCAGCCGGCGCGGCTATAATATCGAGAGCCTGACAGCGGGCGTGACGACCGATCCGCGTTTTACCAGGATGACAGTGGTTGTTGAAGGTGACGAGCTGATTCTGGAGCAGATCACGAAGCAGCTGCAGAAGCTGGTTGACGTGGAGGATATCAAGATTCTTGAACCGGAGGCCAGCGTAAACAGGGAGCTGATCCTGGTCAAGGTCCGCGTGGAGGAGAGCCAGAGGCAGTCCGTAATCACGATGGCCGACGTTTTCCGCGGAACAGTTGTGGACGTGGGGAAGGATTCCCTGATCATCGAACTGACCGGAAAACAGGACAAGCTGGAGGCATTTATCCGTCTTCTTGACGGCTATGAGATTCTGGAGCTTGCCCGCACCGGAATCACCGGGCTTTCCAGAGGATCGGACGACGTAAGATACTTTGACTGAAACGCTGCCATTCATGGCCGGTCTGCGGCCCTGATCTGCGAAGAACCGCGGACAGCAGCATGATATTTGTTATCTTGGATGCAGCAGATGCATCTGGATATAGATGGAACAGTATCCAATATTATTCATTCTTTAAAGAAGTGAGGTACGCATTATGTCAGCAAAGATTTATTATCAGGAAGATTGCAACCTTTCCCTCCTGGAAGGCAAGACAATCGCAATCATCGGTTATGGCAGCCAGGGACATGCCCATGCACTGAATCTGAAGGAATCGGGATGCCACGTTATCATCGGCCTCTATGAAGGTTCCAGATCCTGGAAGAGAGCTCAGGAGCAGGGCTTTGAAGTCTTTACCGCGGCGGAAGCGGCAAAGCAGGCTGACATTATCATGATCCTGATTAATGATGAAAAGCAGGCTAAGCTGTACAAAGAAGATATCGAGCCGAATCTGGAAGAGGGCAACATGCTGATGTTCGCTCACGGCTTTAACATCCATTTCGGATGCATCGTGCCGCCGGCCAATGTTGACGTCACCATGATCGCTCCGAAGGCTCCGGGCCACACTGTCCGCTCAGAGTATCAGGCCGGCAAGGGAACTCCCTGCCTGGTCGCTGTTCAGCAGGATTATACCGGAAAAGCTTTGGATATGGCTCTTGCATACGGCCTTGGAATCGGCGGAGCCCGCGCGGGACTGCTTGAGACCACCTTCCGTGTCGAGACCGAGACCGACCTCTTCGGCGAGCAGGCCGTTCTGTGCGGCGGCGTATGCGCTCTGATGCAGGCTGGTTTTGATACCCTCTGCGAAGCGGGTTACGATCCGAGAAATGCTTATTTCGAGTGCATCCATGAGATGAAGCTGATCGTCGACCTGATCTATCAGTCCGGTTTCGCCGGCATGAGATATTCCATCTCCAATACCGCTGAGTACGGCGATTATGTAACCGGTCCGAAGCTGATCACGGAAGAGACCAGAAAGACCATGAAGAAGATCCTTGCTGATATCCAGGACGGCTCATTTGCCAAGGAATTCCTCCTTGACATGAGCGACGCCGGCAAGCAGGTTCATTTCAAGGCCATGAGAAAGAAAGCAGCGGAGCATCCGTCCGAGAAGGTCGGCGAGGAAGTCCGCAAGCTCTACAGCTGGAGCAACGAGGATAAGCTGATCAACAACTGATCCCCGAGCAGAATCAGAAGATTATGAAGGCCCGCGGGTATTCGCGGGCCTTTCCATCTTCATCGCGGGATCATCGTGATTTCAGACATGACGAAAGTCGGGGAAGACGCGCGCCCGAGTTTTGAAGCTCCCTGCAGGCGGGAGACGCGGGGAGAACTAATGCAAAGAAGGAGACATATTTTGCCCACGGCTGCGCTTTTTGCGGACGTGGCTGCAAAATAGTCATCCGGGGCATTGAGTCATGTTACAAAACTTTGTTTTGGGAGGAGTCTGGCATGAGAAAAGAGACGAAATGCATAGAAGCCGGCTATACGCCGAAAAACGGGGAATCCAGGATGATTCCGATTATCCAGAGCACAACTTTTAAGTATGATACCAGCGAAGACATGGGGAAGCTGTTTGACCTGGAGGCAAGCGGATATTTCTATACCAGGCTGCAGAACCCGACGAACGACATGGTGGCGGCGAAGATCGCGGCTCTGGAAGGCGGAAGCGCGGCGATGCTGACCAGTTCCGGACAGGCTGCGACCTTTTTCTCCGTATTTAATCTTGCCGGAGCCGGCGACCATGTTATTTCCTCTTCCAGCATATACGGAGGGAGCTATAATCTTTTCAATGTCACCATGCACCGGATGGGAATCGATTTCACATTCGTTGACCCGGACTGCAGCGACGAAGAACTGGAAAAAGCCTTCCGTCCCAACACAAAAGCAGTCTTCGGGGAAACCCTGGCGAATCCGGCACTGATCGTATTTGATATTGAACGTTTCGCGAAGGCGGCTCACGCGCACGGGGTTCCGCTGATTGTTGACAATACCTTCGCGACTCCGATCAACTGCAGGCCGATTGAGTGGGGCGCGGATATCGTGACGCATTCCACAACCAAATATATGGACGGCCATGACACGGCCGTAGGCGGCTGCATCGTGGATTCCGGCAGATTCGACTGGATGGCCCACAAGGACAAATTCCCGGGTCTTACCACGCCGGATGAGTCCTATCACGGGATCACCTACGCGGAAAAGTTCGGCCTGGAGGGTGCTTATATTACCAAGGCGACCGCCCAGCTGATGAGAGACCTCGGCTCGATCCAGGCGCCCATGAACGCATTTTTCCTGAATCTGGGACTTGAGTCCCTGGCGGTCCGCATGCAGAGGCACTGCGAAAATGCCCTTAAGGTGGCTAAGTTCCTGGAAAAACGGGAGGAAGTAAGCTGGGTCAACTATCCTTCCCTTCCGGGTAATAAATACTATGAGAGAGCTCGGAAATACCTGCCGGACGGAAGCTGCGGCGTTATCTCCTTTGGCCTGAAAGGGGGAAGAAAAGCGGCAGAAGAGTTCATGAAGCACCTGAAGCTTGCCATCATCGCCACTCATGTGGCGGACGCCCACACCTGCATCCTGCATCCGGCTTCCTCCACACACCGTCAGATGACCGATGAAGAGCTGATCGCCGGCGGCGTAAGTCCGGACCTGATCCGTCTGTCTGTCGGAATCGAGAATGTGGACGATATCATAGAGGATATCGAAGGGGCCCTGAAGGCACTGTAAAATAAAAAAGAGCTGCAGACTCCGTGTACTTTCACCTGTCCCGACGGAGGTCAGGCTGAAAGATGACAGGAGTCTGCAGCTTTTTTCAGTCTCTCACTGTTTTATTTCTTTTCTTTCAGAGTCACCTCCAGCACGGTATCTACCGGGTCCGGCAGAACCGGATCCGGGCCGAGGTCCGCGAATACGACGCCAGGATAGTTCCCTGTGATCCAGTTTTTCGGAATCCGGATTTCATGGCCGTCCGCAAGCAGGCGTATGGATTCCACATCCTCCTCATTGAGACCGGTCAGAGGAACCGGCCCGATGGTATTTTCGAAGACGTGATAGTAAAGCCTGTTCCCCTTTGCGGTAATTCTGCCGAAATCCGGCTTCGGCAGGCTGCTCATGCCGCAGCCGTAAATGCTTTCTTTATTTTTCCGCATCCAGCTGCCGATCCCGGAGAGAATCCGGACCGATTCTTCAGGGAAATTGCCGCGGGCGTCCGGCCCCACGTTCAGGAGCATATTTCCGCCCTTTGACACGCACTCCACAAGTTTTCTGATCAGCATGGAGGATGGTTTGAAATAGTGGTCCTCCGCGTGATATCCCCAGTTGTTGTTCATGGTGACGCAGCATTCCCAGACAAGCGGCCGTCCGTCCGGATCCCTGAGTCCTTCCGGCGGTATGATCTGTTCCGGGCTGACGAAATCGCCGTGCCAGGGAGTCGGATGCCCCTCTGCCAGCGAACCGAACCCTTCTCCGCTCACCTCCAGACGATTGTCAATGATCACGCCCGGCTGCAGGCTGCGGACCATACTGACCAGCTCTTCCGCTTTCCAGGTTTCACCCCGCATATCCGCGTATGAAAAATCAAACCAGAGGATGTCAAGCTTTCCATAATTGCTGCACAGCTCCCGGACCTGCCCGTGCAGGTAGTCAAGATAGCGGCTGAAATTCCGTTTTTCATTGGAATAAGCAGGATTCTCCCTCATCGGGTGGTGCATGTCTCCGTAATGCGGGTAATCTTCGTGATACCAGTCAAGCAGGGAGTAATACAGGCCGGCCTTCAGACCTTCCGCCCTGGCGGCATCCAGGAATTCGCGGACCAGGTCGCGCCCGCACGGCGTATTGGTCGATTTAAAATCAGTCAGGGCGCTGTCGAAGAGACAGAAACCGTCGTGATGCTTGGCGGTCAGCACCATATATTTCATGCCGGCATCCTTTGCCATGGCAGCCCATTTCGTCGGGTCAAAATCGACCGGATTGAATTCCTTAAAAAAGGGCATGTAATCCTCTCTGGGGATGCGTTCTATGCTTCGGACCCATTCGCCCCTGGCCGGGATCGCGTAGAGCCCCCAGTGCAGGAACATGCCGAAGCGGTCCTGCGTATACCACTGTACACGTTTCTCATAGGCTTCCCTGTCGAATTGATAGCTGTTCATAAAGCCTCCTTTCCTGAAAAAAACTCCTGATCTGATCATAGCACAGGAAGCGGAATTGTGCCTGTGATTCCTGACAGCTTCCGGGCAGAAAGTGAAATTGTATTTCAGTTTTTCTGTTTTGAGGACTGTTTCTGTGATAAAATTATACACAGTTACTGCTGTTCATGGATAATTACGCCCGGGCGCGGCAGCACCGGCTGCCGGGAGCATTATCGTCCGCCGCAGGCTTTAAGGGAAACCGTGCCTGGTACCGGATAAAAGGGGATGCAGAGTATGACGATAAGAGAACAGGCAGAGGAAAGAGAATATCAGTTTTTCAGCCCTTATGCGGCTCATGCGGGAGACAGTGAGGGGCGGGACCGGGCGGAGGAACCCTGTGAAGTCCGGACCTGTTACCAGCGGGACCGGGACCGGATCCTGCACAGCAAGTCATTCCGCAGGCTGAAGCACAAGACGCAGGTCTTCATCAGTCCGATGGGCGATCATTACCGGACCAGGCTGACGCATACCCTGGAGGTTTCCCAGCTCTCCCGCACGGTAGCGAAGGCGCTGCGGCTGAACGACGATCTGACAGACGCGATCGCGCTGGGGCACGATCTGGGCCATACCCCCTTCGGGCACTCAGGGGAGAGGGTTCTGAACACCATCTGCCCTCTGGGATTTGCCCATTATCAGCAAAGCATCCGGGTTGTGGAGATCCTTGAGAAAAACGGTCAGGGACTGAATCTGACGAAGGAAGTGCGGGACGGAATACTGAACCACAGAACCAGCGGCAGTCCGCATACGCTGGAGGGAAAGATCGTACGTTTCTGCGACAAGATCGCCTATATCAACCATGACATTGACGACGCCGAGCGGGCAGGGATCCTGACCGAAAGCGACATCCCCCTTGAACTGCGGGAGAAGATCGGTTTTTCTACCAGGGAGAGGCTCAACAATCTGATTACAAATGTAGTTTATTCAAGCCTTGACCGGAACGATATCCTTATGGATCCCGAAATTGAAGATGCCATGAGACGGCTCAGGGAATTCATGTTCGAGCATGTCTACCTCAACCCTGTCGCCAAGAGCGAGGAGGGGAAGGTAGAGCGGATGATCTGCATGCTGTATGAATACTATGAAAAGAATATACAGGAAATGCCCCCGGAATATATCGCGCTGATCGAGGACAGGGGCGAAAAGGAGCAGCGGGTAGTCTGCGATTATATCTCCGGCATGACAGACCAGTATTCCATAGAAAAATTTGACCAGCTTTTTGTTCCGAAGAGCTGGCGTGTATAGCGTTCGGGATTGTATCCGTTAGGGAAACGCTGATTTATTCTGAATGACTACTTTTTACACCTTGGAAACAGCGTTTCGCTATATGATCTTTGAGCGCCTAATGCGCTCAAAGCCGCGTGCTGCGCGGCTTGCAGAACAAGCTTTCCGCTGCGCAGCACTGCGTCTACGCTACCGCTTCGGCCGGCGCTGTTATCTAAACGAACGTCCACTGGACGTTCAGCGCCCGCAGCAGACAGACGACAGAGGGAGGATGGATGTATTACCCGGATGAAGTTGTGGACCAGGTACGCACGGCCAATGATATCGTGGATGTCATCGGCCAGAGTGTGCAGCTGAAAAAAAGCGGAAGAGATTACATCGGCCTTTGTCCTTTTCACAATGAAAAAACCCCTTCCTTCAGCGTAAGCCGGATCAAGCAGATGTTTTACTGCTTCGGCTGCCATAAGGGCGGCAATGTAATCACTTTCGTGGAAGAATACGATCACCTGTCATTTACGGAAGCGGTGGAAGCTCTGGCCGGGAGGGCCGGGATCCGGCTTCCCGAACAGGAATACTCGCCTCAGGAGCGGCGCAGCAGGGATGAGAAGGAAGCGCTCCTGAACGTGAACCGGATCGCCGGAGCCTATTATTATTACATGCTCCGTACGCCGGAAGGGAAGAGCGGGATGGATTACCTGACCGGCCGCCGGCTAACGGATGAAACCATGAAAAACTTCGGGCTCGGCTACGCGGGAAAACATTCCGACGCTCTGTACCGTTACCTGAAGCAGAAGGGAATCTCCGATGATCTCCTGCGACAGTCCGGACTTATGAATGTGGATGAACGCAGAGGAACGATGTATGACAAATTCTGGAACCGCGTCATATTTCCCATTATGGACGTGAACAACCGCGTGATCGGTTTCGGCGGCCGCCTGATGGGAGACGGAAGACCGAAATACCTGAATTCGCCCGAAACGAAGATTTTTGACAAAAGCCGCAATCTTTATGCACTGAACGCGGCGCGGCGCTCCCGCTCCGGGCAGCTGATTCTGAGCGAAGGATACATGGATGTCATTTCCATGCACCAGGCCGGCTTTACCAACGCGGTCGCCTCCCTCGGCACTGCCCTGACGCAGCAGCACTGCGCGCTTATGAAGCGCTATACGGACAGCGTGATTCTCAGCTACGATTCCGACAACGCGGGCGTTTCGGCGGCCATGCGGGCGATCCCCATGCTCCGCTCCGCGGGAATCACGCCCAGAATCCTGAATCTGGAGCCTTATAAGGATCCGGATGAATTTATCAAAGCCCTGGGGAAGGAAGCCTTTCAGGAGCGCCTTGACAAGGCGGAAAATGCTTTTCTCTTCGAGGTCCGCATCACCCAGAGGGATTATAATCTGCAGGATCCGGACTCCAGGACGCAGTTCTTCCGGGAAGTCGCCGGCAGGATTGCCGTCTTTGAGCTGGAAATGGAGCGGCAGAATTATATCGACGCCGTCGCCAGGGAATACATGATTGACCCCAGACAGCTGAAAGAACTGGTCCTGAAGGCTCTGGTGCTGGGAGGAACATCGGCCGGCCGGACAGGGACAGCTTACGGAGGCTACACAGGCAGCAGCCCGCTGCAGGGAAGCCCTGCAGAGAGGACAGCCGTCCCGGGCAGCCGCTCCGGGAGCGCCAGGGAGCAGGGAGAGGCGGCGGCAAGGAAACTGCTGATCAATTACCTGGTTCAGTATCCGGGAATCTATGAAACTGTCCGGAGATATCTGTCGGCAGACGATTACGGCGACGGGGTTGCCGGAAAAACAGCCGCGCTTGTCTACAGTCAGCTTGACGCTTCCGGGGAAGTTGACGCGGCGGCGGTACTCAGCCGTTTTGAGGACCTTGAGGACCAGCAGGAGGCCGCGCAGATCCTTCATACCAGTGAAAGTACGGCTTCAGCGGCGGAGAGCCGCAAAGCCATTCTGGAGACCCTGCGCAGGGTATACCAGGCGGCGCCTCTCCGGGCCGGGGAAGGGCAGGACGCGCTGAGCGCGGCGATACAGAAAAAGAAAAATCTGGAGAGTATCAGGAAGATCAATCTGATACTGGAATAGTGCGCTTACAGAAAGGGAGCAGCTGCATGGAACTATCGAGACGCCTGCAGGCGGTGGAACAGTTTGTGACGGAAGGGAACCGCCTGGCGGATATCGGGACAGATCACGGCTATGTTCCGATCGACCTGCTTCTGAAAGGACGGATCCCGTCAGCCATCGCCATGGACGTAAACGAGGGACCTCTGCGGCAGGCAAGAGCCCATGTTTCCTTTTATCAGCTCGAAGACCGGATTCAGCTCAGGCTGTCTGACGGTCTTGCCGCCCTTCAGAAGGGGGAGGCGGATACGGTCCTGATTGCCGGGATGGGCGGCGCGCTCACGGTCCGGATCCTGGAAGAGGGAAAACATGTGCTTTCAGAAGAAGAAAAAGACGGGACGGTTTCCTCCGTACCGGAGCTGGTGCTGGAACCGCAGTCTGAACTGAAAAAGGTCCGGAGATATCTGGCGGAGAACGGCTGGAAGATCACGGACGAAAACATGGTTCTGGAGGACGGGAAGTTTTATCCGGTCCTGAAAGCTGTCCGCGGAACTATGTGCCTGACGGAAACGGAAGCGCTCTACGGTCCGGTTCTGCTCAGAAAAAAACATGATGTCCTCAGACAGTATCTGGACCGGGAAAGACAGGTCCTTTTAAGAGCAGCTGAGAACCTGAAAAAGGCGGGTGAAAACCGCGCGAAGCAGCGCAGGGAAGAGCTGTCGGAGAAAGTCCGGATAAACCAGGAAGCTATGGGGAGCATAAAGACTTAAGCCTCTTCGGCCGTGCCTGAAAGCAGGATACAGCACCAGCTTTGAATTCGGGAAGAGGGCAGCAGGCCGGTACAGCCAGTGTAAACTAGAGAAGAAGGGCTGTGAATCTGCGGCGGGGAAAAGGAGAAAGGGTATGAGTGAAGAAAAAAAGATGGTGACCATACGGGCGGCGGGACAGACCAGGGAATTTGTGAAAGGGAGCAGCTGCAGGGAGATCGCGGAAGTATTCCAGGAGCTGTATCCGAACCGGATTCTGCTGGCGCGCAGGAACGGAAAGTATCTCATGGAGCTCTGGAAGAAGGTCAATGAGGACTGCGAGCTGGAATTCCTGACGATGAAGGATAAGGCAGGCTTTGACGTCTACCGGCGCAGCGTGTGTTTCCTGATGCTGAAAGCGGTCAGCAATCTCTGCGCCGGCGAGGACGCGCACGTCTGGATTCGTTTTGCTGTCTCAGACGGCCTCTTCTGTACAATGCGGCGGGAGATTACGCAGGAATTCCTGGACAATCTGAAGAAGGAGATGGTACGGCTCAGGGACGGCGCTTATCCGATTCTGAAACAGGGTATGAATACGGATTCTGCCATAGAACTTTTCAGCAGAACAGACATGCTGGATAAGGCGAAACTCTTCCGCTACAGAATCAATGCCCGCACCAATGTATACACCCTCGACGGATACAAAGATTACTATTACGGTGATATGGTTCCGGATACTTCGTATCTGGATCTCTTCGATCTCAAGCTCTTTGAGGATGGCTTTGTTCTTCAGCTTCCCACCAGGGAAAAGCCGGATGAGATCCCGCCCTTTGATCCCGTCGTAAAGCTCTTCTATGTGCAGAACCACTCCAGGCGCTGGGGGGAACTCATGGACGTCGATACGGTCGGCGACCTGAACGATCTGATCGCCGCGGGAAAGACAAAAGAACTGATTCTCGCCCAGGAAGCGCTGCATGAGCGGCAGATGGCCAGAATCGCGGAACAGATCGCCGAAAACAGGGAGCGCAGGGTGGTTCTGATCGCGGGTCCGTCCTCTTCCGGCAAGACCACATTCAGCCACAGGCTTTCCACCCAGCTTTCCATCCACGGGCTGAAACCGCATCCGATCCCGATGGACGACTTCTTTAAGAACAGGGAAGATACGCCGAAAAACGAAGACGGAAGTTATGATTTTGAATGTCTGGAGGCCATAGATTCCGGGCTGTTCTCCAGCTGCATGGCGGAGCTTCTGGAGGGCAGAGACGTTCAGCTGCCGACCTTCAATTTTATTACAGGGAAGAGAGAATACAAAGGCAGACATCTGCAGCTGAAGCCTGAGGAGATTCTGGTCATAGAAGGAATTCACGGAATCAATGACGCCCTCACTTATTCGCTTCCGGCGGAGAGCAAATTCAAGATTTATATCTCCGCCCTGACGCAGCTGAACATTGATGAGCACAACAGGATCCCGACGACAGACGGAAGGCTTCTGCGCCGGATCATCCGTGACCAGAGGACGCGCGGCAATTCTGCAAGGAATACGATCGCCATGTGGCCGAGCGTGCGGCGGGGGGAAGAGAATTATATTTTCCCGTTCCAGGAGAGTGCGGATGTCATGTTCAACTCCGCCCTGATCTATGAACTTGCCGTCCTGCGCAGCTATGCGCAGCCTGTGCTCTTTGCCGTTCCGAGAGACTGTCCGGAATGGGAAGAGGCGTACCGGCTGCTGAAGTTCCTGGATTACTTCCTGCCGGTTCAGGCGGACAATATTCCGGTCAACAGCCTGATCCGGGAGTTCATCGGCGGCTCTATCTATGAGGTCTGAAAACAGTGAATTCCAGCCTGTCAGGCGGCCTGTATACCCGGTCAGACGGCACGCCATTTATGCATCCTGAAGGCCATTTATACAGCCCGAAGGCTTGATTCATCAGTGCAGTTATGATACAGTACCACCGTAAGCAGGACAGACGGCCGCTGCCGGCAGACCGAAAGGTGCCGGGAGAGGAAAGTCCGGGCTTCACAGGGCAGGATGCCGGATAACATCCGGCGGAGGCGACTCCAGGGACAGTGCAACAGAAATGTACCGCCGGGCCGTGCCCGGTAAGGTTGGAAGGGCAGTGTAAGAGACTACCGCCCGCCCGGCAACGGGCGGGGCATATGTAAACCCCATCCGAAGCAAGACCGAAAAGGAGGCATATGGCGGCCCGTCAGCCTCAGGTAGGTCGCTTGAGCCTGCTGGCGACAGCAGGCCTGGATAGATGGCCGTCCGCGACATAACCCGGCTTATCGTCTTACTTACCGGACAAAGCTGCTCAGGACCGCAGGTTCTGAGCAGTTTTTGGGCGATAAGGCTGAAAGCTGCTGTAATGTCTGCCTGATCAGGGATTTAATCGCTTGGGATTATCGGGCAGCCTGGCGGCGCAGGGCCGGGAGGATCGCAGCTATTCTGTTACAGACACTGCGGCAAACAAACGTGAAGGAAGACAGAACATGAAACCATATCTTGAAAATGCGGAAACCGTGCTGAATGAGATGGGCTCATCGATGCAGGGCCTGTCCGACGCGGAGGCGTCGCAAAGGCTCGGCAAATATGGCCCGAACAAATTGAAGGAGGCGAAAAAGGAAAGCCTTCTCATGAAATTCCTGGCAGAATTCCGGGATCCCATGACCATCGTCCTGATTATCGCGGCAGGCGTCAGCGCGGTTACGGCAATTTACGCAGGGGAGAGCCTTGCAGACACATTTATTATTCTGCTGGTCGTCATTATCAATGCCTGCCTGGGCGTGTACCAGGAGAACAAGGCGGAGGCAGCCATCGAAGCGCTGCAGCAGATCGCCGCGGCGACAGCCAAGGTCCTGCGCGGCGGCCATCAGAAGACGATACCGGCCGAGGAACTGGTGCCGGGAGATATCGTCGTGCTGGAGGCAGGAGACTGTGTTCCCGCGGACGCAAGAATCGTGGAGTGCGCATCCCTGAAGGTCGAGGAGGCAGCGCTCACGGGCGAGTCGACGGACGTCGAGAAACAGCTGGAAGCCATCGAGGTTCCCGGGGGCGGGGACGTAACGCTCGGCGACCGTAAAAATATGGTCTACATGGGCTCCGATATCACCTACGGCCGCGGCCACGCAGTGGTCACCGGCACCGGTATGGAGACCCAGATGGGCAGCATCGCGGGCGCTCTTTCAAGCGCGGGCGATGAAGAAACGCCGCTCCAGCTGAAGCTGAAGGAACTCAGCAGGAAGCTGTCGGTTATGATTCTGCTGATCTGTGCTTTCGTTTTCCAGGTCAATCTGATCAGAAACGGCGGCGCTGCCGTACTCGATACCTTCATGATCGCTGTTTCCCTGGCGGTCGCCGCGATTCCGGAAGGCCTTTCCGCTGTCGTGACGATCCTTCTGTCCATCGGCGTGACGAAGATGTCGAAGAACAATGCGATCATCCGCAAGCTTACCGCCGTGGAGACACTGGGCTGCACGCAGATTATCTGCTCGGACAAGACCGGTACGCTCACCCAGAACAAGATGACCGTGGTAGAGCATGCGGGCGGCGATGAGAATCTTCTGATGACCGCCATGGCGCTGTGCTCGGACGCCGAGCTGGAAGAAGGCGAGGCGGTCGGCGAAGCGACGGAATGCGCGCTGGTCAATGACGCGAACAGGAACGGGCTTTCCAAACCGCAGCTGAAAGAACAGCTGCCCCGCGTGAACGAAGCGCCTTTTGATTCCATCCGCAAGAGGATGTCGACCATCCATGAAGCTTCGAAAGAAGCTGTTCCGGCGGCATTTGCCGGCGCTGCCGGGAAGGGGACCTGTTATCTGCAGTTTACCAAGGGCGCCCCGGATGAAGTGCTGAACTGCAGCACGAAGATTCTGAAGGAAGGGAAGATCATCCCCCTGACAGAGGAACAGCGTTCCGAGATTCTGGCTGAGTATAAGGGGATGGCGGACCGTGCCCTGCGTGTCCTGGGTGCCGCCGCGAAGCTGCATGAACAGGCGCCTTCCACGGACAAACCCCTTGAGCTTGAGCAGGATCTGGTCTGGATCGGCATGTGCGGCATGATCGACCCGATCCGTCCGGAAGTAAAGGCGGCTATTGAAAAATGCCGCAGCGCCGGAATCCGCCCGATCATGATCACCGGCGACCACAAAGATACCGCGGTAGCCATCGCGAAAGAACTGGGCATCCTGAAAGAAGGGCAGATGGCGGTTACAGGCGCCGAGCTTGACGCCATTCCGGATGAGGTATTTGCCCACGATGTCCGCAAATACAGTGTATACGCCCGGGTACAGCCGGAGAATAAGGTCCGGATCGTGGACGCCTGGCAGGCCCTCGGCTGCATAACGGCCATGACCGGCGACGGCGTAAATGACGCCCCGGCCATCAAGAGCGCGGATATCGGCGTGGGCATGGGAATTACGGGTACGGACGTTACCAAGTCTGTCGCGGACATGATCCTCACCGATGACAATTTCGCGACGATCGTCTCCGCGGTCGCGGAAGGCCGGAGAATCTATGACAATATCCGCAAGGCGATCCAGTTCCTGCTTTCCGCCAACCTGGCTGAGGTTCTGGCTGTATTTATCTCGACCCTGCTGGGCTTCACGATCTTCAGGCCGGTCCACATTCTCTGGATCAACCTGATCACCGATACCTTCCCGGCGATCTCTCTCGGAATGGAGGAAGCGGAGAGCGATACCATGAACCGGCCTCCGCGCAGCCCGAAGGAAAGTATTTTCGCCGGCGGCCTTGGCTTTGACGTGATTCTGGAAGGCTGTATTATCAGCGCTCTGACGATTCTGAGTTATTTCACGGGATATCGCATTGAGAACGGCGTGTGGGGAATCGGACAGTCGCCCGCCGGCATGACGATGGCATTCCTGACGCTGAGCATGATGGAGATTTTCCACTCCTTCAACCTGCGCTCCCGCAGGCGCTCCCTGTTTACGCTGCCGCACCAGAATAAGTGGCTCTGGGGGACGCTGGTCTTTTCCACTGCCATAACCGCGGCGGTTGTATTTATCCCGGCGCTGAGAAATGTCTTTTCCTTCGCGCCGGTCAGCCTTAAGGACTACGGCCTGGCCATGCTCATAGCCGTAAGCATCATTCCGATCATGGAGATTGTCAAGTTCTTCTCCCGGCTGGCGTCCAAATAATTCCGGTACGAAGGCTGAGAATTATCACCTGCGGCGCAGCGGAGATCTGAGCGGGACTGTATGATGATTTTGGGAGGAGATGAAGCAAAATGAAAACGATGAAAGAGGAACGCGCGGCAATCCTGGAATCATTCCTTTCCATGGATGACAGGGAACTGTTTCTGGTTCTGACCGGGGAGAGAGGCATCGTAGCTCAGATGTACCTGAAGGAGGCAGCTGAGGAATATAAGAGGACTGTCGGCGGGGATGCCGATCTGCGGACCATGGTCCGTGTGATCTGCGGAAAAGAACCTGCCCTGCTGCTGGAGCTGATCAAGTCCGCCGCGAAGGAAGCCGGGAAGATCATGCTTTCCGCTTCGGAAATCTCTCCTGAGACGGACGAGAAGCAGGGGCACGCGAATTTTGTCACCAGCTACGACCGCCGGATTCAGGAATACCTGTTCAAAGCGCTTCATGAGCTGCTCCCCGAAGCCCATTTTGTAGGCGAGGAGGAAGGGAAAGACCAGTTCCTTGAAGCGGACCGGAAAGGATACGCCTTTGTCATCGACCCGATCGACGGGACCAGCAATTTTATCGCCAGATACAGGCCCTCCGTGGTTTCAATCGGCCTTTTTAAGGATGGGGCGCCTTATCTGGGAGTTGTCTATAATCCCTATGATGACGTACTGTGTTATGCCGTGAAGGGGGAAGGCGCTTTCTGGAACGGCGAGCCCATGCATTCTTCAAAGCTTCCTCTTTCCAGGAGCCTTGTCGGTTTCGGCACCTCTCCATATTATGAAGAGCTTTCGAAGAAAACCTTTGATTACGCCAGCCGTTATCTGGCAAAGAGCATAGATCTGCGCAGGAGCGGCACTGCCGCCTGGGATCTTTCCCTTGCTGCCAAAGGCGTAACCGGACTTTTCTTCGAACTGAAACTGAGCCTCTGGGACTTTGCCGCCGGCGCCCTGATCGCGCAGGAAGCCGGATGCACAGTAACCGACATCGAAGGAAATCCGCTCAGATGGGACGGGCCTTCCTCTGTCCTCTGCGCTTCGGAAGGAGCGGCGAAGGATGACTATATCCTGACCTTCTGAGGATCGGAAATTAATGATTATAAAATGGCATCTGCTGCTGATCCGTTCCACGGCACTGGCAGGCGAAATAAATCGTCTGCAGGGCCGGGGAGCGCTTCAGGCGGATGTCTTTTTTGTTGAATCCCAGCTTTTTGCAAAGGTCTGCTGCTCTTAATAACAGCTCTAATGCCTTAAGAAATTCTTCACTTTTTATTCCCGCAAATGCTGAGGACAGGCCTTATTTATGATGCTATCATAACGTTATATTTTATTTCGGAGCATACCGTGCTGTCTGCCGGCAGCTTTTATTCGCCGGTATGATATGAGGATCACGGAAAAAGAGGGGTTTGGAGTATGAGAAGGCATATGCGGGAGTATCTGGCACTGACAGCAGGACTGCTGCTCGGACTGACAGCGGTTTTTCCGGGACATGCTGATTCAGTGGCTTATGACGTGAGCGGGGGATTGCTGGATCCTTCTTCTTACCGGCAGGTCGACTTTGCGGACGGACAGAGACATCTGATTTACCCGGGAGACAGTATTGCAGGGCTTGCGAATATCTATCTTGCCGAGGACGGAAACCGGCAGGAGATGCCGGAGGCGCAGGACATGGACCTGATGACCGGCGCGCTTCTCTGGAAGAATACAAGCGGGAATGTCTATGAGGTTCTTGAGATTACCCCGGTGACCAGTACGACGGATGAAAACGGACTGCCCGTGACCGCGCCGGGTACATATGAGCTGGACGCGTCCTCTGCCGCGGTCGGCATGGCGCAGGGAGCCGTGTGTTCCGGCATATCCGGGACAGATCAGATAACGCCTGTGCAGACAGAGGCATTTTATCCGGATCTTACCGTGAATGATCCGAACGGGATTCCGCAGCCTCTCTCCGTGACAGGCTATTCCTGGTCGCAGGGAGATCTGGTCACATTGTCCGTTGACCCTGCGGCAGTGCCGGAAGGACAGGTTTTCACCGGGTGGCAGGTTCAGTATGTGGATGAGAATAATACCCTCCAGCCCGCGAATCCTGACGAGATCTCCTGGCAGGGGCTGAGCAATGAGACAGTCACGCAGGAGAACCTGACATTCTCGATCGGGAAGGCGGACCATCTGTATCTCTTTACGCCCCTGTTTGGGATGAATACCGGGGAAAATGCCGGAGATCAGCAGGAAGGGACATCGGATCCCCTGATGCTTATAGAAAATCAGCAGGAAGGAAGTTCGGAATATTTTCTGACCGACGCGGATGACAACATGCCGCCGGACGGGACGGTTCTGCCTGCTGAAGGATGGGCGGATCCCTCCACCCCGGCTGCGGACCAGGTGGATCCCTGGCTTCAGGAGGCCGGACAGGAGCAGCAGCTGACAGCGGAGGAGCTTGCGGCGCAGCAGGCCGCAGCGGAGCAGGCCGCCGCAGAACAGGCAGCGCAGCAGGCTGCAGCGGAACTGGCCGCAGCAGAACTCGCGGCACAGCAGGCAGCGGCAGAACAGCAGCCTGCGGGGAATGTCATAATCAGTTATTATCCGGAAGGCGTCGCAGAATCTTCCGCCAGCCTGATTCCCTGGACAGAGGGACTGGCCGGAACGGTCAGCACCTCCGGGACCCTCAACGGACAGGTATTTGCCTATTGGAAGACTTCCGATCCGGAGGCAGTTCAGTTTGCGGACGCGTCCGCGGCGACTACAGGCTATTCGGTTTCCTCAAGACCGGCCTCCGATGTGGAGATTTCCCCGGTTTATGTATCGGTTTATTCCGTATCCGTCTCGGATGGAACAGCCGCGTATGATGCGGCGGCCGGGCAGAGCCAGCTGACAGGGCTGAAGGCAGGTACCATCGTGACGGTGACAGCCGCCCGGAAGGAAGGGTATACTTTCGCTGGATGGAATGTGACAGAGGCGCCGGAAGGCTTCGGGCTCGATGACCCCATGCGCTATGCCTCTTCCTTCAGCTTCGCCATGCCGGAGGGCAATGTGGCATTTTCAGCTGCATATAACGAAATCATTCCGGAAACCTACAGTGTGACCGTATCTGAAGGAAGCGCGTTTGCATCGGAGACCGGAGCTGCGGCCTCCGCCATGAAAGCAGGGGAATCCGTGACGGTAAACGCCCTGCAGAAAGAAGGGTTTGCCTTCACAGGCTGGACCGTGACAGATGCGGGAGGCAGCGGCTTCGCCCTCAGTCCTGAGCAGGCCGCAGCAGCTTCCGTGACATTTGCGATGCCGGCTGCGAATATCTCCCTTGCGGCAAATTATGCAGAGATCCCCGCTCCGGTTTACAGCGTAACAGTCCTTAACCAGGATCCGAATACGTCCGTCAGCCTTGTCAGCGGAGGAAATGCCTATGATTCCGGGACAGCCTTCCCGGCAGGGACGCCGATTTCCATTGTGACGGCAGGTTCGGCCGGCAGGTGCAATGTGGCCGTGACGGATCAGAATGGGAATCCTCTGCAGCTGGACGCCAATGAAGAATACCATACCTACTCCTTCGTGGTTCCGGAATCGTCTGTCACGGTGACCGTCACGCAGGCGGTAAGGAATGTGAAAGGGCTGCAGCTTAAGGTATACGGCAAGACTTCTTTCATCTACGGCGGACAGGATACCGGCGTGACCGGCGGTGAGGTGATGGAGGACGGTTCCGTCTGCTATACGGTTTCCACTGACACTGCGGAGTATGCGACAGTTGTGATCGGAGCGGCGCCGTCGGATGAGCAGGTCTCCGTCACGCTGGACAATATCCAGATCACCCCCGCGGAGGACGGGTCCTTTATATTCAGCATACAGGCGGACAGCACCGTGATTCTGAGTTATGTCAAGAATACGCATACGGTGAATACAGACAACTGTGCCGCAGATCCGGCGGTGTATGCGGAAGGAGATCTTGTGACGCTCGTTCCCCATACAGCTCCGGAGGGGTATACTTTTGCGGGCTTTACCGTAACCGACATATACGGGAATGAAGTAGAACTTGCACAGAAAGAGAACGGAACGGTAACGCTTACGGCACCTCCGGCAGACCTGATCGCTTCTGCCAATTATGTGCCTGTTTCAAAGTACGGCATTTCCGTAAGCGAGGGTACGATTGTCGGAGCTTCCGGCGAGATGGCCTATAAGGCGGGAGATCAGGTTACCATCGAAGCCAATCAGCCTCAGGAAGGATACAGTTTCCGCGGCTGGTCTGTCGTATCGGGTGATGCGGTAATCGCGGACGCCTCCCAGCCGACGACGACCATCACCGTTGGTAATTCCGCGTCCACCGTCGCTGCCAATTACGCGGCGCAGACCTATAAAGTGATTGTGGAGGGCGGTTCCGGAAGCGGGAATTACGGACCCGACCAGGCGATTCCGCTGCAGGGAGATTATCCGCCTTCCGGACAGGTATTTGACAGCTGGATGGTTGAGAAAGGCGAGGTACAGCTGTCCGATGCCGCAAGTCTGACGACTACCGGGTACGCGAAAAGCTCAGAGGCGGCGGTAAAGGCTTCCTATAAGGCAGGGCCTGCCGCGGATGACTGTGCTGTTACCGGGATCGGGGAAGGTGCGGAATATTTAAAAGGAACAACGCTTACCTTCACAGCGACAGGCGCAGGGATGGATGATCCGTCTCCGAACCCCGGAGACTGGCGTTTCCTGCCGACCGGTTATCAGATCAGTACCGTCAGCGGCAGCTGGTCTGCAGCTCCCTATACGACATCGATGGCGATCAATGCGACGGGAGATTACACACTTACGGTTCAGTTCGCGAAACAGCTTTATAACGGTTCCTCCTGGAACTCTGATGGGAGTACGGTTTCGAAATCCGTACACTTCCATGTCGTGAACGCTCTTTCGGTAGAGACCGGGGACAGCAGTCCTCTGATCCCGCTGATCTGTGCTGCCGGAGCAGCGCTGTTTGTGATCATTATTCTTGTGATCATTCTTACGAAGAGAAGAAGATAAGGGGATCTGAATAAGAGCGGAGAGAAAGAGACGCTCTGCAGAGCAGAACGGACAGGGAGACCTGATAAGCTGCAGGTATATAAATAAGGGGAGTGTTATCGGGCCGGCAATTGATACATGGTATCAGCTGCCGGCCCTGTTTTTCCGGATCGCATTTTATCGCTCCTGAACGGCTTTTCTTCCGGCTGCTGATCAGGGAATCCGGTCCTGCTTTTCCCGAAGAATGGCCGTCGTTTCTGCTTTCGGGATTGTATGTTCCGAAATTCTCTGCCGGTTGCTAAACAGGGAGCCGTCGAATATACTTTTATTATCAAGAATGGGAATCCCTGAAAACATACACGGTACAGAGCGGAGACAGAAGGAGATGGTTGCATGGAATTCCTGTGGTATATCATAGCGGCGCTTGGAGCCGGAATCGGGACAGGCCTGGCCGGATTGTCTGCGGCGACGGTAATGGTACCGATCCTGATTGTTTTATGCCCGTCCTTTCATGGGGAAACGGGAGCCTATCAGGCGACAGCGATCGCCCTTGCTTCGGATATTCTCGGGTCGGCAGTTACTACTTATACCTACGCTAAGTATAAAAATATAGATCTGAAGCGCGGCTGGATCATGCTGACCTACATTCTTGCCATGTGTACGGTCGGCAGCTATGCGGCTTTTCTGGCCGGTAATGTTGTGCTCGGCAGCTTTACGCTGTTTCTCACCTTTTTTATCGGGATCCGTTTTCTGCTGAAGCCGGATACAAGCTGGAAGGAACAGGCGTCCAGAGGAGAAAGACTGGACAGAAGGGGGATTGCGATTTCTCTGTTCTTCGGTCTTACGATCGGATTTGGCACGGGATTTGTCGGCACGGGCGGCGGTATGATGATGCTGGTGGTGTTTACGGCTTTTCTTGGGATGGAACTCAAGACGGCAGTGGGCACCAGCACGTTTATTATGACATTTACTGCCCTGATCGCCTCAGTCAGCCACATCCTGATCCACCCTGCGATTCTGCTGGAAAAATGGGATGTGATGCTGCTGTGTATCGTCATCGCTACAGCCGCATCATTGCTTTCAGCGCGCTTTGCCAACCGTGTGAGCAGCCGTACGGTCGGCCTTGTTACCGGTGCAGTACTGACCCTTCTTGGAGCGTCGATGCTGCTTCTGCATTTCTGGCCTCAGATTTCTGCTTTTCCGCCGGCGCTACAGACCCTTACGTGTTTCGGCAGGCTGATTCTCTATATCATTCCCTGTGTCCTGATCCTCCTGCCGATCCGCTTTCTGACCGGAGTTCCTTCCTTTGTTTTCCGGAAACTTCTCCATGTCGTCGCCTTCAGCTGTTTTACTGTAATGATGCTCACGGCAGAAACCTGGCAGTCAGCTGCTCTGACATCTTTGATCCTTGCGCTTCTGATCTATCCGCTGCTTGCCTTTTTTGAGAAGGAGACCTGGTATGGGAAGCTGTTTGTGCAGAAATCGCCCGGGGAGGTGAAGAGAAGCCTGCTTATGCTCTTTTTCATGTTCGCGGCGGTGATTGCTGTGTCCTGGGGGATGTTCCATAATCCGCACGCTGCTGCCGCTTCCATTCTGATGTGGGGCGTGGGAGACGCCGCAGCGGCATTGGTGGGGATTCCTCTCGGAAAACATAAGGTATGGTTCAGACCTGTGCGCGGTAAAAAATCCTGGGAGGGGTCCTTTGCGATGCTTGGAGCTTCTGCGCTTGTGGGCAGTATGCTGCTGTTTCTGTATGGCGGATATCCTGCCGGGATTGTGATCCCATGTGTTCTGGGAATGGCTCTCACGGGAACGGCCGCGGAGCTCTTATCGCCCGGTGAATGGGATACGGTTACTGTTCCGGTGACCATGCTTGCTGTCGCACTGATCATGTTGTGAGGATAAACTGCAGACAAAAAAGAGCCGGTATCCGGAAAGCAGATTCAAAAAACCGCTGTCCCGGAACGGCAGTTCAAAAACCGCTGTCCCGGAACGACAGCTCAAAAAACCGCTGTCCCGGAACGGCAGCTCAAAAAACCACTGTCCCGGAACGGCAGCTCAAAAACCCCTGTCCCGGAACGACAGATCAAAAAACCGGCGTACGGACCCAGACTCAGAAGAGCAGGTATCCCGTACGCCGGATATTCTTATATGCAGAATTTATTGAGTATTTCCGCGACGCCTCCGTGGTTATTGTCCTTCTCCGTTACATAATCGGCGATTTCCTTAAGGGAATCTTTCCCATTGCACATCGCGCAGCCGATTCCCGCAGCCTCGATCATTGTCAGGTCGTTTTCCTCATCTCCTGCAGATACCGTATTTTCGATCGGAACAGACAGGTAATCAGCCATGAAACGCAGGGCGTTGCCTTTGTTGACTCCTTTTTGGACAATTTCGAGAAGCCAGGGGTTGGATTTGTAGAGATCCAGACGCTCGCCTATTTTCGGTTCCAGATAATTGCGGAATTCTGTTACATGTTCCGGACTTTCGTAATCAATGGCCAGTATTTTTGGGGGGGACTGCCTGAGCACATCCTCCACACGTTCAGCAATCAGCGGCGGCATCTTCTGGATCGCGCAGTAGCGCTGAAGGTCCGGCGTGTCCTTTTCCGAAACGACTTCGGTATCCGTATAGGTCTGGATATGGATGCCGAATTCCCTTGCAAAGCGGAAGACATCCGCCACCTGATCCAGCGGAATCAGGGAATCATAAATGACACATTTCCGGCTGGTGTCGTAGATCAGGCCTCCGTTGCAGGTGCTGATAAATGTATTCGGAAAATCATAAAGGCCAAGATCTTTCAGCAGGCGGATGGAGGCGAAAAGGACCCGCCCGGTGGAAATTACAAGATAACTTCCCGTTTTTACATAAGCTTCGAGGGCGCGGCGGTTTTCATCACTTAAGCTTTTATCGGTGTTGACCAGTGTATCGTCGATATCTGTAAAGAATATCTTTCTGCCTTTTCCTGTTTCGGGCATAGTTTTCCTCCTTATTTACAGCTTTTTTCTCTTCTCACGCATGATTGTAATCAGTTCATAAGGTATGCGGAGATCCCCCCAGCCTGTGCCGAGATCGATCAGGGGCTTGTTCTTCCCGTGGAAATCGGATCCTCCGGAGATGCAGAACTCCATCCCGGCGGCAATCTCTTTTATCTGTGCGGTCTGCTCCGGCGTATGTGTGGAATAGAAGGCTTCGATGCCGATCAGGCCGTTTTCCTTCAGAAGAGTGACCAGACGCATAAGATCCGGACCCGGCAGCCTGTACTGGAAAGGATGCGCCATGACCGGGATGCCGCCTGTCCTGAAGATCAGATTTACCATTTCATCCGGCCGGACGGAAGAGCGGGGGATAAAATACTTTCCATTGTCATCCAGAAGACCGTCAAAGGCTTCCGCAATAGACTGCACAACGCCTTTGCTGATCAGGTGTCTTGCAAAATGCGCGCGCGTCCATTTCATGTCTCCGAATTCTGCAATCATCTGTTCTCGGGAGATGTCAATTCCGTCATCCGCCATCTTGTTGATCATCATCTGATTGCGGTTTTCCCGGGCATCCCTGCAGGTGCTGATCTGCTTCATCAGTTCCTCATTCCCCAGATCGAGGTCCAGACCGACGATATGGATATCAAGACCTTCCCAGGCGCAGGAGAATTCAATTCCCGCTATAACCTCCACGCCCTGTTCTTTTCCGGCTGCCAGGGCTTCCGCAACTCCGCCCACAGTATCATGATCCGTTACGGCGATCGCTTTCAAACCTCTTTTTGCGGCAAGCGCCACGTTCTCAGCCGGTGTGAACGTCCCGTCCGAAGCGGTGGAATGTGTGTGAAAATCTGCTAATTCTGAGCCTTCCGGCCTCTCTATATAAGATGTATCCAATACGTACTGATCTGACTGATCCTTCATGGAACTTCTGCTCCTTTTTAAGTAATAGTTTTCAGAGAAATTCTCCTGGCTGCCGGCCTGTACGCATACAGAGCCTGCAGATCCGGATGCCCGTTTTCTCTTCCTTCTTTCGGGCTTTTCCAGTATAAATGGAAGACAGCCGCCTTGTCAATTGCGGCCGCCAGGGGGTATAATCGTGCAGGCAGCCGAATCTGTCGGCTATGTAAAGCTTTCGTGCAAACGCGGAAAAAAGCAGGAACGACTGCAGAAATAAAAGCTTTCGTGCAAACGCGGTAAGAAAGCGGGATCGACTGCAGAAGGGTAATTTCATGAGGAAGGAGCCGGGGATTGAACCCGGAAGAGATATGACAGAAAGAATCTATTATGAAGATGTAATGTGCAGCGTTTTTGACGCGAAGGTGTTAAGCTGCAGCCGGAGAGGAGACCATTACGAAATCATCCCGGACCGCTCCGCCTTTTACCCTGAGGGCGGCGGACAGAGCGGCGACCGCGGCTTCCTGCTGTGTCCGGACAGAAGCGGAGAATCAGGAGAAAACGACGGGCTTCTTACGCCCGATTCTCAAGAACAAAGAGGCGCAAAGATCTGTGTATTCGACACGCATGAGCGCGGCGGGGATGTGATCCTTTACTGCGATGCTCCTGCAGCGGAGGGAGAACGGATTGAAGGGCATCTGGACTGGGAGTACCGCTTTGACCGTATGCAGAATCATACGGGAGAACATATCGTGAGCGGGCTGATACATGAAAGATTCGGCTATGAGAACGTCGGTTTTCATATGAGCAGCGACCGTATGACGATTGATCTCAGCGGAGAGATCACGGAAGAGGAAATCCGTGAGATTGAGAGACTTGCAAATGAAATTGTCTGGTCCGATGTCCCTGTTTATACGGATCTTTATTCAGAAGAAGAAGCGGAAAATGTAGAGTTTCGCAGCAAAAAACAGCTGCACGGCACGATCCGGGTGGTCAGGATTCCGGGAGCCGACGTCTGTGCCTGCT
>CACZBW010000005.1 GCA_902779575.1 uncultured Lachnospiraceae bacterium
CGCCACGTGCCTTTTGCTTCATCTTTGTAAACTGCCATTATTGCTGGTTCTCCTTCCCGCCGTGGTAACGGCATCTTTCATAAAAATAATCTGCGTTGACTCTGCCCTGAACTGTGATATAGCCCATGCCTGCAAGCTCTTCATTCAGCTGCCGGATGATCTTGTAAGCCTTCTGCCTGGAGATCTGCATCTCCTTCATCACCTGTTCTGCTCTTAAGAATCCTGATTCTCTCAAGGTATCGCCTCCCTTCTGGGCTTAACTCTTTTTAGTTATGTTTGTATTATAATAACTCTATTCCGTTAAGTCAACCCGATAAAATAACTTTTTTGCGTTAAGTTTCTATTGAACTTGCTTTTTCTCCGTGTTATACTGTGCTTAACAAATTTATTTAAGTTTGGAGGTCTTATCATGGCATGCAAACGGCTCCGGTTTTTCCGGACCCGCAAGGGGCTTACCCAGAAGCAGGTCGGTGAAGCTGCCGGCTTCAAAGGAAACACGTCCGAAGTCCGCATGGCGCAATACGAAACAGAAGCCCGCACCCCCAAGGAGCCGCTGATCCAACAGCTCTCCGAAATGTATGGTGTATCTCCGAGGGCCATCAAGGTGCCGGATATCGACTCGGAACTCGGCCTGATGCATACGCTGTTCGCGCTGGAGGATATGTACGGCTTCCGGATCGCGAATATCGATGGCGCCCTCTGCCTGCGTCCAGCGAATACCGGCAGCGTATCGATCACCATGTTCGACCTGTTCAGTAAGTGGTATGAGCAGGCAGAAAAGGTACATAAAGGCGAGATTACCAAAGAGGAATATGATTCCTGGCGCTACAACTTCTCCGAGGCAGACCTTCCGGGGATCCATGTGAAGGTCACACCCTCACAGGAACTGAGTGATGCACTGATTCGTATGTCAAAGGAAAAAGGGGAAGATTAGAACCCATCAGCAGATTTCAAAATCCACATCAAGGCAAAAGAAAAACCTTACCGATTCTCCAGTTTGATTCTGAAGATCAGTAAGGTTTTTTAGATCGTATAAATGAGATATTACGCAGTGAATATCAAAGAAATGTTGCCAATCTGTTGCCAACACTTAACGGAATTTGTTTGGAAACCGCATAAATACTGACTTCTTTTTGGGCATTTTCTTATTCGTACTCGATCGTTGCCACCGGCTTCGGGGTAAGGTCATAAAGCACTCTGTTTACCCCCTTCACCTCGTGCACGATCCGGTCTGTAATATGGTTGAGAAGTTCATAGGGAATCTCTTCAATCGAAGCGGAGATGGCGTCTCTCGTGTTGACGGCGCGGACGATAACCGGCCATTCAAAGCATCTCTCCCCGTCGCGGATGCCGGTTGACTTGAAATCCGGAACCACTGTGAAGTACTGCCATACTTTGCCCTGAAGTCCGTTCTTTTCAAACTCCTCTCTCAGGATCGCGTCGGATTCCCTCACTGCTTCCAAACGGTCACGGGTGATTGCGCCCGGGCATCTGACGCCAAGTCCCGGTCCCGGGAACGGCTGGCGGTAAACCATGTTGTCCGGAAGGCCAAGAGCGCTTCCTACCACTCGGACCTCGTCCTTGTACAGGAACTTCACAGGCTCGACGAGTTCAAAATTGAGCTCTTCCGGAAGGCCGCCGACATTATGATGCGCCTTTATGCCCTGCTCGCTCTCAAGGATATCCGGATAGATCGTACCCTGAGCGAGGAACTGAATCCCTTCCTGTTTCGCGGCTTCTTCCGCAAATACCTTGATGAATTCCCCGCCTATGATCTTCCGCTTTGTCTCAGGATCAGTCACGCCTTCCAGAAGGCCAAGGAAACGGTCCGCCGCGTCTACGTATACCAGGTTCGCATTCATCTGATCCCTGAAAACACGGATCACCTGTTCCGGCTCACCCTTGCGAAGAAGTCCGTGATTCACATGGACACAAACCAGCTGCTGTCCGATCGCTCTGATCAGCAAAGCCGCTACGACGGAAGAATCCACGCCGCCGGAAAGGGCCAGCAGGACTTTCTTATCCCCAACCTGTTCCTGAACCGCTTTCACCTGCTCATCGATAAAAGCCTGAGCAAGCTGGGCTGTCGTAATACGTTCCATCGTCTCCGGTCTCTTATTGTCTGCCATAGCAACGTCTCCTCTCTTAATGAGATCTTCTTACTCCTGATTATCCCGCAAAAAGCAGCAGGACTGTTCTGATCACAGGCTCTGTTTTTGCTCTGACTAACAATCTACCACTCGGAGAAGGCACAGGCAAGAAAAAAAGTCCCTCCTTCAGGAAAAAATAAGCCCCGCTTCCTGCCAAAAATCGGGCAATCTGAACAGAAACCGGGATGTTCCGTCCGAAATCCGGATGATGAATTCTCTGTACCGGAGCGGGACCTTGCAAATCTGCCCGTTTTCTTTTATGATAAAAGAAGCGGTTTTTCTTCATGGAATAAGGAATACAATGCGGAAGCGCTGTGCTATGGAACGTCTCCGCGGCAGAAGAATGATTTCACAGGAGGCGCGTTATGGTTCCCTTTGACGAGGTGAATTACCGTAAATATATGGATACTGTTGTCCGCTCCTGGCTGAGGGAGCATGTTGTCAGCAGCCATTTCCCCGGATACCAGGGAAAACGCATTCATTACTATTCCGCGGTCCGGCCGGATGCAAAAGCCGTCATTGTGATGGTACATGGCTTCTGCGAGTTCTTCGCAAAGTTTCACGAGACCGCATATGATTTTTATGATCAGGGATACAGTATCTATTTTATTGAACAGCGGGGCCACGGCCGTTCCTGGCGCGCGGTTCCGGAACTGGACCGGGTCGATGTCACGGATTTCAGTGAATATGTGGAGGACCTGAAGGCGCTGCTCGACCAGATTGTCATGCCGCAGACAAAAGGCCTGAAGCATTTTCTCTTCGCGCACTCGATGGGGGGTGCCGTCGGAACCCTCTTCCTGGAAAGATATTCGGAGTATTTCAACGCCGCGATTCTCTCCAGCCCCATGCTGAAGATGACCTTCGGGAACGTCCCGCAGTGGCAGGTGAAAGCGCTCTCCGGCGTTTCACAGCTTCTGCGCTGGAACAACCGTCAGATGCCGGGCGGACAGGATTTTGACGGGAAGCCTGATTTTGAAAACAGTGCCGCCCTCTCCAGGGCCAGATATGATTATCAGTTTGAACCCCGCATCGATCCCAGGAGCAAAAACCGCTATACCATGAATTCCGGAACCTTCCGCTGGGTCCGGGCTGCCATGAAAGCTACGGAGGAGATTCAAGCCCATGCGGCCGCGATTCAGATCCCGCTTCTGATCTGTCAGGCAGGACACGATGCCTTTGTTGATAATGAGGGGCAGAATCAGGTCGCTTCCGCTGCCGGAAACGCGCGCCTGGTCCTTTTCCCCGAGGCAAAGCACGAGATCTACAATTCTTTCGGACAGACCCTTGCAAACTATTACAGGACTCTGCTGACTTTCTATTCAGAGCAGCTGTAAAACTCTTCTCCTTTCTTCCTGAATCTGCGCCGGCGCTTCTTCCTGCGCCGTGTATCACCGGAAGACACCGGGAGAAAATGCTGCAATGCGGTGGTTCAGCTTCCGGCTCCCGTCGGGGAACAGAACTCTGAATCCCGAAAAATAATAGCCCGGAACGGGTTTTCTTCGTATCAAATGTATAGATAGGTTACTGCCTTCCGGCCTGGGATATCTCTATCTCCGCCGGAGAAAGCAGCAGCTCTGCAGAAGAAGACGGAACCCGGCAGCTGCTGAGAGACGGGAAGAAAGGAAGAACAACATGGCAACACTGAAAGATTTATTTGATTATCAGAAATTCGCAGATAACGCCCGAATGGGGAATCTGATCCGCGATACAGAAAGCCGTTACGGCATGAAAGAAGAGGACGGCGGATCGGACACGGATCCCCGGACGAGGGAAGCCTTCTCCCGCCAGTCTCTGAGCAGCAGTGATCTGAATTATATTAACGCCGCGGGAATTCCGGAAATCTGGCAGGCGAATTCTGCACCGGATCCTGACAAAAAGGATATGCTATGGAACAAGCCCTGACATATGATGAGGTCTACGAGAATTACAGCGATAAGGTGATGCACTATATTCTCAGCAAGATCAGCAGCCGTTCTGATGCAGAGGATCTTTTCTCCACCGTCTTTTTGAAAGTATTTGAGAAATTTCCCTCTTTTGACCAGAGCAAGGCATCTGTATCGACCTGGGTGTATACGATTGCGCGGAATACGCTGATCGATTATTTCCGGGTCCGCAAAGTGCACGAGGAGTTGGGCGAGGAAGACGCAGTGACGGAGGATGCTTTCGCGGGAATCCTTGAGGAAGAAACCCTGGAGGAACTGGCCTCTGCGCTGGAGAAGCTTCCGGAGCGTGAGCGGGACCTGATTGTTTTACATTATTATCATAATATGCAGCTGAAAGAAATCGCGCAGATCATGGGCATGTCCTACAGCAACTGTAAACTCATCCACAGCAAAGCGCTTGCGCGGCTGCGGCAGTATATGACCTTTGATTCATGATCTGCATAAACACTTAAGGCGTCCGGAAATATCTTCCGGGACGCCTTTTTTATGCGATATCTTTTCAATTCCCGCAGCTGCCTGGCTGCATCCTCATCCTGCCGCTGCAGCCGCCGCCTGCACGGCAGTCTCATTACGGATTCTCTGTTCCTTCGTCCTGCATTCCGAGATACCTGCGGATTGCCGGAATCCGCTTCTCCGTATTGACCATTCCCATCCGGTAGAGGCGGTACAGCTTTTCAGGATTCTTTTCCAGCCTGGAAACATCCGGCGCTTCACTGGGGGCGATCACAAAGATCCTTCTGCTTTTTTCCAGCTCGTCAATATGATCCATGAGCCTGTTATAATACTGGGCCGCATGCATCATATAGTCGCACAGGGCAGGATAGTTATGATAGAGGCGGAGCTCGGCTTTCAGCTGGGTTTCAGACTCTTCCAGATCCCGGTATCCCCTCTCTCTCGTTTTTACGACTATTATTTTTTCATATCTCTGCCGGAGAGCCCAGTCCACCGGAACAAAAACCGAATTGCCTCCGTCCAGATAGGGAATTCCGTCCAGATAAACCATCCTCGACAGAACCTGCATGCTGGCGGACGCTTTGACAGCCTGAAAGATATCGGAGCAGTTGGTCTTCTCCAGATAAGAAGCCTGGCCTGTCAGACAGTTCGTCGCGACAGCGACCAGTCTTCGCGACGGATCCATGACTCTCAGGATGTTCTCATGGTCTTCTGTCTTGAATTCATCAAATACAATATTAAAGCCGATTACGCCGCGGTTCTTCCAGTAAGCTCTCAGACCGGCGTAATAGGGGTCTCTGCAGTGACTGATATTGAAACGGCTCGGCCAGCCGATTCTTCCCGCGGTATAACAGAGACCGTACAGGGCTCCCGCGGATACTCCGACCACTGTTTTTATGTTGATTCCGTTCTGCATCAGGGCATCCACAACCCCGCCGGTATACAGGCCGCGAAAGGCTCCGCCCTCCAGCACGAGGCAGCCGTCGACCAGTTCCCTTCCGGCCCGGCCGTCCGGAATGCGTTCCAGGATTGTCTCAATATGTCTCATCTGTCTTCCTCACAGAGCCTGGCTCCCATTTTGTGGTTACCATTTTTTCCCGCCGTATCCTGTCTCCGGCGGCTTTCACTGCCGTTCTGCCTGATCCGGAAATGACGGCTTTTCACAGGCCGCCGTCCTATGCTATCATAACTGCATACAACAAAGCAGGAACCGTTCGGCTTTCCGCTTTTCCTGCTCCGTAATTTTCCGGGAAACACCGAGCCAAAGGCTTTCATCGCCCGAAAGCGGTTTACCTGCGTTTCCCCTGGTCACGGCAAATGATATCTTAACAGATCTGTATTCAGAAAAAAAGAGGTTGCTTATGTTTCAGGATATCGCTCCGCATGTTTTTCACAATGAATTCGGCAGACGTCCGCCTGTGCCGTCCGATTATCTGGTTATTCTGGACGGCAGGAAGATTCTTCTCAGCGAAGACGGTAAGCTTCCGTCTGTCGGTGATTTCGGGAAGATCTGTCCGCAGGCTGTCAGCGATGCTTTTTATCTGTTCTCGATCGACGAGGCAGGTTTTTTCTTCACCCATACCCCTTTCCCGGAAAAAGAAGGGGTGCCCTACCGCTATCAGAATATCATGGTCCTGCGGGATATGGAAAACAGCTATCTTGCATTCGGAGCAGCGGTTGCCTCCCAGCTCGGCGAATGGTATACCCTTCACCGTTACTGCGGCAGCTGCGGCGTCCCGACTGTCCACTCAGACGAGGAACGCGCGATCCGCTGTCCCAAATGCGGCCACCTCTATTATCCGAGGATTTCACCGGTCGTAATTATCGCCATCGTGGATGGCGACCGCCTGCTCCTGACCCGTTACAACCGGAGCGGCTACCGGCGGCACGCCCTCGTCGCAGGCTTTGTGGAAGTCGGGGAAACCCTGGAGGAAGCTGTCCGAAGGGAAACGATGGAAGAAGTCGGATTAAAGGTCAAAAATATCCGCTACTGTGAGTCACAGCCATGGCCTTTTTCCTCATCTCTGATTGCGGGATTCTTCGCGGACGTCGACGGAGATCCTTCCGTCCATCTGAATACAGACGGAAAAGACGAACTCTCCGAGGGAATCTGGGTAAAACGGGAGGATCTCGAAATTGAGGACAATTCCGTATCCCTGACCTGGGATATGATCCGCAAATTCAGGGACGGACTCATGCCGCGCTGATGAAAAACGGAATACAGCCGCTTTATTTCCGAAAAACCTCTTTTTTCCGGCATTGTTTACAAAGATGCCTTTTTCTCTTCGCCTGATTTGTTCAAAAACCTGTTTGCACAAATTCCGGAAACCCTGTATGATGGAACTGGGTTCTCTGGTAGCAAAACTGTATAATAGCCCACAGGATTTCGTTCCGTATCCGTTATCTCTTCCCCGAGAGATGACGATACATTCCGGACGGATCCTGTGGGCTGCTTAATGTCCTGCAGCACTGCGATCCGCCGGAGGCACTAAGGAAACTCTGATATAATCAGTGTTTCCTTAGTATAAAAATGCCTGGCGGGAGCTTGCCGCTCCTCGCCAGGCAGGTGGAATTCGTATTATTTGCTGCACCCCTACACCAAACCATATGTTGTGCAGACAATCCCCAAATCTATCTCACTGCCACACCCGCTCCATCCTTCCCCCGGTTCTCACCTGGGGAATTCTTTCAGCAAAGGCATAAGTTTCAGAATATCTCTCCCTTACTCCTGATCCAGCATCCCACCCGTACATCAGACCGTCTTTATCGAAAACCCACAACGATAATCCTCAGGCGGCTGCGGCATGTTCTGCTGACCGCAAATAAAATCTCCTGCCGCTGATAAGACGGCAATGCACATAAAACCTCTTTTTACGATGTTCCACGCTCACTGAGAAAGCCTGCGCAACAACATATAATCCCACCCAGATCTATTATAGCAAGCCGCCCGGAAAATGCAATTATACTTTTTCAAAAAAGCAGAAACGCAGGGATGCATTTACAGCTCAAGCACAAGCGGTTCTTTGCCGGTAAGTTCCACGCTGCGGCTGTCCGGGCCGCTGACGCCCACATAGAGAAGAATCTTTCCTTCAGCGGGAATTGTTCTTCCCTCTTCATCCACAACCTTGTCCAGTTCCGGGTCAAGGCTTACGACACATGTCCCGCTCTCTCCGGCAGCTGCCTCAATCTTGCAAAAGCCCGCCAGTCTCGGATTCGGCGTGCGAAAGGGAGAATCCACCGGATCTACGTATACTTCTATCACTTCTTTTGTGGAAACCTGTCCCCTGTTGCAGAAGCTTACAGACAGTTTTCTGCAGGACTTTTCTGCCTTCTGGCCGGACTCCGCCTGCTCCCCGGCAAGGAGCCCCGCGTCTGTCACGACCACATCGCCGTAAGTAAGCCCGTAGCCGAAGGGATACTGGGCCGGCGCATCCATATAACGGTAAGTACGTCTTTTCATGGAATAATCCGTAAACTCCGGCAGCGGATACTCCGGATCATAAAACGTAACGCAGAGTTTTCCGGACGGCGATACGTCGCCAAACAGAATCCGCGCAGCCGCAAGTCCGCCCTGCGCGCCGGGATACCAGAGCATCAGCACCGCGTCAAAATTCTCCGCCGCGTAAGACAGATCCAGATCGCTCCCGGCCATCAGACAGAGAACGGTCTTTTTTCCCTCCTCCTTCGCCGTCTGGGCGACAGCGTGAAGCAGTGCCTGCTGGGACTGAGGAAGAGACAGATCCAGTTTGTCTCCGGAAGCATAGCTGTTTCCCGCATCTCCTTCCTCTCCTTCCAGGTTCTCATTCAGGCCGACTGCCACAATCACGACATCGCTGTTCTGCGTCACAATCATCGCCTCGCTGAGGCGGTCATTCTCATAGGCCAGGTTCTCAACCTTGTTATCTCTGAGCGCGCATCCTTCAGAGTAATGGATCCTCATTGTCTCCGGGGCAGTTCTCCGGATTCCTTCCAGAAGGGTAATGTATTCAGGAGCAGTACCGTGATAATTTCCGATCAGGGCTTTCCTGTCATCCGCGTTCGGACCGACAACGCCCAGAGACCCGATTTCACGGCTGAGCGGAAGTACGCCGTCATTTTTCAGAAGAACAATTCCTTCCTCCGCGCATCTTAAGGCAAGCGCAAGATGCTCCGGACAGCAGACTGCCGTATAGGGAATCCGGTCATACTCCGTCTCGTCAAATAAACCGAGGAGGAACCTTGTGGTGAACAGTCTGACCGCCGATTCCGTAATGGTTTCCTCCGAGATCAGCCCCTTCTTAAAGGCATCGGGAAGTACCTGATAGGTGGAGCCGCAGTTCAGGTCGCAGCCTGCATTGATCGCCATCGCGGCACTGTGCTCCGCGTCTTCCGTCACATGATGGTTCGCGTGGAAATCCTGTATCGCCCAGCAGTCGGAGACTACGTGTCCCTGGAATTTCCAGCTTCCGCGCAGAATCTCCTGAAGAAGCGTCCTGCTGCCGCAGGCGGGTTCCCCGTTGACGCGGTTATAGCAGCCCATGACAGATTCAACGTCCGCATCCTGCACCAGCCTGCGGAAGGCAGGGAGGTATGTTTCTGCCATATCTTTCTTCGACGCGATCGCGTCAAAGGAATGCCGGACCGCCTCCGGTCCGGAATGAACCGCGAAATGCTTGGCGCAGGCAGCTGCCTTCATGAATTCTCCGTCTCCCTGCAGTCCGCGCACAAAAGCACAGCCCAGAGTCCCGGTCAGGTAGGGATCCTCCCCGTAGGTTTCCTGCCCGCGGCCCCATCTGGGATCACGGAAAATATTGATGTTCGGGGACCAGAAGGTCAGGCCTTTATAGATATCTCTGTCTCCCTGAGCGGAATAGGCATTGTATTTGGCCCGGCCTTCGGTGGCGATCACATCGCCGATCTGCTGCATCAGATCTTCATCAAATGCCGCCGCCATGCCGACCGCCTGCGGGAAGCTTGTCGCCGTTCCTGCCCGCGCAACACCGTGCAAAGCTTCATTCCACCAGTTGTATGCGGGAATTCCCAGCCTGGCAATCTCCGGAGAATCATAGCGGAGCTGAGACATCTTCTCAGCCGGCGTCATCCTTGATACCAGTTCCACCGCACGCTCATACGCTTCCTGTCTGTTCATACTGCCCTCCCTTTCTTTGCTCCTGTCTCACTGCCCGGACGGGCTGCGGGCTTCCTTTTTATTTATTTTCACTCTATCACCGGATACCTGCTTTATCTCTTAAATTCTTGCTTCTCTTTTCAGAATTGTTGCGGTAATCATTTTTTCAGAATCGACATATTGCATAATAATCCCGGGAATGATTTCCGTTTTTTGTGTTTCATATGAGGTAACTGCGGAAAATCGCAGACAAGGCAGAAGCTTTTGACCAGTCAGCCGCAGGATTTCCTGATTTTTATTGACACAAAATCGCAATTATTCTATTCTGATTTCAGATGATAATGCTTTTATTTCAGTCTGTTTCTGCTGACAGGAGCCGGGCGTAAGCGGCTGAATATATGCAGGGAGAGAGGGATAAAGATATGATCGAGAATCTGAACGGAACTCACGAAACGGTAAATTACCGGGAGAATACGAACCTCAGAATCTATGACAATGTAGAGTATGAAGAATACCCGCTTCACTGGCATTCCCCGATTGAAATCCTGATGCCGGTGCGGTCTGAATATGTGTTTGAATACAACGATGCCCTGTGCACCCTTCGGGAGGGAGATATTGCCATAATCTGTCCTGCCGTCCTGCACCATCTGTTTCCGTCCGAAGGCGAGCGCTATATCATCCAGGCGGAGATGACCTCGGTTCTCAATCTGCGCGAGATCAGTTCCATTCTGTCCATGATCTATCCGGCGGCAGTCATCACTCCGGAGCAGTATCCCGACATCTATCCCCGTGTTTCTCAGCAGGTCCGTGAGATCATGAGGGATTATCAGACCGGGGATTCCTTCTTCGAATCGTCCATCTACTCCCGCCTGATCGAAATCTTTGTCCTGCTTGGCAGGAATTTTGCCTCTTCATCCCGGCGTTTTGCTGATGATGACTCGCGGCAGAAGAAATATGTGGAGAAATTCATTGACGTCTGCAGTTATATAGAAGACCACTGCACGGAAAACCTGAGCCTTGAAGACGCCGCGCGCTTTTCCGGCTTCTCCAAGTACCATTTTACCCGCCTGTTTAAGCAGTTTACGGGTACAACCTACTACCGCTATCTGAACCAGAAGCGGATTGCCCGGGCGGAGCAAGCGCTTGCCGACCCCGCGCTGTCCATTACGGACGTGGCCATGGAGAGCGGTTTCCCGAGCATGTCCGCGTTCATCCGTATGTTCCACATCACAAAGGGGTGTACACCTTCCCAGTTCAGAAAGATGTATCACCCCTGATGTCTGACGGAAGCGGAAACTGTGGATCATAAACATCCGTCAGCCGCGCAGCAGAGCCTGCGTGCGGGCCGCGTCAAATTCCACTTCAGTCCTGTTTTCTGTCTCAATCTCATACAGGGCGTTTCCGGCCAGATGCTCCGCGGCCTGTTCCAGGTCTCTGCAGCCCGGGCGGTCCCTGTATAGCTCTATGATCGCGTCCACCGCTTCCGGCAGAATGCGGCACTCCTCTTTCTTCATTCCCATCCTGCGTAGAACCTTGGGCAGGGAATAATCCCGGAAAATGATCTTTTTTTCTTCCGGCGTGTAATCCGGTATGTCGATCACCGCAAAACGGGAAATCAGAGGCTCTGAAATGCGGTCTTTGTCGTTGGCTGTGGCGATCGGATAAACGCCCCCGGTCGGAATCTGGCACTCCATATAGTTGTCGGTGAAGCCCAGATTGTCCAGCAGCGTCAGCAGCGTATCCGCCGGATTTCCGTTCTGCCCCTCATTGTCCGCCTTGTCCAGCTCATTGATCACGAAGACAACATTGGAACTTCCCGTCATGGAGAAAGCTTCCATAATCCGGCCCGGCCTGGCATTTGAATAGATGCGGGGCGTTCCGGTCAGTGCTTCCGGATCCCTTACGGTACTCATGTCAAATATCGCCGAAGGGATCTTCAGGATCCTGGCTACCGCGTAGGCAATCTGCGACTTTCCCGTTCCGGCGGGTCCCGCCAGAAGAAGGCCGTAGCTTGGAAGCGTATGCGTCCGGTTGATCTGTATGATCGTCTCGATTACCCTCTGTTTGACTTTCTCCAGCCCGTACAGTTCCTCATCGAGAATTCTCCTGGCTTCCACCGGATCTATGGGATCAAAATAGGAACTCTTCCATTTCACCTGCAGCATCATGGAGAGGGCGCGCCGCGCATGCCGCTTCTCATCCTGGTTTCCGCTGTCCCCTCCTGCCAGCACGATATTTTTCCGCGCCCACTGACGGATATTTCCCGGCAGGGTATCCGAGCAGCAGTCCATAAAGCTGACAATATCCGACAGATCGCTCAGCGTCATCTGCTCCGGCACTTCCTCCTCCGGCGCCTGCAGGATGGAGGTCCGGATCCGCTCGATCATATACTGGAGAAAGTTGTCTTCCATGGCCGTGAAGGAACTGCCGTCCCTCGGCGGATCCACCGCCTTCAGGCGGTAGACATAGAAGCGGCCGTTCTCCTGGGATCCGGAAAGGCGCACACAGATATGGTGCATTCCGAGCCAGGAAAAAATCTTTCTGAAACGGATATCCGCCCCGTTTATGGAAAGCCGCGACATATGGTTTCTTTCGCCGCCGTCATAGTATTCGAAATCCAGCGCCCGCTCGGGGTTCGTAAACGCGCCGGTGATCCGGTGCGGGATCTCAGTTCCTTCCGGAACGTCCAGAATCAGAATGATCTTGTGAGGGAGATCCGTCTTATTCTGGCTGGGAAAAATCCGGTAGACCGTATCCGGATCCGGACGCCGCTCTTCCTGTTTCTTCCCTTCCAGGGATTTCTCCTGCATCTCCCTTTCCCGGGCCTGGTCGTCCCGGGCGATCCTGCGCATCTTCGCCGCTTCCGGATCCGGAACGCGGTGGGCGTGCTTCTTCTTCTCCCGTTCAATCTGCTCCTTATGGACAGGAATCACCAGCCCCATATTCTTAAGGACATCCAGGTATTCGTCGACCTGGGCGTCTGTCACGTCTCCCCCGCTCTCAATACAGGCGTCATTCCAGATCCCTTCCAGCTCCGCCATATAGTGGGGTTCCATATTGGGGGAGAATGCAAGGGCATTCTCCTCAAGAATCTGCTCGATTGTTTTTACCATTTTCTTTTCCCGTACTGTATCAGGCCAGTCTCAGGATCATCCTGAGAATCCTTCCGGCACATGCGCGGACTTCTTCTCCGGTCAGAATCCCTGCCTCCACTGCTTCCTTCACTCTTTCCGGATAGCCGGCGGCCATCTTGACATCATTTCCCGCGCCGGTCTCCAGCGGATGGTCTCCGTGCGTCCACCAGTCTGTGGTAACAATTCCCTCAAATCCCCATTCTTCCCGGAGGATCCCGGTCAGGAGATCTCTGTTTTCCGAAGTATGAACCCCGTTCAGGAGATTGTAGGAAGACATGACCGTAAGAGGCTGTTCATTTTTAACGATCAGTTCGAAGGCTCTCAGGTAAATCTCCCTGAGTGCCCGCTCTGACACTCTTGAATCGCTGTCCTTACGGTTCGTCTCTTTATTATTGGCGCAGAAATGCTTGACGCTTACTCCGACCTTCTGCGACTGTACCCCGTGCACCAGGGCGCCTGCGCACAATCCGGCCACCAGCGGATCCTCCGAATAATACTCGAAGTTTCTTCCGCAGAGAGGGCTTCTGTGAATATTGACCGCAGGCGCCAGCCAGATCCCGATATTATTCTCCTTCACTTCCATGGCCGCTGCTTCGCCGACATGTTCGATCAGATCCCTGTCCCAGGTGCAGGCAAGAGCGGTTGCGCAGGGCCAGGCCGTAGTCGTAACGCCGCATTCAGGCCGGATCCGGAGACCTGCGGGGCCGTCCGCGGTCATCACATTGGGCACGCCGTACGCAGGCAGATTGCCCATGCCGAAGGTGTTGGCGACGCCGGTGTTCGGCTGGCCGCCAAGAAGAGCGATCATATCTTCCAGCGGCAGCTGGTCCAGAAATTCATCCAGACTGTTCCTTCCTTCCGCGACATCCTCCAGAAGGATGCGTCCGCCCGCAGACTCCCTGTCCGCGAAGCAGACTCCTTCCGGGAAGGAGGCAACAGGCCTCTTCCCTTCCCCTGCGGCAAAGTCCGGGGCTTCCGGCAGGCAGGGACGGTCCTCGGGGCCGGAGACAGGCAGCTTTTCAAAACTGCCGTCCGCGAGCATCCTCTTTTCCAGCAGATGGGGCCCGGCCTTCCCGGAAAGCTGCTCGACTGTCACCGTCTCATCGATCTGCAGCGTGAAAGGTACTTCCTGGAGGCTGCGGATATGATTGCCCACATAGAAGCGGTACTCGCCCGTTTCCAGAATCCAGGCCGACCTGCGCACTTTGCCCAGGTCATCATAGGACGCAAGGTTCCTGAGCGGGAAATTAAGATTCAGTACCTGGCTTACCCCCGGCCCAAGGAAGCCTGTTTTTGCAAAGGAAACCAGGGTCAGCGCGGGTTTTCCGAGTTTTCCCTGAGGCAGCGCCGCATAGACCTGCACGACCTCCTTACCGGGAATCATGGATAGATTGGTCACTTTTACGGACAATATAATCTCATCCTTTAAGCGCTGGCAGAAGACCGGCATCATAAGAAATTCCGAATAGGACAGTCCGAATCCGAACGGATAGCAGACTTTTTCCTTCGCACCCGGAATGGTTTCAAAATACCGGTATCCCACATAGATATCTTCCGTATAATCCACATGATCGGCACTCTCATGAAAGCTTTCCGTCGAAGGATAGTCCTCCAGGCTCCGCGCAAATGTATCCGTCAGATGTCCGCATGGATTGACGTCCCCGGTCAGTACGTCAGCGGCTGCCAGTCCACCCTCGATCCCTCCCTGCCAGGCAAGAAGGGCGCCCTGAATCCGGTCATTGTCCTTAAACCATGAAGTATCCACCATGCCGCCCACATTCAGGACGACAATTACTTTTGGAAATGCCGCGCAGAGCTTTTCAGCCAGTTTTCGTTCCGCCTCCGTCAGGCAGAAATCCCCGTTTTCAAACAGGGATGCGGACAGATCAAACATCCTCTGCTCTCCCGGGTCCAGCTTATAGGAATCCGTAACCACCGTCTTCCTGTCCCAGCCTTCCCCCGAAAAGCGGGAAACTGTAAATACAGCCGTATCCGCGAACTGAACGGCTTCCTCAAAAAGGCCTTCGGGAAGCTCCGGTTCCCTGGTCATCCCGGGTTCGGCTCCCCCCGCATACTGCGCGGCGACATTGCCTTCATAGAATTCAGCGAGCTTATGGAAGACTTCCACTTTGCCTTCCTGCTCCTTGATCTTCATTCCCTCGTAGATATTACGGGTATAAGCGACTGTTACATCGCCGCTTCCGCCGCCGCCCTTCACATAGTCTGCGGTACCTTTCCCGAAGAGGGCGATCTTTGTCCCCTGCTTCAGCGGCAGAATACCTCCTTCATTCTTCAGAAGAACCATCCCCTCCGAGGCGGCTGCCCGGGACAGCTCAATGTGTTCCTTTGATCCGGTTATCCTTATGCCGTCTTCGCCCAGAGGCAGACAGGGCTGATACAAAAATCTCGCCCATCCGCTTTTCATCTTTTTCTTCCTCCGTAACGTCCAAATGAGAAGCCATTTTCAAACTTTTATCAGACTGCTGCTACCTGTTCACAGCCTTCCGCGCGGCGGATCAAATGCCGGAAACAGCAGCCTTATTCCGCAAAACAGGGTATGCACGGCAGATGGCGCTGCCGGACATACCCTGCAATAAACATCTGCGAAGTCAGTCCGTATCCGCAGTCCCTGCATGCCGCAGACGGCAGTGCGTCACGCCCCGTCAAAACGTTCCGCCCAGGGATGCTTCCGGCAACTGAACAACTCTTCGCAGAAAGAATTATACTACACATCCCTGCAGTTATCAACAGCGCGGCCGACCGCTCCTGTCCCTGTCACCGGGCAGGGCCTGCCGCTTTTACTCTGTATCGGACGACATTCGTTCCTGGAAGATCTGGAATACTCCTTCGAGTACCTTCCGGCTTGTGACCGGCTCCACAGAATATTCCGGTTCGAAATCCTTATTGACCTTCACCTCGTTCAGGCGGACAATGGTCACTTCGAAGTTTGTGTTTTCATCGCCGACGGTGATATCCTCATCCGCAAGCAGAACCATATACTGTTTCCCTTTATACTCAACGGTATCCATCAGATGGAAGGATTGATAAGACCCGTCCTCCATGGGAAGCACAATCGTCTCGCCTTCGATCTCCACACCGCTGTCCTCAGGCTCATTAAAGCCCGGGATGATTACTTTCTTATCGTCTTTGTTTTTGAAAAATCCCATATTTTCCTCCTGATTGAAAAACACACCGGCCTTCCTGCCCACGCACGGGCAGGGACATATTTCACTGTACTTTACAGCGCCGCCGCTTCACCGTATCCGGATGATCTGCTTTCTCTCACATATTCAACATCATCGCAATACTTGGCAGTCTTGTCAAGAAGGATCTTTTGGGAACGCCGTCCGCTTCCGGGCACAGCGCCGTTCTCTCCGGCATGGCAGCCGCTGATCTTTTCCTTGTAACGGAAAAGGACAGGCGCGGCGCGCCTGTCCTCCCGGAACAGTAAGGTCCTTTTATTCTTTTACACCGCCCGCGGTTACTCCGCCCACGATATTCTTGGACAGAATCAGATAGACAATGATGACAGGGAAGATGGAGAATGCGATCATTGCATAGACCTGCCCCATATCAAACTTCAGCCAGTCCGCGGCACGAAGCTGCGCGATCAGGATGGGAAGCGTCTTCTTGTTGTCGCTGGAAAGAACCAGTGAAGGAATAAAGTAATTGTTCCAGCTGGATACGAAGGTGAAGATCGCCTGTACGGCAATCGCCGGACGCATCAGCGGGGTAGCGATCGAGTTGAAGGTTCTCAGCTCGCCGGCGCCGTCGATTCTGGCCGCCTCGATCAGAGCGCTCGGAAGGTTCGCTTCCATATACTGCTTCATATAGAAGAATGTAACCGGAGCCGCGATTGTAGGTACAATCAGAGGAATAAAGCTGTTCAGGAGCTTCATGTTGCGGACCAGCTGTACGAAACCGAGAGCGGTAACCTGCGTCGGAATCATCATGATCGCAAGAATGAAGGTGAAAAGGAATTTTTTCAGCTTAAAATCATATACCTGGATCGCGTAAGCCGTCATCGTTGAGAAATAGGTAGACAGCAGCGCGCTGAGGCTGGCGATGATCAGGGAGTTCAGCATACCGCGGAGCACCGGGAGAGACCCGTGGAACAGATTGTTCAGATTCTCAAAAAGGTGCGTACTCGGGATTGCGGTAAATCCGCGGCTCAGCTCACCATTGGATCTTGTCGCGTTGATAAACAGTACATAAAACCAGAACAGGCAGAGGAAGGAGATAATCGTGAGCACTGTATAAGCCACTGCTCTTCTGGCATGAACCGAATTTCTTTCTTTTCTTTCTCTTTCAGTCATGTCCGTTCACCTCACTTCAATTCATCTTTCGCAGTTGTGCGGAAGACAATCAGACTCAGGATACCTGTCAGGATCAGGAGCAGTACAGACAAAGCTCCGGCGAGACCATAGTTCTTGCTGTAAAGATGTTTGTTCAGATACATGATCAGGGTCATCGATGTACGCATCGGATCACCTGTACCGTTTGTCAGAATCTGCGGCACATCGAACATCTGGAGGCCGCCGATCAGGGAAGTGACAACCACATAGATAAAAATCGGCTTCAGCAGAGGCAGCGTAATCCGGAAAAAGATCTGTGTCGGAGTAGCTCCGTCCACCTCCGCGGCTTCATACAGGGAATCAGAAATACCCATCATGCCGGCCATCAGGAGGATCGTCGTATTACCGAACCACATCAGGCAGTTCATCATCGCAACCAGGCCCCTTACGGTACCTGCATGGGACATAAACTGATAGGGTTCCTTGAAAATACCGATATTTACCAGAATGGAATTGACCGGTCCGGTGTTCGCAAACAGAGTAAAGAACAGCATGGAAAATGCGGACGCCATAATCAGGTTCGGAAGATAGATTACGGTTTTAAAGAAACGCTGTCCTTTCAGTTTCAGGGACGGATTGGTAAACCATGCTCCCAGAAGCAGAGACAGAAGAATCTGCGGAATGAAACCAGCGATCCACATAATCATGGTATTCTTAAAATACTTCAGGAGATCACCCTGGGTCAGGAGCTGGACGTAATTCTTCAGTCCTATAAAATTCGGTCCTACCTGCTTCAGGCCGGACATATAGTTTTCAAAAAAACTGTTATAGATTGTCGTCACAAGCGGAATCAGCTGGAAAACAACGAAAACAACCATGAAGGGGATCAGGAAAATATAACCCCATTTATTGTAGCTTGTGATCCTGCTTTTTTTATTACTCGTCATAGCGGAATCTCCCACCTTCTGCGTGCTTCAGGGACAAACAGGGCCCGCCCGCCATAGAGCGGGCAGGCCCTGATCAAGTTCTGTCAGACTGTCGGTCTGTTAGTTCTGATATTCAGATAATCTGTCAGACTGCCGGTCTGCTGCTTACCGGTTATCCGGATCAGTCAGTTGTAAGCTCCGGATACTTCTCAACGATCGCGCTCTTGAACTGTCCAAGGGCTGCGTCATAATCAGCGTTGCCGTCGAAGTAGTTCTTCATAGCGCCCTGGAACTCTTCGTTGCATCCCTGGTCATAGGGGCTGATGTTGCTCATGTCAACGTTCTCAGCGCCTGCTGCAAGCATCTCATAAGGATTCTGGCCGCCAAGCAGTGCCAGGTTTCCGGAATCATCAGCAGAAAGCTCGGCAAGAACTTCTGTGTTGTTGACGCAGTCAGCATCAACCTGAGCGATTTCCTTCATAACAGCGTTGTCGGTGGTCATGGTAAGGATGATATCCTTAACCAGCTCCGGATTGTCGGTTCCCTGTGCTGCGCAGATCCAGGTGCCGCCCCAGTAGAAGCTCTGCGGTCCGGTTACAAATCCCCATCCGCCGTCATAAGCTACAGAACCTTCCTCATCCGCATGCAGGCAGAAGTTGAAGAACCATGCCGGCCCAAAGTAGCAGAATACTTTACCTTCCGGGAAGAAGCCCTTTGCCCAGTCATCGCTCCACAGCTCAGCAGTGGTGGTCTGTCCTGCGTCAACAGCTGCCTTGGAATCATCGACCCATGCCTTGATGTTGTCATCCAGAACTACCTTGCCGTCCTGTACCCACGGACCTGCAACGTTGTTGGAATATACACGATAGGTATCATTGACTGTTGCAGCCATCTTGTAGCCGGCCTCAGCCATCTTCGCTGCTGTCTCGGTATAGGTTGCCCAGTCCTTGACTGCTTCCTGAACCTCAGCGGGATCGTCGGTGCCAAGAACTTCCTTGGCGATCTCGCGGTTGTAGATCAGGCCTGCGGAGCATGCCTGCCAGGAAGATCCGCGCAGAACTCCGTTCGCGTCTGTTACGATATCCTTGGTGTACTGATACTGTTTTCCAAGATCATCAGCGGTGATGCCCAGCTCTTCGAGCGGCATAGCTACGTTTGCATCCGCATCGACATACTTGAGAGCATAGTCTGCTTCCACCAGGAAGATATCAACCTTCTCATCCGCTGCGGCATCAACATTGCCCGGCAGTACGGAGTCCAGATTGTTCTGATAAGCGTTGTCATCGGACGGGGTGATGATCCAGTTGACGGTCACATCGCCGATCTTGCCGGTCGTTGCATCAACTTCTTCATATCCCGGATAGTGATCTGTGATGCGGCTCTTGAATTCCTCATTCCAGACCTCAACGTTCAGGACGCTGCCTTCTTCTGCGAATGCTGCTCCCGGAATGACCATTGCTCCAAGAAGTGCCAGGCTGAGCAGACTGATAGTACGTTTCTTCATAGTTCTTGCCTCCCTGAGATTAATTGTGTGTTTTGCTCCGGAGTTTTCTTCGCTCTCCGTTGCGTAACCACTAAATCGTTTTCGTAACTAAATAATAAGGCACAACAACGAAACTGTCAATCAGAATGTTTTCACAAAAACAAAGGCATGTTTTTGTGTACTTTGTATAGTTGAGGGCGGATCTCTTTTTTTATGGAGTGCAATTTTCAGAGTCGGGGATGCCTGTCTTTCCGTCGTTTTTCGGTCAGCCGAAAACGTATTCGCATACTTTCGGCTCGGAAAATCCCTTTCCTGACCGCTGCCGGCCGTAAAAAAGAAGTTCCGAAAACTCCCGCGGCGCAGGGTTTCGGAACTTTTTCCTGTCTGTCTATACAGTCTTCTCCGGATGCCTGAGAATCTCGTCCAGCGTGTGCCAGCCCAGGACCGCGCACTTTACTCTGGAAGGCATATGGGAAATATCCTGCAGGGCCCCGGCTTCTTCGAGGCGTTCCGCCTCCTCGCCGCTGATGCTTCCTGTAATCATACGCACGAAGATTTCCGAAAGTTCTTCAGCCTCCTGTACGCTTTTCCCGATTACAAGATCCAGCATGATATCCGCGGAAGCCTGGGAGATGGCACAGCCGTCTCCTGTATAGGCTCCGTCTTTCACCATTCCGTCCTCCACCCGCAGCTTCAGGATGATATCATCCCCGCAGCTTGGATTCACCCCTTCGAGAATATAGTTTGCATCCGGCAGGTCATGCTTGTTTCCGGGGTGCAGATTATGGTCCGTAAGAATCTCATTATAAAAAGTATTCATTGTCAGTCCTCATACCCCATACGCCGCCTCAGGCTGCCGAGGCAGACAAGGAAGCGGTCAATTTCTTCTTTCGTATTGTAAAAAGCGAAGCTTGCCCTGGCGGAAGAGGATACCCCCAGGAAATTCATCAGGGGCTGCGCGCAGTGATGGCCGGCCCTGACGCAGATATGGTCCTCGTCCATGATCGCGGCAATGTCGTGCGGGTGTACGCCTTCCACCGTAAAGGTCACGATTGCGTTATGCCGTTCCGGATCCGGAGATCCGAGGATCTTCACAAATGGGATTTTTTTCATTCCCTCTATGGCATAACGGGTCAGCTCCCGTTCCGCCTCCGTGATCCTGTCCCAGCCAAGTTTCTCATAATAGCGGATTGCCGCGTGAAGTCCGGCGGCGCCGGCGGCATTGACGGTCCCGGCTTCGAATTTGGCGGGCAGCTGCGCCCAGCTGGCGCCGTCCAGCGACACGGAACGGATCATCTCTCCGCCTCTCAGGAAAGGATCCATCTCTTCAAGGAGCGCCTTTTTTCCATACAGGACGCCGATCCCCATGGGCCCCAGCATTTTATGTCCGGAAAATGCAAGGAAGTCCACGTCCAGCTCACGGACATCCACCTTCATGTGCGGTACGCTCTGGGCGCCGTCACAGACAAATACGGCGCCTGCTTCATGAGCGATCTCCGCGAACAGACGGATATCATTCTCTGCTCCGAGAACATTGCTGACCTGCGTGACGGCGGCCAGTTTCGTTCCGGGTTTCAAAGCGGCCCGGAATGCTTCCCCGCTGATCCGTCCTTCTCTGTCCGGTTCAAGATAGTACAGGGAGGCTCCTGTCTTTTTTGCGGCCATCTGCCAGGGAAGCAGGTTGGAATGATGCTCTTCCACGCTGGTCAGAATCCCGTCGCCCGGTCCCAGGTTGTTCAGCGCCCAGCTGTATGCAATCAGATTCAGGCTCTCGGTCGTATTGCGGGTAAATATAATCTCTTCCGGGAAAGAAGCCCCGATGAAGCCCTGTACCGCCTCGCGGGCATCTTCATACTCCTGCGTTGCTGCCGCGGACAGTTCATAGAGTCCTCTGAGCGGGTTCGCGTTTTCTTCCTCATAAAAACGTTTTACGGCTTCGATTACGCAGCGGGGTTTCTGTGTGGTGGCAGCATTGTCAAGATATGCTGTCCGCTCCGTCAGGATCGGGAAATCCTTCCGGACCGCCTCAGCCGGGCAGGAGCCCCCGCGCTGCATCTGCTTTTCCGTGTTCCTGCAATTCTCAGTCATTCTCCCGGTCTCCTTCCGCATCTGTCCCGGATCCGCCGAGCAGGCACCTGGCCTCCCTCTGTATACCGGAAACGGGAATCCGCTCTATTACCGCATTCAGCTTTGCCTGCGCCATCATTTCATAGACGCTTTCCCGGTCCATCCCCCGGGACTGGAGATAGAAAAGGACATCTTCATCCAGCCGGCCGATTGTTGCGCCATGGCTGCCCGCTACATCCTCTTCCGAGCACAGGATCACCGGAATCGTCCGGTTCCGGACCTGTTCGTCAATCAGCAGAACGTCCTCCTTTTCATGTCCGGATGCCCCGGAAGATCCTTTCTTAAAATCGATTGTCCCCGCGAACAGTTTTTCAGACCGGTCCCTTAGAACGCCCGCGGCATTGATCCCGCATTCCGTCTTCTTCCCTCTGTGACTGACCGCGTAGCTGATATTCAGTTTCTCTTCGCCGCGCAGCTGATAGCCGAGCTCCGCACAGAAGGAGGCTCTGGCTCCGTCCAGGTCAATCCGTGTCTCCTGGGCTGTCGTTCCGCCTCCGAGAAAGAGCTGGACAAGCTCTATCCTCGCAGAAGGCCCGGCACTGCCGGTCAGTTCATTTACAAAGGAGAAGCGGCTGCCGGTCTTCTGGATCTGGATCAGTCTCAGCACGGCCCCCTTTCCCAGGCGGAAAGAAGTTCTGACTCCGGCCATATTCTCCGCGCTTTCCGCGGTGAGAAAATCTTCCAGTACCGTCAGGCTGCTGCCATCCTCCAGATTCAGCTGTATATCATTCAGAACAAGTCCTGAGCCGGCGCAGCGGAAAGTCAGGGCCAGGGGATCTGCTGTCCGGCAGCCCGCCTTTAAGCTAAAGCGTTTTGTTGGAATACCGGCTTCTTCTATCAGTTTTCCGAGACCGTCCTTGCTGCCGGGATCTTCTTTCCCTGCTGTCTCTCCGAAAAAAAGAACCCTGTCTTCTCTGTTCTCTCCCCCGCAGGCCGGATCCGTCCGCTGTCCGCCCGCCGCATCTTCCATGGTGACCTCTTCCGGCAGGGACAGCCTGATTTCCCCTGAGACAGGAGCCGCGCTGCTCTTCATCTTTACGTCATTCATTCCCAGCCAGTACCAGGTCAGCGCCGGAAGGCGGTTCACCGTGATCTGCTTCTCTCCGCTCTTCTCCTTCATCCCACTGTTCCTTTCATCTCAAGCCGGATCAGATTGTTCATTTCCACCGCGTATTCCAGCGGCAGTTCCTTCCCGACATTGTCCGCAAAGCCGGACACAATCAGCGCTCTCGCCTCATCCTCCGGCAGCCCCCGGCTCATCAGGTAAAAAACCGCGTCATCCGAAATACGGCCGATTTTTGCCTCGTGGCCGATATCCGCCTGCCGGGTCCGTATGTCCATGGCCGGGATTGTATCCGAACGTGACTCGGAATCCAGCATCAGCGATTCGCAGGAAACCGAGGACCTGCTGTTCTTTGCCTTCTCCTGCACGACTACTGCGGAGCGGAAGGTGGATATTCCGCCGCCTTTGCTGATCGACCGGGTATTCACATAGGAAGAGGTATCCGGCGCTGCATGGACGACTTTACATCCCGTATCCAGATTCTGGCCTGCCCCTGCAAAAGTAACCCCGGTAAATTCCGAGCGGGCTCCGCGTCCGTGCAGGACGCTCATCGGATAAAGATAGGAAACATGGGATCCGAAAGAACCGGATACCCATTCGATCCTGCCGCCCTCCTCCACCAGCGCCCGCTTCGTATTGAGGTTGTACATATTCTTCGACCAGTTTTCGATGGTCGAATAGCGAAGGGAAGCATTCGCGCCGACAAAGAGTTCCACACATCCTGCATGAAGATTCGCAACATTATATTTGGGAGCGGAACATCCTTCAATAAAATGGAGGGAGGAACCTTTTCCCAGAATAATCAGTGTATGTTCAAACTGCCCGGCGCCTTTGGCGTTCAGGCGGAAATAGGACTGAAGCGGAATATCCAGCTTTACCCCGTCCGGTACATAAACAAAAGATCCCCCTGACCATACCGCCCCGTGAAGCGCCGCGAATTTATGGTCCGACGGAGGAACCAGTTTCATGAAATGGTCCCTGATCATCTCTCCGTACTCCCCGTGCAGGGCGCTCTCGATATCCGTATAGACGACTCCCTGCTTCACGGCAAAATCCTGCACATTATGGTATACCAGTTCAGAGTCATACTGGGCTCCCACCCCGGCAAGGGATTTGCGCTCCGCTTCCGGTATGCCCAGCCGTTCAAAGGTTTCCTTGATATCATCCGGAACAGCGTCCCAGTTGTCTGCCATTTTCGCATTCGGGCGGACATAGGTCGCGATGTGCTCCATATCCAGGCCTTCTATGGAAGGGCCCCAGTCCTTCATGGGGATAGAATTATATATTTCCAGTGACTTCAGGCGGAAATCCCGCATCCAGTCCGGATCGTTCTTCTCCTCCGAGATCTGCTCCACGATCTCCGGCGACAGACCTGCATCGATTCTCCAGGCGTCCTTCTCCTCAAACCGGAAATCATACATGCTCCGGTCGATATCTTCTACATAAGTCTTCTCAGCCATATCTGTATCCTGCTCTGTTTACGCTCCTGTCCGCGCCATGCTTCGTTTCCGCCGCAGAGATCCCTGCGTGCTTTCTTTATTCCATCTCCCGCAGCTGCAGCTGCCGGACAGATCTCCTGCAGACCTCCCCGCGTGCGCCGCGCTCTGTCAGCCCTCTTCTGCCGCTTTCTGTGTCAGAAAACGTTCGAAGCCGTTCTCATTTATCTCACTGATCAGCCCGGCATCCCCGTTCTCCACGATCCGGCCTTCCACGAGAACATGGACCGCGTCAACATGCAGGGCTTCCAGAATCCTAGTGGAATGTGTAATGATCAGGAGGGTTCCCTTTTTATCCTTCTGGTACTCCTCCACTCCCCGGGAAACCGTCCGCACGGCGTCGACGTCAAGTCCGGAATCGGTCTCGTCCAGAATAGCGAAAACAGGCTTCAGCATCAGCAGCTGCAGAATCTCCGCCTTCTTCTTCTCGCCTCCGGAAAAGCCGACATTCAGATCCCTGTCCGCATAGGAAGAATCCATGTTCAGGACTTCCAGGCTCTCATGGATTTTTTTCCTGAACTCCCACATCCGGATCCGCTCTCCGCTCCTCATCTCCAGAGCGCTGCGGATAAAATTCGACAGCGATACGCCCGGTACTTCGACAGGATTCTGAAAAGAGAGGAAAAGTCCGGCTTTGGCTCTCTCATCCACATTCTGCGAAAGAAGATCTCTGCCGGCAAATTCGATGCTGCCGCCCGTCACCCGGTACTGCGGATTTCCCATCAGGACATTCCCCAGAGTAGACTTTCCGGCGCCGTTCGGCCCCATCAGCACATGTGTTTCTCCCCGGCCGATCGTCAGACTGACTCCGTGCAGAATCTGATTCTCCTCCGCCCGGACATCCAGTTCCCTGATTTTCAGCAATTCCTCTCCCATATATCCTCCTTCCGGACTGCAGATCCGCTGCCATGACCTGTCCGGACGCTGCCGGAACGATGCTCTGCAAGCAGGTCGTTTAATTCCAAGTAATTTACTATGATTTCAACTAAGGGGATTATAGGACATGAGAAATGAAATAGCAAGTATTTCCGATAAAAATACTTGGAATTAAACGGGCCAGGATCCGCACCACAGCGCCGACAACGCAAAAGACCCATCCACATGACACATGCAGCCGCATGTGTGTCCGTGGATGGGTCTGACGCGCGCGCGAGCACTTCGCGCTGAAAGCCTCCCACCCTTGTAGCCCTGCGAAAGCAGCCAGGCAAAAACCCGACTGCCTCCGCAGAAGCAGTGGGTGGGAGAATAAAGTGGGGGCAGCCAGTACTGCCCCCAGTATATACCGTACATAAAACAGTCTCTGCTGAGAGCTTAACCCTTTGATTCCCGTGCCTACAGTATAGCCCTGTTATTTATGAAATTCAAGAGTTTCCGGGCAAAATGTCGTTAATCTTTTTGGAATTCACTGCTCTTTTAAACAAATTTGCCATAATATCGGAGTGTTCCGACGCCAGCAAAAAGATACCGTATCTGTATATCAATTCCGGCCGGCCTGATTGCCCGGCCGCCGCGGCTGTGATACAATGATGCCCGGCAGGCCGCTTTCCCGGCACGGGCCCTGCGGTAATCCGCCGGGGCGAAACGAAAACCCGCGGGCATACAGATAAAGTCTGCCCGCCTTTGTAGTCACCTGATGATGACTGAATAACCCCCGGCTGCACACAGATGAAATATGGCCGCTCAGGCTGACAAATGCCGGGCGCAGATCTGACAGGGCGGAATTGAACCTGCAGAAACAGATATCTGAACGGAGCGGAAAGATGGGACAGGTTGATTTCAAAAACGGAGGAATTCTCCGCTGCATACTTCAGAGCGCGCTTCCCATGCTGGCGGCCCAGATCCTGAATCTGCTCTATAACATTGTAGACAGAATCTATATCGCACGCATTCCGGAAGTCGGGACCGCCGCCATCGGAGCGGTAGGACTCTGTTTTCCGGTCATTATCATGATAACAGCCTTCACCAACCTTTACGGAACCGGCGGGGCTCCCCTGTTCTCCATTGCCTCGGGCCGGGGCGATTCCGCAAGGGCTGAACGGCTGATGAATACTTCTTTCCGTCTGGAGCTGACGACTGCCGTCATCCTGTTCGCTGCCGGGCAGCTTTTCTGCAGGCCTTTGCTGATTCTTTTCGGAGCCTCTGAACAGGCGCTTTCTTTTGCGATTCCGTATCTCCGCATTTATCTGGCCGGAAATATCTTCTCCATGGTCGCTGCCGGCATGAATCCATTTATCAACGCGCAGGGATTCCCTCTTGTCGGCATGACAACCGTCACCCTGGGCGCCGCGGCTAATATAGCTCTGGATCCGCTCTTTATCTTCAGTTTCGGGCTGGGGATCCGCGGAGCAGCCATCGCCACCGTACTGTCCCAGGCCCTCTCCGCCGTATTCGTTATGCGCTTTCTTACCGGAAAAAGGGCTGTATACCGCCTGGTCCGCTATCCGTTCCGTGAATTTCTGCATGAAAGAAGGATGATACTTGACATTGTCGGTCTGGGGATCTCCTCTTTTGTCATGCAGTTTACCAACAGCCTGGTCTCGATCGCCTGCAACGGGGTTCTGTCAGACGTGGGCGGAGACACTTATATCTCTGTGATGACAATCATCTCATCCGTCCGGCAGATTATGGATACCCCGGTCATGTCCCTCACAGAAGGGGCTTCGCCTTTTCTGAGCTATAACTATGGTGCCCGCAGCCCCCGCCGTGTAAAGAAAGCCATCGCGATCATGACCGTCATGGCTTTTTCCTACACCCTGCTTGCCTGGATTTTCATCGTCTGCCGTCCCGAAATGATCATTTCCGTCTTCACCTCGGACCGGACCCTTTTCAAAGACGCGGTTCCGGCGCTGCACCTGTACTTTTTCGCCTTTGTCTTTCAGAGTTTTCAGTACGCGGGCCAGACAGCCTTCAAAGCGCTGGGCAAAAAGAAGCACAATGTTTTCTTTTCTCTGCTGCGCAAGGTCGTGATCGTAATCCCGCTCACTTATATTCTTCCATATGTCTTCCATCTGGGAACGGACGGAGTCTTCATGGCCGAGCCGGTCTCCAACGTGATCGGAGGCCTTGCCTGTTTCATCACCATGCTTCTGACTGTGCTTCCGGAACTGAAGCGGATGGAGGAAATTTAAGAAGACGCACGGCCGGGCCGTGCGTCTACGGGAAAACAATCAGTCTTTATTCTTTTCTCTGCAGAGCGGAATCAATTCTGCTCTTCTTCATCCTCTACGAGACTGTAGCGCTTCTTAATCGTGATCGTCTCATCATATCCTGCGAACATATCATCGACCATTCTCTTTTCCAGCTTCGGCGTAATCAGGCTGACCACCGGAACAATGACGAGGCCAGCCAGCATCGTGAAGGCGCCTGCATTGATCGGGCTCTTAATATAATGCAGGAACATATTGCTGAGCGTAATGCCCACGCCTGCTATAAAGCTTGCCCACACAGCCAGCGGAGTTGTCTTCTTCCAGTAAAGTCCCCAGAGGAAGGGAGCGAGGAAGGATCCGGCCAGCGCGCCCCAGGAATATCCCATCAGCTGCGCGATGAAGGTCGGCGGGTTCAGCGCAATGACAACAGACAGAATGATAAAGAAGACAAGAAGAACTCTCATCGTCAGAAGCTTTCTCTTCTCATCCATACTGCGGTTAAAATGCGCGATCAGGTCCAGGGTCACGGAAGAACTCGACGTGAGCACCAGGGAAGACAGGGTGGACATGGAAGCCGACAGAACCAGCACCACTACAATTCCGATCAGCAGATCCGGAAGGGAAGACAGCATCGCCGGTATGATCGCGTCATAGGCCACAGAGCCGTTCGCAGCATAGATGGATTCATTTGCGCTGTAAAGACGTCCGAACCCGCCCAGGAAATAGGAGCCTCCGGCGACAACAATCGCGAAAACGGTAGAAATAATCGTTCCTGCCTTAATGGATTTCTCATCCTTGATGGCGTAGAATTTGCCGACCATCTGGGGCAGGCCCCAGGTTCCGAGGGATGTCAGCACGACTACGCCCAGAAGATTCAGAGGATCCGGTCCGAAGAAAGAAGTAAAAGCGCCTTTCATTCCCTGCGTTACGGCAAGATCGCTCTCATACTCGGAAAGAGTTGTCAGAGCCTGGATAAAACCGCCGTTGTTATTGATAACCGCCACGATGACGGCCGAGATGCCGAACAGCATGATGATGCCCTGTACGAAGTCGTTGACCACCGTCGCCATGTAACCGCCGAGAAGGACGTAGACACAGGTCAGCGCAGCCATGACGATGACGCATACCGAATACGGGATATTGAAAGCCATGCGGAACAGGCGGGACAGGCCGTTATAGACCGAGGACGTATACGGAATCAGGAAAACAAAGGAAATAAGCGCGGCCGCTACCTTCAGCGAGTCGGAATTGTATCTCTTTCCGAAGAAATCCGGCATGGTCCTGGAATCCAGGTGCTTGGTCATGACGCGGGTTCTGCGTCCGAGAACGATCCAGGCCAGAAGGGAGCCGAGGACTGCGTTGCCGATACCTGCCCAGGTTGCGGAGATACCATACTTAAAGCCGAACTGGCCGGCATATCCGACAAATACAACTGCTGAAAAATAGGAAGTACCGTAACCGAACGCCGTCAGCCATGGGCCGGCACTGCGTCCGCCAAGTACAAATCCGTCAACACTCGCCGCTTTTCTTCTGGTCATCCACCCGATCAGAATCATGACCGCAAAGAAGATGATCAGAAAAAAAATCTTAATTCCCATAGCTAATTACCTCTCCTGAAATGATACAGAACTTACGCGTTTAAGGATTGAGCTACTGATACATCTGCGCATTTATGCATCAATACATTAATTATTAAACGCTTTAAACCACTGAAGTATATAATAGCACAATCCTGCAGGAAATCAAGCTTTTTTTCATGGACATCTACCGGCAGCTGCTTTCGCTGTTACTGTTCACAGCCCCGTACCCATCAGACCTCAAATTCTGCACGCAAAAAGCGGCTGTGACCTCAGAGTGTCACAGCCGGTTTCAGAATACGGAAAAGAGCCTGAAGAAGCTCCTCCTCCGTATCCACTGTTTCATCAGCGATCGTTCCGGTTCCGGCAGCCGAAGCATGGTGCCGGTTGAACCAGACCGTGTTCCAGCCCATGGCGGAAGCCGGAATGATATCGTTTTTCAGGGAATCCCCGATAAGAAGCAGCTCTTTAGCCGGAACCCCGCTCCGCTCCTGCGCCAGGAGAAAGATCTCTTTCTCCGGCTTGTCAGTCCCCAGTTCTCCGGAGATCAGGACAAGATCCTCTGTCAGAAAAGGAGCGATCCCGAGGCTTGCGATCTTGCCCCGCTGTTTGCCGGAGGGCCCGTTTGTCAGGATTCCCGTTTTCTCAGCCCTTTCAGAGCTGAGACGCAGAGCTGAGCGCATCGTCTCCGTACAGGAGATCTGTTTCTGCTGCTCTTCATAGATATTCTGGAAAAGCAGGGCTTCCTCAGGGCTGATCAGGATCCCCGCGTCCGCAAAGCCTTTGCAGTAGCGGTAGACATACATCTCCTCCATCGAAATCTCTCCGGTCTGAGATGCCTTGAATACTTCATCTCCGCGTTTGTTACAGAAACGGTAGATGCTTCTGCCGTCCGGAGGAGGAAAATGCGCCTCATCCCCGGCCGATGCCGCGCGCTTCTTCATGGCCGGCGTATTCAGAAATCTGTCGCAGGCAGAAGAAAACGCGTCGCAGCGGTCGTATATCGTATCATCTATATCCCAGAAGACAATCATGCCGGAGCTTCCTCAGGATTTATACTCTTTCTCGACCAGGTTCTCCACGCCGTAGCGCTTCCTGAGAGCCGGTTTCTCAATCTTGCCGGTTGCGTTGCGCGGAACGTCCGCGAAAATAATCACGCGGGGACGCTTATAGCGCGGAAGCTGTGTGCAGAAGCGGTTGATTTCCTCCTCCGTGCATTCCATTCCATCCTTGACGGCGATCACCGCGCCGGTAACTTCGCCGAGGCGCTTGTCGGGAAGACCGATGACAGCCACATCCTTTACCTTGTAGTACTCCTCCAGGAAATTCTCTATCTCAACCGGATAGATATTCTCACCGCCGGATACGATAACGTCCTTCTTGCGGTCAACCAAATAGTAGAAGCCTTCCTCATCCTGTCTTGCCATGTCCCCTGTAAAGAGCCAGCCGTCCCTGAGAACTTCCTTCGTGGCTTCCGGGTTTTTGTAGTACTCCGTCATGACGCCGGGACCCTTGACGCAGAGTTCCCCGACTTCGCCCTGCTTCACCGTGACGCCGTTCTCATCCACGATCTTGCACTCCCAACGATAGCCCGGGACGCCGATCGCCCCGACTTTCCCGATATTTTCCAGCCCAAGATGCACGCAGCCGGGGCCGGTAGATTCGGAGAGGCCGTAGTTTGTGTCGTACTGATGCTCCGGGAAATAATCCTTCCAGTGCCTGATCAGGGAGGGCGGAACCGGCTGGGCGCCGATATGCATCAGCCTCCACTGATCCAGTTTATAGTCGGAAATCTTCAGCTCGCCCCGGTCGAGGGCATCCAGGATATCCTGCGCCCACGGAACCAGCAGCCACACGATCGTGCACTGCTCATCGGAGACTGCTTTCAGGATGACATCAGGCTTTGTCCCTTTCAGGAGCACAGCCTTGCTGCAGGTCCACAGAGAACCCATCCAGTGGAACTTCGCTCCGGTGTGATAGAGCGGCGGAATGCAGAGGAAGCAGTCGCCTCTCCCTGTGTGGTGATGAACCGCCTCCATCTCAGCCGCCTGATACAGACTCAGATGTTTGTGCAGAATTGCCTTGGGAAATCCGGTGGTCCCGGACGAAAAATAGATCGCGCCGAAATCATCATTCGTCAGCTCGATTCCGGGTTCGGAACTTGGATAATCCGCGACCAGCTGATAATAGCTCTGGGCGAATTCCGGACAGTTGTCCCCGACATAGATCAGTGTTCTGCCAAGAATCAGTTCATCCAGATTCACCTGGAGACGGGTGACAAATTCAGGGCCGAAAAAGAGCGCCGAAACATCCGCGAGGTCCGCGCAGTAAGAGATCTCATTAGAGGTATAGCGGAAATTGAAAGGAACCGCGATCGCTCCGGTTTTCAGAATACCGAAATAGATCGGGAGCCATTCCAGGCAGTTGAACATCAGAATCGCGACACGGTCACCCTTCTCGATCCCGCCGGCGATCAGCATGTTCGCGACGCGGTTTGCCTTCTCATTAAAAACCTGCCAGGTAATCTCGTGGCGGAAGGGATGAGGCTGCGTCTGCTGGACCAGCTCAAATTCCTTAAAGGATACCTTTCTGGGATCCTGCATGCCCGGGTTCAGCTCCACCAGGGCAACTTCATCTCCGTGTTCTCTTGCGTTGCGAATCAGTAAATCAGTTACAGGCATCTGTTTTTCCTTCCTCTCTCATGTTCATTAGTTTATATGCATTCCCGCCGAGAATCGCGCTTCGCTCATCTGCGGAAAACGACATATTCATAAATCTCTGTACATAGTCGCTCTGGTCGGCCCAGGGAGAATCCGTCGCAAATAAAATCCGGTCTGTCCCGTGCTTCCGGCAGAGACGGACAAAATCCTCCTCATTCAGATTCAGACTGCGCAGAGGTCTGTCCCCTTCCCGGAAGGGGTCGATCTCACCGACGGAAAAGGCTGTATCCAGCCAGACCGGCGCCCCGGCGATGTATTTCTCCACATCGTCCCATCCATCCCAGCCGCCCATGTGGGCAAGAACAAATTTCGGCGGCCGCAGGGTATCGATCACATGCAGAAGCATGCCGGTATCCGCGTAATTATGCCCCGGTATACCGATGTCAAGTCCGGCATGCGTGATGACAATCAGATCCAGATCGCTGGCCGCCTCTATGATCCGCAGCATCTTCGGATCATCGATATCCGTCTCCTGATAGGCCGGGTGCAGCTTGATCCCTTTCACGCCGCCTTCTTTGAGTTCTTTCAGTTTCCCGCGGATATTTTCGTATTCCGGATGCATCCCGCCAAAAGTCAGGATCCCCTTCTCTTCCAGCGCAGGCATCGCCCTGAGCAGACTGTCATTTACCCTGTCCGCCTGCTGCGGAGCTGTCATAACCGGAAGATTGACACTGTAGTCAATCCCTGCCTTCTTCATGGAGACAGCCAGGCTTTCAGTGGTTCCGTCCGTATAGTAGCGGCTCTGAGATTTCCCGGCAAGATGGTCCAGCGTCCGCAGGGCAATCTTTTCAGGGAAAGTATGGGTATGAAAATCGATAATCATCGATAAGCCGCCGCCAGCTTCGCGAACGCCTCCAGGGATCTCTCCGCCCGTTCCGTCGGCACACAGTAGGAAATGCGGGCGTGCCCCGGGCATCCGAACCCGGTTCCCGGAACGATCAGCAGATTAAAGTCCTTCGCCTTCTCGCAGAAAGCGATATCGTCGGGAATCAGCGTCCGCGGGAACATATAGAAGGTTCCCTGAGGCTCCACGCAGAAAAAGCCCAGGTCGCGAAGTCCCCTGACAAGGATTTCCTTGTTTTTCTCATAGACGGAAATATCACTCGTGTCATCCGCGCACTCCGCGCAGACTCTCTGGAAAAGGCTGGGAGCGCTGACATAGCCGAGCGAACGGCCGGCTCCGGCGATCGCGGCATATACAAGGTCATGCTCTTCCATCTGATCCGATACCAGCACATAACCCATACGTTCCCCGGGAACAGACAGAGCCTTGGACCAGGAATAGCAGACCAGAGTGTTTTTATAATATTTCGGCACATAGGGAACCGTTACGCCGTTGAAAGCGATGGCGCGGTAGGGTTCATCCGTAATCAGGTAGATTGCATGCCCGTACTGTGCCGATTTCTCTTCCAGGACAGCCGCCAGTCTGCGGATCGTCGCCTCTGAATATACGGCTCCGGAAGGATTATTCGGAGAATTGATCAGGACCGCCTTGGTCTTCTCATTGAGTGTCTCTTCAAAGCGGTCAAAATCTATCTGAAATTCCTCGATGTCGGCGGGAATCAGGCGGAAAACGCCGCCGGCGGCTTCGATAAAGACCTGATATTCCGGGAAATAAGGGGCAAATACGATAAACTCATCCCCTGCCCCCGGGACATTCAGGGCATTCAGGCAGCAGCACAGTGCCGAAGCGGCCCCGTAAGTCATATAAAGACTGTCCGGACTGACCTCAAAATCAAAATTCCTGCGGATCGAGTCCGCCACTTTCTTCCGTACCAGGGGATCCCCCTGCGCGCTGGTATATCCGTGAAGAACGACAGAGTCCATCTCCCGGGTCATCCGCATTACTGTCTCATTTACAGAATCCGGGGCCGGAACAGAAGGGTTTCCGATCGAAAAATCAAACACATTCTCCGGACCGACTTCCGCCATCCGTTTCTTTCCGAACTCAAAAAGCTCACGGATCACCGATCTCTGGGTTCCAAGTCCCACCATTTTCTGATTCAAAGCTGCCATAATTCTCCTTCCCGCTCAGTCCGTTTTCCCGTTTCCATCCAGTTTCGTTATCATGGAACCCAGTACTCCGGTGCCGTCCGCAAGCATCCGCTTCACCCGGCTGATCGTCGCCGAACTTGCGCGTGTCTTCTGCATGATATCCATATAGACTTTGTTTTTCTGCAGCATCCTTGCCACCTCAAAGCGCTGCTCCATGGATTCCAGCTCCTTCTTTGTACACAGATCATCGAAAAACGCCGTGCACTGTTCATAAGAATCAAGCTGAAGAATGGCCTCATAGAGAGCTCTCCTGCGTTCTGAACCCTGTCTGTTCATTCCTTTCCCTGCCTTTTCTGTTGCTGGTACTGCCCGGTTCCCATTTCCACTTCCTGTATTACAAAAATCTTTGAATCTTTTCTCCTTCCGGGCCACAGCTGAACGCGGCTCCGGAACATACCTGCTTATCATAGCACTTTTTTCCAGAATAGTAAACACTTTAAACTTCTAAAGTGTTTACAAAAAGTTACTATTCACAGCCCCACAGCCTCTGACAGGAGCATCGAAGATGCGGCATACGTGCAAAGCACGGATGGTCAGAGGTCTGGGGGGCCGGCTGTGAATAGTACTGACTGAATAAATCGAAAAACCGGAACAGCAATGCTGCTCCGGCCTCCGTTTTCTGTATTCTCCTGTTATTCCTTTATTTCAGGAATCCGTTGATAATCTGCTCCTCAGCCTCCGCCTCGGTCAGTCCCAGCGTCATCAGCTTGGTAAGCTGTTCCCCTGCAATCTTCCCGATCGCTGCCTCATGCACCAGCATGGCGTCCACACTGTTTGCCTCAAGAGAGGGGACTGCCAGGATCTTTCCCTGATCCATAATGATCGAGTCGCATTCCGTGTGGCCGCTGCAGGCAGCGTCGCCGGTAATCTTCAGATCAAGTCTCTGATAGGAACTGCCGCGCGCGACGCCTCTGGAGACGATGTCCGCGCTGGAACCGTCCCCTTCCAGGGTTACATGGTAGGTGCTCAGAGCCTTCTGCACGCCGTGGGTCATCAGTCTCTCACGAACGACCAGGTGCGCGTCCGCGGCAAGCTTCGCTGTAGTGGCACGGTCCGTGGAATCAACGCCCTTGATCTGGACCATCTCCATCTCCATGCTGCTTCCTTCTTCCATATAGACTTCGGTCTGCGGATTCAGGATTCTCTGCCCGAGTCCGTCCCCGGAGCCATAATGTTTCTCCACATATTTGATATGGGAATTCTTTCCGATCCAGAAACGGTGGATCCCGTCATGTTCGGAATTCTGTGCTCCGCAGTTGTCGATGCCGCAGCCGGCGACAATCAGAACGTCGCAGTTTTCCCCCACATGGAAATCGTTATAGACTTTCTCCGTCAGGCCGCTGGCGCTGATGACGACAGGGATATGGACGCTCTGCTTTTTTGTTCCGTCTTTGATCGTAATATCCAGTCCGGAGCCGTCCGCCTTTGACTGGATATCGATGTCCGCCGTCGAATTGCGTCCGACTGATTTACCGTTCGCCCTCAGGTTATAAGCCCCGATCGGGACATCATGGAGGTCGGCCACCTCTTCCAGTATTCTCTTCTGAATCTGATCCATCTCAAGCATCTGACCGCCCCCTTATCTCAGCCTGGTACATGTGTCCACAGCCGCTTCTGTGCCGATAACCTTCGGCAGAATCTCATCCGCCGGGCCCTGCTGGTCCACTCTTCCGTCCTTCAGGACAATGATCTCATCCGCGATCCGCAGAATCCTCTCCTGATGGGAAATGATTACGATCGAACTGTCATGGATCTCTCTGCGCATCTTCTCAAAGATCCGGATCAGGTTCTGGAAACTCCACAGGTCAATCCCTGCTTCCGGCTCATCAAAAACCGACAGCCTGGTTTTGCGGGCAAGCACGGTCGCAATCTCTATGCGCTTCAGTTCTCCGCCGGACAGGGAAGCGTTCACCTCCCGCCCGATATAATCCTTCGCGCAGAGGCCTACCTCCGACAGATAATCGCAGGCTTCCTGCACGGAAAAATCCTTGCCGGAAGCGATGCGGAGCAGGTCGATCACCTGGAGTCCCTTAAAGCGGACCGGCTGCTGGAAGGCAAAACCGATGCCGAGCCTGGCCCGTTCCGTGATTCCCAGGTCTGTAATATCCTGCCCGTCAAAAAGAATCCGGCCCTCCTGCGGTTTTTCAATTCCGGCAATCAGCTTGGCCATAGTCGACTTTCCGCCGCCGTTCGGGCCGGTGATAACCACGAATTTTTTGTCTTCCACTTTCAGGCTGACGTCCCTGAGAATCTCCTTCTCATCTCCGCCGTCGTCGTCTACCGTAAATGAAACATTCTTCAGTTCCAGCATGTACGGTCCCCCTTAATCCTTTCTCTGCTCTGTGTCATCAGCGGTTTTCTCCGCGCATTCCGTTTCCCCGTTCTTTTCAGAAGCGGAGGGATCCTGCCCGGAGTCAGCGCTGCCCTCTGCCTGTTCCCGGCCCTCCCGGGCAGAGCCTGCTTCAGCCGGAAGGCGGAGACCTTTCTGATCCATGGCTTCCAGGAACATCGGCTCCGGCATGCCCAGTTTTCTTGCCGCAATCTCAGGGGAATAGAGTCCCTCCGCAACATCCGCGCAGCGGTCGCTGAGCCTTGCGGAAGCGACGGCCCTGGCGACGGTCGCAGTCAGCTCTTTCGCAATCTCGCTGGCCTTCCCGCTGATATCGGCTTCCATATCCTCCAGATTCTTCAGTTCATAGCGGGTAAATACATCGAGCCCGGAACTGTCCTGCGCCGCTGCTCTCTGCCCGCTGCCGTATCCGGCTCCCGCCGCCCGGGCGGGGCTGCCGGCTTCTCCCGGCCGTCGGATCCCTCCGGTCCGGCTGCCTTCCTCCGCCTGCCCGAGTCCGTCTGCGCCGCCGCGGTTCTCATCCGCCCGGCTGCCTGTAGCTGAGGGGCCACTGTCTATGGCTGCAGCGCTGTCCTCACGGGCTCCGGAACGATCCGAAGAACTGTCTTCCCCGGTCTGCGTACTGCTGCCGCCAAACATCTTCTCCCGTTTCCGGACCGCATGCAGCGAAAGCGACTGTGCTAGAGCGCCCGTTCCCGCGCATATACCGATCAGAATTATACGAAACAGCCGCTGATTCATAGCCGGTATATTCGACAGGAAGGAAATACGCTCCAGCGGGATCACCCCTGCCAGGATCGTGCCCAGCAGCGTTCCTCCGATCAAGCCGTGCAGCGCGCCGCCCAGTTTTACCGCAAAGATTCCCGCCAGAATCCCGCCCGCAGCCGCGAGCAGAGCCAGCAGAATCCTTCCATTGCGGCTGCCCTGTTCCAGCGCGGGGAAAAACCTTCCCGCCGCGGCGGCCGCCGTGCATCCGAGGATCACCCCGCCCGCAGCCAGATACAGCCGCGGAAGCAGGCAGTAGACAAGGGCGCAGGCCGCGCCGGCGGCCAGAACCCAGATCAGCACCTTCCGGTCTTCTGTTCCGACCGTCAGGGCCGCAATCAGAAAAGCGACGTTCACGCCGGATCCCAGTCCCGCGAAAAAGCGGGCGCCCGCGTTCATCTTATATCCCCACCAGCATTCCATCAGGCTCATTCCGAGAGTCAGAACCAGGAGAAAGACCGCAATTGCTTTCATCCAGGCGGGGAGCATGGCAAAAGCCTCTCTCCAGACCCCGGCGGCCGCCGATGTCATCAGGTTAGAAAAATGTTCCAATATATTCCAGATCATATTCTGTCTCCGAATTCCTTTTTTACTGCCGCTGGCAGTTCAGGCCATTATACCACTTCTTCGGTATCTGTACAGTCATACCCGGCAGCAGCGCCTGCAGAAAACGAAATCTCCCTCCCTATACCCCGTCAGGGGTTTCCACACGGAAAAGCTCCTGTGTCCGGTAAAGCTTCGCGTACTCTCCGTCCGCCTTCAGAAGCTGTTTATGCGTGCCTTCCTCCACGATCCTGCCCTCTTCAATCACGACGATCCGGTCCGCTCCGCGTACGGTGGACAGACGGTGCGCGATCACGAAGGAAGTTCTCCCCTTCATAAGTTCATCAAAACTGTGCTGGATCCGCTGTTCCGTAATCGTATCCAGGGCGCTGGTCGCTTCATCCAGAATCAGGATCGCCGGGTTTTTCAGGAAAATGCGGGCGATGGAGATTCTCTGTCTCTGCCCGCCGGACAGCTTCGTGCCGCGCTCTCCAACGTAAGTCTGGAATTCATCCTGCATTTCCAGGATATCATCATAGATCTCCGCTTTCCTGGCCGCCTCAAAAACTTCTTCATCCGAAGCGTCCGGCCTCCCGTAGCGGATATTCTCCATGATCGTATCCGCGAAAATGAAAACCTCCTGCTGCACAATTCCCACACTGCTGCGGAGAGATTCTTTGGTCACATCCCGGATATCCGTCCCGTCAATCCGGATCGCACCTCCGGTCACGTCGTAAAAACGGGGAATCAGCTGGCACAGGGTCGTCTTGCCGCCTCCCGAAGCGCCGACAACGGCAATCATCTCCCCGGGAGCCGCATGCAGATCCACGTCATGCAGCACTTCCGACCTGCCCTCATAAGAGAAGGATATATGATCGATATCGATTCTTCCCTCCGTAACGAGGAGTAGTTCTGCATCCGGCTTCTCTCTGACGCTCGGTTCGATCGCCATAATCTCTTCCACTCTGCGCAGTCCGGCCATCCCGCTGGCAAATGTCTCCGCGAACTGGGCCATCTTCCGGATCGGGGTCACAAAAGTGCTGACAAAAAGCATGAAGGTGATCAGATCAATATAATTCAGTCTTCCCTTCATGATCAGATAACCGCCGAAGCTGATAACCGAAACCGGGATGATTCCCATAAAAAATTCCTGGGTGGCATGGAATTGTCCCATCGCCCGGTAGAATTCCTTTTTGGCCCCCCTGTAGTTCCAGTTTGCCCGGTCGAAACGCTCGCAGTCGACAAGCTCATTGGCGAATGCCTTGGATGTCTTCATGCCCGAAAGGCTGGATTCAATATCAGTGTTGATATCTGCCAGCCGGACTTTCACATTCCTGGACGCCTGTGACATTCCCCTGCGCTGCAGGATCGTAATCGTAAGAAATATAGGGATCAGGAGCGCCACTACCAGGGCAAGCCTCCACTGAATCCTGAACATCATAAACAGCGCGCCGCATATCGTCAGAAGGGAAATCAGCAGGTCCTCCGGTCCGTGATGGGCCAGTTCCGTAAGCTCAAACAGATCCCCCGTCAGGCGGCTCATCAGGGAGCCTGTCCTTGTCCGGTCGTAAAAATCAAAATCCAGTGTCTGAAGATGCCGGAACAGATCCGCCCGGATATCTGTCTCCACCCTGATGCCGAAGGTATGCCCCCAGTATGCCATTACATAGTAACAGACAGAGCGCAGCACATACGATAATGCCACAATCCCCATTACAACAAAGAAAACCCGGTATTTTTCATCCGGAAGCAGTTCATACATGGCGCGCCGGGAAACAGCCGGAAACGCCAGATCCACGGCAGCTACCGTGCAGGCGCAGAAAAGATCCAGCAGAAACAGCTTTATATGCGGACGAAAATACCGTAACAGCGTTTTTAACATTTCCTAAAACCTTTCCGCCCGGCGCAGAAAAACTTCCAAAAACATGGCTGCCGCTCTGGCAGATGCGGCAGCCGGATGATTCTGTCCGGATTACTGATTAATAAGCGTTCTCAGCTTTACCTGCAGTTTTCTCATCTCCTGTCCGGCCTCGGCAAGCGCCCGGATCTCCTCCTCTGAAAGCCGCAGATCCTCTTTTGCAATGTCAATAAGCTGCTGATCCAGCTCCGTAATGATATCATTCGAATACAGGACTGTGTACACGCCAAAGAAAACAATTCTGCGCACCTGGGGAGTCCGTTCCCCGAAATAGCTGAGCAGTTCCTGGAATGTCCCTGTATTCCCGATGCTTGAAACGCCGCACTGTCTGCGGAATTCCGCAAGATCAACCATTTCTTCTTCTGACAGGCTTCTGTCTGCATAAGCTGCTTTATAGGCAAGCTCAACAAATTTTTCCTTATCCGTCTGATTCAGATTATCGAGCCACATATTATCCACCTTTCCTGTATCTTCCTTACAACCTGCCTGCAGTGAACCTGAAAAGAGTATAGCATATATGCAGGCTTATCTCCAGTGATAAAGTCGCAGACACGCCGCTGCCGGGCAGCGGATCACTGCCCCGCCTCTCCGCTCCTCAGTCAGGCTGTGCACACGAAGAATCCTGTTCACAGCCCCAGCTTCAGGAATGCTTCATGATCAAGCAGCGCTCCGGGACAGCCGACAACTGCCGCAGAAACCCGGTTTGCCTTTCTGACCGCTTCGATCAGATCCGTTCCCAGATGGCGCAGGGCGATAAAGCTTCCGATATGGCTGTCCCCCGCCCCGACCGTGTCGGCGACATTCGATACCGAAACGCCGGGAACCCGCTCATTTACGAGGCTCCCGTCATCCTTCCTTCCGATTACCCTGCAGCCGTCCGCTCCCAGCGTGACCAGAACCGTATTCCGCGTACGTTCGAACAGCGTCAGCGCGGCTTCCTCTTCCCGCCCGCAGCCGGTATAAGCGCGCGCCTCCTCCAGGTTCAGATGAAGAACCGGAGACAAATCCAGGACTCTGTCCATCTTTCCGGGATCAATCATGCAGATCCTGGAACTCGGCGCAAAATAAACCAGATACTCCGGATGCCGCTCCAGAAATTCGATGATATGAATCCCGGTGGATTCCTCAATCTCCAGGCCGCAGATATAGACACTGTCAATCTCCCTGCCCAGGCCCGAATCCTCGATTTCCCGGAACCACTCCGGCCGGAAAAAATACTCTGCGCCGTGATAGCAGATGAAGGTGCGTTCCCCGTCCGGTTCCACAAAGCAGTAACAGCAGCCATTGTCACCGGAAGTATCCGGGGCCCAGGTCCGGATCCCTCTCTTTTTAAATTCCGAGCGGACAAAATCCCCGTAAACACCCCCGCCGACCGGCAGAAAAGGAATGCAGGGCACGCCGAAATGCCGGATACTGTCACAGACATTAAAGGCACAGCCGCCCAGGGACAGATGCTGTTCATAGACATTTATATCTTCGCTTCGGACCGGAATATGGCTGACCGGAATCAGGACGTCTGTCGTTGCCGAACCGATCACAAGTATTTTCCCTCTTCCCATATCGGTAATCCTCGATTTCAGCGCTCTGCACGCGGCAAATCAACCTGTAACCGGCTCCAGCAGAATCCGCATCTCCCCTCCGCAGACCATTCTGTCCCGGTCGTCGGGACCTGCCAGCATGATTTCGTGTATCATCTCCGGACGGACCTCCCGGCGCGCAAGCAGATCAAGGGCCGCCTGAATCGCTCTGGCTTCCCCGCTTCCGCCGCCGATCGTTCCCGCGATCGTTCCATCCGGAAAAACCGCCATCTTTGTCCCGGCTTTTCTTGGGGCCGATCCCTGCCGGTCCGCGATCGTAGCCAGAACCGCGAGAACGGAAGGCGCAGCCTTGTTTTCCCCTTCATCCGGCAGCCGCTTCGCGGCAGAAGCCCTTTCCAGCAGAGCGCGCAGGATCTCTTTTGTAAAGCCTTCTTCCGATCCGGAAGAATTCTTTACGGCAATAATCTCAGCCATAATCGCGACGGCAATCTCCGAAGGAGTCTGCGCGCCGATGCTCAGGCCGATGGGCGTATGAAGCTCATCGAGAAGCCCGGGAGCCATACCTCCTGCGGCAAGGCTCTCTTTCACGATCTGTCCGTGGCGCCTGCTGCCGATCATGCCGACATAGGCATGCTTCTTTTCCAGAGCTGCCTGCACGCAGTCCCGGTCACAGCGATGTCCGTGCGTAAGAACCACAAAATAGCTGTCATCACTGCCCCTGACCTGCTTCATGCAGTCTGTATAGCTCCCGCACAGAACCTTCTGCGCGCCTGCTTCCCGGGCCTTTCCGGCGAATTCCTCCCTGTCTTCGAGGACTGTCACTTCCATCTCCAGCATGCGCCCGATCCGGATCACCTGCTGGCCGACATGGCCCGCCCCGCAGACAACCAGCTTCTTTTCAAAGGAAACCCTCTCACACAGGACCTGCTTTCCCTCCAGCGGACAGATTCCGTTCCGCGTCAGCGCTGCGGCTTCCGCCAGATGTTCCGCAAAAAAACCGCCCTGTTCCGATTCCCAAAGCAGCTTTCCGTCTGCCAGCAGACATTTTTCCCCTGTAAGCTCCGGACCGACCACCGTCAGAACCATATTCAGGCTGTCCCGTTCCAGGCCTTCCAGAATCTGAATCAACTCTTTCATAATTATCTCCGTAGCCTGCCTCCTGACTGCAGACATCCCCCTGCGCGGTAAGCAGATACAAGTCATTATCCTTCCAGTATCATACAGGAAACACAGCAGAATTACAAGAATACACACCGGGACAGGCAGATGCCGCCGTTTCCTTACAACGAAGAAGAAAGATCTGCAGCATCGGCAAGGCTGTGATCATCGCCGCTGTTTCCTTAGAGTGCGGAAGAAAGTTCTGCAGCATCGGCAAGGCTGTGATCATCGTCGCTGTTTCCTTAGAGTGCGGAAGAAAGTTCTGCAGCATCGGCAAGGCTGTGATCATCGCCGCTGTTTCCTTACAGCACGGAATATACTGCCGGCATTTCATCTGTTCATTAGGGAAACGGAAGACGAAAAAAGCCGGGATCGGACAAATCCGATCCCGGCCCGGGCCGAGTCTGAAACAGCTCAGCCATTCTTAACTTTTATCTGATCAGTTCCGCATTCCGCTTCCTGTGTCAGTCCGCAAAACGCTCGCGGCCCGCATAGGAGGTGTGCAGAAGCTCATGTGACAGATGAGAGTTCGGCTCTCCGAGGAACTTGTCATAGAGCTCGATGATCTGCGGATTGTTGTGGGACTGACGCACAGTCTGGCGCTCATCCTCTGAATAGAGGGCTTTCGCTCTCTTTTCCTTGTAGGTATCGATGATATCGTCATCCTCGTTCGGCAGAAGGGACGGACGGACATAAGGCTGGCCGCCGCCGTTGATGCAGCCGCCCGGGCAGCCCATGATCTCGATGAACTGATACTTCGACTTGCCCTCGCGGATCTCATCCAGAAGGACGGAAGCCGAACGCATACCGGATGCGATCGCTACGCTGACCGGAGTGCCGTTGATATCGATCGTCGCCTCACGGATTCCCGCTTCATGGCCGCGGACTGCTTCCAGTTCGATCGGCTCATGCTCTTTGCCAGTGAGTTTGTAATAAACAGTACGAAGGGCTGCTTCCATAACACCGCCCGTGACGCCGAAGATGACGCCGGCACCGGAGTAATCGCCCATGATATCCGCATCCCAGTCCTCCTCCGGAAGTCTCTGGAACAGCATGCCGCTTCTGCGGATCATGCGGGCAAGCTCGCGGGTTGTGATGACAGCATCCACATCCGGAATACCGTTGACCTTCTCCTGCTCGCGCTCCTTCTCATACTTCTTGGCAACGCAGGGCATGACGGAAACAACAAAGATATCCTTCGGATCAATGCCGTTCTGCTGCGCCCACCAAGACTTGATGATCGCGCCCTGCATCTGATGCGGGGACTTGCAGCTGGACAGATGGTCGAGCAGATCCGGATAATTCAACTCCGCGTAATTGACCCAGCCCGGTGAGCAGGATGTGATCATCGGGAGAACGCCGCCTTCTGTCAGACGGTGAAGAAGCTCCGTACCCTCTTCCATAATGGTAAGGTCGGCGCCGAAGTTGACGTCATAAACACGCTCGAAACCGAGACGGCGCATGGCAGCTGCCATCTTGCCGGTAACCGGCGTTCCGATCGGATAACCGAATTCTTCGCCGAGCGCAGCGCGGACTGCCGGAGCAGCCTGGGCGATCACATGCTTGCCGGCGCGGAATGCAGCGTCGATCTTGTCGATCTCGGAATGTTCCATCAGAGCGCCTGTCGGGCAGACGTTCACGCACTGACCGCACTGGATACAGGGCGATTTTGCAAAACTTCTGTTCTCGGCCGGAGATACGATCGTGCGGAAACCGCGGTTCTCAAAGCCGAGGATTCCGAGGCCGTGCGCATTTTTGCATCTCTCGACGCAGCGGCCGCAGAGGATGCACTTGGAAGTATCGCGAACCAGTGCCGGTGCGAGCTGATCAAGGAAAGTCTCGGAGTGGATGCCGGCATAAGCGTCGTCTCTGGCTCCGGTCAGGGTCGCAACATGCAGAAGTTCGCAGTTTCCGTTCTTGTCGCACTGCTGGCAGTTCTTATTATGGTTGGAAAGAAGAAGCTCCACACTGCGGCGGCGTGCTTCTGTGGCTGCCGGCGAGCCGATCTTGATCTCCATGCCTTCCGCGACAGGATATACGCAGCTGGCTACTAGGCCTCTCGCTCCGGTCGCCTCTACAAGACATACTCTGCAGGAGCCGACATTACATTCCCCATGATTAAAGGTACAAAGAGAAGGGATCTCATATCCGCAGGCCTTGGCGGCCTCCATGATCGTCAGACCCGCCTCGACCTGATAGGGAATGCCTTCGATTTTAATATTGATCTTTGCCATTGTTCATTCTCCTATCTTTATCTTTTCTCAATCGCGCCGAAACGGCATGCACTCTCGCAGGCGCCGCACTTGAGGCACTTCATCGGATCGATCTTCATAGAAGCAAGCTTATGACCGGGTGCCGTGTAATCCGTACGCTCGATGCAGTTCGCCGGGCAGCCCTTGGCGCACTTGCCGCAGCCGATACACTTATCCGGATCAATATGATACTGCATCAGCTTCTTGCAGACATGCGCCGGGCACTTCTTGTCCACGATATGAGCGATATACTCATCGCGGAAATGGCTGAGGGTGGAATTGATCGGGTTCGCCGCCGTCTGGCCCAGAGCGCAGAGGGAATTGGCCTTGACCGTCTGGCTCAGTTCTTCCAGAGCCTGCAGGTCTTCCATGGTTCCTTTGCCTTCCGTGATCTTTGTCAGGATCTCCAGCATCCGCTTTGTACCGATACGGCAGGGCGTACATTTTCCGCAGGACTCATCACAGATGAATTCCATGTAGAACTTGGCGACGTCGACCATGCAGTTGTCTTCGTCCATGACAATGGCTCCGCCGGAACCCATCATGGATCCCTTGGCTACCAGGTTGTCGAAATCGATCGGCTCATCCAGGAACTCTTCGGTCAGGCATCCGCCGGAAGGTCCGCCGGTCTGGATCGCCTTGAATTTCTTTCCGTTCGGGATGCCGCCGCCGATATCATAGATCAGCTCGCGAAGCGTGGTTCCCATGGGAACTTCCACAAGACCTACGTTATTGACTTTGCCGCCGAGTGCGAATACCTTGGTGCCCTTGGAGCGCTCTGTTCCAACGCTTGCGAACTTCTCGGCGCCTTCTCTCAGAATATACGGCACGCAGGCCAGGGTCTCAACATTGTTGATAATCGTCGGCTTGTCCCACAGACCCTTAACTGCCGGGAAAGGCGGTCTGGGTCTCGGCATGCCGCGTTTGCCCATGATGGAATTCAGCAGAGCCGTCTCCTCGCCGCAGACAAAAGCGCCCGCGCCAAGTCTTAAATGGCAGTCAAAGCTGAAATCGGTTCCAAGGATGTTCTTTCCGAGAAGACCTGCTTCTCTTGCCTGGGCAATCGCCTTCTTCAGACGTCCCACCGCGATCGGATACTCCGCGCGGACATAGAAATAACCGTTCTGGGCGCCGATCGCGTAACCGGCAATCATCATGCCTTCGATAACGCCAAGCGGATTTCCTTCCAGAATACTGCGGTCCATGAATGCGCCCGGGTCACCTTCGTCACCGTTGCAGACCACGTATTTCTCATCATTCTCGGAATTCAGGGCGAACTGCCATTTTCTTCCGGTCGGGAAACCGGCGCCGCCGCGTCCGCGGATTCCGGAAGCGAGCACTTCATCGACGACTTCCTGACGGCTCATGCCGAGCGCTCTCCTCAGGCCCTGGAACGCGCCCATGCCGAGGGCTTCATTGATATCCTCGGGATTGATGACGCCGCAGCCGTACAGAGCAACACGGCGCTGTTTCTTATAGAAGTTGATATCATCCTGCCTGGAAACCTTTTCTCCGGTCGAGGGTTCGACATAAAGCAGGCGGTCAACTACTGTGCCGTTGATAATATCAGATTCAACGATCTCCTCGACATCCTCCAGCTTAACCAGGCGATAGAGGGTATCTTCCGGATAGATCTTAACGAACGGACCCTGAGAGCAGAATCCGAAGCATCCGACCATATTGACCGTGACACGGTCCGCGCAGCCTTTCTCCGCAAGTACCTGTTCGAACTTTTCCGTAATCTCGCGGGAATGGTTGGAAAGACATCCGGTTCCGCCGCACAGCACGATATGCCGTTTTCCATCCGCTCCGGTGATCTTATCCCCAAGGTCACGGGAACATGCGGCAATACGCTCATTGAGCTTATCCACTGTATTAATCATGCTTTCACACACTCCTTTGCCTTATTCTGCAGCCTTATACTTGTCGATGATCTCAGGAACCTGAGATGTAGTCACCTTCGGGTAGACAGTGCCGTTAATGCTGACCGCCGGAGCGATTCCGCAGGCACCGATGCAGCGGAGCGCATCCAGTGTAAAGAGGCCGTCCTCCGTTGTCTCACCCGGCTTGATCTTAAGAATCTCTGAAAACTTGTCAATAACGTTCTGCGCGCCTTTGACATAGCAGGCCGTACCAAGGCAGCAGCCAATGACATACTTTCCTTTCGGAGTCAGTGAGAAAAATGAATAGAATGTTACAACGCCGTAGATCTCCGCAACTGAGATACCCGTATTGCGGGAAACGACTTCCTGAACCTCCAGCGGGATGTAACCGTATTCGTTCTGGATGTCGCTCAGTATCATCATCAGCGGTGTCTTCTCATCCTTGTAGCGGCCGCAGATCTCTTCGATCTGTTTTACTGCAGCAGCATTTAAGCCACTCATACTATGAACCCTCCTTTACCTGATGTAAACAACTGTCAGAAATGGATCTGATTATACGAATTAAAGCACTTCCTTGATGATCAATCTCCGTTTCCGAGCCCAAAAGTCGGAAAATTTGGATGGTTTGTCTTAACTAACCCCAAAAATCCCATCTTTCATGTTCAATTTATACCATAAATGCAAGTCCGTGAAAACCCGAGAAATGGAATTTCGTTATTTTTTTAATGAAAGATAATAGACCCGCCCTGCAGCTTTCTTCTGCAGGGCGGGCTTTTGAAATGCTGTCTGTTATTCACTTCTGAGAGCCGTCACGGGATCCTGCTTTGCTGCCTTTCGCGCCGGAATAAATCCTCCGATCAGGTTCAGGACCACGCACAGGGCGATCAGAATTCCGGCCGCTCCCGGGGGAAGAAAGGCGGATACCGGTTCATCCGTATAGGAGTGGATCGCGGCGTTGATCGGAATCAGCAGAAGCAGAGTCAAAGCAATGCCGAATATTCCGGCAAGACTTCCGATGATGAAGGTTTCCGCATTGAAAACCTGGGAAACATTGTGCCTGGAAGCGCCCATCGCCCGGAGAATGCCGATCTCCTTGCGCCTTTCCAGTACGGAGATATAGGTGATGATTCCGATCATGATGGAGGATACCACCAGCGATACCGCGACAAAGGCGATCAGCACATAAGTGATCACATCGATGATCGTCGTTACGGAAGACATCAGGGATCCCACATAGTCAGTGTATGTGATCACCTTGTCCTCCTGCCCTTCCTTCTCCATGGCACGGTTGTAGGATTCCAGGATCTCAATGACCCGGTCCTTGCTCTCAAAATCTTTCGGGTAGATGGTAATCATACCCGGTGATTCCGGATCCGCGTAACCGAAGCGCGTCAGATTGCCCTTCAGGCTGCTCTCTCCTGCGGAGGCACGGGCCGCATACATTTCCTGCATGCGCGCTTCGTCCATCTCAAAAGATATCAGCTCGCCGATTTTGTCCTCATCAATCTCAAACAGACTCATAAGAGCAGGGATCAGCTCCTCCACAGCTTCCTTCAGGGTGGGGGATTCCCCGGTGCGCCTGAGTTCTCTCAGAACCCGGACGGTCTCCTGCGCGCTCAGCCGTCCGTATTTATCCAGCACCTCCGGCAGGCGGTCCAGGTCAACGGACACTGCATCCGGCATATTCTCGGGATGAATCTCGATCATGTCCGCCATTCCCCCGAAGGGATCGTCCGTATTCTCCCCGAAAGGACTTCCGGTCAGTACGTCAGTCTCCGGATCCGCAAGCTGCGCCTGCACGACCGGGCTCTTTTCCGCTTCCGCAATCAGCTCTTCCATCGCTTCCGGCAGGAAATCAATCCCGATCTGGACGATTCCAAGCGCCTTCTCATCATCCGGCATCACCACGCCGGCAATCACCAGATCCTTCGCGTCATCCAGAAGATCGTTCAGTACAGCCTCGTTGTCTCCCCGGTCCAGCCAGACTCCGAGCTTTTTATCATAACGGAAGCGTCTGCTGGCGGGAAGCAGTTTAAAGGAGATGCCGAGAAATTCCTGCGGATCATAGACGCCGTTGCTGCTGATTGAGGTATCCACCGCTTCACCGGTCATGACGCCCGTAATCATATCGTTCAGCTCTTCCGCATCCTTCAGGCCCATGGAATAAAGCAGATAGTCGGGCACCCTTCCGCCCGGCAGGAGTACCAGAACGCATTCCGATGCGTTCTGCGGCCAGTGCCCGGCCAGTACCTTGTAGGAATCCTGATAAAGCTCTTCCCTGGCCGGAAGCATGCAGAAGGCATCGTTGCTGCTCCACAGGGACATCATGCCGGACAGATTGTCGTCCACGGAGATTCCTATGGTGCTCATCGTCTGGTCCGGATTCACCTGCCGGTAGCCAGTTTCCTCTTTCAGGTAGACCAGAGGGCTGATCCCGTAGCTGTAACTTACCGAACGGGTCACGTCCTCGATCCCGCTGTAACCGCTGTCAAACCAGTTTTTCAGCGACTTCAGGTCATTCGTGCTGGTTCCGGACAGCATGCTTCCGAGAATCTGCTGCTCCCGGACTCCTTCCCCGTCTTCCGCTTCCCGGGTCTGCGACCGGAGCTGGGCGACGGCCTGCATGGACGCGTCCATGGAAAAGGACGACGATGTAATCTGAAGCGGATACTCGCTCAGTGCCTCCTCCTCCATCCGGCTGATATAAGTGTGGGCGCCGGTGGAGAGAGACAGGATCAGGGCGATACCGGTGATGCCGATCGAAGCGGCAAACGCCACAAGGATCGTCCGGGCTTTCTTGGACAGCAGGTTGGAAACCGACAGAGACAAGGCTGTTAAGAAAGACATGGAAGGCTTGCGGATACGCTTTGCGGGAGCCGGATAAGCTGATCCGGCCGGCAGGCTTACTGCCGGCGCAGGCGCCGCTGACGTTTCGATCCGGGCTTCCGGCGCGGTCTCCTCTCCTGCCGGCGCATTCTCCGCCTCTTCTGCAGATACCTGCTTATCTGCTGTCTCTGCCCGTGCTGCAGGCGAAAGTTCTGACGCTTCTTCCTGCCCCGGCATCAGGCTTTCAGCAGGTAACTCCGTCTCTTCTGACGGTACTGCTTCCGCTGACTCTTTCTGCACCTGCGGTGCAGCCGGATCAAAGGGATTGCTGTCGCTGACAACTTTCCCGTCCCTGAGCTTTATAATCCGGTTTGCATAGCGCCCGGCCAGATCCGGATTATGGGTAACCATGACAACCAGGTGATCCCGGGCCACCTCCTTCAGAAGCTGCATGACCTGTTCACCGGTATCGCTGTCCAGGGCTCCGGTTGGCTCATCCGCCAGGACGATCGTCGGATGGTTCACCAGGGCACGCGCAATCGCCACCCTCTGCATCTGCCCTCCGGACAGCTGCGCGGGTTTCTTCCGCATCTGTTCCTTCAGACCGACCCGGTCAAGCTCCTCCTCCGCCCTGATCCTGCGCTCCTTCGCCGGAACGCCGGAAAGAATCAGGGCAAGTTCCACATTCCTGAGCAGGGTCTGGTGAGGAATCAGGTTATAGCTCTGAAAAATGAAGCCGACCGAGTGGTTGCGGTAAGCATCCCAGTCGCGGCTTTTGTATCTGGCGGTCGGCACGCCGTCGATCATCAGCTCCCCGCTGTCACAGTGATCCAGCCCGCCGATAATATTGAGCAGAGTAGTCTTCCCGGAACCGCTGGGTCCCAGGATCGCCACGAATTCATTTTCCCGAAAAGACAATGATACGCCGTCCAAAGCTTTCTGGACAAGCGTACCGGTCCGGTATTCCTTGTAAATATCTTTAATCTGGAGCATATATCCCTATTCTTCCGAGAAAAACCGATTGGACAGAGAAAGTGCCGTCTTCCCGTCCGTTTCCGCGCTGCGACAGGCACCATGATCAATTCCGCCCTGCCGGAAATGTATCTGCGTATGGCAGCTCAGGTGCCGGATTTGAAACAAAATGCCTGCCCTCCAGCAGCTTCCGCTCTGGAAGGCAGGTGTTCATCCGCGTTATCCGGCCAGCTCTGTCTCCGTCTCTTCCATCGTTTCGGGAACGGTCTCCGCTTCTGTCTCATCCGTTCCGAAATGAGCGTCGATATCGGCGGCAGTATTGTCAATAATCTCTTCCACGTCATTGACAAACTCTTCTGCCCTCTTATACTCGTCACTGGCCTTCCACTCTGACTCGGCGGCTTCTCTTCTTTCCCTGGCCGCTTCCGTTACATCGTCCACGATGCCTGCCGCTTCGTCCACGATTACATCCATATGCTCCTGGACCTTCTGCTCCAGCTCCGTATCCGGTTCATACTCTCTTCCCACTTTGGCGCCTGCCCCGAAGGACAGCAACATTGACAGGAACCACAGAAAAAGGGTCTTCATAGCAAACCTCCCATTTCAGAAAATACAGCCATACAATCCGGCTTCCAATATATTATTTTTTATTATAGCGCTTCTGTTTTTTTCTGTCACTACACCTGCGTTCGAAAATATACAGATAAATAAAACGGGCATAACCTGTATGGCTCTGCCCGCAGTATTTCTTCTGTTTCCCTGCAGCCTGCTTTCTCAGCCCGCTTCCGTGCGGTTGATCACCCGGATCTGGCAGACTTCCATGGCGTTCAGCGCATTTTCATGGGACTGGACGGTCACTCCCGCACAGCATGCCGCATCCACGATAATGGGAACCTCCGGCAGAAATGCCTTTACCAGAAGCGCATTCGAGATCACACAGATATCCGTGCACAGTCCGACCAGCGTAATGCTCCCGATCTCCTCCTCCTCATTCATGCTCAGAAGCTGCTCTCCCAGATCTACGGATCCGAACGTGTCCTTATCGACCGCATCCGTCCTGCGGAGTTCATCCAGCTCCGGGCGGATCTGCCATCCCTCCGTTCCCCTGATACAGTGAGGCACCGGCAGATTCCTGCCTTCCTGCGTCTCAGAATACCAGGTCTCATGAGTATCTCTGGTAAAGAGTACGGGACCGCAGAAGTTCCGGATCTTCTCCTTTACTTTCGGTACGATCGAGACCGCTTCCGCCGTTCCGAGCGCACCGTCTATGAAATCGTTCTGCATGTCGATCACAAGTAAAATATCCTGCATGATAGCTCCTTTCCCTTTTCTGAAAACCTGCCGGTCTGCTTCTTCCCAAAAGAATGACGGCGCAGCGCTTCAGGCTGTCACTCATCTCGTTGCCGCAGATTGTATACCCATGGCGATCCCGTACCTGCCATTCCGAAAGCTGTACCTTCTTCATTCAGGCTGTATCTCTTTGCGGTTAGCGTATCCCACTGGCCCGAATCATCCGCATCTGCAAAAGTGAGCAGCGTCCCGACTCCAATGGAAGTCCTTTCTGACAGACCGCGTTCGCGGGCATCATCTCTTAGTCCCCTGGCCTTTTGATTACTTTTGAAGTTTTTACTTTTGAAGTTTTTTCATATTTCAGTTGATATATTTCTCAAGGTCCAGTGATTTACAGGAGCTGATGCTGCATTTTCCTTTCACATTTCTGTATATATCCACCACAAACAGATCCTTGCCTGCAGGCCCTGCTCCATAGCATAAAAATCTGTAATTCTGGCCTGCTACAACCTGTGTGCCGAGAAGTGAAATCGGGCGAAGTTCATATCCTGCATATTTCTTTATACCCTTAGAGAAAATCTTAAGTACGCTTTTCGACAATGCTTCAGGCTTGTTTTCGAAAGCGATAATTTCAAGACCGCCGTCTACAGTACCCTGATGCAGATTCTTATTTACCTCTACACTGCTGATCTCTATCTTCTTTACCGAAAGAAGTGAAACTTTATTCTTCAAGTCTTCATTTACATTCAGTATATACCATGCTATCTCAGGCTTTTTCGTAACTGTGGTCCCCTGGCACAAAAACACATAATTCGTACCGGCTACAGTCTGCTTTGCAAGAAGAGCTGCCGGTTTGTAAGAAACGCCCATCAATCCCTTAACCGCTTTATTGAAAATCTTTTCCTCACCGGGAGTCAGGAAAGAACATCTGGCCTTGCTCACGGTCCATCCCCCGGTCGTTGAAGCAAAAACCGGTACTGCGGTAGTAAGAACAACCATCAGAAAAAGGATTCCCATTGCAGCTGAGAATCTGTTTGTTTTCCTCATTAATATAATCCTCCTGCCTGAACTGAAATTAGTACATTTTGATAACTATTATACTCATGCCGTATAATCCCGGGAAAGCTTTGAAATGATACGATTCACGCTGTTTTTAAAGACGGCTTGCAAACATGTCGTAAACGCGCTTCATGTCTTCCTTAAGATCCATATTCTGCATGGGAACGAACTCTATCGCAAGAGTATCATTATATCCATGTTTTCTGAGCGCTTCGAACAAAGCGTCAAAATCAACGATACCTGTTCCGTGCGGCGCGTTAAGGTAGAATCTGTTATCTGCGCCGGGATTTGCATACTGCTCAGGTTTTGTTTCTGTCACTGCCATATCTTTTAAGTGAATATGTGCCGTTCTGTCTGCAAAATACTCATAGTATGGAACCACTTCATCACCGGAAGGGAGCATGTTAGCAGAATCATATACCAGGCGGAGCCCGGGGACTGCATTCAGGATTGCTTCCACTTCCGTCCGTGTTCCGCAGGGCACCTTGATATCTGGATCATCTTCACATACACAGACGATACCCTTTTGGGAGGCGAGGTCAACAATCTTTGAGTAATTCTTAACCATAAGGGCAAAGAGTGCCCTTTTATTCTCAATGGGCGCCCCCGGCACAAGCATGATTTTTCTGCAGTTCAGATATTCACAGGCATCGACTAAACCGTCAGCGCCATCAATGTCTCCGGCAACGTCCATACAGATAACACAGCTGAGCTTTAATCCGTTTTCCTCCAGCATACGTTTAATCTCTTCTCTTCCGACAAGACGAATCGTCTGCCAGATCAAATCGATATTCCTGTATCCGGTCTCTGAAGTAAGCCTGATAAAAGATTCGATTTTCCTTGCTTTTTCCTCCTGTGTTCCAGGGTCAAAAAATAATACAGGAAATTCCAGCATGAAGGTCATCATACTTAATTCCATGTTTTCCTCCCTATAAGCTTACATTATAAACTTCTCAAGAAATTGTAATCAAACTCTGCCGCACTGATCGCAGTTCCGTCAGAACCATCAAAGTGATAGTATTCACGTTCGCTGATAAATGCATCACATCCCTGCGCGTTTGCCAGGTCTGTCAGCCGCTTCCAGTCAATGATTCCCTGTCCAAGGCCTTTGTTCCAGCTTCTGGTCTCGTAAAGCTGAGCCTTGATCTCATCTGTAAAGATGGGCGCTCCATGCTCATCTCTCCTGATCTGTTTTACGATTTCCGGCGGAAAATGTTCAAACTCCGCCGGATCCTTTGCAGCGTGATCACATTCTTTTACATGAATGAGCGGAAAACGTCCCGGATTCTTTTCAATATAATCACATACGTCAGCGCCGGCAAGAGCCGCCCAGCCTACATCAAGCTGAAAACCTACCAGTTCGGGATCTGTTTCGGAAAGCAGCAGATCGTAAACTCTGGTTTTGCCTTCTTCTCCCTCTACCCAAAGGAATTCGTCCGCATGATTGTGAATGGCAAGCTTCATTCCGAGATCTTTGATCCGGCGTCCTTTTTCGTTAAGCTCGTTACAGACCTTAAGAACTGTCTCACGTTTGTAATCTTCAAATTTCGCGTCAAACGCCAGATATTTGATTCCACACGCTTTTGCCATATTGATCTCATCATCCGTACCCCATCCATGGATAGCGATCACGTCAAGATTCAGCTCCTTAAGAAGCGCATTAAATTCCTCAAGAGACAGTCCGCCTGAGTTATCAGATACGATCTCTACCCCGTCGTAACCGATCCTTGAAAATTCTCGTAAGGCCTCAATAAGACCTTCCCGCTCAACTCTGATCAGTGAGTATACCTGTGCATATACTTTGCCTTCCATTTCGTTTTCCTCCTTCTTGAGTTTTTCGTAAATGATTATAATACATTTTGCCGGAGATGCCATCGTCCTTCGCTTGCGAAAAAGCAGCTCGTATCAGCATTCTGCGCTCATCACCGGTTTCAAAAATCTCAACAATCATTATTCCAAATCCTTCTCACTTTTTATTTCTGCGTTTCATCCGGGTAATCCCAGAATCCGCCTGTATGGAAGTTCTCGTTCCCCAATGGTTTTGCAGTCAGTTTGAAGATCACACATCCGTCCGGGCACACAACTGTTTTGGAGTATTCCCCATCCCCTCCGACTTTGGTTAAATCACCGCCGCTTCTTACTGCTTCCATCAAGGGATACAACATCATCATTGTCTTTGAGCAGATTCCGTAACCATCCGCATTAACAGGACATCCATAGGTGCATTTATAAACATCACCGATCTCTTCACCGTTACGGCAATACCTTTCTGTATGATCCCCATGTAAAAAACCTGTTACCTCTACCGTAAATTCATACTCTTCGTCATACCACTTTTTCATATCTCTCCCCTGTCTGTTTTATTCAGTCATCTGTTTTCAGCAAACTCTTCTGCTGTTAATTCATCATGTTTTATTATGAACTCACCCATATAATTCTTCCCTGTTCACACCATTTCTGCTTATCTTTCAGCAAGAAATCGGGCAAGTTCTACATTGCCGTCTTTTTCAGTTGATGTAATATGAAATCCACATTTTTCAGTATAAAATTTCACGTTCTGTTTCTTGTCTAAGGGTGTTACTAATGTTAGTTTCTCCCAATCTTCAAGGAGTGTCTTCAAAAACTGAATTGCCTGAGTTCCTATTCCTTTGCCTTGAAATTCAGGAACGATACACAAACAGGCAAGCTCATATTCTCCCATACCCAGCTTTGTATAGGAAACACAGCCAATGGGCTCATCATCACAAAGTATGATATGTTTTGGGTGCCGTTTGATTGACTCTTCCATCATTTCTATTGTGTTTCCATATCCTGGGCACGAACCATATCGCAAATAATCGTCATAAAAAGAAGTATTATAAATATTTATCAGTAGTTCTGCATCTTCCAAAGCAGCCTGCCTGTATTCTATTGTCATAACAGTCTGTCATCTCCTATACTGTTCCATTCCTGATATCAGTACATTCATTGATATTTCAAAGCTTTCATCTATAGAAACCGGATTAGCAAAACTGCTCTGCAATTACCGATTCTTATCTTAGAATAGTATAGCCGGGAGTCGGTCTGACTTCAACATTCTTCGATAACACCGGCCCTGATCAGCGGAAGATGACTATTACAATCCAATAAAAAAGGGACAGCTATATCACTGTCCCATAATGTCTGGATCTGCCCCAGTTGCTGCTCCATTTACCCTATTTTTTACTCCATTTGGATATCAAAATGTAACAGGCAGCATCTGATTATAATAAGTTGCAGATTGCCATTATTCCGCGTATTTACGCCATTTTCCAAATTAAATCAAGGCCAGAACATGCTTACAATTCCTCAATGACCTGGAAAATGTAAAATTTGAGGTAGTAGGATTCGTCATCTCCCCACAGGATCGGATGATCCGGCCCCTGCGTCCGGAATTCGACCTGCCGCAGCCGCCGGCGTGCTCCGCGGGCAGCTTCCTGCAGCGTCTTCGCAAAAAGGTCTTCCGTCATAAAATGAGAGCAGGAACAGGTCGCCAGAAAGCCGCCGTTTTTCACCAGCCGCATTCCGCGCAGATTAATCTCCCGGTATCCTTTTACCGCGTTTTTCGTAGCGGAACGGGATTTGGTAAAGGCGGGGGGATCCAGGATGACCAGATCATATCTCTCCCCTGCTTTTTCAAGCTGCGGGAGCAGCTCAAAGACATCCGCGGCCTGATAACGGACGCGGTCCTGCAGGGCGTTCCTCACCGCATTTTCACGCGCCTGCTCAATGGCAGGTTCTGAGGCGTCCACCGACAGCACGGAAGATGCCCCTGCCGCCGCTGCGTTCAGTCCGAAAGAACCGGTATGGGTAAAACAGTCCAGGACACGGACCTCTCCGGAGGACAGTCTCCTGACAAGCCGCGCCACAGCGGCCCGGTTTTCCTTTTGATCCAGAAAAAAACCTGTCTTCTGGCCTTCTTTTACATCCACGATGTAACGGATTCCGTTCTCGGTTATCGGAACAAGGGGATCAAATTCAGGTCCGATAAAGCCCTTTGTTCTGGGAAGACCTTCCAGCTCCCGTACTTTCGCGTCGCTTCTTTCGAAAATGCCGCGGACGGTGATTCCGTCCGCCGCAAGTATTTCAACCAGCTCCTTCAGGATCAGAAGCTTCAGCCGGTCTGTCCCGAGCGCCAGGGATTCCACAACCAGGATATCCTCAAATTTGTCTATGGTAAGACCCGGCAGAAAATCCGCTTCACCGAAGACAAGGCGGCAGCTGGACGTATCGGTTACAGCTTTCCTGTAATTCCATGCCTCCTGCAGCCTCCGCCGCAGGAAAGCCGGAGTGATACTGCTTTTCTCATATCTGGACAGCATGCGGATCCGGATTTTGGAACGGGGATTATAAAAACCGATCCCCAGATGATATCCGTCAAAATCCTTAACCTGGACGATATCTCCCGCCTCCGGGCAGGATTCCCCTGCTGCCCGTTCATCCTGCCCCTCTCCCGGGCCTGTGATCCGGTCAATCTCATTGTCAAAAAGCCACTGGCCGCCGGCCTTCAGCAAGCGGGCGCCGCCTTTTTTCACAAAGACAGTCCGGTCCGAAAGCAGATTACTGTCCTCCGCCGGATACTCCTGCGCGGCCAGCCAGTCAAATAATGTCATCTGATCCCCTTTCCGGGAACATCTCTGTACCCGTATTCTCTGTCATCCTGGCAGTGCCGGGCAGTTTCAATCGTTTCAATCCCGATCAGCTGCAGGCTGAGCGTTACCTCTGTCATCCTGGCAGTGCCGGTCTGCCGCAGGCCCGATCATCTGCCTGCTGAAGAACACCGGAGTGATTCAGCCGGAACCGGTCAGTTTCCCGCCCCTGCCGCTTCCTGCTGCTTTTCCTTCAGAAGCTTCTGGGCTGCCGCAAGTTTTGTTGCCAGCGCGAGCAGCCTCGCAGCCGTTTTCAGATCTTCAAGCGGCGGGAAAGAGGGCGCAATCCGGATGTTGGAGTCGTGCGGGTCATGTCCTCCTGGATAAGTGGCGCCTGCCGGCGTCATGATTACGCCTGCTTTCGCACATTTGCGGACCACTTCCTTCGCACAGCCGTCCATGGTATCGAAGGAGATAAAATAGCCTCCCTTCGGCTTTGTCCATCTGGCGATGCCCAGTCCGCCGAGCTCCTCTTCCAGGATTTCCTCGACAGCCTCGAACTTCGGACGCAGGATATCCGCGTGCCTTCGCATATGCTCCACCATGCCGTGGATATTTCCAAAGAAGCGGACGTGCCGCAGCTGATTTACCTTATCATGTCCGATCGTCTGAACCTGCAGCTGGCGGCGGATATCCTCCAGATTGTTGAGGGAAGACGCGAGGGCAGCCAGGCCGGAGCCCGGGAAAGAAACCTTGGACGTGGACGCGAACTTATAGACCAGGTCCGGATTTCCCGCGCGTTTGCACTCTGCCAGAATCTCAATCAGATGATCCTGGGCATGATCATACAGATGATGAATCGTATAGGCGTTGTCCCAGTAAATCCGGAAATCCTTGGCCGCAGGCTCCAGCCTTGCAAAACGGCGTACCGTCTCATCCGAATAGCTGTTTCCCGTCGGATTCGAATATTTCGGAGTGCACCAGATTCCCTTGATCGACTCATCCTCCGAAACAAGCTTCTCGATCATATCCATATCCGGACCGGTTTCCAGCATCGGCACGCAGACATTTTCAATTCCGAAGTATTCCGTGATCCGGAAATGCCTGTCATAACCCGGGACAATGCAGATAAATTTAACCTTATCCAGCTTGCACCAGGGAGTATTCCCCATAACGCCGTGGGAGTAGGATCTGGAAATCTGATCGTACATGACATTCAGAGAAGAATTCCCGTAGATAATCAGGTGGTCATACTGAACTTCCATCATATCGCCGATCAGTTCAAGCGCTTCCGGAATACCGTCCAGGACGCCATAGTTCCGGCAGTCTGTACCGTCCTCGCACAGAAGATCCATCTCCGAGCTCAGAACGTCCATCATTCCCATGGACAGGTCCAGCTGTTCGGTACAGGGCTTGCCTCTGCTCATGTTCAGTTCCAGTCCTCTGGCCTGAATCTTTTTATATTCAGCCCTCAGTTCCTTTTCAAGCCCTTCAAGCTCTTCCATTGTCATCTCAGCATAAGGTTTCATCTGAATCTCTCCATTCCCTTCATTCCCGGCCTGAACCTGCCGCCGGCCGGCTGCCGGACTGTAACCGGCGCCATTCCGGCTCTCCCGGCCTGCGCTGTCTGCGCTGTCTGCGTTTGTTTTGTTGATTATCATAAAAGTTAGCAGCACTTTTGTAAAGCGGAAACAGGCGGCAGCATGCTGCTTCTCCCTGCGCTTCCTGTTCCTCCGGCATCCTGCCGGCGCATTTTTAATACGGCGTTTTTTCAGGATCCCGCATAGCTGTAGGACCAGGCTGCTGTAATCTCTGTGCTGAGATCCCCCCAGCTCCATGTTTTTGAACTGTTTTCCAGGTTATTGGGATCATTCAGGATAAATGTTCCATCCTCCGCGACCCCTGCCAGGACCATAAAATGACCCACCGCGGAAAATTTGCCGATCCCTACATTGATCAGGACCGGATGTCCCTGGCTGAGCTCGTAGGCAACGGCGTCCTGCGTCACGCTGATCTGCGTACAGTAAATCGGATGCTTCGGAAAGGCGTTTGTCACAATGCTCCAGCTGGTTCCCTGGCCGCTCACCCAGAAACCGCTCGCAGCGGAATATTCATACATCGACCGCGGATTGATGGACTCGTCTCCGGTCAGGCCGAAGCCGATCATCGCCATACAGGTCGGCGCGCAGGCTGTCAGTCCTGCCGGCCCGCCTCCGTAGGTCGGGAATCCCCAGCGGTAATCCCACTGCATCAGCAGCGGGATGGCGGCTTCCCTCTCCTCATCCGTGTACTCAAAGGTGTCCGGAGACTGGGTGTGCTGCCCCCACATATACAGGAAATGGATTACATTCGGATTCCCTTCCGCATGCTCAATTACATAGGGCATGAATTCCGAAGCGATGTTATCCTTGATCCACTGATATTCCGCGGCGACGCCCTCATTGGTGAGAGGACTGTGGGCGCCCAAAACTGTTTCATCGTAATAGCCCGGACTGTTCACATCCGCACTGTTTCCCTGCGCAGGGAAAGACGGGTTCTGCTGTCCACCCTCCGTCACGGCGGCGGGAGCCGCCCCCGGACCGACCAGAACCGTCTCCACTTCCGCACGGCTCTGTACGGAAAGAATCAGCACAGCCGCGCACAGGCTGCAGATCCATATATTTTTCTTTCTTTTCATTTTTTCCTCTGTATATCACATCTTCCGCACCGGATAATAAATATGAAAGCCGGACGTTCCCCTTTCCGGTCTGCCCTGCTGCGGCTTTAATCCTGCTTTCCTGATATCCGGAGCATTATATCATACTTTTCCGCATCCAAAAAGGTGCAGAAACAGATCAGCCCGACATTTTCCATTTATGTTCCGGAAAAAACGAGGGGATTTTCCGCGCTTCTCTAATTTTGATGAAAGGGACTGAAAAAGGTATTATAATAAATCTGCATCGGCAGAATAACGGAAGCCGGGCCGGGAAGAACCGGCATTTACGGCTTCGCTGTGCGGACTCCCGGGTCTTTATTCGCGGGCGGAGCGCATAATCATAACGCAGGGGATTAATATGGGCCAGACTGTTCTGATCACCGGCGCTTCCGGAGGCCTGGGAGCGGAGTTTGCCGGCATTTTCGCAGCGGAAGGATTTGACCTTGTGCTGACCGCCCGACAGACAGATAAGATGGAGAAGCTTGCTTCCCGGCTTCATGAGAAATATCCTGTTAAGATCACAGTCCTCTTTTCGGACCTCTCCAGGCCGGACGGGGCAAAGATCCTGTATGAGGAAATTTCGGAAAGAGGGATCCTCATCGACCAGCTCGTCAACAATGCCGGAGCCGGAAAAGCGGGCCGTACCATTGATATAAGCCCTGAGATCCTGAATGATCTGATCAACCTGAACATGGTCTCCGTAACCATGCTCTGCCGGCTGATCGGAGCGGATATGGAGCGGCAGGGATACGGGAAAATCCTGAATATCTCTTCCTCCGCCGCCCTTTTCCCGGATCCCTGGTTTAATGTCTACGGGCCTTCCAAATCCTTTGTTCTTGCGCTGACAGAAGCCATGAGAGGCGAACTTGCAGGAAGCGGCGTTACAGTTACCGCCCTGTGCCCCGGGCCCATCCGTACGGGCTGGGCGGAAAATGCAGGAAAAGCTTACCCGGTCATAGCTGCGGATCCCAGGAAAATCGCCCGGATCGGCTACCGGGCCATGCAGCGCGGCGCCCTCAAAGTGCTTCCCACCTTCTCCACAAAGGCAGGCATCTTCTTTCTTTCTCTGCTTCCGGATCCTTTGAAAGTAGCGGTCGGCAGCTGCTGGCAGAGGGCTATGATCAGGAAAGAGAAAAAGAATGCTCCGGCTCAGGGCAACGAGCGCTGACCCGAACAGGTCGGCAAACAGCAGCTGATCATATAAACAGCTGAATTCCTGTTCTGATAATACGGCGGGAAACAGCAGCAAAAGGAGAAAGCTATGCGGATTTCCGGTTCCCGGATCTTCACAGACGGAAGATTCATCAGCGGCTCGATAGAGTTTGATCAGAAAATCAGAAGTATTCTGCCCGGAAAAGATGAGAAGGCGGATGGCGCCTATATCATTCCGGGATTAATCGATATTCACACGCACGCCGCCATGGGAGCGGACGCCAGCGACGGGGATCCGGAGGGAATGCTTGCCATGAGCCGCTACTACGCGGCGGGCGGGGTGACCTCCTGGTGCCCGACCACGATGACCCTGAAAGAGCCCGAGCTGACGAAAGCAATGCAGGTGATCAGGGATTTCAGGAGGCCGGAAGACGGCGCGAAAGCTGCGGGCGTCAACCTGGAAGGTCCTTTTGTCTCCTATGAGAAAAGAGGCGCCCAGAATCCGGACAACATAGCGCTCCCGGATATCGGCATGCTGGAAAGGCTCAATGAAGCATCCGGCGGTCTGGTGCGCCTGATTACGCTGGCGCCGGAACTGGATGGCGCCATGGACTTTATCCGGCAGGCTGCCCGGATCTGCACGGTCTCGCTTGGGCACTCGGCGGCAGACTATGAGACTGCCGTGAAAGCATACGGAGCCGGAGCCTCCCATACCACCCACCTGTTTAACGCGATGCCCTCCCTGCATCACCGGAATCCCGGACTGATCGCGGCAGCCTTTGACTGCAGCGCTTCGGCGGAGCTCATCTGCGACGGATTTCATGTTCATCCCGCCATGGTCCGCATGGCCTGGCAGATCTTCGGAGAACGCATCGTCTTGATCTCGGATTCTCTTCGCTGCGCAGGCATGCCGGACGGAGAATACAGTCTCGGCGGACAGCCTGTCAGCATGAAAGACGGAAAAGCCACGCTCAGCGGGACAGACACTCTGGCGGGTTCCTCGATCCATCTCATGGAAGGGCTCCGACGGGCGGTAAAATTCGGCATCCCGCTCAGGGATGCGGTCCGGGCTGCGACAGAAAGGCCGGCCAAAGTGATCGGAATAGAGCATGAAACCGGCTCCATAGCACCGGGCAAAGCAGCTGACCTGCTTTTTCTGGATGAACAGCTGAACGTGCTTGCCGTCTATGTCGACGGGAAAAGGGTCCGGTAGGGCCGTACAAAGAGCGGCTTCGCAGGGAAAGCCTGTATAAAAAGAACGGTTGGGTAAAGCAAAAAAGCCTGTACAGAAAAACTGCAGGCCAGAGAAGGCTGCCAGAAAAAAGAACCGGGCAGACAGGTCTGCCCGGTTCGTATTTGCTTTTAGTCAGAAGGATTCGTACAGATTATTCTTCTTCCGGAGTGTCGATCAGAGCGATCCTTCTCTTATGCCGTTCATCTTCCGAGAACGGGGTATTCAGGAAGGTATCCACAATCATCAGCGCCAGGCCGGGACCGACAACCCTTCCGCCCATCGCCAGGATATTGGCGTCATTGTGCTGACGGGTCGCTTCCGCGGAGAAGCAGTCATGGCAGACAGCCGCGCGGATCCCCTTATAACGGTTTGCTGTTATGGAGATGCCGAGTCCGGTCCCGCAGATCAGAATTCCCTTCTCGCTCTCTCCGCTCAGGATGCTCTTCACAACTTTTCTTGCATAGATGGGATAGTCTGTCGACTTCGTATCGAAAGTCCCGAAATTCTTATATTCGATTCCTTTCTCATCCAGGTGGGCAATAACCTCCTGCATGAGATCAAATCCGCCGTGGTCACAGCCCAAAGCGATCATATCAGGTCTCCTTCCCGCAGATGTCTCTCTTAAACAAATGCCTTAACCTGCTCGTATACGCCGTCCCCATCCAGCTTATACTTCTTCAGAAGATCTGCTGCAGAGCCGGACTCACCGAATACGTCGTGGATACCGATCCGGCACATCTTTGTGGGCTGCTTCTCGGAAAGAAGCTCGGCAACTGCACCGCCGAGACCGCCGATCACGGAAGCTTCCTCCACGGTGACGACCTTTCCTGTCTTCGCAGCGCTGCAGAGGATCAGCTCCTCATCGAGCGGCTTGATGGTATGGATGTTGATGACTTCCGCGCTGACGCCCTCTTCCGCAAGCTTCTCAGCCGCGACAAGGGCCGAATTCACGCAGAGGCCTGTGGCTACGATCGTTACGTCCGTTCCTTCTCTCAGAAGAACGCCTTTTCCGATCTCGAACTTATAGTCCGGTCTGTCATTGATTACCGGAACCGCATAGCGGCCGAATCTGAGATATACCGGGCCGACATATTCATAAGCTGCCTTCACCGCGGCTCTCGCCTCGATGTCATCCGCAGGATTGATGATAACCATCCCCGGGATGGTTCTCATAAGCGCAATATCCTCATTGCACTGATGCGTCGCACCGTCCTCACCGACGGAGATACCGGCATGCGTTGCGCCGATCTTGACGTTCAAATGCGGATAGCCGATAGAATTGCGGACCTGCTCAAATGCGCGGCCTGCCGCAAACATCGCGAATGTGGACGCGAAGGGAATCTTTCCGGTCGTAGCGATGCCGGCTGCGATGCCCATCATATTGGACTCTGCGATTCCGCAGTCAATATGACGCTCCGGAAACGCCTTCTTGAAAAGATCCGTTTTGGTCGCGCCTGCAAGGTCTGCATCCAGAACCACGAGATCCTCATGTTCTTTTCCCAGCTCTACGAGAGCTTCACCATAACTCTGTCTGGTAGCGACTTTCTTTACTTCTGGCATAATGCTTCCCCCACTTTCTTCAGATCTTCCATGGCAACCGCGTACTGTTCATCATTCGGAGCCTTGCCGTGCCAGCCAACATTGTTCTCCATAAAGGAGACGCCCTTGCCCTTAACTGTCTTCATAATGATCGCTGTGGGCATGCCTTTGGTCTCGCGGGCTTCTTTGAAAGCTTCCCTCAGCTGATCCATGTCATTCCCGTCTGCGACATTGATTACATGGAAATTGAATGCTTCAAACTTCTTATCGATGGGATACGGAGAGCAGACTTCGCTGATCGCGCCGTCGATCTGCAGGTTGTTGTTGTCAACGATCACGCACAGGTTGTCCAGTTTGTGGAATCCTGCGAACATGGAAGCTTCCCAGACCTGGCCTTCTTCGATCTCACCGTCTCCGAGGAGTGTATACACTCTCCATTTCTCGTCAGAAAGCTTTGCGGAAAGCGCCATTCCGACCGCCGCGCTGATGCCCTGTCCCAGAGATCCCGAACTCATATCCGTACCCGGAACTTCCTGCATACACGGATGGCCCTGCAGATAAGATCCCAGATGGCGCAGAGTCGGAAGATCCTCTACCGGAAAATATCCCCTGTGTGCAAGCGCACTGTAAAGACCCGGCGCAGTATGGCCTTTGGAAAGGACAAATCTGTCGCGGTCCGCTTTCTTCGGGTCCTTCGGGTCGATGTTCATCTCCTCAAAATAAAGGTAGGTGAACACGTCTGCTGCGGACAGCGATCCGCCCGGGTGCCCTGCCTTGGCACCATGAACTGCGGTAACGATGCCCTTGCGAACTTCATTCGCCATCTTCTGTAACTCCAGCGTATTCATAGCTGCTGCTCCTTTCTGAACCTTCCTTTTCCTGTCAGCAGACCGCCTGATCAGCGGATCTGCTGTAAATCACAACCTCAAGCCAGTTCCGGCAGAATAGCCGATATACAACCATTAAACCACAAATTCCGTGGCACGTACAGAGGTGAATTATACAAGTTATAGCCGGGGAGACGCTGATTTATTTCTGAATGACACCTTCTGTTACCCTGGAAACAGCGTTTCCCTGAATATTCTTCGAGCGCGCAATGTGCTCAAAGCCGTCTGCCGCGCGGTCCGCAGAGCGGGCTTTCCGCCGAGCGGCACCGTGATCCGCCGAAGGCAGGAATTTCCTGCTGCAGCATATACAGCGGTGCACAATTACAGACGGCAGCGGATTATGATCGCGTATAAAAAAAAGGAACCGGATTTCCTTCTGAAAATCCGGTTCCGTTCCTTCATGCGGCGCTGCTGCCTCCGCCTTTATTCTTCCTCAGCTGTTCATACTCCTTCAGTTTGCGCACTTCAGCCCTGCTCAGGTCTGTCGGCACCGTAATCTGAATGACAACATAGAGATCTCCTCTCAGATTCGGATGCACGCTGCTGCTCTTCCCTCTGCCGCTGAGCCGGAATTTCCTTCCGCACTGACAGCCGGCGGGAATCTTCAGCATCACGGGGCCGGTCGGCGTCTGAACCTTTACCTCACCGCCGAAGCAGGCCATCGTAAAGGGAATATGGACCTCTTTCTGCAGATCCAGCTTCTCCGTAAAATCCGCCCCCGGGCCGCTTCTGAAATCGCTTCCGCCGAAACCGCTCCCGAAAGCTGCGCTGCCTGAGTTATATCCATATCCGAATCCGGATTCTTTGCCCCGGCCTGAACTGCCCGCTGCCTGTCCGGAAAACATGCCGCCGAAAAGATCTCCGAAAATATCCTTCATGCGGGGATCATCCGCATTAAAATGAAATTCATGATAAGTTCCGTTCCCGTCTGACCAGGAAGCGGAATTCCCGGCGCCGCCGAAACCGCCGAATCCTCCGTATGAACCTGAACCTGCAGATGAAGCGCCTTCCTCGAAAGCTGCCATGCCGAACTGATCATACAGTTTACGTTTTTCGGGATCGCTCAGAACTTCGTATGCTTCCGTAACTTCCTTGAAGCGCTGCTCCGCCTCCGCATTCCCCTGGTTGCTGTCCGGATGATATTTTTTCGCAAGCTTTCTGTAGGCCTTTTTCAGCTCAGCCTCCGCCGCGTCCTTTTTTACTCCGAGGACTTCATAAAAATCGCGTTTTGCTGCCATCTGCATTCACCTCCTTTTCTCCAAATCTATATAAAAATCTTATTTTAGAAGATAATCTGCTTTCTCCTGATAGTGTTATACACCAAATTGTTAGCAGAGTCAATACTTGAGTGCTAATGCGCGACAATTCTTTTTCAACTGTCTCTGCCCATGAAAATATGGACGCCGCGTTCGGGCTTTTTCATCAGACAGGTAGAGCGTTACAGCCTTGGGCCGTTCCCGCAGGTCCCGCAATAACTGCCGGCATCAGATAACTGCCGGCATCAGATAACTGCCGGCATCACGTAAAAAAGGCGCTTCGGACCTCTGCGGTCTGAAGCGCCTTCTGATTCTGTCATTCTGTCTGAGGAAACTTCTGTATCCCGTTCTTCTTTTTGCAGGAGAACGCGGTTGTTATAGTTCTTCTCCTCCGGAAAGCGGACAAATCAGTTCACTGTCACATTACAGGTTGAAAATACGCCATTCTCCGCTACACAGTAAATAACTGCATCGCCTTTGGCTATTCCCACGATCTGGCCGTTCGATCCGACCGTTGCGACACCCGGATTGTTGGAGTAATAGCGGATTGAGGAAACAAAACCGGGCTGCGGAAGATTCTTCTTTGTCTTCACCTGCACCGTCAGCATACGGAAAGAGCCGGCATTCATGGCAATACCGGGCTGGTCGACAATCACTTTCTTTGCCGCAGCCTTGCCGGTCATCGTGCCAGTGAAGCAATAAATCTCAGGGCTCTGGCAGATCAGCATATTATTGCTTCCGAATGCATCCACACGGTATTTGTAGGAGAAGTTCTTCTGATGGCCTCCGATGTTTACGGAATATACTCCGGCCGGTTCCCTTCTCACTTCAACGGTCGCGCCTGTCTTTGCCGCCGCTACGGAAGTAGCGCTCGCCGCGGCTGCAGAGCCGTAAGGATATGCAATCGCAGTATTGGCAACGGCAGTACTGCCTGTAACAGCGGTTCCGCCTGCAACAGGGATCCCGCCTGCGACAGGTACCGCAACTGCGGCTTTTGCGCTGTTGGCTGACAGCGGAGTCCTGTAGATTACATAATATGCAGCTCCTTCAACCGGAGTCCAGCTGACATTGATCTTTTTCTTTCCTACCGGAACAGCAGTTGCCATAATCACCGGAGCGTAACGTCTGTTCCACTGTGCATACAGTGTAATCGTCTTATGCTCCACAACGCCTTTTCCAAGGCCGGTGTTATAGGAAACCTGCTGATTATTCTGATATACGGTACCGCCCCCGTTCGGGTTCGTGTTCCAGTTTACAAAAGTATATCCGGACCTGTTAAAAACATTCGAAGGCAGGTTTACGGTTGTGCCATACTTGACAACAAGAGGAGCCATTCCTCCGATCCCGCCGTTTCCGTCGAAAGTGATCGTCATATCGGAAGCGTCCCATCTTCCATAGACCGTCAGTTTCTGAGCCATCAACTTCTGGGTCTCTACCCATTCATCCCTGTCGGGATAAAGGGACCAGCCCCTGAATGTCGCCCCATCCGCAACCGGAACAGGCAGTATTCCGCTGGGAGTCGTCATAACGGTCCCTTCCTTCAGCTCCTTGGCCGGAATCTGCTCCCCGTATCCGTTCATATTAAACTCAAGCGTGTTGGCAGACGTAACATTCATACGCCCTGCCAGAAGCATAAATACAGCAAGCAGCATTCCGAACAGCAATACTTTCTTCTGCAGTACTCTCTCCTTCATAACCCAGTGACCCCTCCTTAGATAATATATAAAAAACATTATTCTGAGCAATAATTAAACCGTAATACAGTATAGCAGAGTTCCTTTCAAATTGCACCACTATATTTTGATAAATCCGTAGAATTTTAACGAACTTTGAATTATAATGCTTGTCATATTGATCAAATGATTACGCCGCTGAAAGTATAATTACGGATTGCTCCGTGTTTCAGCAGGATCAGGCCGGCCGGGTAACCGCCCTTAAGATTTACAGGAGGATGCCGCCCATGTTCAACTGGATTCAGTTTCTCACTTATGCAGTTTCAACCACGATGACCCCCGGGCCGAACAATATTATGTCCATGAGCAACGCAAGCAGGGTCGGACTGAAAAAGTCCTATCCCTTCAACATCGGAATCTGGTGCGGATTTTCCATCGTCATGATCATCTGCGCGCTCTTTACCTCCGCGCTTTCCGCCCTGATCCCGAAAATCCGGACGCCCATGCTTGTGCTGGGAGCCTGCTACATGCTCTATCTTGCCTGGAAAACCTTCCGCCGCCCGACAGTCATCGAGGAGAAAAGTTCTCCGATGGGATTTCTGAACGGCTTCGTGCTTGAATTCATGAACCCGAAGATTTTTATCTACGGGATTGTTTCCATGGAAGGTTATATTCTTCCTTACTACGAAGGAAACTGGCCTGCCCTGATCGCGTTCGCCATCCTTCTGGCCACGATCGGCTGCTTCTTCAATATCTGCTGGGCTCTGTTCGGAACGATATTCTCCGTCCTTTTTTCGAAATACGGAAAGATTACCAATACAATCATGGCGCTTCTGCTCGTCTACTGCGCCATCTCCCTGTTCCGCTGACACAGGGCTGTCCTGCTTCTGTTCCTGCCGGTAAATCTGTTTCATTCCGGACGGGAACGGTTTTATATGTCCGGAGCCTTAAAAAGCTTTTCTATTCTGAAATTGTAAAAAGCTTTTAAGACCCGAAAGCTCAAAAAAGCTTGACTTCTGTGAAGAAATTACTTTATTATTAAGAGTAAATGTTAAGGAAGTATTTCAAAAGTAATAAGGGAAAGTCAGGGGAGAATTGTTGTCATAAAGGGGTTATGCTTATGAAGAAACGTATTTTCAGCGCCTTGTTCCTGTGCGCGCTCATGACCATGTTTATGGCCGTCGCGGCGCATGCGGACTGGCAGAATGTGAACGGGGTCTGGATGTATTACGATGCCTCCGGGTATCCGGTATACAGCCGCTGGGTGGACGGCCGCCGCTACTATGTGGACGCGACGGGAGCCCGTGTGACAGGATTGAACGAGATCGACGGCCTTAAGTATTATTTTGATCCGGCGACCGGCGTGCTCAGGAAAGGAAAATTCCAGATCAACGGCCATGTATTCCTGGCGCACCGGACGAAAGGCTCTCTCTACGAAAATGAATTCGTCCGTTTTAACGGGAAAAACTATTATGCGAAAGCGAACGGAGAAGCTGCCGCTTTTGACTGGGTGCGGGTCAACGGAACCTTCTACTGGTTTGACGGCAAGGGAAGACAGACAAATATAAAAGCCGTCGGCGCAGCCCCCGCGGGCGATGCGTCCCTTGGACAGAAGATCGCGAACTACGCCCGCCAGTTTGTCGGCAATCCCTACGTATGGGGCGGAACCAGTCTGACCCACGGCGCGGACTGTTCCGGTTTCTGCTACTCCGTCTTCGGTCATTTCGGAATCATGCTGATGCGTGTGGCGAATGACCAGATGCACGGCCCGAACGCCAGCCTGATCGCAAGCGGCTACCGGCGCGGACACGAAGTATCCCAGAAGGACCTCCTGCCGGGAGACCTGTGCTTCTACGGATCGAATGGATACGCCCATCACGTGGCCATGTATATCGGAAACGGCATGGTCGTCGAAGCCGCAGGATCGGCTTACGGCATCATAACCGGATCCATGTACCGGGGAGGAACGCCGATCCGCTATATGCGCTACTGGGGATAAAAAAATAACTTCGCACAAAAAGATAACTGTTTAAGACAGGACCGGAGTTTAAGCTCCGGCCCTGTTTTTTCGCATAAGTATATAGCTTCAAAGATACAATACGCTTCTTCGGCAGCGGAAGCCGGAGCAATCCCGGCGGCAAAACTGCGGTGCAGCTGCCTCCTCCGATTATGACAGAAGCGCCAGAAGTTCCTCGTTCGACATGCTCATGATCGAACTGGCTTCTCCCTCCAGGATGGCTTCCGCCAGATCGCTCTTGGCGTTCTGGAGTTCCAGGATTTTTTCCTCGATCGTGTCCTTCAGGAGCAGCTTATATACGGTCACCTGCCTGGTCTGGCCGATCCGGTGCGCCCTGTCCGTCGCCTGATTCTGCGCCGCCAGGTTCCACCACGGATCATAATGGATCACAACGTCCGCCCCCGTCAGGTTCAGGCCTGCTCCGCCTGCCTTGAGAGAAATCAGAAAAACCGGTACCGTTCCTTCGTTGAAGGCATGAACCATCGTCAGCCTCCTCTCCTTCGGCGTGGAGCCTGTAATCTTATAGTATTCGATCCCTTCTTTTTTCAGATCTTCCTCCAGGAGCGCAAGCATGGAGGTAAACTGGGAAAAGACCAGCATGCGGTGGCCGCCGTCTATAGCGGAGCGGATTGTCTCCAGGCATGCTTCCCGCTTGGCGCTTTCCGCGCGGTAGTCTTCAAATAGCAGCGCCGGATCACAGCAGATCTGACGGATCCGGGTCAGTTCTGCAAAGATCCTGATCCGTTCCTCGCCGGTCCCGGACGATTCCTGAAGCATCCCTTTCATGCGCAGTACCTGGGCATCATACAGCTTCTGCTGTTCGCCTGTCACGCGGGCATAGCGGATTTCCTCCAGTTTGGCCGGAAGATCCTTCAGCACTTCACTTTTGCGCCTGCGCAGGATAAAGGGGGAGGTCATCGCCCTGAGCCTGGCAGTCGCCTTTTCATCCTTCTCCTTTGTAATCCGTTTTTCAAACCGCTCCCCGAATTCCGGCAGACTGTAGAGGAATCCGGGCATGAGGAAATCAAAAATGCTCCACAGCTCCGCAAGCCGGTTCTCGATCGGCGTCCCGGTCAGGGCAAAGCGGTGGCTGCTGCGGATCCCTTTGACAGCCTTTGTCACTGCGGCTTTTGCATTTTTAATGTACTGAGCCTCATCCAGGACGCAGATATGGAATTCCCTGTCCTGAAACAGGGCGATATCACGCCGGATCAGGTCATAGGAGCTGATATAGACATCCGCCTTCCTGCCAAGCGCCGCCTTCCGCGCGGCAGGCGTTCCGGCAAGAACCGTGCAGGAAAGCTGCGGCGCGAAGCGTCGGATCTCCTCCTGCCAGTTATATACCAGGGAAGCGGGGCAGATAATCAGGGAGCCGGCGGCCTGTTCCTGCTCCTTGTCATACAGAAGAAGGCTGATCATTTCCAGGGTCTTGCCAAGTCCCATCTCATCCGCGAGGATTCCGCCGAAGCCGGAACTTTCCAGTGTTTTCAGCCATTTGTATCCAAAAGCCTGATAGGGTCTCAAAATCCCCGCAACTGTCTCGGGAATTTCAAAATCCGCGTCATTTACCGTGCGGAAATTGCGGGCCAGGGTCCGGAACGTGCGGTCCCTGGTGGAGGCCAGCGCATCGTGCTCCTCCAGCAGCCGGTCCAGATAAAGGGCACGGTATGCGGGAAGATGCGCCTTTTCCCGGATGACTTCTTTCGGGAGAAGATCCAGTTCCGACAGGAGCGCTCCGACGCTGTCCAGTCCCTCGCTCTGGGACAGATCAATATATTCGCCGCTCTCCAGCCGGTGGTAGCGCCTGCGCAGCTGATAGCCTTCCAGGATGTCGAGCAGTTCCTCCCTGCTCACATCCCTGGAAGTAACCGACAGGTCCATGATTCCGGACTGTACGGACACACCCACCGAAATCTGCGGTACGGGACGGACTTTCTGCCGGCGGAAGGCGTCGGTTCCCTGAACTGTCCCATAACGGGAAAGGACCGGAATCCCATTTACAAGGAAATCAAACATTTCCTCCTCATCCATCTCTTTCCGGTAGCGGTTCGATCTGTGGCTGAACTGAGTAAAATACTCCCGCAGAACCCTGCCCACACGCCTCTCCTGCTCTGTATCGTGCTTCAGTTCCGGCAATCCTTCCCCGCTGCCCGGCTCTGTCAGCGTATCGTCCTCCTCCCGGGCCTCATCCCCTCCCCCGGAGGCGGGCTTCAGGATCAGATTCCTTTCCCCGTAAGTCACCCTGCAGCGGCAGTAGAGAATCCCCTTTTCATAATCAAGGAAAAAGCTGAAATCCGGTTCCGGAGTGAGGTAAGATGCCGCCTCCTCCCCGCACAGATCGCTGATCTCAACAAAAGTACTTTCCTGAAGAACGGGAAGGACACGGTAGTAGAATTCCTGCAGCCTGTCAAGTCCCACCTGAAAGCGGAAATAGCCGGAAGGATCCGCCACAGCCGTAAAGGGAGACAGCGTCCGGACTTCCTGTGCCGAGACCCGGCTCAGGTTCTCTGTTCCCAGAATATACTGGGCAGACCTGCCCCTGATCAGGACAGGGATAAATCCGCTTACCGTCACGCCGGCAAACTTTCCCCTGGCGTCACCCAGACGTTCCAGGGTCAGCGTGAAATGCATATCACTGTGACCGATCCGGATCCTGCTTCCTTTCACCTCATTGGTCTTGTCCTGATACTCGCAGCTTCTTCCTTCCGCCGCGTCATAAAAGCTGTCCAGCAGACTGCCCTTGAGGTCCATCTGGGAAGACGCCTCGCTCAGCGCAAGGGACGCGTATCCGCGTCTCGCCTTCTCTTCCAGCTTCGCGTTGACATCCCTGGTCTCGCCCACCCGCCGGATCATAAATTCCAGCAGCGGCGCGGCGTCATCCGTAAAGTCCTGAACAGAGAAATCGACGGACTCTTTCTTTGTCAGCTGAAAGGTCTCCTCCGCCTGATAAGCGCGGACAAGCTGGGAGAGATTCCGGAGCACAAAAGTTCTGGAACCGGCCTGTCCAAGCCGGAAACTCAGCTTTGCTTCTCCTTCTTCCACGGTGATGCGGGGCTCAATGACCAGAATTTTCCGTTTCTGCTGCGCGGCAGGCTGATTCTCCTCCTGGACCTGGCTGACTGCCCTCTCCAGACGGGTAAAAAATCTGGACGCCGCCTCGTCGGTTCTCCCAAGATCTGTCTGCAGGTCCAGAAAATCCAGTGTGACGGACAAAGCCGCAAGCGCATATTCATCAAGGAGGCGGGGGGCCTTCTCCTCCACAGGGCTTTTTTCCCTCCGCCCGTACCAGAAAACTCCGCTTCTGTATTCATCGGTATCGATCGAAAGCAGCCTGTCTGCCAGAAAAGAACCCCGGGCGCGTCCGGTCAGATACTGCTCCTCAAAACTGAGATCAAAGGAAACCGTCCGCACGCCATCTCTGCTTCTGTCGATCTGGATGTCCCTGTGGAACATACCGGAGCGTTCTCTGCAGGCCGGCAGCACTTCCCCGGCCCGGGCCATATAGTAAGGAGTCGTAAACCAGCCTTCCAGAATTTTTGAAATGTCAAAAAAAACCAGCCCTTCCGGCTGGATCCTGTCCCTGAAAAAACCGGCTGCCGGGATCTCATCCATCCCGGTTTCTTTCCGAAGCTTTGTCCGGCGTTCCCTCTCCCCGGCCAGCCCGATCTCATTCATGCGGCTGCGGTATTCCTCATCGCTCTCCTCCACGACCCAGGGGCCGTGTTCCTTTTCCCACCGGACCAGAAGCGCAGCCTTGTGAATACAGCGCATTCCTTTCTGTCCGTCCGGACAGCTGCAGCTCATCTGCGCATTCTGCCAGTCATCCTTCAGTTTCCTGGGCGCATTGCGGACAAAAACGTTGTAGCCGGTCCGCCTGGAAGCGCCAAAACTGTACCTGTAGGAAATCTGTCTCTTGCCGGCGCGGACGGAAGTTTCCCCATTCTCCGGCCCTGTCTGAAAAAAAGCGCTGCTCCTCTCACCGCCCCAGTAGCCTTCTCTTTCCGCGGAAAAATCCTTCAGGGCATTCTGGACTGCAGCTGACTCAGCCTGCCGGATCACCTGCTCCGGGAAAAGTCCTCTCCAGTCCTTCTTCTCTACGATCCGGTCCTCAGACAGGTTCAATCCTTTATAAAACTCTCTGTCGGAGCTGTTATTTAAGGCCATCCATTTCTCCTTTTACTGCCGGCCGGAAACGCAATGCCTATACCGGCGAAGCATGATTACAGATTGCTAACGGAACCACACAAAGTCACAGAAAGCAAGAAAGAGAGCGAAAGCGCCTCCGAAGACAAGCGCTACAAAAAGGCCCGCCTTCACGGCGGCCCAGCGATAGCTTTTCAGATCTTCATCGGACATCGGAGCCGGAGCATACCCGCTGTTTTCAGTCTCTCTGTGAAGCGCGCGGTTTTCATCCCCCGGCACACACCAGGGCATGCCCTCGACGTTCATATCCGCAATGGTCCTGCCGTCGTCCGCGGCAGTGTTCTTTCCCTCTTTCATCCTGCAGCTCCAGTCTGAAACAATCCGGTGCCTGTTTCACCGGCGTACCTGCCGGATCAATTCCGGAGGGAGTCTCAACCTCCCTCCGGAATCAGACAGTTTCCTTTATTCCCGCTCTTCCGCCTTTGCCTTTTCCGCCTTCAGGGCCTGTTCCTCAGCCCTTCTCTTTTCTTCCTCGTTGTCATAGAGATGGCAGGCGCAGTAATGCCCGGGCTCCACCTCTTTCCATTCCGGCACTGCAAACCTGCATACTTCCATGCATTTCTCACAGCGGGTGTGGAACTTGCATCCCGCCGGCGGGTTGGCCGGGCTGGGAATGCTCCCCTTCAGAATGATGCGGTTGATCTTTACATCCGGATCCGGAACCGGAATCGCGGAAAAGAGGGCCTGTGTATAAGGATTCAGCGGATGTGAGAAAATCTTTTCCGTCTCCGCGTATTCAACCATGCTGCCCAGATACATAACGCCGACCGTATCGGAGATATGTTCCACAACCGAAAGATCATGGGAAATGAACAGGTAAGTCAGGCCAAATTCCTTCTGCAGCTGCCTGAGCAGGTTGATGATCTGCGCCTGGATCGACACATCCAGCGCGGAGACCGGCTCGTCGCAGACAATGAAATCCGGAGCCAGCGCCAGCGCCCGGGCGATGCAGATTCTCTGCCGCTGCCCGCCCGAGAATTCATGGGGATACCGCTCCTTATAGTAGGAGGGCAGACCGCAGACATCCATAACGCGGGTGATATAGCCGTCAAATTCCTCCGGCGGGACGATCCCGTGCTCGCGCACCGCTTCCCCGATGATCTCACCGACCGGAAGCCGGGGGGAGAGGGATGAGTAGGGATCCTGAAATACAAGCTGCATGCGCGGGCGGAGCTTCCGCAGCTGTTCCCGGCTCAGGGCAAATACATCCTGTCCGTCAAAAATCACGTCGCCGGCCGTCTTTTCCTGCAGGCGCAGGATCGTACGGCCGCAGGTGGACTTTCCGCAGCCCGATTCTCCGACCAGGCCCATGGTCTGGGTCCTTCTGATGGAAAAACTGACGCCGTCCACCGCTTTTACATTCCCGATCGTCCGTCTGAAAAAGCTGGACTTGATCGGGAAATACTTCACCAGGTTTTTTACCTGCAGAATCTCTTCCTGCACCTGTGAAGCCTCATTCTTTCCTTCCGTCATATCATGATTCCTCCCCAAGTACAGTTATAGCGTACTGACATCCACGCTCTTCGGATAACCCAGTACCTTACCTTCTTCCATGTAGCGCCAGCAGGACACGACGTGTGTTCCGCTGATGCGGATCTCCGGCGGATACTTGCCGCTGCAGCGGGCGCACTGCATCTCGCAGCGGTCACGGAAATAGCAGTAGTCCGGCATCGCTACCGGATTGGGCACGCTGCCGGGTATATTATAAAGCTTGTCAACCTTCTGTCCGACGACAGGCTTGGACTTCATCAGGCCGATCGTATAGGGATGCGCCGGGTGATGGAAGATCTCTTCCGCTGTCCCTTTCTCCACGACGCGGCCGGCATACATGACGACCACATAATCCGCCATGCCCGCCACAACGCCGAGGTCATGAGTGATCAGCATGATGGAGGACTGCAGGCGGTCCTTCAGATTCTGAAGAAGATCAAGGATCTGTGCCTGGATGGTCACGTCCAGCGCCGTCGTGGGTTCATCCGCGATGATCAGCGACGGAGAACAGGCCAGAGCGATCGCTATGCAGATTCTCTGGCGCATACCGCCGGAAAGCTCATGCGGATACATATTGTAGACGCCCTCTTTATTGGCGATGCCGACCATATCCAGCATCTCCAGGCTGCGGGCTTTTACCTTCTCCTCCGTCATATCCGGATTATGGAGCTCAATTACCTCATCAATCTGCTCCCCGATACGGAAAACCGGGTTCAGGGCCGTCATAGGCTCCTGGAAAATCATGGAGATCTGGTTGCCGCGGATCTTCTCCATGATCGAATTCGGCGTGTTGACGATATTGTAGGCGCTTCCGTCCCCCTTGTTGAAGCGGATCTCCCCGCCCACTGTCTGTCCGCTCGGCCGCTGCAGAAGCTGCATGAGCGAAAGGCTTGTAACCGACTTTCCGCAGCCGGATTCACCGACGATCCCTACCGTGGAATGCCTGGGCACCTGGAAATTGACGCCGTCCACTGCTTTTACAACGCCCACGTCAGAGAAGAAATAAGTACAGACATTGTCAAACTCGACGATGTTTTCCGGGTCTTCCATCTTCGTCGTATAGAGTTTCGGGTCCTTGCTGGCGTCCGCCCTCTGCTTCTCCAGCTTCCTGGTTACGCGCCGGTTGAATCTGGTAATCCTTCTGGATTCTTTCCCTGATATATAAGAAGTGCCTTTCCCCTGTTCAGCCATAACTGTGAACCTCCCTCCGCGAATAATCTTTCATAGCCGCACCTCCTTACCGCTTGGCCTTCGGGTCATAGGCGTCCCTGAGACCGTCGCCGACAAAGTTGAAAGCTATAACCGTCAGACAGATCAGCAGGCCGACCGGGATCCAGATAAAGGCATAGTGCGCCATGGCGGATGCCGAAGATACAGAGTTGATGATGGTTCCCCAGGTCGCAAGCGGATGCTTGACGCCCAGGCCAAGGAACGACAGGGTTGACTCGGTCAGGATGACTCCGCCCAGGCCCATGGTGGCGGTAACAATCAGCTGCGGCATGACGTTCGGGACCAGATGGCGGAAAATCCGGGCGCTGATCCGGATGCCGGTCGCCTCCGTCGCAACCATGAATTCCTGCTCGCGGAGCGAAAGGATCTGGCCGCGCACAAGTCTCGCGACGCCCGCCCAGCCCATCAGTCCGAGGGCGGCCATCATCACGATCAGGCGGATGTAGGTATCCAGACGGATCGCGTCCATCATGGCGCCGAGGATGATCATGATCGGCATCATGGGAAGGCAGTAGAAAATATCGACAAGACGCATGATCAGATTGTCTACCCAGCCGCCGAAGTAACCGGCTATGCCGCCCATGATAACCCCCAGGAAAGTTTCGATCAGGACAACCACAAAACCGACCATGAGGGAAACGCGGCCGCCGTACATAACGCGCGCCAGAACGTCGAACCCGTCTCCGTCCGTCCCCAGTACGTGTTTAACGGAAGGAGGCGCAAACATATCGATTACATAATTGATCTGGTCACAGTTGATCACATACTCGCCTTCCAGACGCTGGGTAAGCTTCATCTCCGTTTCCGCGAGAATAAACGCCCCGTTCTCATCCCTGCTGTAGGAGCCGTCTGCCTCCTGCGTGGGGATCTCTGCCTGAAGGGTATCCGTCAGAACGCCCGCGGCGCGCATCTGCTCAATCTTCTCCGCAATGGCTTTCTTCAGATCATATGCCATCGTATCCTCGCCGGAATAGCGGCGGATCGCGAAGCGGCCGAATTCAGCGTATTCATTCCCTTCGCTGTCCAGTATAATCAGACGGCCGTCCTCCGAATCCGGAGAGATCGTATAACTGTCCCCGCCGGCCGTAAATTCCTTATCGCCCAGAGCCGCCGCCATAAGCGCCGCGGGCCGGAAATCACCTGAAACCTTTCCTCCGGTTTCACGGGTATCCAGGGTATAGTTCGTATACACCTTCGCGACGCTGCTCTCACCCGCAGAGAAGACGTCATGGCTGGCGCCGTTCTTCGACAGGACATAGCTGCTGCCGCCGCTTTCAAAGCTGTCGGCTCCTGCCTGCACCGCTTCGTTCAGAGCGTCCTCAAAGTCGCCGCCTGGCTGCGCACCCTCGTAACGGATGCCGTCCGTCTGCGTGAAAACGTCGTAAGTCTTGGGCTTTTCTCCCTTGACAAAGGAGTATTCCGCGCCGTCTGCCTCAAAGCTGCCCTGCGCACCTTTAATATTCGAAGCGGCCGCGTCTGCCAGTCCGGGAATCTCCTCCCCCTCAAAGTCAAATTTCTTCCCGATCATGGAATAAGTGCCGACTTTCACCTCACTGCTTCCGATGCTGCAGACCTTTTCAAGCTCCTGAACCGAGAGCGAGTAAATATTGGGAGCTTCTTCGCGGATCAGATATCCGCCGCCGCTGCCGACCACAGCCATCTCCTTCGATCCGGAAGCGGTCATTTTCTTTATGTTGCTGTTCATGGCGTTGAGAATGCCGCGCTCCACGGACAGGGAACTGTCCACATCATAGCCGTTGTAGCCGGTATTCTCCTTGGCCAGGGCGTAGTTTACATTCTGGCTGTTAAAAGTATAGAAAATCTCTTTCTGTCCGTAGGGATAGAAGAGAGGTCCGACAAAAGAGAACAGAAACAGCACGATCAGTGTGACTGCCCCAAACACGGCCAGGCGGTTGCGGATGAAACGCTTGAATACCTGCATGCCGGGGGAGAGCACCTTGACGCGGCTGATATCATCGAGCGCCATCGTGCCGCTGTTCTGTGTGGCTTTCCGGTTTTTCAGAACCTGGTTCAGATCATAGGATGCCATCGGCTGCCCCTCCTTTCTCAGCTCAGCCGTACGCGGGGATCAACCACGGCGTACAGCAGGTCGGAGATCAGGTTGCCCAGCAGCGTAAGAATGGAAATAAAGGCCAAATAAAACATGATGAAGGGGATATCGCCCTGCGTCATCGATGTATAGGAGGCATATCCGATCCCGCGGATGGAGAACAGGGTCTCCGTGATCAGGGCGCCGCCGAAAAGTGAAGGAAGAGATCCTCCGAGCGTCGTCACAAGCGGAATCAGCGTATTGCGGAAGGCGTGATGATTGATCACCTTCTTCTCCGGCACGCCCTTTGCCCGGGCGGTCCGGATGTAATCCGCGTTCAGCACCTCCAGCATATTGGTCCTGGTATAGCGCATCAGGCTTCCGATGCTGATGACCGTCAGCGTGATGGCCGGAAGCACGAAATGTTTTGCCACATCCAGGAATTTCCCGAAGTCGGAGAGGTTCATATAATTGCGGCCCTGCATGCCGCTTAAGTCAAACCAGCCCAGCTTCACCGAGAAAATATATTTAAGGATCGTAGCAAGGAAAAAGGTCGGCATGGATATACAGATCATCGAGACAACTGTCGTAAAGTAGTCGGTGAAGCTGTACTGCTTCCTTGCCGCCGTGATTCCCAGCGGTATGGCGATCAGAATCTCCAGAATAAAGGACACCAGTCCGAGAATAAAGCTGTACCAGACGGTATTGTGGAATTCTTCTGTAACCGGGATCGTCCAGGCCCAGCTGTCGCCCCAGTTGCCGGACAGGGCGCTTTTCAGCCATGTCAGATATCCGCGCACGACTCCCTGGTCCATGCCGTACTGGGCGTTCAGGTCAGCCAGCCACTCGGCGTAGCTCTTCGAGGCGCCCGGACGGGAAGCAAGTTCCCTGGCTTTCGTTTCGATATAGCCGCTCGGCATGTTGTACATCAGAATATAGATGATAAACATCACAAAGAACAGGATTATAGTGCTGTATAAAATTCGTTTCAGAGAATATTTCAGCATGACACCTACCAGCTTTCCATGTCATCGGGGTTGAGGACGCAAACACTAAGAACAGGACCTGGACACATGCCCATGCCCTGTTCTCCTGTACTGCCGCCGGACAGAGCTTTTACCGCCGCCCGGCAGCGTTCATTCATTGCAGTGAATTATTACTGAAGATCAAGTGTATTGATCTCCGCGTACCATCCCCAGTAAGGAGTCATGTCGTGCGGAAGCGTATCGATCACGATGCGCTCGGAGGAAGCGACCGTGCAGTCCTTGCGCTGATACAGCGGAAGTTCGCAGCCCCAGTCCATGATGATATTCATGGCGTCTTTGTAGATGGACTTTCTCAGTTCGGTATCCGCGCTGGAACGGCCTTCTTTGATCAGCTCGTCAAGCTCGGCGTCATCCACGGAATAGTGGTTGGAATTGGTTCCGTTGCCGTGCGCGTTGGCGCTGGAGTAAACCTGGGTCATATCCGGGTCAACGGTTGACTGCCATGCAGCCGCCCACATCATGGCGGTGTTGCCTTCCAGAGCATTGTTCCAGACGTCTGTTCCGACGTCGTTGACCTGCAGCTTGATTCCGAGGCTTTCAAGTACTTCGGAAGCCGCGACGGCCACGCCGTATGCCGGATGATCCTGCTGGCCGCTGCCGGGGATCATGACCTCATAGCTTCCTTCCACGTCGGTAAACTTGCCTGCAGCTTCGTCATAGGTGAAGCCCGCAGCCTTGAAGAAGCCGATCGCAGCTTCCTTTGCAGCCGCATAGCGCTCTTCCTCGCTCATGGAAGAAGTGTAGATCGGATTGCCGTCAACGTCGACGGAATACGCTGCCTGATAGCCTTCGTCAGCCGGCTTCGGAGCCGCCCAGGAAGTGTTGGAAATCGGGTACTGGATGACCGAAGCGCGGTCTCCGTAGTAAGAATTGATAACCGTATCGCGATATACTGCCAGCAGGGTCATAAAGCCTTTGCGCAGAGCTTTGGAAGCATCGGAACCCGGATCGCCGTCCACATTTACAAGGTCGGCGTTGATGCCGAGATAACCGTATCCGCGATAGTCAACCAGGATGGTATGCAGCTTGTCGCCCTGGATTTCTCCGTTGGAGTTGGCGTCCTTGATGGCGCGCAGGGTCTCGTCGTTGATGGACGGAACCGCGATATCGAAGGTACCGGTCACGATGCCCGGCACATAGTCGGAGTCGATGCTCTCCTGCATCAGGAGCACTTCCGTATCCGGCTTGCCCTCGAAATAGTACTCATTGGCGCGCAGGGTGACAACGCCGTTCGCATAGCCGTCAAATACATAGGCGCCGCAGCCGACCGGCTTGGAAGTGACAGACTTCACGCCGGAAAGGTCACCCTTTGTGAAACCGAACATATTGTTGTCGTAATCATACAGGGCCGGATCTCCATAGTAATGAAGCGGGGCAAGATAGCCGCCCACATTGTAGATCGCGGTCGCGTCAAACTCGGTCATATGAATATTAACCGTGTAATCGTCCACGCGGGTAAGACCGGAGATATTCGGAGCGCCGTCACCGGTTTCGATACCCTTCTGCAGAGCCAGCATCGCATCCTCTCCGCCCAGAGCCTCAGTGAGGAAATCAGTCATGGAGGTGCCCGCAGATTCAACATTCATGCCGTCGTCGCTGATATCATAGCCGTAAGCTTCGACGATCTTCGCGAAGAAATCGGAAACTTCCGCGTCCTCGGGAAGCTCAAATCCCCAGTTGGCGGCACATTCCGCGACAGAATCATCTTCCTCATTGTATCCTGCCGCCTTCACATAATCGACGATCTCCTGGGCGAAATCGCTGCCGGCTTTATCAAAAGCTTCCCAGAAGCTGTTATAGTCTTCTTCAGAATAATTGTCATTCTCCTCATAACCCTCGCGGCCTGTTCCGAGGAGCAGGGAGAGCTTGGTCTCCATACCGCTGCGGTATTCTTCCATGCCCTCGATCGGAAGCGCGTAGATCGTTGAACTTCCGTCATAAGTCGGGTCGCAGAGCACATAGAAGCTGAAAATATAGTCGTCAATGGTGACCGGTTCCCCGTCGGAGAACTTCTGGTCATCGCGGATATGAATCGTATAATCGACCGTGCCGTCATCGTTCTGGGTTACCGTCACGTCACCCATGCCGTAGTATGTATAGTCGGTGCCGTTGTAGTTGATCGTCTCGCCTTCGATGCCGTGCTCGATGATGGCGCCGCCTCTGTCCGCAGCCAGGGCAGACTGCTGGGTCAGATCGACCACCTGCATATCATAGGCTGTCGTCGCGAAGAAGGGGCTGAACTTCTGTCCGAAAGTGGACGTCGCGAATACGAGATTCTCCCTCGATTCCGCGCTCTCCTGCTCCGTGGAAGCTTCTCCCGCAGCTGCCGTCACAGAGAAAGCCATAACAGCGACCGCCGACAGGGCAATCCATTTCTTACCGTTTTTGCTCATAAGATCTTCCTCCTTGAAATGGTTCCGGCCGGATCCTGTCCCGAATGCCCCATACAGGACCGCAGGCAAATATAACCAGCCGAAATAGTTTCCGCACCGCCTTCCCTGCGGCCGGTGCGGTTGTTTATTACCGCGCATCTCTGCGAATAATAACAGGATTATTTATCATCTGTACCCTCTTTTGCTGCTGTCTCCACCCGGAGATGGGCGCGTCCTTTCATAAGCAGGACTCCGCACAGGCACAGCCCGGCGTTTCCCGCGAGAAACAGTATTTCACCAGGGTTCAGCAGCCCGGCAAAGGTTCCTGCCGGTTTTCCCCCCGCCGGCCTGAAAAATGCTCCCGCAAGTCCCGCGCTCTCCCCCAGAAGGGCAAAAACAGCGAACAGAGTCAGAAAGAGAGCCGCCTGCGGATACCGGTTGTTGAAGCGGTCCATATGGCGCTTCTCCAGAGGTTCTTTCAGAGACCTCATCGCAAATACATGGCCGGTGATCAGCGCGAGCGGAACACCGCAGAAAGCAAAGGGCAGAGCCACATAAAGCCGGCGCATGGCTTCCGACTCGAAAAACATGGCCCCGATATACAGAATCCATCCGGCTGATACAAGCAGCGCGCCGCGCCGCGCCCAGGCATGGGCCGCGCTTTCTCCTTCCCGGAAGACACAGGCTTCGCCGATATATTCATACGACGTCTTTACACGGCCTTTTCCGGAAAACTCTTCCACAAGCCGGTAATCCTTTCTGTAAGGATTTCTAGCCATCCGCTCCCCTTCCGGTTTTCTGCCTTTCCGCAAAGCATTCCCTGGAAAGGCGCCGCGGATTCGGCATTTCTCCAATTATTACAACCCTGAACTTCCTTATCATACCATAATCTGAAATTACTATACAAGCCCTAACGGATTTCTTTCTGATATCCGGCAAAACTGCACAAAATACGCATGGTCTTACAACAAAACAATTCACCTTCCCAAAGTCAGGCCGGATAAAATTGTATTAACAATTCTGACGGCTTCCGCGGGAAGAACTCCTTACTTCCTCATAAAGATGCAAAGAACGTCCGGGCCGCAATATCGGAGCTGAGATGACAGCCTCAAATTCCGAAAAAAGGATGGGGAAATGAACATCTCCCCATCCGATTCCGCAAACTTTGCGGTCATTATTTTACTTTGTCTTTCAGAAGCCGGGCCAGGATCACGACGCACTCATCCATGCCGATTTTGCCGGTATCCAGGCAGATATTATAATCTCTGGCATCCCCCATCAGATGCCCGGTGTAGGCATGATAATAGGTGTTTCTCAGGCGGTCGCGCCTGGCGATGTACTTATCGATGTCCATCTTCCCGTTCTCGTTAAGTTCCAGCGCGCGTTTCCTGCGGTGCTCCAGATCCGCATAGAGGAAGATATCAAAGGAATCGATTCCTTCCTCCCTCAGGATCATGTTGGAGCAGCGGCCGACGATAATGCAGGGTTTCTTCGCAAGGTCCAGGATGACTTCCCGCTGAGCCTCGAAGATGGCGTCATAAGAACTGTTGTAGGCATTCGTGCTGAGAAACTGGTTGATGAATTTTCTGCCGCCGCTCATGTCCTCGCCTTCACGGCGGATATCGTCCTCCGAATAACCGCTCAGTTTGGCCGTCATCCTGACAAAGTCGATATCGTAGTACTCAATTCCGAGTTCCTGCGCAAGGCCGCGGGCTACCGTGCGCCCGCCCGCTCCGTATTCTCTGCTGATTGTAATAATCATAGTCTCTCCACTCTTCCCGAAAACCGGCTCCCGGTTTTCTCTCTGAAATCTGCAGCTGCCTAAGCACACTGCGTCTTTGCGTGCATCATTCCTCCGGCAGTTTCCGCAGAACCTTCCGTTCCGCGCTTCATGCCATTTTCTGACGTTTTCTCTTCGGTATTTCAACCGCAAAAATGAGAGCCGTGATGACGATTCCTATGATATCCGTCAGCGTGCCCGGATAGATCAGCATCAGTCCTGCCGCCGCCAGAATGATACGCATCAGGGGATTCAGGTTCGTCAGCATGAAGCCTTCCAGCGCCGCGGAGATCGCGTACATGCCGATTACACTGGTGATGATGATCATCACGAACTCAGCCGCGGTTGTATCGATCAGGAGCATGGCCGGATTCAGACAGAACATATAGGGAATCAGGAAAGCGGCGATCGCAAGCTTGGAAGCGTTCAGCGCCGTCCGCATGGGATCGGACTTGGCGATCGCGGATCCCGCGTAAGCCGCCAGGGCAACCGGCGGCGTAATGTCCGCGACAATACCGAAATAGAATACAAACATGCTGGCGCAGATCGAATTCAGTCCCATACCGGTCGTAAGGATCGGCGCGCAGGTAGTCGCCATGATGATGTAGGTGGCGGTCGTCGGAACGCCCATGCCCAGCACGATGCAGCAGAGCATCGTCAGGACAAGCGCGATCATCAGATGACCGTGTGAGACGCCTACGATCGCGGAGATAAAGACCTGGCCGAGACCGGTCATGGTTACGACGCCGGCGATGATTCCCGCGATACCGCAGGCAACCGCGATGCTGAGCGTATTCTTCGCACCGGTTTCCAGGGCGTCGACAAACTTCTTCGGCGTCATCCTGTGCTCTTTGTCAAACAGGCTCACCACAATGCACAGAACCGTGGCGATGATCGCCGCGCGGCTCATGGTATAACCGGCAATAATCAGGTATACGAGAGCTGCGAGCGGAATCAGCAGGTAGATCTTCGGCAGGATCAGCCTCACCTGGGGAAGCTCTTCTTTCGGGATTCCCTTAAGGTCCAGGCGCTTCGCACGCAGATGAACCATGAGGAAAATACCGGTAAAATAAAGGACAGCCGGAAGGATGGCCCGGACGACGATATTCGAGTATGGTACGCCGACCATCTCCGCCATCAGGAAGGCAGCGGCGCCCATAATGGGAGGCATGATCTGGCCGCCTGTAGAGGCAGCTGCCTCTACTGCGCCCGCGAATTCGCCGGGATAGCCTGTCTTCTTCATCATCGGGATCGTGACGGAACCTGTGGTAACCGTATTGCCTACGCTGGATCCGGAAACCATGCCGCAGAGGGCGGACGAGATGACCGCGACCTTGGCGGGACCGCCGGAAGCGGCTCCGGCGATGCAGTTCGCGCACTGGATAAAGAAATCCGCTATGCCGGTTGTCTCCAGGAAGGCGCCGAATATGATGAACAGAACGATATACGTGCTGCAGACGCCGATCGGGGTTCCGATCACGCCGTTTGTGGTATAGAACAGGTTATAGATAATGATGCGCAGCGACTTGCCGACCGCGAAGGAATAAATGACAAAGCAGCCCGCCACTACAAGAATCGGGATACCGGTCACCCTGCGGCAGCACTCGGCAAGAATCAGAATGCCGATCACTCCCAGCCAGACTTCCTTCTGGTTGATGCGCACAGCGCGGTTGATAATGGACTTGTTGTTGGCTACAAAATAGAAAAAGCTGCCCGATCCGGCTGCCGCCAGAATAATATCGTAGATCGGAATCCGGTTCACCTTCTGCGGCTTTCCGCCGGATTTGCGCGCCGGAAACAGGATGAAAACGAAGATGATGACCAGCCCCAGAAACAACGGGCGCCTGATCCGCTCATCCCATACCGCGAACAGATTCATATAGATCATGAACAGAGAAAAGCCCGCCAGAAGGAACTTGATGACGATGGCCGGCACCCCTTCCCAGGGCCGGACGTTGGACTCTCTGTCATACTTTTTCATAATCTCATCGACGTCAGCCATGCTGCCGGTATCGGCAGCCGACGCCGTATTTTTCAGTTTCTCATCTTCCCTGACATCTTTCATAATTACCTCTTCCTGCCTTCAGCCCTTTTGTTCGGAAACCGCCGTTCCCGGCAGTTCACAGGCAACCGGTGGCCTTTGCATCTCCGGTCCCTGCTGAAAACCGTGACAGCAGTCCTTCCCGCGCTTCCGGCCTTATCGGACGGAATCACCGGAACGATTCTGTCACGCGAAACCTCACCATCGCGTTTCTGCCGCACAGATCGCGGAGGCTTACGGTTTCCTTCTCATTGAGCACCAGCGTATGGTCCGAAACGGTCCCGACAAAATAGATCAGGTTATCCATCCGTCTGTCAAAGCCCGACACAATCATGCTGCCGTCTTCCCCATATTCCAGTGTTTCATTCCCCTCAAGCTCTGTCTGCACGCCCGCGCCGAAGCCGTAATAGACGGTCTTCACCACATAAATGCCGTCGCTGCGGATCTCATAATAATCCGTAACCGGGCTCTTATTGACAGAGTGAATAAAGCCGACGGAGAATGTATCGCCTGTTTTCACAGGATACCGCGCATACAGCTCTCCTGTCTTTTCGCTGCTGAGTGTGAGATACGTCCTCTTCCCGTGAAATAGAAATGCGGCAGCCAGAGCCGCAAGAAAAAGAGCCGTGGCTGCCGCGATCAAAACAAATTTCCGGGGGCGGCGATCATTCGACAGTGATGCCCTGCTCCTCATAATACTTCTTTGCTCCTGCATGGAACGGTACGCTGATACCCTTGACAGCATCCTCAAGGTTCAGGAACTCGAACTTCGCATGGCCTGCGATCAGCGCTTCCTGGTTGTCGAACATAGCCTTCAGCAGCTCATAGATCGCGTCTTCGCTGACATTGTTGGAAGCAATCAGGGTCGCTCTGACGGAAACCGTGGTAGCGTCCTCTTCCACGCCGTCATAGGTGCCTGCCGGGATCGTGGTAGCGGTATAGAAATCATACTTGTCCTGAAGGGTCTTGATATGCTCTTCGTCGAGCTGGACAAGATGAATGGCCTTGGTGGTAGCCAGGTCGACAACAGCGGTGGTCGGAGCGCCGGCAACGATGAATGCCGCGTCGATCTTGCCGTCCTTCAGGCTGTCTGCGGAATCACCGAAGGAAGCGTTTACAACGTTGATATCGTCAAAGGTCATATCATAGGCTTCCAGGATCTGCTTCGCGTTGAACTCAACGCCCGAGCCCGCGTCGCCTACGGAAACGGTCTTGCCCTTCAGATCCGCGACGGAAGCGATGGAATCGCTGCAGGTAACGATCTGGATGGTCTCGTCATAAAGGCCGGCAACGCTGGAGAAGGTCTCATAAGCGCCCTCTTCCTCGAACAGGTCGGTTCCGGTGTATGCATAGTACATAACGTCGTTCTGAACAATCGCAAGATCCGCTTCCTCGACATCGATCAGCTGGATATTGGCCTTGGACGCGCCGGTGGAAGTAACTGTCAGATCCGCGTTCTCCATAAGCGGGTTCAGGACAGTAGCCATAACGCCGCCTACCGCATAGTAGGTTCCGGTGGTTCCGCCGGTACCCAGGGTAAGACTCTCAGCTGCGTATACGGATGACAGTCCGGCAAGTGCCATGCTGCAAACCAGTGCGGTTGCCACGATTCTCTTCTTCATTCTCATACCTCCATGTACATTATATTGGCCGCATGCGAAGCAGCGGCCGGAGTTCACACCACTTTCTTATGTTAAAGTATTGCAGTCGAAAAGTCAATCATTCTTTTCCCTCCCCATCCCGAGATCCGGGGCCGCCGGACAGCCCTGTCAGGAGTTTCGCTTCTCCCCTCCGCACTTGTCAGCCGTCTTAGCCGGATGTAAAATAAAGACATCAGTTTACCGGATCCGCGGCAGATTGCCGCAGCTGCTGCGAACCGCCGCGGGATTATTTCAAACAAGGAGGAATGACAGAATTATGCGCGCAAGCAAAGAACTACGCCTGACCTACACGGAGAAAGCACAGCAGATCGTTGACCGGCTCACTCTGGAGCAGAAGGTCTGGCTGATGAGCGGAAACATCGATTTCACCAAATTAAGTCCGGAAGAATTCGGAAAAATGGTGACCGAGATGCTCAGCGGCGACAATCATTACAATATCACTCCTTATGACGCCGGCGGAATCGAAGAATATAACCTTCCTCCGATGCGTTTTGCCGACGGTCCCAGAGGAATCGTCTGCGGAAACTGGCAGACCACCTGTTTCCCGGTAACCATGGCCCGCGGCGCGACTTTTGACCAGGATCTGGAAGAGGAAGTCGGACATGTCATCGGGCGGGAAGCGCGCGCGTTCGGCGCGAATCTCTTTGCAGGCGTCTGCATCAACATGCCCTATAATCCGGGCTGGGGACGTTCCCAGGAGGTCTACGGCGAGGAGACCACACATCTGGGAAAGATGGGCGCGGCTCTGGTGCGGGGCGTCCAGGATGAGGACATCATGGCCTGCGTAAAGCATTATGCTTTCAATAATATGGAGAACGCCCGCTTCAAGGTATCCGTCACCTGCGACCAGAGAACGGAACAGGAAGTTCTCCTCCCCCATTTCAAAGACTGCATCGACGCAGGCGCCGCCAGCATCATGAGCTCCTACAACCGCTACAACGGCGTTCACTGCGGACACCACAACTATCTTCTGAACCAGGTTCTGAAAAAGGAATGGGATTTCGACGGATTCGTCATGTCCGACTTTATGTGGGGCGTCCGTGACACCGTGGAAAGCGCCAACGGCGGCCAGGATATGGAGATGATGAACACCCAGTGGTTCGGCGACCGCCTGATCAAAGCTGTTCAGGACGGTTTTGTGTCCGAGGAGCGCATCAATGACGCCGCCCTCCGCATCGTCCGCACGATCCTCGCGTTTGACGACGGCCACAAAGAATATGACATGTCTGTTGTCGGCTGCCCGGAGCATATCGCTGTCGCCAAAAAAGCCGCCGAGGAAGGCATTACCCTGATCAAGAACAGCGGCGCCCTTCCCTTCAGCAGAGCCGGCGTGAAGAAGATCGCCCTGATCGGCAAACTCGGCGCTTCCGAAAACATCGGCGACCACGGCTCCTCCTGGGTGCGCCCGCCCTATGTCGTCACCCCGAAGGCCGGTCTTGAGAAAACGGCCCCGGATACCGAAATTCTCTTCGCGGACGGCTCCGACCTGGAGGCGGCAAAAGAAGCTGCCCGCAGCGCGGACAAGGTTGTCTTCGTGGTCGGCTATAACCACGATGATGAGGGTGAATTCGTATCCGAAGACCAGATGAGCAACTATACGGGCGGCATCGGCGGAGACCGCAAGAAGAGCCTGGGCCTGCACGAGGAGGATATCGCCCTGATCAAGGCCGTCGCTCCGGAAAACAGCGAATCTGTCGTAGTCCTGGTCGGCGGGAATATGATCATGATGACCGAATGGTATGACGACGTGAACGCCGTGATCATGGCTTATTATCCCGGCATGGAGGGCGGCACTGCCCTTGCGGAGATCCTTTTCGGGGACGTCAATCCTTCCGGAAAACTCCCCTACGTCGTACCTTACAGGGAAGAAGACCTTCCGCATGTCGACTGGGAAGCCACCGATCAGTACTATGAGTACTATCACGGCTACACCAGGCTTGAGAAAAACGGCGTAAAGCCGCTGGTTCCCTACGGATACGGCCTGAGCTACACCAGCTTTGCCTTCAGCGATGTGACGGCGGAGAAGAAAGAGGACAGCATCCTGGTCCGCACGACAGTGAAAAATACCGGTGAACGCGCCGGCGCAGAAGTCTGCCAGGTCTACGCGGGCTTTGAAAACTCCGCGGTCGACCGTCCGGTGAAACAGCTGAAGGGCTTTGCGAGAGTATTCCTCGAAGCCGGCGAGGAGAAAGAAGTCACGGTTGAGATCCCGGTCGAAAAACTGAAATGGTACAACCCGGTATACCGCCGCTGGGAGCTGGAGCATATGGAATATACGATCTACGCCGGCAGCAGCGCGGACAACGCGGATCTGAAGACCACAAAGGTCACGCTCTGATTCCCGCATGCAGCAGGATAACGAAAAGAACCCGGATCAGTCCGGGTTCTTTTCTCTTTCATGATTTTTCTCTTTCCCTTCACACTCTATCCTTTACGGGAGAGGAAGCACTTATTTAAAAAGCTGCGTGATGAATAACCGTCGGGTCCATATGAGCCAGATCGATGCATCCGGTAAAAGCCATGGCCTTTTTCAGCTCGTCATTTACCTGCTTCAGGTATTCGCAGACCGCATCCGCTCCGCCCTTTTTCACTGCCGTCATCAGCGGTCTTCCGATACATACGGCATTCGCGCCGAGCGCCAGCGCCTTGAAGACGTCCAGGCCGGAACGGATATCGCCGTCGACAAAGACCGGCATTTCGTCCGGAAGGTATTTTCTGATCTCCGGAAGGGCCATCAGCGGCGGCAGGGCATATTCGATGCGGTTGTTGTGATGAGAGACCACGATTCCGCCCGCGCCGGCCTCAGCTGCCTGCCGCGCGTCATAAACGCTCAGGACGCCTTTGACAATCACGGGCAGCGGTGTGCAGGAGCAGATCTGCTTCAGTTCCTCTGTTGTAAGAGGCGCCATCTCGAAGTCATCGACAAAGTCCGCGGAGCCGTCCGGACCAAAAGGATGGTCGATATCAACTCCCACTGCCAGAAGGCCAAGCTTCTCGGCGTGTCTGATTTTCTCAAAAATCAGCTCTCTGTCCGCGTAGGGCTTGATGATCTCAATCATATCCGTTCCCGCCGATGCGCAGCGCTCAACTTCCGGCTCATCCGCCATTCCCAGCCAGAGGACTGCGCCTGCCTTTGCCGCGCCTTCCGCGTACTGTGCCGTCGCCCCCTCGAACATGAAATGGTCCAGATGAGACAATGCCGCCGTCATTACGGGCGTTTTGAACTTTTTTCCGTACAGCGTCATCTCCGTATCCGGAAATGTGGAATTCATGTACCTCGTCTCAATCAGCAGTGAATCCAGATATCTTCTTGTAATCGCATTTGAGTTTCCCGCCATCTCCGCCATAGTCAGCACCATCCTTTCTTTTCTGACTGATCGGGCCGCCGATTCATTCAGCAGTTTCCCCCGTGAAATGCTGATTTATTCTGAATGACAGCTTTTGATATCCTGCAAACAGCGTTTCCTCAGAAAACACTGATAAGCCTGTGTTTCCTCAGTCGCTTCCGGCAATCATCACGTCCGGGATCAGGACCGCCAGAGGACCTTCGTAACTGCTGTCCTTATATCGTTCTTTTGAGAAGACAAGCTTTCCCTGCAGCGGAATCAGATTTCCGTTGACAGAACCTCCGGTCAGGGCCGTCAGATTTCCGCTCCCGTCCGTCTGAAGCGCCAGGCGCAGCTCTCCGGCAAAATGACCGTCCATCACATCCATCTGAAAATCGGAAAAGCTCACTGCCTCGAGGGCGCCGGACCGCTTCATGTCCTCATAGGACATCGTTCCCGCGTCCAGCCTCAGCTTCTCATAGCCGCCTGTCGGCTCAATCCCGAGATAATGGGCAAATCTCGCGTTCCCGTGTATGGTCCGGAGGACGCCGTCCTGAAGGAGCGGCCGCTCCTTCATCGGGATCCCCTCCGTGCTGAAAGGCAGTGCGGTCACGAGGGACAGGCGCAGCTTTTCGCCGGTCGTCACTTCCCCCTGCACATTTTCCCCGATCTTCCAGGTACTGTACCCGGGATAAATCATGGCTGACCCGGAACGGGCCGAATAGAAATTCAGCAGCTCCCTGAGATTCTCACCGGTCAGGATAATGCTGCAGCTCCCTGCCGCGGGCGCTCCCTTCGCGCGGGCGCGCAGCCGGACGTCCCGGATTCCTTCCTCAAGCTTCTCCTTCAGCGCCTGCGGGTCCAGATCGTCGTAGGCAAACTGCCGGAACTGTTCCACATCTTCGGGTGCGGTGCACTGGGCGACAAACTCTCCGCGGATCATATCGCGGATGCAGCTCACATCCGTTCCGGCTGAATCCACAATTCTGACCTTCGCTCTGCGGACAAAAAGCTCCGCCGAGTTGATAAAGGCAGTGTCGTCCGAGTCCGCATGCAGCACCACATCTGCGAGCGAATCCGCGATCTTGGCTAGCGGAAGCTCCCGGCAGGACGCCCCGGAAGGCACCGTCTCCGAAACGGTCTTCTTCGGAAGGTCATACCAGCGGTTCTTCACAAAAGACGCCGCGTACCAGGCATCCTTTATTTTTCTGCCGATCTCCTCTTCTGAGAGAGAAGGCTCCAGGAATATGGTGGTTGACCCTCTGTATTTTACCCCGTCCTTCTCAAAATCGCGGAAGATCTCCGCGCTGATCTCATCAAGATCCTTATATCTGGGCAGATCCAGTTTCTTTTTTATAAAATATAACTCCACGGCTTCCGTACGCTTCCGGGTCACCCGCCAGGCGGAAACGCCGGCTTTTTCAAGCAGACTGATTATTTTGTCCATATCCTTCCTCTCTGAATTATCTGTCCGACTTCCTTTCTCCCATGCAGCACTCAGCAGGTATCAGGCTATGCCTTATAGCCGTCTGCTGCCGGCGGCTGTACACTCCTTAAGCCGCGCCCCGTCTCAGCCCAGACGGATGCGCGCCTTGATATAGGGACCTCCGTCGGAAACCTTGACCCATTCCTTCCAGCCTTTCCCGCATGCGCCCGAGCCGCAGTGCCCGACTGTATCCGAGATCATGGAAATGGATTTCAGCAGGTCCGGCACATATCCTGTCAGGACAATCGGCCCGAAGACACGGCCCGTCAGTCTGCCGTCCCTGATCTCCCTGCCGAAGGAAACCATGCACTGAATGCCCCAGTTCTTGGGATCCTCCATGCCGCTGGTCGGGCAGTCCAGAAGAAGACCTTCTTTTACCGAAGCAATCATGTCCTCCGGACGGCTGGTCCCTTCCGTGAAGAAGGTATTAGTCATCCTGGTATATACCTTGTGGTCCACGGATTCCCTGCGACCGTTCCCGGTAGGCCTGACGCCGAGCCGGGCTGCCGACACGCCGTCGCAGATACCGGAGACCAGAATTCCCCTGTCGATGATAACGGTATCCGAAGCCGGATTTCCCTCGTCGTCAAAGAAATAGGAGGCGACGTCCTCATAGCTGGTGGCGGCTCCGTCCTTCATGGTGACAAGTTCTGACGCCACCTGCGTGCCCACACAGTTCTTTGCCAGTGCCCTGTCCTTGACAAACATATCCATCTCCACGCCATGACCGAACGCTTCATGGACGATCATGCCCGTTACCTGCGGCGTACAGATGCACTCATACTCGCCGGGCTGAATCGGTTCCGCGGCCAGCGCCGCCCTGAGGGAATCCAGAGCCTGGGCGGAACAGTCAGGCAGACGCTCAAGGATCTCCGCCCCTCCCAGCGCGGAGGAAGCGCTGTAACCGTCTTTCAGGGCTTCCTCTTTCCGCCCGATAAAAATGGCGGAACAGTCGCTGAACATGACATTCTGTTCCAGATCCCGGCTGCGGGACAGGAACAGTTTATGATATACCTGGTAATTAAAGCGGGTGGTACAGTCCACAAGCATCTCGTCCGCTTTCAGACCTTCCTCCCGTACGCTGACCAGCTTTTTTACGATCTCCTCATCTCCCAGTTTCCGTGGATCCGCCAGAAATTCCGTGGATTTTGAGAAAGAAAGCGGCGTCTCTTCCGCAGGAGGAGTCGGAAAACGCTCATACCGGTTCCCGGTCTCTTTGAACGACTGATTAAGCCTTGCAAGGACGGAAGGAATATCCTCCTCCTTCAGGCAGTTGGCGCTGTATTCGGCATAGCCCCCGTCTTTATAGACACGGGCAGTAAAGCCGCGCCGGCCGAACATATTATTTTCCGTAATTCTTATGCCGGACCGGTTGACGGAATAGCTCTTCATCTCCACGTCTGTCGCGAGCACTGACGCATATTCATACCGTTCAAGAAGCCCGTCCAGCAGTTTTTTCAATAGCGGCCGCACCAGGGCCAGATAGCTGCTTGATTCCACTTTCACAATGATTCCTCCTTTTCAGGCTGCTGTTATAATTCAGATTGTATCCGGCGCCAGTATCGCACCGGACGCGCCCGTTGACAGGGTACTGAGCGATGCCGCCCTGCAGGCTCTCTGGCAGGCCTCCCGGACAGGATATCCTTTGATGGTCGCCGCAAGGAAAACGGCGGCAAAACAGTCGCCGGCCCCGGTCGTATCCACCGGATCCAGCTTCAGGGCCGGAATCCAGCCCCGGAAATCCGGGCTGTCCGCATAGACGCCTTTTGCGCCGCACTTTATAATCACCGTCCCCGGACCCATTTTTCTCAGGAAAGCCGCGCACTCCTCTACAGACCCGGTCCCGGTAAGGGAAAGCGCGTCGTAGCTGCTCGGAAGGAAAAAGTCGATCCGCTCCAGCAGGTGCGCGATTCCGTTCAGGCCGCGCTGATATTTGTCGAAAAGAAGGTCCGCAAAAACAGGGATTCCCTTCTCCTTCAGCTGATCCAGAAATTCCTCTAGGCCGTCCCGCTCCAGATAATCCATTCCAAACAGGCTGGCCAGTGAAACTGCCTGCAGATGCTCAGGAATCTCCTCCGGCAGATCCGTTTTCCGGATCAGTCCGTGCGCCCCCGGAGCGGAAAAGACGCGGCGTTCCCCCTTCTCGTCGATCAGGACCAGTGCGGTTCCGGTCGCCGCGTCGTCTCTCACGCGGATAAAGGAAGTATCCACGCCTTTCTTTCTAATTGCCTCCTTCAGCAGGACTCCGTTTTCATCTCTGCCTACACAGATGTTTACACAGGCTTCCATCCCCAGCTGCGACAGATAAACCGCCTGATTTACCGCGTCGCCCCCGGCCTGTATGGAAATTCCGGAAATTCTCTGCTTTTCCTGCCACTCAGTCTGCCTGCTGACAGGCCAGGCGGCAATATCTACCACTCCTACTCCGATACACAGAACCTTCATGCCGGATACCTCCCCATTGAATGCAATATAACCCGAAATTCCGCTTCTGTAAACAAAGAACCGCTCTGCACTGAGCAGAACGGTCCTTCTGTTTGATCCGGCAGAGATCCTTCTGACCGGAATGCTTCCGACTGTGAAGCCGCAAGCCGGAGATAGTTCCGTAATGATATTTTGAACATTCTTATATATCCTGTCCGGCTTTCCAGCGGGCGGACATACGGTCTTCCGGATAAAGAGCAAAATGAGCGCATTCCGGCAGAAGGAGCAGCAGCCAGAGCCAGATACCCGCTTTAAGGATCATGATCCCTCCCGCGATCAGGATCATGATCGCCGGAACCAGATATTTCCTGGGATGATGCCAGAGATCTGTCTCCGTCCTCCAGTCTCTCAGCGGGAAGCGCCATTCCAGCGCAGCTGAGAACATGGCGCTCTGAAGGGCAAAAAGAGCGGCTGTCAGAAGATCCTGCGGGACCAGGCCGCCGCAGACAATCTGCCAGGAGATCAGGTAAACGCAGTCAAGCCCTGCATTGATCAGAAAAATGAAGAGACAGTAGCCGGCCAGAAAATGTTTCCGCTGTGAGGGAAGCATCCGGACATTTATATCTGTATCCGGATCCGCTGACAGCATCGTGCAGACCGGCGTGTTGAGAGACAGGACGGCAAAACCAATCGGCAGCATCCCCGGCATCGCCGCCTGCCCCGGTAAAAAGGGAAGCGCACAGGCGAACAGACCGAGAAAAAGAGTATTGCGCGCATAGACCGGATTGAGCCGGAGAACCCGGAAGAAATAGCGGATGACATTCGCGCCGCCGTAACGGCGCCCCGGTCCCCTGCCAGAAATACCGGAACGCAGGAACACATAGCAGTCCGCTCTTCTCAATACTGGCAGCGCCGGGCAGAGGCAGACGGCTGCCGCTGCCGCTTTTTCCACCGGGGTCCCGAGGAAAAGAATCCCTGAGATGGCTGCCGCCGCCCACAGGACTGCGGTTGAGAAGCGAAGAAGCCGCATTCTCCTTCCGAAGCCTCCGCAGAGCAGGGCGAACCATGCCGCGCAGATCACACAGGCTGCCGCCGCAAAAAAGAGGGAAAGAGCGATTTCCCACATTTTCCAGTCTGAGAGCGCATAAAAAAGCGCCAGAACAGGAAGACTTCTCGACAGCAGCGTAAAGGCCGCAAAAGCTGACACAATCGCCGCCTTCAGCCGTCCATCCTCAAAAGGAAGAGAAAAAAGTCCTTCAAAATGTTCCACGCTGCGTTTCGACGACAGATTCTCCCACATGATTCCTGCGGAAAAAACAAAAGCAGTGAGAAACAGCACCCGCGGACTGACCGCCCCCCGGAATCCCGACAGGCGGAGAGAAATAAAGAGAATGGCCGCAGTATATACACTGTTTCTGACACCTCTGTATTTTTCTCCGAACAGCTGCCTGCCGACAGCCTGGAACTCCATCATTCGCCAAGCACCTCCCTGATTGTTTCCGCCCTGATCCCGTCCCCGCTGAAACTGTTCCCGATCCGCCCATGCTCCAGAACCAGAACGCGGTCGGAAGTCAGGCAGATACTCTCGAGGATGTGGGAGGAGAACAGAACCGTCCCATAACTCCGGTAATCATTTATCATCCTGTAGAGAAACTCCGTACTCTGAAAATCGAGGCCGTTCACCGGTTCATCCAGCAGCAGGAGTTCCGGATGCAGGGCGAAAGCCGCGATCAGATAAGCCTTCTTCCGGTTTCCCGTAGAGAGCTCTTTCATCAGCACATCCGCATATTCCTCAAAATGAAAGCCCTTCGCCAGCTCATCCATATTTTCCGGCTCCCTGCCGTAGGATTTCGCGGCGTAGGCAAGATACTCCCGGAAGGTGAAGCAGGAAAAAGAGCGGTCTTCCGCAAAGACAGCATACCGCGATTTCCGAAAGGAATTATCCCGGAAAGAGAAGGGCTTTCCGCACCAGTGAAGCTCCCGGACTTCAAAAGATGTGAGAAGCCCTGAAACTGTCTTTATGAGCGTCGTCTTTCCGGCTCCGTTGAGGCCGATCAGGCCGACCACTTCATTCCGGAACAGATCCATCGAGAAATGGTTCAGAACCGGCGTACCCTCCGTATACCAGACATTCAGATCCCCGATCGAAAGAAGTTCCTGTTTTTCCATCTGCTTCCTCCTTCGTCAGTCCTTCCTCTTCTGTCCGTACCGCGTCAGCCGGGACGGACTGCCTGATATAACCATCTGGCAGCGTCCTTCCCGTCTGAATCACATCACCCGGCCGGACAGGCAAGAGCCCTTTCCGTTTTTACCGGTCCTTCCTCCTCATCGTCCAGGCTGAATACAGAAAAGCCGCGCCGAGAACGGCATAGAGGGCGGACACGATCCCGCTGCCTTTTACAACACTGATCACCGCTACAATCAACCATAAAATTCCTGCCAGAAGACGGATATAAAAATGACGCATGCCGATTCCTCCTCCCATTTAACCGGCAGAACAGAGAAGTCTGTTCACGCAGACAGACAGCCGCATTCATGCTTTCTTTCCAAAAAAGACAAGTACACTTGGCATAACTGTATTATAGTTATACCAAGTGTACTTGTCAACATGTTCTGCAAAGTTTTCTTTGCACCCGGCAGCTTTGCAGCCCTGTACCCGGGACCATTACTCCGCGTGGAACCGACTGCTCAGCCCACTTCAAATATTTGATCCTCCGCGCTTATAAAATACTTTCCAAGTTCCGGCAGCCATTTCCGGAACGTCTCCCCCTGCGCGTGTTTCCGGAAATGCTCCTCACTCTCGAAATGGGACAGGTACAGGACACGCCCCGGCGTCTTCGGGTCAACCAGCACTTCCATGGAAATGCAGCCTTCGTCATTCGCGACAGCATCAGCGGCAAACGCTTTCGCGACAGGCAGATAAGCCTCCACATCGGTAACCCGGTCATCATTGATAATTACTACCATTTTTGTCTCCTCCTTCTGTCAGTATCAATTCCTGCCCGGTGGAATTATGCCAGGGTGTGCGCGATATCCGCCGCAAACTTTCATCTTCGCCGCGCGGCGAAGTTCTGAGCTTAGTCTTTGTTGATCTCCATGATCTCCCGTACTGCATCTTTTTTTGAAGCATACCAGAGAATGATCAGAGATATGACAGCAGTAACAATATACACCACTATGGCCGTCCGGTTGTCTCCTGCTGCAAAAGACTTCCCGGCAACGGTGGACGTAATGATCGCCGGAAAACGGAACAGGGTTGAAAGCAGAATAAATCTGGGCGCATTGACAGGGAGCAGCGCCCCGATATAGAGCAGCAGATCCTTTGGCGTACCCGGCAGAATGAACAGCAGAAGCAGGAAGCTTTCTGCCTTTTTACTGTTATACAGCCGGCTCTTTTCTATCTTTTCGACCTTCTCTTTCCCGATCAGGCCATATATAGATGCTTTTCCGACTTTCCGGACCAGCAAGAAGATGATGCAGGCTGATATAAAAACGCCGATATATGTGACGATCAGGCCGCCGAATGTTCCGTAACACATGCCGGCGAGAAGTTCAACCATTTCCCCCGGAAAGAAAAACAGGAAAATCTGGGAAACATTCAGCCCGATCAGCATGAAAAAGCCGGGCACGCCCAGATCCAGTATGATTCTGCGGAAGGCGATCCTGCCTTCTTCCGTAGAAATAGTCCGGAAAATCCCCCCAAGCAAAACAGTCACGCCGATGATCATCAGAACAGAGACGACCATCAGAAGACTTTTTTTCCATCCGCCCTTCACTTATGCACCTCAGATTTATTCTTCCGGAACACCATCGGTGAGCTTACCGCTTCGCTGCAGTCTTCCTTCATTCTTTCCCTGCGATCTCCTGAAAAGCCTCGGCGAGGGCAGTCTGATAGGCGTCCTGTTCCGCTCTGCGCCGCCCTTCGTCCAGCCTTGTGATTTTTTCAGCCCCTTTCCAGTTCAGCTGCTTCAGGGCTCTCTCTGTTTTAATGGCTGCCTGCGTATATTCCGGTCCGATCATCAGAAGCTTCAGGGCGTCTTCCGCTTTCAGGAATCCGCTGCTGAGAATCCCGAGGGTCTCAAAGATCGTATCATTGGCAATCGGTCCGATCACAACGTCCGCCTCCAGGCCGTCCCTGACCCTGCGGTTATGGAAAATATAATCGAACCAGTCTTCATCACGGCTGAACCTGTGGATCTGCAGCCCCTCTTCCTCCAGTTCATATTCATTTACGACAGCGTCCGTACCCGCCCAGCGGTATGCGAACTCCATATCGGGGGTCAGATAGAAGCCCTGCCCGAAATCGGCATTCTTCCGGCCGCGGGTAAGATCCGGATCACGGATGATCATTTTTCCGGTATGATACAGTTTCATACTCATTCTCCTCCGCAGCTGATGACAGAGAGGAAACTCTGTCCGGCCCGGCGGGCCGGTTTCCATGGGATTCCTGGTACTCAGGTTCAATGTCCCCGGGTATTCTCTGAGTGCTTTATGCGCTCACAGCTTCATCCCCCAGGCCTTCTCAATCTCTCTCTCCACGATCTGCATCTGCCTGAGCCGGACCGCATCGCGCATCCTCAGCCCATCCTGGTCCCGCATCCGGAGGATTTCAGCCAGATATCCCTGCTTTGCCGCAATTTCCCTGCTGACGGGGAATTCAAGTTCAAATGCCATGCAGCAGTGTGACACCCTGAGATCCATGACCGAGCGGATCTCTGCCCGCGGAACACAGCGGTGCTCCATGACACAGGCCATCACACCGGGGAGGACCATGTCCGACGATCCGAGCATGGAACGGCTCTTTCCTGCCCGCTGCACAAGCGGAATCTCAGCAATTACTCTGAAGATGTCGATCTTATCCGCATCTCTCAGGATCCGGCACAGCAGCTGCGTCCTTCCGCCGTCCTGTCCCGGCCAGCTGTCCGGCAGGGTCAGCTTGTTGTGCAGCCGGATCGCTGTTTCAGCTGTCTCCCGCCATCCTTCCGGCAGATCCTCCATCGGAAAGCGGTCGATCAGCCCCTCCCGGAACAGGATATCCGCTCCGAGTTCCGCATGGTCGACCGACTGTCCGTCCGCGAACGTTCCGTACCGCCGGATCTGCTCAAAGCGTCCGATATCATGCATGAGTCCCAGAAACCATGCAAAATCGGCCAGCTCCGGGCAGGACGTATGCAGGGCGATCTGCTCCGCGTTCTCCGCCACCCTGAAGGTGTGGGCGACTTTATCTGAAATCATCGGGTTTTCTGCGTCATAATGACTGACATATTCCTGAAATGCTTCAATCGCTGCCTGGCGGTTCAATGCCGGTACCCCCTCTCAGATCTGCGTATTCCCCGAAGGAATCATAACGGAATGCCTTTCCGTCCCGGATCTCATAAATGACATCCGCGTTTTTCACGGTATTCAGCCGGTGGGCGACCAGAATAACCGTACAGTTATGCATAATGGAGTCGATCGTATGCTGTACCTGCTGCTCGCTCTCGGCGTCAAGGGCGCTTGTCACCTCATCCAGCAGAATAATCCGCGGTTCGCGCAGCAGCGCCCGCGCTATGGAGATGCGCTGGCGCTGGCCTCCCGAGAGATTGGCACCGTTTTCAAAAACCGGACTGCTCAGGCCATCGGGCAGCGTATCCAGGAGTTCCTTAAGCCCGACGCTGCGAATTACTTCCATTACCCTGTCCGGGCTGACATAGGAAAGACCGTAGACCAGGTTGTCCCAGAGGGATCCGGAGAACAGAACCGGATTCTGCGGCACCAGGCCGATCTTATGGCGATAGGCAGTCTTATCCAGTGTATTCACATTCAGGCCGTCAATAAGCACCTCTCCTCCGTCTGCGTTATACAGGCCTGTAATCAGATTCAGGATGGTGGATTTTCCGTCGCCGGATTTGCCTACAAAAGCAGCGCTCCCTCCGGCAGGCACATGGAAACTGACATCCTTCAACACGGGCTCCTGATCCGGGCTGTAGCGGAAGCTCACATGCCGGAACTCAATCTCTCCGCGTACCGGGTCAGGCAGCAGCACCGTTCCGCAGCTCTCAATATCCTGCTCCCACAGAATTTCATTTACACTGATCAGGCTGTCATACCCCTGGGTTATCTGGGGCACTGCGTCCATCAGCCTCTGTACATTGCTGATGATCAGGTCGAATATGGACTGAAACAGTACAAGCAGCCCGATCCGGATATGGCCTGTGGCCGTCAGATATGCCGCGAGGCACAGCGACACCAGCCTGAGCGACTGGAAGACTCCGTAGGTTACATCATTCAGGCTGACCGTCTGCCGGTCATAAGAGACCGACGCCTTCTGAATGCCGCGTACCTTCCCCAGAATGCTTCTGTATTCGGTCTTCTCAAGGCCGTGGGAGCGGGTCAGATTCGTCATCTCCAGCATCTCCATGACAGCGGCGTTCGCCTGCTCTGTCTCCCGGCGCAGTTCCGCGCGCCTGTCCAGAAGCGGCCTGGAAAAACGGCGAAGCAGAATAACAGCACCGGGAATAATCAGAGCATAGAATAAAAGCATCATCGGGAAGGATGGGAGAGCGACGACAATGATAAAAACCACGTCCTCACACAGCAGGAGAATCTCCAGAAAGCGGTCATAGATCAGGATCTGGATGAACTGCACATCCGAAACAAGCTTGGAGAGTACCTTTCCGGACTGTTTGCTGTTGTGAAATTTCATTGAAAGAACCTGAAGCTTCTGCACAAGCGCCATCCGGAATCCTGCTTCCACGGCTCTTGTAAAACGGCGGTAACAGCGGCTGTCAATCCAGTAGCAGACAAGATTCACAAGCAGCGCCGCGGCAGACGCAAGCAGATTTACCATGACCGGCCGCACAAAAAAACTGCCGTTTTCGGTAACCGTGTTGATGATGTTGGACGCGAACACGGGAAGCATCAGCGCGGCCAGATGCCTCATAAGCAGCACGAAAACAGAAAATACTAAAAATCCCCTGTGCTTCCCGGCGATATACCGAAGCACAGCAGCGGGCTTCTTCTCTTTCTCCTTCCGGCCGCTCTCATCCCGGTAGAAGGCATAGATTTCATCTGTCAGGTCAATCAGGCTTTTTTTCGCCGTGTAAATTCTGTAGATGTTAACGCCCTTTATGTACCGGTAATCATAATAATCCGCATATTTTGCCAGCAGGCAGCTGCTGATCTCAGACGTGATGCCGTCCTCGCGTCCTTCCGCTTCTCTCCGGCTCACATCGACGCGCCCGCCCCGCGCACGCAGCTCGACTGACCTGCCGCCCAGGCGTTTTAAGGAAATTGTGACCTCAGCACAGCCCCCGTTCACAAGGCGCAGCAGGATCTCCTCGCAGACCAGGGAAAAGATCAGAGCTGCAGAACCGTCCTCAGACAAAGCTGCATACTTCCGGGAAGATTCCACCGCCGCGGGGATATCAGACAGCCCGTTTACTTTAATCTCATTGCTCATCACAAATTAACCCCGCCCGCAGAAAAATTGACATCCTGAGTACAGAATGACACATCTCTCAAGTTGATGCAATGATAATGTGCCCTGTCCTGACCGGGCAGACTTAATCATCAATATACTTTCCGCGGTATCTCTCGCTGAGCGCAAGTATAAAAATCTCAAAAGCAATGAGCCAGGCCGCGGGCTTTGCTTTCGCTGTCAGCAGAAGCCGGTCCGCATAGTCCGAATAACGTGAATCGGTATTTCCGGTCAGCCAGATTGTACTTCCCTTTTCTTTTACGGCTTCAAATATTTTTGTCATATCCTGTGTTTCCGCGTGTTCAATGGAACTGAGAAGCACAATGGATTTTTCATTGAGATACCTGGTTGCGGCAAGCATCTCCGGAAGCAGGCAGCGATACTCTGAGTCTTTTCCGCCGATCCACAGATTCTGCTGAAAGGAATAAACAAAAGCAGTGCGGAAAGGAAGATAAAAATGAATTTTCGACGCGCGGGAAATCTCCTCTGTCAGTTCATCAATTTCATCTGCAGAAATAAGCTGGCTGACCAGTCTGTTCGCTTCTTTCAGCTGACCGTTGAGATCCGTTAACAGCTTTTCACCGGAATTCGCTTTTCTCTGCTCCACCATACGGTTGTAATACACATATTGGGATGAGGCGGACTGCAGCGCATAGCGGAAATCTGAAAAACTTTCATATCCCAGTTTCTGAACCAGCCTCCAGACAGTTGTCCGGGACGAATTTGTAAGATCCGCAATATCATAGATCGTGACCCGCCGCATCTGGTCAAGTCTTCCCAGTATTTTCAGAGAAAGCTCCTTATAAATACTGTCGATATCCTGAGAATTATACAGTTCTGTCAGACTCTGCAATACATTCACAATGGACCCCCCTTTCCTTCTGCTGAGTTTATTTTATATCTATGAATAATATAACAGAAGCGGGGCTTCCTCACAAGAAAAGGTTTTCATTTTTGAAATAATTGTAACTTTTCATGATCTTTTTATTTCAATTCCGGGCGCATTTCATTCTCACTTCAGACATAATTAATTTATCAGAGAAACATAATATCCCACACACTTGCATCTCAACACAAAACAAATGAAAGGAGACTATGCAATGAAAAAGAGATTTGCCGCCATTCTTACGCTGGCAGGACTTCTGACGTTCTCTCAGGCCGCCCTGGGTGCCGTAAAGGGAGCCAATGAAGATCCCGCGAACACGGAAGTGACTGATGAGACACTTGTGGTCTGCCTGGCCAGCGAACCGTCCACTCTGTGGGGTCCTGCAGAGGGCAAAGTCGAAAACGAATGCCAGATCGTCAATAATACGCTGATGGACGGTCTTGTCAGTCTGGATAAGAAAACCGGCGATGTAATCCCCAGGCTTGCCACTGACTGGGAATGGACAGACCCGACCCACTGCCGCTTTACGCTCAGAGATGATGTAATCATGTACGACGGCACCCCTCTGACAGCGGACGACGTGGTTTACACTGTCGGCATCTGGACCACATACAGCGGACACAATGATACCGGTATGTATATCGCCGGTGCGGAGAAAGAGGATGATCACACCGTGACCATCGAATTCACAACCCCTGCCCCTGATCTGCTTGCCATGCTTACATGGTCCAATTTCGGCATCACAACTGAGGACGAAGTCAATGCTGCGGGCGGTCTGGAAAAAGTAGGCCGCAATCCGCTGATCGGCTCCGGAAAATACAGATTTGTAGAATGGGTCAGCGGCCAGTCCATCACAGTCGAACGCAATGACGACTACTGGGATAAGAACTGGAAAGGCTATTTCAAAACCATTAAGTTCACATTTACAAACGATGGATCTGCCCGTGAGATGGCTGTCGAAGCCGGAGACGTGGATGTCGCCAATGATCTTCCGGTAGCCATGGCCGCCAATTTCGCCCTCAATGATAATGTTCAGACCATCATTTATCCGTTCGGACAGGTTATGCACCTGTGGTACAATATGGGTGAAAAGGCAGGAGCCACCAAGGACATCAGAGTACGTCAGGCAATTGAGAAAGCTCTTAATCTGGACGCGCTGACCGCCGTGGGCAGTGCCGGATTCGGAGAAGTCGCTCTTGGTTATTTCCCCACCGACAGCAAATATTATAACGCCGTATATACTCCGGAAGAGCTTGCGGTTGATATCGACGGGGCGAAGGCACTGCTGGAAGAAGCCGGTTACGGGAATGGTCTGGAGCTTCGTATCCTGGGCCTGCAGGACACAGTTCCGCTGTACACTGTTATTCAGGAGAATCTGAAGCAGATCGGAATCACTCTGACGATTGAAACTCCGGATGTACCGTCCTTTGTTGCCGCAGCCAATGACGGAGACTATGACCTGATCCAGGTCGGCGACTACTGCACGCATCGTTTCCCGCCTGTCATGATGAGCCTTCGCTGGGCAAACATCAACACATTCACCATCGGCGGAACCAAATATACAACGGAAGAGCTTGAGAACAGCATTTATGCCGCCATCGAAGAGCCGGATGAGGCGAAAGCCAAAGAGATGTTCCGCGGCGTGGAAGAATATATTAAAGAGAACACCATGCTCACCAACATTTGTCCTGAGATGCACGGAGTTGTCATTGCAAATGACCTGAAGGGCTTCACCACTATGGAGCGCGGTTATCTGGATGTAACGAATTTCTATAAATAATACCGGTATCTGAATATCATAAGGACCCGGCCGGGCCGTCTCAAAACTTTCGGGGCGGCCCGGCGCTGTTTTTATGCAGCCGACGGATCAACAGGATTACAGGTCCTCCGAAAAAAACATGGGACAGTCATATTATTATACCGAAAAAGGTTTCTGAAACCGGAATAATGTTTTCTCACAAAAAAACCTTATTTCAAATCCGGGCGCATCCCGATAGAAGATCCGCTATACTCAAATCATCAGAACAGAACAAACCTGAGCGTAATTATTAAAGGAGGATCATATCTATGAAATACAGTCTGGTTGCGGATATTATGTTTGTTGCTCCGGGCGAGCATGGCCCTGTATGGCCTGATGAGACCGGCCTGTGTGCGGCGATGGATCTCGCAAAGGCCAACAGACTCAGCGCGATCGAAATTTTCGATTTCGAAGGAAGAAATCTGGAATTCCTGGCAGCGGAAGCGAAGAAAAGAGATATGGAGATCATCTCTTTCTGCCAGAAAAACGGCAAGTTCTGGGGAGATCCGGACCGGCTGGATGAATTTGTCCAGGGTTTCCGTGACAGTGTGGACGCAGCCAAAGCGCTTGGCGCTGCCAACGTCATTGTCAGCGACGATCTGTATCCCACGGATCTTCCCCGCGAACAGGTTCATGCAGCTATGGTGGAGGGACTGAAGCTTCTTGCTCCTCTTGCTGAGCAGGCAGGGCTTACTGTCATCGCAGAGCCTCTGAGCGGAAAATTCTTCAGGGACGCAAAAGAGCCTTTCGATATCATCCGGGAAGTCAACAGCCCCAATGTCAAGCTGCTCTACGACATTTTCCACTTCCAGCTGATTGCAGGCAACATCACGAACACACTCCGGGAAAACATCGGCCTGATCGGCCATATCCATGGAGCCGGCGCTCCTGACCGGGGAGATATGACAGAGGGCGAACTTAATTACAGCTACATTCTTGAACAGCTCTCCAAAACAGGATATGACAAATACTTCGGGCTTGAATTCTTCACCTTTGTAAACAGAGAGGAAAAGGTACGGAAATCCGCGGAACTCGTCGTCCGTACTTGTGAATAATTGTAAAAAACCGGGGAACAACATGCTGTCTGCAGAAGAAACCGGCCGGAGAACAGACCGTGAGTGTCATTTTACAGGATAAACACATATCAGGAGGAAAAAACATGAAGAAAGTCAGAATCGGAATCATCGGAATCGGAGAAATCGGAACTACCAAGCACCTGACCCAGCTCTGCAGACACAGTGATGAAGTGGAAATCGCCGCTCTGTGCGACATTCTCCCGGAGCGCTGTGAGAAGGCGATCAAAGACTTCGGCCTGAACGCGAAGATCTACACCGATTACAGAGAGATCTGTGCGGATGCATCGCTGGATGTAATCCATGTCTGCACACCGAATCCGCTGCACAAGGAAATGAGCATCCTGGCAATGGAGAACGGCAAGCATGTCTACTGTGAGAAACCCCTGGCTCTGACCTGGGCTGATGCACAGGAGATGATGGAAGTCGAAAAGAAGACCGGAAAGAAGCTGGCCAGCGGTACACAGTGGCGCTACAACACCGCTCCCATGGAAATGAAGCGCATGTTTGAAGCCGGTGAGTTCGGCGATGTCTATTATATCCGTTCCAGCCAGCTCCGTCCCCGCCGCCTGCCTGCTTACGGCGTGTACACAAACAAGGCCCTGAACGGCGGCGGTGTCCTGATGGACGGCGGCCCTCATTCCATTGACCTTCCGATGTGGCTGACCAACAACTATGAAGTTGCTACCGTACGCGGCGTGACTTTCGACAAGATGAAGAATTTCCCGGACTGCAACGAGCTGGGACCCTGGGATCCCGACAATTTCGACGTGGAAGATACCGCGATGGCCATGATTACAATGAAAAACGGGATGCTGATCTATGTTGAGACCGCATGGGTTTCCAATATGCTTCAGGAGGCTCCCGGAATCATCGCTTCCATCGCAGGAAACAAAGCCGGTGCGGACATGGTAGGTCCCGGATTTGAGGAGGCAGTGCGTGTGACCAGAGAGGTCGACGGAAAACTGACCACAGAGACAAGAATTCCCGAAAAGAAATACAATATGTGGGAGTATGACATGGATCGCTGGGTGGAGGCAGTGACCGGTGACGGAGAACCTGCGGTCAACTCCTATCAGGCTGCGGTAGTCACCCGTGTCATTGAGGCAATCTATGAATCTGCCGAAACAGGAAAAACGATCGTCTTCGATTAATCAGATACAGGAATCAGATACAGGATGGAACTGACAACAGAATGAAATGATATTATAATCCGAACCTGATCCAATAACAGGCTCCCGGCTGCCGGTAAGCAATACCGTGCAGCCGGGAGCATTTGCTGTCTGAAACAGTATTATACAGAATCATGGGAGCCGGCTGATTCTGCGGGCGGTTCGGATATTCCCGAAAGGACGGGCGGCAGTTTCAATAAACAGACAGTCTCTATATGACCGGTGCCTGGGAACATATTCACCAGGCTCATGCGCTCCACCCTGTATCCTGCAGCCTGCAGAGGCACAAGATCCCTTTTCAGGCTGCCCGCCTTGCAGGAGACATACACGATCCGCTCCACGCCGTAAGCCAGAATCTTCGGCATCGCCTTCGGATGAATGCCTTCCCTGGGCGGATCAAGAATGATCAGGTCCGGCCGTTCCTTCAGCTCATCTATCACCTTCAGGACATCCCCGCAGAGAAAAGTACAGTTGTCAAGGCCGTTCAGCCCGGCGTTCTCCCGGGCAGCCGCGACCGCCTCAGGCACAATCTCTATCCCCGTGACATGTTTTGCCACCGGCGCGAGGATCTGGGCGATCGTCCCCGTTCCGCTGTACAGGTCAAAGACTACTTTATCCTTTGTGCTTCCGATATAATCCCGCACCAGGCTGTAAAGCACTTCCGCCCCGCGGGAATTGGTCTGGAAGAAAGAAAAAGGCGTTATCTTGAAAGAAAGTCCAAGGAGCTTTTCATAAAAGAAATCCTGTCCCCGGAGAATCTCTGTCCGGTCGTTATGAATCGTATCGGCGACGGAATCATTGAAGGTATGCAGGATCCCCGCGATCCTGCCGCCGGAGGCGGAAGTTCCCGTCCCGGCAGGGATGGCTCCCAGGACAGCCTCTGCAAATGCTCCAAGATCCGGATTCGCCTGGCTCGTGGTGACCAGATCCACCAGAATCTCCCCTGTATAAACGGCTTTCCGGATCAGAAGATGACGGAAATAACCCTGATGCGTAAGTCTGTGGAAATAAGGGAGATTCGTCCCCCTCGCATAGTCCAGAACCGCGGAAAGAATCCTTCTGAAGTCCTCATCCACGATCCTGCAGTTCTCCGTACAGACGATGTCATAAAAGCTTCCGCTTTTATGCATCCCCAAAGAGAGCGGGCCGCCCTTATAGGCGTCGCCGAATGTGAACTCCATCTTATTCCGGTATCCCGTATGGTCAGGACTGTCATAAATGCCCTCGAACCATGGCCTGTCAGACACAACAGTCTGCTCCATCATTCTCCTGATCTGATCCTCTTTCAGCCGGAGTTCCGCCTCAGGGGAAAGAGTCCGGTAGAGGCAGCCGCCGCAGTCAGGGAAATGAGGGCAGTCGCTCTCTGTCTCGTCCTGCGCGCGTTCCTTCACTTCCAGCAGAAGGCCTTCACATTTAGAGGAAGTCTTCCGGGTCAGGCGAAAGGAAATCTTCTGTCCCGGCAGAGCTCCGTGGATTCCGACCTCCCGGTCCTCCAGAGGAGCGATTCCCCTTCCCGGATAATCGCAGCGGATCACCTCCGCCTCATAGATCTGTCCTTTTCTCATAACTGTATCTCTTTCTTCCGGTATGTTCTGCGGTCGTTCCGGAACTCCTCCGCTCTCCTTATTCTGAGGAAGCATTGATCCTGTCTGTGAATCCCTCAAAGCGTCAGGCAGTTCACAATGCCGCACTGTAATCTCAAAAACAAGGAAAGCTGCCGCTGAACGCGGCAGCCTTCTCATCGATCTCTTTTTTCAGCAGAACAACATACGGGAGATTACTCCTCGTCTGTCTTCTCCTCTTCCGCAGCTTCTTCAGCCTCTTCCTCAGCTTCCTCTGCCTCTTCTCCGGCATCGTCAGCTTCCTCTGCATCATCAGCTTCCTCTGATGCTTCTTCAGCTTCTTCCGCGGTCTCTTCTTCGTCGTCATCGAAGAAATCATCAAAATCATCGTCGAAATCGTCATCAAAATCTTCCAGGTAATCCGGAGTCAGATAACGATACACCGCATAAGCAATCGCTGCGATCGCCGCGATCGCTCCGATAATTGCAAGACACCACAGTACGGCATTCTTATGCTTTGCGCTGTCGCGGTCTCTCAGTGCCTGAATAAGTTCATCTTTTCTCATAGTGTAGGCCACATCCTTTCAAATCAGTCTCCAGGTTTTGCCTGTTGCAATATAGGCATAAGTATAGCACAACATTCCGGATTTGACTACACCCAAATACGGAAACGGAAATAGGTCTCCCCCTGTTTCTGTTCACAACTCGCGCCAGCCTGCCTGCAGGCCTGCCCTAGCGGTCCAGTTTTTTCAGTTTGGCAAAGGCCGCAAACATCTTCTTTACTCCGAAATTGTCAAATTCAACCGTGACTTCCTTATCTCTGCCGCCTTCCCGGATCTCCCTGACGGTCCCCTCGCCGAACTTCACATGGCTCACGCGGTCTCCTTCAGCGTATTCCAGAGCTGCTCCTGCCCTAAGGTCAGCTCCCGTCCTGAGTCCTGCCACGTTCCCTTTTCCTTTCCCCGCCGCTGAAGACGCGGTCTGCGATGCCTTCAAATAGAAAGGCTTCTGGCTGAATTCCTCATGCTCCTTTCTCTTCATGGCCTGAGCCCTGGTAAGCTTATGTGAAAGACTTCCCGCAGCAGCTTTGACATTATCTGACAAACTGCCGAACTTCTCGCCCAGGCTTCCGCCTGTGTTTTCATCAGACGCGCCGGATTCCGTCCATCTGTTATCATCCAGAAGTTCCTCCGGAATCTCATCCACAAAATCCGACACCTTATACCACATCATCTCCCCTCTCAGCAGACGGGTCTGCGCAGAGGTAAGAGTCAGGAATCTCTTCGCGCGCGTGATGCCCACATAGCAGAGACGCCTCTCCTCCTCCAGATCCGAAGAATCCTCCGAGGAGATGGCGTGATAGGTCGGGAAAATTCCCTGGTCCATACCTGCCAGGTAGACATTTTCGAATTCCAGCCCTTTGGCCGAATGCAGGGTCATGAGCGGCACGCGGTCACTGTCCCCTTCCAGAGAATCGATGTCTGCAACCAGTGCCACTTCGGCAAGAAAACCCTGCAGATCAGCCCCCTGGCTGTCCGCAGAATCCGCCTGCGCCTCCCGGACCGCATCCTCATAAGCCGCCGCCTTGCTGATCAGTTCATCAATATTTGCGATCCGGTCCGCTGCCTCATCCGTCATTTCGAGGCGGAGCTCCTCCACATATCCCGTCTTCTCAATCACTTCCTTCAGGATATTTACCGGCCCTTCCCCGTCTGCCCGCGCCTTCAGCTGCTCTGTGAAATCGACAAAGGCCCTGACCTTCAGGCCGCCCCTCCCGATCCCCGGAATCTTGTCCGCCATGCGGCAGGCTTCATAAAAACTGAGTTCATGGCTGACAGCGTAATGATCAATCCTGGAGATGGAGGTTGCTCCGATTCCCCGTTTCGGAATATTAATGATCCGCTTCACTGCCAGGTCGTCCTTGGAATTATCGATTGCCTTCAGATAGGCGAGCAGATCCTTAATCTCTTTCCGGGCATAGAAATTTACGCCGCCAATGATCGTATAGGGAATATTCTCATAGAGAAGCTGTTCTTCAAGTACGCGCGACTGGGCGTTCGTGCGGTACAGGACCGCGCTCTCCCTGTAATCGCAGATCCCTTTGCGTTTTTTCCGCGCGATATCCTCTGTGATAAAAACCGCTTCCTCCCGGGCCGTATGGAAGCGCCGGAAAGTCAGCTGGTCTCCGGCCCCGTTCGAAGTCCAGAGTTTTTTGCTCTTCCGGGCGGAATTGTTGGCGATCACAGCATTTGCCGCATCCAGAATCTTCTGTGTCGACCGGTAATTCTGCTCAAGACGGATCACCTCCGCATCCGGAAAGATTTGCTCAAAATTCAGGATATTGCCGATATCCGCGCCGCGGAAGCGGTAGATCGACTGGTCGTCGTCTCCCACGACACACAAATTGCGATACTTGTGCGCCAGAAGCGAGACGAATACAAACTGCGCCTTGTTGGTATCCTGATACTCATCGACCATGATATAACGGAAGCGCTCCTGGTAATAATCCAGAACATCCGGGGCCTTGCGGAACAGCTCCACGGTAAGGCCGATCAGATCGTCGAAATCCAGGGCATTGCTTCTGTGAAGCCGGTTCTGGTATTCCGCATAGACCCTGCCGGCCAGTTCCTCCTGCAGATCCCCCTGCGCCATCTCCAGAAACTGCCCGGGGGAGATCAGTTCATCCTTCGCGGAAGAGATTCTGCCCAAAAACATCCTCTCCTTATAGACCTTCGTGTCGATCTCCAGGCTCCGGCAGACGTCTTTCATGACATTCTTCGAGTCATCGGAGTCATAGATGACAAAGTTTGTCCCGTATCCGATCCGGTCGATAAAACGTCTCAGAATCCGGACGCAGGCGGAATGAAAGGTGGAGACATTGATCGCTTCCGCTCCGAACCCTACCATCCGGTTCACGCGCTCCCTCATCTCACCGGCGGCCTTGTTGGTAAAAGTAATCGCACAGATATTCCACGGCTTCACATCTTTTTCTTCGATCAGCCAGGCGATCCGGTGCGTCAGTACCCTCGTCTTTCCCGACCCGGCTCCTGCCAGGATCAGAAGAGGCCCTTCAAAATGTGTCGCCGCCTTAAGCTGCTCGCTGTTTAAATTCTCCAGTTCAATTCCCATTCTGTTTCCCGTCTTTCTTTTTCGCTTCCCTGCTGCAGTCGTACCGCAGCACAGGCAGCACGGCTGTCTCCCGCCGTGGCGGCAAAGCAAAGCCTGCTGGCGGCTGTTCACAGCCGTACCCATCAGACAAGCCGTAAAGCGTCACTGCGGCTCATCAAATTCGCAGATGACCGTATAGCCGCTCTCATCCTCCCGCACCTCTGTTACCGTCCCGTCAAATACCTTCAGGCGGTGGCGCATGTCATAGTTTGCGCTCATGGCCACAGCGGGTTCGATTGTATAATACCAGGTCTCGGGCAGGACGCCCTCCGATACATGGACCGGATCTCCCACGCTGACCAGCCCTTCCCGCTCCATTTTAAACTCCATCTTTCTCATAATCTTTCTCCAGGAAACCTTGCTATCTGGTTTTTAAAACTATATAATGTCATTAGTGAGGTGATGATATATGGCAGCAAATGAAAAAGATACCAGCAAAGAACTCCTGTTTTACCTTCTGGACGCGGCCGACAGGCTGGAGACGATTCAGCCGGATGAGATCCCGAACATTGATCTGTATATGGATCAGGTGACGACCTTTATGGAAGAGCACCTGAAGAGTTCCTGCCGTCATTCTGACGATAAGATTCTCACAAAAACGATGATCAACAATTACGCCAAAAACAATCTCATGCCCCCGCCGGAAAAGAAAAAGTACACACGGGAGCACATCATGCTCCTGATCTTTATCTATTATTATAAAGGTTTCCTGTCCCTTCAGGACATCCAGTCCATCCTCCAGCCCCTCGGAGAAAAATATTTCCATGCCGGTCATGGCAAAACCGTCGAAGATATCTACCGCGAAATCACCCGCATGAACGACGACCGCATGGAAAATTTCCGGGAGGAAGTGAACGACATGGAGGACGCCGCGGCTGATTATTTCCAGGACGCCGAACAGTCCGAGAAGGAATTTCTGCGTGTTTTTTCCATGATCAATATGCTTGCCTATGACGTATATGTCCGCCGCATGCTGATCGAAAAACTGGTCGACCGTTATTTCCGGGACGAAGATCCGGGCCAGGTCAAAAACCAGCGCCGCAAAAGGAAAACCGGTCCCGCGCCAGATTCTGAACGCTGAAAAATCCCTGCGGAATCAGCGGCTCCCTGAACAGAATATCCAATAGAAAGACCGGCGCTTTTACCCGCCGGTTTTTTCCATGTCTGTCTCTTTTTTACTGTCCTGTTCCGTACACTTCTCTTTCACCCGGTCGAATATCATGCGGTAACCGTCATTGCCGTATTCCAGCGCACGGTTTACGCGGCTGATCGTCGCCGTGGACGCCCCGGTCTTCCGGGCAATATCAAGATACGTCTTTTCCTCTGTCAGCATCTTCGCGACTTCAAACCGCTGTCCCAGGCTGATCAGTTCCGTCACGGTACACAGATCCTGGAAAAACCTGTAGCACTCATCCCGGTCGCGCAGGAGAAGAACTGCGTCGCACAGTTCATCCACTGCCGGGCTCTTAACCGTTTTGCTCATTCCGTCTTTCTCCTCCCCGGAATCCGTGATCTGTCCGGTGTGGTTTTCTATTTACAAAAGGCTGCACATACTGTACAGCCTTCTGATCTGTTCTTTTCAGTCTCCGGAATCAATCGGAGATATTCGTTGCATACAGCGTACCGTCTTCCGCCGTGGACGGATTATGGACCGACGCGGACACATACAGCCCGGTGTAAAGACCGTCCGATGCCGATATGGATGCCTCTGCACTGTAAACCGTATAGACGTTTCCGTCATCCCCTTCAATCGTAATCGTACTGGGGGTCGAGTCGATCACCGTCCCGCTGATCTGGGAGTATTCCTCCCCTGAAGACGAAGAGGAGGAATCGGTATTGGAATCATCTATGTAACTGCCGTCCGCAGGCAGCCCCTGCGGCTCTGTATTCGTAAGGTAGTCTTTCGACACATAGCCGGTTCCGTCACCTGTTGAAACGATAAACCAGTTGGGCGTCTCACCGATAACCGTAACTGCCGTACCACCGCTCAGGGCTCCGCTTACAGAGGAATCCTTACTTGGCTGCGAACGGATGTTCACGTCTTCCGTCGTATAGAAGGTGGCGTAAGAATCGTAATTGGAAGCAGTATTCACCTCCGCCTGGGCTTCCGCGCTCAGCTCCTGGGAACCCTCCTGCTCCGCGTCCGCCGCGTTCGTGCTCTGCTGTCCATAGACCAGGAAATCTTTCCTGACATAACCTGTCACTCCGCCGACACTGACCTGGAACCAGCCGCTGGTTTCACCGGTAACCGTTACCGCATCCCCGGAACCGAACCCGCTGATCACATCCGTATCCGTACCGGGGCCGGACCTCACATTGACTGTATCGTTCGTGTACAGGGTGACGTTCGCTCCGTAAGTCTGCAGAGATTCCAACTGGAGAGCCGACTCACTGCCTGCAGTGGTTTCATGCGTCTCTCCGTCCGTTGTCGTACCGGCAATCTGGTTGCCTGTCACGCTCTTCAGTTCTTCATCCTTCAGAACGGTAAAGCTGTCGACGGAATCCTCTACGGCCTTCAGCAGGGTACTGTTATCATCTGTCACGGTTCCGGTAATCACATACGCCTGGTCTTTCGCCACGATTCCGTACGTTACCGAATAAGCCCACATACGGGCGGCGGCATTATACTTCACCACGTACCGGTAAATATTGACCTCGCCGACCGTCTTCGTCTCGAAGCTTTCCACATCGTATGCTTCCGGATCCGAATACTGCCTTGTCAGTGCGGCTTCAAGATCCTTCTGCGTCGTCTGGATGGACAGTGTCTTCAGAGAAGATTCCGTACTTGCGTGGACGATATTGATCATCGCGTCGCTGCCGGACGAAAAGACACGCATCTCATCCGCATCCTGGGTCACCTTCCATGTATTGTCCGGAAGCGTAATCCGGACCGTGCCGTCCTTCGATGTATAATCCACAGAGGTAATCAGCTTCTGCGTCTCTTCCTCTGTCTCAGCGATTCGGATAATCTGGGAAGCGGCTTCTGTCTGTATCTCTTCTTTCCTGCTCTGTTCTGTCTCCACTATGCTGGCAGGTTTCTCGCGGATGCTCCCGCATCCTGAAAGGAACAAGGATGTTCCCGATACAACCGCCGCACAGAACAGGACCTGTCTGCCCCAATTCCTCAATTCCGTAACCTCCCTTACAGGCCGGCCCTTTCCGGCACTGTCATTTATACTCAGCCCTTATCCATATTATATCCGGGAAAGCGGACCCTCTCCCCGGGTCCTGCATCCCGCCTGCCGTACAGGAAAATCAGACCGCCGCACCGTCCATTATTATCCGGTGTGACGGCCTTTTTCCGCAGCGCTTAAAATCTGCTTCAGCGGATCAGCCTACAAGGTTTTTATTGATATATCCGCTTGACCCGTTGTAATTAACCTGATACCATCTGTCGGCTTCACCGACGATCGTCACCTGTGTTCCCGCATTCAGGACGCCTACCACGTCGCTGATTTCACTTGCAGCGGAACGAAGGTTCGCATCCGAATTCAGTGTGACAACCGTACCGCCGGACACTTCCACCGCCGGAGCTGCTTCCGGCTGCGGTGCAGGAGCCGGGGTATTGTCATCCTCATCCATATGACCCTGCACCTGAGCAGGTGCTGCTGCCGGAGCGGTCTCGGCGGTCTGGTTCATGGCCGCTTCCCTCTCCTCAGCCGTCTTCGGCGCTACCTCGGAGGCCGAAAGCCAGTCTTTCGAAACATAACCGTAAGTATCCGAATCCTCAAAGTACACTTTATACCAGTTCGGCGTCTCGCCTGTAACTGTTACTGTCTGGCCCTGGTCGAGACTGCTGAATATATTATCCTTCTTAGTAGTCGGTTTCTCGCGTACGTTCACGTCGTCAAGAGCATACATGGTGACCCAGTTCTCATAGGCCTGCTCCTGATTCCGCTCTTCCTTGGCGGAAAGTTCCGCTTCGGTAACCGGTTCCGGCGCGGGTGCCTCTGTCACCGGCTGGGTCTCTGTCTGCGGAGGAAGTTCCGTCACCGGCTGCGTCTCCTTTTCTGTCTCGGGAGCTTCTGTCACAGCCTCTGTAACAACCACAATCGGCGCCTCCGTAACTTTCTCCGTCTGCTTGATCTGCATCGGACCGTTCCCTTCACGCATCTGCCCGCAGCCGGCAGCAGCCGCAGCGATCATCATGGCCGCAGCCAGCACCAGAAAAGCTCTTACGTTCTTCTTCATACCCTTGTTCCCCCTTAATATTCCCCTGATCTTATCTGCTGTCCCCTGAAAACCTGCAGCAATTCTACCATCCGGCCGGCTTTCCCTTACCTGCCGGAAAGTATATCAGAAAACAAAAATACCGATGCCGGCAGGCCGCTCTGTCAGAAACAGAAAACGCCGCAGAACACCGGCACAACAATTTGGCGCAGAAGCGCCGGACCGAAAAACAATTTAGTACATAATAGCATTAAAGAGAGCGAAAAACAAGTAAAATTGGCGCATCTAAGAAAGGAATCACTTAGAATTAACAATTCTTTAGGAAAGCCTCGTAATTGTTTCTTTTTCTATATAGTGGTATACTGTTAGCGTTTCATGTGTACCGGAATCATGATCACAGAACCAAAAGCAGGCTTGCGGAATGTGACAGAAAACCGATATAAGAGTAAGGAGGATTCCATATGCCCGGAAAAAACAGCGAGACCGACAGCAGCACAGGTGAGGAGAAACGAAGCGTGTGGCGGGAGATTCTGAGCTGGATCGAAGTGATCGTGATAGCTGTCGTTCTGGCGCTTGCCATCGACAATTTTATAATAATCAACGCTACCGTTCCTTCCGGTTCCATGGAGAAGACTATTCTGACCGGTTCCAGAGTTCTCGGGACCCGCTTCTCCTACTGGTTTTCAGAACCGCAGCGCGGAGATATCGTCGTATTCTGGTATCAGATCGATAAGGAAAAAGATAAGAATCTTTCCTTCTTCAAAAAGAATCGTACCAAATACATCAAGCGCATTATCGGGCTGCCCGGTGAAACCGTGGAAATCAGAGACGGACAGGTTTATATAGACTCCGTGCCGCTTGAGGAGGATTATATCAACGGCGAATGGATCGTTGCCAACGGTCCCTTCCTCTTTGAGGTACCGGAAGGCTGCTACCTGATGCTCGGAGATAACCGGAACAACTCCAGCGACGCCCGCTACTGGCCCAACATTGCCTATCTGGAAGGCCTTGCCTCGACAGCCGATGAAGCGCGTCCATATTCCTATGTCCCGAAGGAAGAGATTCTGGGCAAGGCATATTTCTGCTACTGGCCTTTCTCTCAGGCAGGTTCCCTTTACAGCGAAGACCGCGGGAAATAAGAGCCCGGTCTTTCCGGGATCCTGTCAAAAGACATAACAGATTGTGAGAAATATCAGCTATGGCTCATACAGAACAGACTGATTCAAAAAACCGTATCCGCGCCGCCTACGCGGCTACCGGTGAAGACGCGGACCGTATGACCGCCCTTCTTGCAGAGAACGGGATCAATGCCGTTAAACAGGGCGGAAGCAGGGATATCTATACCGTCGGAGGAGTCTTTGGCGTAGAGATCATGGTGGATCCGGACGATCTGGACCGCGCCAGGGAACTGATCAGGGGAATGACCGGAGATGATTCTCCTGCCCCCGCGTCCCCGCGCTTTGGCAGACGGACCGTCCTCAGCCTGGGGATAGCGGTCCTCCTGCTCATACTGCTTGTTTTTCTGAGAGGACTGCTCGGATAAGCGGAAGGAGACGTCAGATTATGAAAGAACGCATCTTAAGCCTTCTGATCGGATATGTCCTGGGCTCCATTCTGACAGCGGAAATCATTGTCCGCAGAAAAACCGGCAGACCGGCTTCTGAATTCGGATCCGGAAACCCCGGAATGGCCAATATAATGAGGGTATTCGGTTTCCGGGCAGGGATCGCCGTGCTGGCAGGGGACCTGCTGAAAACGGCCGCTGCCGCTCTTCTTTCCTGCTTCCTCTTCCCGGAGCAGGGACAGATTCTTGTCCTTTACGCAGGACTTGGAGCTGTGACCGGTCATAACTGGCCGCTCTGGAACCGCCTGAAAGGCGGCAAGGGCGTGAGCGTTTCCTGTATGGCCATATTCCTTTACAGCCCGCTCTGGGGGCTGATCGCCAATGCGGCCGGCATGCTGGTTGTGCTTTTCACGGGCTATCTCCCCCTCGGCGCTGTTGTGATTACCACGCTGTATGCCATATTTGCCATTCTCTTCCTCGGCAAAGAGGCTGCTGTTCTTTCTGCCATACTTGCAGCCATCATGTTCCAGAGACATTTCCAGGGCCTGGTCCGGATGGTGCGCGGGGAGGAACGCAGAAATGCGCAGCTCTTCAGGAAAAAATAAGCTTCCGCGGAAAAATACACTTCTGCAGGAAGATCCCAAAAAATTACCCCGGACAGGCTGTGAAAAAGCCGTCCGGGGATTTTCATTTTACTGGAAGAATTTCGGTCCCATATATCCGACCATTCCATCTACTTCCACTTTATACCAGCCTTCTTCCGGACCGTAGAACAGTACCGTGGTGCCTGCCTGGTAAGTGCCGAGTATATTGTCGCCATAATCCGGCGCGCTTCTCAGATAACAGGTGCCCGTCATGGTCAGGTAAGTCGGCTGGGGCGCCTCAGTCTGGGGAGCCTGCGTCTCCGGGACGGTCGGCGCCGTCAGGACGCTTTCACTGCTCAGACCGCTTTCCGAACCGTAGGAGCTGCTGTCTGCCGAAGGATTATCCGAAGCCTGCGGATTGCTCCCGGAACTGACGGTTTCCTGCGGCAGATCATTGTTTTCCGCGCCCGGAACCGTCGGCGCCGTAAGAGTCGCGGGCAGGACAATGCCTGCGTTCGTTACGGTAACGCCTGTTGCCCTGTTCGTCATGGAAGAGGAATTGCCGCCCATGGAAGAGCTTCCGCTCACCAGAATCGTATTCCGGGCGTCAACGGTATCCGGGGCAGAAAGGTCTTCTTCCGTCTCCTGCTGACTGTTCTGCGCTGCCCCGACTCCTACAAGCGGGGCTTCCGGATCAAAGTCCTGAACAGACTCTCTGTCCCACTCCTCCACGTTTTCTGACTCTGTTTCCGTCTCATCCACGAAACGGTTCTCCGCTTCTGTACCGGCCTCCGTTTCGTCCTCTTTTACTGCTGCAGCCGGACCGGCACCGGTCTTGATTCCGTCTTCTGCGCCGGTCTGCGTCCTGGCAGAAATCCCGTCCTCTTCGCTCTCAGCCTCAGTGGAATCCTCTGTATCAGCTTCGCTTTCGGTCAGCTTTTCTGTCTTTGCTTCGCTCTCGCTCAGCTTCTCTGTCTCTGCTTCACTTTCGGTCAGCTGTTCTGTCTCCGCTTCGCTCTCGCTCTGCTTCTCTGTCTCTGCTTCACTTTCGGTCAGCTGTTCCGTCTCTGCTTCGCTCTCGCTCTGCTTCTCTGTCCCAGCTTCACTTTCGGTCAGCTGTTCCGTCTCCGCTTCGCTCTCGCTCTGCTTCTCTGTCTCAGCTTCACTTTCGGTCAGCTGTTCCGTTTCCGCTTCGCTTTCCGTCTGCTTCTCTGTCTCAGCTTCACTTTCGGTCAGCTGTTCTGTCTCCGCTTCGCTTTCCGTCTGCTTCTCTGTCTCAGCTTCACTTTCGGTCGGCTTTTCCGTTTCCGCTTCGCTTTCCGTCTGCTTCTCCGTCTCCGCTTCGCTTTCGCTCTGCTTCTCCGTTTCCGCTTCCGTTTCACTCTCAGTCTGCAAAACGGCGCTCTCTTCTGTCTGAGAGTCTTCCTCCGGCGTATTCTCCGCTGACTCTCTCAGCTCCGCGCCGGATACAACAGCTCCGCTTCCAGGTATATTCCTCCGGGACCGGTCGGACCGGACGCCCCCCGTGAGCCCCACGACAGTAGCGATAACAACTCCCGCAAGCAGGAGCAGAATGATCATCACCAGATAACGGATATGGTCCGATATCCACTCCTGCAGAGCATTCTCGCCCGTATTGCCTCTCGACGATCTTTTTTTCATACAGAATCTCCCCTCCTGTATATAGCTGTGCATTTCCGCCCCTGAAGCGGAATACCACAGACAACCCTTATTGATTTTTCTCCCCAATCGCCCTGTTACGGCTGTTTTCCATCTTAATCGATTTTGAAGCCGCAATCAAGTCTATTCTTTCGCGGCCGCCTGAAGGAAGCGAAAAAAGCGGAATCTGAAGGCATGTTCCTGACAAAAAAGGGGTTCCCGGAGCCGGCACTGAAAAAAGCTGCCGTCCTTCAGGAGCGGCAGCCTGCAGATCAATATCATCTGTTATGATCCGGTTCTGTCTTTCTCTTTGCCCGTCGCAGCCCTGGCGGCCGCTTCCGCCGCGTCAATCCGGTTTCTGCGCGCCTCCAGGCGGGGCAGAATTTCATCCCGGTACAGGAAATCAAAAATCGCGGCCATCGGGATGGCAACCAGGATCCCGACAATTCCGAACATTCTTCCGCCGATGATAATCGCGGCCAGAATCAGGATAGAAGGCACCCCCAGCAGGCTTCCGAAAAGCTTCGGTTTAAAAAAGTAGCCGTCAAATGTCTGCAGCACCAGGGTAAAAATCAGAAAGCCCAGCGCATACCAGGGATTGATCAGAACGAGAATTGCCGAACCGATCGCAGCGCCAAGAATCGGACCGAAGGTCGGGGCCAGGTTTGTAACGCCGACCACCATGGAAATCAGGAGAACATAAGGGTATCCCGCAAAAAGCATGAAAATCGCGTTGATCGAACCGATCAGCAGGCCGTCCAGCAGGTCACACAGTATATACTGGACCAGGATCGCATTGCAGCGGCCGAGGAAATTATTGGATTTCCTGTAGGAATCCTCATTGATGACAGCCCGGTAGAGGCGGTTGACGCCGGCCAGGATCCTCTCCTTATCCACCAGCAGATAGCCTGCTATAATGCATGAAATAATCATGTTGAAGATATCTACGCCATAGGAAATGGTCCTGTCCAGGATTCCGTTTATGCTCTTGGGCAGGATGGATGTAATATTCCCGATCAGGTCATTTCCCATAGAAGTAATTTCAGAAATATCGATATCATGCTGGGCGGCAAGTTCCGTCAGCTCCTCCAGCATATCATTCAGTCCCTTCGCGTAAATGCCCAGATTGCCGATAAACATGCGGACGCTGGAAATCATCTGCGGCACAAGCGCGATCAGGAGAATGGAAACAAAGAGGATAATCAGTACAAAAACGATCAGGACAGAGAGACCGTGGGCCACGGTTTTTCGTCTGACTTTCTGAAAAATGTGCATCTCCAGGAATTTCACCAGCGGATCAAGCACATATGCAACCACCAGTCCGATAAAAACCGGTTCTATAAAGTAATAGACAGACTTCAGACCGCTCCACATAGCCGCCAGGTTTGTCAGAAATACAAACAGAAGTACGCCGCAGCACAGGGCAAAGGTATACGCCGCCCATGGACTTTCCAGTACTTTTCTGATCGATCGCCACAACCTTCTCATCTCTGCCCACCTCTGCTTTTTGTCTGCCAGATGTTGTAAACCCGGAACCGGACAGAACGGACGCGATTCCGCCGGAGCGGATTCAGCCGGAATTGTCAGCCCAGTCCGGGATTTTTATAATCCGGGAAACGGATCCGGATATACTGCTTGATCGCCTCCACACAGCCTTCCGTACCGATCGCGCCGCTGTTCAGGCACAGGTCATAGCTGCGCACATCATTCCAGTCGCGTCCCGTATAATACTTATGATAATCCGCCCTGTACTTATTGAGCTCCCGGATATACTTCAGCGTAGTCTTTCCGCCGTTTGCACCGCGGATCTTTGCCTGCTCAAGGCAATATTCCTCGGAAGCGTAGATAAAAATCCGGATCAGGTTCTCACGACCCTCAAGAATAAAGTCGCCGCAGCGCCCGATCACGATACAGGATTCCTCATCCGCGAGGCCGCGGATAATCTTGGCCTGATAATTGAACAGGTTCTGATTCGATAGAAAATCTCTGCTCTCCGGGGGAATCACTTCGCCTGTGAATTCTTTGCGTGCGATCCGGAACAGCCTCGTCCCCTTCAGCTTCTCATCCGCCTGCGCGAACAATGCCTCATTAATTCCGGAATCATCGGATGCCATACGAAGAATCTCTTTGTTATAAAATGGAATCTGAAGCTCCCTGCCAAGCATCTCACCGACTGCCTTACCGCCGCTTCCATAATAGCGCGCTATTGTAATAACGATCTTATCCATGACTCCTCCTCTCCGTACCGCGTGTTTCAGTTAAAAACGCAATGCAGTCTGCACAAGAAAATCTTTACAGACTCTCCCATGTTTATAGAAAAAGTATAGCATAGTCGTATTTTTGTGTAAATCCTCAGCCTTCGATTTCATTTCCCGGGAACTGCTGTTCACAGCCTGTCTGAAAATGAATCCGGCTGTATGATCCGCAGGCGGAAAATTGTTTCGGTTGACAATCCCTGCCGATCTGATTAAAATAAAATCAATTGAGCGCAATAGAATTGTGCTTGCAAATACATTGGAAGAAGGTTCCATACTATGACAGATACAGCGGCCACAGGCGGTCTGAACGAAGCTTCCGGAAAAACAGGCAGTGATTATGACATGCTCAGACTGGAGAACCAGCTCTGTTTTCCTCTTTATGCCTGTTCAAGGGAGATCGTCAAAAAATACAAACCTTTCCTGGATGAACTGGACCTGACCTATACCCAGTATATCACGATGATGGTGATGTGGGAGAGGAAGCAGATGAACGTCAAGGAACTGGGAGAATGTCTCTATCTGGATTCAGGCACCCTGACGCCGCTGCTGAAAAAACTGGAACAGAAAGGCTGGGTTACCAGGGCCCGCGCCCGTGAAGATGAACGGGTACTGATTGTGACGCTTACACCGGAAGGGGCAAAACTCCGTGACCGTGCTCTGGATGTTCCCGTGCGCATGTCCGCGTGTGTTCCGCTGAAGCCGGAAGAAGCGTCAGCGCTCTATAAGCTTCTCTACAAGATCCTGGACAATGGCTGCTGCCAGGGAACCGGGAAGATCTCTGATCCGCTGTGATCCGGGAGATCAGCTTATACACAGAAAGAAATCTGAAGGACACCGGCAGCCGGTGTCCTTTTTTCTGTGTCTTTCAGAATTCCTTCCACACGGCGCACCGCACGATACAGGAACTCTTCCGCAAAAAATCCGAGGCAAAGGATCTTGCAAAGCATGCCCGGTCGTGCTATGATCTGATTATAGAAAAGTTGTTTATACATGTTCGTTCCGCCGGGAGGAGGGATTTGTATGAAGAATGCCAAACTCTGGCTTGGAATCCTGGGGATTCTGATTGCCGGATATTTTTTAATCGTTTCCTGTTATGAAGCATCCTGGAATTATCTGACGTCAAGCGGACATATCAACGGGATCACCGGAATCCTGATCGCCTCCCTTTTCCTGGCCGGCAGTATCGTACGGATCATCATGAGAGGAGCCGAAGATGACTCCGGTTCGATCATTTCCCTGGTTCTGTTCGGCGTCGCCACAGCGATTGCGCTTGCACTTACGCCGATCTATCATTACCTGCAGAGTTGGGCTGTCGTCTGCCTGATCATGGCAGTTATCTCCATCACCATGATCATCCTGAAAAACAGGACTGAATGACGGAATCATCCGCCGTCCGGCAGCTTTCCGGGAAAGAACCCATAACCCTTTCATCCCTTTCACATTATAATCCGAAAGCGCCTGTTCCCTGAGAACAGGCGCTTTCACAGGGATGGACCTGCCATCCCGAAACGGAGACGAAATCTATATGAGTGAATATATGACGCTTACGCATACCTTCGGTCCGCTTTATGACAAAGACAGCAGAGTTCTGATTCTCGGCTCCTTTCCCTCCGTCAAAAGCAGGGAAGCCGGCTTCTTCTACGGTCATCCGCAGAATCGCTTCTGGAAGGTAATCGCGGCACTGACGCAGAGTCCGGTTCCCGTCACCGTCGAAGAGAAGAAAACACTCCTCCACTCTCAGCATATCGCGCTGTGGGATACCATATACCAGTGCGATATCATCGGTTCCAGCGACAGTTCGATCCGCAATGTAATCCCGACAGATCTTGCCCCTGTCCTGGAAACAGCCGAAATCCGCGCGATCTTCTGCAACGGAGGAACCAGCGCCAGTCTCTTTCGCCGCTATCAGGAGCCGCTTCTGGGCCGGACCGCAGTCCGCCTGCCCTCCACCAGTCCGGCCAACGCCGCATGTTCTCTGCAGCGTCTGATCGAATTATGGCAGCCTGTCAGGGAAAGTCTCTCCGGCAGTCTGCCGGGGCTGACATAGAAGAAAAGCGCTTCCCGGAGATAAGAATGATCCGTCCGGCTGCTGGCAGAAGTTATGGATCCGCGGCTGAATCCCCTGTTATTCCTCTCAGGGCGCGATTCTCTTCTCCAGGGTCACGATGTTGCAGCCGTCCTCATAGTTATAGCGCATGCGGTCCACGCTCTTTTTAACCATAAAGATTCCAAGTCCTCCGACGGCACGTTTCTCAAGGGACAGGGTAACATCCGGATCCTCTTTCGCCAGAGGATCATAGGGAACGCCTCTGTCGATCAGCTCGACCACCGCCATCTTCCCTTCCTCACGGAACCACATCCGGATCCATGCCGGCCCGCTCTCTCCGCCGTAGGCATAGCTTGCGATGTTTACAAACATTTCCTCCACCGCCATGTCAAGCTGCATCCTTGCCTTTGGAGTGCATTCCATGGATTCCAGCTGTTCATCCACAAAGTTAAGGACTTCATCCAGATTGGCTATCTCTGCCGCGATCTGAAACTCATTGATCTTTGTTTCACCCATATCAGCTACCTCACCTGCAGGAGCCTCCGGATCCCCTCCGGCGTCAACTGCCTCTGTATTGCCGCTTACTGCGCTGCGTGCCCCCGCGGAATCCGGATTCCCCGGGCTGCCGCCAAAATCCTGTCCCCCGGAAGAGAAATCCTCCGGGCCTGTCCCATCCTCACAGCTGTCCGTGCCCTCCGACGGTCCCGCGTAATAAAATGCAAGCATCGTAAGATCGTCAAACTGCATCGCGTCCCCTTCAAAATCGTCGATCTGATTCCTGACCGATCTGAGGAGATCCTTCGCCGATTCAAACTTATCACGGTTCAGGGCGCTCAGCAGCCTTTCCTCTCCGAACATCTCCTGCTTCTCGTTCGAAGCTTCCGGTACGCCGTCCGTATAAACAAACAGGCAGTCACCGGGATACAGCTGGAAATTATGTTCCCTGAAATGCATCCCCTCCATTATGGCCAGCGCAGGCGAATGGCGGTATTTGATAATCTCAAAAGATCCGCCGTTTCTCATCAGCGCGGGATGCTCGTGTCCGGCGTTCGCCGCGACTCCCTTTCCTGTTGAAAGCTCCAGGACTGCCAGCCATACCGTGACAAAAAGGTGCGACTCATTTCCCTCGCAGAGCTTCTCATTTACGTCGCTCAGGATCTCTGACGGGCTTCCGCCTTCCTGGATTCTGTTTTTGAGAAGCGTTCTGGCAATTACCATAAAAAGCGCTGCCGGCACGCCTTTGCCGGATACGTCCGCGATCACCATCGCCAGATGATCTTTATCCATCAGGCAGAAATCATAGAAATCTCCGCTGACGCCTTTGGCAGGAGTCATCGTCGCGTAAATGTCAAATTCCCGGCGGTCCGGAAAGGGCGGAAAGATCCGCGGGAGCATCTCCGCCTGGATCTGGGTTGCCACATTCAGCTCGGTGCTGATCCGCTCCTTCTCCGCCGTTACATGGCGCAGGTTCCCGATATACCGGTCTATGTCCACTTCCATCTTCCGTATGGAGCGGGCAAGTCCGCCGATCTCATACGGATTTTCCATGGCCAGGAGCTTCGATCCCTGCGCCGTACTGTCATCCCCCGCGTAGCGCAGAGCCTCGCCCGTAAGCTCCCGGACCGGTTTAATCACCATACGGGTCAATACGATAAAAACCACCGCGAAAGCGATCAGGCAGCACACGGCAGTTACCGCGCCGACTGCTCTTAAGTAATTCTGCTTCTCGTTCTTCTCAAATGCCTCATATGCAGCATCAGAAACTGCAGAATCCGAAACCGGCTTCCCGGCAGTTTCTCCGCCTGCCGTTTTTTCAGAAGCGCTTTCTTCAGCCGCAGCTTCTCCGGCAGCTCCGCTTCCATCCGCAGACAGAGCCTCTGTCTTCGCCCGGTCAAGCGACCGCGCCAGCTGCCGGCAGCCGACAAAAGAAACAGCGGCGCACACAATCAGCAGAATGGCAATCATACCTGCAGTCAGCGTGACTGCGAGATTCCTGCTTTCCTGTTTCATTTTGTTCCGTTTCCTTCCTCTGTCTCCGGGCATCGCTCCCCCTCACAGGCTGACCCTCCGCCGGATTTTCCACTGATGCTCCTTCCACTATGACGCTCCGACGCGGCCTCAACAGATCCTGTGCCGGCTCCTTCAGTCCGTTTTCCGTCTTGCGGCTCCGGCAGTCCGTGTCTCACGAAATGATATTCTCTGACTGCAGATATTTCTCCGCATATTCTTTGACCTGATGGTACATCTGCATGAAGCCGGTCCCCCGGGCGTCGCAGATTGCCGCCACGGAATCAAACTCCGGATAGCACAGATATTCTTCCCCCATTCTGCAGCACTTCACATCCGCCATTCCCCAAGGGGTCTCCACAGACAGGATCCTCCTGCTGAGTTTTGTACGGTCTGCCGGGAAAACCCTGATTCCGATCGTGGTCGTATTGCGGAAAATGATCTGCTCCATCTTCTCTCTGTCATCCGCGCCTGCCAGCACCGTGAGCAGATAAGCGGGCCTGTGCTTCTTCATGTATATAGGGGTATAGTATGCATCCAGAGCGCCGCCGTCAAGAAGCTTCTCCAGTGTATACCCAAGCGCCTCGCCGCTGCAGTCGTCCAGATTCGTCTGCAGAATCAGGATCCGGTCATGTTCCTCTGTCTCCCGGCCTTCCGCCTGTGCTTTTTCCTCACAGATCAGCATGGCTCTCACGATCCCCGCAGTCTCGTAGGATCTTTTTCCCGCGCCAAGCCCGGAAGCCAGAATCGTGAACCGTTCCGGAAGCAGATCTCCCGTGCGAAGCGCCGCGGCCGCGGCCGCCCCGGTCGGCGTGATCAGCTCGCCTTTGATCCTCGGTTCAATATGAAAGGGAATCCGGTATCTGGACAGGATCTCCGTCGTGGCGGGAACCGGAATCGGAAGAATTCCGTGCTGGCAGCGGACTGTGCCTGTCCCCTCGGTCAGATTCGTAAGAATGCAGCCCGTGATCCCCAGCTGATCGACACAGATGGAAACCGCGGCAATATCGACAATCGAATCCACAGCCCCGACTTCATGGAAATGGACCTTCTCGATCGGCAGACCGTGCGCTTTCGACTCCGCTTCCGCAACAATCCGGAAAATCCGCAGGGCAATCTCAAGCGCGCCCGGCGTCAGCTTTCCCGCTTCCAGAATCCGGATGATATCTCCCAGATTCCTGCCGTGATGATGGTGATGATGTCCTTCATGGTTATGATCGTGCTCATGGTCATAGTCCTCGTGACTGTGCGCATGGTCATGATCCTCGTGACTTTGCGCATGGTCATGGTCTTCGTGACTGTGCTCATGGTCATCATGGCTGTGCCCGTGATCATGATCTCCATGGCTGTGCCCATGGTCATCCTGTTCTGTCAATACGGCAGGCTCGAAACGGTCCGGGTGCAGATAAGCCATATCGTGGTCATGATTTTCATGTTCGCTGTCAAGGATCACGTCAAAATCGCAGGCATCCAGGCCGGACTTGACAACACGCGTGACTGCAACCCTGTAACCGGTAAGCGGCAGCGTATCCAGTGTTTCCTTCAGCAGCTCTTCATCCGCTCCGAGATCCAGAAGCGCCGCAACCAGCATATCTCCGCTGATTCCGCTGGAACAGTCAAGAACCAGCGTTTTTCCAGTTTTTTTCAATCCTTCCTGCATAACTTAATTCCCTGTTCTTTCTATAAAACATCAGTTCTCCGGGCCTCCGTACAGAAGGCTGCAGCCCGGCCCCGCGGGCTGTATGCCGCCAGAACCATCCCCCTGGTCTGACAGCCGCATTTTTCAGAAAGTGCCTGCGCTGATACAGACGTCCGCCAGACAGCATTTTCCGCAGAAAGGCTTAGTCCTGGCACTGCATACTTCGCGCCCATGCAGCACCAGTCTGTGGCAGAGCGCGTTCCCCTCTTCCGGGGGAATAATCTCACGCAGGGCAAACTCTACTTTTTTCGGATCCTTCAGGCCGTCGACCAGTCCGATCCGGTTGGCCAGACGGATACAGTGCGTATCCGTCACAATCGCCGGTTTTCCGAACACATCCCCCACAATCAGGTTCGCGCTTTTTCGGCCCACGCCGGGAAGTTTCAGAAGCTCATCGAAATCTTCCGGAACCTTCCCTCCATACTCGTTCACAAGCATACGCATGCAGGCGCTGATGTCCCGCGCCTTGCTTTTCCCCAGGCCGCAGGGCCGCACAATCTCCTCGATATCCTCCGGAGGCGCTTCTGCCAGTGCTTCCATATCCGGATATTTCGCGTACAGGTCCTGGACGACGACATTCACCCTCGCGTCCGTACACTGGGCTGCCAGCCTGACGCTGACAAGCAGTTTCCACGCGTCGTCATAATCCAGGGTGCAGTCCGCGTCCGGATATGCTTTTTTCAGGCGTCTGATTACTTCCAGCGCCAGTTCTTTTTTTGTCATAAACTCATCTCATTCTCTTCAGTTGACAAAGCCGCGTGCTGCGCGGCTTGCATAGCAGGCCTTCCGTTGCGCAGCACTGCCTCTGCGCTGCCGCTTCGGTCAGCGCCCGCCGGAGGCTCTAAGGAAACACTGTTATAATCAGTATTTTCTTAGTATAACATACTTTTATGAATCACACAAAAAATGCGCATCCCTCCGGACACGCATTTTTCCTTTTATCATATAGCTGTTTCTTCAGGAAAGAATGATATTCAGTTCTCTGCTGTTTTTTCTGCCCCGTTCTCCTGCGGCGCTTCAAGAATTGCCATGAATTCCTCTCCTGTAATGGTTTCTTTCTCCAGGAGAAACCTGGCAAGTTCATGCAGCTTGCTCTCATTTTCCCTGAGAATATCTTCCGCTTTTGCCCGGGCTTTCTTAACCAGCGCAACCACTTCCTCGTCGATTCTGGCTGCTGTGGTCTCTGAACAGGACAGGGAACTGTCTCCGCCCAGATACTGATTCTGAATGGTCTCAAAGGCGACCATGCCGAAATCACTCATCCCGTAGCGTGTGATCATGCTGCGGGCGAGCTTCGTCGCCTGCTCGATATCATTGGAGGCGCCGGTCGTGATGGAATGGAAGATCAGCTGCTCCGCCGCCTGACCTCCGGTCAGCGTACAGATCTTGTTCTCCAGTTCTTCCTTTGACATCAGACTGTGTTCCCCTTCATCCACCTGCAGGGTATATCCGAGCGCGCCGCTCGTTCTTGGAATAATCGTAATCTTCTGTACGGGAGCCGAATTCGTCTGCTTTGCCGCAACCAGGGCATGGCCAATCTCATGGTAGGAGACAATCAGCTTCTCTTTTTCTGAAAGAACTGCATTCTTTCTCTGGTATCCGGCGATGACCACTTCCACGCTTTCCTCCAGGTCGGACTCATTAACCAGTTCTCTTCCCTGACGGATCGCGCGCAGCGCCGCTTCATTGATAATATTCGCAAGCTCCGCGCCTGAAGCGCCGCTTGTCATCCGGGCAATCTTATGGAAATCAACGTCTTCCGTCATGCGCACATCCTTCGCGTGCACTTTCAGGATAGCCTCACGTCCGTTGATATCCGGAAGGTTTACCGGAATTCTTCGGTCAAAACGGCCCGGGCGCAGCAGGGCCGGATCCAGTGAGTCGGGACGGTTGGTCGCCGCAAGAATTACAACGCCCTTCTTCGCGTCGAAGCCGTCCATCTCGGTAAGCAGCTGGTTGAGCGTCTGCTCTCTCTCATCATTTCCGCTCAGCTGGCCGGAATCCCTCTTCTTGCCGATCGTATCAATCTCGTCGATAAATACGATGCAGGGAGCCTTTTCTTCAGCCTGCCTGAACAAATCCCGGACCTTGGAGGCACCCATGCCGACAAACATTTCCACGAACTCCGAGCCTGACATCGCGAAGAACGGAACATGCGCCTCACCCGCAACCGCCTTTGCCAGAAGGGTCTTTCCGGTTCCGGGAGGTCCTACGAGAAGGGCACCTTTGGGAAGCTTCGCGCCGATCTTTGAATACTTTTCCGGATTATGCAGAAAATCCACGATCTCGGTGAGGGCTTCCTTTGCCTCCTCCTCACCGGCCACATCCTTAAAGCTTACTCCTGTTTCATCCTCCGCTACGATTCTGGCTCCGGATTTGCCGAAATTCATGACATTTCCGAAGGATCCCATCGCCCCGCCTCCTGCGCGCTTCGCCAGAGACCGCATCATCAGCTGCCCGAATATGGTGAGAATAATAAAGGGAAGAATCCATGTAAGGATAAAGTTGAGCAGGGGACTGTTCTGCTGCGGAATCTGCGAGCCGAATTTTACATTGTGCTCTTCCAGCCTGGCCCGGAGATCATCATCCGGAAATACGCCGGTCTTGTAAAAGGAAGATGCGCCGCCTGTTCCGCCTTCGCTGCTTTTCGCCATGAATACGATCTGGCTGCCTGCATCATTCATCATGACTTCTTCAACCTGATCGCCGTCCACCATCTCAAGAAATGTGCTGTAGTCCACTTCCTTTACCTGCCTCTGCAGAAGTCTGGGGAAGAAAACCGCGTTTGCCACCATCAGAATCAACAGTATGCTGATATAATACTGCAGTATATTCCTGCGTTTTCTGCTGTCCTGATCCTGGTCACTGTCGTGATTAAAGATCATTTCCGACCTCCTTTTCTTTTTGACATACCGGCAAACTCTGCGCCGGCCGGAATCCAGTGTCGCCCTGTGCAGCTGAGTGTCCCTGGAAAAGCTGACGGGAAACTGAAACTAGTACAGAATAAAATAAATAAGTAGCTACATTCTTACATCTGTGCTATACTGATTACATCACATTTAGAGAGGTATCAGTAATGGCACATGCATAT